>NZ_JANZKU010000046.1 GCF_025642785.1 Pseudomonas sp. RIT-PI-AD
CGATCACGCCGCGCGCGCGTTCCTCGGCGGTCAACTGCGCCAGCTTGTTGTAGGCGCCGCGGACCTTGAAGGAGAACACCGGCTGCAGGTCCTCACGCTTGAGCAGAATCTGGTTGCCCAGCCGCTCGGATAGCGCCGGCGCGGGTTGCAGCGGGGTTTCGATGGCCACGTCGTAGACCGGCGCGGAGAGAATCTTCCGTACATAGTGCTTGAGCAGGCTGTCGTCGCCGGTTCGGGTGCGCGGGTTCATCGGCCCGAGCCTCCGGCGAGGTCGGCGATGCCTGGCGGGGGCGTCTCCAGCAACGCGGTCCCGTAGGAATTGTCCACGGCGCACCGCCAGCGGCCGTCCGCTTCCCGGCGAAACACGTAGGTCGCCTGGCGCTCGATGAGGGTCGGCTGCGAATCGTCCAGCGCTTCCAGCCGTGCCTGGGCCAGCACCAGCGCGGTATCCCCGGCCACCAGTTCGCGCAGGGCATGCTGGCGTACCACGAGGCTGTGCTTGAAATGCTCGGCAATGGCGACGAAGGCCCGTTTGATCTCGGCCTTGCCGGACGCCGTCAGGCCGGGCTTCACCACCAGCAGGGCGTCCTCGGTGTAGAAATCCATCAGCGCGTCGAAGCGCTCGGCGTTGATCAGGCGATCCGCCCGTTCGATGAGGGCGTGGAGGGGAGAAGGGGTCATGGCGCGCTCCTGGTTTCGAAAAGTGGGCCCAGGAGACAGAAAGAGAAACCCGCCTCGAGGGCGGGTTGGGAAGTCGTCGGCTAACCCGCCATCAATGGAATGGCGGTAATAATGTTTCGGCTGAGGAAAGGGGCGACGTAGGTCATGTCGGCCAACCTAAGGAAAGCCGGGCGGCGAGTCAAGCGCGCCACGACGGCAGCGGCGCCCGCCTTGGTCGCCCGCAGGGTTTCGCGGCCGGCCACGAACGGCCCGGAGGGGCGCGATCCGCGTCGGCCGGGGCGCCACTCCGACAAAAATACCGCCGTTGCTGTATGTTGGGTCGACGCGACGCTGGCAGGCGCCCGACGAGCGCCCCGCGCCGTCCCTCCCCTCCGATTTTCCTCGCCCTTTTCCCGAATGCCGCAGTGGAGCGATGGGCGCATGCCCGTCGACCGGTAGGACCCCGCCATGGCGGGGCGTTTCCCCGGTGGCCCCTTGCGGACCTCGATGGTCGGCTCGCCACGGCGCCCATCGCGCACGCCCACGCTGGCAGCAAGGCGCTTATGAAATCGATTTTTCGTCAGGTTCTCGGATACCGTTCGCCCTTGCCACCCTGGAGCGACTCGGCTCCGGTACGCGAAGAACTGTTCGGCATGGAGCGCCTGGAGCAACACGCGGAAAGCCTGGCCGCCGCCCAGGCGGTGACCCTCGAGCCGCCACGGGTGATGTCGCTGCACAGTCGCCTGGCCGACAACGCCGCGGCGCTGCTTTCGGCCTACAAGGCGAGCGCCGCGGAGTTGGCCAGCGGGAACGGCGTGGTGCACGCCGCCGAATGGCTGCTGGACAACTATCACCTGGTGGAGGAACAGATCCGCGAGATCCGCGACGACCTGCCGCCCGGCTACTACCGCCAATTGCCGAAGCTCGCCGGCGGGCCTTTCGCCGGCTACCCACGGGTGTTCGGGCTGGCCTGGGCGTTCGTCGCCCACACCGACAGCCATTTCGACCCGGCGATCCTGGCGCGCTTCATCGCCGCCTACCAACGGGTCCAGCCGCTGACCATCGGCGAGCTCTGGGCGGTGGCGATCACCCTGCGCATCGTCCTCATCGAGAACCTGCGCCGCCTGGCCGGCCAGATCGCCGCCGGCCGCGATGCCCGCGCCGACGCCGATGCACTCGCCGATCACCTGCTGGTGTCGGGCAGCGCCCGCTCGGCGCTGGAAACCGACATCGCCTCGCGCTCCCCGGGCGCGCTCTCCGAGCTCTTCGCCGCGCAGTTGGCGAAGCGCCTGCGCGACCAGGACCCGCGCACCATGCCTGCCCTCGAATGGCTGGAGGAACGCCTCGGCCAGCAAGGCTTGTCCACCGACGAAGCGGTGCTCCACGCCCAGCAGCGGCAGGGCGCCTCCAACGTCAGTGTGCGCAACATCATCACCAGCATGCGGTCGATTTCCGAGCTGGACTGGGCGGAGTGGTTCGAAAGCGTCAGCCTGGTGGATGCCCGCCTGCGGGAGGCCAGCGCCTTTGCCGCCATGGATTTCCCGACCCGCAACCTCTATCGCAGCGCCATCGAGCAGCTTGGCCGCGGTTCGTCGGTCAGCGAACTGGACATCGCCGAGCGCGTGCTGCGGGCCGCCGCGGCCGCCGAGGGCGAGGACCTGGAGCGCGCCCGCGACCCCGGCTATCACCTGATCGCCGAAGGGCGCCGAGCGCTGGAGCGCGACCTCGGCTTCCGCGCGCCCCTGCGCCTGCGCCTCGGTCGCTTCGGCATGCGCATGGGCATCGGTGGCTACGTCGCCAGCAATCTGCTGGCCGGCGCGCTGTTGCTGGGCGCGACGCTGCTGGCATTGGCTTCGGCCGGGGTGGCGCCGGGCTGGCTGGTGGCCTTCGCGCTGCTCGCGTTCCTCCCGGCCACCGAACTGGCCACCGCGCTGGTCAACCGCGCGGTGGCCTGGAGCGTCGGGGCCGTCGCCCTGCCGGGCCTGGGTCTCGAGGACGGCGTCCCGCCGACCCTGCGCACCCTGGTGGCGGTACCGACCCTGTTGACTGGCGAAGCCGACCTGCTGGAACAGATCGAGCGGCTGGAAATCCACCACCTGGCCGGTGTCGGCGGCGAGCTGAGTTTCGCCCTGCTGCTGGATGGCGTCGATGCGGACCGGGAAACCCTCGAAGGCGACGCCCATCTCCTGGCCGTGGCCTGCCGCGCGGTCGATGCGCTGAACCGGGCACATGGGCCGGCGCCCTCCGGCGAGCGATTCCTCCTGCTGCACCGGCGCCGGGTGTTCAACCCCAGCGAAGGCAAGTGGATGGGCTGGGAACGCAAACGCGGCAAGCTGCACGAGCTCAACCGGCTGCTGCGCGGCGCCCGCGACACCACCTTCATCGCCATCGAGGGCCGCGCGCCCTGGGTGCCCGACGAGGTGCGCTATGTCATCACCCTGGACGCCGACACGCGCCTGCCGCGGGACGCGGCGTCGCGCCTGATCGGCAAGATGGCGCACCCGCTGAACCATCCCCGTTTCAGCCAGGCGTTGCAGCGGATCGTCGGCGGCTACGCGATCCTCCAGCCGCGGGTGACACCGGCATTGCCCCTGGGCCGCGAAGGCTCGTTGTTCCAGCGGGTGTTTTCCAGCCCGGGCGGGCTGGACCCCTACGCGGCGGCGATTTCCGACGTTTACCAGGACCTGTTCGGCGAGGGCTCCTTCACCGGCAAGGGCATCTACGATGTCGACGCCTTCGAGGCGGCCCTGGCCGGCCGCGTACCGGAAAACACACTGCTCAGCCATGACCTGTTCGAGGGCGTATTCGCCCGGGCCGGGCTGGCGTCGGATGTCGAACTGGTGGAGGACTTCCCCTCCCGCTACGACGTCGCCAGCAAGCGCCAGCATCGCTGGACCCGTGGCGACTGGCAGTTGCTGCCATGGATCTTCGGCGGCGAGGGCGCCCGCCAGCGGCTTTCCGCGCTCGGCCGCTGGAAGATGCTGGACAACCTGCGTCGCTCCCTGCTGGCGCCGTTCACCGCGCTGACCCTCGGGCTGTGCTGGCTGCTCCCCGCGGCGGCGCGGCCGATCGCGCTCGGGCTGGTACTCGTGGCCCTGCTCGTGCCGGTCGCACTGCCATGCCTTTCCGCCGCCATGCCGCCGCGCCGCGAGGTGCGCCTGCGCAGCCACCTGGGCGCGCTCGGCGCGAGCCTGCGCCTCGCGGCTTGGCAGATGGTCCTCAACCTGACCTTCCTGGCCGACCAGGCCTGGCGCATGGGCGACGCCATCGGGCGCACCCTGACCCGTTTGCTGGCGACCCGCCGCCATCTGCTGGAATGGACCACCGCCGCGCAGACCGCCGGCACGCCGCGGCCGGGGGCGGCGGGCTTTTACCGGCAGATGGCCGTCGGGACCGCCCTGGGGGTCGGCCTGGCGATCCTCGCCAGCGTCTGGTCGCCCGGTGCCTGGCCCTGGGCGCTGCCTTTCGCGGCGCTGTGGTTGGTGGCGCCCTGGATCGCCTTCCGGGTCAGCCGCGCGCCGCCCGACGATCCGGTATTCGCCCTGGACCTGGAGGAGGCCCGGGAACTGCGGCTCATCGCCCGGCGCACCTGGCGCTTCTTCGAGACCTTCGTCGATGTCCCGGGAAACGGCCTGCCACCCGACAACTTCCAGGAAGAGCCGAAGCCGGTGGTGGCCCGGCGTACCTCGCCGACCAACATCGGCCTGTACCTGCTATCCGCCGTGACCGCCCGCGACTTCGGCTGGAGCGGTACTCTGCAGACCCTCGAGCGACTGGAGGCGACCCTGGATACCCTGCAGCGGTTGCCGCGCTTCCGTGGCCACTTCTTCAACTGGTACGCCACCGAGGACATGCGGGTCCTCGACCCGCCCTACGTGTCCTCGGTGGACAGCGGCAATCTCGCCGGCCACCTGATCGCGCTGGCCAACGCCTGCGAGGAATGGCGCGACGGCGCACCCTCGGGGCAGGTGCGCCCCGGCATCGCCGACGCCTGCCAACTGGCCCGCGAAGCCCTCGACGAGTTGGGCGCCGCGAGCGGCGATCGCGGCGGCAAGGTCGCCGCGCTGCTCGATGAGATCGACGCCCAGCTGCAGGGCGCCCAGGCCACCGACAGCCTGACCTCGATCCTGCCGCGGCTGGCCGAGAAAGCCGCCCGCGCGGCGCGCGCGCAGTTTTCCGCCGAAACCGACGGCGCCGATCTGCTGTTCTGGATCGACGCCATCGCGCGCACCTGCGAGGCCCATGCCCACGATCATCGGCAGGTGCGACAGGATGGCCCGGAGCGGCTGTCGAAGCGTTTGCAGACGATCGCCGACGGCGCCCGGCAGATCGCCTTGGCGATGGACTTCGCCTTCCTGCTCGACCCCGAGCGCAAGCTGCTGTCGATCGGCTACGCCGCGAACGACAATCGCCTCGACCCCAGCTGCTACGACCTGCTCGCCTCCGAGGCGCGCCTGGCCAGCCTGTTCGCCATCGCCAAGGGCGATCTGCCGACCCGTCACTGGTTTCGCCTGGGGCGCACGGCCACGCCGATCGGCAATGGCTCGGCGCTGATTTCCTGGTCGGGCTCGATGTTCGAGTACCTGATGCCTTCGCTGGTGATGCGCGCGCCCCTGGGCAGCCTGCTGGAGCAGACCAATCGCCTGGTGGTGGAGCGCCAGCAAGCCTACGGGCGCTCCCTGGGAATCCCCTGGGGCATCTCCGAATCGGCCTATAACGCCCGCGACATGGAATTCACCTACCAGTATTCCAACTTCGGGGTGCCGGGGTTGGGGCTCAAGCGTGGCCTCGCGGAAAACCGGGTGATCGCGCCCTATGCCACCGGCCTCTCGACCATGGTCGACCCGCGTGGCGCGCTGCGTAACTACCGGGCGCTGGCCGCCGTCGGCGCCCGTGGGCGCCATGGCTATTACGAAGCCATCGACTACACCCGCTCGCGGCTGCCGGACGGCGAGGGCCTGGCCATCGTGCGCACCTTCATGGCCCACCACCAGGGCATGACCCTGGTGGCCATCGCCAATGCGCTGCAAGACGGGCGCATGCGCGAGCGCTTCCACCGCGAACCCATGATCCAGGCCAGCGAGCTGCTGCTGCAGGAGCGCATGCCGCGGGACGTGATGATCGCCCGGCCGCAGGCCGAGGAATTGCGCGCGTCCGCCCGCGAGAGTCTCAGCGATGCGTCCGGGGGCCGGCGCATTCCGGCGGCGTCGGGCGGGGCGCCGGTCACCCACCTGCTCTCCAACGGCCGCTATGCGGTGATGCTCACCGCGGCAGGCTCCGGCTACAGCCGCTGGCGCGATATCGCCGTGACCCGCTGGCAGGAGGACGCGACCCGCGACGACCGGGGTTCCTTCATCTTCCTCCACGACATGCACAGCGGTATCCGCTGGTCGGTGGGGGCGCAACCCCTGGGCGGGCTGGCCGAGTTCGAGGAAGTGGTGTTCGCCGAGGACCACGCCGAGTACAGCCGCCGCGATGGGGACCTGACCACCCTGCTCGACGTCCTGGTGTCTACCGAGGCCGACGGCGAGGTGCGCCGCGTCTCCCTGACCAATGCCGGCCGTCGCGCGCGGGACGTGGAGCTGACCTCCTACGCCGAGGTGGTGCTCGCCACCCCGGCCACCGACAACGCCCACCCGGCGTTCGCCAAGCTGTTCGTGCAGACCGAGTACCTCGCCGAGTTCGGCGCGCTGATCGCCACCCGGCGGCCGCGCTCCCAGGGCGAGGCGCGGGTCTGGGCCGCGCATTTCGCGGTGGTGGAGGGCGACCTGGCGGCCGATCCGCAATACGAGTCGGACCGCGCGCGCTTCATCGGCCGCGGGCGCACCCTGGCGTCGGCGCTGGCCGTGACCGAGGACGGCCCGCTGTCGAACAGCGTGGGTACCGTGCTCGATCCGGTGTTCTCCCTGCGCCAGCGGGTCGCCATTCCTTCCGGCAAGACCGTGCGCGTCGCCTTCTGGACCCTGGTGGCGGCGTCGCGGACCGAGCTGCTCGACCTGATCGACCAGCACCACGACCGCAGCGCCTACGACCGGGCCAAGACCCTGGCCTGGACCCAGGCCCAAGTGCAATTGCGCCACCTCGACGTGAGCGTCGAGGAGGCCGCCGACTTCCAGCGCCTGGCGGCACCGATCCTCTATGCCGACGCGGCGTTCCGCGCGCCGGCGGATGCGATTCTGCGCGGCGCCGGTGCGCAATCCGGCCTCTGGGCGCAGTCCATTTCCGGCGACTTGCCGATCGTGCTGTTGCGCATCGATGACCTGGAGGACATCGCCCAGGTGCGTCAACTGCTACGGGCTCACGAGTACTGGCGGATGAAGCGCCTCGGGGTCGACCTGGTGATCGTCAACGAGCACGCCTCTTCTTATATGCAGGACCTGCAGATCGCCATCGAGACCGCGGTGCGCAGCAGCCAGTCGCGGCCGCGCTTCGGTCAGGAACTGGCCCAGGGCTCGGTCTACGCGTTACGCGCCGACCTGATGGACATGGGCACTCGCGCGCTGCTGCTCTCGGTGGCTCGCGTGGCGCTGGTGGCGCATCGCGGCCCGCTGGCCGACCAGCTCGCGCGCATGCCCCAGCAGACCCCGCCGGCGCGGATCGAGCCCCTGCCGGCGCAGCGAAGCCCGGCTCCTGCGCGCAAACCCAAGCCACCGGTCGACCTGGAGTTCTTCAACGGCCTGGGCGGCTTCGCCGAGAACGGGCGCGAGTACGTGATCCATCTGGACGAAGGCGTCACCACGCCTGCGCCCTGGATCAACGTGATCGCCAATCCCGCGTTCGGCTTCCAGGTCTCCGCCGAAGGCAGCGGCTACACCTGGGCCGGGAACAGCCGGGAAAACCAGCTCACCCCCTGGTCCAACGACCCGGTGATGGACCCCAGTGGAGAAGCGCTCTACGTCAGGGACGAGGAAAACCTCGACCTCTGGTGCCCCACCGTGCAGCCGCTGCGCGACGGCGGCCGCTACCTGGCCCGACACGGGCACGGCTACAGCCGCTTCGAACACCAGGCCAAGGGCATCGTCCTGGAGTTGCTGCATTACGTGGCGTTGGAGGATCCGATCAGGATCTCCCGGCTGACCCTGCGCAACCCGTCCTCGTTGCCGCGCCGGTTGTCGGTCACCGCCTATTCGGAGTGGGTGCTCGGCACCTCCCGTGCCGCTTCGGCGCCCTTCATCGTCACCGAAGTGGACGGCCCGACCGGCGCGCTGTTCGCCCGTAACCCCTGGAGCACCGCGTTTCCCGGTCGGGTCGCCTTCGCCGACCTGGCTGGGCGCCAGACGGCCTGGAGCGCCGACCGTGGCGAGTTCCTCGGGCGCAACGGCAGCCTCGCGGCGCCCCAGGCGCTCCTGCGCCGGGCGGACCTGTCCGGGCGCACCGGCGCCGGGCTGGACCCCTGCGCGGCGCTGCAACGGATCGTCGAGCTGGAACCGGGCGAGACCCGCGAGGTGGTGTGGTTCGTCGGCCAGTGCCAGAGTGCGGAGGCCGCGCGTAGCCTGATCGAGCGTTACCGCGGCGCCGACCTCGACGCCGTGTTGCAGGAAGTGAAGAGCCATTGGCGCGAGCTGCTCGGCGCGGTGCAGGTACGCACGCCCGACCGCGCCATGGACATCATGCTCAACGGCTGGCTGCTGTATCAGACCCTGGCCTGTCGGATTTGGGCGCGTTCGGCCTTCTACCAGGCCAGCGGTGCCTACGGTTTCCGCGACCAATTGCAGGACGGCATGGCGCTGACCTTCGTCCGTCCCGAGGAAACCCGTCGACACCTGCTCGCGGCCGCGGCCCGGCAGTTCGTCGAGGGCGACGTGCAGCACTGGTGGCTGCCGCACTCCGGGCAGGGCGTGCGCACGCGGATTTCCGACGACCGTCTGTGGCTGGCCTATGCCACGGCGACCTATATCGCCGCGGCGGACGACCTCGCTGTCCTCGAGGAGCGCGTCGCCTTCCTCGAAGGTCCCGTGCTGCGCGCCGGCGAGCACGATGCCTTCTTCCAGCCGATGATCGCGGATCAGGACGCGTCGCTGTTCGAACACTGCGCGCGGGCCCTCGACCAGGCCATGCAGCTCACCAGCCCGCGAGGGCTTCCGCTCATCGGTGGCGGCGACTGGAACGACGGGATGAACCGGGTGGGCGAGGGCGGTCAGGGCGAGAGTGTCTGGCTCGGTTGGCTGCTGGTGCGCACGGTCGCGCTGTTCGCCCCCCTGGCCGAGCGGCGCGAACCCGAACGTGCGCAAGCCTGGCGGCTGCACGCCGAGTCGGTACGGGTGGCCCTGGAACGGGACGCCTGGGATGGCGCCTGGTACCGGCGGGCGACCTTCGACGACGGCACCTGGCTCGGCTCCCGGGCCAGCGAGGAATGCCGGATCGACTCCATCGCCCAATCCTGGGCGGTGCTCTCGGGGGCGGCCGAGCCGTCGCGCGCGGCCCAGGCGATGGCGTCCCTCGAGGAGCAATTGGTGCGGCCCGTGGAAGGGCTGGCGTTGCTGTTCACGCCGCCCTTCGATCAGACACCCCATGATCCCGGCTATATCAAGGGCTATCCCCCCGGCCTGCGCGAGAACGGCGGTCAGTACAGTCATGCGGCCATGTGGTCGATCCTCGCGTTCACCCGCCTGGGCAACGGCGACAAGGCCGGCGAATTGTTCGCCTTGCTCAACCCGATCAATCATGCCCGGACGCCGGCGCAGGCCTCGCGCTACAAGGTGGAACCCTACGTCGTCGCGGCCGATGTCTATTCCGTCGCGCCCCATGCGGGCCGTGGCGGCTGGACCTGGTACACCGGGTCGGCGGGGTGGATGTACCGCGCTGGCATGGAGGGCCTGCTGGGCATCCGTCGCGAGGGCGGTTTCCTGGTGATCGACCCCTGCATTCCGTCCGGCTGGCCGGGTTTCGATGCCCAGATCGAGTTGCAATCGACTCGCTACGCGGTTCGGGTCGATTCGCCGGCGGCGCGCTGTCGGGGCGTGACCGACGCGCAACTCGACGGACGTCCGTTCGAGTTCGGTCCCCAGGGGGTACGGGCGCCGTTGGATGGCGGTGATCACCGATTACTGATCGAACTGTGATCCCCGGTGCCGAGGCGCCTGACGCCTCGGTTGAGCCGCCGCGCCCTTCGCGGTCGCGGTGGGTCTGCTGGAGCGTATCTGCCGAGTGGGCGAGCGGATTCACCCTCGCCAAGTCAGGCGAGGCAGATCGGAGAACTGGCGCGGTTCAAAGGCTGTATATGAGTGGAGCGTTCTTCGAACGAACATCGCCGGGCGCGGTAATGCCATACGGAATCGGCACGGCGATATATCTGTTCGCCCGGCGTGTGTAATTGAAATGAAGAATCCCATGATTCGAGTTGCGGATTATCGGACATTAAGCGGAAGTTCTATTGGCAGTGCCGAGGCACTTCGCTATCGATGGCGAATGGCTTCTGACTAAAACAGTAGGGATTACCGATTCAGCGATGCAGGCTGTTGAGCCAGTAAAAGGTTACCCGGCCGCCTTCGTTCGTTTCGCCATAGTTGTCTTGTATATAAGCGCCGGCCTTGAAGTACAACTGCTGTTTGCCCCAGTAACCGCTCAGTTGCCGGGTATAACGGCCTTCGTCCTTGTCGACGCTGCTCACCACGATGCTCAGGCGACCGCCCGGGGTCAGGTGGAAGTCGTAGCCGAAGCGTTCGTTCAGCCGGATGTTGTCGACCAGCACGATGTTCTGGTTTTCCTTGTCGCCCGGGCGCTTGCGCAGCAGGGCTTCGATGCGGCCCGTTCCCTTGCGGTAGTGGTACTGCAATTTGAGCAGGGGGTCGTTGTCGCTGCCGGCTTCGTCCTTGCTGTGGATCTGGCCGATCACGACCTTGTTCCGGCTGGGCACCTGCTGCACCGCCAGGATCGCGCTGAGGTAGCTGTCCGAGTTGTGGTGGTACCAGTAGCTCAGCTTGCCGTCGCTCTGGGTCTCGCGGAGCTCCGAGCGGGGGTACCGTGCGTCCTGGGTATGGGACCCGCTCACCGGGACCCAGAAAGTCACGCTGCCGTCGCCATGGCGGCGGAAGTACTGGCTGTCATATCCGTTATTCAGGCGCCGGGTATCGATCAGGGTGGCGGATTCATGGGTGGGAACTGTCAGGTTCCATGTTGTCAGGTCGATCACTGCTGTTCCTTCAAGATCGTGGTTGATGAGCGGCCGGCATATTAACCGCAATAGTTCAAAAAACCAGACGAACGAAAAGATATATATGCTTGCTGGCATACTGCTGTCACTCGGAAACCTATGCTTACAACTTCCGGGGTGTGAGCAATTTCATCCTATTACGCCCGCGTTACTTGCTATCTTATTGGCGCGTGTAGGACATGCACGCTCACCGCCACGCCGCCGTTTCCGTATATCGACGCACACGCAACGACGTGGCAAACCTCAGGGAGAAACTGTATGCAAGCGCAAAATAGGAATGTTCAGCTCGGAGCATTCTTCTTCGTTACCGCTCTGACTTTCGCAGGCGCCGCCGAAGTTCAGGCCCACGGTTATATGACCGGTCCCGCCTCGCGTGCTTTCAAATGCTCGCAGGGACTCAATGGCGATTGCGGAAGCATCCGCTACGAGCCGCAAAGCGTCGAAGCGCCGAAAGGCTTCCCGGCGGCGGGTCCCGAAGACGGCAAGATCGCCAGTGGCGGCGTCCGCCCGGATTTCAGCCCGCTCGACCGGCAGACCAGCGATCTGTGGAACAAGACCAGCATCAAGACCGGGTTGAACAACTTCGCCTGGAAATTCACCGCCAACCACAAGACCAGCAAGTGGGAGTACTACATCACCCGCCAGGGCTGGGACCAGAACCATGTGCTGACCCGCAGTGCCTTCGAGCCCACGCCGTTCTGCACCGTCGACGGGCGTAACCAGCAACCGCCGGCGACCGTCACCCACCAATGCACGGTACCGGCCGGCCGCACCGGTTACCACGTGATCCTCGGAGTCTGGGAAATCGCCGATACGGTGAACAGCTTCTACCAGGTCAACGACGTGCTGATCGAGAACGGCTTGACTCCGCCGCCCGGCCAGGCGCTCACCCAGGTCGGAACCATCAACTCTAGCGTCGTGCTCAAGAAGGGCGATCTGGTCAAGACCCGGGTATTCGACAAGTCCGGCGAGAACAGCGCCTTGCAGACCCAGCTGTCCATCGCCCGCGACGAGGACGGGGCGCCGAGCAAGTGGTCCTATCTGTTGGCGCAGAAGATCAACGAAACTCAACCGCGCCTGATCGCTGGCCAGGTGGATGCCGATGGCAACGTGGTGCCGGCCTACGGCTTGAACACCGTCTATTCGAAGGTCAAGAACGACATCACCCGGGTGGAACTGGACTACCAGCAGGCCACGCCGCCCGTCGAGCCGGTGCTGCATGTCCATGACCTGGCGACGGAGTACCCGATCGTCAATGGCAAGGCGAGCCTGCGCTTCAGCGTGATGACCGAGGCTTTGCTGACGGTGTCCGCCAAGGTGTTCGATGCGGATAACCGTTCGGTGGCCTATGCCAGCGCGGATGTCACCAGCAGCTACACCTTCGCCCTGGATATCCCGAATGCCGCCTCGGGCAGCTATACCTTGGTCCTGCAGGGCGTCAACAAGGCAGGGGAAAGCGTGCAGCGCACCGAGTCGTTCCAGCTCAAGGGCGATGCCACCTACCAGTATCGCTTCCCGGCGAATATCTCCCTCTATAAGGCAGGTACCCGGGTACTCCAGCCGAAGGACGGCCGTGTCTACGAATGCAAGCCTTACCCGTACAGTGGGTACTGCAAGCAGTGGTCCGCTTCGTCGAATGCATTCGAGCCCGGTGTGGGTTCCAGCTGGACGCAGGCGTGGATAGCCCGTTGACCCCTCGATCCTGAGGGTCGGGAACGGCCGGTCTGCAGTCATCTGCAGCCGGCCGTTCTGCTATCCGAAGTATTTATGCGTTTTTTGCAA
>NZ_JANZKU010000047.1 GCF_025642785.1 Pseudomonas sp. RIT-PI-AD
TGCCCCATTTTTCTGCTCTGGAGAAACCAGATCTTGATCAATTCCCACGATGCGTCGCAGAGTTCGTAGCGCCTTGCCATGAGGCCTCCAGCCAATCATGGAGGTAAGTTTACCCATACCGACTTTTCGTACAAAATCTAACAACTTTGGCAGCTCTCGCCAACAAGCCCATTGGCTTTTAACTAAACAGTTTCCTCCGTATCTTTCATTACTATTTCTTTTTCACTTAAGATAAATCCACAACTACTAATATTCCGTCATTACACTTGGATCTTCCAGTAACTTCTTTCGACACGTTCTTCCATATGAAATCTGGATTTAATGCTTTATATGCTCTATAAAATAAGCAGACGGCCAAAGGGCACGTTCTGAAAACGCCAAACTTCCTCACCTTCCTCTTTGAGCTTTACTTAACCATTGTCTATCCACAGAAACAGGAGGCTTTCTAAAAATTTGTCTTACTCCAGAAGCACCAAAAATTAGACTGGATACCCCATCATTCATCAAAATCTCCCACTTAAAGTATTGCTCGACTTTTATTGGTGATTTGACAGTCTCCCGCTTTATCTTGTTTATACTCGTATTTATAACAGCATTCATATAACCGCTATTCCCCCAATCTATCACCACTCTTAAGTCAGTCACATCGGAGAACACCAAATAAGCTGGCGCCACTAAGAAGTGGCCCTCGCAAGCCCCACTCCAGTCAACTATGTGATCTATATCAATTATTAAATTACTTTCAAATAAATCTTGTTCCAGATTTATCCCCCAAATCTTATTATCATGCCAATTATACTCATCAAAATCTTTAAACATTTGGCTACCTATAGCGGGGCAGGTCCACACCCGCCAAAAGCGTGCTTTTCTTCAAAACACAGACAAGTATTAAGGTTCTGGTGCTGAACACTATAATGCCAATGTACAGGGCTACCAGTTTTAGCTTCGCTAACCATGCAATTTTTCTCTTCGCTTTCTTCGGCTCTACATGAGGCAATCAATCTAAATTGGCAGCGCCGGCAGTTCAACCCGACACCGTTATCCAGGTTTCTGCACAGGCAACAACATTCGCCGGATTGGCATCTGCGACTGAGTTCAGGCCAAAGAGCACAATGAAATTAACAGGAATCTCCTTTAACTCAAACTACACCCACCTCAATCCAATGGAGCACTCCACATAGAGCCCAGTCTGCGGGTTCCCGAAAGTAGTTGTAGCGCAAGCCGCTTTCGCCGTCGTGGTACTCGCCGGGATGGCGTTTCCGGAGGCGACGGACTGTCATGCCTTGGCATTGAAGCTGCCTCAGCGGGGGCCAGGGTGCTGTCGACCGTGGGAATGTTGGACAAGCTATAAATAGCTTGTCCAAAGACCTCCAACTTACAAATATACTTCCAGCTCTCATAACTGGGCTACAGAAATTTTCCAAAGTAATTAGACAAGCGCAAGAAATTCAAGGAACCTTCCCGAACTAGATGAATTTATAACCCTTGCAGACGTCACAATTTATTTATATAACAGTATCCTTCGCCATCAAAAGCTATAAGTGCTGCTTTTTGAAAACTTAAATCTAGTCCACTTAGCTTTTTTAGGAAATCCGCCAAGTAATTATCACTTTTTTTGGAGTATTCAAAAACCGCACAAACTTGATGCCAAGGAGTTGCAGAGACCTCTAACGCTTTTTTCAAAAAAAATCTATCGGTTATTTTTTCGAATAAATAATATATTTCCCCACCAAATGAAACTGTATATTCCTTAAGCTCCAATGGAACATCTCTCTCCGAAGCCATTACGTCATCTATAATTACAACAAAGCCTTTTTTTAAACACTCTAAAATGTAATCACATATATATTCATAACTCACAGAATTCCCTAATGATTCACGAAGGCTGTTATTGTACGGCTCATCTAGTAATTCAAATTTAAAATTACCGGAATGATCTGTTAAATACCTTAAAATAGCTTTGCTCAACGCCCCGCCAGCTTGTAGCGATTCCTCTACATATTTTTCTAACTCTGCTTTTTCAATTGTCATTTTGGATATATAACACCGTTAGGAAATATTCTATAACCAGGACCTTTTCTGTCGTTGAAATCCCAATGCGGGCCTATATCTCCGCCATGATTTAGATCAGGGTGGATGCTTTCTGGCCCATTAGGGTTTTTGTAGCCCCCCTTGTCTCCTCCCTGAGGAGGTCTACCTTTCCAAGTCCATTCATCTCCCTCAGGGCCTACAGGAGCTTTTCCAGGATCTGAATGACTATAGTCAGGGATTTTGCTAGGAAGATCTATTGGGCAATTAGGCCCTTCACAACCTTCATCTACGCCTGTAGCCAGTACCTCATAAGCCCAAGTACCACTTATTCCTGCAGCTATTCCTAGAAGTGCCCACGTGCAGCCCTCGTATACTATTGCGACACATCCCGGATTAACTGCACAGGCAGCAATAGCAGGTGCCACTAAACCTTTCGGATCGACATTTTTGAGTGGATTGCCTCCTACATATCCAAACGTATTTAATCCTCCGCGCAACCCAATCGGATCACTCTCCACATAGCGCCCAGTCTGCGGGTCGTAATCGCGGAAGTAGTTGTAGCGCAGGCCGCTTTCGCCGTCGTGGTACTGGCCGGGGAAGCGCAGGTTGATCTGGGTACCGTCGGCGCTGGTTGGGGTGCCGTTGCCGAAGGCGTCGGATTGCCATTGCCAGACGATCTGCGGCGTCGCGCTGGTATCGGTGGCCAGGCGAGGGGTGTCGAGGTGGTCGCCGTGCAGGTACAGCAGGCGCGGGTTCACGGCCACGCCCTGGCTGGTGTAACTGGCCCAACGGGTCGCCAGGGGGAAGCTGTCCAGCCACAGGTAGGCCTGGCTGCGTAGTTTGCGGCCGCTGGCGTCGTAGCGGGTTTCGCCCAGCACTTGGCCGTCGGGGCCGTAGAGGTAAACCAATATCCCCTGCGCGGTGAGCTTGGCCACTCGCTGGCCCAGGGCGTTGTAGCGATACTCGGCAACCGATTGGCCGTTCAGGTTCACTTGCTTCAGGCGGCCCTGCTCGTCGTAGCCCAGTAGCCGGCTGGCACGGTCCTGGGTGAGGTTACCGCTCTCGTCGCTGGTCACCGCCTGGCTGCCGATGGCGGTCAGGCGGTTGCTGTCGGTGGCGTACTGGTAGTCGGTGCGGGTCTTGGCCTGGGTGGCGAGGACGGTCTCGGTCTTGTCCAGCCGGTTGCCCACGGCGTCGTAGGTATAGCTGCGCCGGCGCTGGCTTTCGCGCTCTTCGGTGAGGCGGTCGAGGGCGTCGTAGCGGTAGTCCAGGGTGCCCCACAGGCTGCTGGCGATCCGTTCGATGTTGCCCTTGGCGTCGTGCTGGTAGTCGTCCTGCCAGGGACCGACCTGTTGGCGGACCAGTTGGTAGTCCTGGTCGTACTGGCGGTCGAGGACGATGCCGTTGCCCCAGGTCAGGCGCTTGAGCGGACCGAACGCCTGGTAGGCGATGTCGTGGGCGATGACCGTGGGGGCGCCGCCGTCCACCGACAGGCTCACGTCGCTCACCTGGCCGGCGGCGTTGCGCCGGTAGTCGACCGTCAAGCCATCCGGGTAGTCGATGCGCACCAGTTGCCCGGCGGCGTCGTAGGCATAGCCCAGGCGATCCTGCAGGAATTGCCCGCTGACGCCGAGTCGCCGGGTCTGCTCCACCAGCCGCCCCTGTTCGTCGTAGCGGTACTCGAGGCTGCCGCTGCCGTCCTCCACCGCGGTGAGATGGCCGATGCCCTTGTTGCCGTTGGCGGTGAGGTCGTAGGTGTAGTGGATGTCCAGCGCCGGGTTGCTCGGATGGTGCTGTTCCACCAGGCGATTGAGAGCGTCGTAGCGGTATTGGGTGAGGTGGCCGCGGGCATCGGTCTTCTCCAGGACGTTACCGGCTTCGTCGTGGAGGTAGCGCGTGGTGCCGCTGTCCGGACTGACCAGGGCGGTGAGGTTGCCCAGGCCGTCGTATTCGTAGCGCGTGGTGACGCCTCGTGGGTCGCGTACCTGGGTCAGGTTGTCCTGGGCGTCGTAGTCCAGGGCGGTGGTGCCGCCCAGGGGATCGCGCTGGCTGGCCAGGCGGTCCAGCGGGTCGAACGCCTGGACGTGCTGGGCACGCTTCGGGTCGCTCTCGCCCACCGGGTTGCCGTTGAGGTCGTAACTGTAGTCGCGGGTCTGGCCCCCCGCTCCCACGGAGCGCAGCAGCCGACCCAGCTCGTCGTAGACCCAGCGCTGTTGCAGGGCCAGGGTGCCGCTGGCGTCCTTGATGCGCTGCGCGGTGCGGTTGCCCATGGCATCCACGTCGTATTCGAGCCGCTCGCCCAGGTTGTTGGCGATGGCCACCAGCCGCCGGGCATCATCGTAGGTGTAGGCCAACCAACTGCCGTCGGCGCGGGTGAGCCGGGTAATCTGGCCCACCGCGTCGTAGTCGAAGCGGGTGGTGCTGCCGGCCGTGGTCACCGAGGCCAGCCAGCCGTCGATTCCCGTATAGGTCAGGATGCTGACGGTGCCGTTGGCGTCGGTGATGCGGCCCGGTTTGCCACGCTCGTCATAGTCGCCCAGGGTGGTGACGTGCCCCAGGGCGTCGGTCACCTGCACGAGGTTGCCGTGGGCGTCGTAGGCGTAGCGGGTGATGTCCTGGACATCGGTGCGCGGGCCGTCCGCCGATTCGACCTGGCCCTGGGCGGTGTAGGTGTAGCTCCAGCTATGCTCGGCCGCCTGGACGCTGGCGAGGGTGCACGACAGTGCCAGGGCGCTGAGGCCGGCGCGGAGAATCCGTGGGTACATCGGGTCTTCCTTGTGTTCAGCGTTCGGTGAGGGTCCAGCCGGTCTGGCGGCCCTGTTCGTCGTATTGATAACGGGTCACACGGCCGGGCTCGGCGACCTGGACCGGCAGGTACAGCCTGGGGTGCCACTGCGTGGTGATGGTCCGCGCCTGCGGCGTGCCCGCCGCCTCGGTACGCGACACCTCCAGCCCACGCGCGTCGTAATCGTAGGTGGTGAGGTTGCCGTTGTTGTCACGCCGGGTCTTGAGCAGGCCGCGCGCATCATAGGTGAAAGTGGAATTGCTGTTCGGGCAATTCGCCGAAGGCTCGCCTTCGATAGCGACGATACGCTTATGCCCGTTAATAGGAATGAACCGATATCGCGTTTTTTTACCTAATGGATTGGTGACAGTAGTGTTATCCAAACCATAATCCAGCCTGGTCAATTCCGCTCCATTAGCGTGAGAACTAGAGACAGCCCGGCCATTACCATCATAGTTCCAATGAGCATAGGTAACTCCCCGCTCATCTATGATATCCGTAAGCAAACGCGCATCCCGTCCATCTGTATATCTATACGATCGCTGAAACGTTTGCCCCTCATGCTTTCTAGTGACCGTGATCAGCTGCTTACGGGCGTCGTATTCGTAATTTATCTGCACATCTTTTGTAAACAGGGAAATTGGCTGATGTGCCTCGTCCTCGGTGAATTCGAACAAGCGGCCGTCTGAATCACTAACAACGACCCCCTCATGTTCGCGCGAAAAATGTAAAGCCTGTGTGCCTGGCCACCCTTGTTCAACGAGCCGTCCCTGTATGTCGAACTTATACATTTTATGATCAGCACTCACATAGCGCCATCCGCTGGGTAGCTTTTCCAGAAGCTCAACACCAGGGGTGGAAAAAATCCCTTCCGTACTTGAAAAAACAACTTCACGACCGGTCGCCTCTACGACAATAACCTCTCGATCAGTAGAATCTAGGTGTGTGGAATAGGTATGGCGCCATCTTCCATCCGCGCTATTATAATAACGCCCAAACTTCATGCCGGGCCGAACCCCTTCTAAATCAACTTCCAGTTGATATTTATTGCCATTGGTGAGATTGACTGGATTGCCTACACACCCATAGGGGGGTGGGGGTCCACTGTCTGCTCCAGCGCCGCACTGACCGAGTGTATTTTTTTCTTCATTCCCGGGGCAATCACATTCACCCGTATTATTATTATAAATTCCCACAGGGCAGTTATCACCCATTCTAACAATGCGATAGTATATTCCTACAGGATTCAATGCAGATCCTGTGACGCACCAATAAAAATTTTCCACCTGAGCATCTGGATATTGCTTGATGATTATGGCGGGATCCCAAGGGGAGTCGTTACCGCTTCTGAGGCTCTCACATACGCGTGCGGGCGAATAAGAGTCGAATTGCGGATAGCCAAAATAGCCCCATTTGTATGGAGCACCTACCGCAATGTTTACATATAAAATAAAAAGACCTATTGCATAGCGATATATATGTTTCTTGTTCATCCCTAAACCTTAATTCCAAAGAAGTTAGCCGCGAGGTATCTTTCTATTTTAACTCTTTCTAGCCTCACTCCTCCACTTGCTTCACCGACTTCGGCGACAGCCGCAGGCTGCGCAAGCTGCGTTTGACGCTCTTGAGGTGGTTGACCAGGCTGGGGCCGCGGGCCATGGCGACGCCCATGGCGAGGACGTCGATGACCACCAGGTGGGCGATGCGCGAGGTCAGCGGGGTGTAGATTTCGGTGTCTTCCTGTACGTCGATGGCGAGGTTGACGGTGGCCAGGTCGGCCAGGGGGGTCTGGCTGGGGCAGAGGGTGATCAGGGTGGCGCCGGCTTCACGCACCAGGTTGGCGGTGATCAGCAGGTCCTTGGAGCGCCCGGACTGGGAGATGCAGATGGCCACGTCGGTGGGCTTGAGGGTCACCGCCGACATGGCTTGCATGTGCGGGTCCGAATAGGCCGCCGCGGTGAGCAGCAGGCGAAAGAACTTGTGCTGGGCGTCGGCGGCCACCGCGCCGGAGGCGCCGAAGCCGTAGAACTCGATGCGCTGGGCATGGGCGATGGCGGCGATGGCCCGCTCCAGGGCCTGGGGGTCGAGGCGCTCGCGCACTTCCATCAGGGTGTGCAGGGTGGTGTCGAAGATCTTCAGGCTGAAGTCGGCGACCGAGTCGTTCTCGTGGATCGCGAACTGGCCGAAGCTGGCGCCGGCGGCCAGGCTCTGGGCCAGCTTGAGCTTGAGGTCCTGGAAGCCGCCGCAACCGATGGCGCGACAGAAGCGCACGATGGTCGGCTCGCTGACGCCGACGCTGCTGGCCAGGTCGGCCATGGAGCTGTGCATCACCGCAGCGGGGTCGAGCAACACGTGGTCGGCGACCTTGAGCTCCGACTTGCGCAGCAGGTGTCGGGATTGGGCGATGTGTTGCAACAGGTTCACGAGGGTAGGCTCTGACATGGTAAGTACGCCGCGCGCCGGGTCGGCAGGCACGCCTGGTGACGCCGGCTCGGTTATGCTGCCGGACGCCGGGCTGTAGTGATCTTGTAGTTATACTACACGACCCGCCCCCAAGCGAACGCACGTGGAGAGCCCCTTGACGACGCCCTGCGACATGTTGGTATTCGGCGGCACCGGCGATCTCGCCCTGCACAAATTGCTGCCCGCGCTCTATTACCTGCACCACGAAGGCCGCCTGCACGCGCAGACGCGGATCGTCGCCCTGGCGCGCCAGCGCCTGGACCGCGCGGCTTTCCAGGCGCTGGTGGAGCGCCGCTGCCGCGCCCAGGTGGCCCGCGCCGATTTCGACGCCGAGTCCTGGCGCGGCTTCGCCGAACGGCTCGACTACTTCGCCATGGATGCCTCGCAGAGCGCCGACTTCGGCCGCCTGGCGCGCCGCCTCGGGCCCGCCGAGGGACGGGTGCGGGTCTACTACCTGGCCACCGCCCCCAGCCTGTTCGAAGACATCGCCGCGCACCTGGCCACCGCCGGCTTGGCCGGCGCCGAGGCGCGCATCGTGCTGGAAAAGCCCATCGGCCATTCCCTGGAATCGGCGAAGGCGATCAACGCGGCCATCGGCGCGGTGTTCGACGAAGCCCGGGTGTTCCGCATCGACCACTACCTGGGCAAGGAAACCGTGCAGAACCTGATGGCGCTGCGCTTCGCCAACGCGCTGTTCGAGCCGGTGTGGCGCGCCGGGCACATCGACCACGTGCAGATCAGCGTGACCGAGACCCTCGGCGTGGAGAACCGCGGCGCCTACTACGATCACGCCGGGGCCATGCGCGACATGGTGCAGAACCACCTGATGCAGCTGCTCTGCCTGGTCGCCATGGAGGCGCCGGTGCGCTTCGACGCCGAGGCGGTGCGCAACGAGAAGGTGAAGATCCTCGAGGCGCTGCGGCCGATTTCCGGGCTCGACGTGCAGGACAAGACGGTGCGCGGCCAGTACGGCGCCGGCAAGATCGGCGGGCAGGACGTGCCGGCCTATTACTTCGAGAAGAACGTCGATAACGACAGCGACACCGAGACCTTCGTCGCGGTGCAGGTGGAGATCGACAACTGGCGCTGGTCCGGGGTGCCCTTCTACCTGCGCACCGGCAAGCGCATGGCGAAGAAAAGCTCGGAGATCCTCATCCAGTTCAAGCCGGTGCCCCATCGCCTGTTCGACGGCGGCGAGGCCAACTGCCTGCTGATCCGCCTGCAACCGGAGGAACGCATCAGCGTGCACCTGATGGCCAAGAGCCCGGGCAAGGGTATGCGCCTGACGCCGGTGGAACTGGACCTGAACCTGGCCCAGGCATTTCCGCAGAAGCGCCGCTGGGACGCCTACGAACGCCTGCTGCTGGACGTGATCGAGGGCGACTCGACGCTGTTCATGCGCCGCGACGAAGTGGTGGCCGCGTGGAACTGGGTCGACCCGATCCTCCAGGGCTGGCAGGAGTACTACCAGAGCCCGCGCCCCTATGCGGCCGGCTCCCTGGGCCCGGAGCAGGCGCATAACCTGCTGGAACGCCACGGCCGGGCCTGGATGGATTGAAGCGCGCGGGCGCCCTTCGCGCCCGCGGGCTTTCCGTCACCAGGGCGCCAGCCCGTAGCTTTGCGGCGCCTGGGCGACGAAGCCCAGGGCGAAGGGCAGCAGCAGCCAGGGCGCGTGACGTGCCAGCCAGGGCACCCGCGCGACCAGCCAGCCCAGGGCGATCACGCTGAAGATCAACGCCGGCAGGTAGTGGTGGATGAACATCACCCGGTCGATCAGGGCGAACGGCAGCCAGTTCGCCAGGTAGCCGAGCAGCGCCAGCGAGGCCACCGGGTCTCGCCACAGCGCCGGCTTCAGCGCCAGGATCAGCCCCAGCAGCGCGACGCTCGCGGAACCGGCCCACCACAGCAGGCTGTTGCCCTTGAGGGCGATGTCCACTTCGCCCTGGCGCCAGTAGGCCAGGGGTTTCTCGTTGAGCGGCCACTGGTACCAGCGGCTGCTGTAGGGGTGCCCGCCCATGCGCTGGTTGGCGGCGTACATCGCCTGGTGCAGCTCGACCAAGCGCCCGAAGAACGACAGCGGCTGGATGTCGTCGCGGCCGGCATAGGGCGAGTCCTCCAGGGTCTGCTGGAAGGCCGGCGAAACGTAGGCGTTGCCGGGGCCCGAATGGGGCAGCAGGTGCAGGTGCACGGCGAACACCAGGAGGTACAGCGACACGCCCCCCGCCAGCATCGCCACGGCGGTCTTCAGCACGCTGCGCAAGCGGCGCTCGCCGAGCATGAACCCCAGGTAATCCAGCGCCACCGGCAGCAGCACGAAGGGCAGCGCCACCCATTTCACCGACACCGCCGCGCCGGCCAGGACGGCGCTCGTCAGCAGCCAGCCCCAGCCGCCGCGCTCGCGGTGGTAGAGGTAGCACAGCAGGGAAGCGAAGCCCGCGGCCAGCAGGAACACATCGAAGAACAGGAAGCGCGACTGCACCAGCAGGGCGTTGTCCAGCAGCAGCAGGCCGGCGCCGAAGAACGCCAGGCGACGCCGGCGGAACAGGCGCAGGAAAAGCCCGTAGCCGAGCAGCGGCAACAGGCTGCCGACCAGCCCCGGCAGGAACCGCAGGACCAAGTAGTCCTGGTCCGGGTATTCCAGGTTCCAGGGCGTGCCGAAGGGCACCGGCTTGCAGCCGAACGACGCGGCGAAACCGGCGATCAGCAGCCGCGCCAGGGGCGGATGGATATCGAAGTAGAAGTCGCCGGTCAGGTACGACGACAGGTATTCGGCGAAATACACCTCGTCGATCACCGCCGAGCGGGGATGGCCGAACAGCAGGAAGCGGCTGGCCAGGGCCGCCGCCAGCAGCAGCGCCAGGGGCAGCCAATGGGGACGCCCGCGTTCGGCGAAGGTCATGCTCGCACACTCCGGAAAAAGGTCTCGGGACGCTCCGCCCCGCTGGCGCGGCATCCTACCCCAGGCCGCACCGGGCGCCTCAGGCCGCGCCGCGGGTGGTGCCGGTTTCCAGGTAACGCATCAGCAGGGCGTGCTCCAGGTCGCCGTCCACGGGCAGCGGCAGGTACAGGGTGTAGCCGTCGCCCAGGGCCACGCCGGTGCGCTCGCCGTAGGCGTTTTCCAGGCTGTCCAGGCGGAAGTCGTGGTTGCCGGCCGGGGTCATCAGTTGCAGGCGGTCGCCGACGGCGAAGCGGTTCTTCACCTTGACCTCGGCCAGCGCGCCGCGGCGCTTGCCGGTGAGTTCGCCGACGAACTGCTGGCGCTCGGACAACGAATAGCCATGGGCGTAGTTCTGGTACTCGTCGTGCACGTGGCGCCGCAGGAAGCCCTCGGTGTAGCCCCGGTTGGCCAGGGACTCGAGGGTGTCCATCAGGCGTTTGTCGAACGGCCTGCCGGTCACCGCGTCGTCGATGGCCTGGCGGTAGACCTGGGCGGTGCGCGCCACGTAATAGTGGGACTTGGTGCGGCCTTCGATCTTCAGCGAATGTACGCCCATGGCCACCAGGCGCTCCACGTGCTGCACCGCGCGCAGGTCCTTGGAGTTCATGATGTAGGTGCCGTGCTCGTCCTCGAAGGCGCTCATGAATTCGCCGGGACGGCTGCCGTCCTCCAGCAGGAACACCTGCCCGGTGCTGGGGCCGCGGCCGAGGGTGGGCACCTGGGCCTCGACGATCTCGCCCAGTTCGTTCTCCTCGCCGGGGCGCGCCTGGTATTGCCAGCGGCAGGCGTTGGTGCAGGCGCCCTGGTTAGGGTCGCGGCGGTTGAGGTAGCCGGACAGCAGGCAGCGCCCGGAATACGCCATGCACAGCGCGCCGTGGACGAAGACTTCCAGCTCCATGCCCGGCACCTGCTGGCGGATTTCCTCGATTTCCTCCAGCCCCAGCTCCCGCGAAAGGATCGCCCGGGTCAGCCCCTGGCGGCGCCAGAACTCGACGCTGGCGGCGTTCACCGCGTTGGCCTGCACCGACAGGTGCACCGCCACCTCCGGGTGGTACTCGCGCACCTGCATGATCAGCCCGGGGTCGGACATGATCAGCGCGTCCGGCCCCATCTCCAGCACCGGTTGCAGGTCCTTGAGGAAGGTCTTCAGCTTGGCGTTGTGCGGGGCGATGTTAACCACCACGTAGAAGCGCTTGCCGCGGGCGTGGGCCTCGGCGATGCCCTCGGCGAGGTGGGCGTGATCGAATTCGTTGTTGCGCACCCGCAGGCTGTAGCGCGGTTGCCCGGCGTACACGGCATCGGCGCCGTAGGC
>NZ_JANZKU010000048.1 GCF_025642785.1 Pseudomonas sp. RIT-PI-AD
GGCCCGGAGCACGTCGTGGTGGAAGCGCTCCAGCTCGGCGAATGGTGTCGACTTCGGGAAAACCCCTTCGATCTCGTAGCCGCGGCTGCGCCGAGCGCTGCCGAGGGTGCGCTCGACGGTGTGGTCGTCGCCCCAGCGCAGCAGCACGCGGGGGAGCGGGTCCCCGTCGCGTACCTGCTCGCCCAGCTCGACCCCCTTCACGTCGGTGGCATAGCCGTTGGCCGGCCGGATCTGCTCCAGCCGCGCGACAATCGCGGCGGTTATTTTCGGTCCTTTCATAGGTCTCCAGGGTTATCGGGCCTTGGCCTCGGCTTCGCGCAGCCGGCGCTCGAACTCCTCCTGAAGCATCGAGCCGATCAGAGTTACTGCCCTGCTGTCCGCCACTTGCCGGAAGTAAAAGGCAATGCTGGGTCCATAGGCAGGCTTCAGCCCCCACTCGTAGCGATAAGTCGCGGGGCCGCCCTTGGGGCGCTTGAGGTTGCGCGCCTTCTCGCTCCGGGTGGCCAGCGGCCGTTGTTTCGCACCGGATGGGTTGACAAAGCCCG
Source organism: Pseudomonas sp. RIT-PI-AD (assembly GCF_025642785.1). Lineage (GTDB taxonomy): Bacteria > Pseudomonadota > Gammaproteobacteria > Pseudomonadales > Pseudomonadaceae > Pseudomonas_T. The sequence goes on from NZ_JANZKU010000048.1 coordinate 546, forward strand.
CGGCAACCTTCGTGCTGCCACCCAGGCCCGGGACAGTAATGCGAGCCCGAGTAGCCGATAGCGGAATAAAACGCCAACCAGGTCTATCCATAACTGGCACACCGGCCCCGGAGGGGACGATTCGGGCGTTGAGCCGACGGGTACCTGCAAGCTTTATCGTCAAGCGCTTGTTGAGCCACGACCGCTTCCGGAACAAGGGCGACAGAGCCGGGACGAAAATCTCCTTCCGGGCTCGCCGCGCAGTGGTGTTCAACGCCCCGCGCAGCACCGGCTCCACGGCCTTGCCGATGGCATCCATACGGGCCCGGGCCATTTCCTCGCCCTGCAGGCGCACCGACAGCCTCACGACCGTTCCACCCACAGCGCCCGCACGATGCCGTCGTCGGTGTCGCCGGCGTAGCCGCTGACCGTCCAGCGCTCGCCGCCCACCTCGAACACGTCGCCCTCCTGGGGCCGGCCGGCCTCAATGACGGCCACTTCCAGCAGGGTGCGGTAGTCGGTGACCTGGCCACCCTGGTCGAGGAACGGCGCCGAGAAGTTCATGAACACCCGGCAGCAGCGCACCGCACCCCGCTCGGGCAGGTACCGCGCCGGCTCCCCGATCAGTTCGGTGGCCGTGATCGCCAGGTCAGCCCGAGTGCCGAGCGCGTCCCGGGCGCTGTCGATGTGGAACAGCCGCGGGCCGACCTTCAGATACCGGCCCTGGACGATCCGATCGGTGTAGCGACCGCGGCAGGCCACCTTCGCCGGGCTGCGCAGGCCGCTCGGGTAAGGCGGTTCGGCCGAGTCCTTCGCCAGCACCGACAGATAGGCCACGCCCAGGGAGAGCACCTGCAGGTCGGCATCCATCACCAGGATTTCGGCCGGGTGACGCAGTGATCCGGCGCGCATCAGACACCCATCCCGACCCGGTGAGGGGTCAGCAGCGACTTGGCGCTCAGCGGCAACTGGGCCACTGTCATGCCCTGCACCACGTCCTCGCGGTTCTCGTAGAGCGCGCCCAGGATCAGCAGGCACGCCGCCTCAACATCGGCGGGCATCACCAGACCGCGCTGGATCGCCCGGCACGCCGCCAGCTCCTCGCGCAGCAGATCGTCGGCGACGTGTTCGGCCTCGGCCTGATCGTCGCCATGGGGAACCAGCCGGGCGGCGGCGATCGCCTCGTCGTAGGCCACCCGCGCAGCCGCGCGCCGCGCCGGTACCGCCTGCGCCGCCGCATACTGGTCAGCCTGGGACGCATACAGCTCCCGGCCCAGGTACTGCACCGCCGAGCGCTCCGCGGCGTCCAGCTTGGCTTGCACCATGACTCGGTCCTCCTGGTAGGCCCGCAGGTGCTCCAGCGCACGGGCCAGCGGAATCACGGACACGGTCATGCCCCCGGCTTGTCGTCAGCGCCAGCGGCCGACGGCGCGGCATTGCCCTTATCGGCGTTGCCCTTGGCCTTGTTGGCGCCTTTCGCTGGTTCGGCGGTGCTGGGCGCCGGTGCGCCCGGGGTAGACGGCGTCGGTGCGGACTTGTTGGTCGGCTCGGTGAGGGTCTGGATCACCGGCGCAGCTGCAGCCTTGCGTGCCGAGCCCGGGTAGTCCTCGATCAGGTTGTTCGCCAGCAGGTCCGCGGCGCGGAAACGATCCACCTCGAGGGTGACGCCGGCCTTCACGTAGGAGGCCGAGGTGGGGCCGTTGTTGAAGCCGCGCCGGGTTTTCACTTGGATCTTGTCCATAAACGACAACGCCCGGTTTCCCGGGCGTGCTCCGCATGTGGTTGAGGGGTTACACGAACGAGCCGTGGACGAACGATTCGGGGCGGTACACGGCCAGGGCAAGGCGCTCCTCGGCGCGGATGGTCACCAGGTTCTTGCGGAAGTTGTCGCCGTCCTCGGTCGACACCTCGACAGCAGCTTCCTCGCGGTCGAACACCTGGGCGGCGATGTTCATGGCACCCACCAGGAACTCGCCCTCGGGTACCGCGTTGCTGTCGACCACCGGCAGCTTCCACAGGCGCTGGGCGCCGCCTTCCTGGACGTTCACCCACACGTAGCTGCCGTTCGCATCCTTGGTCAGCTCGATGTCGGCCCAGTCCACTGGGTTCAGGGCGATGGCGCTGGCGCGGTACTCGGCGACCCGCACCTGGAGGATGGCGCGGCGCAGGGTGTCGATCTTGGTGTCGCCCGGCTTGGTCAGCGACGTGAGGAAGGGAGTCGCCTGCGGGATCAGGCCCAGCAGGTTTTCACCCGTGCCGTCGCCGGCCAGCAGCTGCTCCTCCTCGCGGTATTTCAGGCCGTAGATGGCCCGGCCGTTGATGTAGCTCTCCAGCAGTGGGATGTCCGACAGCACCTGCTTGGAGGCCTGGAACCAGTGGGCGATGGTCTTGACGGTGGTGGTCACCAGGGCGAACGACAGGTCGGACTGCGCCTTGGCGGCGCCCTCACCCGCCTGTGGGGCGGCGTTGTTCTGGAAGCCGGTCTCCCGCACGTACTCGATCGCGTTGGAGCTGGTGCGCCCGGGCATGATGAGGTCGCGGATCGTGAACTGGCGCTCAGGCGCCGCCACCACACCCGGCACGCGGGCGGGCTCGATGGCCACACCCACCCCACCGGTTCCGGTGGTGGCGCTGGTGATGGTGGTCACCGCCTTCAGGTGCATGCGGGCAATGCCGCGGCCCTTCTGCTGGAGGCCGGTGAAGTCCTCGGTCTCCGCGAACTGCGCGCCGATGCTCTTGCCGCCCTGGGGATCGTTGGCGCTGAACCGGCGCGCCAGCTTCTGCTCGATCTCCTGCATCCGGTCTTGCAGGCCGAGGCCGTCCTTGACCAGACCCTCCAGCACGGTCTTGGTCTCGGCCAGGATGGTGCCGTGCTCCTTGATTTCGGCGGCGGCCTTGGCGGCGAACGCCTTGATTTCGGTATCGCGGGCGTCGAGCGCCTCCATCACGCTTTTCAGCTGGATCTGGTCGTCGGCGCGTTCCTTGCGTTGGAATTGGCGGTGCTCGGCGCGTTCGGCGGCGTTGCTCTTGTACATGGGGTGATTCCTCAGAATGAAGGGAGGGTGAAGCCGGCCAGACGCTGCTGCAGCGCCTTGATGGCCTCGGGTTCCGCCGTGAAGCCCTCGGAATCACTCCGGAGCAGGTGCGCCAGGCCGCGGTTGGCGATCACCGCGGACTGGGTTTTCGAGAAGCCTGCCTCGCGCAGGAGCTGCTCAAATTCAGGAAGCGACGGCATGGAGCCGTGGGCGAGCTTCGACTTGATGACGTCGGTTCGCGCCTCGTCGTTGGCCGGCACCGTCACGATGGAAATTTCGATCAGGTCCAGCTGGGTGAGCGTGCGAATGCGCGTCTTCTCGTCGTAGTTCGATTCGCGCACGTAGTAGCCAATCGACAGGCCGGTGATGGAGCGGGACTTCATGCCGCGGTAGGCGATCCGCGCATAGGGCGCCTCCTCCAGCCAGAGCTGCCCGGCGCCGAACAGGCCGCGGTCGTCCTCTTTCAGGCTGCCCAGGTCCCAGTCGCCGATCGGCTCGCCGGTCCGGTGCTGCCAGAGCACGGGGAAGGTTCGGCCTTTGCTGCGGGCCTCCTCGATCGATTCAAGGAAGGCGCCCGGCGCGACCACCTCGTTGTAGCTGTCCACCACCCCGAAGACGCTGCCGTAGCCAGAAAAAAGGCCGTCATCGCTGACGGCCTTGGTGTCGAACTCGAAGGATCGAACCTTCATCGGTGCCCGGTCTTTCCGGTTCATCCGTTCAGTCTCCTAGGGATGGAAGGCGCAGCCAGTCGGCCAGGGCCTGCTTGGCTTTCTCGCCTTCGCTGGCGTCGCCGAGCGAATCCAGCAGGGTGAGGTTGGATTGCACTGTCAGCAGGCCGGCATTGCCGCCCACGGGTGGCAGGTTCTCTTTTTCGCGGCAGTCGTCGCGGCTGTAGATGCCGTTCTGCGTCATCGCGCTGTAGAAGGCCGCGCGCGCGGCACTGTCGGCCCGCAGCAGGCCTTCGGGGTTGAACCTGACGAAGAATCGCCGGCGCTGCTCGGGCGCCAGCAGGCGCCGCTCGATGCTCTGTTCGATGCGCTGCATCCACGGCAGCAGGGTGAACGCCAGGAAGCCCAGCATCTGCTGCTCCATGCCCGTGCCCCAGCTGGTGGAGTTCGCGGTGTGGCCTACCATCCAGGGCGGTACCCGGAACCATCGGCAGATCTCCTCCACGTTGAAGGCGCGGGTCTGGAGCATCTGCGCGTCCTCAGGGGTCATGGAGACGGCCTGGTACTTCATGCCCGCCTCGAGCACCATCGTTTTGCCGGTGTTGACCGATCCGGCGAACTGCGCGGCCATGTCGGAGCGCAACTCCTCCCGCTGTTCCTTCTTGAGGATCTGTTCGGTGGAGAGCACGCCGCCCAGCTTCATACCGTTGGCGAAGATCTTGCCGGCCGACTCGTCAGCGGCCAGTGCTGAGCCGAACACCTGGCGGCCCTGGCTTATCGGGCTCAGGCCCTGCAGGGGGTCGAAACCGAAGCCGCGGGTGTGCATCACCTCGTCGTCGGTGGCTTCGTGCCTTTCACCCTGGGAGTCGGTGTAGCTGTAGCCGATCGCGCCGCTCTTCAGTCGGCGCGGCGGTTCAACCCACTGCGGCAGCAGGAACTCCAGGTTCGTCACTTCGCGCTTCTGCCAAGTCGGCACAACATAGCTGTTGCCGTTGATCAGCAGGCTCACCAACGCGTTTTCCCAGAACTCCACCGGGGTCTGGTCGGCGTTGGGCTGGGTGCTGATGACGTAGTGCAGCGGGTGCTGGCGGGCCACCGATTTTTTGCCGTTGCTCTCCTCGTAGAGCCCCAGGGGCAGGGTGGCCAGGGTCTCGGCGATCAGCCGCACGCAGGCCCAGCAGGCGGAGAGCTGCAGCGCGGTGCGCTGGCTGACCATCTGCCCCGACGCCGAGTCGACGCCGGAGAAGGTTCGCCAGAACCGGCTGTCTCGCAGGGTGACGGACCGGCCAACCCAACTGGCCAGCGAGGACTTCATCAGGCCCGGCTCGGCGCTCTTGTGCATGGCCACCTGCAGCACTCGGCCCAGGCTCATGGGCGGGCCTCGGCCACCAGGCCCCGGCGAATGAAACCGGCCGCCAGCAGCAGCGCCGCGCCGGCGGACAGCAGGGCATAGCCGGGGCCGGCGAGCACCAGCACGCCGCCCACCAGGCAGCCGAGGCCGCCCAGGGCCAGGCCCAGGAATAGCAGCAGTCCCACGTTCATGGTTCATCCCAAAATGATTGGTTTCGAGAAGAAGCCGGCGAGGTCTTCTTCTTCTGAGGTCACGCCCACCAGGCCGATGGCCATGAGGAAGGCAGCGAAGTCGTCGATCTTGTCCGCGCTGCGCTTCTTGTCCGGCGCGGTGTTGAGGTTGTCGTCCCGGCGCGCCACCAGGTTGGAGGCGCACCAGTTGAGGACCGGATCGCCGCCGTGGGCGAGCTTCCCGGAGATATAGGCGGCCTCGGCGACCTTCATCGCCGGGTGGTACGACTTCGGGCCCTGGATGAACTCCACCATGGGCACGCCCGCCTCTTGGAGGCGGCCGGCAATCTCGGTGGCGTTCCAGCGGTCGAAGCCCACTTGCTGGATCTGGAACCGCTCGTTCGCCTCGAGGATTGTCGCCTCAATGACGGAGTAGTCGGTCACCTCCCCGGGCGTGACGATCAGGTGCCCGGTCTCGACCCAGGCCGCGTAAGGCACCGTGCCGCGCTCGGTACGCGACGCCACCGCGGACTCCGGCACCCAGCGCCAGCCGTAGGTGTAGTAGATGCCATCCACAAGCCACACCAGCCGGAACGCCGTGAAGTCGGTGGTGCTCGCCAGGTCTAGGCCGCCCCAGCACGGGTAACCCTCCAGCCAGGCGAGGTCGACAGGGCCGCCGCATTTCGCCCACTTCGTCAGGTCCACCCAGCCCGAGGCGGTAGACGCCGGACGATTCAGCCGCTTGATGCGGAACTCCGCCAGCTTCGACGGCATCTGCTTGGCCTCGACCGCTTCCTTGCGGATCGCCGTCAGCAGGTGCGGGTTGGCCTCCATGAGTGGGTTAGCTTTGTGCCAAGCCGCCTCGTCGAACTCGTCGTCGGCCTTGATTCCGAGGGTCTTGTTTTCCTCGTCCAGGGCGTAGAAAACGACCAGGTAGTGGTCGGCGTCATGGCCGAACACGCCGGCCAGCAGGCGCTTGGCGAACTGCCGGATATCCGCCCAGGGTCCCGGATTGGTGTAGCCCTCGGTGGTCGTGAACAGGAACAGCGGGTTGCCCCGGGCACCGGCCGCCGACTGCAGCACGTTGAGCAGGTCGGCGGTCTTGTGGGCATGAATCTCGTCCAGCCCCACGTGCGACGGGTTGAGGCCGTCCTGGGTGCTCGCCTTCGCATGAACGGGCTTAAAGGTCGCGCCCGTTTTCATTCGGCTGACCGCCTTGGCCCACACCTGCAGACCGAACGCATCCCGGAGGTCGGGCGTCTTCTCCACCATCCGCTTGGCGACGCCGAAGATGATTTTGGCCTGCTGAAACGTGGTCGCCGCGCTGATCACCTGCGCGCCCTCCTCCGGCTCGCAGCACTCGCAATACAGCAGGATCGCCGCGGCCAGGGTGGACTTGGCGTTCTTGCGCGCCACCGCGAACAGCGCCGAGGTGTAGCGCCGCGGCCGGAAGTAGCCCCACCCGTCTATCTCGGCGCCGTCGCTCTTGCGGAAGCCGAACAGCTGCACCACGAAGAACACATGGCTTGGGTGCATCACGATGTCGGGCGTGTCCCACGTGCCCTCCACGTGCGGCAGCTTCTCTATGAAGTCGCAGGCGTCATCCGCATGCCACGGGTCGAAAATAAACGGGGCACCCTTCTTGCGCTTGGCGCGCTTGAGGTCATCCAGGAACCGCTTCGCCGCCTGCTGGATCAGCAGACCGTGCTTGCGGCGCTTCTTGTCGGCCAGGGCGGCCTCGGCGTAGTCGATGGCGATCTGGACGTATTCACGGTCGTTCGCCATGCGTCATGCCGGTTTCGGCCTCCCTATGCTGTTGGCGCTGAACTTGTTGGCGGCCGGCTTCTCTCCACCCATTGCCACCTTGCGGCGGCTGGCCGGGGTCATGCCGAATTCAGAGAACAGCGCCTTGAGCGCGCCATCCTCGGCCGCGGTGAGTTCCACGCCGGCTTTGGCTTTCTGCCGGAACCGTTGAAAGGCGAAACACAGTTGCTCCAGCGACCAGAGGTCGACCACCTGGAGCACGCGCGCGGCCACCAGTTGAGGACCGAGCGTTCGCCACATTTCGGCGCCGTCGGCGTTTAGGTGCTGCGGCGGTCCTGGGAAGTCTTCGACTAAATCGAACTGAGGTGCATCAGGTTGCTCGCGATCAGGCCGGGCTGTGCCGGACAGAACTTTCAGTTCCGGCGGTGTGGGTTTACGTCCCATCGCCGAACCTCGAATTTTGAAAATAGAATTTTGACGGCGCGAAAAAACGGAACCTCCCATCGTTCGGGGCTCCGATCGCTCTGGACTTTTGCACCCCCCCTCCCGTGGACCGCGCCAGACTGGTACGTGCCCCCTGGGTCCCGACCTGGGGCGCGGGCGCGTGGCCGGGTCAGGTCCGCCCGGTCATGTCGCGCCGGCGGCGGTTGTCGCAGGCGCGGCACAGGGTGCGCAGGTTGCTGGGCTCCAGCTCCAGCTCGGGGAACACCTTGCGCGGCTTGATGTGGTCGACCACGACGCCAGGCGTCACGCGACCCGCAGTCGTGCAGTCAAGGCAGAGCGGGTGCAGGGCCAGGTGCCGGCGCCTGGTCTCCAGCCAGCGCCGCGTGCTGTAGAAGTTGTCGGACACCGGCCGCTTCTGGTTGTAGGCCTTGTGCGTCTCGGCCTCACGCGCTGCCCGCTTGGCATCGATCAGAGCCTGATGCTCGGCGCAGTAGCTGCGCCCTTGGACCAGCCGCCGGCATCCGGCGAAAGCGCACATGCGCGGGGGACGGGCCGGCATCTACTGGCCCTCGCCCAGCGCACGCTTGACGATCTGCATCTGCACCCGGAGCAGTGCACGCAGGTGGTCCTCCAACATCTGCCGCACAGGCTTGGCCGTCTCGGTCAGAGGCAGTTCTGCCAGCAGGCGCGCCGCCCCGCTGATAGCGTGCTGCAACTCCTGGGTCACGGGGTAAGCGCTCATGGCTTCACCTTGGCCTGGCCGACCTGCTGCCGCTGAATGCAGTCCTGCACCTGGGCCGCACACGACAGCAGCGCGTCCTCGGTAGCGTCCAGCGCCAGGCGCCAGTCCTCATTGAGCCGCAGGACCGGGCGGGCGGGCAGCAGGCACGGCGTCAGCGGGCACTGAGCCGCCCGAACCGTCACGGTAGCGGGCTGGGTCTGTGCCGGCGGCGCGGGCGTAGTGCAGGCCGAGAGCGGCAGGCACAACGCCGCGCAGGTAATCAGCAACAGCCTGGTCATTGCGTTTCAACTCCTCGATGGCGCGCGCCTGGGCGGCGCCCTGGGTGGTCAGGGTCATGCTCAGGTGGCGCGTGGTCACGTCGATGTCGCCCAGCAAGCCGAGCTGGCGCTGCTGCTCGGCGAGCACGCCACCCTGCAGGTCGATCAAGCCTTGCTTCTCGTCCCGCTGGCGTTCGGCCAGCTCGGCCCGGCGCTGCTCGAAGGCGCGCTCGTTGTCCAGGTGATCGGCGCGCCAGAGCGTCAGCACCGAGGCCAGGCCCAGCACGCCGCAGGCGGCCCAGCTTATGGGGATCATGGCGAACCCTCCAGCGGCACCGGGTCGCTCGCCTGGCCGGCCCGGTAGAACAGGTGTGGCTCGGTGCGAACCGCTAAACGGGCCATCACACGGTTCTGAATAGAATTGATGTCACGCCCAGTCGCAGGCGCATCGTCAGGGTGGATAGCGGGCAGCCTCAGAAACTCATTCCAGAGCTCGCCTGCCAGCCGCAGCACTCGACGTTCCTGATCGGTCAGCATGTCGCGCCCTCCAAGAAAAGCCGCCTCTCTGCCGCGCGGCGCTGTGCGAGCCCTTCCAGGCGCCGTTCGCCGGCCTTATCCCAGCGTGCGAACTGCTCGGCAGCGCCGAGGTAGTCGCCAGCGTTGAGCAGGCGTAGCAGGGTGCTGGTGGCCAGCGCCTGGCGGCCCACGTTGAAAACGAACGAGACGAGGGCCGAGAACTGGTTGTCCGTCAGCTCGACCTTCACCAACTGGGTGACGGCCCGCTCGGCGGTGGCTAGGTCGCGGCGCAGCAGCTCCTCGGCCGTCTCCGGCGCGATGCGCAAGCCCTCCCGCGCTGTGGCGGTGTGGCCGTACCCGATGGTCCAGATGCCCACGGCATCCCGGTACGCGGTCAGGCGCTGCCCCTCGTGGCGCTTGATCAGCTCCAGGCCGGCGCGGTTGATGGTCTGTTTCATTGGTCTGCTCTCCGGCCTGCCCACTTGAGCAGGAAGTCGCGGATGGTGGTGACGCCCAGGAACCCGATC
>NZ_JANZKU010000049.1 GCF_025642785.1 Pseudomonas sp. RIT-PI-AD
GTCACGGCCGCGCGTCGCTGGACGCAGTACGTCACCGAGCACTACACCATCGCGCTGATCGCGGACGAGGCCGAGGTGGGCGGGGACATCCAGCGCGAGTCAGTATCGTTCGAGATCGAGAGCGAGCGGGCCGAGCGATGGGAGTCCGACCCAGTGAAGGGCGGCAATTCCGGCTTTCAGGACCTGGGCGACGAGACCCGCCGCCGCGCCGCGCTGGAGTGCCTGCTGCAAATCGGCCAGGTGGCCATCATCGGTGGGCACCGCGGAACCCGGGTCAGTTGGGCCGTGCCGACCAGCATGGCGTTCGGGGTCGACCTGATCCACTCGCTGCGCCTGGAGGATCAGGGCGTGGTGGCCACCGGCAAGGTTATCGAGGTTGAGGACCGCTGGAACGTCGAAACGGGCGAAGCGGTGACCCAGCTCACCATCGCCGTGATGCGCGGTGGCCGGATCGGCGACGCGCTGCTGGTGCCTGGCCGGCCTGCGACCCCACCGCAGGGGCACTATGGGCCGGAAAAGCCCCTGGTCACCCAGCTCGGGCGCCACCGCGATTCGGGTGTTTTCGACGAGAACGCCGACGGGTTTTCCGGCAACTACAACGCCTGGGACGATTTCACGTTCGAGTCATTCCCGCGGCGGCTGCAATTGACCGCCGTCGAGATTCCCGAGGAGCGCCGCGACGAGCAGAAGACCGAGACCTCGGCCACCTACCGGGTCGGCTTCCCCAACGACACCCTGGAGCTGTGAGCATGCAACGGTTCATCAACAACTGGTCGGCGCCTCTGCTGGAGGCGCTGCCCGCCGGCGCGCAGCAGTGCCAGATATCGCCGGCGATGGCGGGCATGCTCGACGGCCTCGGGGCTGGCGACCATTACGTGGCCACGCTGGCCCGCCAAGACTCGACCGGCCGCGAAGTAGCCTGGGAGATTGTCAACATCGTAGGCCGAGCCGGCGGGGTACTGACCCTCGAGCGCGAACAGGAAAACACCCTGGCGCCGAGCGTGACGCCGCCCGGGTCGACCATCAGCGTTCGCCTGACCGCCGCACTGTTCGACAGCCTGCTGCACCGCATCGCGATTCTGGAAACCGCCGGCCCGCCCGAAGGGCCCGGCCCTGACCCCATACCCGAGAATGCCCTCACCGATGCCGACGGCCTGGTCCTGACGGGCGCCGAGGGTGACATTCTGACCGCAGGAGATTGATATGCCCGAGCAGCAGCACATTTTCGCCGGCTACGGCGCACCCACCAGTGCGCCGGAGTTCGTTGGCGCCCACTACTGCGACTCGCAGAACGGCGATGTTTACCTGGCCGCCGATGTCGGTGAGGAGGGTACACGCTGGGTGCGTGTCGTGACGGTCACGGAGGGCAATGGCCCGCCGGGGTTCGGAAGCGGCCCGGTGATGTACCGGGACATCGACAGCGGGACGGTTTACCTGCGTTTCGGCAGCACCTGGCACCCGGTAGGAGGTTGATATGTCGCTGGCAGATGAACGTCGCGCGATCGATACGCGTATCCGCGGGGAGCGCCAGGCTATCGATCCGCGTATGCGAGGCGAACGGCAGGCTTCGGCGGACGAGCTCGCGGAAAACCTGAACCGCCTGGTGAACCCGCCGCGGCAGAACCAACCGCTGCGGCCCCTCGACCCGCGCGGCAAGCTTGCGGCGCAGACCGGCAAGGGCACCTGGAATAAGCCCGCCACCAACACCGGTACCGGCGGCGTGGCCAGCCCGCTTACCGAGGTGCCGAACACCCGGGAGTACTACGACCCGATTTCGAACCTCTACAGCAACGACTATTTCCTGAGCGTCGAGCTGCGTCCGGTCAAGGCGATGCACATGGTCGACGCCAACAACGCCCCGGTGGTGATGCAGTTCGCCGTTCCCGCGAGGCCGACCCAATGATCGAATCCCCTCTCGACGATCACGACCCTGGCCAGGTGGTTCGCTTCGGTTGGCCCTACCACGGCCGGATGTTCATGCCCGACGTATTCGGCGGCGTGACCTACCTCCAGGCCGGGCCGGTGACCATACCGCTGCCGAAGGTGTATAGCCGCGATCGCCGCGCCCAGCCGGGCAGCTGCTTTCGGTTTCGCGATCCGCGAGCGCAGGAGTACGTGCCGAGCTACAAGCCTCCACCGGGAGTGCGCTGGCAGGCGGATGTCCTCTGTTCGCCGGCCGGGGTCGTTTACTGCAAACGGCAATTCGCCACCGTTCATGCCAATTGGGTTTTCCACGACGGCGAGCGCAACTGGATTGCCGAATGGGTCGGCGCGGGCGAGATCAGTTTCACGTCCACGCCGGTGATTTGGCGTGAAGACCACCGCCCCGGCGATGCCGTGGAGCAGCGCTTTCTCACCCCGACCGTGATCGATCCGGACGATGGCTTTTCCTATGCGGGAACGGTGTCGGTGCTGGTGGACGTGACCGCCCAAGGCAACCGGGCGTTGTTCGCGCTGTACGCGCCAGAGGACGCCCGCGAGGAAGCGCCGCTGAACCGTTGCCGGCTACCCCTGAAAATGTACGAGCTGGTGATCGGGCGCGATTCGGACGGGGTAATGCAGGCGACCTACACCTGCATTCGCGGATCGGCGGCGATGATGCTGGTGCGACGGGAATACAAGCCGGCGATCATCAGGACCACCGGGTTGCTGCTCAACCACTGGTGGGGCGATGGCGGGGTTTACGTGGATGACGGCGAGCCCGCGACCTACGCGTTCTTCGAGGAGCCGAGCAGCTCCGCGTATGTAACCAACATCACGCCCGAGCAAGCGCCGTCCTGGACCCGCATCGTGTCGATGTACTACGACGCCCAGGGCACCCCGCATGAGATCCGTCTGGACGTTGACACGCATATCGAGGAGGGCGCGACGTTTGCCTACGGAGTCGATTCGTTCGATCCGGGCGGCTTCAATACGGCGCCGTCGGTGCTGGACTACCGGACCGTCGAAAGTCGTTCGGGCTCGATGAGCGCCACCGTCACGCTGACCCGCGCGGGCGAGGTCGTGAGCACGATGTCGATCAGCGGCAGCGCCTCATGGGTGCGCACCCGAATGCATCACGAAACCTTGCCCAGCGGCAATCCGCAACCGGTCCCCGAAACCCTGGAAGGGGCGTATCAGTACAGCGTTCGGGTCGACGGCGCCGTGGCGGGCGAGGTGAAGGGCGACGGCCCCGATTCGGTGACGGTGGCGGCTTTTCAGGCGAACCTTGCGAAATCCGTCTTCGAATTGCCCTTCATGCTGATAGGCCGGGATACGAACGAATTTCCGGCATTCCAGATCGAGGTCGCGCGCTACAGCTCGAGCATGCTGGCGTTCGGCGTGCTGGATGCGGCGCGCAAGGAGCAAAAAGGCCCGTGGACCCGCTACCGATACAGCGTGTTCACCGTCACCCACCCCGGCGGCACCCTGCCGGGCCGCCACGATTACGGCCTGGGCTGGGCCGGCGAGCTGTTCGGCAGCTACAACCCCAGCACCGGCGAGGCCGTGCGCGACAGTGACATCCCCGTAACCTGGGTCTGACCGGCCCCCCTCAACGATGAACAGGAGCTGACCTATGTCGGCCTGCGCCCTGCTGCCTGAAACACCCCTGGCGATCCTGCCGGGTACCACGTTCCGCGACACCGTGCGGCTGATGCAACCGGAGTGGGCCTACCGCGCCATAACCGCAATCGCCGGCGCGCCTGCTGTGCTCACCGTGCCGGGTCACGATTTGCCCGCCGAGTGGCCGGTATGGGTGCGCGGCGTCCAGGGCATGGCCGAACTCAATGCCGAACCCGGCCAGGCACCGCACTGGGCGCGCCGGCTGGACGACGACAACCTGGTGATCAATCGCCTGTCCGCCACCGGTAAACGCCCCAGCGGCGGCGAACTGATCTACCAGCTGCCCGTCGCGCTGGCCGGCGCCGATGCTGCGATGCGGATCTGGCGCGGCGACGACCTGCTGCTCGAGCTGATCCTGGGCCAGGGTTTGGCCTTCGGCGCCATCGGCAGCCTGGTGCGCGAGCTGACCCCGACGCAGACCGCCAGCCTCACCGGCACCGGCCTGCACTACGCCCTCGACGTGACCTATGCCGACGGCACCGTGACCCGTTACCTGCGAGGGCCCATTGCGTGACAACCGCAGATCAACCGCCGGCAGTGGTGGTGCTGGAGGTCGAGCACCCGATCACCGCCGAGGTCGAGCGCCAGGTGCTGGTGACGGTGCAGGCGCCGCAGGTGCAGGTCATCAACGTGGGCGGGCAGGGACCACCGGGCCCACCCGGGCCTGCCGGTACCGGCGGGGCACAGTGGGGAACATCCAAATGGTAATCGGAGGCCTCGATGGCTGACATCACGTTTCACAAGGAAAACTCGCTGCCCGCTCAGCTCCAGGCGGGCGCCTTCTATTTCATCCTGAACGGGGCCTATGCAGAGAGCTACCTCACCGACGCCAACGGCGTGGCCAGGCTCGTCGGCAACAGCGCCATGATCAACGCGCTGATCGCCCAGGCCCTGCAGAGCCTGCCGACCTCCGGGGCGCCCGTGCTGTACGCGGTCGATATCGCTGAGCGGGACGCCCTGAACCCCACCGAGGCGGTGTTCGTCATCGTCACCGACGCTACCGCAGACCCGACCGTCGAGCGTGGCGCCGCCATGTACGCCTGGAACCCGGCGACTTCGGCCTGGCTGAAAATCGCAGAGTACGAATCGATGGACCTGCAATTGACCTGGACGATGCTCCAGGGCGGCCCGGCATCCACGCCGGCGCAGATCGACGACGCGGTCAGCAAGGCCCACAGCCACCCGAACAAGCCGGTGCTCGACAAACTGAGCGAGTCGGCGGACGGCCGGCTGCGCTTCGGCGGGGTGCCGATCCCGGCCGAGTGGGACGTGGCGAACTGGTGATGGAGCCGCTCAAGTTTAACAAGCTGGTGGCGGGGCTGCCGGCCACCCTGGACCCGAATGCCCTCTACTTCGTCCGCGCGGGTGCTGGCGTCGACCTGTACGTCACCAACGGGGTGGGGGAGGTGAGGGCCTATGCGCTCAACGTGCCGCGGGCGCCGGCCAGCGACAGCAAAGGTTACTGGCTCAAGGACGGCGCGTGGCAGGAGGCGCCGAACGCGCCGGTGAACCTGATGCCGGACAACGGCCGGTTCGCCGGCAAGGCCGATCCCCAGTCGCTGACCCTTGGCGCGAGTTTCACCGCCTCGCCCTACCTGCAACCCTTCAACGGGGCCGGGGCGTTCAGCTCGGCCGGGAAATTCATCTTCGACAACACCACGTTCGGCGGTAGCGGCGGGGCGCTGACGGCAGATGTGCAGGCGCTGCTCCAGTTCCTCAACCGCACCGGCGCCGCCGGCCGCTACGGCGTCGAATTCTACCTGGCGCAGATCACCGCCGGCGCGCAGACCGCGGTGCCGATCGGGGCCGGCTACCTGCTGACCACCAACGGCAACCGCGCGCTGTTCGGCGCCGGCGGGTTCGGGACGTTCTCGGCCAACCTGCGGGCGAAGACCGGTACCGCCTTCCTTGGGCTGCCGTACTACAAGAACGGCGTGCTGGTACCGGAGGGCACGCCGATCACGGCCGCCGAGGGTTTCGTCCACGTGCGCGCGATCGGCTGGACGCCGCTCGGCTACGACAACGCCTTTCCCTACCTGGCGGCCGCGCCGGGCTCGATCATCCAGATCGCCATGCCGTTTTTCTCGACCGGCATTGCCGACGTCGGCCTGCATCGATCGCCCATCCCGGGCAGCAATGGACTGAACGCATGAAAATGATACTGATGGACGGCGAGTACCTCTGCGAGGGCGACAGCCTCGAGGCGATCGCCGCGATGGGCGTGGACCTGGCGCGGCTGTCGTTCGCGCCGCAGGACCCTGCCGAGGTCGAAGCCGAGCTGGTCGCGCGGATGACCGCAGCGGTGCAGCGCTGGATGGACGGCGTGGCACAGCAACGCCATTACGACGGAATCCTCTCGCTGTGCACCTACGCGACCAGCACCGACTCGAGGTTCCGGGCGGAAGGGCAGGCCGGCGTCGAGTGGCGCGACCGCTGTTGGGCGTTGGGTTACCGGATCATTGAGGAGGTGAGGCGCGGCGCCAGGCCGGTGCCGACCGAGGAAGATGTGGTGGCGATGATGCCGCCGATGCAGTGGCCACCCGCCGAGGGTGAGCAGCCGCTGGAGTAGAAAGGGGCGGGCCCGCATGCGCAGGCCCCTCCCGACTCCCACGTAAGAGAGGGCGCCCGCCGCCGGTGTTGAGACCACCGACGACAGGCACCAGCCCGCAGAGCACGCCTGCAGACCGGCCAAGGCCCCCCGCCCTCGCGAGAGCGGGCCGGAGCCTACCAGTAACTGAGCAGGTTTCCTACATGACCACCGACATCCGCTGCGGCGGCTGCTCGCGCCTGTTGGCGCGCGCGGAAGGCTTCACCCTGTTGCAAATCAAGTGCCCGCGCTGCCGGACACTCAACCAGCTGACAGCCATGAGCTGCATTCCAGAACGCCCGCGAGCGTCCACGGAACGAGACGCCCATGGCAACCAAACCGCACCACCACCCCGCTGATCCTGGTCAGTGGACCCCTCCCACCACCGACGTGCCCGGGTACATCCTGGGCACGCTCGCCCCCGCCGGCTTCGGCCGCGCTGACTTCTACGTCGCCCTGATCTCCCGGAAAACCGCCTGCGACCTGATCATTCGGCATCACTACTCGCACCGGGTAGTAAGCAACTCCTATTTGCACCTGGGCGCCTGGGTCGATGGCGTGCTGCGCGGAGTTCTTCAATTCGGCTATGCAATGAACCCGGTTACCGGTGCGCGGAAAATCGTCGAGGGAACGGAGGTCCACCAGTACATGGAACTCAATCGGATGTGGTTTGACGACGTAGCGCCGCGCAATACTGAAAGCCAGGCGCTGAGCTATGCGATCAAGCTGATCCGCCGAATCTGCCCGATGGTCGCGTGGGTGCAATCGTTCGCCGACGAGCGCTGCGGCGGCTGGGGCGTGGTCTACCAGGCCGCGAACTTCCATTACTTCGGGCACCATACGAAGGATTTCTACGAGTTGGACGGCGAGTTTTACCACTCGATGCACCTGACCTTGCGCCGAGGGAAAGGCGGCGGCCGCGGCGAGTACCTCCGAAATAATCTGGCGCGCGCCACACGCCACCGGCTACGGCAGTTCCGCTATATCTACATGATCAAGCCGGCTTGGCTGCGGCGCTGCAAGGTCCAGCCGCTACCATACCCAAAGCCGGGTAATCCGTTGCCAACCCGCAGGCGCCGGCGCGCAGTTCCAGCAGGCACAGCCAGGACGTGACCAAGGGCGCGCATCGTGCGGTATTGCGTGTATCGACCGCACATAGGTTTCGTCCCCGTTCGTCGTTTGAGGCCTTCCCGCGTGTGCTGGCCGTCTAATACTGTATGCCTAACCAGTTAAGCGTCGGCGGAGCAGTATCATGTCGTGCACTATCCTGGGGCCACTCGCCGAAGGCGGGCCGCTCCTTTCTCTGTTCGAGTTCCGGGTGCCGGCAGGATTTCCCAGCCCCGCCCAGGATCACCTCGAGCAACCTATCTCGCTGGACGAGCTGCTGGCGGTTCGCGCGCCCCACACGTACCTCGCATATGTCGAGGGCGACAGCATGCAGGGCGCCGGCATTTTTGACGGCGACCTGGTGGTGATCGATCGGTCACGCACGGCCGTGCATGGCAATATCATCATCGCGGTTCTCAACGGCGAGCCGCTGATCAAACGCCTGGTCATCCAGGGCACGCAGATCATCCTGCAGCCCGAGAACCCTACCCACCGCCCCCTCTACGTCATGGAAGGCGACGAGTTCGAGACCTGGGGAGTGGTCCGCTACAACCTCCACCCCCATGCAATCGCCTGATCCCATATTCGCCCTGATCGACTGCAATTCGTTCTACGCCAGTTGCGAGCGTGTGTTCCGGCCGGACCTCGCGCGCGTGCCTGTCGTCGTGCTGAGCAACAACGACGGATGTGTCATCGCGCGATCGGCCGACTCGAAGCCATTCGTGAAAATGGGCCAGCCGTATTTCCAGATCCGCGAAGTGCTTCGGCAGCATGGCATCGTTGCGTTCTCCAGCAATTACGCCCTCTACGGCGATATGAGCGAACGGGTTATGTCGGTTATCGAGAGCCTGGTGCCGGCGCTGGAGGTTTACAGCATCGACGAGGCGTTCGCCGACCTGACCGGCATCGCTGACCGCGAGGGGCTGGGCCGCCGCATCCGGGCCGAGGTGCTGCTGCGGACGGGTATCCCGACGGGCGTCGGCATCGCTGGAACGAAAACCCTCGCGAAACTCGCCAACCACGCGGCGAAACGCTGGCAACGCCAGACCGGCGGAGTGGTGGACATCACCGACCCCGAGCGCCGGGACAAATTGCTACGCGCGATCGAGGTCGGGGAGGTGTGGGGCATCGGCCGGCGCATGCAAGCCCACCTGCAGGGGATGAACATCCGTACTGCCTGGGAGCTGGCCACGGCTGACCCGCGCCTGCTGCGCGACCGGTTCAGCGTTGTCATTGAGCGCACCGCCCGAGAGCTGGCCGGCACGCCGTGCATGGAGTTGGAGCCACCGGACCCGCCTCGGCAGGAGATTTGCTGTAGCCGGATGTTCGGGCACCGACTGCATGAGCTGGCGCCGATCCGTGAGGCGGTGGCCACCTACGCGGCCAGGGCCTGCGAGAAACTGCGCCGTCAGGAGTCGCTGGCGAAACAGGTCAGGGTCTCGATCCGGACCGGCATGTTCAACCCGAACCAGCCGCGGTATGCCAACGGTGTGCTGGTGGACCTGCCGTATCCCACCGACGACACGCGCCTGATCACCAGGGCCGCGGTGGACGGCCTGGCCCGGATATTCCGCGAGGGCTATGCCTACAGCAAGGCCGAGATCTTGCTGGTGGATCTCCGCAAGCGAGGCGAGTTTACGGACGACCTGTTCGCTGTCCAGCAGCCGGCGGCGTCCGAGCGGGTCATGCAGGTTCTGGACGAAATCAACGGGAAATGGGGGAGAGGGACACTCAGGCCGGCCGGGGTGCCATTGACGCCAGAGTGGGGAATGCGGCGGGAGCTGATGAGCCGGAGCTATACAACCCGGATCGATCAACTGTGGAAGGTGAGGTAGGGGAGCGATGGGCTACAACCTGGCAGGGCTGAGCCGCGAGGAGCGGGATGCAATCGAAGGCGAGAAGGCGGCAGCGCTCGAGCGGTATCGGCTGCGCAAGGCGCTGGAGGCGAGGATCGAGGGCGAAGCGATAAGGATCGTCGATGCGCGGGCGACGATGGGCAACGGCTGGCGCCGGTGGGCTCAGGGCCAGGTGGCGGAGATAGACCAGGCCGAGGTGAGGGATGGAGTGCGAGCCCGGATCAACGCACTGGGGAGCCTGGGCGGCAGTGCGTGAAAGTTGCGCCGCGCTCTACTGGTGGGCTACTGTTCCGCGCGTAGCGAAGAGAGAAAGCCCGCAGTGATTTTTCCCCGCAGCAGCACCACCCTCTTGATCAAGGCGTTCGCCCGTTGGCGCTGGCGCGCCTAATTCTGTCTTTCCGGCGCCCTGCCGGTATCCATCTGAAGTCCCACGCCGAAGCGAAAACCCAGCCGCGAAAATAGCGGGTATAAATGCGGGTTGATCCGGGGTGGAGTGAATAAGAAAGCTAAAAGATTCAAGGGGTTATATCTAAA
>NZ_JANZKU010000005.1 GCF_025642785.1 Pseudomonas sp. RIT-PI-AD
GGCGAGCGCGAGGCGCCGGCTCAGCGGGCGGCCCGGGTGCCGATCCACAGGGTATGGCGGGTGCCGCGGTTGCCGTGGGCGTAGACCTGCACCTCTTCCACGGCGAAGCCGGCCTTGCCGAGCTTCAGGGTGAATCCCCGGTCGGCGCTGGCCGACCACACGGCGAGGTAGCCGCCGGGGCGCAGGGCCCGGGCGCAGGCGGCCAGGCCGGCGGCCGAATAGAGCCAGGTGTTGCTCTGCTGGGTGAGGCCCTCCGGGCCGTTGTCGACGTCCAGCAGGATGGCGTCGAAGCCCTTCGGCCCGGCCTTCAAGGGTTCGGCGACGTCGACGTTGAGTACCCGGGTGCGCGGATCGTCCAGCGGCCGCCCGGACTTCTCGCCCAGCGCGCCGCGGTTCCACTCGATCACCCCGGGGACCAGCTCGGCGACCTGCACCTCGGCGTCCTCGCCCAGGTGGCGCAGCGCGGAGGCGAGGGTGAAGCCCATGCCGAGGCCACCGATCAGGACGCGGACCCCAGGACGCGCGGCGAGGCGCTTACAGGGGATTTCCGCCAGGGCGTCCTCGGAGCCGTGCATGCGGGTGTTCATCAACTGGCCGCCCTTGCCGCCCTCGATCTTGATCACGTAGTCCTCGCCATACTCGAACAGGCACAGGGCGCCGTCGCCGCCCGGAATGGGTGCCCTGTCCAGCCATACGTAGCGTTTCATCGGAAGTCCTGTCGATAAGGGGCGTCGCCGCCCGTGGTGGCCACCGCGGGTGGGCGGCCGAAACCGCGCAGTCTAAAGGGCCTGGGCGCGCGATGCGCGTTCCGCCTGCCGGGGCGGGCTTCGCGCGCTGGGAGCGAGGTCACGGAAGGGCGTCTCCGCCCGCGGGCCGGGGCGCTCGTCTCCGCCGGGCGGTGCCGGCGAACCCACCGCGTCCCCGCCAGTCGTAACCCTGTAGCCCCAGGAGGTCGTCGCCGTGGAAACCCTGAAAATCGCCACCTTCAACATCAACGGTATCCGTTCCCGGCTTCCCGCGCTGCTCGAGTGGCTGGCGCGCGAGACGCCGGACGTGGTCTGCCTGCAGGAGTTGAAGGCGCCCGATGCGGCCTTTCCCGCCGAGGCCATCCGCGCGGCGGGCTACGGGGCGATCTGGCAGGGCCAGGCGTCGTGGAACGGCGTCGCCATCCTCGCCCGTGGCATGGAGCCCCTGGAAATCCGCCGCGGTCTGCCGGGCGGCGAGGGCGACACCCACAGCCGCTACCTGGAGGCCGCCGCCCACGGGGTGATCGTCGGCTGCCTGTACCTGCCCAACGGCAATCCGCAGCCAGGGCCCAAGTTCGACTACAAGCTGGCCTGGTTCGAGCGGCTGATCGAGCATGCCGCCGGCCTCTACGCCAGCGGCCACCCGGTGGTGCTGGCCGGCGACTACAACGTGGTGCCCACCGACGAGGACATCTACAACCCGCGCTCCTGGCAGAAGGACGCGCTGCTGCAACCCGAGAGCCGCGCCTGCTACGCGCGCCTGCTGGAGCAGGGCTGGACCGATGCGCTGCGCGCCCGCCACCCGGACGCGCGCCTCTACACCTTCTGGGATTACTTCCGCCAGCACTGGCAGAAGGATTCCGGCCTGCGCATCGACCACCTGCTGCTCAGCGCCGACTTGGCACCGCGCCTGCGCGATGCCGGGGTCGATCGCTGGGTGCGCGATCTGCCCCACGCCAGCGACCACGCGCCGACCTGGATTCTGCTCGACCAAGCCACCGAAGCGCAGCCTGCGCCGCGCCGCAAGACCCCGGCCAAGCGCCCCCGCAAGCAGCCCGGCGATGCGGCTGAGGGTTGAGGCTGCCCAACGCGAGGGCTTCGCGATGGGAGCCCTGTCGGAAATCCGGAATCTGTCCGCGTATCGGCTTCGTCGCTACGGATAAGCGTTGCGACGAAGGGCGCTTTCGGCGATAAGCCTTGGGGTCGCCTCGTCGTGCGGGCAGTTCGAGGAACAAGAACCCATGTATCACGGAGAACGCTTCAACGCCTGGACCCATCTGGTCGGTGCGGTACTGGCCGCCATCGGTGCCGTTTGGCTACTGGTGTTGGCCAGCCTGGACGGCAACCCCTGGAAGATCGTCAGCGTGGCCATCTATGGCCTCACCCTGCTGCTGCTCTACAGCATCTCCACGGTCTATCACAGCGTGCGTGGGCGGGCGAAGGTGGTCATGCGCAAGCTGGATCACCTGTCCATCTATTTGCTGATCGCCGGAAGCTACACCCCGTTTTGCCTGGTGACCCTTCACGGGCCCTGGGGCTGGTCGTTGTTCGGCACCGTCTGGGGCCTGGCCATCGTCGGCATGTTGCAGGAGATCAAGCCGCGCTCCGAGGCGCGGGTGCTGTCGATCGTCCTCTACGCGGTGATGGGCTGGATCGTGCTGGTGGCGGTGCAACCGTTGCTCGCCACCCTGGGCCGCGCCGGGTTCACCTGGCTCGCCGCCGGTGGGGTGTTCTACACCGTGGGTATCGTGTTTTTCGTCTACGACAGCCGTTTCCGCCACTGGCACGGCATCTGGCACCTGTTCGTGATGGCGGGGAGCCTGCTGCATTTCGTGGCGATCCTGTTTTACGTGCTGTAGCGCGAGCGGTCTGTCGCCTGGATATTCTCCGGTGCTTTCGTGGTGCTGCTCCACGCACCCGTTCGCCATGTCCGATCCGGCTCCAGCCCCGCCGCCCTCGGGCAGTCCAGGCCATTCCGCGCTCGCCCGACTCGAAAAGGAAGGCTGGTCCCGGCTCATATATTCGTAAAACGAATAACCAAATGTTTATTGATGATTTTTAACTTATAAAGCACTTCCGGCAGTATGCAGGCATCCCTTACCAGGAAGCTTGTCATGTCGTTGCTCACCCATCCCCACGCCCGCCAGTTGACCAAATCGGTCCGCGCCACGGTTCTGGTCTTCGAAGACCCGGCTTCCCAGGAGTTGCTCAAGCGCATCGAGTGCCTGGCGCCCAGCGAGGCGAACGCGTTGATCGTGGGGGAGACCGGTACCGGCAAGGAACTGGTGGCGCGGCACCTGCACCGGCTCAGCCGGCGCGGCGACCGCCCGTTCGTGGCGGTCAATTGCGGGGCCTTCCCGGAATCCCTGGTGGAAAGCGAACTGTTCGGGCACGAGAAGGGCGCCTTCACCGGCGCCACCTCGACCAAGGCCGGTTGGTTCGAGGCGGCGAACGGCGGCACGCTGTTCCTCGACGAGATCGGCGACCTGCCGCTGAACATGCAGGTGAAGCTGTTGCGGGTGCTCCAGGAGCGCGAAGTGGTACGGCTCGGTTCGCGCACGCCGATCCCCATCGACGTGCGCCTGGTGGCGGCGACCAACGTCAACCTGGCCGACGCCGTGGTCGCCGGGCATTTCCGCGAGGACCTGTTCTATCGCCTGCACGTGGCGAACATCCGCCTGCCGCCCCTGCGCGAGCGCCTCGGCGATATCCTGCCGCTGGCCGAATTCTTCCTGGAAGAGCACTGCCAGCGCCTGGGCTACCAGCGCGCCACCCTCAGCCCGGAGGCGGAGCACAAGCTCCTCGGCCATGGCTGGCCGGGGAATATCCGCGAGCTGGAGAACGCGATCCACCATGCCCTGCTGGTGTGCCGCAACCGGCGCGTGCAGCCCGCCGACTTGCACCTGGTGGAACTGCGCACCCCGGCCTCCGGCTCGGCGCGTGGGCCGGCGGCGGAGACCGGTGCCCAGCCGGAGGTGGCGCTGGAGCAGGCGTTGATCGCGCTGTTCGAGAAAAACCTGCCGAACCTGTACGACCACATCGAGGAAACGCTCTTCCGCACCGCCTACCGGTTCTGCCACGGCAACCAGTTGCAGACCGGGCGCCTGCTCAACATCAGCCGCAACATCGTACGCGCCCGCCTGGAGAAGATCGGCGAGCTGGAGCCCTCGGCGTCCCTGACGCGCCTCGCGGTTCGCTGAATCGCGAGGCGGCGGCGCTCCACGGGGAAGGCCTGGGGCCGTCCCGCACTCGCCGACGGTCTTCCACAGGGCCGGTTCGGACCGCACATCAGCGCACGCGGACGCTACGTGCCCTCTCACCTTGGGCTCGTCCGGCGTCGCCCGACGCTTTCCCCTGCGCACCCGGGAATGACCGTATCGATTGCGGCGGGATGCGTTACCCGGCATCCTTCGGCCACGCCAGGCGTTAGCGCCCGGCAACGGGCGCAGCGGGCGCCTGGTTTTCCTTTCTCCTCTGCGGCGACCCGAACACGATGCCCCAGCGTTTTCCGACCTCGAAAGCCCCTGCCTGGCCGCGCTCGATCCAGGCGCGCATGGGACTCATCTTCGGCATCCTGATGGCGGCGGCGGTCCTCGCGGGCGCGGGCTACATGGGCTGGCAGCATTTCTACCCGGTCAGCGCCGAAGCCCCCTGGCGCTACCGGGTGCTCCATAGCGGAATCACCAAGGCCAGCGCCCTGGTGATGGATACCCAGGGCGACTTGCTGGTGGCCGAGGAAGGCCGCGAAGGCAGCGGCCGGATCCTGCGCATCGCCGCCGACGGCACGCGCAGCGAGGTGGTCGTCGGCCTGGACAAGCCGGACGGCATGGCGGTGTATCGCGGCGGCATTGCCTTCAGCCAGGAAGGCGGCAAACGTCCCGTCGGTTGGCTCTACCAGGGCGGCGTCCAGCGCCTGTTCGAAGGCACCAACGTGCAGGGGCTGCTGGTGGTGGGGCCGTACCTGTACGCCCTCGAGGACCGCAAGGGCGAGGGCCGGCTGCTGCGCTACGATCCGTCGAGCGGCCAACTGAGCGTGCTGCGCGAGGGCCTGCACGAGGCCGAATCCCTGGCGCGCTGCCCGGACGGGCGGATGCTTTACACGGAGAAGGCCAGGGGCGTGATCCGCGTGCTCGCCGACGACGGCACGGACCCCGTGTTGGTCGACGGGCTGCGCGAGCCCAGTTCACTGTTGTGCGACGCGCGCGGCCTGTGGATCAGCGAAGACTCCACCCACCTGGCGCGTCTGCTGTTGCTGGACGAGCAGGGTCGGTTGAACCTGGTGCTGTCGCACCTGCGCGCGCCGCAGCAATTGCTGGCGCGACCGGACGGCACCTACCTGCTGGCCGAGGGTGGACGCGACCGGGTGCTGGAATTGAGCCCGGCCCCCTGAGGGTCGAGCTTGCGGCCCTGGCTGCATCGCGCCACGGCGCCGGGTATGCCCGTTACGGTGCGGCCTCCCGCCGCGCGAATCGCGCGACGGTGGCCGGCCAGTCAGGGCGTGATGGCGACCTTCATCACCCCGTCGCGCTGGTTGGCGAAGAGGTCGTAGGCGGCCTCGATGTCGTCCAGCTTGTAGCGATGGGTCACCAGCGGCTTGAGGTCGACGCGGCCGGAGGCCACCACTTCCATCAGCCGGCGCATGCGTTCCTTGCCGCCCGGGCAGAGGGTGGTGATGATCTTCTTGTCGCCGAGCCCGGCGGCGAAGGCGTCCAGCGGAATGCGCAGGTCGGTGGAGTAGACGCCCAGGCTGGACAGCGTGCCGCCCGGCCGCAGGACCCGCAGCGAGGCTTCGAAGGTGGCCTGGCTGCCGAGGGCCTCGATGGCCACGTCGACCCCGCGGCCATCGGTCAGCGCCATGATCTGTGCCACCGGATCGCCCTGCTTGAAGTCGACGATGTGGCTGGCGCCGAGCTGGCGGGCCACCTCCTGGCGCGCCGGCACGGTGTCGACGCCGATGATGGTGGTGGCGCCTTTGAGCTTGGCGCCGGCGACCGCGCAGAGGCCGATGGGGCCCAGGGCGAACACCACCACGGTATCGCCGATCTGCACCTGGCCGCTTTCCGCGCCGGAGAAGCCGGTGGACATGATGTCCGGGCACATCAGCACTTCTTCGTCGCTGAGGCCGTCCGGCACCGGGCTGAGGTTGGCCATGGCATCCGGCACCAACAC
Organism: Pseudomonas sp. RIT-PI-AD; assembly: GCF_025642785.1. GTDB lineage: Bacteria > Pseudomonadota > Gammaproteobacteria > Pseudomonadales > Pseudomonadaceae > Pseudomonas_T. Next base: position 5,916 of record NZ_JANZKU010000005.1, read on the forward strand.
GTACTCGGCCTGGCAGCCGTCGATGATGTTGCCGAACTTCCAGCCGCCGGTGGCGGTGAAGCCGTGCTTGCTGCCGGCGCCGTCCTGGGAGGCGCAGCCGCAGAGGCAGGCGAAGCTGTGGCCGCTGGGGGTGATGGCGCCGGCGATCACCCGCTGGCCCTCGCTGAAGCCGGCCACCGCGGAACCGAGCTTCTCGATGATGCCCACCGGCTCGTGGCCGACGGTCAGGCCCTTGGCGACCGGGTACTCGCCCTTGAGGATGTGCACGTCGGTGCCGCAGATGGTGGTGGTGGTGATGCGGATCAGCGCGTCCAACGGCCCCACGTCGGGGATGGCTTTGTCTTCCAGGACGATGCGGTTCTTCTCGACGAAGACAGCGGCTTTCATTTTCGGCATGGTGCGTTCTCCATAAGGGGTTGCGGGGATCGGGCGATCCCATCGGTCCGGGGGGAGACGGCTACGAGCGATACCCGGCGTCAGCCGGCGCACCGCCCGGGTCTTCGTCGTCGCGGCGCTGGGCGTCGCCAGAGGACGAGCGGGCAGGCGGGGAAAGGCGCCATCAGCGCGGCGTCGGCACCGCCGGCGCGGCCGGCAGGGCTTGTTGCAGGACCCAGTCGCGAACCTGGCGAGCGACCTCGTCGCTGGCTTCGCCGAAGGCCTGCACCACGTCCGTCACCGCGCTGCTCTTGGCGCCGCGGCGCACCTCGAAGCGCCGGCTGGCCAGCAGGCCGCGGCTGCGCGCGTCGATCAATTGCGCATCGAGGCTGACCCGCGCTTCCGGCACGCCAGCGCGGTATTCGCTCTGGAAACCGCGCAGGTTGCCGCCGAGCACGTAGTCGGCGCGCAGGTTGTCGTCGTCGCTGCTGAGGCGGTCGAGGCGTCCGCTGGCGCGCAAGGCCTCGATGAGTCGGTCGCGCAGCATCACCGAGGCCGGGTCGCTCCAGCGCGCGTTCTTGTAGAAGCTCAGGCGGTCGGGCTCCGGCACCACGGCGATGCGCGCGCTTTCCGAGCCGGCATTGGTCTTCGGCCGGGTCACGCGCAACGACCAGTCGACCCTGGGCGCGGGATTGGCCGCGGCGAACTGGCCGCCGGGGAGCAGGTAGATCACCGTAGGCTGAGGCTTGGATAGCAGGCTGCAGCCGCCGAGCAGAGCGGCTGCGGCGAGCGCGCAGCCGAGGCGTGTCAGGGGGGTACTGATCATGGTTCGAACTCCTCGGCGTTTTCCCGTCCCATCAGGTAGCGTACCGGGTTCTCGTTGAGTCCATGGGTGACCTGGCGCAACGAAGCCAGGGTATCGCGCAGTTCGCGGATCGCCGGGCCCAGTTCGCCCAGGCCTTGCAGGCCGTTGGCCAGGGAATCGCTGTTGGTCTGCAGGATCTTGTCCAGGCGCAGGCTGCTTTCCTGCAACGAGGCCATGGTGTGGTCAGCGCGCTGGAGGATGCTGCGACCCTGGTCGTCCACCAGGCCATTGACGTTGCGCAGGAGCGCGGTGGTCTGCTCGAGGGTGCCGCTGGCCTGCTGGCTGACCTTGGCCAGTTGCCCCACCGCCATGCGGATCTCGTCGCGCTGGTCGGCGATCACCCCGGTGGCCTGCTGCAGGTTGTCCAGGGTCCGGCTGATGCGCTCGGCGTTTTCCGCGGAGAGCATGCGGTTGACGTTGGCCAGCGCCTGGCTCACGCCGGTCAGCAGGTCCTCGCCGTTGGCCATGAGCTGGGAAATCGGCGAGGGGTCGGCGACGATCACCGGGGGCTGGCCTTTTTCGCCGACCAGCTCCGGGCTCTCCGGGGTGCCGCTGCTCAACTGGATGCGCGAAGCGCCGGTGACGCCGGCGATGGACAGCCGCGCGCGGGTGTCGCGCTTGATCGGCGTGTCGGCACGCACGCGGATGTGGGCGACCACCCGGCGCGGGTCGTGGGGGTCCAGGCCGAGGTCCTCGACATCGCCGATGCGGATGCCGCTGTACTGCACCGGGCTACCCTGGGACAGGCCGTTCACCGTCTCGTTGAACAGGACCACGTATTCCTTGTAGTCGCCCTCGCTGGAGCGCCCCAGCCAGAAGGCGAAGAGCAGCGCGGCGGCCACCGCGATCAGGGTGAACAGGCCAATCAACACATGATGGGCTCGGGTTTCCATCAGTCATCCTCCCGCGGGTGTTCGTGCGTTTGCCGGGCCGCGCGTCCGCGGGGGCCGTGGAAGTATTCGCGAATCCAGGGGTCGTCGGTCTGCGCCACCACGTCCAGCCGGTCCGCCACCAGCACGCGCTTCTGCGACAGCACGGCGACCCGGTCGGAGATGGTATAGAGCGTATCCAGGTCGTGGGTCACCAGGAACACGCTCAGGCCGAGGGCGTCGCGCAGGGTCAGGATCAACTGGTCGAAGGCCGCGGCGCCGATGGGGTCGAGGCCGGCGGTGGGTTCGTCGAGGAACAGGATGTCCGGGTCCAGGGCCAGCGCGCGGGCCAGGGCGGCGCGCTTGATCATCCCGCCGGACAGCGAGGCCGGGTACTTGTCGCCGGCCAGCGCCGGCAACCCGGCCAGGGCCAGCTTGACCTCGGCCAGGCGTTCGGCGGATGCGCGGGACAGCCCGGCATGCTCGATCAGCGGCAGGGCGATGTTCTCGATCACGGTCAGCGAGGAAAACAGCGCGCCCTGCTGGAACAGCACGCCGAAGCGCCGTTCCAGCCGCGAGCGGCGCTCCGCCGGCAGCGCCAGCAGGTCTTCTCCGAACACCCGCACGCTGCCGGCGGCGGGGCGGTTGAGGCCGACGATGGTGCGCAGCAGCACCGACTTGCCGCTGCCCGAGCCGCCCACCACCGAGAGAATCTCGCCGCGGTGGATGTCCAGGTCGAGGTGCTCGTGCACCACCTGGCGGCCGAACCTGTTGCTCAGGCCGCGGATTTCGATGACCGGGTCGGACGTCGGCTTCACCAGCCCATCTCCATGCAGAACAGCGCCGCCAGGGCATCCAGCAGGATCACTACGAAGATCGACTTCACCACGCTGGAGGTGGTGTGCTCGCCCACGGATTGCGCGCTGCCGCTGACCTTGAAACCCTCCAGGCAGCCGATCACCGCGATCAGGAAGGCGAACAACGGCGCCTTGGCCAAGCCGACGAAGAAGTGCCGGACCTCGACGTCGCTGTGCAGGATGCCGAGGAACATGCCCGGCGAGATGTCCAGGGACAGCGCACAGACCGTCAGCCCGCCGAGGATGCCGCTGAGCATGGCGACGAAGGTGAGGATCGGCAGCGCCACCAGCAGCGCCAGCAAGCGCGGCAGCACCAGCAGCTCCACCGGGTCCAGGCCGAGGGTACGGATGGCGTCGACTTCCTCGTTGGCGCGCATCGAGCCGATCTGCGCGGTGAAGGCGCTGGCGGTGCGCCCGGCGATCAGGATCGCCGCGAGCAGCACGCCGAATTCGCGAAGAAAGGCGAAGGCCACCAGGTTCACCGTGAAGATGCTCGCGCCGAAGCTCTGCAACACCGTCGCGCCGAGAAAGGACACCACGGCGCCGACCATGAAGGTCAGCAGGGCGACGATGGGCAGGGCGTCCAGGCCGGTCTGTTCGAGGTGGGCGACCACCGAGGTGAGGCGCCAACGGCGCGGGCGGAGCAGGCTGGCCAGCAGGGTCTGCAGGGTCAGGCCGATGAAGCCGAGCAGCTCCACGGCGCCTTTCCACACCTCGGTCATGGCCACGCCGATGTGTTCGAGCAGCGCGAAGCGGCTGTCCGGGTGCTCGTGCGCGCCGGCTGGCGGGGGCTCGTGCAGGGCCTGGGTGACCATGCGCAACAACGCGGTCTTCTTCGGCGGCAGCCGGTCCAGCGCCAGCGCCCGGCGTTCGCCGAGCAGGCGCACCAGCAGGGCGGCGCCGGCGGTGTCGAGGCGGCCGAGTGCCTCCAGGTCGACTTCGCTGTCCTCCGGCAAGCCCCCGGCCAGGGCGGCGACCTCGGCCTCCAGGCGCACATAGTGTTCCAGCACCCAGTCGCCGCTGACGAGCAGCCGGTCCGCTCCCTCGGCGCGGAGCAGTTGTAGACTGGCGGGCGGGTTGGGCGAGCGGGCCATGGCGTTCCGGATCGAGGAGGGACGATGGGACGCTTCCGGGTAGGGAAGCCGCGAGTGGGCCATCATGCCCAAAATAGACGCTTCGTTCTAGTTTTCGCCTGGAGGCGAAGGTGACCGGATGAGTAAGAAGGATCTCCCGGCAGGGCAAGCCGAACGTGCCGATCCGGCGCGCTGCGCCCAGCGCCCGCCGCGCCAGGCCCGCGGGCTCAGCCGGGTCGAGGCGGTGCTGGACGCGGCCGCCGAGTTGCTGGCCCGCGAAGGCCTGGCCGGGGTGACCATGCACAGCGTAGCCAAGGGCGCCGGCGCTTCCATCGGCTCCCTCTACCATTTCTTCGCCGACCGCGACGGGCTGCTGCGCGCGCTGGCCGACCGCCACGAGCGGGCGCTCGCGGCGATCACCGCGGAACTGGCGCGGGTCCCCGGGGAGGAATGGCGGGCCCAGGACGCCGCCGGCTGGGTCGAGCGGCTGCTGACGCCTTACTTCCGCTACATCGAGTACAACCCCACGCTGTTGCAGATGGGCCGCGGCAGCCCCGACCAGACGCTGATGTTCCCGCATATCGAGGCGGGTTTCCGGGCGTTGCTCGACACCGTGCTGGCGGTGCGCCTGCCCACCGTCGATGCACAGCGGCGCCAGGTCTATGCATTGGCGCTGACCGCGATCCCCAAGGGCATCCTGCAACTGGCGATGGATTTCCCGTCGCCCACCCGCGAGGCGCTGATGGCCCAGGCCCGTCAGGCGGCGCTGGCCTACGTCAGGGCGATCGAGTCCGAACCCGGTCACCCTTGACGGGAGGCCATGGCCGCCATCCGGGCATGGCGCGGCATGAGCGGCGTCCACCCGGCGTGCGAGTCGACATCCGCGGCCCCGAGCCCTGGATGCCCGGAACGAACGGCCGCTAAGCCCGCACCCCTCCTGGGATCGACGCAGGCGGCGCCTCTCGCGGAGAACGGCCGACGGCGCCGGACCTTCGCCTGCCGGCCTTGCCGCTCGACGCGATGCTCGCGTTCCGACCCTGGCGAGCGTCGGGCCGCGGGTTCCCGAGCGGCGGCGCGACGCATACACTCGCCGGCTGTTTCTTCGCCCTTGGCTGGACCGATCATGGACTGGGACAACCTGCGCTTCTTTCTCGAACTGTCGCGCGCCGGCAAGCTGACCGCCGCGGCGCGGCGCCTGGGCGTCGACCACACCACGGTGGCGCGTCGGGTACAGGCGCTGGAGAAGAAGCTCGACCGGCAACTGTTCATCCGCACCAAGGCGGGCTACCGCCTCTCCGAGGCGGGTCGCGTCCTGCTGGTGCAGGCCGAGGCCATGGAAAGCGCGGTGATGTCCATCGAGCAGGCCAGCAGCAGCGCCGACACCCTGTCCGGCCAGGTGCGCATCGGCGCCACCGAGGGCTACGGCACGGTGATGCTGGCCGGCCAGTTGGCGAACCTGACCCAACGCTACCCGCACCTGGGCGTGGACCTGCTGGCGGTGCCGCGCACGGTGCGCCTGGCGCGCCATGAGGCGGACATCGTGATCACCCTGGAACGCCCGGAGCGCGGTCCTTATCTGATCACCAAGCTGACCGACTACGTGCTGCGCCTCTATGCCTCGGAAACCTACCTGGAGGCCCATCCGCCGATCCGCAGCGGTGAGGACCTGCGCGAGCACGTGTTCGTCAGTTACATCGAGGACCTGCTGTACAGCAAGGAGCTGCTTTATCTGGACGAGATCGCCCGGCCGCGGCAGAGCGCATTGCGCAGCACCAGCATCCTCGCCCAGCAGGAGGCGGTGGCGGCGGGCGCTGGCCTGGCGATCCTGCCGGCGTTCGCCGCCTGCAAGGAACCGCGCCTGCGCGAAGTGCTGGTGGACCAGATCGAGTTCGTCCGCACCTTTTGGATGCTGATGCCCACCGAGCACAAGGAAATCGCACGGATGCGCGTCTGCTGGGACTTCCTTCGGGAAGTGGCCGCGCGCAACCAGGACGTCATGCTCGGTCGGGCAGGGCGCTGAACCTAAGGCCGCCCGGGGGCGGCCTTCGCGCGTTACAGCGGGTAGTCGCGCAGTTCGCGGGCGATCAGCAGGCGCTGGATCTCGCTGGAGCCCTCGTAGATCTGGGTGATCCGCGCGTCGCGGTAGTATTTCTCCACCGGGTAGTCCTCCAGGTAGCCATAGCCGCCGTGGATTTGCAGCGCCTTGGAGCACACCCACTCGGCCATTTCCGAGGCGAACAGCTTGGCTTGCGAGGCCTCCGACAGGCACGGCTGGCCGGCGCTGCGCAGGCGCGCGGCATGCAGGATCAGCAGGCGCGCGGCGTTGAGCCGGGTATGCATGTCGGCGAGCATGTTGGCCACGCTCTGGTGCTCCTGGATCGGCTTGCCGAACTGGACCCGCTCGCGGGCATAACCCAGCGCGGCTTCGAAGGCCGCGCGGGCGATGCCCAGGGCCTGGGCGGCGATGCCGATGCGCCCGCCTTCCAGGTTCGACAAGGCAATGGCCAGGCCCTTGCCGCGCGGGCCGAGCAGGTTGGCCTCGGGAATCCGGCAGCCTTCCAGGGTGATCGCGCAGGTATCCGAGGCCTTGATGCCCATCTTGTGTTCGGAGCGATCCACCACGAAGCCGGGGGTGTCGGTGGGCACCAGGAAGGCCGAGAGGCCTTTCTTGCCCAGCTCCGGGTCGGTGACGGCAAAGACGATGGCGAGCTGCGCACGCTTGCCGTTGCTGACGAACTGCTTGGCGCCGTCGAGCACCCACTCGCCGTTTTCCAGCACCGCGCGGGTGCGCAGGTTATGGGCTTCCGAGCCGGCCTGGGGCTCGGTGAGGCAGAAGCACCCGATGACCTTGCCGGCTGCCAGGTCGGGCAGCCAGGCGCGTTTCTGCTCGTCGCTGCCGTACTTGAGGATGGGGGCGCAGCCGACCGAGCTGTGGATGCTCATCAAGGCGCCGAGGGCGCCGTCGCCGGCTGAGATTTCCTCCACCGCCAAGGCATAGGCCACGTAGTCCAAGTAGGTGCCGCCCCATTCTTCCGGCACCACCATGCCGAGCAGGCCGAGTTCGCCCAGGTGGGCGACGGTGGCGTCGTCGATCCAGCCGGCCTTCTCCCAGGCCTGGGCCTTGGGCGCGACCTCGGCGCGGGCGAAGTCGCGCGCCATGTCGCGGATCATGCGTTGTTCTTCGCTCAGTTCGATGTCGTGCATCGCTGTTTCCTTGAAAAAAAGGGGCTCAGAAACCGGCGAAGAACGCCTGGACCCGCGCGGGCGTCACCTCGGCCAGGGTCGGCGGGTTCCAGCGCGGTCGCTTGTCCTTGTCGATGATCAGGGCGCGCACGCCCTCCATGATGTCGCCTTGGTCGAACCACTGCCGGTCCAGATGGGTTTCCAGGCGGAAGCAGTCGGCCAGCGACAGCGAGCGGCCGCGGCGCAGCAGTTCGTGGGTGACGGACAGGGCCAGGGGCGAGCGCTGGTCCAGCAGCACGAGGGTCTCCGTGGCCCAGCCGCGCAGCTCGGGATCGGTCTCCGCCTGCAGCGACGCGCGTATCTCGGCGACGCCAGGTTGGCCGAAGTGGCGGTCGATGGCGCCCTGCAGGGCTTCCAGGCGTGCGTCCGGAAGGCGCGTGACGGCCATTTCCCGCAGCAGATCCTGCAGGCTGTCGAGCGGCGCGCGCTGCCAGTCGAGGGCGTCCAGGCGCGCCTCCAGGGCGGCGAAGTCGGCGCTGGGCAGGTGATGGTCCGCCAGCCCCGCATAGAGCGCGTCGGCGGCGCCGAGCTGGAGGCCGGTCAGGCCCAGGTAGACGCCCAGGTGCCCCGGCAGGCGCGGCAGGAAGTAGCTGCCGCCGACGTCGGGGAAATAGCCGATGCCGGTTTCCGGCATGCCCATCCTGACCCGGTCGCCGACCACCCGCAGGGTGGCGCCCTGGACCAGGCCCATGCCACCGCCGAGGACGAAGCCGTCCATCAGCGCCAGGACCGGCTTGGCGTAGGCGTGGATGTATTGATCGAGGGCGTATTCCTCCGCGAAGAACACCAGGTGGTCGTCGCGGCCGGCCTTGTGGCTGTCGTACAGCGAGCGGATGTCGCCGCCGGCGCAGAAGGCCTTTTCCCCGGCGCCGCGCAGGACCACGGCGAGCACCTGGGGATCGTCGGCCCAGGCTTTCAACTGGCGGTGCAGCAACCGCACCATCTCCAGGGTCAGGGCGTTCAGCCCGGCGGGGCGCTGCAGGGTGAGGTAGCCGACGCGATGGCGCAGCTCGGCGCCGATCGGCGCTTCGTCCACGGCGCTCATGGGCGATCGCCCTGGCGGTACAGCTCGATGATCGCGGAGAAGTCCAGGCCGCCGTTGCCCTGCTGGCTGAAGGATTGATAGAGCTGCTGGGCCAGGGCGCCGAGGATCACCGGCTGGCGTACCTGGCGGGCCGCTTCGCTGGCCAGGCCGAGGTCCTTGAGCATCAGGTCGGTGCCGAAGCCGCCGCTGTAGCCGCGGGACGCCGGAGCGTTCTCCAGCACGCCGGGGAAGGGGTTGTTGACCTCCGAGCTCCAGCAACGCCCGCTGGACGAGTTGATGATGCCGGCCAGTACCTTGGCGTCGATGCCCAGGGCCACGCCCAGGGACATGGCCTCGGCCACGCCGATCATGGAGATGCCCAGCAGCATGTTGTTGGCCACTTTCGCCACCTGGCCGTTGCCGGCATCGCCGCAGTGGACGATGTTCTTGCCCATGGCGGCGAGGATCGGCTGGGCCCGTTCGAAGTCGGCCTTGGCGCCGCCGACCATGAAGGTCAGGGTGCCGGCGGCGGCGCCGAGGGTGCCCCCGGATACCGGGGCGTCGAGCATCGGGTTGCCCCGGGCGGCGGCCGCCTTGGCGACTTCGCGGGCGCTCAGCGGGTCGATGGTGGAGGAGTCGATCAGCAGCACGCCGGCCGGCAGCCCGGCGAGCAGGCCGTCCTCGCCCAGGTAGACCTGCTTCACGTGGGCGGCGGCGGGCAGCATGGTGATGATGACTTCCACCTCGGCCTTGGCGATGGCCGCCACCGAGCCGGCGTCGCGGGCGCCAGCGCTCACCAGGGCGGCGACGGCGGGGGCGGAGAGATCGAACACGCTGACTTCGTGGCCCGCCTTGAGCAGGTTCTGGGCCATCGGGCCGCCCATGTTGCCCAGTCCGAGGAATCCGATATGCATGGCCTTGTCCTTCTTGTTCTGTTGGCGTGCGGGCCGCGGGTGGGCCGCGCCGCGCGAGGGAATGGGTCGGCGCCCGCCGTCGCCGGCGGGCGCCGGGAGGTCATTTCAGGGTGATGGTGGTGTTCACCGCGCCGCCCACATCGTTCTCGTCGAACCAGCGCTGGGTGACGGTCTTGGTCTGGGTATAGAACAGCACCACTTGCTTGCCGTAGGGGCCGAGGTCGCCCAGCTTGGAGGCGCGCGAGCCGGAGAAGGAGAAGATCGGCACCGGCACCGGGATGGGCACGTTGATGCCGACCTGGCCGACGTCGATCTCTTCCTGGAAGTGCCGGGCCGCCGCGCCGGAGCGGGTGAAGATGGCGGTGCCGTTGCCGTTCGGGTTGGCATTGATCAGCTCGATGGCCTCGTCCAGGGTCGCGGCCTGCAGCACGCACAGCACCGGGCCGAAGATTTCTTCGCGGTAGATGGTCATCTCCGGCGTGACCTTGGAGAAGATGGTCGGGCCGATGAAGTTGCCCTTGGCGTAGCCCTGCACCTGCGGATCGCGGCCGTCCAGCACCAGTTCGGCGCCTTCCTCGAGCCCCTTGGCGATCAGCCCGCCGATGCGATCCAGCGCCGCGCAGGACACCACCGGGCCGACGTCGGTGCCGGCTTCCACGCCGGCGTTGACCTTGAGCGTCTTGGCCTTTTCCACCAGCTCGGGCAGCCAGGCCTGGGCTTCGCCCACCAGGATCACCACCGGCAACGCCATGCAGCGCTGGCCCGCCGCGCCGAAGGAGGCGCCGAGCAGGTTGTTCAGGGTCTGCTGCTTGTGGGCGTCCGGCAGGACGATGGCGTGGTTCTTCGCGCCCATCATGCATTGGGCGCGCTTGCCGTTCTGGGTGGCGCGGTTGTAGACGTGGGTGCCGACCTTGGTCGAACCGACGAAGGACACCGCCTTGATGTCGGGGTGGTCGCAGATCAGGTTGACCGCCTCGGCGCCGCCATGGATGACGTTGAGCACGCCCGGCGGGATGCCGGCCTCCATGGCCAGCTCGACCAGGCGCATGGTCACCATCGGGTCCTGCTCGGACGGCTTGAGCACGAAGGTGTTGCCGGTGGCGATGGCCATCGGGAACATCCACAGCGGGATCATCGCCGGGAAGTTGAACGGGGTGATGCCGGCGCACACGCCCAGCGGCTGCATCAGCGTGTAGGTGTCGACGCCGCTGGCGACGTTGTTGGCCAGTTCGCCCAGTTGCAGGGTGCCGATCCCGGCGGCGTGCTCCACCACCTCCAGGCCGCGGAACACGTCGCCCTCGGCATCCGGCAGGGTCTTGCCCTGCTCGGCGGTGAGAATCGCGGCCAGTTCCTTGAAGTTTTCCCGGATCAGTTGCTGGTACTTGAGGAAGATCCGCGCGCGGGTGCCGATGGGCGTCTTGCGCCAGGTCTTGAAGGCGTCCTTGGCGCTGGCGACGGCGGCGTTCATTTCCTCCGCGGTGGCGAAGGGCACGCGGGCGAGGACTTCCTGGGTGGCCGGGTTGACCACGTCGCGCCACTGCGTGGTCTTGGATTCGATCAATTCGCCACCGATCAGCAACTTGACGGTGGGGATGGCGTTCGCGTGGGGCATGGCGGGGCCTGCTCGATTGTTGTTGTAGGGGCTGCGTCCAGGGCAGCGATCGGGACGATCCTAGCAATGCAAATTTGCTTTGATCAATGCGGCTTTGCGCATAGCGGCTCTGCATTAATCCACAGGAGCCTGCTCGACCCGACTCCATCTCTTTGCGGACGACCCAGGCGGGGCCATCGGATCGCCGCCCGGCGGCGCCGGGCTCAGCCGACGGCGTCGGCCAACAGGCGCTCGGTGAGGAACGCGGCGAACACCCGCAGCCTGGGCAACGCGGGGCGGCTGCCGGGCCAACGCACGGAAAACCTTCTTTCGACCTCGTGGCGCTCGTCCGGCACCTTCAGCAGGGTGCCGTCGCGCAGTTGCCGGCGGATAGCGCAGTCCGGCAGGCAGGCGAACCCAGACCCTCCGTCGCGGCGCAGATCAGCGCTTCCACGTGGGTGAAGGTCAGGTTGCCGGGAATCTGCCAAGGCGTCGCCCTCGCATTCGCGCAGGCGCCATGCCTGGAGCTGGCCGCCGCTGGGGAGGCCTCCCGCGGCGACGGAAGTCGTGGAAGGCAGGTGCGAGGCGAACATCGGGCGAGGGCACGCCGTTTTGCGCGCTGGATGAGCCTGCCGAGCCGGTTCTACGAAGTGCCGGCGAGCGCGGCCGCCCGAGCCGGCCCGTCCCTGGGCGCGTCGACGCCCGTGGTCGCCGCCACACGCCGCCGCCACACGCCGCCGGCCCGCCGGCGTTCAGCCGGTGCGGATGATGCTCTTGATCCGGGTGGCGAGCATTTCCAGGGCGAAGGGCTTGGTCAGCACGTGCATGCCCGGTTCCAGGTTGCCGTTGCCGACCACCGCGCTCTCGGCGTAGCCGGTGATGAACAACACCTTCAGCCCGGGCCGCGCCTGGCGCGCGGCGTCCGCCATCTGCCGGCCGTTCATTCCGCCGGGCAGGCCGACATCGGTGATCAGCAGGTCGATGCGCACGTCTGATTGCAACACCTGCAGGCCGGCGGCGCCGTCTCCCGCCTCGATGGCGGCATAGCCGAGTTCTTCCAGCACCTCGGTGATCAGCATGCGCACTGCCGACTCGTCGTCCACCACCAGCACGGTTTCGCCGGCTTCGGCGCGGGGCGCCTGGGAGAACTCCGCTTCGGCGACTTCCTCCTCGGGTTCCCCCAGGTGCCGCGGCAGGTACAGGCAGACCGTGGTGCCGACGTTCACTTCCGAATGGATGCGGACCTGGCCGCCGGACTGCTTGGCGAAGCCATAGATCATCGACAGGCCGAGCCCGGTGCCCATGCCCAGGGGCTTGGTGGTGAAGAAGGGGTCGAAGGCCCGCGCCGCCACGTCGGCGCTCATGCCGCTGCCGGTGTCGCTGACCGAGATGGCCACGTAGGGGCCGGCGGGCAATTCCGCCTCGTCGAGGCGGGCGTTGGCCGTTTCGATGATCAACTGGCCGCCGTTGGGCATGGCGTCTCGCGCGTTGATGCACAGGTTGAGCAGTGCGTTCTCCAACTGGTTGGGGTCGCAGAGAGTGGTCCACAGCGACTCCGCCGCGCGGGTTTCGACCCGTACCGCGGGGCCCACGGTGCGCTGGATCAGCTCTTCCATGCCGGCGATCAGGCGGTTCGCCTGAGTCGGCTTCGGGTCGAGGGTCTGCCGGCGGGAGAACGCCAGCAGCCGGTGGGTGAGGGCGGCGGCGCGATTGGCGGCGCCGTGGGCCGCGCTGACGTAGCGTTCGATATCGCCGATGCGACCCTGGCCGAGGCGGGTGCGCAGCAGGTCGAGGCTGCCGATGATGCCGGTCAGCAGGTTGTTGAAGTCGTGCGCCAGGCCGCCGGTGAGTTGCCCCACGGCTTCCATCTTCTGGCTGTGGTGCAGGCGTTCCTCGGCCAGGCGCAAGGCCTCGGCCTGTTCCTTCATGGCCGTCACGTCGCGCACCGTGGCGTAGACCAGCCCGTCCCGCGGCACCGCGTTCCAGGAGAACCAGCGGTAGCCGCCGTCACGATGCCGGTAGCGATTCTCGAACGCGGTCACCCTGCGCTCCCGGCGCAGCTGCTGCATGGCCTGGGCGGTGCGTTCGAGGTCCTCGGGATGCAGCAGTTCGGAAAACGGCTGGTTCTTCATCTCCGCGTCGGACCAGCCGAGGGTTTTCGCCCACGCCGGATTGAGGTTGATGAAATAGCCGTCGAGGTTGGCCGTGCAGAGCATGTCGGGCGAGGTCTGCCAGACCTGGTCGCGTTCGCGGGTACGGGTCTCGACGCGTTGTTCCAGGGTCTCGTTCAGTTCGCGGAGCTTGGCCTCGCTGGCGCGCAGGCGTTCTTCCGCGGCGATGCGCTCGGTCAGGTCGACGGTGACCGTGAGCACCGAGCGCGGCCTGCCCTGTTCGTCGTCGAGCCGGCTGAGGCTGCTGTGGGTCCAGACCATTTCGCCATCCGGGCGGATGTAACGCTTCTGCAGGATCACCGGGCGATCGGAATGCAGCACCTGCTGGAAGGCCGCGCTGCTTTTCGGCAGGTCTTCCGGGTGGGTGACCTGGGACGCGGTGGCGTTGAGCACTTCCGACGGCGCCCGGCCGAGCAGGCGGCAGAGTTCCGCGTTGGCGCGCAGGAAGCGGCCGTCCAGGGAGCGCTCGGAAAGCCCCACCGCGGCTTCCGCGAAGATCGCCGCGAGGCGCGCTTCGCTGTCCCGCAGGGCGGTTTCCGCCAGGGTCCGCTCGGTGATGTCGCGGCCCACCGAGACCAGGCGCTGCGGGCGCCCGTCGGGCCCGGGCAACGGCGAGATCATCAGATCCCACCATTTGGGCTTGCCCTTGGCGGTCGGGCAGGCGCCCTGGAAGCGGCCGATCCCGCCGGCGCGGGCCTCGGCCACGGCGTCGAGCGCCGCCTGGTGGTCGGCGCCTTTCCATTCCTCCAGCCAGGGAATCCCGAGCGCGCTCTGTTCGTCGTCGAACTCCATCGCCTCGACCCCGCCGGGGCTGATCATCTGCACGTGGCCGTCGAGGTCGAGCACCACGATGCAGTCGCGGCTGGAATTGAGCACCAGGGTGTTCAGGCTCTGGGCCTCGCGCAGCGCCTGTTCGGCCTGCTGGGTCGCGGTGATGTCGCGGGCGACCGAGAGCACTTTCTGCGGCGCACCGTCCGGGCCGAGGATCGGCGTGAGGCGGACGTCCCACCAGGTGCCGAGGCCGCCGAAGGGGCTGGCGAGCCCCTGGAACTGCCCGGCGCCGCCGGCCCGGGCGGCGTCCAGGGCGTTGCGCGCGGCCTCCAGGCTCTGGGCCTGCCAGAAGGTCTCCCAGGGCGAACCGAGCAGGCTGTCGAGGTCTTCGATCCGCATCGCACGCTGGCCGCCTTCGCTCATGAAGATCAGGCTGCCGTCGAGGTCGAGCACCTGGATGCAATCGCCGGAGGAGGCCAGCACCCCGCGGAGGAACTCGGTGTCCGCGCGCTGCGCTTCGGCCGCCTGCCGCTGGCGGGTCTGGTCGCGGAGGATCTTGATGAACCCCAGGTGGCGGCCGTCCTCGTCGCGCAGCGGCATCATCTCGCCGCTGGCCCAGAAGCGTTCGCCGCCCTTCTTCAGGTGCCAGCGTTCGTCGTAGGCGCGGCCGCTCTGCAAGGCCTGGTACATCTCGGTGCTGACCCGGCCGGCGGCGCGGTCTTCCGGGGTGAAGTAGCGGTCGGCGGCCTCGCCGCGCATCTCCCGGGCGGTCCAGCCGAGGATGCGTTCGGCGCCGCTGTTCCAGTCGGTGACCAGGCCGTCGCGGTCGGTGGCGATGATCGCGAAGTCCACCGCGCTGTCGAAAATCGCCCGGTGCCGGCGGGCGTCGGTGGCGCCGCTGCCGCGCAGACGGGCATTTTCCGTTTCCAGTTCCGCCACGCGCAGGCGCAGGTGCTGGAGTTCTGTCTCAGACATGCTGGGCTGTCCTACTTCGATATGGACGGGCCGGCACGATGGGGGTCGGCCGCTTGGCGCTCGTAGATCGCTCCAGGGGCGTGCCGGCCGGCTACGGGCGCGGTTGCCGGACACAGGGAGGAGGGTCGAGCGAATCTGGAAAATCTGGATGCGACGGAGTATGGCGTGCCCATGGCCGGGTGTCATCCGGCGCCGGGGCTTCGTTTTCCGGCGGGAGAGCGGCGTAGGGCCGGGCCGGACGAGGGACGGGGAATGGCGGTGGGGCGAAGGCGTCGACGTCGCGACGGCGAAGGGAGGGCGGGCGCGCAACGGGTCAGGCGTCGCGGACTTCCACCAGCACCGGGCAGGGCGCGGCGTCCAGCACGCGCGCGCCGATCGAGGGATCGAACAGGCGGCCGAGCCGCGAAAGATGGCGATGGCCGATGACGATCAGGTCGCAGTTGCGGCGAGCCGCCTCGTCGCAGATCGCTGCGGCCGGCTCGCCGGCGAGCACCGCGCCGCTGGCGACCAGGCCAAGGCCGCGCAGGTGCGCGAGCTGAGCGGCGATCAGGGCCTGGGCATCTGTCTGCTGGGCGGCCGCCGCCGGGAAGTCCCCGCGCGCCTCGGGGTCGTCGCTGTCGAGGACGTAGGCGGCGTCCACCGCGCAGACCAGGTGCAGGCTCGAACGCCCACCGGAAAGGTCGCCGGAAAGGGCGAGGGTACCGGCCAGGGCACTGACCCGTTCGCACTGGGGCGAGCCGTCCAGTGCCAGGAGAATCTGCTTGAACATGAGGGGGCCTCGTCGAAAGCCGCATTCTCGAACCCACGCGCACGGCGATAAATGCCGCCCGGCGCATTCGCCGAGTGCAGGGGGAGCACGGCAAGCGGGTGGGATCGCGGTGGCCGGGGCGCTATGCTTGCGCCCCATGCAATTGCCCGATCTCAACCTGCTGGTGGCCCTGGACATCCTTCTCGAGGAAGGCAGCGTGGTGGGCGCGGCGCGGCGGATGAATCTCAGCGCGCCCGCCATGAGCCGCACCCTCACGCGCATTCGCGAGGCGATCGGCGACCCGGTGCTGGTGCGCTCCGGGCGTGGCCTGACGCCCACGCCGAGGGCCCTGGAGCTGCGCGAGCAGGTGCGCGGGGTGGTCGAGCAGGCCCACGCGGTGTTCACCTCCGGGCGCGAGGTGGACCTGGCCACCCTGCAGCGCACCTTCAGCCTGCGCGCCAACGACGTGTTCGTCGGCGCCTACAGCGGCCAGTTGCTGGAGCAGTTGCGCCGGCACGCGCCACGCACGGTGCTGCGTTTCGTGCCGGAGGGCGATACCGACGACGACGCCCTGCGCGAAGGGCGCATCGACCTGAACATCGGCTCGACCCGCCACTTCGGCGCCGATATCAAGGTGCAGACGCTGTTCAGCACCGCCTTCGTCGGCCTGGCGCGGGAGGCTCATCCGATCTTCGCCGACGACATCGACCCGTCGCGCTTCGTCGCCTTCGACCACATCAGCGTGTCCCGCCGTGGGCGCGCCCAGGGGCCGATAGACGCGCTGCTGGCGGAGCGGGGCCTGAGCCGGCACGTGGCGCTGGTCACCGCCAACTTCCATTCGGCGATCTTCGCCCTGGCCGGTTCCGATCTCATTCTGCCGCTGATGCCCCGGCCCATGCTGGACAACCTCGGGCGGCTGGGCCTGCGCCTGCGGGCCTTCGACCTGCCGATCCCGCTGGAGCCGGTCACCGTCGTGCAGGCCTGGCACCCGCGGCTGGACCACGACCATGCCCATCGCTGGCTGCGGCGGATGATCAAGCAGACCTGCGAAGGCCTCTGAGGCGCGGATCGTCCGGGCGAGGGCGGGTGCATTCGGTACCGCTTCCGAACGGACGGCCTTCATCCCGCCTGGCCGGCGGTGCGCCATGCCTTCCTTGGCCCGGCTGGCCTTCGCGGCTGGCGCCGGGGTATCTGAATAGGTGCGTGCGGCGCAATTCAGTATTAGCCATTTATCAATTTTTATAGGCATTCGCCCTCCCTAGACTGCCCGGGTCGATCCTTCC
This sequence comes from Pseudomonas sp. RIT-PI-AD, assembly GCF_025642785.1. Classification (GTDB taxonomy): domain Bacteria; phylum Pseudomonadota; class Gammaproteobacteria; order Pseudomonadales; family Pseudomonadaceae; genus Pseudomonas_T. The sequence goes on from NZ_JANZKU010000005.1 coordinate 22,675, forward strand.
GGAGCAGTTCTTCATGCCTACCCCATCCTTTCGCAGCCCTCGCAGGCGCCGCCCATGAGCGTCGCCGCCTCCGCCATGCCGGAGGCCGCGGCCCGGCCGGTGGCGGCGCCCTCGGCCTTCGGCCTGCGCATCGCCACCGGCCTGGTGGGCGTCCTGCTGGCCGTGCTGGTCGCCGGCCTCAACGAGAACGTCACCAAGGTGGCCCTGGCCGACATCCGCGGCGCCATGGGCATCGGCCATGACGAAGGCAGTTGGCTGATCGCGCTCTACGCCGCCACCTCGGTCAGCGCCATGGCGTTCGCGCCCTGGTGCTCGGTGACCTTTTCCCTGCGGCGCTTCACCCTGTGGGCGATCGGCGCCTTCATGCTGCTCGGCTTCCTCTGCCCGTTGGTGCCCACGCTCGAGTGCCTGTTGCTGCTGCGCACGCTGCAAGGGCTTGCCGGCGGCGCCTTGCCGCCGATGCTGATGACCGTGGCGCTGCGGTTCCTGCCGCCCGGGGTGAAACTCTACGGGCTGGCCGGCTACGCCCTGACCGCCACCTTCGGGCCGAGCCTGGGCACCCCGCTCGCGGCGCTGTGGACCGAGTACGTCGGCTGGCGCTGGGCGTTCTGGCAGGTGGTCCCGCCTTGCCTGCTGGCGATGGCGGCGGTGGCCTGGGGCTTGCCGCAGGACCCGCTGCGCCTGGAGCGTTTCCGTCAATTCGATTGGCGCGGCCTGCTGCTGGGGTTCCCGGCCATCTGCCTGCTGGTGATCGGCCTGGTGCAAGGCGAGCGCCTGGACTGGTTCGAGTCCGCGGCCATCCGTGCGTGCATCGGCGGCGGCAGCCTGCTGCTGGTGCTGTTCCTGGTCAACGAATGGTTCCACCCCTTGCCGTTCTTCAAGTTGCAGATGCTCGCCAAGCGCAACCTCACCCATGCCCTGGTGACCCTCGGCGGCGTGCTCTTCGTGCTGCTGGCGGTGATCCTCATCCCTTCCGGCTATCTCGCCCAGGTCCAGGGTTACCGCCCCTTGCAGACGGCGCCGGTGATGCTCTGGGTGGCCCTGCCGCAATTGCTGGCGCTGCCGCTGGTGGCGGCGCTGTGCAACCTGCGGCGGGTCGACTGCCGTGCGGTGCTGGCGCTGGGCCTGGGCCTGCTGGCGCTGTCCTGCTACCTGGGCTCGCGGCTCACCTCGGCGTGGATCCGCGAGGATTTCTACCTGATGCAGGCCGTGCAGGTCTTCGCCCAGCCGATGGCGGTGATCCCCCTGCTGATGCTGGCCACCGGCGGCCTGGCGCCCCAGGACGGCCCCTACGCCTCGTCCTGGTTCAACACCGTCAAGGGGTTTTCCGCGGTGCTCGCCGGCGGGGTGCTGGACGCGCTCGGCACGGCGCGCCGGCATTTCCATTCCAACGCGCTGGTCGATCAGCTGGGCAACGCCGCCCAGCCCCTCGACCCCGCCTCGCTGCCCGGCCTCGCCGCGCGTCTGCATCGGCAGGTGGTGGTGCTGGCCTCGGCGGACCTCTACCTGTACATGGCGGCGCTCGCCGTCGCCCTGATCTTTCTCATTCCCTTCGTGCCGACGCGCATCTACCCGCCGCGCGCCGTCGCCTGACACCGGACCTTCATCGTGAGCGACATCATGAGCGACACCGCAACACGCAAGACCGCCCTGTTCCTGGGCCTCGTCCTGGGCCTCGCACTGCTGGCCTATGCCGTCTGGCTCGGGTTCTCCGGCCCGCGCCGGTTCCAGCGCACCGACGACGCCTACGTGGCCGCCGACTACACCCTGATCGCGCCCAAGGTCGCCGGCTTCATCAGCGAGGTGCGGGTGGAGGACGACCAGCACGTGGAAGCCGGCCAGTTGCTGGCGCAGATCGACGACCGCGACTACCGCGCCGCGCTGCAGGCGGCGCAGGCCGAGGTGGCCAGCGCCCGGGCGCAGCAGGCCCATGCCCAGGCCTCCCTGGAACGCCAGGGTTCGCTGATCGAGCAGGCCGAGGCCAGGGTCGCGGCGGACCGCGCCGAACTGGCGTTCGCCGAATTCGAGGTGCAGCGCTACCGGCACCTGGCCGGGCAGGGCGCCGGCACCTTGCAGAATTCGCAGCAGGCGCAGAGCCGCTTCGACAGCGCTCGCGCCGGGCAGGCCCGCGACCGCGCCGCGCTGGACGCCGCGCGCAAGCAGACCGAGGTGCTCGCCGCCCAGCGCGACGCGGCCGAGGCCGGCGTCCAGCGCGCCCTGGCCGCCGAGGCCCGGGCCGAACTGGACCTGTCCCACACCCGTGTGGTGGCGCCCTTGGCCGGCACCGTCGGCCGCCGCGCGGTGCGCATCGGCGCCTTCGTCAGCCCCGGCAGCGAACTGATGGCTCTGGTGCCGCTGGAGCATGCCTATGTCCGCGCGCACTTCCAGGAAACCCAGCTCACCGCGGTGCGCCCCGGCCAGGCGGTGGAGATCGAGGTGGACGGTTACCCCGGCGAGGTGCTGCGCGGCCACGTGCAGAGCATCGCCCCGGCCACCGGCGTGACCTTCGCCGCGCTGGCGCCGGACAACGCCACCGGCAACTTCACCAAGGTGGTGCAGCGCATCCCGGTGAAGATCGCCCTCGATGCGCAGCAGGCCTTGCTGGAGCGGCTGCGAGTCGGCATGTCCGTCGAGGCGCGCATCGATACCGCCGATGCCGGGGAACTGCCCGTCGCCCAGCGCGGGGAGCTCGCCCGATGATCCGGCTGCCGTTCGCCTGCGCCGGGCTGCTGCTCGGCGCCAGCCTGGCCGCGTGCAGCGTCGGCCCGGATTTCCAGCCGCCGCGCGCGGACCTGGATGCCCATTGGGCGCTGCCGGATGGCGGCCGCGCCGAGGAGGGGGCCGTGGCCGCGCGTTGGTGGGACGCCTTCGGCGATCCGCGCCTGTCCGCCCTGGTGCACGAGGCGGCGACCCTCAACCTGGACCTGCAGAGTGCCGCCAGCCGCCTGCAACAGAGCCGCGCGGCCCGCCGCGTGCTCGCCGCCGATGCCCTGCCCGCGGTGAACGCCGGGCTCGACTACAGCCGCGCGCGCAACAGCCAGGATGGCCTCAGCGATCCTTCCGGGCGCGCCGGCGATTCGGCCTACAGCCTCTGGCAGGGCGGTTTCGACCTGGGCTGGGAGCTGGACCTGTGGGGGCGCGTGCGCCGGCAGATCGAGGCGGCCGATGCCGAGGTGCGGGTGGCCGAGGAGGAACGCCACGGCGTGGCGTTGGCGGTCATGGCGGAAACCGCGCGGGATTACATCCAGTTGCGCGGCACGCAGAACGCCCTGGACATCGTTCGGCAGAACCTGGAGATCGCCCGGCGCAGCCTGAGGTTGACCCGTGCGCGCCTCGCCGAGGGCATCGCCACCGATCTCGAGGTGGCCGAAGCCGCCGCCCAGGTCGCCGCCATCGAGGCGCGGCTCCCCGCGTTGCAACAGCGCGAGGCGCAACTGGGCAATGCCCTGAGCCTGTTGCTGGGGCAGGCGCCACGGGCCTTGCAGGACGAACTGCGCGAGCCGGCGCCGGTGCCCGCCGGGCCCACCGAGGTGCCCCTGGGCCTGCCCAGCGAGCTGGCCGCGCGGCGTCCCGATATCCGCCGCGCCGAAGCCGAGCTGCATGCCGCCACCGCGGGCATCGGCGTCGCCCGGGGCGACTTCTATCCGCGCATCACGCTGTCCGGCAACCTCGGTTTCCAGGCCCTGCAACTGGCGGATTTCGGCGGTTGGGATTCGCGCCGTTTCGCCTTCGGCCCGGCGCTGAGCGTACCGCTGTTCGAGGGTGGGCGGCTGCGCGGCGCGCTGCGCCTGCGCGAGGCACGCCAGCAGGAAGCCGCCATCGCCTATCAGAAGACCGTGCTCGGCGCCTGGCACGAGGTGGACGACGCCTTGAACGCCTACCAGGCCGAGCAGCGCCGTCGCGCCAGTCTCGGGCGAGCGGTGGTACAGAGCCGCCGCGCCCTGGAGAGCGCGCAACGGCAATATGCCCAGGGCACGCTGGATTTCCTCGACGTACTCACCCTGCAGAACAGCCTGTTGGCCAACCAGGCCGCCCAAGTGGAAAGCACCACCGCGGTCTCGCTGTCCCTGGTGAGCCTCTACAAGGCCCTCGGCGGCGGGTGGCAGACCCTCGACGAGCCGCAGGCCCTCGCTTCCTCTTCCCCTACCCGGAGTCGACCATGACCCTCGATCACACAGCGTTTCTCGTCCACGACATCCAGGCCTTCCCCCTGGTGCGCTTCCGTCACGAAGCGGCGATACCCGGCTACGCCCCTGCCTGGGAAGCGGACATGCAGGCCCTGATGCGCCACGGCGAGGCCTTCGTGGTGGTCTTCGACGGGGCGCGTCGCGACGAGGCCCACGACGACCGCAAGGCGCGCGGACTCTGGCTCAAGCGCAACAAGGCGGCCCTCGGCCAGGTCTGCCGGGGGCTGCTGGTCATCGAGGCGGATGCCGGGCACCGCGAAACGCGACGCGCCGCCATGCAGGGGGCGATCAAGGCCTTCGGCATCCGCCAGGAGATGGCGGGGTCCTGGCCGGAGGCACAGGACATCGCGCGGCGCTGGCTCGCCGGCGAAGCCGATTGAGCGGCCGGAGGCCGCGCGCCGCGCCCGCCCTGCGGTCGACGGTTTTCCCTACACGACCTAGTCTGTCCGACTTCTTTGCTGACTCTTGGAGACTCCGATGCACATCGATCTGACTGGAAAACGCGCCCTGGTGAGTGGCTCGACCGCCGGCATCGGCCTGGCCATCGCCCGCGGCCTGGCCGGGGCAGGCGCCGAGGTGGTGATCAACGGCCGCACCCCCGCTCGCGTGGAGCAGGCCCTGGCGACGCTGCGCGGCGAACACCCGGCCGCGCGCCTGCAGGGCGTGGCCGCCGACCTGGGCGATGCCGCCGGTGCCGCGCGGCTGTTCGCCGAGGTGGCGGAGGTGGACATCCTGGTCAACAACCTGGGGATTTTCGAGCCCAAGGGCTTCTTCGAGATCGAGGACGCCGACTGGCAGCGCTTCTTCGAGGTCAACGTGATGAGCGCGGTGCGCCTGTCGCGCCACTACGCGCCGAAGATGGTCGCGCGCGGCTGGGGCCGGGTGCTGTTCCTGTCCAGCGAGTCGGCGCTGCAGATCCCCACCGAGATGGTTCACTACGGCATGACCAAGACCGCGCTGCTGGCGGTGTCCCGCGGCCTGGCGGAAACCCTGGCGGGCAGCGGGGTGACGGTGAACGCGGTATTGCCGGGGCCGACCCGCTCGGAAGGCGTGGGCGAGTTCTTCGCGTCCATGGCCGCCGGCAGCCAGACGCCCATGGAGCAACTGGAGCGCGACTTCATCCGCGAGCACCGGTCCAGCTCGGTGATCCAGCGTCTGGCGAGCGTGGAAGAGGTGGCCAACATGGCGGTCTACCTGGCGTCGCCGCAGGCCTCGGCCACCACCGGCGCGGCGCTGCGGGTGGACGGCGGCGTGTTGCGGTCGATCGCCTGAGCGAGTCGCCCGCGCCGGGCGGCCGCCTCAGGCCAGCGGCAGGGTGAAGGTGAAGGTGGTGCCTTCCTTCGCCGTGGAGCGCACGTCGAGGCTGGCACCGTGGGCGCGGGCGATCTCGCTGGCGATGTACAGCCCCAGCCCGAGGCCGGCGCGCGGCATCGGGCTGGAAGGCCGCGAATAGGGCTGGAACAGCCGCGCCAGGTGGTCCTCGGCGATCGGCGTGCCCTGGTTGCTCACCGACAGCACGAAGGCGCCGTCGCGCAGCACCGCTTCGACGTCGACGATGCCGGTGGGCGTGCCGTGGGCGATGGCGTTGGCCACCAGGTTGGAAAGCAACTGGGCGATGCGCTCGCAGTCGCAGCGCAGCCCATTGATGCCCTGGATGCGCGAACGGATGATCCGCTTCGGATGGACCCGTTGCACCTCGTCGACCACGTGCAGCAGGGCCGCTTCCAGGTCGGCACAGTCGTGCAGGTCGAGGGGGATGCCGTTGCCGAGCCGGCCGCGGGCGAAGTCCAGCACGTCCTCCACCAGCTTCGAGGCGCGCCGGCCGCAGGTGAGGATGTGGTTGACCAATGTGCTCGAGTAGGCGTCCAGCGCGGCCTTGCGCAGCAGCATCTCGGCGCTGGCGGTGATGGCGAACAGCGGGTTGCGCAGGTCGTGGCCGAGCACCGCGATGAACTGCTCGCGCACCTCGGCCGTCTCGCGTTCTTCCAGCAGGGCGGTTTCCGTGCGCTGCTGGCTTTCCTCGGCATCGAGTTGCAGGGCCAGCAGGCGGGCGAAGGAGTGCATGACCGCTTCGATATTCAGCTCGGAGAGCTTGGCCGGCAGCGGGTCGAGGGCACAGATGGTGCCGAAGAAGCTGCCGTCGACGCGGAACACCGGCACCGAGATGTAGCTTTCGAAACGGTATCGACGCCGCGTGTGATGGTCGCGGTAGCACGGATCTTCGCTGGCCTTGTCGATCACCACGGCGCGCTGGTTGGAGCGGATCTCGTGGCAGAGGGTACTGGTCACTTCCAGCTCGCCGCCCACCTCCAGGCCGAAACCGATCCGGTCGAGTACCGCGCAGGCGGTCCAGGAGTCCTCGGTGACCCGCGCGATGGCGGCGAAGCGCAGGCCGGTGCTCTCGACGATGATCTGCAGGATCGCCGAGACCGCGCCGATCCGACCGATGCTGGCGATGTCGCTCTCGACCGAACGCGTCGCGCACTCCTGCTGCTTATAAGCCACGTGTTGCCTCTAGGGATGATCGGCGAGCCAGGAACGAGCCGGCTGGCGGAAGCGGGAAACGGCCATCGGCGCTCCTGAGCGGCGATGTCTGCGCCGGAGTGTGCGACCAATGGCCGGGCAGGGCAACCACGACGCGCGTCCTGGCCGGGTGAAGGGGGGGCGGGCAACCCGTGCAGGCTCTCGCTCGCCGGCCGTTCGAGTCTGCCTGAGGACGTGGAGCGTTCGACTCCTCCGGGGCCCAAGGGCGGTTTTGGAAGTCCCGGCCCAACGGCCCTCGTCCCCCCATGACGAAACCTCTGGCGGAAGGCCCCGGCGCGTGGCCCTCGTCCATGGCGTTCGCGCGTCTCAGGCGCGGCGCATGTCCGCGAGCAGGCTGCGCAGCAGTTCCGCCGCCGGCAGCTCGCGGGCCAGCGGCGCGCCCTGGCCGGCCCAGTGCACGTCGAAGTCGTGGTTGCCGGCTGCCACCGCGGCGCGCTGCAAGGCCTTGCCGGCGTCGTAGGCGATGGGATAGTCCGGCAGCGCCGGCGCCTGGGCGACGTCCACCGCGCGGTGGAACGCGTTGGCCAGGCCGCGCGCCGGGCGCCCGGAGATCGTCGAGGTGATCGCGGTATGCCGCGCCCGCTCGCTACGCAAGGCGGCGCGGTAGGTGGCGTCGGCCGCGGATTCCGGACAGAGGATGAACGCGGTGCCCAGTTGCGCGGCGCAGGCGCCCAGGGCCAGCACCGCGTCGATGCCCTGGCCGTCCATGATGCCGCCGGCGGCGATCACCGGCAGCCTGCCGCGGGCGGCCAGCAGCCGGACCAGGGCGAGGGTGCCGAGGCCGGGGTCTTTCTGCTCGGGTTCGAACACCCCGCGATGCCCGCCGGCCTCGATGCCCTGGGCGATCACCAGGTCGACCCCGGCGTTTTCCACCTGCTCCGCCTCGTCCAGGCCGGTCGCGCTGGCCATCACGCGGATGCCTGCGGCTTGCAGGGCACGGATACGCTCCACGGGCGGCAGGCCGAAGTGCAGGCTGACCACCGGCGGGCGCTCGGCGAGCAGCATCTCCAGCATCGCCTCGTCGTCGACGAAGCTGCGATAGGGGCTGTGCAGGCCGGTCGGCGGCGGGGCGCCGAACGCGGCGAAGAAGGGCGCGAGATGGCGCAGCCAGGCGTCCTCGCGTCGGGCGTCCGCCACCGCCGGGCGATGGCAGAACAGGTTGACGTTGAAGGGCTTGGGGGTGAGCGCGCGGGTCTCGGCGATCGCGGCACGCGCCTGCTCCACCGAGCTGGCGCCGAGCCCGAGGGAGCCGAGCCCGCCGGCTTCGGACACGGCGGCGGCCAGGCGGGGCGTGGAAACCCCGGCCATGGGCGCCTGGATGATCGGGTGGCGGATACCGAGGAGGGACAGCGCGGCGGAGGACATGGCAATAACCTGCTGGGTTGAAATCGCTTGCTCGATTTATCTCACAGGAAGAACATTGTTTGAAAGTCGTTCTTCGAAAGAGATGGATTATGGATCTGTCCAGCCTGGAAATCTTCCGCGCGGTAGCCGCCGAGCGCAGCGTCACCCGCGCGGCGGTGCGTTTGCAGCGGGTGCAGTCGAACGTCACCACGCGGATTCGTCAGTTGGAAGAGGAACTGGGCGTGGCGCTGTTCCTCCGCGACGGCAAGCGCATGACCCTGACCGAGCGCGGCCATGCCTACCTGGCTTATGCGGAACGCCTGCTGGCCCTGGCTGAAGAGGCGAGGCAGGCGATGAAGCCCGGGCAACCGGGCGGGAAGCTGCGTCTCGGCAGCATGGAGAGCACCGCGGCGAGCCGCTTGCCGGCGCTGCTGGCGCGCTACCACGGGAACTGGCCGGAGGTGACGCTGGAGGTTCGCACCGGGCCGACCCTGTCGCTGATGGACGCGGTGTCCGCCCGCCGCCTGGACTGCGCGCTGGTCGCTCGGGGGCGCCGCTTCGCCGCCGGCGACTGGGTCGACGACCCCCTGGACGCGGGTCTCGAGAGCCGCGTGGCGTTCGAAGAGGAATTGCTGCTGATCCTGCCGGAGAGCCACCCGCCGGTCAGCCACCCTGGGGAGGTGAGCCTGCGGACCCTCGCCGGTTTCGCCAGCGGCTGTGCCTACCGGAGCCTGGCGCAGAGCTGGCTGGAGTCCGCGCGGCCCGGGGGCGCCGCGCCCCTCGGGGTGCAGGAGGTGGGCTCCTATCACGCCATCCTGGCGTGCGTGGCGGCGGGCGCCTGTGCCGCGGTGATGCCGCGTTCCGTGCTGGACCTGCAACGGGAGCCGCCGCGACTGCGCGCCCTGGCGCTGACCCGGGTGGAAACCCTGCTGGTCTGGCGCGGCGACTACGCCAGTGCGGCGTTCGACGCCTTTCGCAACCTGCTGACCGAAGGGCGGGACCCGGTGACGCTCGCTTGAGGCCGGCCGCGCGGCTCAGCGCGCGGGGGTGGAGGCCGCCGCGCGGCGGCGATCGCGCCAATCGCGGTGCAGTTCTTCCAGGTAGGGCAGCACCGCCAGCAGCAGGGTGGCGCCCAGCACGCAGGCGAGATAGCCGGCGGGCAGCGGTTGCTGTTTCCAGCGCAAGGCGTACTCGGCCGGAGCCTCCCCGAGCCCGAACAGCGAAAGGAACGCCTGCCAGTGCAACAGCGCGAGGACGCTCAGCCCCATCAGCGGGATCATTTCCAGGAAGCTGTGCACGTGCTGTTCGCTGGGTTTCACATCGCGCAGGCTGACCGCATAGCTCACGTCCCACAGTGCGGTGAGTTCGTGCAGCACGAAGGCGGCGAGCATCAACAGGAAGATCAGCGCATTGACTTGCAGGAACATCGCCGCCAGCAGGGGAACGCCGATTTCCAGCAGCATCAGCAAATGGATCAGCGATTCCTTGATCCCGGTGGTGGTGCTGATCGAGGTGCGCCGGTGGCACAGCCAGTCGGCGAAGCCGGCCAGCAGCCAGACCGGCAGGAGGAAATACATCAGGTAGGCGGTGGCGAGATTTTCGTCGGGCATGGCGGGACTTCGTTTTCCAGCGGGGGTGGACCGGCGTGACCGGTGCGGGTGATCGGTTTCCCATCCGAGACGTTTCCCGCTTCGGAGTTCCCTTTTGCCGAGCCTTCTGCGGGGAGCGGCGGGCCGTGCAACGGGAGCCGCCCAGGAGCCCTGAAATATTCAGAACAAATTTTATTTCCGGTCACTCCAACAGGGGTGCAGTGGCCTGGGAAATGTCTTACATGCCTATTTACTCCCGCTCCAGACCGGTGTTCTCCGGTTGGTTGTTCCTCCTCCTCGGTGCGTTGTTGATCCTGGGCGGCATCTGGCTGCTGATCCTCGGCGGCAGCCTCTATTACCTGTGCGCTGGGGTGAGCCTGGCACTCACCGGCGGCCTGCTGATACGCGGCCAGCGCCAGGCGCTATGGCTGTACGGGGCGTTCTGGCTCGCCACCCTCGGCTGGTCGCTGTGGGAAGTGGGCACGGACGTCTGGCAGCTCGAGCCGCGCCTGATGCTGCCGACCCTGATGGGCCTCTACCTGCTGTTGCCGAGCTTGCGGCGCAAGCTCGACGGCGCTGGCCGGCCGTCCCCCTGGGGCGCCCTGGCGGTGCCCTTGGTGGCGGTGCTGCTGGTGCTGGCCCTGCTGTTCGCCCATCCGCGCTCACAGCCGGCGGCGGACCTGGCCCAGGTCGCGGCGCCGGTCGCCGATGGCGTGGCCCAGGCAGACTGGCAGTACTACGGGCGTACCCCGCGCGGCGAGCGTTGGTCGCCGCTGGACCAGATCACCCCCGACAACGTCGCCCGCCTGGAGAACGTCTGGACCTACCAGACCGGCGACCTGGCGAAGTCCGGCGAAAACCAGCACGGCTACGAATTCAACTTCGAGGTCACGCCGATCAAGGTCGGCGACAGCCTCTACATCTGTACGCCCCACAGCCAGGTCATCGCCCTGGACGCGGACACCGGCCAGGAGCGCTGGCGGTTCGACCCGAAGCCGGAGACCTCTAACAACGCCTACCTGGCTTGCCGGGGCGTGTCCTACTACGAAGCGCCGGCCGGGACGCCCTGCCGGCAACGAATCATCGCCCCGGTGGCGGATGCGCGGCTGATGGCCTTGGACGCCCACACCGGGCAACTCTGCGAGGGCTTCGGCGACAAGGGCTTCGTCTCGCTGCGCAAGCACCTGGGCGAGGTGCCCAAGGGGTTCCACTTCGTCACCTCGCCGCCGCTGGTGGCGCAGGACCGGGTGATCCTCGGCGGCTGGATCTACGACGGGCAGAAGACCCACGAACCCTCCGGCGCCGTCCGCGCCTTCGATCCGGTCAGCGGCGAGATCGCCTGGGCCTGGGACATCGGTCGCGCGGATTCGCCGGTGGTCCACCCGGCCGCCGACGAGACCTTCACCGCCGGCACGCCGAACGCCTGGGGCGTCTATACCGCGGACGTCGAGCGGGGCCTGGTCTACCTGCCCACCGGCAACGCGGTCCCCGACTACTACGGGGCCAAGCGGCGCCCGTTCGACGAGCGCTACTCCAGCTCGGTGGTGGCCCTGGACATCCGCACCGGCGCGCCGCGCTGGACGTTCCAGACCCTGCACCACGACCTCTGGGACATGGACGTACCCATAGGCCCGACCCTGGTGGACCTGCCCGGCGAGCAGGGTGCCAGCGTTCCGGCGCTGCTGCAGACGACCAAGCGCGGCGAGCTCTTCCTGCTCAACCGCGAGACCGGCCAGCCCCTGGCGGAAGTGGCCGAGCGCCCCGCGCCCCAGGGTGGCCTGCCGGGCGAGCCGGTCGCGGCGACCCAGCCTTATTCGGTAGGCATGCCGTCCTTCGCGCCGCCGCCGATACGCGAAAGCGACGCCTGGGGCGTCACCCCGTTCGACCAGATGCTGTGCCGCATCGAGTTCCGGCGGATGAACTATCAGGGCGCCTACACGCCGTTCGTGCTGGAGCGGAAGACCCTGGTCTACCCGGCCTTCGACGGGGTGATCGACTGGCATGGCGCGTCCCTCGACCCGCTGCACCGGCGGTTGTACGCCAACCTCAGCTATATCCCCTTCACCGCCCGGGTGTATGCGCGTCAGGACGCGGAGGCGGAGGGCCTGGTGGAGCCCTGGAATGGCCGCGGCACGCCGCCACGGCCCAAGGATTTCTCCATCAACCCGCAGTACGGCACGCCCTACGTGGTCAAGGTCGAGCCCTGGCTCGGGCTGTTCCAGGCGCCCTGCAAGGCGCCGCCCTGGGGGCAGTTGGCCGCGGTGGACCTGGATAACCGGCAACTGGCGTGGCGGCACGACGTGGGCACCACCCGCGATACCGGGCCGTTCGGGCTGCACCTGAACCTGCCGTTCCCCACCGGGATCTTCAACATCGGCGGCAACATCAATACCCGCTCCGGGCTGATCTTCATGGGCGCCACCGCGGACGACTATCTGCGCGCCTTCGAAGCCAGCAGCGGACGCGAGCTGTGGAAGACCCGCTTGCCCGCCGGCGGCCAGGCGACCCCCATGACCTACCTGGGCCGGGACGGCCGCCAGTACGTGGTGATCGCCGCCGGTGGCCATGGCGGCTTGCAGACCCGCTCGGGGGATTACCTGAAGGCCTATGCGTTGCCGGCCAAGGCGCGCTAGGTCCCGTCGACCACGGCGATTCAGGGCGAGGGGCGGCTTGCAATCCCGCCGAGGATGCCGACGCGCGTTTTCCCGGTTTCGCCCGGCTGGGTCCTGCTCTCCAACGACGATGTTCGGTCGGCCTGGTGGGCTCGCGCCCCGCCAGGCGAGGACCGCCCGGCGAAACGGTTATTACCCATTCTTTTTGGGTCTAAGGGCTCTAGCGCGGGGGCTGCTACCATGCCAGCCGTGATTCAAACCCCTAATGTCCCCCGTCTACGGCAGCCGTTTCCAGGCTGCCGTAGCGCGTTTAAGCGGAGAAAAAAGGATGAGCCTACCGCTCTTGCTCAATGTCCTGGCCTTCCTGGTGCTGTTGCTGGTGCTCGCCAGGAGCGCACGGGCCCACTGGAGCCTGTCGAAGAAGGTGCTGCTCGGCCTGCTCCTCGGCGTGGCCTTCGGACTGGCGCTGCACCTGATCTACGGCGCCGATGCGCCGGTCCTGAAAACCACGCTGACCTGGATCGACATCGTCGGCAGCGGTTACGTGCAACTGCTGCAGATGATCGTGATGCCCCTGGTCTTCGCCTCGATCCTCAGCGCGGTCGCACGCCTGCACAACGCCTCCTCGGTGGGCAAGATCAGTGTGCTGACCATCGGCGTGCTGCTGTTCACCACCGCCATCGCGGCGCTGGTGGGCGTGTTCGTCACCAGCCTGTTCGGCCTGACCGCCGACGGCTTGGTGCAGGGTGCCCAGGAAACCGCCCGGCTCACCGCGATCCAGAACAACTACGTGGGCAAGGTGGCCGACCTCGGCGTGCCGCAGCTGCTGCTCTCGTTGCTGCCCCACAACCCCTTCGCCGACCTCACGGGCGCCAGCCCCACCTCCATCATCGGCGTGGTGATCTTCGCCGCGTTCCTCGGCGTGTCGGCCCTGCAACTGCTCAAGGACGACGAGGCGAAAGGTCGTCGCGTGCTGGCTGCCATCGACACCCTGCAAGCCTGGGTGATGAAGCTGGTGCGGCTGATCATGCGGCTCACGCCCTACGGCGTGATGGCCCTGATGACCAAGGTGGTCGCCGGCTCCAACCTGGAGGACATCCTCAAGCTCGGGAGTTTCGTGGTCGCCTCCTACCTCGGCCTGGCGATCATGTTCGGCGTGCACGCGCTGCTGCTGGCGATCAACGGCATCAACCCGCTGCGCTTCTTCCAGAAGGTCTGGCCGGTGCTGACCTTCGCCTTCACCAGCCGCTCCAGCGCCGCCAGCATTCCGCTGAACGTCGAGGCGCAGACCCGGCGCCTGGGCGTGCCGGAGTCCATCGCCAGCTTCTCCGCTTCCTTCGGCGCGACCATCGGGCAGAACGGGTGCGCCGGTCTCTACCCGGCGATGCTGGCGATGATGGTGGCGCCCACCCTGGGCATCGACCCGCTGAACCCGATGTGGATCGCCACCCTGGTCGGCGTGGTGACGCTCAGTTCCGCGGGCGTCGCCGGCGTGGGCGGCGGGGCGACGTTCGCGGCGCTGATCGTGCTGCCGGCCATGGGTTTGCCGGTAACCCTGGTGGCCTTGCTGATCTCCATCGAACCGCTGATCGACATGGGCCGCACCGCGCTGAACGTCAACGGCTCCTTGACCGCCGGTTCGCTCACCAGCCGCTGGTTCGGGGTGACCGACACGGCGCTGCTGAACCGCGAGGAACACGCCGAGCTGGTGCACGCCTAGGTCGGAGCGGTTGCAGAGGAAGGCCGGCCTTTGCCGGCCTTTTCTTTACGGGCGAGGCGGGTGCCGCGGCTGGGCTGCGTTCGATTCTCCACGCAGCCAGAACCCGCGTCCTCGGGGGAAGGCTACCCTGTGCGGTTGCGCTACCCTGCCAGACCCCCTTCATTTCGCCGCAGGCCGCTTCGGCGCGCCCCCCGGGAGCGTTCGATGGATGTCCGCAAGGCCGACCGACGTGGTGTCGCCGAGCACGGCTGGTAGCAGTCGCGCCCCAGCTTCTCCTTCGCCGACTGTTTCGATCCGCAGCAGGTGGGTTTTCCGACCTGCTGGTGATCAACGGCGACCGCGTCGCGCCGGGTATGGGCTTCGGCGAGCACGGCCATCGCGACATGGAAACATGTGCTACGTACCGGACGGTGCCGCGCGCGCCCACGAATGGCCACAACGCTCCGCCTGATCGCCTGCGCCATTCTGGTGCGGGCACGCCCGGGTTTTGATACCGGTCAATGAGCGATCCGCCCGAGTCGTCGATGCTTGGCTCCACTGTCCCCATCGTGGGGAGCGAGGAGTAGTCATGAGTAGTATGAAACGGGCGGTTCTGGCGGCGGCGATCGGGATGGCGGGCCTCTTCATGGTCCTGCCTGCGGCACAGGCGGCGGGGGCCGCGGAAATCATGGCGAGCAGCCGCGACCAGGCGCCCGATCTGGCCAGCCTGCCCCATGAGCGTGTGCAACTGGTGCGCCCACCCTTCATCCACGCCCACGACCAGGTGGCCAAGGGCGGCCCGAAAGTCGTGCAGTTCACCCTGCCGATCCAGGAAAAGGACATCGTGCTGGACGCCAAGGGGACGACCATCCACGGCATGACCTTCGGCGGCTCCATCCCCGGGCCGATGCTGGTGGTCCACGAAGGCGACTACGTGGAAGTGACCCTGGTCAACCTGGCCAGCAACACCATGCCCCACAACATCGACTTCCACGCCGCCACCGGCGCCATGGGCGGCGGCGACTTCACCCATGTCTCCCCCGGCCAGCAGGTCACCCTCCGCTGGAAGGCTACCCGTCCCGGCACCTTCGTCTACCACTGCGCCCCCGGCGGCTCGATGACCCCCTGGCACCTGGTGCAGGGCATGCAGGGCGCGGTGATGGTGCTGCCCCGCGACGGGCTGAAGGACGAAAAAGGCCAGCCGTTGAAGTACGACCGCGCCTACTACATCGGCGAGAGCGAGTTCTACGTGCCCAAGGACGCCCAGGGTGCCTACAAGCGCTATGACTCCCTCGGCGCGTCCATGGGCGATACCCTGCAGGCCATGCGTGGCCTGGTGCCCACCCACGTGGTGTTCAACGGCGCGGTCGGGGCCCTGACCGGCGAACATGCGCTGCGCGCGAAGGTGGGCGAGCGCGTGCTCTTCGTGCACTCCCAGGCCAACCGCGATACCCGCCCGCACCTGATCGGCGGCCACGGCGACTACGTCTGGGAAGAGGGCAAGTTCAACAACCCGCCGCTGCGCGACCTGGAGACTTGGTTCATCCGCGGCGGCTCCGCCGGTGCCGCGCTGTACAGCTTCCGCCAGCCGGGTACCTACGTGTACCTCAACCACAACCTGATCGAGGCCATCGAGCTGGGCGCCGCCGCCCAGGTGGTGGTCGACGGCGACCGTTGGGACCACGACCTGATGACCCAGCTGGGCCCGGTCGCCCCGATCAAGGCCGACACCGACCTGACCCTGCCGGTGGAGGCTCCGGCCGCCGCGAACTGATCCTGCGTGGACGAAAAGCCCGGCCTGGCGCCGGGCTTTTTCATTGTCGCCGGCGACCGCCCGGAGTGAACCCTCGGCGCGCCGACGATCCGGGGGCTGGCACTGGGCCCGCTTCGAACCGTCCGTCCGGTCGATTTCGTCGCCTGGACGCGGGTGCCTCGGCTGGCGGCCAGGATTCATCGGGAACTGGTGGAACAGCGCCGAAAGACGCACACGGCACGGCCGGTCCCGAGGCTTACCGTTGGTCCGCCCGGCGCTCAAGCCCGCGCCTCTCCCGACGATAGCCTGGTCGACGCCGCACGCAGGATCGCGTGAGCGCTTTCCACGCCTGCCCGGAATGAGGATTGTCGAGGGCAGCACCCAAAGTGCCTATCCGATGATCGATCTCAGTGTTTGGAATCTCACGCTTCCCGAGCAGGTCCCGCTGCGGACCATCGAAACCCGGCAGATGCAGTCCGGCTACAACAGCAAGTACTTCTACCGCAATGGCAACTCGTTCGTTTTCTGGGCGCCGGTCACCGGAACCGCCACCGGCAACAGCGATTTTCCGCGCAGCGAACTGCGCGAGGTCTACCCCGACGGCAAGGCGCGCAACTGGCTCTACAGCGAGGGCAATCATGTCCTCAGTGCCCGCCTGGCGGTGAACAAGGTGCCGTCCACCGGCCAGATCGTCATCGGTCAGGTGCACGCCAAGGACAACCTCACGCCCTACGTGAAGCTGGTGTATAGCCAGGTGAAGGGGGTCGGGTATGTTCAGGCCTACCTGCGCCAGCGGCCCAACGACGTGAAGAGCCCGTTGGTCATGACCTACAAGAGCATGCCGCTGGACTACTTCTTCGACTACAGCATCACCATCACCCGGACCGGCCAGTTGATGATCGATATCGCCGGGCAGCAGTACGTCAACCGCATCGATCCCAGTTGGGCCGGCAAGCATTTCTACTTCAAGGCGGGGGTCTACACCCTGGACAACCGGGGCCCATCGACCGAAGGCGGGCAGGCCGAATTCGCCGACCTGAGCGTGGTGCACCAGAACTAGAGGCTCGATACCGTCCCCGGACGTTCGCCCTCGCGCCGCGAGGATCGCAAAGGCAGGAAAAGCCCGGCGTCGTGCCGGGCCTTTCGTGGGCGGCCGGTGCATGGGCGCTCCTGGCAAGGCGCCTTGAACCATCTCGCCCCGCCGCTCATCCGGATGGGATGTCCATCGTTCCTCGAAGCGCATTTTCTTCCTGGACAGTGGTGGCCAGCCGGTGGCGATCCCTCATCCGTCATGGCGTCACCCCCTGGGCTCCGCTCACGCCCCCGGCATCGGCTGGACCTCACCGATGGCGTGCTTGAGCTTTTCGATTTCCCGGCGCATCCGCTCGGTTTCCTCGGCGTCGAGGGGGCGTTCGGCGTATTCGCGGCTGAGGAAGAGGATGACGTCGTTGCCGTCGGGCTCGTCGGCGTAGGCGGGGTGGGCGGCGATGTCCGCCAGCAGGCCTTCGGTTACCGGGGCGACGTGAAAATGAACGCTGAAGCCCGTGGAGAAGCCCAGTTTGTAGACGATCACCTTGCGCGGCGCGTAGACCCGGCGCAACAGCCGCTCCGTGCGCTGCAGCACCGGGCCCAGCGCCTGCAAGGCGTCCGCGGGGAGCGCGTGGAGCTCCGTGACGGCGGCACGGGCTGCGACGATCAGGTAGCCGGGGTAGCGCGCATCGCGTCGGTGGCTGACGTGCCAGTGCGCGGTCGCGAAGATCAGGTGGTCAGCCATGGTCGAGGGTCGCCTGAAGTCAATGGGCCGGTGTCGAACGCAGGGACGCCGGGCGTGCGGAGGACGTCGCGTCCCTCCGCTCGCGGGTTGTTCATCCCGCCTGCCGCTGTTCGCGGCGGAATTCGCCCGGCGTGGCGCCGCTCCAGCGCTTGAAGGCGCGCTGGAAGGCTTCCGCCGAGGCGAAGCCGAGCAGGTAGGCGATTTCGCCGAAGGCCAGCTCGGTGTCGCGAATGTAGGCCATGGCCAGGTCGCGGCGAGTGTCGTTGAGGATGGCGCGGAATTGCGTGCCTTCCTCGGCCAGCTTGCGCCGCAAGGTCCAGGTGGGCAGTTGCAGGTGCGCGGCGATTTCCCCCAGATCCGGCTCGCGGCCGTGCAGCAGCGGGCCGAGCAGGCGGGTGACCCGTTCGCGCAGGCTGCGGGTGCGGGTCAGTTGCTCCAGCTCGCGCTCGCAGAGCTCGCGCAACTGGGCCCAGGTGCTGGGGCAGTGTTCCACGCCCGGCAGCGCCAGGGTCTGGGCGGACAGCCGCACCTGGTTGGCCGCGGCGCCGAACTCCACCGGGCACTCGAACAGCTCGGCGTAGCGCTCGGCGTAGGCGGGCGCGGGGAATTCGATCTCGACCCGCTCCACCGGCAGGCGCAGGCCGGCGAGCAGGCCGAGCTGGCGGGTCCAGCCGGACAGCACCGAATCTACCACGAAGCGGTTGTAGCGGTTGTACGGGCTGATGGAGTAGAAGCGCAGCCAGGCGCCGCCCGGGTCTTCGTGGAGGCTCGACTGGCCGCGGTAGTTATGGGCGTAGAGGGGTTCGAAACGGGTCAGCATCCGCGCGGCCTCGCCGACGCTGGGAGCCTGGGCCGCGGTCACCCCGGCCAGTCCCGCCTGGCTGAGGCGGCTGTGGCGACCCATGCGCAGGCCGAGGCCCTCGTCGCCGGTCAACTGGATGGCGGCGTGGCCGAGGCGCATGTAGCGCGGGATCGACAGGCGTCCGCGGGGCTCGCCCAGGCGCGTCGCGTCCAGGCCGTACTGTGCCAGCAATGGCGCGGCATCCCGATCCAGGGCCTGGATCGCCGCCACCAGGCTGTCGACGAAGCCCACCGAGAGGTCGCCGAGGCGCACCCGCGCTGGTTTCATCGTGGCCTACAGCCAGAGGTTGATCAGGCGCGCGCCACGCCCGTCTTCGGCGAGCTGCGTGCCGTCCTGGCCGAGCACCAGGCTGCGCCCGGCGCTGCCCAGGTCCCATAGCCGCCCGCGCATGAACACCGCGATCCCGGCCTCGGCACCGCTGGCGCGCAGGCGCGCCGCGGGGCTGGCGAACACCGGCGTGGCGGTGGCGGTGCAGGCGTTCGGCTGGAGCGGGGCGGGCAGGGCCGCCAGGCGATAGGCCTGGTCTTCGCGGTGGGCGCTGAGGAACGCGGGCACGGCCAGCAGTTGCGCGCCATGCCGGGCCAGTTCGGCATGGCTGGCGAGGTCGTCGCTGTCGGCATAGAAGAGCACGCCGAGGCGCCCCGCGGGGGTGTCCACCACGCCGAGGGCGTCGCGCCGGGCGCTGCCGGTCACCCGTCGCTCGCCACCCACCGGCAACACCTTGCGTTGCGGCTGGCCGAGCGGTTGGCCGTCGCGGGCGAACACCAGGCTGACGTTGTACAGCGGGCCGTCGCCGACCCGCAGGGTGGCGCGCTCCACCCGGGGTTCGGGAAGCACGATGGAGCCCGCCACCAGGGTCACGCCGTAGGCGCGGGCGAGCCCGCCGAACAGCGCCTGGTAGTCGGCGGCCATGCGCTCGGCCTTCATCCGCAGCAGGGCGTCGCCGAGGCGATCCTCGCCTTCGGCGCGGACCAGCGCGGTCAGGGTGCTCAGCGGATTGCCCAGGGCCAGCCAGGCCATGGCTTCGCCCAGGGTGCGCGCGCGGTACAACTGATCCTTTTCGCCGGTGGCCACCAGCCAGGTGCCGATGTGCTCGGGCAGCACCACCACGGTCTTGTCGTTGAGCAGCCCTTCGTCGCGGGCCTTGTCCAGATAGGCGGCGAGTTTCAGCCGCAAGCGCCCGACGCTCTGGTAGTCGGCCGGGAAGAGTTCCGGCTGGATGCCCACCAGGTTGCCGCGTCCGCTGGCCTGGCCGCGGCTGAAGTCGAGCCGGCTGCGCAGGTCGGACAGGTAGTGGGCGGCGGGGCGCTGCAGGGTCCAGGCCGCATAGCTGCCGAAGAGCGCCGACAGCAGCAGGATGCCGGACAGGGTGAGCGAGGGTATGCGCATGGGCTTCGCGGCTCGAGGGTAAGCGGCCAGGGTAAGCGGCGGGCCGTCGCTTGCCAAGCCCGGTTGTGCGTTTCGATCAGTGAGTTGTCATTTTCGATCATTGAGCGACCGGTGCCCGCTCTTTATCGTCTGCCGCACAACCGATCGGCGCCCGCGTAGGCGCCGGCATTTTCATCCGTGAATGCATCGCCCGATGTGGAGGACGCCATGACCGCCGCCCCTTACCCGCACCTGCTCGCGCCCCTGGACCTGGGCTTCACCACCCTGCGCAACCGTACCCTGATGGGCTCGATGCACACCGGCCTGGAGGAAAAGCCCGAGGGCTTCGAACGCATGGCGGCATATTTCGCCGAGCGCGCGCGGGGCGGCGTCGGCCTGATGGTCACCGGCGGCATCGGCCCGAACGTGGAGGGCGGCGTCTACTCCGGCGCGGCCACGCTGAGCACCGAGGAAGAAGCGGCCAAGCACCGCATCGTCACCCAGGCGGTGCACGAGGCGGGCGGCAAGATCTGCATGCAGATCCTCCACGCCGGGCGCTATGCCTACAGCCCGAAATCGGTGGCGCCGAGCGCGATCCAGGCACCGATCAACCCGTTCAAGCCCCACGAGCTGGACGAGGCGGGCATCGAGAAGCAGATCGCCGACTTCGTCACCTGCGCGCGGCTGGCCCAGGTCGCCGAGTACGACGGCGTCGAGATCATGGGGTCGGAAGGCTACTTCATCAATCAGTTCCTCGCCGCCCACACCAACCAGCGCGACGATCGCTGGGGCGGCAGCTACGAGAACCGCATGCGCCTGGCGGTGGAGATCGTCCGCCGGGTGCGCGAGGCGGTGGGGCCGAACTTCATCATCATCTACCGGCTGTCGATGCTCGATCTGGTGGAAGGCGGCAGCACCTGGGAGGAGATCGTCACCCTGGCCCGGGCCATCGAGGCGGCCGGCGCGACCCTGATCAATACCGGCATCGGCTGGCACGAGGCGCGTATCCCGACCATCGCCACCAAGGTGCCGCGCGCGGCCTTCACCAAGGTCACCGCCAAGCTGCGCGGCGCAGTGAAGATCCCGCTGATCACCACCAACCGCATCAACACCCCGGAAGTCGCCGAACGGGTGCTCGCCGAAGGCGACGCCGACATGGTGTCCATGGCGCGGCCGTTCCTCGCCGATCCGGAGTTCGTCGCCAAGGCTGCCGCCGGACGCGCCGACGAGATCAACACCTGCATCGGCTGCAACCAGGCGTGCCTGGACCACACCTTCAGCGGCAAACTGACCACCTGCCTGGTGAACCCGCGCGCCTGCCACGAGACCGAGCTGAACTACCTGCCGACCGCCCAGGCGAAGAAGATCGCGGTGGTGGGCGCGGGCCCCGCCGGGCTGGCCGCCGCCACCGTCGCCGCCCAGCGCGGGCACCGGGTGACGCTGTTCGACGCCGCCAGCGAGATCGGCGGTCAGTTCAACGTGGCCAAGCGTATCCCCGGCAAGGAAGAGTTCTACGAGACCCTGCGCTATTTCGGCCGCAAGCTGGAGACCACCGGCGTCGAGCTGCGCCTGAACCAGGTGGCGACCGTGGACACGCTGGTGGCCGAGGGCTTCGACGAGATCGTCCTGGCCACCGGGGTGGTGCCGCGTACCCCTGACATCCCTGGCATCGACCATCCGAAAGCCATCGGCTACCTGGACGCCATCCTTCAGCGCAAGCCGGTCGGGCAACGCGTCGCGGTGATCGGCGCCGGTGGCATCGGCTTCGATGTCTCGGAATTCATCACCCAGGAAGGCCGCTCCACCAGCCTCGACCGCGAGGCCTTCTGGCGCGAGTGGGGCATCGACACCCGGCTGGAGGCGCGGGGCGGCGTCGCCGGCATCCGGGCACAGCCCCATCCGGCGGCGCGCGAGGTGTTCCTGCTGCAACGCAAGAAGGCCAAGGTAGGCGATGGCCTCGGCAAGACCACCGGCTGGATCCACCGCGCCGGCCTGAAGATGAGGCGCGTGCAGATGCTCAATTGCGTGCAGTACCTGAAGATCGACGACGATGGCCTGCACATCCGCGTCGGCGAAGACGCGCCGCGGCTGCTGCCGGTGGATACGGTGATCGTCTGCGCCGGCCAGGACCCCCTACGGGAACTGCAGGAAGGCCTGCTGGCCGCCGGGCAGCGCGTGCACCTGATCGGCGGTGCCGACCTGGCCGCCGAACTGGATGCCAAGCGCGCCATCGACCAGGGCTCGCGGCTAGCCGCCGCGCTGTAGCGACCGGCGCCAGCCCGGACCGCCGGGGCCGAGCCGGTCCCGGCGCGAAGGAAATTTTTTTCTTCGCTACCAACCCGTTCACAGTTTTCGCTGCGCGCCGGCGTCCTGGCGACGGAAAGCGCCAGGCTCTGCCAACCCAGTCACAGTGTTGCGACCGGCGTTTCCCCTAGACTGGCGAAAAAAGACCGGCGCCGGCCTCGGGCGCGCCGCGTCTGTCCCGTCCGGGACATACCCCGTTGGCCTGGAGGACACCCGATGAGCATGCAGAGCAAGCCACGCATGGTGGAAGCCGTCATGTTCTTCAACGAACGCGGCATCTGCAAAGAAATGCTGTTCACCGAGTTCGAGGCGATGCTCGACGGGGTGGTCAACATGGCGGAGTTCGCCGACCAGCAGATGCGCGTCGCCTACGTCTTGATCAATCCCCGCCTGCTGCTGCGCTCGGTGGTGTTCTTCTATCTGGATTTCGATGAGCAGGGCCAGGCCGACGGCGGCTGGAACATGCCTTTGCGGCACCTCGCCGAACGCGCCGGGCGCGGCCCCGACCTGGGCGCCGGGCCGATTCGCCTGGCGTGCCGCAGCCAGTGCCCGGTGTCCTGGCACCAGATGCACATGTGGGACCCGAGCCTCGCCCCCGCGCAGAACGACCTGGTGCTGCTGCGCGATGCGGCCAAGCGCAACAACCTCGGCATCCTGGTCGAGGACGACGCGCCGCCGGTCGAGCCGCAGCGCCTGCAGATGGCCCCCGAAGACAAGTGGTACGCCGCCGACCCTTCCCTGGAGGCGGCCGAGCAGCTCGCCGCGAAGCTGGACGGCGAGCACCGCCTGAAGACCGCGCAACTGATCAAGCAGCAGCGCCTGCGGATCCAGAGCCTGACCCAGCAACATGAAGAGGAACTGGCGCGCTTCAAGCTGGCCGCCGAGGAGCAGCGGAAAGCCCTGGCGACGGAAATCCAGGCCCTGCGGCAAGCGTTGCGCCAGCAGGAGAGCCTGCATGCCAGCCTGAAGACCCAACTGGCCACCCAGGGCGACAGTTTCCAGAAGAGCCGCGAGGAAATGAGCCGGCAGTTGCGCGCCCTGGAGCGCCACGGCCGCACCGAGGCGGACATCCTGCGTGCCCAGTTCGATAACGAATTGCAGGCGAAGATCGCCGCCGCGGTCATCGAGTACAAGGAGCAGATCGCCATCCGCGACGTCGAGCTGGCCTACCGCAACGAGCTGGATACCCAGTTGCAGGAGGAAATCGACCGCCTCAAGCAGGAGCGCGACCGCTTCGCCAGCCTCAGCGGCGACCAGATCCTCGAGCGCCTGGCCAAGCTCGGCGTGGTCTTCGTGGTCTACCACCCCGGCGCCGGCCACCTGACCATCGCCCTGCAGGACATCGCCCGCTACCAGGACAACCCGCTGGCCTACGCCGCCGCCAAGTGTTTCGTCTCCGAAGCGCAATACCGCCAGTGGCTGGGCCATTACCAGCAGCCCACCTGCGAGGCCGCGCTGCCCGGCGGCGAGCGCTGCGCCATGCCCATCGACCGGGTCGACTCGCCGAGCCGCTTCGTCCCCGGCGACTCTAACTGCTGCGCCCGGCACAAGGCGACCAGCCGCGTGCGCGCACTGAACTGACATTGCCGCTGCGCCTGCCCGACTGGCGCCCGCGCGCGCCGTTGCACGCCCTGATGTTCGACTGGCTGGCGCGGGCGGGTGTCGAACTGGCCCTGCTGCGTCTGGATCGTCTCGATCCACTGATCTCCGGCAACAAGTGGTTCAAGCTCGAGCCGCACCTGGCCCGCGCGGCGCGCCTGGGCGCCGAAGGCCTGATCAGCCTGGGCGGCGCCCACTCCAATCACCTGCATGCACTCGCCGCGGCGGGGCACCGATTCGGTTTCGCCACCGCCGGTCTGCTGCGCGGTCATCCCCAAGACACGCCCACCGTGCGTGACCTGCAAGCCTTCGGCATGCAGTTGCACTGGCTCGGCTATGGCGGCTACCGGGCACGCCACCAGCCCGGTTTCTGGGCGCCCTGGCGCGCCTTGCGGCCCGAGTTGCTGCCGGTGCCGGAGGGCGGCGGCGGGCTGGAGGGTGCCCGCGGTTGCGCGCAACTGGTGGAGCAGGTCCGCGCCGGCCTGCCGGGGCTGGGCTGGACCGATTACGACGCCCTCTGGCTGGCGGTGGGCAGCGGCACCACCCTGGCCGGCCTGGTCCTCGGCGAGGCGGGCCGGCACCCGGTGCACGGCGCCCTCGCGGTGCCCGCCGATCATGGCGTCGAGGCCCAGGTGGGGCGACTGCTGCGGGAGGCCGGGCGGGAAGATGCCGGCTATCGCCTGACGGATGCCAGCCGCTGCGGCTTCGCCCGGCTGGACCCCGAGCTGGCGGCCTTCCTGTTCGCCTGCGAAGCCGAGGCTTCGATCGAGCTGGAGCCGCTGTACACCGCCAAGGCGCTACTGGCTTTGCGCCAGGCGGTCGAGAGCGGTCATATTGCCCGGGGTACGCGGCTGGTGATGCTGCATACCGGCGGCCTGCAAGGGCGACGCGCCTGTCTGCCGCGCTTGCGCGAACTGGCTGGCTACACTCAAGGCGATGGCGTCAGGGAGGCCCCATGAGCGAACCGCTGAATCCCGAACAATTGCGCAGCCTGACGCCGCTGAACGTCCTCTCCGAGCAGCAGTGGCGGGAGCTGCGCGGGCAGTTGGTGCCACAGCCGCTGCTGGCCGGCCAGGTGCTGTTCCGACGCGGCGATCACGCGCGAATGACCTATTACCTGCTCTCCGGCGAATTGCTGTTGTGCGATGCCGAGGGCCGCGAAGAGAGGCTGGTCGCCGGCAGCCGCGCCAGTTGCCACCCGCTCTCGCCGAGCCTGCCGCGCTTGCAGGAAGCCCGCGCGCTCACCGAGGTCAGCCTGCTGGCGCTGGACAGCGCCACCCTGACGCGCCTGGTGACCTGGCGCTCGGCCTATCAGGACCTGCTGCTCGAACTCGGCCAGGACGGCGAGGACATCGAATGGCTGGAGCGCCTGCTGGAGAACCCGCTGTTCGCCAAGGTGCCGCCGGGCAACGTGCGCGCCATGCTCGCCCGTTTGCGGCGCCTGGACCTGCCGGCCGGGCACGAGGTGTTGCGCGAGGGCGAGGCCGGCGATTGCTGTTATTTCCTCAAGGCCGGGCGCGCCGAGGTGATCCGCGGCGCCGCCAGCGAGCAACAGGTGCTGGCGGAGCTGGAGGTCGGCGCCTGCTTCGGCGAGGAAGCGCTGCTGGCCGACCGCCCGCGCAACGCCACGGTGACGCTGCTCGAGGCGGGCACGGTGCTGCAACTGGACCGCCAGGACTTCTTCGCCCTGCTCAAGGCGCCGGTGGTCGACGAAGTCTCCCTCGGCGAGGCGGCGCGCCTGCTCGGCAGCGGCGCGCAATGGCTCGACGTGCGCCTGCTGGAGGAGTACCAGCGCGGGCACGCCCACGAAGCCCTGAGCATGCCGCTGAACCTGTTGCGGCTGAAGGCGCGGCTGCTGGACAAGGCGCGCACCTACCTGTGTTACTGCGACAGCGGCAAGCGCAGCGCCAGCGCGGTATTTCTGCTCTCGCAACTGGGTTACCGGGCCTATGCCTTGCGCGACGGGCTGGACAGCCTGCCGGCGGTGCAGCGCGACGGCTTGCTCTGCGAAACCGGCTCGGGCTACCTGGCGCGCTCCGGCGGGCGCACCGAGCGCAGCCGCTAGGGACGCGGCGTCGCGTCGCGCGGCGGGTGGTCCGTGGCCGGCCACGCATCGGGCACCAGGAAACAGCGCTCGCGTTCCTCCCAGCCACCCTCGGCGCCGGGTTCCAGGCGTGCCAGCAGGATGGCCGGGGCAGGGACCTCCAGAGCGCCCCGCCAGGATTCGCAGTCCAAGGTCGGGGGCGGTTCTTCCAGGCGCAGCGGCGCCAGCCAAGCCATGCGTGGCACCGGCTGCCAGCGGCCTCCCGGGCATTCCGCCTGCAACTTCCGCCAATCGCGCCGAAACAGCCAACGGCCGCGCGAGTGATGGGAAGGGGCGCCGGGCGGCGGCGGGCAGCCTTCCCGCCAGGGATAGAACAGATAACCGCCGAGCCACAGACCGGGCTCGGGCGCACCCAGGCCGCGCCCGGCGAGCAGGGCCAGGGTGGATGGGTGGGCCGACAGCGGCAACTGGCGCTCCCGCAGGTGCGCCAGCTTGAGGTCCAGGCGGTCATGCCGGGACGGGCCGATCCAGCGGGTCGTGCCGCTTGCGTCGCGGTGACCCAGGTAGAACTTCACCGCCAGTTCCAGGTGGTGGAGGCCCTCGGCGTCGCGCAGCAGCAGGTCCAGTTCGCCGAGGGTGCGGCCGTCCTGGCGGATGGCCAGGTTGTTGGCCAGCAGCTCGATGCCCGGCGCCTGCCCCAGGGCGAACTGCCAGAGCCTTTCGTAATAGCGCCCCAGGCGAGGATTCGCCGGCTCGGCCAACCCCGCCAGCAGCGGCGCCGGATCCCGTTGCAGGGCCAGCAGCCAGTCGGCCAGCGCGGAGGGCCGCGCCGCCCATTCGCTGGCCTGCAAGGGATGCCGCTGCGGGGCGCCGGGCGTCGCCAGCAGGGGCGGGGAAAGCAGCGTCCAGGCCAGGTCGCGCAACGTGGCGCCACGCAGGCGGCGCGGCAGGTCCTGAAGTTCGGCGAAGGGCGTCATGCGCGCAGCATACCCGCGCCGGCGGGCTTCGCGCAGGCCCGTCCGGCCGTGGCGTTTGCCGCTGCGCCGGGCTTTCGCCCATAATCGACGCCTACCGCCCGCCGCAGAGAGCCCCATGGAGCAATTCCGGAACATCGGCATCATCGGTCGCCTGGGCAGTGCCCAGGTCCTTGACACCATCCGCCGGCTGAAGCGCTTCCTGCTCGACCGCCAGCTCCATGTGATCCTCGAAGAAACCATCGCTGAAGTGCTGCCCGGCCACGGCCTGCAGATTTCCTCGCGGAAGAATCTCGGCGAAGTCTGCGACCTGGTGATCGTGGTCGGCGGCGACGGCAGCATGCTCGGCGCCGCGCGGGCCCTGGCCCGGCACAAGGTGCCGGTACTGGGGATCAACCGCGGCAGCCTGGGCTTCCTCACCGACATCAAACCCGACGAACTGGAAGTGAAGGTCGCCGAGGTGCTCGACGGCGAGTACATCGTCGAGAGCCGTTTTCTGCTGGAGGCGGAAGTTCGCCGCCATGGCGAGGCCATCGGCCAGGGCAACGCGCTCAACGACGTGGTGCTGCACCCCGGCAAGTCGACCAAGATGATCGAGTTCGAGATGCACATCGACGGCCAGTTCGTCTGCACGCAGAAGGCCGACGGGCTGATCGTGGCCACGCCCACCGGCTCCACCGCCTACGCGCTGTCCGCCGGCGGGCCGATCATGCATCCCAAGCTGGACGCCATCGTCATCGTGCCGATGTGCCCGCACACCCTGTCGAGCCGGCCCATCGTGGTGGACAGCAACAGCGAACTGAAGATCGTCGTCTCGCCCAACCTGCAGATCTACCCGCTGGTTTCCTGCGACGGCCAGAACCACTTCACCTGTGCCCCCGGCGATGCCATCACGGTGAACAAGAAGCCGCAGAAGCTGCGCCTGATCCACCCCATCGATCACAATTACTACGAGATCTGCCGGACCAAGCTCGGCTGGAGCAACCGGCTGGGCGGGGTCGATTGATGATCCTCGACCCGGATCGCGGCTACGACCTGATCGGCGACATCCACGGCTGCGCCCACACTCTCGAGCGCCTGCTGAGCGAGCTCGGCTACCGGCTCCAGGGCGGCGTCTGGCGCCACCCAGGGCGCATGGCGCTGTTCCTCGGCGACCTCATCGACCGCGGTCCGCGCATCCGCGAGACGCTGCACCTGGTGCACGGCATGGTCGAGGCCGGTGAGGCGCTGTGCATCATGGGCAACCACGAGTACAGCGCCCTCGGCTGGAGCACGCCGGCGCCGGCCGACAGCGGCCGGGCCTTCGTCCGCGAGCACACGCCGCGCCACGCGCGGTTGCTCAAAGAAACCCTGGAGCAGTTCGAGGCCTACCCGGACGATTGGCGCGACTTCCTCGCCTGGTTCTACCGCCTGCCGCTGTTCATCGACGCCGGACGCTTCCGCCTGGTGCATGCCTGCTGGGATGCCGGCCTGATCGGGGCCTTGCGCGCGACCCATCCCGACGGGCGCATCGACGCGGCCTTCGTCCGCGCATCGGCCTCGCCCGCCAGCTTCGCCTCGCGAGTGGCCGAGCGCCTGCTGCGCGGCACCGACCTGCCGCTGCCCCAGGGCATGGCCCTGACCGGCCGCGACGGCCTGACCCGCACGGCGTTCCGCACCAAGTTCTGGGAGGAAGACCCGCAGACCTATGGCGACGTGGTGTTCCAGCCCGATGCCTTGCCCGAGCACGTCGCCGAGCGGCCCTTGAGCCCGGCGCAGAAGGCCAACCTGTTGCTCTACGGCGCCGACGAGCCCTTGCTGTTCGTCGGCCACTACTGGCGGCGCGGACGCCCGGCGCCGATCCGCGACAACCTGGCCTGCCTGGACTACAGCGCGGTGATGCATGGCAAGCTGGTGGCCTACCGGCTGGACCGGGAAACCCGCCTCGACCCGGACAAGTTCGTCTGGGTCGAGGTCGAGCGCGCGGGAGCCCTGCCATGAAGCCGGTGGAAGCCCTGCGCCTGCCCCTGGAGCGGGACCTCCAGGCCTTCGTCGGCCTGTTGCTGCGCCTGCGCGTGCCGCACCGGATCAGCGAGGAGTCCGGCGAACAGGTGGTCTGGGTGCCGGACGCGCGCCTGGCCGAGGACGTGCGCGCGCTCTATGCGCGTTTTCCCGAAGGCGAAGCCGAGGCCGCGCGGGTGGTCCAGGTGCCCGCCGCCGGCGACGGGCGCCTGCTGCGTCAGGCGCGTTCGAGCCCGCTGACCCTGCTGGTACTGCTGGCGGCGCTGGCGGTTTCCCTGGCCACGCTGATGGGCGAGAACCTCGCCCTGGTGCACTGGCTGACCTTCGTCGATTTCAGCGTCCACGGCGACTACCTGTGGTTCGCGCCATTCGCCGAGACCCTGTCCAGCGGCCAGTGGTGGCGGCTGTTCTCGCCGATCCTCCTGCACTTCTGGATTCCCGGCATGGGCCCCCTGCACCTGGTGTTCAACGCCCTGTGGTTCTGGGAGCTGGGGCGCCGCATCGAGGCGCATCAGGGCCGCTGGATGCTGCTCGGGCTGACCCTGGCGTTCGGCCTGGTTTCCAACGCCGCTCAGTACCTGTTCGGCGGGCCGACCATTTTCGGCGGGTTGTCCGGGGTGCTCTACGGCCTGCTCGGGCACTGCTGGCTGTACCAGTGGCTGGCGCCGAACGCCGCCTTCCGCCTGCCGCGCGGGGTGGTGGCGATGATGCTCGGCTGGCTGGCCATCTGCCTGACCGACGTCTTCTCCCTGGGCGGCGTCGCGGTGGCCAACGCCGCCCACGTCGGCGGCCTGCTGGCCGGTTGCGTCACCGGGCTGCTGGGCGGTGCGCTGGCGCGCCGGCGTCGCTAGACTGGTCGCCCTTCCATTTTCCTTTCTCGCCCCCGGGAGCCCTGCATGTCCTCGTTCGCCCAATTGATCAGCAACATCACCCCCGACGTCTACGAAAGCCTCAAGCTGGCGGTGGAAACCGGCAAATGGTCGGATGGCCGCAAGCTGACCCAGGAACAGAAGGAGCTGAGCCTGCAGGCGATGATCGCCTACGAGGCCAAGCACCTGCCGGAAGAACAGCGCACCGGCTACATGGGCGAGCAGCAATGCGCCTCCAAGGGCACTCCGGTTCCCAACATCCTGCTGAAGTCGGACGCCCTGCACTGATGGTCGAGCTCGGCCGTGGCGCCCTCAGCAAACTCTCCGTGCAACTGGACTCGCCGGTGCGCTACGCCTTCCGCCTCGGCGAATCCGAGGTGCAGGTCAACCCGCTGATCGGCCGCCGCCTGCGCCTGGAATACCTCGGGGCGATCCACTGCAGCCATTGCGGGCGGCGCACCAACAAGAGTTTCGCCCAGGGCTACTGCTACCCCTGTTTCACCTCGCTGCCGCAGTGCGACATCTGCATCGTCAGCCCGGAGAAATGCCACCACGAGTGGGGCACCTGCCGCGACCCGGAGTGGGGCCAGCGCTTCTGCATGAGCGACCACATCGTTTACTTGGCGAACTCGTCGGGGATCAAGGTCGGCATCACCCGCGCCAGCCAGATTCCCACCCGCTGGATCGACCAGGGCGCGCGTCAGGCGCTGCCGATCCTGCGGGTGGCGACCCGCCAGCAATCCGGCCAGGTCGAGGACCTGCTGCGCAGCCAGGTGGGCGATCGCACCAATTGGCGCGCCCTGCTCAAAGGCGAGGCCCCGGAGTTGGACCTGGCGGCGTTGCGCGACAGCATCCTCGGGGCTTGCGCCGAGGGCCTGCTGGCGTTGCAGCAGCGTCACGGCCTGCAAGCGATCCAGTTGCTGACCGGGATCAAGCCCATCGACATCCGCTACCCGGTGGAGGCTTATCCGAGCAAGATCGTCAGTCTCGATCTGGACAAGACACCGGTGGTCGAAGGTACCCTGCACGGCATCAAGGGCCAGTATCTGATCCTGGATACCGGCGTGATCAATATCCGCAAGTACACGGCCTACCAACTGGCCGTGCACGCTCACTAGAGGCACGAAGCCCATGCGCACCGAACAGCCGAAGATGATCTACCTGAAGGACTACCAGGCGCCGGATTATCTGATCGACGAGACCCACCTGACCTTCGAGCTGTTCGAGGACCACACCCTGGTCCATGCGCAGTTGATCATGCGCCGCAACCCCGAGCGGCAAGGCGAGCAGGCGGGCGCGTTGCCGCCGCTGATGCTGGACGGCCAGCAGCTCGAGCTGCTCTCGCTGTCCCTCGACGACCGCGCCCTGGCGCCCGGCGACTACCGCCTCGACGACAGCCACCTGACCCTGCAGCCGCAGCAGGCCCGCTTCACCCTGGACAGCACGGTGCGCATCCACCCGGAAAGCAACACCGCGCTGGAGGGCCTGTACAAGTCCGGCACGATGTTCTGCACCCAGTGCGAGGCCGAAGGGTTCCGCAAGATCACCTACTACCTCGACCGCCCGGACGTGATGAGCGTCTTCACCACCACCGTCAGCGCCGAACGCCAGCGCTATCCGGTGCTGCTCTCCAACGGCAACCCGCGGGCCACCGGCAGCGAGGAGGGCGGGCGCCACTGGGCGACCTGGGAAGACCCGTTCAAGAAACCCGCCTACCTGTTCGCCCTGGTCGCCGGCGACCTCTGGTGCGTGGAAGACGTGTTCACCACCATGAGCCGCCGCGACGTGACGCTGCGCATCTACGTCGAGCCGGAAAACATCGACAAGGTGCAGCACGCCATGGACAGCCTGAAGAAGTCGATGCGCTGGGACGAGGAGGTCTACGGCCGCGAGTACGACCTGGACATCTTCATGATCGTCGCGGTCAACGACTTCAACATGGGCGCCATGGAGAACAAGGGGCTCAACATCTTCAACTCCAGCGCCGTGCTGGCCAAGGCGGAGACCGCCACCGACGCCGCTCACCAGCGGGTCGAGGCGATCGTCGCCCACGAGTATTTCCACAACTGGTCGGGCAACCGGGTGACCTGCCGCGACTGGTTCCAGTTGTCGCTGAAGGAAGGCTTCACCGTGTTCCGCGACGCGGAATTCTCCGCCGACATGAACTCGCGCACGGTCAAGCGCGTCGAGGACGTCGCCTACCTGCGCACCCACCAGTTCGCCGAAGACGCGGGCCCCATGGCCCACCCGGTGCGCCCGGACGCCTTCATCGAGATTTCCAACTTCTACACCCTGACGGTCTACGAGAAGGGCTCGGAAGTGGTGCGGATGATCCATACGCTGTTGGGCGCCGAGGGCTTCCGCAAGGGCAGCGACCTGTACTTCCAGCGCCACGACGGCCAGGCGGTGACCTGCGACGATTTCGCCAAGGCCATGGAGGACGCCAATGGCGTCGACCTGACCCAGTTCAAGCGCTGGTACAGCCAGGGCGGCACCCCGCGCCTGGCGGTGGAGGAGCGCTTCGACCCGCAGGCGCGGCGCTACAGCCTGACCTTCCGCCAGAGCTGCCCGGCGACTCCGGGGCAGCCCCACAAGGAGCCCTTCGTGATCCCGGTGGAACTGGGCTTGCTCGATGCTGCCGGTCGCGAACTGCCGCTGCGCCTGGAAGGCGAGGACAGCGCCCAAGGCGGCAACCGGGTGATCCGCGTGACCGAGGCGGAGCAGACTTTCACCTTCCTCGACATCGCCGAGAAACCGCTGCCGTCGCTGCTGCGCGGCTTCTCCGCGCCGGTCAAGCTGAGCTTCCCCTACAGCCGCGACCAACTGATGTTCCTCATGCAGCACGACAGCGACGGCTTCAACCGCTGGGACGCCGGGCAGCAATTGGCGGTGCAGGTGTTGCAGGAACTGATCGCGGCCCATCGGCGCGGCGAGGCGCTGGTGCTGGACCCGCGGCTGGTCGAGGCCCTCGGCACGCTGCTGGCCGATGACAGCCTGGATCAGGCGATGGTGGCCGAGATGCTGTCCCTGCCGAGCGAGGCCTATCTGGCGGAAATCAGCGAGGTCGCCGACGTCGATGCCATCCATGCGGCCCGCGAATTCGCCCGCCGCAGCCTCGCCGAGGCCTTGTACCAGCCGCTGCTGGCCCGCTACCGCGCCAACCGCGCGGAGTCGCAACGGGTGGCCTACGCCGCCGAGGCCGGGCAGATCGCCCGGCGCAGCCTGCAGAACATCGCGCTGTCCTACCTGATGCTCAGTGGCAAGACCGAGATCCTCGAGGCCTGCCTGGACCAGTACCAGCATTGCGACAACATGACCGAGCGGCTGACCGCCCTGGCGGTGCTGGTGAATTCCAGCTTCGAGGATGAAAAGGCCAAGGCGCTGGGCGCCTTCGCCGAGCATTTCAAGGACAACCCGCTGGTCATGGACCAATGGTTCAGCGTGCAGGC
The DNA here is from genome assembly GCF_025642785.1 of Pseudomonas sp. RIT-PI-AD. GTDB lineage: Bacteria > Pseudomonadota > Gammaproteobacteria > Pseudomonadales > Pseudomonadaceae > Pseudomonas_T. The sequence goes on from NZ_JANZKU010000005.1 coordinate 55,647, forward strand.
CGGCAATCCGCTGCCCGGCGGACTGGAGCGAGTCCAGGCGCTGATGGGGCATCCGGCGTTCACCTTGAAGAATCCGAACAAGGTGCGCGCGCTGATCGGCGCCTTCGCCAACCAGAACCTGGTCAACTTCCACCGGGCGGACGGGGCCGGCTACCGCTTCCTCGCCGACCAGGTGATCGTCCTCAATGCGCTGAACCCGCAGATCGCCTCCCGGCAATTGACCCCGCTGACCCGCTGGCGCAAGTACGACGAGGCGCGCCAGGGCCTGATGCGCGGCGAACTGGAACGCATCCTCGCCTCCGGCGCGCTGTCCAGCGATGTCTACGAAGTGGTCAGCAAAAGCCTCGCCTGATCGCCCGGCCCGACCACCGGGCCGGCTTCTTCCCGGCGCGCGGATGTCCGTCGCGCGCCGTCTTCTCGCTTCCAGCGGCGGCATCCGTTCGGTCCGGCCGCCGTCGTCCGACGCGCCCGGCCACCGCGGCACGTGGTGCACGGGTTCGGCGCCAGCCATCCGCCCACCGGCTTCGCTTCGGATTTCCAGGGTGCGCGCAAGCATCATTCAGGGGCCTGCGCAGCCGCGATTCAGCAGGGCAATGGAGCCTCAACGACGCGGGTTTCGGCTTAACAAAACATAACGTCGCGGCGATTGTCAGGGCTTTCGAAAACTGGCTAGGATGGCTTTCCTGCCATGAAGCAGTACCACCTAATAACAATAAAGGGGAAGGTGTATGAGTGAGCCCGTCATGTGGCGCACCCCGTCCGATGTGCATGAGCAGCTTCCGTCCCTCGCGACGTTCCGCTTCCACCTTCCGCTGGCCAGGGTCCTGCCGCTGGTGGCGGCGCTTTCCGTCCTGACCCTCTTCGCCACTCCGCTGTCCCTGCACGCGGCCGATGCCACCCCGTACGCCATCGAGTCGCCGCGCGCGGCCCAGGGGCTGCTGATCGACATCGCGCACGCCGGTGCCCGGCTGGTGGCGGTGGGCGAGCGGGGCCACATTCTCTATTCCGACGACGACGGCCGGACCTGGCAGCAGGCCAAGGTCCCGACGCGGCAGATGCTCACCGCGGTGTATTTCGTCGACGACAAGCATGGCTGGGCGGTCGGTCACGACGCGCAGATCCTCGCCAGCGACGACGCCGGCGCCACCTGGAGGTTGCAGTTCGAGGACCTCAAGCGCGAGGCGCCCTTGCTGGACGTCTGGTTCCAGGACACCCGGGTGGGCTACGCGGTGGGTGCCTACGGCGCGCTGCTGGAAACCACCGATGGCGGCCAGCACTGGGAAGACGCCAGCGACCGCCTGGACAACGAAGACCAGTACCACCTCAACGGCATCGCCGCGGTGAAGGATGCCGGGCTGTTCATCGTCGGCGAGATGGGCAGCATGTTCCGCTCCGCCGATGGCGGCGCGACCTGGGAAAAGATCGAGGGGCCTTACCCGGGCTCGCTGTTCGGCGTCACCGCCACCGCCACCCCTGGGACCCTGCTGGCCTACGGGCTGCGGGGCAACCTGTTCCGCTCCACCGACTTCGGCGCCGATTGGCAGCCGGTGAAGCTGAAGACCGCCTCGGGCGGGACCCTCGAGTTCGGCCTGGCCGGCGGCGCCTTGCTGGCCGACGGCACTCTGGTGATCGTCGGCCACGGCGGCAGCGTGCTGCAGAGCCACGACGACGGGGCCAGCTTCAGCGTGGTCAACCGGCCCGACCGGCAATCGCTGTCGGCGGTCGCCGCCGATGCCAAGGGCAATCTGATTCTGGTGGGACAGGGCGGCGTTCGCGTCGCCTCGCCGACCGGCACCGAGCAACAACAATAACGCCGGGGCTTCCGAGAGATGAGCATGAAAAGTAACCATCACCAGGACAAGGCGACCCTGCTCGAACGCCTGATCTTCAACAACCGCCCCGCGGTCATCGTCATCTGCCTGCTGGTCAGCCTGTTCCTGTTCTACCAAGCGTTGCAGGTGCGCCCCTCCACCAGCTTCGAGAAAATGATCCCGCTGCATCATCCCTACATCGAAAAGATGATGGAGCACCGCAACGACCTGGCCAACCTGGGCAACACCGTGCGGATTTCGGTGGAGGCCCTGGACGGCGACATCTTCGACAAGACCTACATGGAGACCCTGCGGCAGATCAACGACGAGGTGTTCTACATCCCCGGCGTCGACCGCTCCGGGCTGAAGTCCCTGTGGAGCCCCAGCGTGCGCTGGACCGAGGTCACCGAGGAAGGCTTCGCCGGCGGCGAGGTGATCCCGCAGACCTACGACGGTTCGCCCGCCAGCCTCGACGCGCTGCGCGACAACGTGCTCAAGTCCGGGCAGATCGGTCGCCTGGTGGCCAACGACTTCAAGTCCAGCATCGTCGACATCCCCTTGCTCGAGTCCTATCCGGACCCGGCCGACCAGGGGCGGCAGATCAAGCTGGACTACCGGCAGTTCTCCCACGAGCTGGAGCAGAAGATCCGCGACAAGTACCAGGTGGAAAACCCGCGGATCAAGGTGCACATCGTCGGCTTCGCGAAGAAGGTCGGCGACCTCATCGACGGCCTGATCATGGTGGTGGCCTTCTTCGGCATCGCCTTCCTGATCACCCTGGTGCTGCTCTACTGGTTCACCTGGTGCATCCGCAGCACCATCGCCGTGCTGTCCACCACGCTGATCGCGGTGGTCTGGCAGCTCGGCCTGATGCACGCCGTGGGGTTCGGCCTGGACCCTTACTCGATGCTGGTGCCCTTCCTGATCTTCGCCATCGGCATTTCCCACGGGGTGCAGAAGATCAACGGCATCGCCTTGCAGTCCAGCGACGCCGACAACGCCCTGACCGCCGCGCGACGGACCTTCCGCCAATTGTTCCTGCCGGGAATGATCGCGATTCTCGCCGATGCGGTGGGCTTCATCACCTTGCTGATCATCGACATCGGGGTGATCCGCGAGCTGGCCATCGGCGCTTCCATCGGCGTGGCGGTGATCGTCTTCACCAACCTGATCCTGCTGCCGGTGGCGATCTCCTACGTCGGCATCAGCAAGAAGGCGGTGGAGCGCAGCAAACGCGACGCGGTCAGCGAACACCCGTTCTGGCGCCTGCTGTCCAATTTCGCTCACCCCGCGGTGGCGCCGGTTTCGGTGATCCTCGCGCTGGCGGTCGGCCTCGGCGGCTTCTGGTACCAGAAGCAGAACCTACAAGTGGGCGACCTCGACCAGGGCGCGCCCGAGCTGCGCCCGGAATCGCGCTACAACCTCGACAACAACTTCATCATCCGCAACTACTCGACCAGCTCCGACGTGCTGGTGGTGATGGTCAAGACCGCCCGGGAAGGCTGCTCCACCTACGCGGCCATGGAGCCCATCGACCAACTGATGTGGAAAATGAACAACACCGAGGGCGTGCAGTCGGCGATTTCCCTGGTGACGGTCTCCAAGCAACTGATCAAGGGCATGAACGAGGGCAACCTCAAGTGGGAGAGCCTGTCGCGTAACCAAGACGTGCTGAACAACTCCATCAGCCGCGCCGACGGCCTGTACAACGCCGACTGCTCCCTGGCGCCGGTGCTGGTGTTCCTCGAGGACCACAAGGCGGCGACCCTGAAGCGTGCGGTGCATGCCGTCGAGGAATTCGCTCAGGCGAATAACAAGGAGGGGCTGGAGTTCCTCCTGGCCGCCGGCAACGCCGGGATCGAGGCCGCCACCAACGAGGTGATCGCCAAGTCCGAGCTGACCATCCTGATCCTGGTCTACCTCTGCGTGGCGACCATGTGCATGATCACTTTCCGCTCCCTGGCGGCGACCCTGTGCATCATCCTGCCGCTGATCCTCACTTCGGTGCTGGGCAACGCGCTGATGGCGTCCCTGGGCATCGGCGTCAAGGTCGCGACCTTGCCGGTGATCGCCCTCGGCGTGGGGATCGGCGTGGACTACGGCATCTACATCTACAGCCGCCTGGAAAGCTTCCTGCGCGCCGGCCTGACCTTGCAGGAGGCCTACTACGAAACCCTGAAATCCACCGGCAAGGCCGTGCTGTTCACCGGGCTTTGCCTGGCCATCGGCGTCGCCACCTGGATTTTCTCGGCGATCAAGTTTCAGGCCGACATGGGTCTGATGCTGACCTTCATGCTGTTGTGGAACATGTTCGGCGCGCTCTGGCTGTTGCCGGCGCTGGCGCGGTTCCTGATCAAGCCGGAGAAGCTGGTCGGCAAGCAGGGCGGTTCGCTGCTGGCCCATTGAGGCGGGCGCCGGGCCTTCCGCGAGAAGGCCCGGCTCGATACGACGAAACCGCGCGACGCGCGGTTTTTTCATGGGCGGAAAAAGGGTGTCGCCACCGGCTGCCGCATCCGCTGGGCGGACGCCGCCGGCTGGGTATGCCGCTCAGCGCGGATACAGCGGTGGCAACGGGTTGGGCTCCTGGCCCGCGCCGTCCGGGGTTTCCGCGGCGGGCAGGGCACGGATCGCCTTCAACAGCTCCTCGCCCTGCCAGTGCTGGCCGCTTTCGCTGTACAGCGCGCCATTCAGGCTGTCGAGCGCCTCGGACAGCGGGGCGAAGCGCGCGGCCATGGCGGCGAGGGTCTCCGGTTGCTGCCGCGCCCAGGCATCCAGGGCCTGGCGGCTGGCCTGGGGGTCGTTGGCCTGGCAGGCGCGACGCAGGTCGTCGAGCAGGGTGCGCGGGCTGGGGCCGCTCTGCACGGTCGGCAGGATCGCCGGCTGGCGCCGCGCGTGCCACCAGAGGCCGAAGCCGAGCAGGGTGGTGCAGAGCAGTGCCGCGCAGGCCAGTTGCCAGGGCCAGAGCTTCGCCCCGGCGAGGTTTTCCACCTGCGTCGGCGGGCTGCTCACCGGCGCTTCCACCTCCAGGTTGGGGTTGCCGGCGACCGTCAGGCGGCGTGCCGGCAGGGTCGCGTGTTCCAGGCGGTCCTCGCGGGTGTTCCACCAGACCAAGTCCAGGGCGGGCACCTCGACCGCGCCTGCCTGGGTCGGTACCAACGCCTCACGCTCTTCGCGGCTCCCGGTCACGCCGCGTTCGTCGCTGCGGTTGGCCAACTGCGGTTGGTCCGGGTAGCGGCGCAGGCCGGCCACCTCGGTGGCCGGCAACGGCGGCAACTGGGCGCTGGACAGCCCTTCCACCTCCAGGCGCAGGCTGCGGGTCAGCGAGTCGCCCACCTTGGCCTGGTCCGGCTCGGGGTTCCAGGTCTCGCCGAGCGTCAGCGAGCGCGCCGGCAGCCAGGGCGCATCGGTCGGGTACTCGGCCGGCTTGGCTTTCACCGTCAGCGGGATATCCGGCGATTTGACCCGGGTCAGTTTGCCCGGGCGCGAGCCGAAGGGTCGGTAGGGGTTCTGCGTGTTGCGCTCCACCAGCGTCGCGCTGAAGGTCTGCCCGGGGATGCTCAGCTCGCCGCTGCGTTGCGGGAAGATCGCGTAGCGCAGTTCGATCACCCCGTGGCGTACGCCGTTGATGTCCTTTTCGTAGGTGCGCGGGTCGCCGAGCGCCTCGACGCGCGCGTCGGCCATCTGCAAGGGGGTGAGGGCACTGTCGTCGTACAGCGACACCGAATGGTAGATGCGCAGGGTCAGCACCACCTGGGCCTGCACGTAGGTGGTTTCCTGGTCCAGGCTGGCATCGATGAACACCGGTGCCAGCTGCTGCGTGCCGGCGCTGGCGTCGGTGGGCAGCACCCGCAGGGTGATGGGTTGGCTTTCGGCGTCGCCCAACTGCACCGGCGGCACCACCACGTAGCCGGTCTGCTTCGGTTGCAGGGTGACCATCCACTGGGTGGAGGCATGGGCCGCGCCGTCCAGGGTGGTGAGGCGGTTCACCTGGCGGGTGCCGAGCACCTCGAACAGCGTCTCGAGGGGCTTCAGGTCGGGTTTGCCGAAGACCGTCACGTCGTCCGATTCCAGGGTCAGCTCGACCGTTTCGCCTTCGCTCAGACGGGTCCGGTCGACGCTGGCGGTGAGTCCGGCGGCACCGGCTCGGGCGGCCAGCAGGGCGAGCAGCAGGGTGCAGAGCAGACGCATCATCGAGAATTTTCCTGGCGCAGTTGCTGTTCGTACCAGAACTTGCGGCGCAGCAGTTCGGCGGGGTCGTCGGGGATTTGCCGCAGCCACTGTTCGAGGGCCTGGCGGCGTTCGTCGTCGAAGGGTTCGCGGGGCGCCAACGCGTCGCCCTGGGCGACCTTGCCGTTCGCTTCGTGGCCGGAGCCAGTGGCGCTGGCGTCGCCGGCGGGCGCTCGTCCCGGTCCGGCTGCCGAAGCGGAGGGCTGGGGTTTGTCCGGGTTGACGCGCTCGGCGGAGGGCGGCGCGGCCTCGGCCCTGTGCTCGGACTCGGGCGAGGGCGAAGCCTTCGGCGGCTGGCTGGAGTCCCCCGGGTCGGGCGCGGTGCCGGCGGCGGGGGACGGCTCGGCGGTCTCCCGGTCCGAGCCTTGCCCTTGCCCTTGCCCTTGCCCTTGCCCTTGCCCTTGCCCTTGCCCTTGCCCTTGCCCTTGCCGCTGCGCGTCCTGGGCGGACTTGTCGGCCGGGTCGGTGTCCTGGCGGGCGCCGTCCTTTGCGCCCTGTTGCGCATCCTGCCGTTTCTTTTCCTCCAGCAACGCCTCCACCAGGGCCTTGTTGCGTTGCGCCGGTTGCAGGTCGGGCTGGCGCTCCAGGGCACTGTCGTAGGCGTCCACGGCGGCTTCCAATTGCCCGGCCTTGGCCAGGGCATTGCCGCGGTTGTAATGCGCCGTCGCGCTGTCTTCCCGGGCGAAGCGCTCGGCGGCGCCCGGGTAATCACCGGCCTGGTAGAGGGCCTGGCCCTGCCATTGCGGATCGCTGAAGCGCTGGGCGGCTTCCGCCGGACGGTTCGCTTCGAGCAGGCGCTGGCCTTGCTGATCCGGCCGCAGCCACAGGTCGGCGAGCTCGAAGGCCTGGCTCGGCTGCGGCAGGGCGAACAACAGGGGCAGGCAGAACAGCCAGCCACGGCGGCCGGCGCAGGCGGCGAGCAGCAGCAACGGCACCAGCAGCCAATGGCCCTGATCGGCCCAGCTTTGCAAGTGCAGCGTCTCGCGGACTTCGCGCAGCCCGCTGGCCCCTTCCAGCAAGCCGAGTGCGTGCAGGTCCTTGTCATCCAGGCGCGCGCTGCCGTAGCGGCCGCCGAGCTTGCCGACGAAGCGCTTGAGGCCCGGGGCATCCAGCTTCGGCAGGAGGATCACGCCCTGGTCGTCCTTGAGGAAGCCGCCGTTTTCCTGGGCCACGGGCGCGCCCTGGGCGGTGCCGATGCCGAGGATGCTCAGCCGCGCGCCGCGCGCGCCCAGCGCCGCGCGGATGCCGCGGCGCTCTTCGGCACTCAGGCGCGAGGTGATCAGCAGGATCCGGCCCTGCCCCTGGGCGCCCTGGTCGAGGAGCTCCAGCGCCTTGCCGACGGCCAGGTCGGCGCGGCGGCCGGCCACCGGCATGATCGAGGGCTTGAGCGATTCCAGCAGGTTGCGCGCGGTCATCAGGTCGTCGGACAGCGGCACCAGGGTATGGGCGCTGCCGGCGTAGACGACGATAGCGGTCTGCGCGTCGCGGCGTTCTTCCAGCAGGTCGAGCAGTTTGCGCCGCGCCTGTTCCAGGCGGGTCGGCGGCGCGTCGGTGGCGAGCATCGTCGGGGTCAGGTCGAGCAACACCACCAGCGGGTCGGCGCGCTTGCCGAGGCTCTGTTCGATGTGCTGCCAACTGGGCCCGAGCAGCGCCAGCAGCGCGAGCAGCCAGGCGCCGCCGAGGGCGATCCAGGGCAGGCGGCTGCCGCGCTGCCGCGAGCCCTTGAGCAGCCAGGGATGGAAGGCTTCGGGAAGCAACTGTTGCCAGCGCCCGCTGCGTCTTTCCCGGTGCCAGAGGCGCCACAGCAGCCAGCCCAGCAGGGGCAGCGCGAGCAGCCAGTAGGGTCGCAGCCAGTGTGGCCAGAGGGCGATCATTCGGCCCTCCGGCGCAACCGGGCGTGGGGCCAGAGCACCCGGACGACGAACAGCAGGCTGAGCAGCAGGGCGCCGGCCAGCGGCCAGGGGTACAGCGCCTTGGCCGGGCGCGCCTGGGTCGGCGCCTGGGCCACCGGCTCCAGTTCGTCGAGGGCCGCCTCGATGCGCGCCAGCTCGCCGCCGTCGCGGGCCCGGAAATACTCGCCGCCGGTGCGCTCGGCGATGGCGCTCAGCGTCGCCTCGTCGAGGTCGAGCCCGGGGTTCATGGCGAACAGGCCAAGGGCGCCGGCCTGGTTGGGATCGGCGCCGATGCCGATGGTGTAGACCTTGACCTTTTCCTCGGCGGCCAGGCGCGCCGCGGTCAGGGGCTCCACCTCGCCACCGGTGTTGGCGCCGTCGGTGACCAGCACCAGCACCCGGCTCTCCGCCGGACGTTGGCGCAGGCGCTTGACGCCCAGGCCGATGGCGTCGCCGAGGGCGGTGTTTTTGCCGGCGATGCCGATCAGCGCCTCGTCCAGCCAGGTGTGCACGGTCTTGCGGTCGAAGGTCAGCGGCGCCTGCAGGTAGGCCTGGCTGCCGAACAGGATCAGGCCGACCCGATCGCCCTGGCGACCGTCGATGAAACCGCCCATCAGCCGCTTGACCAGTTCCAGGCGGCTGACCTTGCGCCCATCCAGCAGCATGTCGGGATATTCCATGGAGCCGGAGACGTCCACCGCCAGCAGCAGGTCGCGCCCGCTGGAAGGCAGCGGCAGGGGATTGCCGACCCATTCCGGTCGCGCGGCGGCCGCCAGCAGCAACAGCCACAGCAGGGCAAAGCGCGCCTGTTGGCGCCAGGCCGGCAGGTGCAGGCGGGCGCGACGGCCGGCCAGGCTTTCCAGTTCGCCGAGAAAGCTCGCGTGCAGCGCCGCCTCGCCGCTGTCCGCGGGCGGCAGCACTCGGCGCAACAGCCAGGGCAGCGGCGCGAGCAGCAGGATCCAGGGCCAGGCGAACTCAAACATGACGGCGCACCCAGGTGTCGATCGCCAGGTACAGGCCTTCGATGGCCTTGTCGTCGAGCCGGCAGTCCGGGCGATAGGCGCCTTCCACCAGGATCATCCAGCGGGTCAGGCCGGCGGCCGGGCAGCGGCTGTCGAGGAATGCCAGCCAGGCGCGACCGCTCAGCACGTGGCTGGCCTCGTGCGGATACTGGGCGCGGCACAGGCGCTTGAGCAGCGCGTTGAGCTGTTGCAGCCAGTGCTGGGCGGGCTGCCCACCGTAGGGCTTGGACAAGCCCGCCAGTTCGGCGAGGGCGGCCTGGCGCAGCGGGTCGAGACCGGCCGGATCGGCCGGGCGGCGAGGGGCCTGGCGCGGCAGGCGTCGCAGCAGGCGCCAGAAGCCCCACAGCAGCAGCGGCAACAGGAGCGCCAGCAACCACCAGCCGGGCGCCGGCGGCCACCAGAGGACGGCCGGCGGCGCGATGGGCGGCGCCAGTTGGTCGAGTGGATTCACCGGCCCGCCCCTTTCTGCTGCAAGTGTTCGCGCAGTTGTTCGACCACCTCCTGGCGGGTGCTCAGCGGCAGCAACAGCACGCCGAGCTTCTGCGACAGGCGTTGCCAGCGCGCGCGGCGGGTTTCGGCCTGCTGGCCATAGGCCTGGCGCAGCTCGGCGTCGTGGGTATCCAGCTCCAGTTGCGCGTCGCGGTCGGCGAAACGCAGCAAGCCGGCGGCCGGCAGCGCGTGATCGAGCGGGTCGGACAGCGGCAGCAGGATCAGGTCGGTGTGCCGCGCCAGCAGGCCGAGCTGCAGTTCGGACGTGTCCGACAGGGCGCGCTCGTCGCAGAGAATCACCACCAGGCTGCCGGGGCGCAGCACTTCGCGGGCGCGGCGCAGGGCCAGGCTGAAACCGTCGCGGTTGGGTGCCACCTCGGCGTCCAGGCTGTGATTGACCCGGACCAGCCGGCTGAGCAGTTGCAACAGGCTCTGCTTGCTGCGCCGCGGTTTGATCTCGTGGTGCTCGGCGTCGCCGAACACCAGGCCGCCGATCCGGTCGTTGTGAGCCAGCGCGGCCCAGCCGAACAGACTCGCGGCCTGGGCGGCGAGCACCGACTTGAAGGCCAGCCCGCTGCCGAAGAACAACCGGCGGCTCTGTTCCACCAGGACGAACACCGGGCGTTCGCGCTCCTCGTGGAACAGCTTGGTATGGGGTTCCTGGGTACGCGCGGTGACGCGCCAATCGATGGTGCGCACGTCGTCGCCGGCCTGGTAGACGCGCACCTGGTCAAAGTCCACGCCACGCCCGCGCAGCTTTGAATGGTGCAGGCCGACCAGCGGGCTGCGCCGCGAGGGCGTCGAGAACAGTTGCACCTCGCGCGCGCGGTGGCGCATCTCGATCAGCTCGGCGAGGCTGGCATAGACGCCGGGTTGCACGGGCATGGATTCAGCGGTTCCGGCGGGCGCGGGGCCGGCGTCGGGACGAGGGCGTGGGCGCTTGCAAGGGCGCCATCAGGCCACCGCGACCACGTCGAGAATGCGTTGCAGTACGCGATCCTGGTCGATCCCGGCGGCTTCGGCTTCGAACGACAGGATCACCCGGTGGCGCAGCACGTCGAACAGCATCGCCTGGATGTCTTCCGGGCTGACGAAGTCCCGCCCGGCCAGCCAGGCGTGGGCGCGCGCGCAACGGTCGAGGGAGATCGAGCCCCGCGGGCTGGCGCCGTAGGCCAGCCATTCGGCCAGCTCGGCGTCGAATTTCGCCGGGGTGCGGGTGGCCATCACCAGTTGCACCAGGTATTCCTCCACCGCGTCGGCCATGTACAGCCCGAGGATTTCCTTGCGCGCGGCGAAGATCGCCTGCTGGCTGACCTTGTGTTCCGGCTTGGTTTCGCCGTTGAGCGCCTCGCCCCGCGCCTGCTGGAGGATCTTGCGTTCCACCGAGGCGTCGGGGAAGCCGATCTTCACGTGCATCAGGAAGCGGTCGAGCTGCGCCTCCGGCAGGGGGTAGGTGCCTTCCTGCTCGATCGGGTTCTGGGTCGCCATCACCAGGAACAGCGGCGACAGGTCGTAGGTGGAGCGGCCGATGGAGACTTGGCGCTCGGCCATGGCCTCGAGCAGCGCCGACTGGACCTTGGCCGGAGCCCGGTTGATCTCGTCGGCGAGCACCAGGTTGTGGAAGATCGGCCCCTGCTGGAACACGAAGCTGCCGGTCTCCGGCCGGTAGATCTCGGTGCCGGTGATGTCCGCGGGGAGCAGGTCGGGGGTGAACTGGATGCGGTGGAACTCGGCCTCGACGCCTTCCGCCAGGTCCTTGATCGCCTTGGTCTTGGCCAGGCCCGGCGCGCCTTCCACCAGCAGGTGGCCGTCGGCGAGCAGGGCGATCAGCAGGCGCTCGATGAGCTTCTCCTGGCCGAGGATCTGGGTCGAGAGAAAGCTGCGCAGCTCGACGATGTGCTGCCGGTGGGTAAGGGTCTGGGTTTCGCTGCTCATGCCTGTTTCACCACTCCGGCCATCCGGCCATGTCGTACGTTGCCGGGCGATCGGCCGGCGAGGCGGGGCGCGCGGTCCGCGCCGGCGGCCGGCGGCCGGCGATCCGACCTGCCCGCGTCACACATCCGGCACATGGTAGCCCAGGTGCGCGGCGTATCGTAATGAGGCGCCGGGCGAATGCCCAGGGGCGACCGGCCGATTCTGCCTTCGCTGTGAGCGACCGCTCATCCCGCCCTTGGGTCCGGGGGTGAGTCAATCGGCGCTCGCGTGGTCTAGTTTTTCGACGGCCGTCCATGCCCGCCTCCCGAAGGGAGCGATCCGGGCGACGAAGCGGCGGCTCCCTCAAGACCCCACGCGGGGATGCAACGGAGAGACGGACATGAGCCAGAACACCTGCGCCTGTAGTCAATGCAATTGCTCGATCGGCAGCGATTACGTCGAGAAGGACGGCAAGAAATACTGCTGCCAGGCCTGCGCCAGCGGCCACGCGACGGGCAGCCCATGCAGCCACCCTGGATGCAAGTGCGGCGCCAAGTGATGCCATGGGGGACGGAGGGCCCGCCGGGGTCTCCGTCCCATTCCGGGGCCGTCATCGCCGCGGCAGCGGCGGGTGGCTCATGCATTTCCGGTCGCTGTGGGCCCCGGGCACCCTCGGGTTTCGCCGCGTGGCGAGCACTGCGACACCTTGTCCGTTGTTTCCTGACCGAAAATGTCGCAGCGCGACAAGCGGCCGGGGGGCTTCCATCGATAAGCTCTACACGAATGTGACCGATGGGTCCGAGGGACTTTTCGAATTGGCTGTGCTCGTTCATATCCTGTTGCAACAAGTCGGGGCGGCGCTTTCCAGCGGTGCATTCCCGTCGTCCCCGAGTCTCCCGCATTCCGCCGTTCCTTCGACGCTGTCGTTCGCTCCCGCGCCCTCCGGGCCGGTCGAGCGGGCCCGCGGGGCGACACCCACCCGTCACCCCCGTACCCGAATTCCCCACGCACGCCACCGCCATCCCCGGTCCGCGCGCCGTCTTTCGGCGGCGCTTCGACCCTGCCTGCCCAGCGGGCGGGCGCCGGTGGCTGTACCTGACGATGTCATCCTGCACAACAAGCCAAGTGGAGCATAACCATGGCGTTCTTTACTGCGGCCAGCAAAGCCGACTTCCAGCATCAACTGCAAGCGGCCCTGGCACAGCACGTCAGCGAGCAGGCACTGCCACAAGTGAGCCTGTTCGCCGAGCAATTCTTCGGCATCATCGCGCTCGACGAGCTCACCCAGCGCCGGCTCTCCGACCTGGTCGGCTCCACCTTGTCCTCCTGGCGCCTGCTCGAGCAGTTCGACCATGCCAAGCCGGAAGTCCGGGTGTTCAACCCCGACTATGAGAAGCACGGCTGGCAGTCCACCCACACCGCCGTGGAAGTGCTGCACCCGGACATCCCCTTCCTGGTCGACTCGGTGCGGATGGAGCTGAACCGCCACGGCCACAGCATCCATACCCTGCAGAACAGCGTGCTCAGCGTGCGCCGCAACGACAAGGGCGAGTTGCTGGAAGTCCTGCCGAAGGGCACCCAGGGCGAAGGCGTGCGCCAGGAATCCCTGATGTTCCTGGAGATCGACCGCTGCGCCAGCCCCACCGACATGCGCGCCCTGGAAAAAGCGGTGCTGGAAGTGCTCGGCGAAGTCCGCCTGACCGTCGCCGATTTCCAGCCGATGAAAGCCAAGGCTCGCGAGCTGCTGGCTTGGCTGGACAAGGCCAAGCTGCAGGCCGACGCCACCGAGCGCGAAGAGATCAAGGTGTTCCTGGAGTGGCTGCTGGACAACCACTTCACCTTCCTCGGCTATGAAGAGTTCACCCTGGTGGACGAGGCCGGCGGCGGCCGCCTGGTCTACGAACCGTCCTCCCTGCTGGGCCTGTCCAAGCTGCTGCGCAGCGGCCTGAGCGACGAGGACCTGCACGTCGAACCCTACGCGGTGAAATACCTGCGCGAGCCGGAACTGCTGTCCTTCGCCAAGGCCGCGCAGCCGAGCCGCGTGCACCGGCCGGCCTACCCGGATTTCGTTTCCATCCGCGAACTGGATGCCACCGGCAAGGTGGTCAAGGAGTGCCGTTTCCTCGGCCTCTACACCTCCATCGCCTACAGCGAAAGCGTCCGCGAGATTCCCTACATCCGCCGCAAGGTGGCCGAGGTCGAGCGCCGCTCGGGCTTCGATGCCCAGGGTCACCTGGGCAAGGAGCTGGTCAAGGTGCTGGAGGTTCTGCCCCGCGACGACCTGTTCCAGACCCCGGTGGAGGAGCTGTTCAACACCGCGCTGTCCATCGTGCAGATCCAGGAGCGCAACAAGGTTCGCCTGTTCCTGCGCTTCGATCCCTACGGACGCTTCGTCTATGCCCTGGCCTACGTGCCGCGCGACGTCTATTCCACCGAAAGCCGCCTGCGCATCCAGCAGGTGCTGGTGGACCGCCTGCACGCCACCGACTGCGAGTTCTGGACCTACTTCTCCGAGTCGGTGCTAGCCCGCGTCCAACTGATCCTGCGCGTCGACCCGAAGACCAAGCTGGACATCGATCCGCAGCAACTGGAACGCGAAGTCATCCAGGCCTGCCGCTCCTGGCAGGACGACCTCTCCGGGCTGGTCGTCGAAAGCTTCGGCGAAGCCCAGGGCACCCGCGTGCTGGCGGATTTCCCGAAGAACTTCCCGGCGGGCTACCGCGAGCGTTTCGCGCCCCATTCGGCCGTGGTCGACCTGCAGCACCTGCTCAGCCTGTCGGAAGATCGCCCGCTGGTGATGAGCTTCTACCAGCCCCTCGCCCAGGGCGAAGAGCGCCTGCTGCACTGCAAGCTGTACCACGCGGATACCCCGCTGGCGCTGTCGGACGTGCTGCCGATCCTGGAGAACCTCGGCCTGCGCGTGCTCGGTGAGTTCCCCTATCGCCTGCACCATCGCCAGGGCCGCGAGTTCTGGATCCACGATTTCGCCTTCAGCTGCCCCGACGGGCTGGACGTGGACATCCAGCAGCTCAACGACACCCTGCAGGATGCCTTCGTGCAGATCGTGCGCGGCGCCGCCGAGAACGACGCCTTCAACCGCCTGGTGCTGACCGCCGGTCTGCCTTGGCGCGATGTCGCCCTGCTGCGTGCCTATGCGCGCTACCTGAAGCAGATCCGCCTCGGCTTCGACCTGGGCTACATCGCCAGCACGCTGCTCAACCACACCGACATCGCCCGCGAACTGGTGCGCCTGTTCAAGACCCGCTTCTACCTGGCGCGCAAACTCACCGCCGACGATCTCGAAGACAAGCAGCAGCGCCTGGAGCAGGCGATCCTGTCCGCCCTGGACAACGTCGCCGTGCTCAACGAGGACCGCATCCTGCGGCGCTACCTGGACCTGATCAAGGCCACCTTGCGCACCAACTTCTACCAGCCCGACGCCAACGGCCAGGCGAAGAGCTACTTCAGCTTCAAGTTCAACCCCAAGGCGATCCCGGAGCTGCCCAAGCCGGTGCCCAAGTTCGAGGTGTTCGTCTATTCCCCCCGCGTGGAAGGCGTGCACCTGCGCTTCGGCAAGGTCGCCCGTGGCGGCCTGCGCTGGTCGGATCGCGAGGAAGACTTCCGCACCGAGGTGCTGGGCCTGGTCAAGGCGCAGCAGGTGAAGAATGCCGTCATCGTGCCGGTCGGCGCCAAGGGCGGCTTCATCCCGCGGCGGCTGCCGGTGGGCGGCGGACGCGATGACATCCAGGCGGAGGCCATCGCCTGCTACCGGATTTTCATCTCCGGCCTGCTCGACCTCACCGACAACCTCAAGGAAGGCGACGTGGTACCGCCGGCCAACGTGGTGCGCCACGACGAGGACGATCCCTATCTGGTGGTGGCGGCCGACAAGGGCACCGCGACTTTCTCCGACATCGCCAACGGCATCGCCGCCGAGTACGGCTTCTGGCTCGGCGACGCCTTCGCCTCCGGCGGCTCGGCGGGTTACGACCACAAGGGCATGGGCATCACCGCCAAGGGCGGCTGGGTCTCGGTGCAGCGGCACTTCCGCGAGCACGGCATCGACGTGCAGAAGGACAACATCACTGTCATTGGCATCGGCGACATGGCCGGCGACGTGTTCGGCAACGGCCTGCTGCTCTCGGAAACCCTGCAACTGGTGGCGGCGTTCAACCACCAGCACATCTTCATCGACCCGAACCCCGACGCGGCGAAGAGCTTCGTCGAGCGCCAGCGCCTGTTCGACCTGCCGCGTTCCAGCTGGTCGGACTACGACGCCAAGCTGATCTCCGCCGGCGGCGGGATCTTCCTGCGCAGCGCGAAGAGCATCAACATCAGCCCGGAAATGCAGGAACGCTTCGACATCCGCGCCGACAAGCTGACCCCCACCGAGCTGATCAGCGCCCTGCTCAAGGCGCCGGTCGACCTGATCTGGAACGGCGGCATCGGCACCTACGTCAAGTCCAGCCAGGAGAGCCACGCCGACGTCGGCGACAAGGCCAACGACGCCCTGCGGGTCGACGGCCGCGAGCTGCGGGCGAAGGTGGTGGGCGAGGGCGGCAACCTCGGCATGACCCAGCTGGGCCGCGTCGAGTACGGCCTCAACGGCGGCGCCAGCAACACCGACTTCATCGACAACGCCGGGGGCGTGGACTGCTCCGACCATGAGGTCAACATCAAGATCCTGCTCAACGAGATCGTCGCGGCGGGCGACATGACCGGCAAGCAACGCAATGCGCTGCTGGCGGAAATGACCGACGCGGTGGGCAGCCTGGTGCTCGGCAACAACTACAAGCAGACCCAGGCGCTGTCCCTGGCGCAACGCCGCGCGCGCGAGCGGATCGGTGAATACAAGCGACTGATCGCCGCCCTGGAGAGCGCCGGCAAGCTGGACCGCGCCCTGGAGTTCCTGCCCAGCGACGAGGAGCTCAACGAGCGCGCCGCCAACGGCCAGGGGCTGACCCGCCCGGAACTGTCGGTGCTGATTTCCTACAGCAAGATCGACCTCAAGGAAGCCTTGCTGAAGTCCCAGGTGCCGGACGACGAGTACCTGGCGCGGGAAATGGAAACCGCCTTCCCGCCGCTGCTGGCGGAGAAGTTCGGCGACGCCATGCGCCGTCACCGCCTGAAACGGGAGATCGTCAGCACCCAGATCGCCAACGACCTGGTCAACCACATGGGCATCACCTTCGTGCAGCGGCTCAAGGAGTCCACCGGCATGAGCGCGGCCAACGTCGCCGGCGCCTATGTGATCGTCCGCGACGTGTTCCACCTGCCGCGCTGGTGGAAGCGCATCGAGGCGCTCGACTACCAGGTGCCGGCCGAGCTGCAACTGACCCTGATGGACGAGCTGATGCGTCTGGTGCGTCGGGCCACGCGCTGGTTCCTGCGCAGCCGCCGCAACGAGCTGGATGCCGCCCGCGACGTGGCGCACTTCGCTCCGCGCGTCGCCGAACTGGCCGGTCGCCTGGACGAACTGCTGGAAGGGCCGGCCCGCGAGCAATGGCTGGCGAAGTACCAGGCCTATGTGGAGGCCGGCGCCCCCGAGGAACTGGCGCGGGTGGTGGCGGGCACCAGCCACCTCTACACCCTGCTGCCGATCATCGAGGCTTCGGACGTCACCGGCAAGGACACCGCCCAGGTCGCCGAAGCCTATTTCTCCATAGGCGGCGCGCTGGACCTGTCCTGGTACCTGCAGCAGATCACCAACCTGTCGGTGGAAAGCACCTGGCAGTCCCTGGCCCGCGAAGCCTTCCGCGACGACCTCGACTGGCAACAGCGCGCCATCACCGTCTCGGTCCTGCAAATGACCGACGGCCCGGCGGACATCGAGGAACGCGTGGCGCTGTGGCTGGAGCAGCACCGCCCGCTGGTCGATCGCTGGCGCGTCATGCTCGGCGAGCTGCGTGCCGCCACCGGCAGCGATTACGCCATGTATGCGGTGGCCGATCGCGAGCTGATGGACTTGGCGCAAAGCGGCCAACAGAGCATTTGCATCCCCTGAGCCGGCGACGGCACTGACGAAAACCCCGCCTGATGGCGGGGTTTTTTTATGGCCTTGGGAATCCGCTCCGAGCTGGGTCTCCAGGCGCTCCGAGCGGTCTGGCTAGCGCGAGCGTCGCGGGTCTTCGCCGGAGTTTTCCAAGGCGCGCAGGTAGGCCACCACGTCGGGTGCGCCGGCGAGACGCAGGCCGGCACCGAGGGCGGTGGCCTGGGCATCCTCCTTCGGCAGCAGGAGAAACTCCGGCGAGGCGGCGGCCCGTAGCAGGGACAGGCGTGCGTAGGGCATGCCGGTGTCGAGCAGCAGGCGCATGAAGGCCGGGTCGTTCCAGGCCTGGTGGGGCATCGCCAGGACATGGTAGCGGCGGTCGAGGGCGCGGACACCGTCCTCGCTCAGGCGGTAATGGGTCAGTTCCGCCGGCGCGACGAGCTCCAGGCCGCGGAAGCGCGCATAGGCGATGGCGCTGGCGAAGGCCTCGACGTGCTGTTCGCCGGCCCAATAGAGGCGTTCACCGCGCCAGCTCGCCTGGCGCAAGGCCACCGGCTCGACGGCGGGAAAGCGTGGCAGGGCGAGGCCGATGGCTTTGACGAAATCCTTGTAGCTGATGATCCGCACGCGGCGATGGGGCAGGTGGGCGACATAGTCCTCGAAGCGCGCGCAGGCGCCGGTGTCCGGGTCGTCGCCGGAAAGCCCGTCCACTTCGCGCAGGTCGAAACGGGAAAGGCAGCGTCGATGGGTTTCCACGACCCCCATCAGCGCGGCGCGCGCCGCTTGCTTGTCGTCCTGCACCGGGCCAGACAAGGCATCCCGGGGCAAATCCACCAGGCGGTGCAGGGGCGCGCCCCGTTCCCACCAGATGCTCGCCGGGGGCACGGGAAGGGGCTGGAACGGCAACTGCAAGCGGCTCGCCCGCTCCAGCACCTGACGCGGCGCACGGCCGCCGATGCCGAAGCGCTGGGCGATGGCGGCGAGGCGGGCGGAAAAGGTGAGGGGGGACGGCACGGGATTCATGACGGAGACGGCGTGCTCCCGGCGCGGGCATCCCTGCGCGCCAGCGCGCGGACCGCACCTCGGCGAGGCGCCGGGGTCGGTATGCTTGAGGCCGCACGCCCGAGTCGCTGCGGCGTAGTCGCCATGTTCATCCTGAGGTCGGTCTCCATGCCAAGCCTGGTTCTGGATATTGCCCTATCTGCCGAGCACTTGCGTGCTGTTTATCGAGGGCATGCGAATCGGATCATGCTGCGTAGCCGGGACGGGCGCCGGGTCAGCCTGCCCGCGTATCACCTGCGGCCCTTTCTGACGCACCAGGGGGTGCAGGGTTCCTTCGTCATGGAATTCAGCGCCAGCGGCGAGCTGCTGGAGTTGCGCCGCCTCGCCTGATGGGGAGCCCAGCGGCTATAATCGCCGTTCTTTCCGCCGACCGAAACCTGCCCATGTACACGCTGGCCCGCAACCTGCTGTTCAAACTGTCTCCGGAAACCTCCCACGAGCTGTCCATCGACCTGATCGGCGCCGGCGGCCGCCTCGGCCTCAATGGCCTGCTGAATCGGCAACCGGCGCTGCCGGTCGAGGTGATGGGCCTGACCTTCGCCAATCCGATTGGGCTGGCAGCGGGGCTGGACAAGAACGGCGACGCCATCGATGGCTTCGCCCAGTTGGGCTTCGGTTTCGTCGAAATCGGCACCGTCACCCCGCGCGCGCAACCGGGCAATCCCAAGCCGCGGCTGTTCCGCCTGCCCGAGGCCAACGCCATCATCAACCGCATGGGGTTCAACAACCTTGGCGTCGATCATCTGCTGGAGCGGGTGCGCGCCGCGCGTTATCGCGGGGTGCTGGGGATCAACATCGGCAAGAACTTCGATACGCCGGTCGAGCGCGCGGTGGACGACTACCTGGTCTGCCTGGACAAGGTATATGCCGACGCCAGTTACGTTACGGTGAACGTCAGCTCGCCGAACACCCCGGGGCTGCGCGACCTGCAATTCGGCGACTCGCTGAAACGCCTGCTGGCCGCGCTGCGCCAGCATCAGGAGCACCTGGCCAAACGGCATGGCAAGCACGTCCCGCTGGCGATCAAGATCGCTCCGGACATGAGCGACGAGGAAACCCGCGAGGTGGCCGCCGCCCTGTTGGAAGCCGGCATGGACGCGGTGATCGCCACCAACACCACCCTCGGCCGCGAAGGCGTCGAGGGCTTGCCCCACAGCGAGGAGGCGGGTGGCCTCTCCGGGGCGCCAGTACGCGAGAAAAGTACCCACCGGGTGCGCGTGTTGGCCGCGGAGCTGGGCGGGCGCCTGCCGATCATCGCGGCCGGCGGAATCACCGAAGGTGCCCACGCCGCCGAGAAGATCGCTGCGGGCGCCAGCCTGGTGCAGGTCTATTCGGGGTTCATCTATCGAGGACCGGCGCTGATCCGCGAAGCGGTGGATGCCATCGCGGCGATGCCGGCACGGGTCGATTAGAGCGGATGGAGCGGAGGAAGGAATAGGTTTTCGAGGAGAAGGGCTCCCGAAGGAGCCCTGGGCTCTCGCCCGCCGCCCGGATGGGGCGTGCTTGGTTTAAATCGGGTCGATCTCGGTCAACCGACCGCTTTGAGTTCGTTCAATCGGTGAATGCCGGCGGTGCCGGTTAAACCATCCCAGTTATCGCCGCGACCCTCGCGCCAGCCGTTGATCCAGGCCTGACGTGTGGACGGATGGGTGAAAGGACAGAGGTCGCGGGATTTGCCATGAATGCCGTGTTGATAGCCGCGTAGAAATGCTCGTTCCATCGGATCACGCTTAAGTCTTCTCATAGGGTGTTGCCCTCACTTGTTGACTGTTATGTCCCGTTGGCCCCGTAGCGGGGTCAGGCAGCTAAGCGTCTGCCAGCGGAGCCCGCTGCCGGCGTGGCGGACTCCTGTCATCGCCATTGCGGCGACGAGCTAGGCTGAGTTCTAACCAAAGCACCCCCGCCTGTGAATGATCGTTTTGTCATAAGGACGTAACCTGGCGGGACCCCAGGCCATAAGATGGAACGGCCTGGCGGACCGTTCGTGGGTGCAGCCCGCATACCCAGGGCGTTACGGAGCAGGATGGCGGCGCTGTGCTATCGCGAATCGCTCTCGTCCGCACCCGGTATTTATTCCGACGAAGGGTCCCGTGCGACCTTTTGTCCCGTTTTCACGAGGCTCATTGCGCCTCTCGATTGCCACAGGCACTGGATACAACGATGTCGGACCGTTACGAAATCTTCCTCACCTGCCCGAAAAGCCTGGAAGGGCTGCTGCTGGACGAGGCCGGGAGCCTGGGCCTGGAGGACGCGCGCGAGCAGACCGCCGCGGTGCGCGGCTTCGCCGACCTGGAGACGGCCTACCGGTTATGCCTGTGGTCGCGCCTGGCCAACCGCGTGCTGCTGGTGCTCAAGCGCTTTCCCACCCAGGACGCCGAAAGCCTCTACCAGGGCGTGCGCGAGGTCGACTGGGCCGATCACCTAGAACCCGATGGCAGCCTCGCGGTGGAGTTCAGCGGCCTGGGCTCGGGCATCGACAACACCCACTTCGGCGCGCTGAAGGTCAAGGACGCCATCGTCGATGCCCTGCGCACCGCGGAAGGCCTGCGGCCCTCGGTGGAAAAGCTCGATCCGGACCTGCGCGTCCACCTGCGACTCGAACGGGGCGAGGCCATCCTGTCCCTCGACCTGTCCGGGCACAGCCTGCATCAGCGCGGCTATCGCTTGCAGCAAGGGGCGGCGCCGCTCAAGGAAAACCTCGCCGCGGCCATCCTGATCCGTGCCGGCTGGCCGAAGCTCGCCGCCGAGGGCGGCGCCCTGGCCGACCCCATGTGCGGCGTCGGCACCTTCCTGGTGGAAGCCGGGATGATCGCCGCCGACATGGCGCCGAACCTCAAGCGCGAGAAATGGGGTTTCTCCAATTGGCTCGGCCACGTGCCGGCCCTGTGGAGCCGGCTGCATGAGGAGGCCGAGGCGCGCGCACGGATCGGCTTGGCGCGCACGCCCGCGTGGATTCGCGGCTACGAAGCCGATCCGCGGCTGATCCAGCCGGGGCGCAACAACATCGAGCGCGCCGGCTTGTCCGCCTGGATCAAGCTGTACCAGGGGGAACTGGCGACTTTCGAGCCGCGCCCGGACCAGAACCAGAAGGGCCTGGTGGTCTGCAACCCGCCCTATGGCGAACGCCTCGGCGACGAGGCGAGCCTGCTCTATCTGTACCAGCACCTGGGCGAAAGGCTGCGCCAGGCCTGCCTCGGCTGGCAGGCGGCGGTGTTCACCGGGGCGCCGGAACTGGGCAAGCGCATGGGCCTGCGCAGTCACAAGCAATACGCGTTCTGGAACGGTGCGCTGCCTTGCAAGCTGTTGCTGTTCAAGGTGCAACTGGAACAGTTCGTCACCGGCGAGCGCCGCGAACGCGACGCCGGTGAACGGGAGGCACCCGGCGAGGAGCAGGGCGGCCAGGGGCGCGAGCCGAAGCCGGCCGTGGCGCAGGCGGCGCGGTTGACCGAGGGCGGGCAGATGTTCGCCAACCGGCTCCAGAAGAACCTCCGTCAACTGGGCAAGTGGGCACGCCGCGAGGGCGTTTCCTGCTATCGGCTGTACGACGCCGACATGCCCGAATACGCCTTGGCGGTCGATCTCTACGGCGACTGGGTGCACGTGCAGGAATACGCGCCGCCGCGCTCCATCGACCCGGAAAAGGCTCAGGCGCGCTGGCTGGACGCCCTCGCGGCGATTCCGCAGACCCTCGGCGTAGACCCCGCGCGCGTGGCGATCAAGCGCCGCGAGCGGCAGAGCGGGACCCGGCAATACGAGCGGCAGGGCGCCCAGGGGCAGTTCCTCGAGGTCCGGGAGGGCGGCGTGAAACTCCTGGTCAACCTCACCGATTACCTGGATACCGGCCTGTTCCTCGACCATCGTCCGATGCGCCTGCGAATCCAGCGCGAGGCGGCCGGCAAGCGCTTCCTCAACCTGTTCTGCTACACCGCGACCGCGACCGTCCATGCAGCCAAGGGTGGCGCGCGCGCCACCACCAGCGTCGACCTGTCGAAGACCTACCTGGACTGGGCGCGGCGCAACCTCGCCCTGAACGGTTTCTCCGACAAGCAACGGCTGGAGCAGGGCGACGTCATGGCCTGGCTGGCCGAGGACCGCGGCGAGTACGACCTGATCTTCATCGATCCACCGACCTTCTCCAACTCCAAGCGCTTGGACGATGTCTTCGACGTGCAGCGCGACCACGTGCGTCTGCTCGATCTGGCGATGGCCCGGCTGGCGCCCGGCGGCGTGCTGTATTTCTCCAACAACTTCCGCAAGTTCCAGCTGGATGAAGGCATTTCGACGCGTTATGCGGTGGCCGAGATCAGCGCCGAGACCCTCGATCCGGATTTCGCCCGTAACCCGAGGATTCATCGCGCTTGGCGTCTAAGCGCCGTCTAGCTAAAGTGCCAGCAGCCGGTCGGGTCGCGGACCCGGCCGAAATCGCCATGGACGGCGTCATCTGCGAGCCGTATGCATGACTGTCAACGATGAAATCCGGTCGCGAAGCTCCGGCTTCGTCAGTCCCGCCGCCCCCGCCTGGTTCATCGCGGCAGTGGCCCTGGCCGGCGGCATGCTGCTCACCACGGCGATCACCGTAGGCACTCGGCATTTCTACCAGGAGCAGGTGCGCCAACGCTTCCTGTGGGCGGCCAGCGAGCGCGCCAACGTGCTTCAGCAGCGTTTCGACGAGCACGTCAAGGATCTCGATGGCTTGCGCCGTTTCCTCGCCAAGCCCGGTTACCTGCACCACGCGGAATTTTCCCGCTATGTGGCGCCATTGCTGGACAGCTCCCTCGCCTATTCCTGGATTCCGCGCGTCGCCGCCGGCGAGCGCGCCGCGTTCGAGGCCGCCGCGCGGCGCGAAGGCATCGCGGGCTATCTGATCCGCGACCTGGACGAACGCGGGCAATTGCACCCGGCCGCCGAGCGCGCGGAGTATTTCCCGGTGTTGTTCGTCGCCGCCAGCAGCATCAACAAGGCGCCGATCGGCCTGGACCTGATGTCCCAGCCCACTCGCCGGGAAACCCTGGCGCGGGCCCGCGCCAGCGGGCAAATGGCGGTGTCCGAGCCGCTGCACTTTCCCGGCGTGCCCGAGGCGGATGCCACCGGCCTCTCGCTGCTGGCGCCGATCTTCGACATCGAGGCGTCCACGAACGACAGCGTCGCCTCGCCCATCGGTTTCGTCAGCGCGGTGTTCAGCCTGCGGCGCTTGATGAGCGAGGGCTCCAGCCCGGAAAGCGACGCCAATCTTTACCTGGTGCTGAGCCGCGCCGAGGACGATCCCCTGGCGGCGCGGCTGCCCGATGCGCCGCTGTACCGTTCGCCTGGGCAGCCGGCGGCGTCCACCCTGCACGTACGCAAGAGCCTGGCGATCGCCGATCGTCGCTTCCGCCTGGATATCCACCCTACCGAAGCCTTCCTGGTCGGCAACCGGACGCCCGAGCCCTGGCTGGCCATGGCCGCCGGCACGGCGCTCAGTGTGCTGCTCAGCACCCTGCTCTATACCCTCGCCAGCCAGCGTCGCCGCGCCTTCCTGCTGGTCGACGAGAGCACCGCGGAACTGCGCCAGCGCGAGCGCGAATTGCAGGAGAGCGAGCGGCGCTGGCAGTTCGCCCTGGAAGGCGCGGGCGATGGCGTCTGGGACTGGAACCTCGAGACCGGCGAGATCTATCACTCGGCGGCCTGGCGGAACATCCTCGGTTATTCCAGGGAGAAGCCGGCGATGACGCTGGCGGAATGGCGCAGCCGCCTGCACCCCCAGGACCTGGAGGGGTGCCTCGCCGACCTGCAGGCCCACCTGCGCGGCGAGACGCCGGACTACCGCCACGAGTACCGGGTGCGCCGCGAGGATGGCGGTTGGCTGTGGATTCTCGAGCGCGGCAAGGTGCTGGAGCACGATAGCCAGGGGGCGCCGAAGCGGATGATCGGCACCCACGTCGACATCAGCCAACGCAAGGCCGCCGAACTGGAGCTGGCGCGGGCCCACGGGCAGTTGAGCGGTATCCTCGACTCGGCCACCGAAATCGCCATCATCGCCGTCGACCCCAGCGGTCTGATCCTCACGTTCAACATCGGTGCCGAGCGCATGCTCGGCTACGCGGCCGCCGAACTGGTCGGCTCGGCCTCCATCGAATCGCTGCACCTGTGGCACGAAGTCCAGGCGCGTTCGCAGACGCTGGCGCGCGACCTCGGCCGGCCGGTGGTCGGGTTCGAGGCCCTGGTGGCGCGGGCCGTCGAACTCAACGAGCACGAGGCCGGCGAGTGGACCTACGTGCGGCGCGACGGTAGCCACCTCACGGTCAACCTGATCGTTACCGCGATCCGCGACCCCTACGGCGTGCTGATCGGCTTCCTCTGCGTGGCCATGGACGTCAGCGAAGAGAAGCGGATACGCGAGATTCTCCAGGGCCGCGACCGCCTGCTGGAGAAGCTCACCCTGTGGCTACCGGGCGCCATCTACCAGCTTTGCCGGGAACCCGACGGGCGCTGCCGTTTCCTCTATGCCAGCGCCGGCCTGCGGGATGTCTACGAGGTCAGTCCGGAAGAGGTGCGCGAGGACGCGGCGCCGGCGTTCGCCCGCATCCATCCCGAGGACCGCGAGCGCTTCCACGCCGCCCTGGAGCAATCGGCCCTGGAGCAGACCCTGTGGCGCGAGGATTACCGCGTGGTACTGCCCCGGCAGGGGTTGCGCTGGCTGCGCGGCCAGGCGGCGCCGGAACGCCAGGGCGACGGTTCGGTGCTCTGGCACGGTTATCTGGCCGATATCACCGGGCTCAAGCAGGTCGAGCAGGAACTGCGCGCGCTGTCGATCACCGACCCGCTGACCGGCGTCTACAACCGGCGCTTCTTCAACGAGCGCCTGGAAACCGAGATCGCCCGCGCCCATCGGCACGCCGGCGCGCTGTCGCTGGTGATGCTGGACATCGATCATTTCAAGCGGATCAACGACGAATTCGGCCACTCGGCCGGCGACCTGGTCCTGCGCACCCTCTGCCAGCGACTGGGCGAACGCCTGCGGCGGATCGACAGCCTGTGCCGGCTGGGCGGCGAGGAGTTCATCGTGCTCTGCCCGGATACCGACTCCGCCCAGGCACGCATACTCGCCGAAGCGCTGCGCCAGGCGATACGTCGCGAGCCGGTAGAGGGCGTCGGGCACATCAGCGCCAGCTTCGGCGTGGCCAGCTGGCGCGAAGGCGAGACCGCCGACGCATTGCTGCGCCGGGTGGATGCGGCGGTCTACGCGGCCAAGCAAGCCGGTCGCGATCGCGTGGCGCCGGAAACCGCCTGAGCGATCGTCCCGGCGCGGGATCGGACCGGCGAGGACGCACGGCGTGCGTGCTGCCGGTGGCGTTCCCCACCGGTTTTCAACACGCCTGGTCGAGCGCCGATGCTTTCCCCGCGGAACTCAGCGATCGGCGCCGCTCTTCGGTTGCTTGTACAGCTCCAGCAGCACTTGATCGAGGATCGAGGACGCGCCCCAGGGACGCGGATCGTTGAGGATCGCCACCACCGCCCAGGTATGCCCGTTGGCGTCGCGGCTGAAGCCCGCCACGGCGCGGACCGTATTCAGGGTGCCGGTCTTGATGTGCGCCTCGCCGGCCAGCGGCGTGCGCCGCAGGCGCTTGCGCATGGTGCCGTCCATCGCCACCAGGGGCAGCGAGGAGATGAACTCGGCGGCGTAGGGGCTTTCCCAGGCGGCCTGCAGCAGGGTCGCCATTTCCCGGGCGCTGACCCGCTCCTGGCGGGACAGCCCGGAACCGTTCTCCATCACCAGGTGCGGCGCGGTGATGCCCTTGCGCGCCAGCCAGGCGCGGATCACGCGCTGCGCGGCCTTGGAGTCGTCGGCATCGACCTCGGTGCGGAACTGGGCGCCGATGCTGAGGAACAGCTGCTGGGCCATGGTGTTGTTACTGTATTTGTTGATGTCGCGGATGATCTCCACCAGGTCCGGGGAAAAGGCCCGCGCCAGCAACTGGCCGTCCTTGGGCACGTCGCCCAGGCGATCCTTGCCGAGGATGCTGCCGCCCAGCTCCTTCCAGATCGCCCGCACCGCGCCGGCGGCGTAGCTGGGATGGTCGAGCAGCGACAGGTAGGACTGGGCGCTGCACCCTTCCACCATCTCGCCGGACGCGATCAGCGTGGTGCCGTCGAACTGGGTCACCGGGCTGTAGCGGATGTCCGGCCAGGCCGGGCACTTGCCGGACGGCTTGACCTTCACCTTGTTGTCGATGTGCAGCGTCTCGATCGGCGGGTCGAAGGCGATGTTGACCTTGCCGCCCTCGGCACGGGCGATGAAGCGCAACGCCTTGAGGTTGACCAGCAGCGAATCGGGCCCGACCAGGAAGGGCTTGTTCTCGTCGCCGCCGTCGTCGTTGAAGGACGGCAGTTGCGGCGGCACGAAGCGGCTACGGTCCAGCACCAGGTCGCCGGTCACCTTGAGCACGCCGTTGGCGCGCAGGTCGCGCATCAACAGCCAGAGCTTTTCCATGTTCAGCTTGGGGTCGCCGCCGCCCTTGAGGTAGAGGTTGCCGTGCAGCACGCCGTCCTTGAGCGGACCGTCGCTGTAGAACTCGGTGCGCCACTGGTAGGTGGGGCCGAGGATTTCCAGGGCGGCGTAGGTGGTGATGAGCTTCATGGTGGAGGCCGGGTTCACCGACACGTCGGCGTTGGACAGGGTCTGGATGCCCGGGCCATTGAGCGGCAGCATCACCAGCGACAGGGAGTCGTTGCCGATCTTGTTGGTTTTCAGCGCCTGCTGGATCTTGGCCGGCAGGGTGGTGTTGATTGGCGCCGCGTGGAGCGGCAGGGCGACAGGCAGGAGCAGGCCGACGAGGGCCAGGGCACGTATGGATGTGAACATCAGATGAAGACCCCTGGATGGGAGCGGGTGAAGAAGGAATAAGTGAAGGAGAACATGAAGATGACAGACATGCGGTTTCCACGTAGATGCGGGAAATTGCCGCGCATTATGCCGCAAGGTGTGACGTACTGCGCTAATCGACGATGGAAGGCGAGAGATTTTCCTCCGTTCGCCGGGCGCGTTCGGGCGGCGGGACGGGCAGCGCGCGGCCTAACCTGTTAGAGTGCCGCGCGTTATCACTCGAGAGGACTTCTCCATGGCCACCAACCGTTCCCGTCGCCTGCGCAAAAAACTCTGTGTAGACGAATTCCAGGAGCTGGGTTTCGAACTGACCCTGACTTATCCGGAAAGCGCCGGCGAGGACGAGATCGACGCCTTCCTCGACCTGCTGACCCGGGAAGCCCTGACTGCCAATGGCCTGGGCTACGTCGGCGGCGAAGACTACGGTTTCGTCTGCCTGGCCAAGCGCGGCTCGGTCAACGAAGAACAGCGCCAGCAGGTCGAGACCTGGCTGAAAGGGCGCAAGGAACTGGCCGGTTTCACCGTCAGCCCGCTGATGGACGTCTGGTATCCGGAAAACTCGATCAACGCCTGAGCGAAGACGAGTCCGCGAGGGGCGCCTGGTGCGCCCCTTTCGTTTTTCCGGGGAAAGGCTCAGGCCAACCCGGCCGTGGCCCGTAGCGCGTCCCGCTCGGGGGCGTCGATTTGCCCGGCGGCGAGGAAGCGCCTGGCGTAGTCCAGGTAGACGCCGGAATCCAGGAACAGCCCGAACAGGTCGGGATCGATGTGCCCGTCGCGGCACATGATCGCCATGATCCCCAGCGCTTCGGACAGCGGCTTGCCGCTCTTGTAGGGCCGATCCGCCGCGGTCAGGGCCTCGAAGATATCGGCGATCGCCATGATCCGCGCCGGCAGGCTCATGTCGTCGCGCTTCAGGCGCCTGGGGAAGCCGGTGCCGTCCATCCGCTCGTGATGCCCGCCGGCGATCTCGGCCACGTTGCGCAGGTGCGGCGGGAAAGGCAGCCGTTCGAGCATCAGGATAGTTTGCACCATGTGGTGGTTGACGATGTAGCGCTCCTCCGCGGTGAGGGTGCCGCGGCGTACCGAAAGGTTGTGCAGCTCGCCGCGATCGAACTTGAACGCCGGCGCGTCCAGTTGGAAGCCCCAGGGGTTGTCCGGTGCCAGGCATTCGCTGGGCGGACGCTCGATCTTCTGCTCCGCGCGGTCGGCGAGCAGCGCTTCCCACACCGGTAGGGCCGGGGGCGGCTGACGCTCGACGCGTTGGGCTTCTTCCCAGGACAGGCCGAGGCGATCGTCGAGGGTGCGCAGCCAGCGGCGTTCGGCGACTTCGCGCAAACGCCGCAGGTCGGCCTCGTCCATGTCCTCGCCGCCGAGGTTGCAGCGGGCGACGAAGGCGAAGTCGGCATCCAGTTCCGCCAG
This sequence comes from Pseudomonas sp. RIT-PI-AD, assembly GCF_025642785.1. Lineage (GTDB taxonomy): Bacteria > Pseudomonadota > Gammaproteobacteria > Pseudomonadales > Pseudomonadaceae > Pseudomonas_T. Next base: position 84,335 of record NZ_JANZKU010000005.1, read on the forward strand.
GGTGCGGTCGCGCCGCGCTGCCTCGGCGTCGCCGGCTGCGCCTTCGGCGAGGGCTTTCCAGTAGGCGATCCAGGCGTCGCGCTTGAGCACCTCGAAGCGGGTGCGGATCTCGTGGATGCGGTTGTACAGGGTTTCCAGCTTGGTCGCCTTGTCCACCACGTATTCCGGGGTGGTGACCTTGCCGCAGTCGTGCAGCCAGGCGGCGATGTGCAGCGTCTCCCACTCGTCCTCGCCGGGGTCGAAGGCGCGGAATGCCGGCTCCTGGCTGTCCGCGGCGGCGCGGGCCAGAGCCAGGGCGATTTCCGGCACCCGCTGGCAGTGCCCGCCGGTGTAAGGGCTCTTGGCGTCGATGGCACCGGCGATCAATTGGATGAAGGCGTCCAGCAGGTGCTTCTGCTTCTCCAGCAGCCGCTGGCTGTCGATGCACAGCGCGGCGACCCCGGATACCGCTTCGACGAAGGCGATCCGCTCGGGACGGAGCAGCGTCGGGGCGTTGCCTTCGCCGCTGTCGCGATGCAGCAGCACCAGCACGCCTAGGGTGCTGCCCTGGCGGTTGTGCAGGCCGGTGCTGACCAGGTGGATGCGCGGGCTGCTCAGTTGCAACAGCAGGCTTTCGAAACCTTCGGCCTGGTCGTAGCCCAGGGACAACGCGACGCTGGCGCCGCCGCGCGCCGGTTGCGCCAGCCAGTGGGGCAGGCGCGGATCGCTCGGGTCGTAGCCGCCGAGGCCCTTGCCGCGCGGGTCGAACGTTTCGCCGTGGAGGATCAGTCCCTGGGGCTGTAGGTGGCCGCTCTCGCTGTCCACCAGGTAGATCAGGCCGCCGCTGGCCTCGCCGATCTCCACGGTTTCCCGCAGCACCCGTTGCAGCAAGGTATCGAAGCGGGTTTCCGCGGAGAGACTGGCGGTGATCTCGAGGAAGCTGGAAAGGGTTTCCTTCATGCGCGCCATGGACACCGCCAACTGGTCGATCTCCTTGATCGGCGAACGGCCCGCGGCCGGATGGGACAGGTCGAAGCGCCGGACAGCCTCCGCACTCGCCACCAACGCGTGCAGCGGGCGCACCAGAATGCGCGAGAGCAGCCAGCCCAGGGGCACGCACAGCAGCAGGATGCCGAGGGTGAGCACCGCGCTTTGCCAGCGGATGCGCTGGGCTTCGCTGAGCAATTCATCCTCCGGCGCCAGGATGGTCAGGCGCAGCCCTTGCGGGCCGCCTTCGGCGATCCGGCTGGAGGACACCAGCCAACTTCGCTGCGCCAACTGCATCACGGCCTGGCGATCCTCCACTTGGTCCTGGGCGAACAGCGCCGCCAGCGCGGGGCTGAGTTCGCTCACCTTCGGCAGGTGGGTGGGGCCTTCCTTGGCGATCAGGCGTTCGTCGTGGGGATAGGCCACGGCCTCGCCGCCGGGCGTGGACAGCACCACTTCGGTGGAAGGCGAGATGCGCTGCGCGGCGAGGGCGGCGGAGAGGTCGGCGAGGGTCAGGTCGGCCGCGATCACCGCGTCCACGCCGGCGCTGCGGGCGAGGGTGGTGCCCACTTCCTGGCTGGAAAAGAAGACGTAGGGCATGGTGGCGATCTGCCCGCTGGCGCCCCGCGCGGCGTCGAACCAGCTACGGGTGCGCGGATCGTAGGTTTCGTCTGCGATGTCCCGGCGTTCCAGCGGGCCCAGGCCGGCATCGAAGAACAGCGAGGCGGCGCGGGTGACGCCAGTGCCGTCGCGCTCGAGGGTCCAGACCTGGTAGGCCGCCTTCGCAGGCGCGTCGAACAGGCGCTTCAGGGCCTCGCTGCGCAAGGACCGGACCATGAAGAAGTCGCCCGTCCGGTAGCCCAGGTAGAGCGAAGCCAGTTGGGGGTTGTCGCGCAGGACCTGGGCGAAGGCCGGCAGCAGCTTCAGGCGTTGCGCGGTATCCGTTGCGCCTATGGCTCCGTCCAGAGCCAGTACGCCGAGGGCCTGGCGAACGGGCCTATAGGTGTCGCGCAAGTCGCGCTCCACCGCGTGGCGGATGCGGGCGAAGAGCTGTTCGCTGCTGGACAGGATGATCTGGCTGGTTTGCCAGTAGTTGAACAGGCCGAGGATGACGCCGCTGAGGATCAACAGCAGCGTGAACAGAAGACCGATGTGGACGTGCAACGGGAAACGACGGTCAGGCTGCTGGGACGGCATGCGAGGCTCCGGATATCCATCGCGGCGGTCCCAGCAGCATAGAAGACGCAGCGGCAGGCGCAGGCCGACGGACCCGCCGGTTCCTGTCGGGCGGCGGCGCTCAGTCGGCGCGGGGCGTTTCGGGCGGCGGAGGCTCTGCGAGCGGCTCGGCTTCGTCGGCCGGAAGGGGCGCCCGGGCCGCCGCGCGCGACCGTCGGGCCCAACGCTTGCGGGCCTGGTGAGCCAGGGTGGAGACCATCAGCGCCAGCACGGCGCCGAGCAGCGTGTTGTACAGGCGTACCTCGGGCAAGTGCCAGTCGCGCGCCAGGCTCTCGGCCAGCAACACGAAGCAGACCGTGGTCTGCAGCACGAACAGGCCGTAGTGCTGGGCGATGAAGGCGCGGCTGAGCACGATCAGCGGCAGCATGCAGGCGACCATCCAGCCGGGGGTTTCCAACCAGTGGCCGAACAGGATCAGGATCACTGCGCCCAGCAGGCTCCCCAGGCAGCGGTGCACGGCGCGCTCCAGGCTGCTGTTGAGTTCCATCTGGATGGTGGTGACCACCGTCAGGGTCAGCCAGTACCCGCGCGGCATGCCGCTGAGGTTGACCGCCAGGCCGGCCAGGGCGGTGGCGAGGGTGCAGGCCAGCGCATGGATCAGCCAGAGATGGCGGGGCAGGCGCTTGGCGTGCCGGCGCAGCACCCGGATCAGCCCACGCAGGCGTGGCAGGTGCGGCCACATGCGCAGGCCGTGCAGGCCGCGCAGGGCGAAGGCCAGCAGCATCACCCAGAGTCCGCCGATGGCGAACAACGCGCCGATCGCCAGGCCGTTGGGCAAGGCACCGATGCCGGCCTGGCCTTGCCCCAGGCAGACACATACCGCCAGGCCGACGCCCAGCTTGCCCAGCTCGCTGCCGAAGCGTTGCAGCCAGGCCAGCAGGAAACCGTAGGCGGCGAAGATCAGCAGGCTCAGCAGGGCATGGCTGGCGGCCCAGAACCCCAGGCCGGTGCTGCACGCGCCGAGGGCGGTGAGCAGCAGCATGCGCAACATGCCGAAGCGGTGCAGGGGGTTGGTCAGGGCCGCCTGGAAGGCACCGGTGGCCGCCCATATGAAACCGATATGGGCACTGAACAGACCCAGCAGCAGCGGCCCGCCGCAGCCGATCCCGGCGATCAGCGCCGGTCCCCAGGCGGGTGGTCCGGCGTGCCAGTGCAGCCATTGTTTGAGCAGCTTGCGCATCGAATATCCCAAGAAGTGACCGGCGACTTTACACCGGGCTGGAGCGTCCGGTCATCTCGCGGGCCATTTCGGTGGCGTAGCTGTCGGTCATGCCGGCGATGAAATCGATCATCCTCAGGAAGGAGCGGTACAGCGGCCAGTGCGGGTCCGGCGCGTTGATCCCGAGCAGGTCGAGGATGCGCCGGTTCTTGAACGACGGGGTGCGTCCGCCGTGCTGTTCCAGCGCCGCGCCGCAGAAGGCGTTGAGGAGAATCTCCAGGGTGGTGTAGGCACCGATCTCGTGCAGCGTCTTGCGCTTGTCCTGGAAGATCTTTTCCCGCGCGATGGCCTTGGCTTGCAGCACGCAGCGCTGGGCCGCGCCATGCATGTGCTCCACCAGGTCGCCCTGCAGGCGGCCGGCGAGCAGCGCGTCCTGCTGTTCGACGAAGGCGTTGGCGGCCGCGTTGGTCAGGTGCTCGATGGCCTTGCCGCGGAGGATCGCCAGGCGGCGCCGCCGCGAATCGTTCGGGCCGAGCTGGCGATAGGTCTCCGGCAGGTCGTCGCCCACCAGGTCGAGCAGCAGCGCCTCGACCTCCGCATAGTCGAGCAGCTCCATCTCCAGGCCGTCTTCCAGGTCGATCAGGCCGTAGCAGATGTCGTCCGCAGCCTCCATCAGGTAGACCAGGGGATGGCGCGCCCAGCGCTGCGGCTCGAGCAGCGGCAGGCCGAGCTTGGCGGCGATCTGCTCCAGCAGCGGCAGCTCGCTCTGGTAGCAACCGAACTTATGCTTCTTGTAGCCGAGGGCTTCGGCGTGGCGGGCGGTCCAGGGGTATTTCAGGTAGGCGCCGAGGGTGGCGTAGGTGAGGCGGGTGCCGCCGTCGAACTGGTGGTATTCCAGCTGGGTGAGCACCCGGAACCCCTGGGCGTTGCCTTCGAAGCTGAGGAAGTCGCCGCGCTCCGCCTCGCTCATCGCGTCCAGCCAGCCGCGGGTGTTGGCCTGTTGGAACCAGTGGCGGATCGCGTCCTCGCCCGAGTGCCCGAACGGCGGGTTGCCGATGTCGTGGGCCAGGCAGGCGGACTGCACGATCATGCCGAGGTCGCCGGGGGTGCACCAGTCGGGCAGCGTCTCGCGCAGCACTTCGCCAACGCGCATGCCCAAGGAACGGCCGACGCAGCTGACCTCCAGGGAGTGGGTGAGGCGCGTGTGGATATGGTCGTTGCTGGAGACCGGATGCACCTGGGTCTTGCGGCCCAGGCGGCGGAAGGCGCCGGAGAAGATGATGCGGTCATGGTCCTTGTGGAACGGGCTGCGGCCCAGCTCTTCCGAGCTGCGTACCGGTTTGCCGAGTCGTTCGCGGTTGAGCAGGGTCTGCCAATCCAATGCCGATTCTCTCTGTCGATGCCAAAGGGGCCTAGCTTCCCGGTTCGCATGCGGCGCCGCAAGGGCGAGCGCGCGGAATCGGGCCGGCGGTGCGCCCCGGCTGCCGCTATCCGGGCGCTCAGCCAGGTTCCAGCCCGGCGTTCGCCCAGGGGCGTTCCTCCAGCGGAGAGGCGGTCACTTCGATGCGTTCCGGGGTGATGCGGATGCAATGCCCCTCGCAGCGCAGGACGATTTCCCGTTCGTTGAGGAAACGGATGCTCTGGCTGCATGCCTGTGCCAGGCGGGGATCGGCCGCGGCCGCCGCGAGCAGGGGATAGAGGCTGGTCGGGGGTGGCAGGGCGGTCGGCGCGCGATTCGCCGGAGGCATGGCAGTGGCACGCGAAGCGTCCTGTCGAGGCGCGCCGACCCGGCCGGTGATGAGCGGCCGGTCGGGGTCGCCATCCAGGTGATCGATGAAAACCTTTTCGCCGACCGCGGGGTATCCCTGGTCGTCCTGGCCTCGCTTGGCCAATGCCAGGGGTACCCAGCCGCAGTGGCGATTCTCCAGGTCCTTGCCGGGCCAGGCGAAGCCGACCCTGAGCCGGTCGCGGCCGTCGGCGAAGCGCACGGCATTGCCGATGACCGTGGCCGTCTGCAGGCCGACCACGCGGGGCTGGGGCGTGCGGCAGGCCGGGCGGAAGGCTCGGTCTCCGGGATGGGTTTCGATCCGCGTGCTCAGGGTGCGTGCCTGGCCGTGCACCGCGCTGAAGCGGTAGTCGGCCGCCAGCACCAGGTAGCGGCGGTTCTGCGTCGCGCAGGGATGGCCCTCGAGCGCGAACAGATGGCCGGGCGCCAGGGCTGCGGTACAGCCGCTGGCGCTGCCGCCGCATGCGCTGTTCCAGGGGCGCCCGGGGACGGCGTCGGCGTATCGCCGGCACGGCGGCGCGGCGTGGTCCGGGATCGGCGCCGCGGTGGTGGAAAGCGTGCCGCCGGTTTTCCAGCTGTCGAGGTACTCCGCCTGGCCGGCGCTCCTCTGGCCGGGACCGCAATAGCGTATCGGACGATGCCCGGGGCCCGGACCGCTCAGGGCGACGTCGTCGACGATCATCAGTTCGTGCCGCCCGGCAAGGTGCTCGAACCAGAACCAGAGGCCCTCGCTTTCCAGCAGGCGCATGACGAATTGCGCATCGCTTTCCCGGTACTGCGCGCAATAGCTGCGCGGCGCGTAGCGGCGGCTGAGGAGGAAGCGCGTCGGGAAGGGATAGGCCGCCAACACCTGGCGGACGATATCCGGCACGCTTTGCCGCTCGAACACACGGCTGCGTGTCTGGCGGTCGGCATACCAGAGCCAGGGCCTCAAGCGTGCTTCGTACGCCGCCTGGCCGTGCCGCCAGCCGAGATTGGAAAAATCCACGCATTCGCCGTTCAGGTAGCGTCGGCGGCCCGAAGGCAGGGCGATCTCCAGGGTCATCGAGGTGCCCAGCAGGCGTTCCGGATCGAGTTCCGGGTCGGGACCGTTCAGGCTCAGGACGAACTCGAACAGCCGCGAGATTTCCTCGCGCCCGCTCAGGGCGGCAAAATCCAGGCTCCCCGGCCCGAGCGCGGTGGTCAACGAAAAGGTGGGTTTCACAGCAACTCCCTTGCTGAATCAATCATCCATGGGGGCGAGCCGTGGACCGGCTCTTTCGTCGCATTGGGCATCTGCCCGTCCTGCGATGGCGAAATGATACTGCGCCGCCGGCGGGGTGAAATGCGTACTGGGTCGCTGTTCGCCGCTGAGAAAGTGTTAACCAGTGGGCAAATCGACGATCAAAACGCGCCGGTTTGGCGCTACCGTGGAGCATTCGCGGTGTCCTGCCCTCCGGAGTCGCCATGGAAGACCAGACCAGTCTGTTGCTGGGGATAGTGTTCAGCGGGATCGGTGTCGGCTATTTCCTCTATGGCAAGCGCCAGCAGCATTTGGTCAGCTTGCTGTGCGGCCTGCTGCTGATGGGATTCACCTATTTCGTCAGCGATCTCTGGGTAACCCTGGCGATCGGCCTGGGTGCGATGGCCTTGCCGTTCTTGTTGCGGGCCTGAGGCGCCATTGGTCAACCGCCCGGCACGGAAGGCGGATCATGCTGACAAAAAGAAGAGAGATCACCACGAGGAGAAGCCCATGTCCGCCAAACCCTCCCAGCCGCCCAAAAGCGATGCCGGCCACCCGGCCCAGGTAGACGAGAAGAGGAAAGACCTCAACGGCAAGGGCGAGCAGCCCCGGCCAGGCACCGGCAGCGAGGAGGCCGAGCGCTGGGACGACGAGCCTTCCGGCGAGCGCTGAACGCCCATCCGGCTACCGCGGCAGGCTGTCGATGGACAATGAAAAGCCCGCTGGTACGGGCTTCGATGGGGCGCTGGTCCTTCAGCGCGTCCATCATTGGGTTTCGATGTGACGTTTCCATGAAGGTGCTGTAGGACTGCGGGTCATGTCCGTTCCGTCACCGACGTCAGTCGGCGAGAGGCAGCCAGATTTCCACGGACCCGGTACCCGCGATGGCATCGAAGTCTTCGCTGTAGCGTTCGAACTCCGGTGCGTCCGCGGCCCTTAGGGTCGACGCCGGCAACCACTGATTGAACAGTGTGTGGAACGTCCGGTGGAGGGTCGAAACGTGTCCCCGATGAGTGAAGACGGCATATCGTTGGGGAGCGATTTTGATCCCGCGAAAGCCCGGCGCCAGCCCCTGGGCATCGCGCACCTCGACCCCGGCGACGTATTCGAAGCTGCCGTCGGCGTGAGGATGGCAGCAGAGCCCGTAGGTCACTCCATCGATCTGCCCGGGTATCCGGCCGAGGTGAGGGTTCAGGCGTTGCCAGAGCGCGGGTATGCCTTGGTTGTTGTCGAAGGTGAAGCGCTCGCCGAAGCCGACGATCCAGAAAGCCGGCTTGCTTTCGAAACGTGGAGTGGAAAGCTCGACGGGCTGTAATTCTTTCATGCGTAAGGGTTCCACGAGAGGGAGGGAGTCCAGCGCATCCGGCGACCGTACCTGCCTGGGCGGCAGGCCGAACAGTTCGCTGAATGCGCGGGTGAATGCCTCATGGGACCCGTAACCTGCATCCAGCGCCACGCCGAGGATGTCCGGCGCGCCTTGGGCCAGGGACCGCGCGGCCCGAGTGAGCCGCCTGGCGCGTACGTAGCGCATGACCGGCCAGCCGGTGCTCAAGGCGAACAGCCGCGCCAAACCGAACCGGGTCAGCTCGCAGCGTCGGGCGATCGCGTCGAGATGCAGCTCGCCATCCAACTCGATCTCGATGTACCAGAGCGCCTTCTCGATGGGGTTCATGAGCGGGTTCCAAGAGGTGAGGGGCTCATACTAAAGCGTCGGTGGCGGCGCGTTTGATCGTTCTTGCGGCAGCGTCTCGCGTCTCCGGGCGCTGAGGCTGCGCGGGCATGAAGCGAACCTGGACAGGGGCGACGCGTTCTCGATGAGGTTTCACGCCCCGGTGACAACCCCCCTCAATGGCAGGCTGGGTACGGTCGCACCAGGGGCTAGGGCTTCGTCGTATCGATGGCAGAAGTGGTTGGGCTCGGAACGCTGCCGGACTGGCGTTGGGGAGGGCGGGGTCCCGCAAGTCGCCAATGGCGTGGCCAGCCCTGACGCTTGTCGGTATCGGAATTTCACCCGGCCGGCCGGCGAAGTTACGCTCCGCCGGTTGTGGCCAGAAGCCGCCGGGGATCCCTGCCGATCGCCCGCCGCCGAGGCGGCAATGGGCCGAAGCCAGAAACGAGAAAGCCCGCACTGGGCGGGCTTTCTTGAGTGTTTCCGGTTCACGGGAGTGTCCGAAAACAAAGGGGATGGTCGGAGAGACAGGATTCGAACCTGCGACCTTCTCGTCCCGAACGAGACGCGCTACCAAGCTGCGCTACACTCCGATGGGCGAGAATTGTACCGAAAAACTTTTACCGCACAAGGGGTTAGTGCAGAAAATTTTTCAGCCCGATCGAGCCGCCCGTCCGTTCCCTCAGAGTTCCTTGACCGTACGCACCTGATCCTTGTTGACGCGGGCGCGCTTGCCGTCGAGTTGCTCGAATTCGTAGAAGCCGGATTCCTCGTCGTATTTCGGTTCGTCGACGGCCTGGATTTCGCGCCCGTCGTTGAGGGTGATCACGGTGGGCGTGGAGCAGCCGGCGAGGGCGGCGAGGCCCAGGGCGAGCAGCAGGGCGGGGAGGGTCCGTTGGGTCATGTGAAATCTCCTGAGTCTGGACGTGCAGATGAATAGGGAAGGTATGACGGGAATCGCCGGATCAAGTTCCTGGCCCATGGGCCTCGGGTTCCGCCAGCGATTGCGGGGTATTCAGGTTCGCCAACCGTGGATCGTCCGCGGCGCACTCCAGGGTCGCGGCCTGCCATTGGCGGAGCAGCCGTTGCGGACTTCGTTCGCCAGAGTGCCATGCCCGTTCCAGCGGTGCGAGCAGGCTTTTCGGCCATACGCTGAACAGGGGTTCCAGCTGCCCGCCGCAGCTGATCGCCGCCGGGCCTTCGCCCGCGCGCGCCAGCAAGGCGTCCAGCAAGGGGCGGTCGAGGCGCGGCGCGTCGCAGGGTAGCACCAACAGATTCGCACACCGCGCCGCGGCGAGACCGGCGCGTATTCCGGCGAGCGGGCCCTGGTAGGCGTCATCGCCATCGTCGACGAGGCGATCGGCGTAGGGTCGATAGCGCTCGGCGTTGCGATTGCAGGAGAGGATGAGGTCGTCGCCGAGGGGCCGAACCAGTTCGTACAGCCAGGCGACCAGCGGGCGCCCGCGCCATTCCAGCAGTCCTTTGTCCTGGCCGCCCATGCGTTGGCCACGGCCGCCCGCCAGCAGCAGGACCGAGCAGCGCAACGGCGTGGATGCGGGAAAGGGCATCGGCGTCTCCGTGAAAAAAGGCCTGTGATATAACGTCGGCATCGCCCCAAAACCGGAAAATGACCTCGATGAATCACAAGGCCGAGGCGGCGTTCGTGCCGCTGAACATCGCCGTGCTCACTGTCAGCGACACCCGCACCGCGGAAACCGATACCTCCGGGCAGCTCTTGGTCGAGCGCGTGCAGAGCGCCGGCCATGGCCTCGCCAGCCGGGTGCTGCTGAAGGACGACCTGTACAGAATACGCGCCCAGGTCGCGACCTGGATCGCCGACGACCGAGTTCAGGTGGTGCTGATCACCGGCGGCACCGGTTTCACCGAGCGCGACAGTACCCCGGAAGCGGTGGATTGTCTGCTGGACAAGCGGGTCGACGGTTTCGGCGAGCTGTTCCGGCAGATTTCGCTGACCGACATCGGTACCTCCACCCTGCAGTCGCGCGCCCTCGCCGGACTGGCCAACGGTACGCTGGTCTGCTGCCTGCCGGGTTCGACCAACGCGTGCCGCACCGCCTGGGACGGCATCCTCGCCGAGCAACTGGACGCGCGGCACCGGCCGTGCAATTTCGTGCCTCATCTCAAGCAGGCCGATGCCTGCGCCAGCCGCGGGTGACCGGCGTGCCCGAGCAGACCCTGCTGCCGCTGGAGGCCGCCTCGAAGCGGTTGCTCGAGCTGGCCGCCGCCAGCCCGATAGACGCAGCGGAAATGGTCTCCCTGGAGCAAGCCGAAGGGCGTGTGCTGGCCGCGCCGCTGGTGGCCGGCTTCGACCTGCCGCCCTGGGCGAACAGCGCCATGGACGGCTATGCGTTGCGCCTGGCGGACTGGCGCGGCGAGGGGCTGGCGGTCAGCCAGCGCATCCTCGCCGGGCAGGCGCCCTCGCCGCTGGTCCCCGGAACCTGCGCGCGCATCTTCACCGGAGCGCCGCTACCCGCGGGCGCGGACACCGTGGAGATGCAGGAAAACGCTGTGCTGGACGCGCAGGGACGGGTACGTTTCCTCGAGCCCCTGCAGGCCGGCCAGCACGTGCGGCCCCAGGGCCAGGAGACCCGGCGCGGCGAGGTGGTGCTGCCAGCCGGTACCCGCCTGGGGCCGATCGAGCTGGGCCTGGCCGCTTCCCTGGGCCTGGCCGAAGTGTCGCTGCGCCGGCGGCCGAACGTCGCGGTGCTGTCCACCGGCGATGAACTGGTGGAGCCCGGTCAGCCGCTGCGGTCCGGGCAAATCTACAACAGCAACCGGCGCCTACTGATCGCTTGGCTGCAACGCCTGGGGTGCGCGGTGGTGGATGCCGGAATCCTGCCTGACGACTTGCAGCGCACCCGCGAGGCCTTGGCCGGGCTGGGCGGGGTCGACCTGATCCTGTCCACTGGCGGGGTCTCGGTGGGCGAGGCGGATTTCCTCGGTCAAGCGTTGCGCGAGGACGGCGAACTGGCCCTGTGGAAGCTGGCGATCAAACCCGGCAAGCCGCTCACCTGCGGTCATTTTCGTGGCGTCCCGGTGATCGGGCTGCCCGGCAACCCGGCGTCCACCCTGGTGACCTTCGCCCTGCTGGCGCGGCCCTACCTGCTGCGACGGCTCGGTGTCGAGCGGGTCGACCCCCTGGGCTTCGAGGTGCCGGCCGGTTTCGCCTGGCCGATGCCGGGCAATCGCCGCGAATACCTGCGCGCGCGCCTGGAAGGCGGTCGCGCGGTGCCCTATCCGAACCAGAGCTCCGGCGTGCTGCGCAGCGCGGCCTGGGCCGAAGGCTTCGCCGAGGTGCTGGAGGGGAAAACCCTGGCCGAGGGCGATCGCCTGCGTTTCATTCCCCTGAGCGAGTTGCTCGGCTGAGCCGGTCGGGTGCCGGCGTGGTCGCTGCGCCCTGTGGATTCAGGACGTGGTAAAGGCTGCCGGCCGGGGCGTGTCGGGCTGACCCTGGCGCTGGACGTCGCGGTACTCGCCAGGCGTGCTGCCGGTCCAGAGCTTGAAGCTGCGATGGAACGAGCGCGGCTCGCTGAAGCCGAGGTAGCAGGCGATCTCCTGGATCGCCAGGTCGCTGCGCAGCAGGTAATGCTCCGCCAGTTCGCGGCGCAGCTCGTCCAGTAGCCGCTGGTAGCTGGTGCCTTCCTGCTGCAGGTGGCGTTGCAGGGTGCGCAGGGTCATGCCGAACTTGTCGGCTACCCGCTCCTTGCGCGGCAGACCGTCCTTGAGTAAGGCGCGCAGGGCGGCTTTCACCCGCTGCGGCAGCGGCTCGTCCTCGCTCAGCTCGGCCATCAGCCCCAGCGCATGTGCTTCCAGGGTGCGCAGCAGGTGGGCGTCCGCCAGGCGCAGCGGCAGGTCCAGGTATTCCCGGGGGATCAGCAAGGCGTCGCAGTCCTGTTCGAAGCGCACCGGGCAGCCGAAGACGTCCTGATACGCCTCCAGCGCGACCCCTGGCGGTTGGCGGTGGCTGAACCAGACTTCCCGCGGCGAGCGCTCGGTGTCGGCGATCCAACGGGCATACAGCAACCAGGAGGCCAGCACGTTCTCCACCATGTGCCGGCGGATTTCCGCGGTCCGATGCCGGCAGCTCCAGATCAATCGCACCAGGCCGGCGCTTGCCTCGACCCGGCTGACGCCCATGTCGCCCACCAGTTTTTCGTAGGGCACGATGCGCCCCATGGCCTCGCCGAGGGTGGCGCAATTCATGGTGATGTAGCCGAGCACGCTCCACGAGCCGGGCTGCACGAAGCGCGCCGCCCGTAGCCCGAACAAGGGGTCCGCGGAGCGCCGCAGCAGGTGCTCGAGGAGCCGTTCGTGGGCCTCGCTGGGCAGGCGCGCGTTGTTGTCCGCCAGCGCTTGCGCGGCGATGCCGGCCTCGCGCAGGGCCGCCGCCGTATCCAGGCCGAGGTGTTCGGCGTAGCGCAGGTACTTCGACAGGACGGGGACGGCGGTATAGCCCAGTGCGTGCATGCGTCGATTCCGCTTGGCTCGATTGGCGACAGTCGCTGTCCCGATCCGACAGTGACGCCCGACAGGGGCCGACTAGTATAGGCAGCCATGACGAGCGATAGGAAAGACCCGGCGGCGGAACACGGCTGCGGGGCCGAGCGAACGGGGGAGGGTGGCATGCGGCGTTGGAACGGGTGGGGCGACGAGGCGACGGTGGTGGATCTGCCGGCCCATGGGGCGGGTTTCCTGGCGGCGCGGATTGGCACCGGCCAGGCCCTGGCGGATGCCTCCCTCGCCGAGGTGGTGGCGCGCGTGCCGCCGTCGCGGTTGAGCGCGCACCCGTTGGTCAGTCTCGACGCGGAGGCGCGCATCCGCCATGCCCGTGGCCAGAGCCTGCCGGACTGGCTGGCGATGCGCGAAGGGCGCTTCGAGGTGTTCCCCGACGGGGTCGCCTACCCGGAGAGCGCCGAGCAGATTCGCCAGTTGCTGGCATGGGCGGCCGAGCAGAACGCATTGCTGATCCCCTATGGCGGCGGCACCTCGGTGGCGGGGCACATCAATCCCCAGGTCAGCGACAGGCCGGTGCTGACCCTGTCCCTCGCCCGCATGGGGCGCCTGCTGGACCTCGACGAAGCCAGTCTGATCGCCACCTTCGGCCCCGGCGCCAACGGCCCGCAGGTGGAAAGCCAGTTGCGGGCCCGCGGCTACACCCTGGGGCATTTCCCCCAGTCCTGGGAGTTGTCGACTCTCGGCGGCTGGGTGGCCAGCCGCTCCAGTGGCCAGCAGTCGTTGCGTTACGGGCGGATCGAGCAACTGTTCGCCGGCGGCACCCTGGAAACCTTCGCCGGCCCCTTGCGGATCGCCAGCTTTCCGGCGTCCGCCGCCGGCCCGGACCTGCGGGAAATGGTCCTGGGGTCCGAGGGGCGCTTCGGCGTGCTTTCCGAGATCAAGGTGCGGGTCACGCCCCTGGCCGAGCAGGAGCGCTTCTACGCGGTGTTCCTGCCGTCGTGGGAGCGGGCGCTGGAGGCGGTGCGCCGGCTGACCCAGGCACGGGTGCCCTTGTCCATGCTGCGCCTGGCCAATGCCGAGGAGACCCAGACCCAACTGGCCCTGGCCGGCCATCCGCAGCAGATCGCCCTGCTGGAGAAATACCTGGCCCTGCGCGGCGCCCGCGAGGGCAAATGCATGCTGACCTTCGGCGTCACCGGCTGCCGCCGGCAAAACGCCGCTTCGCTGCGCCAGGCGAAGGACTGGCTCAAGCGCTTCGGCGGGGTGTTCACCGGCACCCTGCTGGGGCGCAAATGGGCGGAGAACCGCTTTCGCTTTCCTTACCTGCGCGAAGCCCTGTGGCGCGCCGGGTATGTGGTGGACACCCTGGAAACCGCCACCGACTGGTCCAATGTCGCGCCGCTGATGGCGCAGATTGAGAAGAGCCTGCGCGAGGGCTTGGCGGCGGAGGGCGAGCGCGTCCACGTCTTCACCCACCTGTCCCACGTCTATGGCCAGGGCTCGAGCCTGTACAGCACCTATGTGTTCCGCCCCGGTAGCGACTATGCGCAGGCGCTGGCGCGCTGGCGGCGCCTGAAGCATGCCGCCAGCCAGACCATCGTCGACAACGGCGGCACCATCAGCCACCAGCACGGCGTGGGCCGCGATCACGCGCCCTACCTGGCGGTGGAGAAGGGCGAGCAGGGGTTGGCCGCGCTGCGCGCGCTGTCCCGGCATTTCGATCCCGAGGGCCGCCTGGTTCCGGGCGTGCTGTTGCAGGAATGAGCGCGCCGGCCTGGAATGCGGCCTGGCGCCAGGCGGCGCTGCCCGAACTGGCGAGCCGCGATTGGGACCTGCTGGTGATCGGCGGCGGCATCAGCGGCGCCGGCATCCTCCGCGAGGCGGCCCGGCAAGGCTGGAAGTGCCTGCTGCTGGAGCAGCGCGACTTCGCCTGGGGCACCTCTAGCCGTTCCTCGAAAATGGTGCACGGCGGGCTGCGCTACATCGCCCGCGGCCAGTTCGGCCTGACCCGCGCCTCGGTACGCGAGCGGCAACGCCTGTTGGACGAGGCCCCCGGCCTGGTGGATCCCTTGAGCTTCATGCTCACCCATTACCGCGGCGGCTTCCCCGGCCCGCGGCTGTTCGGCGCCTTGCTGGCGGTCTACGACGGCTTGGCCGGGCAGCGCAACCACCGTTTCCATTCGGCCGGGCAACTGCGCTACCTGGCACCCGGCCTGCGCGAGCCGGGCCTGCTTGGCGCCACCCGTTTCTTCGACGCGGTGACCGACGACGCTCGCCTGGTCCTGCGCGTGCTGGACGAAGCCCGCGCCGACGGCGGCGAAGCGCTGAACGGCATGGGCGTAAGCGAGCTGCTGCGCGACGCCGGCAAGGTGGTCGGCCTGGTCGCCACCGACCGCGAGAGCGGACGCGCCTTCACCGTTCGTTGCCGGGCGGTGGCCCAGGCCACCGGGGCCTGGGCCGGCGGCCTCGGGCGGGGCGACGGCGGCCGCGAGCGGGTCCGGCCCCTGCGCGGCAGCCACCTGCTGTTGCCCGCCTGGCGCCTGCCAGTGGTCCACGCCTTCAGTTTCATGCATGCCGCCGATCGGCGGCCGGTATTCGTATTTCCCTGGGAAGGCGCAACGGTGATCGGCACCACCGACCTGGATCACCAGGAAAGCCTGGCGGAGGAGGCGCGGATCGCCGAAGGCGAGGTGGAATACCTGCTCGCCGCCTGCGCCCAGCAATTCCCCGGCGCCGGCATCGGCCGGCGCGACGTGCTGTCCACCTGGGCCGGGGTACGCCCGGTAGTCAGTGCCGGCGAGACGTCGCGCAAACCGTCCGACGAACCCCGCGAGCACGTCCTGTGGGTCGAGCCCGGCAGCGTCACCCTGGCCGGCGGCAAGCTGACCACCTTCCGCCCCCTGGCGCTGGAAGTGCTGCGTGCCTGTGCGCCCTTCGTCGGCCGCCCTTTGCTGGAAGGCACTGGCCCGGTGTTTTCCAGGCCGCCGCCGGCGACCATCGACGGCCTTTCGACCGCCCGGCAACGGCGCCTGGCGGGCCGTTACGGCCGAGCCCTTCCCGAATTGCATCGCCTGTTCGAAGCCCTGGGCGATGCCCGGGTCGGCGCCAGCGAGACCGCCTGGGCCGAACTGGCCTGGGCCGCGGGGCACGAATTGGTCCTGCACCTGGACGACCTGTTGCTGCGCCGCACCCGCCTGGGGCTGTTGCTGCCCGAGGGCGCCGCCTCCGAGTTGCCGCGCATCCGCGCGCTGTGCCAGCCGCTGCTGGGCTGGGACGACCGCCGCTGGGCCCGCGAGGAAGACGCCTACCGCGCGCTCTGGCGACGTTGCTACAGCCTGCCGGACGAAGGCGCCTCCCTCAACGCCGCCTCCACCGACACGGGAACCCTGCCTTGAGCGAACAAAGCTACCTGTTGGCCATCGACAACGGCACCCAGAGCGTCCGCGCGCTGCTCTTCGACCTGGCCGGGAACCTGATCGGCAAGGGCAAGGTGCCGCTGGAGGCCTATTACTCCCGGCAACCGGGCTGGGCCGAGCAGGACCCCGACTACTACTGGGCGAGCCTGGGCGAAGCCTGCCGGCGGCTATGGGCCGAAGTGGACATCGACAAGCGCCTGATCCGCGGCGTCGCCTTGACCACCCAGCGCGGCACGCTGATCAACGTCGACGAGCAGGGCAAGGCGTTGCGGCCGGCGATCCTCTGGCTCGACCAGCGCCGCGCCGAGGTTCAGGGACGGATTCGCGGGCCCTGGGGCTGGTTGTTCAAGCTGATCGGCGCGCAGGCGACGGTGGATCATTTCCGCGCCCAGGCGGAGATCAACTGGATCGCCCAGCAGCAACCGGAGATCTGGGCGAAGACCCACAAGGTGCTGCTGCTGTCGGGTTTCCTCACCCAGCGCCTGACCGGCTGCTTCGTCGATTCGGTGGGCTGTACCGTGGGCTATCTGCCGTTCGACTACAGGAAGCTGCGCTGGGCCGGCCCGCGCGACTGGAAATGGCAGGCCATCGCCCTGCGCCGCGAGCAGTTGCCGGAGCTACGCAAGCCCGGCGAGCGGCTCGGCTGCATCAGCGAGGCGGCGAGCCGCCATACCGGGATCCCGGCGGGCCTGCCGCTGATCGCCGCGGGCGCTGACAAGGCCTGCGAGGTGCTCGGTGCCGGCGTGGTGGAGGCGAGTACCGCCTGCCTGTCCTATGGCACCACCGCGACCATCAACACCACCCGCCGGC
Source organism: Pseudomonas sp. RIT-PI-AD (assembly GCF_025642785.1). Classification (GTDB taxonomy): domain Bacteria; phylum Pseudomonadota; class Gammaproteobacteria; order Pseudomonadales; family Pseudomonadaceae; genus Pseudomonas_T. Next base: position 101,075 of record NZ_JANZKU010000005.1, read on the forward strand.
GTTACCTGGAGACCATCCCCCTGCTCCCGCCGTACCCGGCGGCGGTGCCCGACCACTACAACACCGAGGTGATGATCTACCGAGGCTACTGGATGGTCAGCTGGTTCAAGCAGGAGTTCGGCCTGCACGAGCAGCAGCGGGCCGCTGCCCTGGGCATCGAGGCGGAGGCCCTGTTCGACGAACTGGTCGATTCGGTTCCGCCCGGATCCATGGGATTGATGCTGCAACCCTACTGGTCGCCGGGCATCCGCGAGCCGGGGCTGGAAGCCAAGGGTTCGATCATCGGCTTCGGCGACGTGCACACCCGGGCGCACCTGTATCGGGCGATCCTCGAAGGCCTGGCCTACGCCCTGCGCCAGGGCAAGGAGCGCATCGAGCGCCGCTCGGGTACGCCCATCGAGCGCTTGCGGGTGTCCGGCGGCGGTTCCCAGAGTGACGCGGCGATGCAGCTCACCGCAGATATCTTCGGGCTTCCCGCCGAGCGGCCGCACGTCTACGAAACCTCCGGGCTGGGCGCCGCCATCGACTGCGCGGTGGGGCTGGGGCTGCATGCCGACTTCCCCAGCGCCCTCGCGGCGATGACCCGCGTGGGCCGGGTGTTCCTGCCCGATCCCCAGGCCCAGCGTACCTACCAGCGGCTCTACCGGGAGGTCTACCAGCGCATGTACCGGCAGTTGAAACCCTTGCACCTGAGCATCCGCGACATCACCGGCTATCCGGCCTGAGCGCCTGCCGACGGCAGGTGTTCCCCACGGAAACCAATTCTTCGCCGCCCCGGTCCTAACACTGCGTGCCGGACCGGCCGACGGGGCTGGGCCGACGTCGCTCGCGATGCCTTCGGCTGAGTCGATATCCCGCGACCCGGGTCGGCGGAGGACGTATCCTCGCGCACTACAGCATTCCCAGTGAGCGGCCGGTCGATCCCGAGGACGGCGGGCCGTGGTGCGGCTTTGGCTGCGTAAGCGGAGACATACAGTGATGACGCAACGCAAGGCCTTGCTGATTCTGCACGGCAAGCAGGCTTCGAACGAACAGGTACGGGATGCCGTGCGCCACTGCCGCATCAGCGGTTGGGCGCTGGATGTGCGGGTGACCTGGGAAAGCGGCGATGCCCAGCGCATCGTCCACGCTGCCCTGGACGCGGGCTACCCGACGCTGATCGCCGGGGGCGGCGACGGCACCCTGCGCGAGGTCGCCGAGGCCATGGTCCAGGCCGGCGCCGAGGCCAGCCTGGCGATCCTGCCCCTAGGCACCGCCAACGATTTCGCCCGCGCCGCCGCCATTCCGCTGATTCCCCACGAAGCCCTGGCCTTGCTGGAACTGCCCGCCCAGGCGATCGACCTGGGCGAGGCGGGCGAGCACCTGTTTCTCAACATGGCCACCGGCGGATTCGGTTCGAAGATCACCGCCAATACCTCGGAGGACCTGAAGAAAATGCTTGGCGGCGCCGCCTACCTGCTCACCGGGTTGACGCGCTTTCCCGAGGTGCACGCGGCCTTCGGACGCTTCAACGCGCCGGATTTCCAGTGGGAAGGCGACTTTCTCGCGCTGGGCATCGGCAATGGCCGCCAGGCGGGCGGTGGGCACCTGCTGTGCCCGGACGCTTTGGTGGACGACGGCTTGCTGGACCTGTGCATCGTCCCGGCGCCGGCCGACGTCGTCGGCACCCTGGGTACCCTGCTTTCCGGCGGTGTCCGCGGCGTCGACACGGTGGCGCTGCGGGCGCGGGTGCCCTGGATCGAGGTGGAGGCGCCGGAAGGGCTGGACATCAACCTGGACGGCGAGCCGCTGGAAAGCCAGCGGTTGCGCTTCGCCATTCGTCCGAAGGCGCTGCGCGTGCATTTGCCCATGGGCTCGCCGTTGCTGGGCTGAGGGGCCAGGGTCGGTGCGGGCGCGTGCGGTGCGCTGGTGCGCGCCTTGACGCTCGGGCATGATGGCGCATGGCTGGCATGATTCCAGGAACCATGTCCCTGGGGGATACTCTCGCCGACCTGGGCTAGACTCGTTGAACACGAAAGGAGCACACGATGGCCGGCATTCTCGACAGCGTTGACCAAAGAACCCAACTGGTGGGCGAGAACCGCCTGGAAATCCTGATGTTCCGCCTGGCCGGTCGGCAACTCTTCGCCATCAACGTCTTCAAGGTGCAGGAAGTCCTGCAACTGCCCAAGCTCACTCTGATCCCCCAGCGCCACCCGGTGGTCTGCGGGGTAGTCAACCTGCGCGGGCAGACCCTGCCGGTCATCGACCTGTCCCAGGCCATCGGCATGCGCCCGCTGGTCCCGGATCAGAACAGCACCATCATCGTCACCGAATACAACCGCTCGGTGCAGGCGTTCCTGGTCGGCGGCGTCGATCGCATCCTCAACCTCAATTGGGAATCCATCCTGCCGCCGCCCGGAGGCGCCGGGCGCCAGCATTACCTGACGGCGATCACCAAGGTCGACGAGCAGATCGTCGAAGTGATCGACGTCGAGAAGGTCCTCTCGGAAATCGTGCCCATGAGCACCCAGGTTTCCGAGGACCGTTTGCAGGACCCGGTGCTGGAGCGAGCCCGTGGCCGCGAGGTGCTGCTGGTGGACGATTCCAACGTGGCCCTGACGCAAATGCGCGACACCCTCAGCCAGCTCGGGGTGAAGATGCACGTGGCCAGCGACGGCCTCAAGGCGTTGAACCTGCTGAAGAAGTGGGCCGACACCGGGGAGGTCATGACCGACAAGTTGCTGATGATCTTCACCGACGCCGAGATGCCGGAAATGGATGGCTATCGCCTGACCACCGAGATTCGCCAGGACCCGCGCCTGCGGGGCCTCTACGTGGTCATGCACACCTCCCTATCGGGCAGTTTCAACGACGCCATGGTGAAGAAGGTCGGCTGCGACAACTTCCTTTCCAAGTTCCAGCCGGACAAGCTGGTCGACGTGGTGCGCGAGCGCCTGATGCTCGACCAGGCCTAGCGGGGCGCCGCCCGGCGCGCTGCTCTGCGCGGCCGGGTTCGGGTTAGCATGGCGTTCCGTTTTTCCACGTTGCGAATGCCATGTCCAAGCCGCGATTGACCGCGTTGTATCGCTACCCCCTGAAATCCGCCATCGGTGAGCCTGTGCCGGCGCTGCAGCTGGACGCGCTCGGCCCGGTGGGCGATCGCCGCTGGATGCTGGTGGATGCCGACAGCGGCCGCTTCCTCACCCAACGGGCACTTCCTCGCATGGCCCACCTGCTGGCGCGTTGGAGTCCGTCCGGCGGGTTGTCCCTGGCCGCGCCCGGGTTGCCCGCCCTGGAGGTCGCCCTCCCGGACGAGCGCGCCGACCTGCGTGGCGTGATCCTGTGGAAGGACGCGATGCGGGTGCCCGACGCCGGCGAAGAGGCGGCGGCGTGGGTCACGCGCTTCGTGGGTAAGCCGACCCGCCTCGTCCATGTGCCGGAGGCGCGGGCGCGGCTCGTCGAGGATGCCCAGCACGGCGAGGAAAAGGTTGGCTTCGCCGACGGCTATCCACTGCTGGTGATGGGGCAAGCCTCGGTGGACGACCTGGGCGCGCGGGTGGGCAGGCCCCTGGACATGCGTCGCTTCCGGCCCAACCTGGTGGTGGAAGGCTGCGAGGCCTACGCCGAAGACGGCTGGTCGCGCATCCGCATTGGCGACCTGGATTTTCGGGTGGCCAAGGGCTGCAGCCGCTGCATCCTGACCACCATCGACCCGGATACCGGCGAGCGCAGCGCCGATCGGGAACCCCTGACCACCTTGAAGACCTATCGCGAGCACGAGGGGGCGGTGTACCTGGGGCAGAATCTGGTCAATCTCGGAACCGGGCGGATCGAAGTGGGCATGGAGGTGGAGGTCCTGGCCTGAGCGGAACACCCGGTCCGGCGGCTTGGCCGGATGTTCGTCTCGTTCAGCCGAGGGCGGGTCTCCCCCTGGTTCACTGATCGTCGAAGAAGCGCTCGTGCCAGTCCACCAGGGGCTGCGGGGCGTTGAGCTTCTGCCCGTAGATCACCGCGTAGGACAGCACGTTCTGCACGTATTGGCGGGTTTCGTCGAAGGGGATGTTCTCCACCCAGACGTCGAAGGCCAGGTGATTGGCGCCTTTCAGCCATTGCCGCACCCGGCCGGGGCCGGCGTTGTAGGCCGCGGAAGCGAGCACCCGGTTGCCGTTGAACTGCGCGTGTACCTGGCTCAGGTAGGCGGCGCCGAGCTGGATGTTGAGGTCCGGGTCGATCGCTTGCTGCGGCGAAGCCAGGGGAATGCTGAATTTGCGCGCGGTTTCCTTGGCGGTACCGGGCATCAGTTGCATCAGGCCCATGGCGCCTACCTGGGAGCGGGCATCGTCCATGAATGCGCTTTCCTGGCGGGTGATGGCGAAGATCCAGCTGGAGTGCAGGCCGCGTACCTTCGACTGCTGGATCAGGGTGGAGCGGTGGGCCATCGGGAAACGGATGTCCAGGTCGTCCCAGTATTGCGCCTGGCTGATGGTGCGGATTGCCGGGAAATACCATTGCAGGTCATAGGCCAGCTTGGCTTGGGCGACCATTTCCTCGCGGCTGAACAGACGGCTGACGTGGTACCACTCGCGGCGGCCATCGACGATCTGCCCGCGCTCGTGGAATTCGAGGGCGCGGCGGATACCGGCGGTGTTGCGGACTTTCTGCACCACCTTCGGGTCGAGGGCCAGCGGCTTGTTGTTCAGGCTGTAGGGCGCCTGGGTGCGGTCGGCGGCGAGGAAGCCGTAGAAGTCCCTTTCCTTGGCCACCGGCTGATAGAGCGCCAGCGGCTCCTGGCTCTGCGGCTGCGCCAGTTGCAGGCTGCGCGCCCGCCAGTAGCGCCAGCGGTTGGTATTGGCCAGCTCCGTCGGCATCTGCCCGGTGAGACGGTAGACCTCGTCCCAACGGCCCATGCGCAGCAGCAGCCGGGCGCGCCACTCGGAGACAGTGTCGTCGTGCAGCTCCGGGTCGTACTTGGCCATGATCGGCAGCGCACGCGGGTCGAACTTCTTCGCCAGGGTCAGGCCGACCTCGCGGGCGATGGCCACTTTTTCTTCCTTCGAAAAGGGTAGGCGGCTGGCGTATTGCTCCAGCAGGCCCAGGGCTTTCTCCGGGTCCTGGCGCGCCAGGCGTCTGAGGCCGAGGCCGACCACATCGGCCATGGCCTTGTCGGCGGGCACGAACAGCCCGGGCTGGTCGAGCATCTGCGGCTTCTGCGCGACGTCCACCAGCAGCTTGCCCTGGTTGGCGAGGCTCGGCAGGGTCTTCGCCAGATGGCTGGCCAGGCCATAGTTGCGGGCCTCGGCGGCCAGCTTCGCGCGTTTCCAGCGCTTCTCTTCGGTGAGCTGGCCCTCGGCGCTCCACATGTCGAACAACACGTCGCAGGCCTCTGGCTGCGATTTGCCCACCAGCCAGAGTTTCTCGGCGCTGGCGTAGCCTTCAGCCTTGAGCCCGTGGTTCAACTGATATTGGCCGTACAGGCAGTCCAGCTCGGTGAAATTGAGCTTGGGGTCGTAATAGTCGACGAAGGTCTTCCAGTCGCCGCGGTCGGCCAGCCAGCGCAACCAGCGCAGCTTCATCCAGCCCGCCTGGGGCAGGTCGCCGTGTTCGGCGAGGAATTTCTCGATTTCTTCGTTGCTGGCGCTTTTCAGACGGGCGGTCAGTTCGTCGTAAGCCAGGTAGGGTTCCAGCGGATAGTCGCGCAACGCGCTGGCATAGCGGCGATAGGGTTCACCGTCGCCCTTGGCCAGCGCCCGTTTGGCTTCGTCGTACATCTGGCGTTGCTGGTCCAGGTTGGCGGCCTGGACGCCGGTGTAGGGGAGGGTGGAAAGGAGCAGGCAGGAAAACAGGCTGAGCAGGCGACCGCGCATGACACTTCCGGGTAAGGGGATCGTGGAGGGCCGGGCTCGCCGGCGCCAAGAGCGCCTAGCTTAGCCTCTGGCCGGGGGCGGCGAAAGCGTATGGCCGAATCGGTCCGACCGGCGAAAATTGCCGGGAGAGTAGCGTCGCAACTCGGGTAGAATGCGCGCCCAGTTTTCCGGAGGTGCCCATGGCCCTGCTCAAGTTCACCGATGTCGCCCTGGCGTATGGCAGTACCCCGTTGCTGGACGGCGTTTCCTGGCAGATCGACCGCGGCGAGCGGGTCTGCATCATCGGCCGCAACGGCACCGGCAAGTCCAGCCTGCTGCGCCTGGTCAAGGGCGATCAGGCGGCCGACGACGGCGAAATCTGGCGCGCGCCCGGCCTGAAGATCGGCGAGCTACCCCAGGAACTGCCTCGCGCCGACGAGCGGACGGTGTTCGACGTGGTCGCCGAGGGCCTCGCCGGTGTCGGCGCCCTGCTGGCCGAATACCACCACCTGAGCCAGAACATCCGCGACGAAGCCGACCTCGACAAGCTCATGCATGTCCAGCAGGACCTCGAGGCCCGCGACGGCTGGCGCTTGCAGCAACTGGTCGACAGCACCCTCAGCCGGCTCCAGTTGCCCGCCGACAAGACCCTCGCCGAGCTGTCCGGTGGTTGGCGCCGACGCGTCCTGCTGGCCCAAGCGCTGGTCTCCGAGCCGGACCTGCTGCTGCTGGACGAACCGACCAACCACCTCGACATCGGTGCCATCGCCTGGCTGGAAGAAGCCTTGCTGGGCTATAACGGCGCCGTGCTCTTCATCACCCACGATCGCTCCTTCCTGCAGAACCTGGCCACGCGCATCCTCGAACTGGACCGCGGCCGGTTGATCGACTGGAACGGCGACTACGCCAGTTTCCTGGTGCACAAGGAACAGCAACTCGCCGCCGAGGAAACCGCCAACGCATTGTTCGACAAGCGCCTGGCCCAGGAAGAGGTGTGGATCCGCCAGGGCATCAAGGCCCGCCGCACCCGGAACGAAGGGCGGGTCCGCGCGCTCAAGGAAATGCGCGCCGAGCGCAGCGAGCGGCGCGAGCGCCAGGGCAAGGCCAACCTGCAATTGGAAACCGCGGAGAAGTCCGGCAAGCAGGTGATCGTCGCCGAACACGTGGGCTTCGCCCATGGTGGCGGAGAACCCTTGCTGAGGGATTTCTCCCTGGTGTTGCAGCGCGGCGATCGCATCGGCCTGCTGGGTGCCAACGGCACCGGCAAGACCACCTTGCTCAAGCTGTTGCTGGGCGACCTGCAGCCGACGACCGGCAGCATCGAGGTCGGCACCAAGCTGGAAGTGGCCTACTTCGATCAGTTGCGCCATCAGCTGGATCTGGAAAAAACCGTGATCGACAACCTCGCCGAAGGTCGCGATTTCATCGTCATCGACGGCCAGAGCCGGCACGTGCTGAGCTACCTTGGCGACTTCCTGTTCAGCCCGCAGCGTGCGCGCACGCCGGTCAAGGCGCTGTCCGGCGGCGAGCGGGCGCGCTTGCTGCTGGCCAAGCTGTTCAGCAAGCCGGCGAACCTGCTGGTGCTCGACGAACCGACCAACGACCTCGACGTGGAAACCCTGGAGCTGCTCGAGGAAGTGCTGCTCAGCTTCCAGGGCACCGTGCTGATGGTCAGCCACGACCGGGCCTTCCTCGACAACGTGGTCACCAGCACCCTGGTGTTCGAAGGCGAAGGGCGGGTCCGCGAGTACGTCGGCGGCTACCAGGACTGGTTGCGCCAGGGCGGCTCGCCGCGCCTGCTGGGCGTCGGCGAAGGCAAGGAGACGCGGGACGCCAAGGCCTCCGGCGCCGCGCCACAGCCTGCTGTCGCCGAGCCGAGCAAGGCCGAGCCGGCGAAGAAGAAATTGAGCTATAAGCTGCAACGGGAGCTGGAAGCCATTCCGGCCCAGATCGAGCAACTGGAGCGCGAGTTGGCTCGCGTGCAGGCGGAAACCGCCGATCCGGCGTTCTATCAACGGCCTTCCGCGCAGACCGCCAGTACCCTCGAGCGCCTGGAGAAGCTGCAGCATGAGCTGGATGCATTGCTGGAGCGCTGGGCTGAGCTGGACGGCTGAGTGAAGGGGAGCGGCCATGGCCATCGAGTACCGCATTAACCTGGATGACGACCACGAGTTCAGTTATCGCATCGAGATCGACCGGGATTACGACCGCGAACGTGCCGCCATCGCGCCCAAGTGGACCCGCCTCGAGTATCAGCAGTGCAGTAATTGCCCGTTGAGGCGCGAGGCGTTTCCCCATTGCCCGGCGGCGGTGGATCTGCACCGGGTCATCGAGGATTTCCACGGGTTGCCGGCGTTCAAGCGGGCGATGGTCTGGGTGCGCACGCCGGAGCGCGAATACGCCAAGACGGTGGGACTGGAGGAGGGGCTGCGGGCATTGCTCGGGGTGATCATGGCCACCAGCGCCTGCCCGATCCTGAACCGGCTGAAACCCATGGCCCACCAGCATCTTCCGTTCGCCAGCCACCAGGAATTCACCCTGCGCACCGTGTCGCTCTATCTGGCGCGGCAGTATTTCAACATGCGCGAGGGGCGGCACGCGGACTGGGAGCTGAAGGGCCTGGTGCGCCTGTTCCAGCAATTGCAGTTGGTCAATCAGGCGTTCTGGCAGCGCATTCACGACACCTGCGAGGGCGATTCGAACCTCAAGGCCTTCCTCACCTTCTTCTCCATGGCGTCGAGCATGACCTATTCCCTGGAGACCCAGTTGCAGAAGATCCGGCCGCTGGTGATGAGCGCCGGCGAAGGCTTCGACTGAAGAGGCCGCCGGACCGCAAGGCCGGCGGCCTGGACCTCACTCGCTCTTCTTCAGGCGCACCGCCAGCACGTCGCAGGGCGCGCCGTGCAGCAGGTCGTTGGCGGTGGAGCCCAGCAGCAGGGCCAGGCCGTGTCGGCCATGGCTGCCCACCACCACCAGATCGCAATGCTGTTCCTCGGCGAGGCGGTGGATTTCCTGGCGCGGTTGGCCATAGGCCAGGTGGCGTTGGTCGGGTTGCAGCTCGGGATAGCGTGTGGCGAACGTGTCCAGGCGCACGCGGGCCTGTTCGAACTGCTGTTGTTGCAGCATCGACAGATCCATGGGGACATCGCCGCCGAAGGCCATGGCCATGGGTTCGACGATATGCACCAGGGACAGCTTGGCGTTGTTGGTCCGGGCCAGCGACTGGGCCCGTTCGATGACCGGATGGCAGTCGTCGGTGAGATCGACGGCGATCAGGATGTGCTGGTAGGGCATGGTGGATCTCCTTCTAATGTGCGCCTGGACAGGAGTATGGCCGCCTGGGCCGTACAAAAACACTGATTCGCGGCAGGATAAGCTATGGCAGGGTGGTGGGTAATCATATCGCTGGGAATCGCCTTGAGCCCCCTGGCATGGCTGCTGCCGTCGCGTCGCCAGCGTGGCCGCATGGACATGCGCCTGCGCGCGCGACGCCTGGGCTTGGCGATGCAACTGTCCCCGGAGAACTGGCCGCACTGGCTGGAGCGTCCGTTGCCGGTCTCCTGCCCGCAGTACCATCGCGCCCGCCCGCACGGCCGCACGGACGCCTGGTGCTACTGGCAGGCGCAGCCCGGAGAGTGGCTGGATCGCTGGCGCGAGCCCTGTAGCGACCCGCGGCTCGCCGAGCACTTGGCGCGCTTGCCAGCAGACGTCTACAAGGTCGAGGCCACTCCCCGGATGATCGCCCTGTGTTGGGGCGAGGGGGGCGACGAGGCCGAGCTGGAGCAGGTCCGGGCCGCCCTCCAGGCGCTCGCTTGAGCGATACCTCGGCACCGGGCTCAGCGAGCTGCCGCTGCGTACTGCTCGCACAGGCGCTCCAAACCCTCGACGATCTGCCCGGCGTACTTGTCGACCAGCAGCGGCATGCTGTTCTGGTCGGGGTGATGCAGGGCGGTTTCGATATAGTGCCAGGGCGCTTCGATCCGTTGCAGGGTCTGTCGGGTCTCGTCGGTGTTCGCCGGAGACTCGCGCAGCTTCTGCAGGCGCTCGGCGAACCCGCCGGTCTGGCGATCGATGGCCGAATCCTTCGAGGACAGCGCGCCCACCGAGGCACTGCGCGACGCGTATTCCACGGAAATGCCGCGCATGCTCACGCTGAGGTCGCGGCAACTCTGCACCGGGGCCGGCACCGCTGACGCATTGTCGTGTCGCAGGCTTCGAGAGAGTTCGTCGAGGGTACCCAGCACCCGTTGGTTACGAGTGGCCAGTTCGGTCACCGGTTGCAGATCGGTGAAGCCCTGTTTGCGGAACGCCGCCACCAGGCTTTCCAGTTGGCTGACATAGGCCAGCCACTGTTCCCGTAATTGCTCGCGCAGCTTCGGCGCATCCGGGGTGGGCAGTTCTCCGAGGGCATCCAGCTGGGTCCTCGCCTGCGCGATGGATTGCTCAAGCATCCGCGCATAGGCGCGATCGCCTTCCATGCCCTTGAACATATAGAAATCGCCGAGGCTCTTCTGCACGGCGAGGCGCATGCGGTGCAACCCGAGCAGCGGGGCAGCGACATCGGAGGCCAGGCTGGGCAGCGGGGAGAGCAGGAGCAGAATGCTCAACGGAAGGGCCAGCAGGCGACTGGACATGGCATCTCCGGGAACCCGGGGCGGGTTTCGTTGTTGTAATCCTGAAGACTGAACGATCCGTCCGGCCGATCCGGGCGACTTTAGCGCCAGCATAGTCGTTTGGCCAGATCGACGCTTTGCGTCCTCCGGCGCCCGCCCCATGCGCGAATGGCGCGCTCGGGGCAAGCGCTGTTCGTCGTGCAATTGACAATCGCACGCTTTTCCCCGAAGGTGTGCGAACCCCAATCAAACGGGCGTATGAATTGAGCGTTTGCCCGGATGGTCGACGCCGCTACGGCCCGATTAACGCGTCGGCGGGTATGCCGCGCGATTCGTGCCTATGCTCGTTGGCTGACGCCGCGGGCGGCGCGACGCGGCGTCCGATGTGTAATTGTCCAGCTTCTATACCGTGGAGATCAGTTGATGATTTACGAAGGTAAAGCCATCACGGTTAAGGCTCTTGAGGGCGGCATCGTCGAATTGAATTTCGACCTCAAGGGTGAGTCCGTCAACAAATTCAACCGTCTGACCCTGAACGAACTGCGCCAGGCAGTCGATGCGATCAAAGCCGATGCTTCGATCCAGGGCGTGATCGTCACCAGCGGCAAAGACGTATTCATCGTCGGCGCCGACATCACCGAGTTCGTCGAGAACTTCAAGCTTCCCGACGAGCAACTGGTGGCCGGCAACCTCGAAGCCAACAAGATCTTCAGCGATTTCGAAGACCTCGGCGTGCCCACGGTCGCCGCCATCAACGGCATCGCCCTGGGCGGCGGTTTCGAGATGTGCCTGGCCAGCGATTTCCGCGTCATGAGCGAAACCGCCAAGGTCGGCCTCCCTGAAGTCAAGCTGGGCATCTACCCCGGCTTCGGCGGCACCGTGCGCCTGCCGCGCCTGATCGGCTGCGACAACGCCATCGAGTGGATCGCCTCGGGTAAAGAGAACTCCGCCGCCGACGCGCTGAAAGTCAGCGCGGTAGACGCCGTGGTCGTACCCGCCCTGCTCAAGGAAGCGGCCGTCGACCTGGTCAAGCGTGCCATCTCCGGCGAGCTGGACTACAAGGCCAAGCGCCAGCCCAAGCTGGAGAAGCTCAAGCTCAACGCCATCGAACAGATGATGGCCTTCGAGACCGCCAAGGGTTTCGTCGCCGGCCAGGCCGGTCCGAACTACCCGGCCCCGGTCGAAGCGATCAAGACCATCCAGAAATCCGCCAACTTCGGCCGTGACAAGGCCCTGGAGGCGGAAGCCGCCGGCTTCGCCAAGCTGGCCAAGACGTCCGTCGCGGAAAGCCTCATCGGGCTGTTCCTCAACGACCAGGAACTGAAGAAGAAGGCCAAGGACTACGACAAGCAGGCCAAGGATGTGAAGATGGCCGCCGTGCTCGGCGCCGGCATCATGGGTGGCGGCATCGCCTACCAGTCGGCGGTCAAGGGCACACCGATCCTGATGAAGGACATTCGCGAGGAAGCCATCGAGCTGGGCCTCAACGAGGCGTCCAAGTTGCTTGGCAACCGCGTGGAGAAAGGGCGTCTGACCCCGGCGAAGATGGCCGAGGCGCTGAACGCCATTCGTCCGACCCTGTCCTACGGCGACTTCGCCAACGTCGACATCGTGGTCGAGGCGGTGGTCGAGAATCCCAAGGTCAAGCAAGCGGTGCTGGCCGAGGTGGAAGGCGCGGTCAAGGAGGATGCGATCCTCGCCTCCAACACCTCCACCATCTCCATCAGCCTGCTGGCCCAGGCGCTGAAGCGCCCGCAGAACTTCGTCGGCATGCACTTCTTCAACCCGGTGCACATGATGCCCCTGGTGGAAGTGATCCGTGGCGAGAAGTCCGGTGAAACCGCCGTCGCCACCACCGTCGCCTACGCCAAGAAAATGGGCAAGACGCCGATCGTGGTCAACGATTGTCCGGGCTTCCTGGTCAACCGCGTGCTGTTCCCGTATTTCGGTGGCTTCGCCAAGCTGGTCAGCGCCGGCGTGGACTTCGTCCGCATCGACAAGGTGATGGAGAAGTTCGGCTGGCCCATGGGCCCGGCCTATCTGATGGACGTGGTCGGCATCGACACCGGCCACCACGGCCGCGACGTCATGGCCGAGGGTTTCCCGGACCGCATGAAGGACGACCGCAAGTCGGCCATCGACGCCCTCTACGAGGCCAAGCGCCTGGGCCAGAAGAACGGCAAGGGCTTCTACGTCTACGAGACCGATAAGCGCGGCAAGCCGAAGAAAGTCTTCGACGAGTCGGTGCTGGAAGTGCTCAAGCCGATCGTTTACGAAAAACGCGAAGTGACCGACGAGGACATCATCAATTTCATGATGATCCCGCTGTGCCTGGAAACCGTGCGTTGCCTGGAAGACGGCATCGTCGAGACCGCGGCCGAGGCCGACATGGGCCTGATCTACGGCATCGGCTTCCCACCCTTCCGTGGCGGTGCGTTGCGCTACATCGACAGTGTCGGCGTGGCCGAATTCGTCGCCCTGGCCGACCAGTACGCTGATCTCGGCCCGCTGTACCACCCGACCGAAAAACTGCGCGAAATGGCCAAGAACGGCCAGAAGTTCTTCGGTTAATCGAGCGAGAGTGAAGATATGAGTCTGAATCCGAGAGACGCCGTCATTGTCGACTTCGGCCGCACCCCCATGGGCCGTTCCAAGGGTGGCATGCACCGCAATACCCGCGCCGAGGACATGTCGGCGCACCTGATAAGCCAACTGCTCAAGCGCAACGACAAAGTCGACCCCGCCGAAGTGGAAGATGTGATCTGGGGCTGCGTCAACCAGACCCTGGAGCAGGGCTGGAACATCGCGCGCATGGCCTCGCTGCTGACGCAGATCCCCCACACCAGCGCCGCGCAAACCGTCAGCCGCCTGTGCGGTTCGTCGATGAGCGCCCTGCACACCGCCGTGCAGGCGATCCAGACCGGCAACGGCGACGTCTTCGTCGTCGGCGGCGTGGAGCACATGGGCCACGTCAGCATGATGCATGGCGTCGACCCGAACCCGCACCTGTCGCTGTATGCCGCCAAGGCGTCGGGGATGATGGGCCTGACCGCCGAAATGCTCGGCAAGATGCACGGCATCAGCCGCGAGAAGCAGGACGAGTTCGGCGTGCGTTCCCATCGCCTGGCTCACAAGGCCACCGTCGAAGGCAAGTTCAAGGATGAAATCATCCCGATGCAAGGCTACGACGAGAAGGGCTTCCTCAAGGTGTTCGACTACGACGAGACCATTCGTCCCGAAACCACCCTGGAGAGCCTGGCGGCGTTGAAGCCCGCGTTCAACCCGAAAGGCGGTACCGTCACCGCGGGGACTTCCTCGCAGATCACCGACGGCGCTTCCTGCATGATCGTCATGTCCGCCCAGCGCGCCCAGGACCTCGGCATCCAGCCGATGGCCGTGGTGCGTGCCATGGCCCTGGCCGGCGTCGATCCGGCCATCATGGGCTACGGCCCGGTCCCGGCCACCCAGAAGGTGCTCAAGCGCGCCGGCCTGAGCATGGACGACATCGATTTTGTCGAGTTGAACGAGGCCTTCGCCGCCCAGGCGTTGCCGGTGCTGAAAGACCTGAAGCTGCTGGACAAGATGGAGCAGAAGGTCAACCTGCATGGCGGCGCCATCGCCCTGGGTCACCCCTTCGGCTGTTCCGGCGCGCGGATTTCCGGCACCCTGCTGAACGTGATGAAGCAGAATGGCGGTACGCTCGGCGTGGCCACCATGTGCATTGGCTTGGGCCAAGGCATCAGTACGGTGTTCGAGCGCATCTAAGCGGTTTCGCGACGCGCGTCCGCCGTTAGCGACAGGAGCCGGGGCCCAGTGCCCCGGCTTTCGTTTTTCCTGAAGACCGAGGAGGGAACATGACCCTGCAAACCGGACTCTATCGTCACTACAAGGGGCAGCAGTACCGGCTGCTTGGCGTGGCGCGGCATTCCGAAACCGACGAGGAAGTCGCGGTCTATCAGGCGCTGTATGGCGAATACGGGCTCTGGGTGAGGCCGCTGGCGATGTTCGCCGGGACGGTCGAAGTGGACGGCGAGCAGATCGCCCGCTTCGCGCTGATCCGTGCCGAAACCGATCCGTTTCCGCGTTCCTGAGCGCCTTCCGGCTCAGCACCACGCTTGACCTTGCACGAGTCGCCACTATATATAGCGGTGCCGCGTCAGGCGGACCCCCGCCTTTCTTCTCTTCGTATTCAGGAATCTTCTGATCCATGGGCAAATCGCTGGTCATCGTGGAATCCCCGGCCAAGGCCAAGACCATCAACAAGTACTTGGGCAACCAGTACGTGGTGAAGTCGAGCATCGGCCATATCCGCGACCTGCCCACGAGCGGTTCGGCGAGTGCCGCCAAGGAGCCGGCGAAGCGCGGCAAGGCCGCTGCCGAAGCGCCGGCCCTGTCGCCCAAGGAAAAGGCCAAGCGCCAGCTCGTCAGCCGCATGGGCGTCGACCCGGAGCATGGCTGGAAGGCTCACTACGAAATCCTTCCCGGCAAGGAAAAGGTGATCGACGAACTGCGCCGCCTGGCCAAGGATGCCGACACCATCTACCTCGCGACCGACTTGGACCGTGAAGGGGAGGCCATCGCCTGGCATCTGCGCGAATCCATCGGCGGGGACGAAAGCCGCTACAAGCGCGTGGTGTTCAACGAAATCACCAAGAAAGCCATCCAGGAGGCTTTCTCGCGGCCGGGCGAGCTGGACATCAACCGGGTCAACGCCCAGCAGGCGCGGCGCTTCCTCGACCGGGTCGTGGGCTACATGGTCTCCCCGCTGCTTTGGCAAAAGATCGCCCGCGGCCTGTCCGCCGGGCGCGTGCAGTCGGTGGCGGTGAAGCTGGTGGTCGAGCGCGAGCGGGAAATCCGTGCTTTCGTTCCCGAGGAATACTGGGAAATACACGCCGACCTGGGCACCGCCAAGGATGCCAAGGTTCGCTTCGAGGTGGCCCGACAGAACGGCGAGGCGTTCAAGCCGCTCAACGAAGCCCAGGCCATGGCCGCTCTGGAGAAGCTCAAGGCCTCCAGCTACAGCGTGATCAAGCGTGAAGACAAGCCGACCAGCAGTCGTCCGTCCGCGCCCTTCATCACCTCCACCCTGCAACAGGCCGCCAGCAACCGCCTGGGGTTCGGGGTCAAGAAGACCATGATGATGGCCCAGCGCTTGTACGAGGCGGGTTACATCACCTATATGCGTACCGACTCGACCAACCTGTCCAACGACGCCATCGAAATGGTGCGGGGCTTCATCGACGGCGAGTTCGGTGCCAAGTACCTGCCGGCCAAGCCCAACTCCTATTCGAGCAAGGAGGGCGCCCAGGAGGCCCACGAGGCGATCCGGCCTTCCGACGTCAATCTGCGTCCGACCCAGCTAACCGGTATGGAGCGCGATGCGGAGCGCCTCTATGACCTGATCTGGCGCCAGTTCGTCGCCTGCCAGATGCCGCCCGCGGAATACCTGTCGACCACCGTCAGCGTCAAGGCCAGTGAGTTCGAGTTGCGCGCCAAGGGCCGTATCCTCAAGTTCGATGGCTACACCCGCGTGCTGCCCCAGCAGAGCCGGCCCGGCGAAGACGCGGTCCTGCCGGACATGAAGGAAGGCGAAGCCTTGAAGCTCATCCAGCTCGAGCCCAGCCAGCACTTCACCAAGCCGCCGGCGCGCTTCTCCGAGGCGAGCCTGGTCAAGGAGCTGGAAAAGCGGGGCATCGGCCGGCCGTCGACCTATGCGGCGATCATCTCCACGATCCAGGAGCGTGGTTACGTCACGGTGCAGAATCGCCGTTTCTACGCGGAAAAGATGGGCGACATCGTCACCGATAGGCTCAATGAAAGCTTCGCCAATCTGATGGACTATGGCTTCACCGCCGGCATGGAAGAAAACCTGGACGACGTGGCCCAGGGCGAGCGGGACTGGAAGCATCTGCTCGACGAGTTCTATGGCGACTTCAAGAAGAAGCTGGAAGTGGCCGAGGTCAGCGAGAAGGGCATGCGCGCCAACCAGCCGACCCTGACCGACATCCCGTGCAAGGAATGCGGCCGGCCGATGATGATCCGCACCGCTTCCACCGGCGTGTTCCTCGGTTGCTCCGGGTATGCGTTGCCGCCGAAAGAGCGCTGCAAGGCCACCATCAACTTGATCCCCGGCGACGAAGTGGCCGAGGACGACGAGGGCGAGTCGGAGTCGCGCGTGCTGCGCAGCAAGCACCGCTGCGCGAAATGCGGGACGGCGATGGATGCCTATCTGCTGGACGAGAAGCGCAAGCTGCACATCTGTGGCAACAACCCCGATTGCCCAGGGTACGAAATCGAGGAAGGCCAGTATCGGATCAAAGGCTACGAAGGCCCGAGCCTGGAATGCGATAAGTGCGGCAGCGAGATGCAACTGAAGACCGGCCGCTTCGGCAAGTTCTTCGGCTGCACCAATCCGGAGTGCAAGAACACCCGCAAACTGCTGCGCAGCGGCGAGGCGGCACCGCCGAAAATGGATGCGGTGAAGATGCCGGAGCTCAAGTGCGAGAAGGTCAACGACACTTACGTGCTGAGGGATGGTGCCTCGGGCCTGTTCCTCGCGGCCAGCCAGTTTCCGAAGAACCGCGAGACCCGTGCGCCCCTGGTCAGCGAATTGATTCCCCACAAGGACGAGATCGATCCGAAGTATCACTACTTGCTGGAGGCGCCGAAGAAGGATCCCGAAGGTCGGGCCGCGGTGATTCGCTTCAGCCGCAAGACCAAGGAGCAGTACGTGCAATCCGAGGTGGACGGCAAGCCTACCGGTTGGCGCGCCTTCTACGATAACGGTCGCTGGAAGGTCGAAGACAAACGCTGAGGCAGCGTCCGCAGCTTCTGTCGATCGCGCTGGAGAAGGGCGGCCCAAGGGTCGCCCTTTTTTTCAGGACGGGAAGCTGGGGGCGGCTCGATAGGTCGACAGCGCCGCGCGATGGCGCCATGCTGGCAAGGTCATCGCACCACTCGGAGAGCGTCGCCAATGGCCCAAGAGCTGTACACCCGCACCAACCAGAAAATCTATTTCGCCGGCCTGGCGTTGGAAAGCTGGCGCAAGGCCGAAGGGATGCGCCCCATGAATGCCCAGGCCCTGTTCCAGGCCGAGCGCGAAGCGGCTCTGTTCCACCTGTACGGCGCCCTGCTGGGGTTATGTCATGAGATCGCCGGCTATTATCGCTTGCCCGAGGCTGCTGCCAGCCGCGCGGAAGCCTTTCTGACACCGGCGGTTTTGGCTGCCGCGCCCAGCCCCGAACTGGCTGAGCTGGTCGAACTGGCGCAACAGCCGGAAACCTGGCTCGCCCGGCTATTGGCTGCCTATCAAGGGTTATTCCTGCCGTTACAGGCGCCCCGAAAAACCAAAGTGGACCCGACCCTTCCTCTCATCCAGGCCGTGACGCTGGAAGAAGAGGTAGCACAACCCTTGACGCGCGATGAGCTGGAGGCCTGGCGGCAGGCCCTGAAGGGCCTAGCGCTCCGCTACCGTGAGGCCTTGTCGGAATGCTGAGCACTTGGAGCGGGTTTATGCGTCCGTCGTAGGGCGATGAAGCGGAAGTGGTCGTCCTCTCCTCATCACGAGGCGATGGCTGGAGCCATACGCTCGGATGGCCGGCAAGCCCTGGGTTGGGGCGTACGCGGGCGGGCTGGTACAATGGCCGGTCTTACGTGGAGAAACCCCTGTCATGCCTACGTCCTTCCTGGAAATCGTCGAACTACCTGACGGGCGCATCATCCTGCGCCGTGCGGAGGACGAAGAGGTTCTGGTTACCCTGGATTTTTCTTCCGACGCCAAGGCCTTCCTGCAAGGGCATCACGTCGAAGTCGCCAAGGCCATGCTCAACGTGGGCGTGCAAATGGCCGGGCGGCTGGCGGAAGGGGAACTGGAGCCGGACGAAGGCCCTCGCGTTCTTCACTGATCCCGCGGCCGCCGCGAATAGTCCGACGGCTTCGCCTTCCCGATATGCCCTGCCTGCCGCTCAACCAAGCCGTATGTTCAGGCTCTGCGCCTCACCTTGTCGCGCGGCCTGGGCGAGGCGCTGCTTGGAAGCCTTGTCCAGCGGGTTCAACCAGCTCACCACCGTATGGCTACGTCCCAGGCGCAAGGCTTCGCAGGCAAGCTGCAAGGATGTCTGGTCGCCACGGGGCTGCAACAAGAGAATGCGTTCGCGGTTGAGGCCTACTTTGCGCAGCCAGGCCTGCGTCTGCTCGGCAGGCGGGGCGACCAAGGTCAGCCAGCGCGCGTCCTGATCTTCGCTGAGGGCGCGAAGGATGGGCGCCAGCAGATGCTGGCAGTTCCCGGTGCTGCCTTTCAAGGTGACTTCGCTGAAAGCTTCCCGCTCGTCCAGCCACTGATCGTGCAGGGTCTTCGGCGGCATCGGAATGACGGGCTGGCTGAACAGGGCTTCCTGGAAAAGTGAAAGCTGGGTGCGGTCAAGCGACTGGGGGAACTGCATGTTGCCTCCTCTAGCGGCGTATTACGCCGACACTCAAGCCTTCGATCACCAGGTCCTGTTCTTCCAGGTCGACTTCTATGGGCGCGAATTCGGGGTTCTCGGCAATCAGCCAGACCTTGTCTCCCTCGCGCTTGAAGCGTTTCACCGTGACCTCGTCGCCGAGGCGCGCGACCACGATTTGCCCGTTCCTGGCTTCATGGGTGGTGTGTACCGCGAGCAGGTCGCCGTCCAGGATGCCCACATCCTTCATGCTGGTGCCGCGCACGCGCAATAAATAGTCGGCTTTCGGATGGAAGAACGCCGGGTTGATCCGGCAGGATTCCTCGATATGTTGCTGTGCCAGGATGGGCGCGCCGGCGGCCACGCGTCCGATGATCGGCAGGCCATCGCCTTCGGCGCTGGGCTCGAAGCCGGGGATCCGGATTCCGCGGGAGGCGCCCGGCGTCATCTCGATCGCGCCCTTGCGGGCCAGCGCTTTCAGGTGTTCCTCGGCCGCATTGGGCGATTTGAAGCCCAGCTCCTGAGCGATCTCAGCCCGGGTCGGAGGGTAGCCGTTGTCTTCCAGGCATCTCTTGATGAAGCCCAGGATTTCGGCTTGGCGTGGCGTGAGTTTCTGCATGGGGAATCGCTCTGTCTTTATATACAGTGACTGGAATTATATACAGTGTGCCGGGGATGGCAATCCTCATGGCGACCAACGGGTCGGGGTTACACAGCCCGTGACTTGTACAGGCCCGATCGGCTCATTCGGATTTCGCAGCCGTGACCGTAGCGTCAAAAGATGGTGGGTGCGGCTTGACAGATTCGCCGCTTGAAACGTATGTTTCAAACAGATGTTTGTCAGGTACCAGTCATGGCCCAGTCGGAAACCGTTGAACGCATTCTCGATGCGGCGGAGCAGTTATTTGCGGAAAAGGGTTTCGCGGAAACCTCCCTGCGGCTGATCACCAGTAAGGCCGGGGTGAACCTGGCTGCGGTGAACTATCACTTCGGCTCCAAGAAGGCGCTGATCCAGGCGGTGTTCTCGCGTTTTCTCGGGCCTTTCTGCCAGAGTCTCGAACGTGAGCTGGACCGTCGCCAGGCCAAGGCCGAAGGAAAGGCCGTGCTCGAGGAGCTGTTGGAGATACTCGTCGAACAAGCGCTGGCGGTAAAGCCTCGCAGCGGCAATGACCTCTCCATCTTCATGCGGTTGCTGGGGCTGGCTTTCAGCCAGAGCCAGGGCCACCTGCGCAAGTACCTGGAAGAAGTCTACGGCAAGGTGTTCCGCCGCTACATGCTGCTGGTCCACGAGGCCGCTCCACGCTTGCCGCCACTGGAATTGTTCTGGCGGGTGCATTTCATGCTGGGCGCCGCCGCCTTCAGCATGTCCGGTATCAAGGCGCTGCGCGCCATGGCCGAAAACGATTTCGGGGTGAACACCTCCATCGAGCAAGTGATGCGCATGATGGTGCCGTTCCTGGCCGCCGGCATGCGTGCGGAAAGCGGCGTCGACGATCAGGCGCTCGCCCAGGCCGCGCTCAAGCCGCGCAGCAAGAGCACGGTTCCCGCCGGCAAGGTCTGAGCGGTGGGCGAGGGCGCGTCCATCGGCTAAGCTTGGCCGCCTCTGGCGTCCGCTCGACCCCGCCGGCCCTCGATGGCAGGTATTCCCTCGCGCGGACATATCCGCCTCCTTCCCGTAGGATGACCCTCCCGCGCGTCATCCCTATCCATTCGTTTTCATGAGGACCGCTCGTATGGGCTTGCAAGGCTCGCTGATGCTGGATGTGGCCGGCACTTGGCTGACTGCCGAGGACCGCCAGCTCCTGCGGCAGCCGGAAGTGGCCGGCTTGATCCTGTTTTCCCGGAACATCGAACATCCGCGCCAGGTTCGCGATCTCTGCGCCGCCATCCGCGCGCTGCGCCCGGACCTGCTCCTGGCGGTGGATCAGGAGGGCGGCCGGGTTCAGCGCCTGCGCCAGGGCTTCGTGAGGCTGCCGACGATGCGCGCCCTGGGCGCCAAGCCGGACGCGCTGCGCCTGGCCGAGCAGTGCGGCTGGTTGATGGCGACCGAAGTGCTGGCGGCTGGGCTGGACCTCAGTTTCGCCCCGGTGCTGGACCTCGACCATGGCCGCAGCGCGGTGATCGGCGCCCGCGCGTTCGAGGCGGACCCGCAGCGCGCCGGCGAGCTGGCCGGCGCGTTCATCCGCGGTCTGCACGCGGCCGGCATGCCGGCGACCGGCAAGCATTTCCCCGGGCACGGCTGGGCGGAGGCCGATTCCCACGTGGCGATCCCCACCGATACCCGCAACCTGGAAGATATCCGCGCCAGCGACCTGATCCCCTTCGCGCGGCTGGCCACGCACCTGGACGGGGTGATGCCCGCCCATGTGATCTATCCCCAGGTGGATGCCCGGCCCGCCGGCTTCTCGCCGCACTGGTTGCAGGACATCCTGCGCGGCGAATTGGGCTTCGACGGGGTGATCTTCAGCGACGACCTGTCCATGGCCGGCGCCCACGTGGTGGGCGACGCCGGCGCGCGGGTCGAGGCGGCGCTGAGCGCCGGCTGCGACATGGGCCTGGTGTGCAACGACAGGGCGGCCGCCGAGCTGGCGCTGAGCCGCCTGCAAAGCCTGAAGGTCACTCCACCGCGCCGCCTGGCACGCATGCGCCGCCGCGCGTTTCCGGGCTGCGAATACCGCAGCGATCCCCGCTGGTCGGCGGCCGTCGCCGACCTGCGCCACGCCGACTTGATCGATTGAGGAATGCCATGACCGTCTACGCCATCATCGGGGGCACCGGACTGACCCAACTGGAAGGCCTGGAAATGAAAGCCCTGCTCAGCCCGGAGACGCCGTTCGGCGTGCCGTCCGCGGGCATCGTGCGCGGCGAGTACGCCGGCCGCGAGGTGCTGTTCCTCGCCCGCCACGGCCATCCGCACCGGATTCCGCCGCACCAGGTGAATTACCGTGCCAACCTCTGGGCGTTGCAGCAGGCTGGCGCCCAGGCGGTGATCGCGGTGAACGCGGTGGGCGGTATCCACGCCGGCATGGGGACCGGGCACCTGACCGTTCCCCATCAGTTGATCGATTACACCCACGGGCGCGCCGGCACTTTCCACGAAGGCGAGCTCGATCACGTCACCCACATCGACTTCTCCCATCCCTACGACGAGCCCCTGCGCGAACGCTTGCTGGAGGCTTTGCGGGTCTGCCGCTTCGCCCACAGCGACCATGGCGTCTATGGGTGCACCCAGGGTCCGCGCCTGGAAACCGTGGCCGAGATCGCCCGGATGGAGCGGGATGGCTGCGACATCGTCGGCATGACCGGCATGCCCGAGGCCGCCCTGGCGCGTGAGCTGGATCTGCCTTACGCCTGTCTGTCCCTGGTGGTGAATCCGGCGGCGGGCAAGGCGTCCGGGATCATCACCATGGCCGAGATCGAGGCCGCGCTCGGCGAAGGAATCGGGCGGATTCGCCAGGTGCTGGCTCACCTGCTGGCGGCCTGATCCCGCGTCGGCCCGGCCGGCGCAGGGTCGCCTCGCGGCGCCCGCCGTTAGCCCTTCGACAACGGCGCGAACAGCGCATCGATATCGTCGGCGCGCAGCTCCCAGGCGCCTTCGCCCTGGCCTTCCAGGACGCTGGCGGCGAGCAGGGCCTTCTCCTGTTGCAGGCGCTGGATCTTTTCCTCGACGGTGCCGCGGGCGATCAACTTGTAGACGAAGACCGGCTTGTCCTGGCCGATGCGATAGGCGCGGTCGGTCGCCTGGTTTTCCGCCGCCGGGTTCCACCAGGGGTCGTAGTGGATCACGCTGTCCGCGGCGGTCAGGTTGAGGCCGACGCCGCCGGCTTTCAGGCTGATCAGGAACAGCGGAACCTCGCCGCGCTGGAAGCGTTCCACCGGGACGCGCCGGTCGCGGGTGTCGCCGGTCAGCAGGGCATAGTCGATGCCGCGTTTGCGCAGCTCGTCCTCGATCAGCGCCAGCATCGAGGTGAACTGCGAGAACAGCAGCACGCGGCGGCCTTCGGCAAGCATGTCGCCGAGCATGATCAGCAGGCTGTCGAGCTTTCCCGAGTGACCCCGACCGGGCTCCGCCTCGGGTTTCACCAAGCGGATGTCGCAGCAGACCTGGCGCAATTTCAACAGAGCCTCGAGGACCACGATCCGGCTGCGCGCCAGGCCCTTGCGGCCGATTTCCTCACGCACCTTGCGATCCAGCGCCAGGCGCACGGTCTCGTAGAGGTCGCGCTGGGTTTCGCTCAGCTCGACCCAGTGGACGATCTCGCTCTTGGGCGGCAGTTCGCTGGCGACCTGTTCCTTCTTGCGCCGTAGCATGAAGGGTTTGATCCGCGCGTTGAGGTGCGTCAGGCGTGCGCCATCGGCGTGCTGTTCGATGGGGGTGCGGTAGTCCCGGGTGAAGCGCCTGGCGTCGCCCAGCCAGCCGGGCATGAGGAAATCGAACAGCGCCCAGAGCTCGCCGAGGTGATTCTCCAAGGGCGTGCCGGACAGGCACAGGCGTTGCCCGGCCTGCAAGCGGCGCACCGCGAGGAACGCCTTGCTGCTGGGGTTCTTGATGTATTGCGCTTCATCCAGCACCAGCACCGAGAACACCTGCCCGGCCAGGGCGTCAATGTCCCGCGGGAGCAGCGCGTAGGTGCTCAGCAGCAAGTCGTAGCGGTCGAGCTGGGCGAACGCCTTGCGTCGTTTCGGCCCTTGCAGGGCGAGCACCCGCAACGCCGGCGCGAAGCGGGCGGCCTCATCCTGCCAGTTGGGAATCAGGCTGGTGGGCATGACCACCAGCGCGGGACGGTCGAGGCGCCCGGCCTGTTTCTCCGCCAGCAGATGGGCCAGGGTTTGCAAGGTCTTGCCCAGCCCCATGTCGTCGGCGAGAACACCGCCGACGCCCAGTTCCCGCAGTGCCTGCATCCAGCGCAGGCCCTCCAGTTGATAGCGGCGCAGGTGCGCCCGCAGCCCGGGCGGTGCGTCCAACGGGTCTTTCCTGAAATCGCGCAGGCGCCGCGCGAACGCCCGCAAGCGGTCGCCGCCCTGCCATTCCAGAGGCAGCGTGTCCAGGGCGCCGAGGCGCGCCGCGTCCGGCGTGGCCAGGCGCAGGGTCTCGCCGTCCAGGCTCGGGTCGCGCAGGTAGAGTTCGCCCAGCAGCGCCAGCACCGGCCGGAGCCGACCGAACGGCAGGGTCACCTGCAAGGGGCGACCCGCTTCGCCGAGCGCATCCAGTTGCAGGCGCAAGGGTTCGTTGTCCGCATGCCGTTGCAGTTGAGCGGGGGCGAGCAGTTCGGGGTTGCGGCGGATCGCCTTGAGCAGTACCGGTAACAGGCTGATGCGTTGGCCCTCGACCAGGATGCCCAGCTCCAGGTCGAACCAGTCGTGGGCGGGCGATTCCTCCACGTCGGCGTACCAGGCTTGCACGGGGCTCAGGTCGAACTGGAAGCCGGGGCGGATCTCCACCTGCCAGCCTTGCTCGCGCAACCGTGGCAATGCCTGTTCGACGAACGCCTGCCATTCCGCGTCGGAGGGCAGCTCGAAGGCTTCCGCGGAATCCTTGGGCAGGGCGGCGCTCTGCCGCAGGGCCGGACTGAAGCCGAGTTCGCCCAGGCGCTCGCGCAGTACCTGCTCGGCCTGAGGGTGGCGCGGTATCGCGGGTTGCCCGGGGCCGCGCCGCAGCGGGCCGTGCACCGCGTGCCCGCCATAGAGGAAGGTCAGGCCGGCCCGGTGTTGCGGGGTGGTCAGCATGCGCCGGCTGCGGGCGTCGTAGTAGGTGTGCGGATGGCTGCCGAGGGTCAGGTGCGGCGATGGCGGCGCCGCCTTCCCTTCGGCCAGCGGCGCGGGCGCGGTGTCCGGGGGCGGGGACAGGCTTTCCAGGTGCAACAGCACCGCGGCGCAATGCTTGCAGTTGTAGGCCACCGGGCAACTGCAGGTGGCATTCACCGAAACCCGGCCGACACCGGTCAGCAGGATGTTCTGTCGATAGAAGCGTTCCAGGGAGCCCCGGCAATGGGCCTGGATGCCGGTGTGGCCGATTCGCTCCAGGCCGACCCGGCCTTCCGCCGCATAGGCCTGCCCGCGTTGCAGCGTCCGCTCATCGAAGGCGGTGCGCCAGGGCACGCTCTGCAGGTGGTCGCACAACGCGGACAGCTCTGGAAATTCCATCGAACGGCGTCGGAGTGATCGGGCTAGAGCGACGTGACCCTGGGCAGCATGCCCAGGTTGGGGTGATTCGGGTCAGTCGGCTCGCCGGCTTTCAGGCGGGCGCTCCGCTTCAGCCGCTCGCTGCCGGTGAGCAGAGCCCGCGGGGCGAACGGGTTGACCCGCAGGTTCATGTCCATCTGGATGGCGCGGTTCTGGCCGAGCGCCAGGTGGCCCGCCACCGGGACGTGCCGGAGCCGCAGGGCCGCGACGTTTCCGCTGGCCCAGGCCTCGTGCCGCGACACCTGATGGCCGTTGGCCGGGCTCGGCGAGACTTGCCCGGACTGGCGGAACAGGATGGTTTTGGCCTGGGACGCGGCCGTGAAGGCCTGGGACGCGAGACGCGCGAGCAGCAAGGCGAGACAGGTAGCGACGCGCATGGAGATCCTCGTGCGTTGACCGCGACGCTGGCGTCGCGGGCGATGGGTGAGGGCGTGGCGCCCGGTTGCCGAGGCGCGTCGACGCCTCAGGTCGCCTTGGGTGCCAGCCGTTCCAACAGCGCTTCCAGGGTATTGAAGCGCTCTTCCGCGCGCTCCATGGGCACCTGGAATTTGAACAGGGTCGCGCCTTCGAACTTGTAGCGGTTCGGCTGGCTCTGGATCAACTTGATCAGCACCAAGGGATCGACACAGGTATCGGCGGCGAATTCGATGCGCCCGCCCTGGGGGCCGGCGTCGATCTTCTTGATCCCCAACTGTTCCGCCTGCAGCTTGAGCAGGGTCAGGCGCACCAGGTTCTTGGTCGGTTCCGGGAGCAGGCCGAAGCGATCGATCATCTCCACCTGCAATTCTTTCAGGCCATCCTCGTCGGCGGCGTTGGCGATGCGCTTGTAGAGGATCAGCCGGCCGTGGACGTCGGGCAGGTAGTCCTCGGGGATCAGCGCCGGCAGGCGCAGGTTGATTTCCGGGCCGCCGCCGAGCGGTTGCTCCAGGTTCGGCTGCTCGCCCTTGCGGATGGACTTCACCGCCCGTTCGAGCATTTCCATGTAGAGGGTGAAGCCGACCGCCTGGATTTGCCCGCTCTGGCCGTCGCCGAGCAGTTCGCCGGCGCCGCGGATCTCCAGGTCGTGGGTGGCGAGGACGAAGCCGGCGCCGAGGTCCTGGGCATTGGTGATGGCCTCCAGGCGCTTCTCGGCATCCGGGGTCATCTGCTTGCGCGGCGGGGTGAGCAAGTAGGCGTAGGCCTGGTGGTGGCTACGCCCGACGCGGCCGCGCAACTGGTGCAACTGGGCCAGGCCGAACTTGTCCGCGCGCTCGATGATGATGGTATTGGCGCTCGGCACGTCGATGCCGGTCTCGATGATGGTGGAGGCGATCAGCACGTTGAAGCGCTTGTGGTAGAAATCGCTCATCACCTGTTCCAGGTCGCGCTCGCGCATCTGCCCGTGGCCGATGGCGATGCGCGCCTCGGGCACCAGCTCGGCGAGGTCGGCGGCACACTTCTCGATGGTCTTCACGTCGTTGTGCAGGTAGTAGACCTGGCCGCCGCGCAGCAACTCGCGCAGCAGCGCTTCCTTGATCACCGGCTTCTGCTGTTCCATGACGAAGGTGCGCACCGACAGGCGCCGCGCCGGCGGCGTGGCGATGATCGACAGGTCGCGCATGCCCGACACCGCCATGTTCAGCGTGCGCGGGATCGGCGTGGCGGTGAGGGTGAGGATGTCCACCTCGCTGCGCAGCGCCTTGAGCTGTTCCTTCTGGCGCACCCCGAAACGGTGTTCCTCGTCGATGATCACCAGGCCGAGGTTGCTGAAGCGCACGTCGCTCTGCAGCAGCTTGTGGGTGCCGATGACGATGTCCAACTGGCCTTCGCCGAGCTTCTGCATCGCCTCGTCGACTTCCTTGGCGGACTTGAAGCGGCTCATCACCTCGACCCGCACCGGCCAGTCGGCGAAGCGGTCGCGGAAACTGTTGTAGTGCTGCTGGGCGAGCAGGGTGGTGGGCACCAGCACGGCGACCTGCCTGCCGCTGTGCACCGCGATGAAGGCGGCGCGCATCGCCACTTCGGTCTTGCCGAAGCCGACGTCGCCGCAAATCAGCCGATCCATCGGCCGGGGCGCGAGCATGTCGGCCATGACCGCTTCGATGGCCGCTTGCTGGTCGGGGGTCTCCTCGAAGGGAAAGCCGGCCGAGAAGGTGGCGTAATCCATCTTCGGATCATCGAAGGCGAAGCCCTCGCGGGCGGCGCGGCGGGCGTAGATGTCGAGCAGTTCGGCGGCCACGTCGCGGACTTGCTCGGCGGCCTTGCGCTTGGCCTTCTGCCAGGTTTCCGAGCCGAGCCGGTGCAGCGGCGCCAGGGCGTCGTCGCTGCCGGTGTAGCGGGCGATCAGGTGCAGGTTGGCCACCGGCACGTAGAGCTTGGCTTCCTCGGCATATTCAAGGGCGAGGAATTCCGCGGCCTGGCCTTCGATTTCCAGGGTGATCAACCCCAGGTAGCGGCCGACGCCGTGATCGATGTGCACCACCGGCGAGCCTTCGCGCAGCTCGGTGAGGTTCTTGATGACGTTGTCGCCGCCATCGCGGGTCTTCTCGCGACGCCGGCGTTGCATCACCCGCTGGCCGAACAGCGGGCTTTCGGCGACCAGCGCCAGTTCGTCCAGCAGCAGGCCTTCGTCCAGCGGCGCGATGCAGATGCCCAGGCGCTCCTTGCCTGCGGTGAAATCCGGCCAGCCGGCGACCTCCACCGGTTTCAGCTTGAGCCGGGCGAGCAGTTCCAGCAGCACTTCCCGGCGCCCGGCGGTTTCCGCGGTGAAGAGCACCCGTCCGTCGTAGCCGTCGAGGAAACGCCGCAGGGCGCCGAGGGGCTCGCTGGCCTTGGCCTCGATGGCCAGTTCCGGCAGCGGCCGGGCGGAAAAGCGTTCGCGGCCGACCCCGGTCTCGATGTCCTCGGCGCTGACCACCACCCGCGGCCAGTTCTTCAGCCGGGCGAAGCAGTCCTCCACCGGCAGGAAGAGTTCGGCGGGCGGCATGATCGGCCGTTCGAGGTCGCCGCGGCGATCCTCGTAGCGGTTGCGCACGTCGCTCCAGAACTGTTCGGCCGCCTGCTCGATGCCCGGCAGGGAGAACACCTGGGTGTCCTCCGGCAGGTAGTCGAAGAAGGTCGCGGTCTCTTCGAAGAACAGCGGCAGGTAGTACTCGATACCGGCCGGGGTGATGCCGCTGGCCAGGTCCTGGTAGATCGGGCAGCGGCGGAAGTCGACGTCGAAGCGCTCGCGGAAGCGCCCGCGGAAATCGGTGACGGCTTTCTTGTCCAGGGGGAACTCGCGGGCCGGCAGCAGGCGGATCGAGTCCACTTTGTCGATGGAGCGCTGGGTTTCCGGATCGAAGGTACGCAGGGTTTCGATTTCATCGTCGAACAGGTCGATGCGATAGGGCTGGCTGCTGCCCATCGGAAAGATGTCGATCAGCGCGCCACGCACGGCGAACTCGCCATGTTCGTAGACGGTATCCACGCAGCGGTAGCCTGCGGCTTCCAGGCGCGAACGGGTGGCGGCGACGTCAAGCCGCTGGCCGAGATCCAGCACCAGGCTGCCGCCGAGCAGGAAACGGGTCGGGGCGAGGCGATGTAGGGCGGTGGTGATCGGCACTACCACGATGCCGTGCTTCAACTCCGGCAGCCGGTAGAGGCTGGCGATGCGCTGGGAGACGATGTCCTGGTGCGGCGAGAAGAGGTCGTAGGGCAGGGTTTCCCAATCGGGGAAATGCAGCACCGGCAGTTGCGGGGCGAAGAAGCTCAGCTCCTGTTCCAGGCGCTCGGCGCTCTGGCTGTCGGCGGTGAGCAACAGGGTGAAGCGCTTGGCGGCGCTGGCGGCTTCGGCGATCGCCAGGCTCAGCGCGGCACCCGGCAGGTTACCCCAGTGTTGTTTGCCGGCCGCGGCGGGCAGGCTCGGAAGGCGCAATACAGGCACGGGCAGGCGTGACTCCGGTCGGGGGATTCGAGCGGACCGATTGTAACGATCGGAATGTGCCGCTGTCAGTGTTTAGGCTGCTGCAGATTGCCGCCGGTTGCCGGCGCCGTCATAATGTAGCCCCTTTTTTCAGCTCCTACATGTGGAAGGTACTGCCCGTGACTCAGAAGCCCGACCAGTGTCTTGGTGAATGGATCGATCGTGAAGCCCTCGCCGAGGCGATGATTCCTCTGATCGGTCAGCTCTACCGCAATAACAACGTGGTGACCTCGATCTTCGGCCGCAGCCTGATCAACCGTTCGGTCATCTCGATCCTCAAGGCCCATCGCTTCGCCCGCCACCGCCTGGGTGACGACGCCGAGCTTTCGGTGCACGACTCCTTCCAGATCCTCAAGACCATGGGCGAGCTGAAACTGGGCACAGCCTCGGTCGACTTGGGCAAGATGGTCGCCAAGTTCAAGAGCGAAGGCGCCGGTCGCGGCCTCGAGCAGTTCGTCCGCGACGAACTGGCCGAAGTCGCCGGCAAGCAGAGCGACGTGAAGCGCAAGGGCACCGACGTGGTGCTGTACGGCTTCGGCCGCATCGGTCGCCTGCTCGCGCGCATCCTGGTGGAGAAGACCGGCGGCGGCGACGGCCTGCGCCTGCGCGCCATCGTCGTGCGCAAGGGTGCCGACAACGACCTGGTCAAGCGCGCCAGCCTGCTGCGTCGCGACTCGGTGCACGGCCCGTTCGACGGCACCATCGTGGTCGATGAAGCCAACAACACCCTGACCGTCAACGGCAACCTGATCCAGGTGATCTATTCCAACGACCCGGCCAGCGTCGACTACACCCAATACGGCATCGAGCACGCGCTGCTGGTGGACAACACCGGCAAATGGCGCGACGCCGAAGGCTTGTCCCAGCACCTCAAGTGCCCGGGCGTGGACCGCGTGGTGTTGACCGCTCCCGGCAAGGGCAAGCTGAAGAACATCGTCCACGGCATCAACCACAGCGAAATCACTGACGACGACAAGATCGTTTCCGCCGCGTCCTGCACCACCAACGCCATCGTGCCGGTGCTCAAAGCGGTCAACGACAAGTACGGCATCGTCAACGGCCACGTGGAAACGGTCCACTCCTACACCAACGACCAGAACCTGATCGACAACTTCCACAAGGGCGATCGCCGTGGCCGCAGCGCCGCGCTGAACATGGTGATCACCGAGACCGGTGCCGCCACCGCCGCGGCCAAGGCGCTGCCCGAACTGGCCGGCAAGCTGACCGGTAATGCGATCCGCGTGCCGACGCCGAACGTATCCATGGCGATCCTCAACCTGAACCTGGAAAAGGCTACCAGCCGCGAGGAAATCAACGATTACCTGCGATACATGGCGCTGCATTCCGACCTGCACAAGCAGATCGACTACGTCAATTCCCAGGAAGTGGTCTCCACCGACTTCGTCGGCTCGCGGCATGCCGGCGTGGTGGACGCGGAAGCGACCATCGCCAACGATAACCGCGTGGTCCTCTACGTCTGGTACGACAACGAGTTCGGCTACAGCTGCCAGGTCGTGCGTGTGATGGAAGACATGGCCGGGGTTAACCCGCCGGCCTTCCCGCGGTAAGCTGCGCGCGTCGTGAAAACGGGGGCCTAGGCTCCCGTTTTTCATTGCACGACAGGCAGTCCTTCACTTTATCCGGTTATCCGGGGAGCCCTCGATGGATGGACACATTTTGCAGTCGGGCCCGCTCAAGCGCGGCCTGAAGAATCGCCATATCCAGTTGATCGCCTTCGGCGGCGCCATCGGGACCGGACTGTTCCTCGGCTCCGCCGGGGTGCTCAAGTCGGCCGGCCCTTCGATGATCCTCGGCTACGCGATCACCGGGCTCATCGCCTTCCTGATCATGCGTCAGCTCGGCGAAATGATCGTCGAGGAGCCGGTCGCCGGTTCCGTGAGCCATTTCGCCCATCGTTACTGGGGCGGCTACGCGGGCTTCCTGTCGGGTTGGAACTACTGGGTGCTCTACGTGCTGGTGGGCATGGCGGAACTGACCGCGGTCGGCAAGTACGTGCAGTTTTGGTGGCCCGACGTGCCGACCTGGGTCACCGCGGCCCTGTTCTTCGTGGTCATCAACCTGGTCAACCTCGGCAACGTGAAGGTCTTCGGCGAGACGGAGTTCTGGTTCGCCCTGATCAAGGTGGTGGCGATCATCGGCATGATCCTGCTCGGCTTGTACCTGCTGGTCAGCGGCAAGGGCGGCGAGCAAGCGGCGGTGAGCAACCTCTGGAGCCACGGCGGCTTCTTCCCCAACGGCCTCAAGGGGCTGGTGATGGTCCTGGCGATCATCATGTTTTCTTTCGGCGGGCTCGAGCTGGTGGGCATCACCGCGGCGGAAGCGTCCGAGCCGCGCAAGGTGATCCCCAAAGCGATCAACCAGGTGATCTACCGCATCCTGATCTTCTACATCGGCGCCCTCAGCGTGTTGCTGATGCTCTATCCCTGGGACCGCTTGCTGGCGACCCTCGGCGCCGCCGGCGACCCCTACAGCGGCAGCCCCTTCGTGCAGATTTTCTCGCTGATCGGTAGCGACACCGCCGCGCACATCCTCAACTTCGTGGTGCTGACCGCTGCGCTGTCGGTCTACAACAGCGGCGTCTACTGCAACAGCCGGATGCTCTATGGCATGGCCGAGCAGGGCGATGCGCCCAAGGCCCTGGCCAAGGTCGACCGCCGTGGCGTGCCGGTGCTGGCCATCGGCGTCTCGGCGCTGATCACCTTCCTCTGCGTGGTGGTGAACTACCTGGCCCCGCGCGAAGCGCTGGAACTGCTGATGGCGCTGGTGGTGGCCGCCCTGATGATCAACTGGGCGATGATCAGCCTGTCCCACCTCAAGTTCCGCAAGGTGCTGGTCGCGCGTGGCATCGAGCCGGGCTTCAAGGCGTTCTGGTCGCCCTTCACCAACTACCTGTGCCTGGCGTTCGTGGTGTTCATCCTCGGCATCATGCTGATGATTCCGGGTATCAACGTGTCGGTCTACGCCATGCCGGTCTGGCTGCTGTTCATCTGGGTCTGCTACCGGCTGCGGGTCTCCAGGGGCGGCGAGCTGAAGGCCAGGGCCTGAGGATCGGGCGTCGGCCATGGCGAAGGGCGTGGGGGCGAACGGACCCGCTGTCGGCTTCGTTCGGGGTTTCGCCGCGCTGCTGCTGTCGTGCGCGCTCGCCGGGTGCGAGCCCGCGCTGGAGCGCTTCGAGGGGCCGACGATGGGCAGCCGCTACTCGGTGCAATACGTCGGTGTCGCGGGGCTGCCTTCGCGGGACGCCTTGCAAGGGGAGGTGGAGACGATCCTCGGACAGATCGACCGGGACTTTTCCACCTACCGCGGCGACTCGCAGGTGTCCCGCTTCAATGCCGCCCCGGCCGGCACCTGCCAGGCGATGCCCGACGAGGTGCTGGAACTGGCGCGCGCCGGCGCGGCGCTGTCACGTGAAAGCGACGGCGCCTTCGACCTGACCCTCGAACCCTTGCTCGATCTCTGGGGCTTCGGCCCGCAGTCCAGGGGCGAGCGCGTGCCGACACCCGCGGAAATCGACGCCGTGCGGCAGCGGGTGGGCCATCGCCACCTGCGGATCGAGGCGCGCGCGCTGTGCAAGGACGTGGCCCTGCAACTGGATTTCAATGCCATCGCCGCCGGTTACACGGTGGATCGGGTCGCCGCGCGGCTGGAGGCGCTGGGCGTGAAGAACTTCCTGGTGGAGATCACCGGCGAATTGAAGGCCCAGGGGCATCGCCCGGACGGCTCGCCCTGGCGGATCGGCATCGAGGCACCGCACGCCGATCGGCGCGAGGCGCAGCGACGCCTGGCCCTCGACGGCCAGGGGGTGTCCACCTCCGGCGATTACCGGCACTACTTCGAGCGGGACGGGCGGCGTTATTCCCATACTCTCGACCCCGCCACCGGCGCGCCGATCCGACATGCCTTGGCGTCGGTCACCGTGGTGGCGCCTTCGGCGCTGCGCGCGGACGGGCTTTCCACGCTCCTGATGGTGCTGGGCCCGCGGCGCGGTCTGGCCTATGCCGAGCGGCAGGGGATCGCCGCGCTGTTCGTCAGCCATGAGGGCGAGGGATTCGTCGAGCGCGCCAGCTCCGCCTTCGACCGTTTGCCGGTCGCAGGGCCCTGATCGCGAATGGGCAGGGCGTGCCGCCGGGAGGCGCTACGCTTTGCCATGTAGTGGACGCAACGCTCGCCTACGCCGCGACCACGCGCTAATGTGCAGCGTTTTGCAGCGCGGTTAAGCTGCGAGGACAAGACGTCATGCCCCTCCCGCGGGCGCGACGCCGTAACGAAGGGGAATGACAGATGGCGGTCTACAACTACGATGTGGTGGTGCTGGGTTCCGGCCCGGCCGGCGAAGGCGCGGCGATGAACGCCGCCAAGGCCGGGCGCAAGGTGGCCGTGGTCGACAGCCGCCGCGTGGTCGGCGGCAATTGCACGCACCTCGGCACCATCCCGTCGAAGGCCTTGCGCCATTCGGTCCGGCAGATCATGCAGTTCAACACCAATCCGATGTTCCGGCAGATCGGCGAACCCCGGTGGTTCTCCTTCCCGGACGTGCTGAAAAGCGCGGAGAAGGTGATCGCCAAGCAGGTGACCTCGCGCACCAGCTACTACGCCCGCAACCGCATCGACACCTTCTTCGGCACCGGCAGCTTCGCCGACGAGCAAACCATCGAAGTGGTCTGTCTCAATGGCGCGGTGGAAAAACTGGTCGCCAAGCAGATCATCATCGCCACCGGCTCGCGACCCTATCGCCCGGCGGACATCGACTTCAACCACCCGCGGGTCTACGACAGCGACACCATCCTTACCCTGAGCCACACGCCGCGCCGGCTGATCATCTATGGCGCCGGGGTGATCGGCAGCGAATACGCCTCGATTTTCAGCGGCCTCGGGGTGCTGGTCGACCTCATCGATACCCGCGACCAGTTGCTCAGCTTCCTCGACGCGGAGATTTCCCAGGCGCTGAGCTATCACTTCAGCAACAACAACGTGCTGGTGCGGCACAACGAGGAATACGAAAACGTCGAGGGCACCGACAACGGGGTCATCCTGCACCTGAAGTCGGGCAAGAAGATCAAGGCCGATGCCTTGCTCTGGTGCAACGGCCGTACCGGCAACACCGACCGCCTCGGCCTGGAGAACATCGGCATCAAGGTGAACAGCCGCGGGCAGATCGACGTCGACCAAAGCTACTGCACCGGCGTCTCTAACATCTACGCCGCGGGCGACGTGATCGGCTGGCCGAGCCTGGCCAGCGCTGCCTACGACCAGGGCCGCTCGGCTGCGGGCAGCATCGTCGACAACGGCAGCTGGCGCTTCGTCGATGACGTGCCGACCGGGATTTACACCATTCCGGAGATCAGCTCCATCGGCAAGAACGAGCGCGAGCTGACCCAGGCGAAGATTCCCTATGAAGTGGGCAAGGCCTTCTTCAAGGGCATGGCGCGGGCGCAAATCTCCCATGAACCGGTGGGCATGCTGAAGTTGCTGTTCCACCGCGAGACGCTGGAAGTGCTCGGCGTGCACTGCTTCGGCTACCAGGCCTCGGAGATCGTGCACATCGGCCAGGCGATCATGAATCAGCCGGGCGAGGCGAATACCATCAAGTATTTCGTCAACACCACCTTCAACTACCCGACCATGGCGGAAGCCTATCGAGTGGCCGCCTTCGACGGCCTCAACCGGCTTTTTTGAGCGGCTCCGGCCGGTGGCCTGAGCCGGTCGGAGACAAGGACTTCAGCGATTCCCGAGGGTGGCGCTGGCCAAACCGGGAAAGTCTGTGATCAGGCTGTCCACACCGAAATCGGCGAGCCGGCGCATCAGCGCCGGTTCGTTCACCGTCCACACCGATACGTGCAAGCCCTGTTTCTGCGCCTTCAGCAGGCGCTCCGGGGTGCATAGGGTCCAGTTCAGCGCCAGCAGCGTGCAGCCGTAGTTGGCGGCGACCTTCAACGGGTCCAGCCAGGCGTACTCCGCCACCAGGCCGCGCTGCAGATGCGGCGCCACTTGCTGGAGCGCGCGAAGCACCTCCCGCGAGCTGGACGTCACGCAGACCTTGTCGTTCACGCCATGCCGTTCGGCCAGTGCCGCGATCGCCTCGACGGTCCGCGCGGCGCGCACCCGCGAGGCGCTCTTCACTTCCAGTTGCCAATGCTCGAATGGGCAGCGCTCGAACAGTTCTTCCAGGCGCGGGATCGGGCAGGCCTGCAGGGCGCCGGGGCCGCCCAGGCGGGCATCGTAGGTGACCAGTTCCGCGGCATCGCGCTCGGCCACCTTGCCGCGGCGGCCGGTGGTGCGTTTGAGGGTGGGGTCATGGATCACCATCAGCTCGCCATCGTGGGACAGATGCAAGTCCAGTTCGCAGCGGCGGACGCCATGCTCCAGGCAACGCTGGAAACTGGCGAGGGTGTTTTCCGGGACTTCGCCCTTGGCGCCACGATGGCCGTAGATCAGGGTCATGCCGATTCCTCGAAAGGGAAAGAGCCACCAGTCTGCATAAAAAAGCCCATGCCGTGTAGCGCCATTTGGGCGCGCGGGCGGCGAGGCGGCAGCTGCGGGGCGTCAGGTCGCGAACGGTGCCGTGGACAGTGTTCCGATTCGACGCGCGACGGTTAGTGAAGCCGCTCGATCAGCGCGTCGGCGCCGCGGCGTTGGCCGGGACATGGTGGGCGACGCTGTCGATCACCCGGCCGCTTTCGAAGTAGACCGAGAAATCGCGGTAGTCCCAGCGCGTGATCGGCGGCGTGCCCACGGCGGGGTGTTCCTCGTCCGCCAGGCCGAAGCGGTCCAGGACGGCTTTCTGCGAGGCTCCGCGGGCGGGCATGGAGATATTCGCGGCGCCTTGCTGGCCGAGAGGGATGCTCAGGGTATCGGCCTGGGCCGGCAGCGCCGACCAGAGCGCGAACAACACGGCGAAACGGAACATGGCGGGCTCCTGCAAATGGAAGGGTCGGGGGAGTGGCTCGCTAGGATAGCGATTGCCGCGCGCACCGCTGTGATGCAGTGCAGGCTTTGCGGAGTCTGCCACCGCTGGCGATCGCGGGTGGAAACCGTTCGGCGCCCGGTTGGGAGCACGCGGGTGGCGGGCTGGCGCTACTCGACGGACACGAAGGGGAAGAGGGGTTACTGGGGGCCGTTCGCCTGGTCGCGGGCCTTGCGCCGTTCCATCGCCTGTTTTTGCAGGATGTGCCGCGCCAGCAACTGCCGCTGGGCATCGGAAAGGGCCTCGAACTCGGTGCCGATTTCGAATTGTCCGTCCTCGCGGATACGGCAATGGACCACCTGGGCCCGTAGCAGCAGACCGAGCGCCTGGGGCATCAGCACGATCTTGAGGGCAAGGTGGGTGCCCACGGCGAGCGCCTGGGCATGATCGAAACTGATGCCGCCTTCGGACAGGGTGACGTGTCGCGGCATGCCGATCTCGCGCAGCAGGCTCTGGGCCATCGCCTGGCCGATCAGGTCGATGCGCTTGTTCATCACCTTGAAGTAGCTGGCGAGGGTGCGATCACGCTCGCTGATGTGGCGCAGCAGGTGTTGCGACTCGAAGTCCAGCAGGTGCAGGTCGCTCAGCAGATTGAACAACGGCGAGGCATCGTGAAGCGCTTCGCTGGCCAGCGCGTCGGCGCCGGTGAGGAGGCTGAATTCCAGTGCGATCGTATCTTCGATGCGATAGTATTCGCGGCGGTCATCCGCGTCTCGTGTCGACATGACGAACCCAAGGCAGCAGTAGTGGTCCGAGTGTAGACGCTGCCAGCCGAGCGCCGCTACAAGGCGTCCTATTCTTTTCACATAGCTTCCGACATGTTCAGACCCTTGCCTGTTTTCCTCGGCGCGCGTTACACGCGGGCCAGACGCCGTAACCATTTCGTTTCCTTCATTTCCCTCACTTCCATCATCGGCCTCGCCCTGGGCGTGGTGGTGATGATCGTGGTGCTGTCCGTGATGAACGGCTTCGACCATGAGATGCGCACCAACGTCCTGGGCATCGTGCCTCAGGCCAGCATCGAGGGCGAACAGCCCATCGCCGACTGGCACGCTCTCGCCGAGCGCGTGCGCCGGCATCCGCGTGTGGTGGCGGTGGCGCCCTTCACCCAGATGCAGGGGCTGCTGACCAACAACGGCAAGGTGCAGAAAATCCTGATCACCGCGGTCGACCCGAGCCTGGAGGCCAGCGTTTCCAGCATCGGCAAGGCGTTCAAGCCGGAAGACGGCGCCAAGGGATCGCTGGATGCCCTCAAGGCCGGGGAATTCGGCATCCTCATCGGTAACCGCGCGGCGGAGAAACTCGGCGTGGGGGTGGGCGACAAGGTCACCTTCGTCGCACCGGAAGTGTCGGTCACCCCGGCCGGCATGTTTCCGCGAATGAAGCGCTTCACCGTGGTGGGGATCTTCCACGTCGGCGCGGGCGAGATCGATGGCTACATGGCCATGACCCATCTGGACGACGCCGCCCGCCTGCTGCGCTGGAAGCCTGGCCAGGTGCAGGGGCTGCGGCTCAAGCTCGACGACCTGTTCGAGGCGCCGCGGGTGGCCTGGGAACTGGCCAAGACCGGCGATTACTACGCCCGGGACTGGACGCGCACCCATGGCAATCTCTACCAGGCGATCCGCATGGAGAAAGCCATGATCGGCCTGCTGTTGCTGCTGATCGTCGCGGTCGCCGCGTTCAACATCATCTCCACCCTGGTCATGGTGGTCACCGACAAGAAGGCCGACATCGCCATCCTGCGCACCCTGGGGGCGACCCCGCGGCAGATCATGGCCACGTTCATGGTGCAAGGCACGGTGATCGGCGTGTTCGGCACCCTGATCGGCGCGGTACTCGGCATACTCGCGGCGCTCAACGTCAGCCGGGCGATCGCCGGTCTGGAGGGCCTGATCGGACATAAGTTCCTCGATGCCGAGGTGTACTTCATCGACTACCTGCCGTCCCAGTTGATGGCCCAGGATGTGCTACAAGTCTGCGCCGCCGCCCTGATCCTGAGTTTCCTCGCGACCCTATATCCGGCCTGGCGTGCCGCGCGTACCCAGCCTGCGGAGGCATTACGTTATGAGTGAGAAGGCCGTTCTGAGTTGCCGCGACCTGGGCAAACGCTACGAGGAAGGCCCGCAATCGGTGGAAGTGTTGTCCGCCGTGGCGCTGGAGTTGCTGCCGGGGGAACGCGTCGCCATCGTCGGCAGTTCCGGTTCCGGCAAGAGCACCTTGCTCAATCTGCTCGGCGGCCTGGACACCCCGACCCGCGGCAGCGTCTGGCTGGCCGGCGAGGAGCTGTCCGCCCTCAACGAAAAGGCCCGCGGATTGCTGCGTAACCGTGCCTTGGGTTTCGTCTATCAATTCCATCACCTGCTGCCGGAGTTCACCGCCCTGGAGAACGTCTGCATGCCCTTGCTGATCGGCAAGACCGCGATTCCGGAAGCCCGCAAACGTTCGACCGAGCTGTTGCAGCGGGTCGGGCTCGGGCACCGGCTGGCGCACAAGCCGGCGGAGCTGTCCGGCGGCGAGCGTCAACGGGTGGCCATCGCTCGCGCCCTGGTGAACAACCCGGCCCTGGTGTTGCTCGACGAGCCGACCGGTAACCTCGACCAGCACACTGCCCAGGGCATCCAGGAACTGATGCTGGAGCTCAGTGCCTCGTCGCGCACCGCCTTCATGGTGGTGACCCACGACTTGCAGCTGGCGCAGCAGATGGACCGCGTCCTGCGGCTCGAAGAAGGCCGGTTGGTAGCGGCGTGATGTTCAGACCTCTCTCGATCTTCATCGGCACCCGGTATACCCGCGCCAAGCGGCGCAACCACTTCATTTCGTTCATCTCCCTCACCTCGATGATCGGGCTCGCCCTGGGCGTGCTGGCGATGATCGTGGTGCTGTCGGTGATGAACGGGTTCCAGAAGGAAATGAGTGC
The DNA here is from genome assembly GCF_025642785.1 of Pseudomonas sp. RIT-PI-AD. GTDB lineage: Bacteria > Pseudomonadota > Gammaproteobacteria > Pseudomonadales > Pseudomonadaceae > Pseudomonas_T. The sequence goes on from NZ_JANZKU010000005.1 coordinate 139,985, forward strand.
GCGCATCCTCGGGATGGTGCCCCACGCGACCCTCGCCGCCGAGCATCCCCTCGACGATTGGCACGACGTCGCCGCGGTGGCCATGCGCCAGCCGCAGGTGATTGGCGCGGTGCCCTTCGCCGAGCTGGAGGGCATGCTGTCCTACAAAGGCACCATGCAGCCGATCCAGATCCATGGCATCGATCCGCGGGAAGAGCCCAAGGTGTCGATCATCGGCCAGCACATCGTCCAGGGCAGCCTGGACGACCTGCAGCCCGGCTCCTTCGGCATCGTCATCGGCGAGATCACCGCGCGCCGCTTTCACCTGAATACCGGTGACAAGCTGACGCTCATCGTGCCGGAGGCCAGCAGCGCCCCGGGCGGGATCACCCCGCGCATGCAGCGCTTGAACGTGGTGGGTATCTTCAAGGTCGGCGCCGAGCTGGATGGCTCCCTGGGCCTGATCCACTACGCCGATGCCGGCGCCATGCAGCGCCTGCAACCCGGGCAGGTGCAGGGCGTGCGCATCGCCCTCAAGGACCTGTACCAATCGCCCAGCGTGGCCGCAGCCATCGTCAAGGAGCTGGGCGCGGGCTTCCGCGCCGACGACTGGACCCATACCCAGGGGAGTCTGTTCAGCGCGATGAAGATGGAAAAGACCATGATCGGTCTGCTGCTGCTGCTGATCATCGCGGTGGCGGCCTTCAACATCATCGCCACCCTGATCATGGTGGTCGCCGACAAGCGCGCCGACATCGCGATCCTGCGTACCCTCGGCGCCACGCCACGCCAGATCATGGGCATCTTCATGGTCCAGGGAACGGTGATCGGCGTGATCGGCACCCTGATCGGCGGAGTGTTCGGTGTCCTCGCGGCGTTGAACGTGAGCAGCCTGGTGGGCTGGATCGAGCGTATCACCCATCAGCAGATCCTCACCTCCGACGTCTACTTCATCAATTACCTGCCTTCCGACCTGCAATTCGGAGACGTGGCGATGATCTGCACGGCGGCATTGCTGCTGAGCTTCCTCGCCACCCTATACCCGGCCTGGCGCGCGGCCCGTACCCAGCCGGCCGAGGCCCTGCGCTACGAATGATGCCGACGGCCGCAGAGGGCTCGATTAGCGGCTAAGCTGTCGGACGGCCGCAGGATGCGGCCATCCCCGGAACGGATTCCAGGACATTCGATGCGTCTCGCACTGCTGGGCCTTGCCGCAGGGCTGCTGCTCCTGCGTTGCCTGCCGGCGCTGCCACCCGGTTGGGTGCTGGCGGCGCTGGCTGTCTCCGCCTCGTTGCTGTTGCCGTCCCGCGGCTACCCCCTCGCGCTCGCCATGCTCGGCTTCTGCTGGGCCTGTCTGTCCGCACAGCAGGCCCTGGACGATCGCCTGCCCGCCGAGCTGGATGGGCGCATCCTCTGGCTGCAAGGGCAAGTGGTGGGGTTGCCGGAATGGGAGGAGGGCACCGTGCGTTTCCAGCTGGAGGAGGCCGACTCGCGGCGGGCGCGCTTGCCGGCGCGCCTGCGCCTGTCCTGGCAGAACGCGCCGCCGCTCGAGGCCGGCGAACGCTGGCGACTGGCGGTGAAACTGAAACGTCCCCGTGGCCTGGTCAATCCGCAAGCGTTCGATTACGACGCCTGGCTGTTGGCCCAGCGCATCGGCGCCACCGGAAGCGTGAAGGCCGGCGAGCGCCTGCAGGCCGCGCAAGGGCTGGCCGCCTGGCGTGATCGCGTGCGTGGGCGCTTGCTGGCGAGCCCCGCGATGGGCCGCGAAGGCGCCCTGGCCGCGCTGATCCTGGGGGATGGCTCGGGGTTGAGCCCGGCCGATTGGCGTTTGCTGCAGGACACCGGCACCGTGCACCTGCTGGTGATTTCCGGGCAGCACATCGTGATGCTCGCCGGGCTGTTGTACGCGCTGGTGGCCTGGCTGGCGCGCCATGGCGCGTGGCCGCGACGCTGGCCCTGGCTGCCCTTCGCCTGCGCCCTGGCGTTTGCCGGAGCCAGCGGCTATGGCCTGCTCGCGGGCTTCGACGTCCCTGTGCGACGCGCCTGCCTGATGGTCGCGGTGGTGCTGATCTGGCGCCTGCGGTTTCGCCCTCTCGGCGTCTGGACCCCATTGTTGCTGGCATTGTGCGGCGTCCTGCTGGGCGAGCCGCTGGCCAGCCTGCAGCCGGGTTTCTGGTTGTCGTTCGCTGCGATGGCCTTGCTCGCCTGGACGTTCAGCGGACGCTTGGGCGCCTGGGGCCCATGGCGCACCTGGTGGCGCGCGCAATGGCTGTTGGCCCTGGGGCTGATGCCGCTGCTCGGCTGGCTGGGTTTGCCGCTGAGTCTCTCCGGGCCGGCGGCGAACCTGCTGGCAGTGCCCTGGGTGAGCCTGGTCAGCGTACCCCTCGGGCTGGCCGGGATGCTCTGCCTGCCGATTCCCTATCTGGGCGACGGATTGCTCTGGTTGGCCGGCGCCTCCCTGGCCGCGCTGTTCGCCGTCCTCGGCTGGATCGCCCCCTGGTTGCCCGCTTGGCTGCCGGTGGCGTTGCCGTTCTGGAGCTGGCTGCTCGCCGGCATCGGCGTATCGGTCCTGCTGCTTCCGGGCGGCGTGCCGTTTCGCGCATTGGGCGGACTGCTTCTGCTGCCGCTGTTTTTCCCCGTGTTGCAGCGGCCTGCGGAAAGTCGCGCGGACGTGTGGATGCTGGACGTGGGGCAGGGGCTCTCGGTGCTGGTGCGTACCCGCGACCACAGCCTGCTGTACGATGCCGCGCCGCGCCAGGGCGCGTTCGACCTCGGCGACCGGGTGGTGCTGCCGTCCTTGCGCGCCCTGGGACTCGCGCGACTGGACCTGATGCTACTCAGCCATGCCGACAACGATCATGCCGGCGGTGCGCTCGCCGTCCAGCGCGGCATGCCGGTGGAACGCGTGCTCAGCGGGGAGGCGCCGCTGCTGCCCGCCGCCTTGCATGCGCAGCCCTGCACGGAGGAGCGCTGGGAGTGGAACGGGGTGCGCTTCGCCACCTGGCGCTGGCCGCTCGCGCGCACCGGCAACGATGCCTCTTGCGTGCTGAGCGTGGAGGCCAACGGCGAGCGCCTGTTGCTCACCGGCGATATCGGCACGGCCGCCGAAGCCGCCTGGCTGGCGACGCCGGGCGATCATCGCGTCGATTGGCTGCTGGCCCCTCATCACGGCAGCCGCAGTTCCTCGTCGACCGCGCTGTTGCGTGCGACTTCGCCCAAGGCGGTGCTGATATCCCGCGGCTGGTCGAACGCATTCGGTCATCCGCACCCCGTCGTCCTGCAGCGCTACCGGGCGCAAGGCGCGCAGATACTCGACAGCGCCGAGTCGGGAGCGATACGGCTCCGCCTGGGCGATTACCGGCAGGCGTCGAATCTGCGTGATCAAGCACGTTTCTGGCGGGAAAAATGAGAACCGGGGCCGTCGGCGAGCTTCCGTCCCTATGCTAGAGTGGCGCCACTTTTTCGAGGGGGATTCGTCACCGTGTGGGAGTTGGTCAAAGCAGGCGGCTGGATGATGCTGCCGATCATTTTGAGTTCTATCGCGGCCCTCGGCATCATCGCCGAACGTCTCTGGACCCTGCGCGCCAGTAAGGTCGCGCCGCCGCATCTGCTCGGGCAGGTGTGGCTGTGGATCAAGGAGAAGCAACTGAATGGCCAGAAGCTCAAGGAGCTGCGTGCGTCATCGCCGCTGGGCGAGGTACTGGCCGCCGGCCTGGCCAACTCCAAGCACGGTCGCGAGATCATGAAAGAGTGCATCGAGGAGGCCGCCGCACGGGTGATCCACGAACTGGAGCGTTATCTCAATACCCTCGGCACCATCGCCGCCATGGCACCGCTGATGGGGTTGCTGGGTACGGTGATCGGCATGATCCAGATATTCAGCGCTTTCATGGGGGCGGGGACGACCAACGCGGCCTCCCTGGCCGGCGGGATTTCCACCGCGCTGATCACCACCGCCGCGGGCCTGCTGGTGGCCATTCCCGCCTTGTTCTTCCATCGATTCCTGGTGCGCAGGGTGGATGAGCTGGTCGTCGGCATGGAGCAGGAGGCGATCAAGCTGGTGGAAGTGGTGCAGGGCGACCGCGACGTCGACATGGGCGAACCCCGGGTCGAGATCAGGGAAACGCGCAAGGACACTCGCAAAGAGGGCAAGAAGGCGTGAAATTCCGGCGCAAGGCACGGGAGAACATCGAGATCAACCTGGCTTCGTTGATCGATGTGGTGTTCATCCTGCTGCTGTTCTTCGTCGTCACCACGACGTTCACCCGCGAGACCCAGCTCAAGGTCGACCTGCCCGAAGCCGCCAGTGGCACACCGGTCGAGAACACCGAGCTCAAGCAACTGGAAATCTCCATCAGTGCCGACGGCACCTACGCCTTGAACGGCCAACTGCTGCTGAAGAGCGACCTGGACAGCCTGATGGCCGCCCTGCAGAAGGAGTCGTCCGGCGACAATAGCCTGCCGCTGTCGATCAGCGCGGACGGCAAGACTCCGCACCAAGCCGTGATCACCGCGATGGATGCGGCCGGCAAGCTGGGCTTTTCCCACCTGCGTATCGCCACCGTCGAGGCCCAGGCGGCCAAGCCCTGATCGTGTCCCTCGCCGACCGCCTGCTCTCCGCCTGGTACCGGGGTCACCCCGGACTGGTCCTGCTGCGCCCCCTCGAGGGGCTCTATCGGTGGGTAGTGACGCGCAAGCGCGCACGTTTTCTCAGCGGCCGGAGCGAGGCCTATCGGGCCCCGGTACCCGTGCTGGTGGTGGGTAACATCACCGTCGGCGGCACCGGCAAGACACCTTTGATTCTCTGGCTCATCGAGCACTGCCGCGCGCGGGGCCTGCGGGTTGGGGTGATCAGCCGGGGCTATGGCGCGCAACCGCCGCGCTTGCCCTGGCGGGTGACGGCCGAACAGGATGCGCGGGAGGCGGGCGACGAGCCATTGCTGATCGTCCGGCGCGCCGCTGTACCGCTGATGATCGATCCGGATCGCGCACGGGCCGCACGGGCCCTGCTCGAGGCGGAGCCGCTGGATCTGCTGCTGAGCGACGATGGCCTGCAGCACTACCGCCTTGCCCGCGACCTCGAGTTGGTGCTGATCGATGCGGCCCGTGGCCTCGGCAATCGTCATTGCCTGCCCGCCGGTCCGCTGCGCGAACCGGCCGAGCGTCTGCTCAGCGTGGATGCCGTGTTGCACAACGGCGCCTCCGAGGACCCACAGGGCGCCTATGGGTTCCGCCTCAGGCCGACCGCCCTGGTCAACCTGCGCAGTGGCGCGCGCGTCGCCCTCGATCACTTTCCGACCGGCCAGGTCCTGCATGCGGTGGCCGGCATCGGCAATCCGCAGCGTTTCTTCGCCACGCTCGAAACGCTAAACTGGCGGCCGATTCCGCACTCTTTCCCCGACCATGCCCGCTACAGCGAAGCCCTGTTGGATTTCAGTCCCTCGGCACCGCTGGTCATGACCGAGAAGGATGCGGTGAAGTGTCAGGCTTTCGCCGCCGCCGACTGGTGGTATCTGGCGGTGGAGGCCGAGCCGTCCGGCGCTTTCGTCCGTTGGCTGGACGATGAGTTGACGCATCTGCTGCCCGACCGTCGCTGATTCCCGCCGTACCGGTGGGCCCGCGACCCTTCTCCCGCTCCGAGGACCCACCATGGACCCGAAACTGCTCGATATTCTCGCCTGCCCCATCTGCAAGGGACCGCTCAAGCTCAGCGACGACAAGAGCGAGCTGATCAGCAAGGGCGCGGGCCTGGCGTTCCCGATCCGCGACGGCATCCCGGTGATGCTGGAAAGCGAGGCGCGCAGCCTGAACACCGACGAACGCCTGGAAAAATAAATGAACGACGCCTTCATCGTGGTCATCCCGGCGCGCTTCGCCTCCAGCCGCTTTCCGGGTAAGCCGTTGCAGGCCATCGCGGGCAAGCCGATGGTCCAGCACGTCTGGGAGCGCGCCTGCCTGAGTTCGGCGCAGCGGGTACTGGTGGCCACCGACGATGCCCGTATCCTCGCGGCCTGCGAGGCCTTCGGCGCCGAGGTGGTGATGACCCGCGCCGAGCACGATTCCGGTACCGATCGCCTGGCGGAAGTGGCCGCTCATCTCGGCTTGGGCGATGCCGAAATCCTGGTGAACGTCCAGGGCGACGAGCCGCTCATTCCGCCCTCGATCATCGATCAGGTCGCGACCAACCTGGCAGCCCACCCGGAGGCGGGAATCGCCACCCTGGCCGAGCCACTCGAGGACGTCGCGGCGCTGTTCAATCCCAACGTGGTCAAGCTCGTCCATGACCGCGATGGCCTGGCCCTGACGTTCAGCCGCGCGCCCTTGCCCTGGGCGCGGGATGCGTTCGCCGGGGACCGCGAGCGCCTGCCCGCCGGCGTACCCTATCGCCGACACATCGGCATGTACGCCTACCGCGCCGGATTCCTGCGCGATTTCGTCGCCTGGGGACCCTGCTGGCTCGAGCAGACCGAGCGCCTGGAGCAGCTCCGCGCGCTTTGGCACGGTGTGCGCATCCACGTGGGCGACGCCCTGGAAGCCCCGCCCACCGGGGTCGACACGCCGGAGGATCTGGAGCGGGTCCGCCGTCTGCTGGAGGCTTGAGGCATGCGCGTACTCTTCGTATGCCTGGGCAATATCTGCCGCTCGCCGACCGCCGAAGCGATCTTCCGCCAGCGTTTGCGTGCGGCGGGGCTGGACGCCCGGGTCTCGGTGGATTCCGCCGGGACCGGTGACTGGCACCTGGGCAAGGCGCCCGATCCCCGCACCCGCGACGCAGCCCTGCGTCGCGGCTACGATCTTTCCGCCCTGCGCGGGCGCCAGGTCGGCGTGGAGGATTTCTCCTCGTTCGACCTGGTGCTGGCGATGGACGCCCGCAACCTCAGCCATCTGCAAAGCCTGCTGCCCGCTGCGGCTCCCGCGGAGGTGGATCTCTTCCTGCGCCGCTACGGCCTGGAGCCCCACGAGGTCCCCGATCCCTATTACGGCGGCGAGCAAGGCTTCGAGCAGGTGCTCGACCTGATCGAGCGGGGCTGCGACGGGCTGCTCGCGGAAGTGGAGGCGCGGCTGTGCACCTGACGGTGGAGGAGGGGGTTTCCCTTAAGCCCTACAACACCTTCGGTCTGGACGTCAGGGCGCGTTACTTCGCCGAGGCGAACGATGACCAGCAGGTGCTCGAGGCCCTCTCGTTCGCCCGCGCGCGGGGCATTCCGCTGCTGCTGCTCGGGGGCGGCAGCAATCTCCTGTTCAGCAGGGACCCGGATGGGTTGGTGCTGCGCATGGCCAGCCGCGGTATCCGCGTCCTCGAGGACGATGGTCGGCGCGCGCTGATTGAGGCGGAAGCCGGGGAGCCTTGGCATCCCTTCGTGCAGTTCACCCTGGCGCGGGGTTTCGCCGGCCTGGAAAACCTCAGCCTGATACCGGGCACCGTCGGTGCCGCCCCGGTGCAGAACATCGGTGCCTATGGCGTGGAATTGAAGGATGCGTTCTCCGGACTGGACGCATTGGACAGGTCCGATGGGCGCCTCGTCGCGTTCGATGCCGAGGCCTGTGCCTTCGGCTATCGCGACAGCCTGTTCAAACGCGAACCGGAGCGCTGGGTGATTCTCAGGGTGCGCTTCGCTCTCGATCGTCAGGCGCCCCTGCAGCTGGACTACGGCCCGCTGCGCCATTGGCTGGCCGAGCGGCGCATAGCGGCCCCGTCCGCGCTGGACGTCAGCCATGCGGTTTGCGCCATTCGCCAGGAAAAGCTGCCCGATCCCTCGGTGCTGGGCAATGCCGGCAGTTTCTTCAAGAACCCCCTGGTGAGCGCCGACGCCGCCACGCGCCTGCGTGAATGCTATGCCGATCTGGTGGCTTACCCGGTGGCCGACGGGCAGGTCAAGCTGGCCGCTGGCTGGTTGATCGAGCGTGCCGGTTGGAAAGGGTTTCGTGACGGCGATGCCGGCGTCCATCAGAACCAGGCATTGGTGTTGGTGAACCATGGCCAGGCCAGTGCCGCGGATATTCTCGGGCTGGCGCAGCGCATCCAGGCAGACGTCCAGGCTCGTTTCGGCGTGGCACTGGAGATGGAGCCGAACCTGGTCTGAACGGCGATCCCGACGCCCAGGATTTCCGTGAGGGAATGAAAAAGGGGATGCCAATGGCATCCCCTTTTTCGTCAGCTTGGAAAATCAGGTACGCGGATGCTCATCCGAGTGGCGTGCCTTGTTTTCCAGTTCCTTCTCTTCGTCCGACAGCTCGGAATCGACGGTGAAGGGAGACGTCGCGACGCTGTCCACACCGGTGGTTTCATCCACCTGGGGCAGCGGCTCCACGGCGTGCGCCTGCTGTGCCGGTTCTGCCTGTTCTGCCTGTTCAGGCATTGCGGCCAGCTCGGGCTCGTTCGCCGGTGCTTCATCCACTGGCGATTGCTCGGCGGTTGCAGGTTCGGCGTCGACCGCAACTGGACTGGTCGCAGCGACAGGCTCGGCTTTGGGGGCCAGAGCGGCTTCCCGGGCCAGGCGCTCGGCTTCGCGCTGACGACGGCGAACTTCGCGCGGATCGTTGGGCGCACGGCCACCCGCGCTGACCGGAGCGGAGGCATCTGCGACCGCAGGTACTTCGGGGGCCGCGCTGGCCTCGGAAGGCTCCGCAGCGATCGACGGAGCGTCCTCGGCCGACGAGAACGCCTCGGCGGGCGCTTCGACCGGCAGCAGGGCCGGCTCGTCAGCGTAGGTCGAGGTCGCCAGGCTGGCTTCTTCCACGGCTTCTACCGGCTCGTTCGAGGTGGTTTCGGTCGTCGGCGGAAGAGGGCGTTCCTGCAAAGCCAGGTCCGCTTCGGGTTCACCGGCGATGACTGCCGTTTCCGTTGCGATGGCCGCTTCGCTCAAGGCGTTGGCAGCGGTCGCGGCGAACACTTCGCCGGCGCTTTCCTCGGCGGTTTCGCCGCCTTCCTCGATGCCGACTTCACGCTGGCGTTCGCGACGGTTGCTGCGACGACGCTGGCCACGGGAGCGGCGGCGTGGGCGTTCGCCGTCACCGTTATCCTGGCTGTCGTCGTCGAGGGTCTCGTCCGTGGTCAGCAATTCTTCTTCGCTGGAGGTCGCTGCCGGCTCCGGGCGGGGCTGACGCTCTTCGCGAGGCGGACGCTCGGCGCGTTCGCGACGGGGTTCCTGACCTTCGCGGGGTTCGCGTTCGGCGCGAGGTTGACGCTCCTCGCGCGGCTCACGTGCGGGACGCTCTTCGCGGGGTTCGCGCGGCTCGCGTGCCGGACGCTCTTCCCGGGCTTCACGGGGCGCACGTTCTTCGCGGGCAGGGCGCTCTTCGCGCGGCGCACGCTCCTCGCGTGGCTGGCGCTCCTCGCGGGGGGCGCGCTCTTCGCGGGGCGGACGCTCGGCGCGCTCGCGGCGAGGCTCCTGGCCTTCGCGCGGCTCACGGGCCGGACGCTCCTCGCGGGGCTCGCGGCTCAGGCGTTCTTCGCGGGGCGCACGCTCTTCGCGGGGTTTGCGCTCCTCGCGGCCGCCTTCGCGACGACGGTTCTGCTGGCGACCGTTGCGGCGCTCTTCGCTGCGCGCCGGACGTTCGGTGGCCGCCGGCTTCTCGGCGGCGACGGGCTGCGCTTCTTCTTCCTTGCCGGCGAACAAGCCGACCAGGGACTTCACCAGGCCCTTGAGCAGGCTCGGGCTGGGAGCGGCCGGGGCCGGTTGCGCGGCCTGGGGCTGCACTTCGGCTTCGTGGGCCTGTACCGGCGGAGCCGGACGGTCCTGGGCGATGGTCTTGACGGCGGCTTCCTGACGAACCAGGGTGCGCGTGGCGCTGACCGGCTGGACTTCATCGTGTTCTTCCGGGCTCATCTCGTAGCTATAGAGTCCGGACAGCAGTTCAGGGCTGTCGTCGCGCAGGCGCTGTACTTCGAAGTGCGGGGTCTCGAGGTGATCGTCCGGCAGGATGAAGATGCGCGCGCGGGTACGCAGCTCAATCTTGGTGATCGCGTTGCGCTTTTCGTTGAGCAGGAAGGCGGCAACCTGGAAAGGCACGCGGGCGCGGACTTCCGCGGTGCGGTCCTTGAGGGCTTCTTCCTCGATCAGGCGGAGGATCGCCAGCGACAGGGATTCGACGTCGCGGATGATGCCCTGGCCGTTGCAACGCGGGCAGACGATGCCGCTGGTCTCGCCGAGGGACGGGCGCAGGCGCTGGCGGGACATTTCCAGCAGGCCGAAGCGCGAGATGCGACCGACCTGCACGCGCGCGCGGTCGGCTTCCAGCGCTTCGCGGACCTTGTCCTCGACGGCGCGCTGGTTCTTGGCCGGAGTCATGTCGATGAAGTCGATGACGATCAGGCCGCCGATGTCGCGCAGGCGCAGCTGGCGGGCGATTTCTTCAGCCGCTTCCAGGTTGGTCTGCAGGGCGGTTTCTTCGATATCGCCACCTTTGGTGGCGCGCGCCGAGTTGATGTCGATGGACACCAGGGCTTCGGTCGGGTCGATGACGATGGAGCCGCCCGACGGCAGCTTCACTTCGCGCTGGAAGGCGGTTTCGATCTGGCTCTCGATCTGGAAACGGTTGAACAGCGGAACGCTGTCCTGATAGAGCTTGATCTTGTTCTGGTATTGCGGCATCACCTGGCGGATGAAGCTCAGGGCTTCCTCCTGGGCTTCCACGCTGTCCACCAGCACTTCGCCGATGTCCTGGCGCAGGTAGTCACGGATGGCGCGGATGATGACGTTGGATTCCTGGTAGATCAGGAAGGGCGCGCCGCGCTCCACGGAAGCTTCCTTGATGGCGCTCCACAGCTGCAGCAAGTAGTCCAGGTCCCATTGAAGCTCTTCGCTGCTGCGGCCGAGGCCGGCGGTACGCACGATCAGGCCCATGTCGGCCGGGGCGTCGAGGCCGTTCAGCGCCTCGCGCAGTTCGTTGCGTTCTTCGCCTTCGATGCGCCGGGAAATGCCGCCCGCGCGCGGGTTGTTCGGCATCAGTACCAGGTAGCGGCCGGCGAGGCTGATGAAGGTGGTGAGGGCGGCGCCCTTGTTGCCACGTTCCTCTTTCTCGACCTGGACGATGACTTCCTGGCCTTCGTTCAGGACTTCCTTGATGTTGACCCGGCCTTCCGGGTTCTTGCGGAAGTATTCGCGGGAGATTTCCTTGAGGGGCAGGAAGCCGTGGCGATCGGCGCCGAAGTCGACGAAGGCGGCTTCGAGGCTGGGCTCGACGCGGGTGATGCGGCCTTTGTAGATGTTGGCCTTTTTCTGTTCGCGGGCGCCCGACTCGATGTCCAGGTCATACAGGCGTTGCCCATCGACCAGCGCTACACGCAACTCTTCGGGCTGAGTCGCGTTAATCAGCATTCTCTTCATGTGATACCAATGGTTTCCGGGGCTACCGGAAACGGCGTTCGGCACACACGACTCTCACGGTCGGTGTCGGGCGCGCATCAGCGACGGCCGGGCCGCCGCTGGGTCTAGCGACGATCGGCCAGAGGGGCCGGGTCGCGACAGCGTTTCCTGCTCGCTGTTGTGGCAACAGAAGCGCTTGGGTCAGGAGGAGGAATCAACCGTCGGTAGCGGACGAGATGGAGCGTCTTGAGTAAAGCCTGTGCTACGCAGTCCGACGGTTGTGCATCTCCACCCTACACGTAATCCTTGAAAATCGGGTGCCGCTCGCAGAATCCGGAGCGGGTTGCATTTACCGTAATCGACCCTGGGGCAGATCACGCGTCATGGCTCAAGGCTCTGTTTTCGGACTATCCAGGGCGATGCGCTGGATATCGCGTCGGACGGCCTGACGTCCTGAAAGGATTGCAAGTGGCCGGGATGGCAGTTTTGGGGATCATCCGCGAGCCAGGCCGCTTTTGGCGGCCTTGCGAATATAGCAGCAATCATTAAGTGCTTCAATTCAATAAAAAATTGTTATCATGCTGCGATGACCACTCCCGCCTCTCCGATCTCCGCAGTCCGCCTGCTCGAGGTCCCGCCGGAATACGCCGGCCAACGCATCGATAATTTTCTGCGCACCCAGTTGAAAGGCGCGCCCAAGACCCTGATTTACCGCATCTTGCGCAAGGGTGAGGTACGAGTGAACAAGGGCCGCATCAAGCCAGACTACAAGTTGCAGGCCGGGGATGTCGTGCGGGTCCCGCCGATACGGCTGGCCGAGCGCGACGAAGCGGCGCCCCTGGCGCAAAGCCTGCTGGAGCGGCTCGAGGCCGCCATCGTCCATGAGGACAAGGCGTTGATCGTCCTGAATAAGCCGGCGGGTATCGCGGTGCATGGCGGCAGCGGCCTGAGCTATGGCGTGATCGAGGCTTTTCGCCAGTTGCGTCCCGATACCAAGGATCTGGAGTTGGTGCACCGACTCGACCGGGACACTTCCGGACTGCTGATGATCGCCAAGAAGCGCAGCATGCTGCGGCATCTCCATGAGGCGTTGAGGGGCGATGGCGTGGACAAGCGCTACCAGGCGCTGGTGCGCGGCAGTTGGCCCACCTCCAAGAAACAGATCAATGCGCCGCTGCTGAAGAACAACCTGCGTTCCGGCGAGCGGATGGTCGAGGTCAATGACCAGGGCAAGGATGCGTTGACGCTGTTCCGCGTGTTGCGCCGTTTCGGCGAGTTCGCGACGCTGGTGGAGGCCAGTCCGGTGACCGGGCGCACTCACCAGATCCGCGTGCATGCGAAACACGCCGGGCATGCGATCGCCGGCGATCCCAAGTATGGCGACGAAGACTTCACCCGCGAGATCCGCGAGCTGGGCGGCAAGCGCTTGTTCCTCCATGCCTATTCGCTGCGCATCGCCATGCCCGATGGCGGCGAGCTGCACGTCGAGGCGCCGGTGGACGCCATGTGGGCGCAGACCCTGGAGCGTTTGAGTGCATCCTGACTATGATTTGCTGGTGTTCGATTGGGACGGCACACTAGTCGACTCCATCGCGCGCATCGTCGAATCCATGCGCGTCGCGGCGGCGGGCTGCGATCTGCCAGTGCGGGACGAAGCGGCGATCAAGGGCATCATCGGGCTCGGTCTTCCGGAGGCCATCCGTACCCTTTATCCGGCATTGGAGCACGGAAGTTGCCTGGAGCGCTTTCGAGCGTTGTACAGCGATCACTACCTGACCCTGGATGCCGAGCCCTCGGCCTTTTTCCCGGGCGTGACCGAGGCGCTGGCATCTTTTCGCGAGCAGGGTTATCGCCTGGCGGTGGCCACGGGTAAGAGTCGTCGGGGTTTGCATCGCGTCCTGCAGGGGCACGGCTGGCTGGATTACTTCGATGTGACCCGTTGCGCGGACGAGACGGCGAGCAAGCCGGACCCGCTGATGCTGCATGAAATCCTGGCCCACTGCCGGGTGGCGCCCGAGCGGGCACTGATGATCGGCGACTCGCCCTTCGACCTGCGCATGGCCCGGCATGCCGGGATGGATGCGGTAGCGGTCGGCTACGGGGCGCAATCCTTGGAAATCCTGCGGGCGGAATCGCCCTGCCTGGCCATCGAGCGCTTCGACGAATTGCGTGCCTGGCTAACGTCCGGGGGCGCTGAATTAAAGACCTTAGAGGTGAATGAGCATGGCGGATGAATGGAAGGCACCGGCAGCCGGTGATGCCGATGACCGAAGCTGGAGGCTGTTGGAGAAGGCGGTATTGGCCAGCGTGCAGGAGCAGCGCCGTTCGCGGCGCTGGGGGATTTTCTTCAAGGTCCTGACCTTCCTGTACCTGTTCATCGCCCTGGCGCTGTTCTCGCCGGCCTTCGACCTGAAGAAAAGCGCTGCTCGTTCGGGGAACCACACGGCGCTGGTCGAGGTGCGCGGCATGATCGCCGATCAGGAAGCGGCCAGTGCCGACAATATCGTCACCAGCCTGCGGGCCGCCTTCGAGGATCCGAAGACCAAGGGCGTGATTCTCAGAATCAACAGTCCGGGCGGTAGCCCGGTGCAGTCGGGCTACATCTACGATGAAATCCGCCGCCTGCGCGAAGAACACAAGGACATCAAGGTCTATGCGGTGATTACCGACCTCGGGGCCTCCGGCGCCTACTACATCGCCAGCGCCGCCGACGAAATCTATGCGGACAAGGCCAGCCTGGTCGGTTCCATCGGCGTCACGGCTGCCAGCTTTGGCTTCGTCGATGTGATGAACAAGGTCGGCGTGGAGCGGCGTGTCTACACCTCGGGCGAGCACAAGGCGTTCCTCGATCCCTTCCAGCCGCAGAAGGAAGACGAAACCCGCTTCTGGCAGGGCGTGCTCGACACGACCCACCAGCAGTTCATCGACAGCGTGAAGAAGGGGCGGGGCGACCGCCTGAAGACCGAGGGCCATCCCGAGCTGTTCTCCGGTTTGGTCTGGAGCGGCGAGCAGGCGTTGCAACTGGGATTGGTGGATCGGCTGGGCAACAGCAGCTATGTGGCACGCGAGGTCATCGGTGAAAAGGACATCGTCGACTACACCGTCCAGGATTCGCCGTTCGACCGTTTCGCCAAGCGCCTGGGTGCCAGTATCGCCGAGCATGCGGCGCTCTGGATGGGCTTCCAGGGGCCGACCCTGCGCTAGGCAGGGCGGTCAGGGAATCTCGATTCCTTCCTTTATAAGCATGTCCACCAGCCGGATCAGCGGTAGGCCGATCAGGCTGGTGGCGTCTTCCCCTTCGGTCTTGCGGAACAGGCTTACGCCCAGGCCTTCCGCCTTGAAGCTGCCGGCGCAGTCGTAAGGCTGTTCGGCGTGCAGGTAGCGGGTGATTTGGGGCTCGTCCAGGGGGCGGAAGTGCACGGTGAAGGGCACGCAATCCACCTGGCAGCGGCCGCTGCGGCTGTCGAGCAGCGCCAGGCCGGTCAGGAAGCGTACGCTGCCCCCGCTGGCTGCCACTAGCTGAGCTTTCGCCCGTTCGAAGTCTCCCGGCTTGCCGAGGATGCGCTCGCCGTTCACCGCGACCTGGTCCGATCCTATGATCAGGCCGTCAGGGTGATGGGCGCTCAGGGCGCGTGCCTTCTGTTCCGCGAGGCGCTTCACCAGGGCCTCGGCGGGCTCGCCGGGTCGAGGGCTTTCATCGATGTCCGGCGCCATCCAGACGAAAGGTAGGCGTAGGCGTTCGAGCAGTTCGTGCCGATAACGCGAGCTCGAGGCCAGCAGCAGTGGGGTCATGGGAGTCTCCGGGGTGGCGAGGCGTCCATTCTAAGCGGGCAGGGCAAGTGCCTGACAATGCGGAATTTCTTTGACAGAGGCGGGGGCCATCCCTAGAATGTCGCGCCATGTTGAATGGGCCGATTCCACCTCACGTTGATCCGCGCAAACTGGCAGATCGTGGCGCCACCCTTGAGGGTGAAATGCCATTGTCCGGTTTGGAGCGACTCTGCGATCCGCTTGCGGACGACACCGGCGTCGTGCGGGTAAAGCTGCTTTTCGATCGCGACGAACGTCGCGCCATGGTCATCCATAGCGCACTCGACGTCGAGGTGAAAATGGTTTGCCAGCGTTGTCTGGAGTTGGTCACTTTGCCTATCCACAGCGAAACCGTGTACGCGGTCGTCAAGGAAGGCGCGGATACCCAGTCGCTGCCGAAGGGCTATGACGTGCTGGAAGTGGGCGAGGATCCTCTGGATCTGATGACGTTGGTGGAGGATGAGCTTCTGCTCGCCCTGCCCATCGTTCCGGCCCATGACCCTGAAGATTGCCAGCAGCCGGGGACGGTTCACGACGAGCCCGAGCCGAGCGAAGACGAGGTAACGCGGTCCAACCCGTTCAGCGTACTGGCGCAGTTAAAGCGTGACCCAAACGTTTAGGAGTTAATCTATTATGGCTGTTCAGCAGAACAAAAAATCCCGCTCTGCCCGCGACATGCGTCGTTCCCACGATGCGCTCGAGGCCAATGCCTTGTCCGTCGAGAAGAGCACTGGCGAAGTTCACCTGCGTCACCACGTTTCCCCGGAAGGCGTTTACCGGGGTCGTAAAGTGATCGACAAGGGCGCCGACGAGTAATCCTTGTCCGCTCCTGTCATCGCGATTGATGCAATGGGTGGGGACTTCGGTCCCCACTGCATTGTTCCGGCCAGCATCGCCTGTCTGGCTGAGTTTCCCTCCTTGCATCTGGTCCTCGTCGGCCAAGCCCCTTTCCTCGAAGAACTCATCGCTCGCGCGTCCGCGGTCGATCGTCGTCGCCTGCACGTCGAGCATGCCGGCGAGGTGATCGGCATGGACGAGCGTCCGTCGCAGGCTCTGCGCGGCAAGCCGGACGCTTCGATGCGGGTGGCGCTGGATCTGGTTCGCCAGGGTCGCGCGCAGGCGTGTGTCAGCGCCGGCAATACGGGCGCTCTGATGGCGTTGTCGCGGCATATCCTGAAGACCTTGCCGGGCATCGACAGGCCCGCCATGGTCCGGGCGGTTCCCACTTCGCGGGGCGAATGCCATCTGCTCGATCTGGGGGCCAATGTCGATTGCAGCGCCGAGCAGCTCTATCAATTCGCGGTGATGGGATCGGTGACCGCCGAGCTTCTCGGGACGCCGCATCCACGTATAGCGCTGCTCAACGTGGGTACGGAGGAGACCAAGGGCAACCAGCAGGTGAAGCTGGCGGCGAGTCTGCTGCGCCAGGCGCCGGGCCTGAATTATGTCGGCTTCATAGAGGGCGACGGGCTGTATCGCGGCGAAGCGGATGTGGTCGTGTGCGACGGCTTCGTCGGCAACATTCTGCTCAAGGCGAGCGAAGGTCTGGTCACGATGATCTCCGCGCGCATCGAGGCACTCTTTACGCAGGGCGTGGGTTCGCGCCTGGTCGGTGCGTTGGCGTTGCCCATCCTGCGTCGCTTACAGGGCGAGCTCGCGCCGGCGCGACATAACGGCGCGAGCTTCCTCGGCTTGCAGGGCATCGTGGTGAAGAGCCATGGCGCGGCGGGCCAGGAGGGCTTCCAGAGCGCGATCCGGCGCACGTTCGCCGAAGTCAGGGAAAACCTGCCGCAGCATCTCCATGGCCGCCTCGAGGATCTGTTGCTGTAGATGTGACCGCCGGGCAAAGGTCGTCATCCAACAGTTCAGTTCGACGCGCCTGGCGCAGCCAGGCCTTTCTCTCACGACGATCCGTTACCAAGGGAACAGTCAATGTCCGCATCCCTCGCATTCGTCTTCCCCGGTCAGGGTTCGCAGTCCCTGGCCATGCTCGCCGAGCACGGCGAGCGTCATCCCGGCGTTCTCGATACCTTCGCCGAGGCTTCCGCGGTTCTCGGCTATGACCTCTGGGCGTTGGCGCAGCGAGGTCCCGAAGACGCGCTCAATCAGACCGACAAAACCCAGCCGGCCATCCTCACGGCTTCCATCGCGCTCTGGCGGCTCTGGGCGTCCGAGGGCGGCGCTGCGCCTGCTTATGTGGCAGGCCATAGTCTCGGCGAATATTCGGCCCTGGTCGCCGCCGGCAGCCTCGATTTCGCGGCGGCGGTGAAGCTGGTCGAGTTGCGTGGCCAATTGATGCAGCAGGCCGTACCGGCCGGGCAGGGCGGTATGGCCGCCATCCTCGGTCTCGAGGATGCCGAGGTCATGGCGGCCTGTGCCGAGGCCGAGCAAGGTGAAGTGGTCAGCGCGGTCAATTTCAACGCCCCTGGCCAGGTGGTGATCGCCGGTAACGCTTCGGCAGTCGCGCGTGCCATCGAGGCCTGCAATGCGCGCGGCGCGCGGCGCGCCATGGCCTTGCCGGTGAGCGTGCCTTCCCATTGCGCCTTGATGCGTCCGGCTGCCGAACGCTTCGCCGAGACGGTGGAAGCCGTCGACTGGCAAGCGCCGCGAATCCCTCTGGTACAGAACGTCAGCGCCGATGTGGTGAAGGACGTTCAAGGCCTCAAGCAAGCTCTTCTGGCCCAGCTGTACAGCCCGGTGCGCTGGACCGAATCCATCGTTCGCCTAGCCGAACTGGGCGTGACCCAGTTGGTCGAGTGCGGCCCTGGCAAGGTATTGAGCGGCTTGAACAAGCGCTGCGTGAAAGGCATCGGCCTTTTCAACCTGGACACCCCTGATGCTTTTGCCGCAGCCCGCGCGGCGCTGGCCTGAACGAGGAAACATTATGAGTCTGCAAGGTAAGGTGGCGCTGGTCACCGGGGCGAGTCGTGGCATCGGCCAGGCCATCGCCTTGGAATTGGGGCGTCTGGGGGCTGTGGTGATAGGTACCGCGACATCCCAGGCCGGCGCCGAGCGCATCGGCGAGACGCTCAAGGCGCAGGGCATCGAAGGCGGCGGGCTGATGCTCGATGTCTGCGACAGCGAGTCGGTGGCGGCTGTGCTGGAGCGTATCCAGCAGATGCACGGCGCGCCGGCGATCCTGGTGAACAATGCCGGGATCACGCGAGACAACTTGATGCTGCGCATGAAGGACGACGAGTGGTTCGATGTCATCGATACCAATCTGAACAGCCTCTTCCGCCTGTCCAAGGCGGTGCTGCGCGGGATGACCAAGGCGCGCTGGGGCCGCATCGTCAACATTGGCTCGGTGGTGGGCGCCATGGGCAACGCCGGCCAGGCCAACTATGCCGCTGCCAAGGCCGGGCTGGAGGGCTTCAGCCGCGCCCTGGCGCGCGAAGTGGGCTCCCGTGCCATCACGGTGAACGCCGTGGCGCCCGGTTTCATCGACACGGATATGACGCGGGAATTGCCCGAGGCGCAGCGTGAGGCGCTGTTGACGCAGATCCCCCTGGGGCGTCTGGGGCAGGCTCAGGAGATCGCCCAAGTGGTGGCCTTCCTCGTCTCCGATGGCGCAGCCTACGTGACAGGAGCTACTATCCCTGTGAACGGCGGAATGTACATGAGCTGAATGTGACGAATCTTCCGGGGAAACTGTCTCAAAAACTGTCCGAAATCCGCTGAGAAATGCACAGGCGGGTGTGGATCGTTGAGAGGTGGGTTCCCGTTGGAGATGGCGTTCAGCTTGAAATGCAGAAAACCCTTTCTATACACTGCAGCCCAGCCTGCACGGATTTTTCCATAGGAGTGAAAACAAGGTATGAGCACCATCGAAGAGCGCGTCAAGAAAATCGTCGCTGAGCAACTGGGCGTCAAGGAAGAGGAAGTCACCAACAGCGCTTCCTTCGTCGAGGACCTGGGTGCCGATTCCCTTGACACCGTTGAGCTGGTGATGGCCCTGGAAGAGGAATTCGAGACCGAGATCCCGGACGAGCAAGCCGAGAAGATCACCACCGTTCAGGAAGCCATCGACTACATCAATGCGCACGCGCAATAAGTCGTAATCGTCGCTTCCCGACGCGTAAAAGCCGCACGACCCCTCACGAGGCGTGCGGTTTTTCTTTAAGAGCCTGTTCATCATTTCGCCAGCGGCATTCCAGCCGCGCCGCGCGGGCAAAAACGGAGTAGGCAGCAGTCCTTCGTCAAACCGTTACGCCCGGACTCGAATCGAACGCGTGAGACGCGTACCCTCGAGCGGATGTTGAGCGCCTTTTCATCGCCTGTTGAAGAGTAGAAAGGAGATCGCTGTGTCGCGTAGACGCGTCGTGGTCACCGGTTTGGGGATGTTGTCGCCGCTGGGTACCGATGTGCCGAGCAGCTGGCAGGGGATTCTCGCCGGTCGCAGTGGCATCGGCTCGATCGAGCACATGGATCTGTCAGCCTATAGCACCCGTTTCGGGGGTTCGGTGAAGGGATTCAACGTCGAGGAATACCTGTCGTTGAAGGAAGCGCGCAAGCTGGATCTGTTCATTCAGTACGGCTTGGCCGCCAGTTTCCAGGCGGTGCGCGATTCCGGCCTGGAAATCAGCGATGCCAACCGGGAGCGAATCGGTATCGCGATGGGCTCCGGCATCGGCGGCCTGACCAACATCGAGAACAATTGCCGCGCCTTGATCGAACAAGGCCCGCGGCGGATCTCGCCGTTCTTCGTGCCCGGTTCGATCATCAACATGGTGTCGGGTTTCCTCTCGATCCATCTGGGCGCGCAGGGTCCGAACTACGCCATCGCCACCGCTTGTACCACCGGCACCCATTGCATCGGCATGGCGGCACGCAACATCGCCTATGACGAAGCCGATGTGATGATCGCCGGCGGCTCGGAAATGGCCGCGTGCGGCCTTGGCCTCGGCGGATTCGGTGCGGCCCGCGCCCTGTCCACCCGCAACGACGACCCGCAGCGCGCGAGCCGACCCTGGGACAAGGACCGCGACGGTTTCGTGCTCTCCGACGGCGCCGGTGCGCTGGTTCTCGAGGAGCTGGAGCACGCGCGCGCGCGCGGTGCGACCATTTACGCGGAACTGGTTGGCTTCGGCATGAGCGGCGATGCCTTCCACATGACCTCGCCTCCGGACGACGGCGCCGGTGCCGCGCGTTGCATGAAGAATGCCTTGCGCGATGCCGGGCTCAATCCTGACCAGGTGCAGTACGTCAATGCCCACGGCACCTCGACCCAGGCCGGGGATCTGGCTGAGGTCGCGGCCTTGAAAACCGTGTTCGGCGATCACGCCCGGCGTTTTTCGGTCAGCTCGACGAAATCCATGACCGGCCACTTGCTCGGCGCGGCGGGCGCGGTGGAAGCCATCTTCAGCATCCTGGCGATTCGTGACCAGGTCGCGCCACCCACCATCAACCTGGACGATCCCGACGAGGGATGCGACCTCGATTTCGTCGCGCACCAGGCGAAAGCACTGCCGATCGAAGTGGCGCTGTCGAACTCCTTCGGTTTCGGTGGCACCAACGGCTCACTGGTGTTCCGTCGGTACGCCGATTGATGACCAGTTGGGTCGACGGCCAACCCTGCGCCAGCCTGGCGCTGGCGGATCGGGGGTTGGCCTACGGCGATGGATTGTTCGAAACCATTGGGGTGCGCGCCGGCCGGCCGCGCCTCTTGGAGCGGCACCTGAGCCGGCTCGAGGATGGCGCGCGGCGCTTGTCGATTCCGCTCGACCGGGCACTCGTCGGGCGCGAAATACAGGCGTTCGCGGCCCTTCATGGGGAGGCCGTGATCAAGCTCATCCTCACCCGTGGCGAGGGCCCGCGGGGGTATGCGGCTCCCGCGCCGGTCCATCCTCGACGAGTCTTGCTGGGCCATTCGCCCGCCGCCTATCCCGCGCGTCATGCCGAAGAAGGGGTGAGCCTGTTTCCCTGCGTCACCCGTCTGGCCGAACAGCCCTTGCTGGCGGGATTGAAGCACCTCAATCGCCTCGAGCAAGTGCTGGCACGTGCCGAATGGAGCGATAGCCGCCTGGCGGAAGGCCTGCTGCGTGACGTCCACGGCAGGGTGATCGAAGGGGTCTACAGCAACCTGTTCCTGGCCAGGAACGGGGTCCTAGCGACGGCCGACCTTTCCCGCTGTGGCGTCGCCGGGGTGATGCGAGCCGAGCTGATCGAGCAGGCCGTCCGCATCGGCGTACCGGTGGAGGTGCGCGATATCCCCCATGAAGACCTGCTGGAAGCGGACGAAGTCTTCCTGTGCAACAGTCAATATGGCGTATGGCCGGTACGCGCCATCGGCGAACACCGTTGGCCGGTGGGGGCACTCACCCGTAAACTGCAGGGCATCGCCCGCGGCCTCTTGGACTCCTGATACGTGATACGCAAATTCTTGGCGCTGCTGGAGGGCGGCCTGCTTCTGGCCGGGCTGGCACTGGCCGCTGTCGGTTGGCTCCAGCGCGAAGCGCTGCGACAACCTTTGCAGGTGAGCGAGGAGCGCTTGCTCGACGTGCCCGTGGGTGCCACCCCTGGCGGCACCCTCAATCGCCTGGAGGAAGAGGGCGTGCTCGACGACGCCTATCTGTTACGACTGTATTGGCGTTTCAATCTTTCAGGGCAGGCCTTGCACAGCGGCGAGTATCGCCTGACACCGGGTATGGATGCGGCGAGCCTGCTCGAGCTCTGGCGGCAGGGCGAGGTCGTGCAGTACGGCTTGACCCTGGTGGACGGCTGGACTTTTCGTCAGGTACGCGCGGCCCTGGGCCGCCAGGAAAAACTCCAGCAGACCCTCGCGGGCCTCAGCGACGAAGAGGTAATGGCTCGCCTTGGTATGCCAGGGGTCTACCCCGAAGGGCGGTTCTATCCGGATACCTATAACTACGTCCGTGGCATGCGCGATATCGATCTGCTCAAGCAGGCCCGTCAGCGCCTGGACAAGGTGCTCGACGAGGAGTGGCGGATGCGCGCCGAAGGGCTTCCCTACACCGAGGCGTACCAGGCTTTGACCATGGCTTCGCTGGTGGAAAAGGAAACCGGGGTACCCAGCGAGCGTGCGCAAATCGCCGGGGTGTTCGTCCGTCGTCTGCAGCAGGGCATGTTGCTGCAAACCGATCCCACGGTGATCTATGGGCTTGGCGAGCGCTACACCGGTAAGCTGACCCGCGCTCACCTGCGCGAGCCGACCCCCTACAACACCTACGTACACCCCGGCCTGCCGCCGACGCCCATCGCGATGGTCGGCCGGGATGCGATCCACGCCGCGCTCCATCCGCTCGATGGGCGTAGCCTCTATTTCGTCGCACGTGGCGACGGCAGCCACGTCTTCACCGATTCCCTGGACGACCATAACCGCGCGGTGCGCGAGTACCAGTTGAAGCGCCGTGCGGATTACCGTTCGAGTCCCGCCCCGCTGGCCCCGGTTACGCCAGCGAGTCCCCCCGACATGAGGAGCGCCGAGTGAGCGGTCTGTTCGTCACCCTGGAAGGCCCCGAAGGCGCCGGGAAAAGCACCAATCGCGAGTACTTGGCGGAGAGATTGCGGGAGCGGGGCCAGGAAATCCTGCTTACCCGCGAGCCCGGTGGAACGCCGTTGGCGGAGCGCATCCGCGAATTGCTGCTGACGCCCAGCGAAGAGCCGATGGCAGCGGATACGGAGTTATTGCTGATGTTCGCGGCCCGGGCGCAGCACCTGGCCCAAGTCATCCGCCCGGCTCTCGCCCGTGGTGCCATCGTGCTCTGCGACCGCTTCACCGATGCCACCTATGCCTATCAAGGTGGCGGGCGTGGGCTCGATGAGGGCCGCATCGCCGAGCTGGAACGCTTCGTCCAGGGCGAACTGCGTCCGGACCTCACCCTGGTGTTCGACCTGCCGGTGGAGGTCGGGCTGGCCCGCGCTGCGGCACGTGGCAGGCTGGACCGTTTCGAGCAGGAAGGCCGAGCGTTCTTCGATGCCGTGCGCCAGGCCTATCTGCGCCGCGCGGCCGCGGCGCCGGGGCGCTATCGGCTGCTGGATGCCGCGCGGCCGCTGAGCGAAGTGCAGCGAGCGCTGGACGCCTTGCTTCCCGAATTGCTGGAGCATCGGCGTGGTTGAAATTTACCCTTGGCAGACTTCGCTTTGGCAGCAATTGGCCGGTCGTACCCGGCACGCCCACGCCTATCTGCTGCATGGGCCCACCGGCATCGGTAAACGGGCCCTGGCCGAACGCCTGATGGCGCGTCTGCTCTGCCAGCATCCGAATGGCCTGGAGGCCTGCGGGCACTGCAAGGCCTGCCATCTGCTGGCGGCGGGCACCCATCCGGACAATTTCGTGCTCGAGCCGGAGGAAGCGGACAAGGCGATCAAGGTGGACCAGGTTCGCGAACTGGTGAACTTCGTGGTCCAGACCGCCCAGCTCGGCGGACGCAAGGTGATCCTGCTGGAGCCGGCCGAGGCGATGAACCTGAACGCCGCCAACGCCCTGCTGAAAAGCCTTGAGGAGCCCTCTGGCGAGACCGTGCTGCTGCTCATCAGCCATCAGCCCAGCCGCCTGCTGCCGACCATCCGCAGCCGATGCGTGCAGCAGGCCTGTCCGCTACCGGACCGGGCAAGCAGCCTCGCCTGGCTGGAGGGCGCCTTGCCGCAGAGCAACTCCGAGGAGCGCGAGGAACTGCTGACCCTGGCAGCAGGCTCGCCGCTCGCGGCGCTGCGGCTGCAGGCCCAAGGTGTGCGCGAGCAACGCGCGCTCGTGGTGGAGGGGGTGAAGAAACTGCTCAAACAGCAGATCGGCGCCAGCCAACTCGCGGAAAGCTGGAATGCCTTGCCGTTGCTCCAACTGTTCGACTGGTTCTGCGATTGGTCGCAGGCGATGTTGCGCTATCGCCTGACCGGGGATCAGCAGGTGCTGGGGCTGGCCGATATGCGCAAGGTCGTGCAGTACCTCGCCGACAAGAGCGGTCAGGCGAAAATCCTGGCGATCCAGGACTGGCTGCTGGCCCAGCGGCAAAAAGTGCTGGGCAAAGCCAACCTCAACCGTGTCTTGCTTCTCGAAGCCCTGTTGGTGCAGTGGGCAAGCCTGCCCGGACCGGGCTAGAATCGGGCCCATCGAGTCAGCCAGCTAGGAATGCCGCATGAGTCTGCCACCGAACTTGGGCCCGCGTAACGGAATCCTGTCCCTGACGATCAAGGACAAGTCGGTTCTCTACGCGGCCTACATGCCCTTCGTGAAGAACGGCGGCTTATTCATCCCCACCAATAAAAGCTACAAACTCGGCGACGAAGTCTTCATGCTGCTCAACCTGATGGACGAGCCGGAGAAAATCCCGGTTGCCGGCAAGGTCGTCTGGATCACCCCGAAGGGTGCCCAGGGCAACCGCGCCGCCGGTATCGGCGTGCAGTTCAACGACGGCGATACCAGCGCGCGCAACAAAATCGAGACCTACCTGGCCGGCGCGCTCAAGTCGGATCGCCCCACGCACACCATGTGATACCCGCCGCGTCCCGCGGCCGTTCCCCCGTGAGATTCCTTTCATGCTGGTCGACTCCCACTGTCACCTCGATCGCCTCGATCTGAGCCGCCACGGCGGCTCGCTGGACGCGGCGCTGGATGCGGCGCGGGCGAGGGGTGTCGAGCACTTCCTGTGCATCGGTGTCAGCGCCGAAAATGCAGCCGCGGTCAAAGCCTTGGCCGAACGCTATGCCGACGTGCATTGCTCGGTGGGCATACACCCCCTTGACCTCGAACCGGGCAGGGCGCCGGCTCTGGATTGGTTGCTCGGCGAACTGGACCATCCGCGGGTGGTGGCGATCGGCGAGACCGGCCTCGACTACCACTACCAGCCGGATGCTGCGCAGGTGCAGCGCGAAGCGTTTCGCCTGCACTTGCAGGCGGCCCGCGTGACGGGTAAGCCCGTGATCGTGCATACCCGCGAAGCCCGCGCCGACACCCTGCAACTGTTACGCGAAGCCGACCTGCCCCAGGCGGGCGTGCTGCATTGCTTCACCGAGGATTGGCCGATGGCCAAGGCCGCGCTGGACCTGGGGTTCTATATTTCCCTTTCGGGAATCCTGACGTTCCGCAACGCGACGGCGTTGCGCGAGGTGGCCCGGCAGGTGCCGGCCGACCGGCTCCTGGTCGAAACCGACTCGCCCTACCTGGCGCCCATCCCTCATCGCGGCAAACCCAATCTGCCGCAGTACGTGCGGGAAGTGGCGGAGTTCCTGGCCGGGGAGCGGGGCATCGCCTACGAGACCCTGGCCGAGCTGACCACCGCCAACTTCTACCGGTTGTTTCCGCTGGCCAGGGCGTAGGCCCGTCCAGGCAAAAAAAACCCGGCTTCTGGGGGATGAATCCGGGTCAAGACCATTAGGAGTAACAACGAAGGCACGCGGTCCACGCCGCCTTCGCCCGGCAGCCATTGGGGGAAATGTCAGCCGGTCACTGGAGTATCGGCGAATATCGCCCGTCGTCCAGGCAACCCGCCTCGCTGTTTAAACGGATTTGGAATACGCACCGACCGGCTCATCGCTCAACTCTTGGCGAAGGCGTGCAGCAGCGTCAAGGTACCTTCGATCACCCGGGGCGTCGTGTAGAAGTGGGGCGAGAGACGAATGCCGGCGCCGCGCTTGGCGCAGACGACCTGATGACCTTTCAGGTACTCGAAAAGGCGCGCGGTATCCTGGCCGTCGAGGCTGAAGGTGACGATCCCGGCACGCCTGAGCGGATTGAGCGCGCTATGCAGGCGCATGCCCGGAATGCCCGGAAGACCGTCGAGCAATGCTTGCACGCGGTCTTCCAGGGCCTGGCCCACCCGATGCATCCCGACCTCTTCGAGAAGCGACAGGCTGGCATCCAGCGCCATGGTGCCGAGCATGTTGGGGCTGCCGCACTCGAAGCGCCGCGCACTGGGCGCGGGCCGCCAGTCGCTGCGGTTGTAGTCGCCGGGGTTCTCCAGCATGTGCCAGCCATACTCATGCAGTGCGAGGCCTTCGCGCAGATCGCTACGGCAATAGAACACGCCGAGCCCCTCAGGCCCGAGCATCCACTTGTGTCCATCGGCCATGGCGAACGCGCAGTCGCAACCCTGCACGTCGAAGGGCAGGGCGCCCAGTTGCTGGATGGCATCCACGCACAACAGCACGCCACGGGCGCGGCAGCCATGACCCAGGCGCTGCACGTCGAGGCGCAGGCCGCTGGCATATTGCACGGCGCTGATCGCTATCAGCCGGGTCCGCGGACCGCAGGCGGCGAGCAGGCTACCCTCCGGGTCGACACCCTTCAGGCTTACCTGCAGCACCTCCACGCCCCGCGAGTTCAAGGCCTCCCATACCACGCGATTGGAGGGAAACTCCTCGTCGCTGATCAGTACCTGGTCGCCCGGCCTCCAGTCCAGGCCGAAGGCGACGAAGGACAGTGCCTCGGAAGTGTTCTTGACCAAAGCGATGTCGGCACAGGACGGCGCATTCAGGAGCCGCTGCAGGCGCTCCCGCAGACGCTGTTCGACCAGCAGCCATTCGGGATAATCCCGCGCGCCGGTGCAAAGGTTGCGTTCGGCGAACGCCGTGACCGCCCACGCGGTACGCCGTGGCCAGGGGGCGATGGCGGCATGGTTGAGATAATGCAATCCGTCCGGTTGCGGAAATTCGTCGTCAACCCCACTCATAATCGGATGATCCGTGCAATTTGGCGCTGGTTTGGCATAATACGCGGCTTGATTTTCGACACCGTACCCTTCTATGCAGAAAGAACCTCGAAAGGTCCGCGAGTTTCGGCGCCGCGAACAGGAAATCCTCGATACCGCGCTCAAGCTGTTCCTGGAGCAGGGCGAGGATAGCGTCACCGTGGAAATGATCGCCGACGCGGTCGGCATCGGCAAAGGCACCATCTACAAGCATTTCAAATCCAAGGCGGAGGTGTATCTGCGGCTCATGCTCGACTATGAGCGGGATTTGAACGCGTTGTTGCATTCGGCCGATGTCGACCGTGACAAGGAAGCCCTTTCCCGTGCCTATTTCGAATTCCGCATGCGCGATCCGCAACGCTACCGGTTGTTCGATCGCCTCGAGGAAAAAGTGGTGAAGGGCAATCAGGTGCCGGACTTGGTCGATCAATTGCACAAGATCCGCGCCTCCAACTTCGAGCGGCTGACGCTGTTGATCAAAGGCCGCATTTCCGAAGGCAAGCTGGAGGATGTTCCGCCTTATTTCCACTATTGCGCCGCCTGGGCCTTGGTGCATGGCGCGGTAGCGCTCTATCACTCTCCGTTCTGGAGCAACGTGTTGGAGGATCAGGAAGGCTTCTTCCAATTCCTCATGGACATCGGTGTGCGCATGGGCAACAAGCGCAAGCGCGATGGGGATACATCCACGAGCTGAATCCGCCGCGTGGAAGGCTCGAACGGCATGCGCCGTTCCGGTGGCGAACGATATACTGCGGCGGTATCGCACCGGAGCTTGCCATGATCGTCGACCGCCAAGGGCGGCGTTTCCGCAATCTGCGGATCAGCCTCACCGCCGCCTGTAACTATGCCTGCACCTACTGCGTCCCAGACGGCAAGCGTCTGGTCGCTGCCCAGGACGAGCTGTCCGCCGGGGCGATGGTGCGAGGGGTGGCCTACCTGATCGAAGCCGCCGGTATCGAGCGCCTGCGCATCACCGGCGGCGAACCTTTGGTCAGTCCGAAGCTGGAGCCCTTTCTCGAAGGGGTGAGCGGGCTGGGCCTGAGCGACATCAGCCTGACCAGCAATGGCCAACTCTTGAGCCGCAAATTGCCGCTGTTGCAGGTGTGCGGCATCCGTCGTCTGAATATTTCCCTGGATACCCTCGATCCGCTGGCCTTCCGTCGCCTCGCCCGCGGCGGCGACCTGGCGACGGTGCTGACCGGCCTGGAGCAAGCACGCGCGGCAGGCTTTCGGATCAAGCTGAACATGGTGCCCCTGCGCGGGCAGAACCTCGATCAGGTGCTGCCCTTGTTGGAGTACTGCCTGGAGCGCGGTTTCGAGCTGCGCTTCATCGAGTTGATGCGCATGGGGCACCTCGCGGGTTCGGGCGTCGATTTCCAGCGGCAGTTCGTAGGGTTGCGGGAGTTGCAGGAGATAATCGGCGCGGCGCATCCCTTCGTCCAGGCGGAAGCCCCGGTGGATGCCACCGCCCTGCGCTTCGAAATTCCCGGCCGGGGCCATTTCGGCGTGATCGCCAACGAAAGCGTGCCTTTTTGCCGGACCTGCTCGCGCTTGCGCTTGTCGTCCACCGGCTGGCTGCACGGCTGCCTGTCGTCGAGCAACCGTCACTACGTCGGCGACCTGCTGGACAAGCCCCGTCATCAGGCGCTTCCCGCCTTGCAGCGCCTGCTGGTCAAAGCGCTGGCGGACAAGCAGGAGGTGGCGTTTTCCGGCGGCGCGACGGTGATGAAAATCATCGGCGGCTAGAACGTCGCCCGCTCGGCGCGAACCACTTGGCGCGGAAGCTGCACAGGCTCGGGTATTCGCCGTTTTTCCGACGCTGGCGCTCTGGAGGTCTCATGATGCGTACTTTGATTCTATCGCTGCTCCTGCTCGGTCTGAGTGGCTGCATGAGCGTCAGCGACCTGGCCGACGGCGCACATAGCCAGTTGAGCGACGCCGGTTTTCTCGATCACAGTCGGACCCAGCGTGCCAGTAGCTGGCGCCTGCAACCCGACTCCTTCATCTATATAGGTCAGGGCCATTTCGTACCCCCGGGGGACGCCTACCCACGCCCCAACGTGGTGGCGGAGGAAGCGTTCAAGGGGTTCGTCGAGTATTTCCCGCTGGTTCGCCGGGCCAGTGGTCCGTTGGGGCTGGAAGAAGCCATGGCCCAGGCGCGGGCCGCCGGCGCGCACTATCTGTTGTACGCGCGCTTCGCGGCGGCCGACGATCGCATCGGCAATGGTGACGAGTGGGCGGACCAAGAAGCCGTGGATCGCTTGGGAACCGATCGTGCCGTCATCCAACTAATGCTTATCGAAACCTCGACCCGCTATCTGGTGGATACCGCCAGGATTCGTAGCCGCGGCGGTTTCCTGACGTTCTACGATGCCAAGCCCGAGGACTTGCTGGGCCCTCCGCTGGAGGACTATGCCCGTCGGCTACTGGGCCTCAACGAATAGGAGCATTGCGTGAGCACACCCGGCAAAGCCAAGGACCTGTTGGCCCAGATTCCCGAGGGCACGAAAAAGGGCCCGCCGCCCGTGCACCTGTGGAATCCGGACTTCTGTGGCGACATCGACATGCGCATTGCCCGCGATGGGACTTGGTACTACTTGGGCAGCCCTATCGGGCGCAAGCCGATGGTGAAGCTGTTTTCCAGCATCATTCGGCGCGAGGGCGAGGACTATTTCCTGGTCACGCCGGTGGAGAAGGTCGGAATCCAGGTGGACGATGCGCCGTTCGTCGCGGTCGCTATGGCGGTGGAGGGTGAGGGCGAGCGGCAACTGCTGCGCTTCACCACCCAGGTGGACGATGAGTGCGTGGCCGGCCCCGCGCATCCGCTGCGCGTGGAGCGGGACGTCGATACCCAGCAGCCCGCTCCCTATGTGCGGGTCCGCACGAATCTGGATGCCCTGATCGGCCGCAGCGTGTTCTATCAACTGGTGGAGCTCGCGGTTCCGCGCGAAATCGATGGGCAGGTCTGGTTGGGTGTCTGGAGCGATGGCGTCTTCTTTCCCCTCGGGCCGCAGCCGGATTAGACTCGCGTGCTTCCCTGAAGTCCAGGCGTGAAAAAGGCTCCCGAAGGAGCCTTTTCTTTTTCCGTCACATGTTGGGGTAGTTCGGTCCGCCGGTGCCTTCGGGCGCCACCCAGGTGATGTTCTGGGCCGGGTCCTTGATGTCGCAGGTTTTGCAATGGACACAGTTCTGCGCGTTGATCTGGAAGCGCTTGCTGCCGTCGTCGTTGCTCACCACCTCATACACGCCGGCCGGGCAGTAGCGCTGCGCGGGCTCGTCGTACAGGGGCAGGTTCTGCTCGATCGGGATGCTCGGGTCCTTGAGCTTGAGGTGGCAGGGCTGATCCTCTTCGTGGTTGGTATTGGAGAGGAAAACCGAGCTGAGCTTATCGAAGCTGAGCTTGCCGTCCGGCTTCGGATAGTTGATTTTCTCGGCTTCGGAGGCCTTCTTCAGGCAGGTGTGATCCATGCGCGTGTCGTGCAAGGTGACCGGAAGCTTGCCGCCGAGCAGGTTGTATTCGATGAAGCTGAAGGCCGGGCCGAGCAGAGGGCCGAACTTGTGCATCGCCGGTCCGAAATTGCGGGTCTGGTAGAGCTCCTCGTACAGCCAGCTGGCCTTGAAGCCCTCGACGTAGTTGTTCAGCTCATCGGCTTCACGGCCCGCGGCCAGGGCATCGGCGATGGCTTCCGCGGCGAGCATGCCGGACTTCATCGCGGTGTGGCTGCCTTTGATCTTCGCGGCGTTCAGGGTGCCGAGGTCGCAGCCGATCAGCGCGCCGCCGGGGAATACCATCTTCGGCAGCGAATTGAAGCCACCCTTGACCAGGGCGCGGGCACCATAGGAGATGCGCTTGCCGCCTTCCAGGTACTGCTTCACCACCGGGTGGTGCTTGTAGCGCTGGAACTCATCGAAGGGCGACAAGTGCGGGTTGCTGTAGGCGAGGTCGACGATCAGGCCGACCACTACCTGGTTGTTTTCCAGGTGATAGAGGAAGGAACCGCCTGGGTTCTCTTTGTTCAGCGGCCAGCCGGACGTGTGGATCACCAGGCCCTGCTCATGCTTGGCCGGGTCGATTTCCCACAATTCCTTGATGCCGATGCCGTAGTGCTGCGGATCGGCGTCGGCGCCGAGGTTGTAGCGCTTGCCCAGTTGCTTGCCGATGTGGCCACGGCAACCTTCGGCGAACAGCGTGTACTTGCCACGCAGCTCCATGCCGGGCGTATAGACGCCTTCCTTCGGGTTGCCTTCGCGGTCCACGCCGAGGTCACCGGTGACGATGCCGCGCACCACACCCTGTTCGTCGATGAGGGCTTCCTGCGCCGCGAAACCGGGATAGATTTCCACGCCGAGGTTTTCGGCTTGCTGCGCCAGCCAGCGGCACAGGTTGCCCAGGGAGATGATGTAGTTGCCTTCGTTGTGCATCGGCTTGGGCACGAAGAAGTTGGGCACCTTGGTGGCTTTGTCGGCACTATTCAGCAAATAGATGTCGTCGCGCTTGACCGGGGTGTTCAGCGGTGCGCCGAGCTCCTTCCAGTCAGGGAAGAGTTCGTTCAGGGCGCGCGGTTCGAACACGGCGCCGGAGAGAATGTGGGCGCCGACTTCGGAACCCTTTTCGACCACGCATACGCTGATCTCGCGACCCGCGTCGGCGGCCTTCTGCTTCAGTCGGCACGCAGCGGACAGACCGGAAGGACCGGCGCCGACGATGACGACGTCGAATTCCATAAATTCGCGTTCCACAGACAATCTCCTACTCAAGGCTCATCGGTACTTTTATGATGCAGGGCTAGGTTTCTGTGACCTGGGCCGCGGCATTATATCTATACGCTCCGATCGATCCAATACAAACGTTTGTTTGAAATCCCGCAAAGCCCGACAGCATCTGCATTCGAGCGTCCCGGAGGGCTATCTCGACGTATTGACCGGAATAGGTGATACGGTCAAGATACGGGCGGTTTTGCGCTCGCCGTATGGAGCTGACCGTCGGTTCCGTCCGATGATTCGGCCAGGCTCGTCCTAGGCGACAATTATTCACCGGAGAATAACGAGGAATCCATGAAGGTTCTTGTAGCTGTCAAACGAGTGGTCGACTACAACGTCAAGGTTCGCGTCAAGGCGGACAACTCCGGCGTTGACCTCGCAAACGTCAAGATGTCGATGAATCCCTTCTGCGAGATCGCCGTGGAAGAAGCCGTCCGCCTGAAAGAAAAAGGCGTGGCGAGCGAGATCGTCGTCATCTCCATCGGTCCGAGCGCCGCCCAGGAACAGCTGCGGACCGCGCTGGCCCTCGGCGCCGACCGTGCCATTCTGGTCGAGTCCGCCGAGGAGCTGAACTCCCTGGCCGTGGCCAAGCTGCTCAAGGCGGTGGTCGAGAAGGAGCAGCCGCAGTTGGTCATCCTCGGCAAGCAGGCCATCGACAGCGACAACAACCAGACCGGTCAGATGCTCGGCGCGCTGACTGGCTACGCCCAGGGCACCTTCGCCTCCAAGGTCGAAGTCGCAGGCGACAAAGTCAACGTGACCCGCGAGATCGATGGCGGCTTGCAGACCGTTTCGCTGAACCTGCCGGCAATCGTGACCACCGACCTGCGCCTGAACGAGCCGCGCTATGCGTCGCTGCCGAACATCATGAAGGCCAAGAAGAAACCGCTGGAAACCGTCACCCCGGACGCCCTGGGCGTTTCCATCGCATCCAGCGTGAAGACCCTGAAGGTCGAAGCGCCCGCAGCCCGCAGCGCCGGGGTCAAGGTCAAGTCCGTGGCTGAACTGGTCGAGAAACTGAAGAACGAGGCGAAGGTAATCTGATGACTATCTTGGTTGTTGCTGAACACACTAACGCCGCGCTGGCGCCCGCCACGCTGAACACCGTCGCCGCCGCGCAGAAAATCGGGGGCGATATCCACGTGCTGGTCGCCGGCCAGGGCGTGAGCGCTGCCGCCGAAGCCGCCGCGAAGATCGCCGGTGTCGCCAAGGTGCTGGTCGCCGATAACGCGGCTTATGCGAACCAATTGCCGGAGAACGTCGCTCCGTTGGTTGCCGAGCTCGGCAAGTCCTACAGCCATATCCTGGCTGCCGCCACCAGCAACGGTAAGAACATTCTTCCCCGTGTGGCTGCGCAGTTGGACGTCGACCAGATTTCCGAAATCGTCTCGGTCGAGAGCGCCGATACCTTCAAGCGTCCGATCTATGCCGGCAACGCCATCGCGACCGTGCAGTCCAGCGCCGCGATCAAGGTGATCACCGTTCGCAGCACCGGTTTCGACGCCGCTGCCGCGGAAGGCGGCTCGGCCGCGACCGAGGCGGTCAGCGGTCCGGCAGATGCCGGCAAGTCCAGCTTCGTTGGCGAAGAACTGGCCAAGTCCGATCGTCCCGAACTGACCGCTGCGAAGATCGTCGTGTCCGGCGGGCGTGGCATGCAGAACGGCGACAACTTCAAGCACCTGTACTCCCTGGCGGACAAACTGGGTGCCGCAGTGGGCGCATCCCGTGCGGCTGTCGACGCCGGTTTCGTACCGAACGACATGCAGGTCGGTCAGACCGGCAAGATCGTCGCTCCGCAGCTGTACATCGCCGTCGGCATCTCCGGTGCGATCCAGCATCTGGCGGGGATGAAGGACTCCAAGGTGATCGTCGCGATCAACAAGGACGAAGAGGCACCCATCTTCCAGGTAGCCGACTACGGCTTGGTGGCGGATCTGTTCGAGGCCATCCCGGAGCTCGAAAAAGCGATCTGATCGCTCAATCGGTTCACAGAAAGCCCGCCTCGAGCGGGTTTTTTGTTTTCGATTCCCGGAGCTATAGTCCATGCCTGGACCCGGCGGCTCGTGGGGATTTCAGGTCAGCTCCGCAAGCGCCCTCGCAAGGCTTGGGTTCCGTGCATCGGGTCCCTGGGTTGGGTTATGAACCCCTCGATGAGGCGAAGAACGAGATAATTTCTAGAATCTGAATCAGTACTCTTTTATCGCGAATAATTATTTAGACTGCGCTTCATCCAGCATGAGATGGTAAAACGGCGTGGTAAGCGCCCTTCGAACGTATAGGCGAGTAGTCAGCATGCGCGATAGCCCTCTGAGAAAATCATTCGTCCTGCTGTTTTTTTCATGCCTGCCGGCATTCGCCCTCAGTGCCAACAAATGCGAACGCTTGGTCGCGACCGGAAACCCCGAATATCCCCCCTATCTATGGCGCGACCCCGGTAATCCCCACCAGTTGGTAGGCGCAAATGCGGATCTGCTCGCACAGATCGCCAGTGAGCTGGGCATTCGTATCGACCTCATCTACACCGGGCCCTGGTCGCGGGCACAGGAAGAGGTGCGGACCGGCCGTGTCGATATGGTCGCTGGCGCCTTCATCACCCTGGCGCGCCTGGAAACCATGGATTTCATCCACCCTGCCACCTTCCTGACCCCCAGCGTGGTATGGATCCGGAGAGGGCAGGAGTTCTCCTATTCCAACTGGAACGATTTGCGCGGGCATACCGGCGGCACCCTGGTGAACAACAGCTTCGGTCAGGACTTCGATAAATTCGCCAAGGACAATCTCACGCTGGAAACCGTCCCCAGCCTGACCCAGGCCTATCAGAAGTTATTGCTGCAACGTACCGAGTACGTGCTCTACGAACGCTATCCGGGCCTGGCGCTGGCCGAGGCGCTGGGCATGGCCGAGGATATCGAGGCCTTGGAGCCGCCGATCTCCAGCGAAGGCCTGTTCCTCGCGCTGTCTCACAACTCGGCCTGTAACGAGCCCTGGCTGCGCGGACAGTTGGCCAAAAAAATGACAGAATTGACCGCCGCCGGCGTACCTGACACCTTGCTACGCCGCAATCTGGAACGTTGGCGGATGCAGCAGAAGTCCACCAGCGTGCCTAATGAGTAGGATGTTCCCGTGATCGTAAAATGCTTACCGGCTTTCGCGCTGGCCGTTATCGCGCTGAGCGGATGCGCCAAGGATCCACAGCCCCTCGAGCAGTTGCGCCTGACCGAACAGGTGCTGGCGCAGGCCAAGGCCGTCGGTGCGGATGACCAGGTGGAAGAACTGGCCCTGGCCGAGGACAAGCTGGCCCGGGCGCAGAAGAACATGGCCGAGGAAGATTACAAGCGGGCCCGCGTCCTGGCGGAGCAGGCCGAACTGGATGCCCGGCTGGCCGAGGCCAAGGTGCTGACACGCAAGAGCCAGGAACAGCTCGCCGAACTGAACACGCGTATCGAGCGTCTGCGCAAGCAAGTGGGGGAGCGCCCATGAATCGTCGAAGCGCCTGCCTGCCCTTGCTGCTGAGCCTGGCCGGTCTCGGCGGCTGTGCCGCACAACAGAGCGAAGAGCAGGTGCTCGACGCCGCGCGGGATCGCTACCAGCAGGTCAAGGAAAACCCCGATGTACTGCGCAGCGCGCCCAGGGATCTGATCCGCGCGGGCGAGTCGTTGGCGCGTGCCGAGCGGCTGTCGAATTACTGGGGCAATGCCGACGATGTCGAGCACTATGCCTACCTGAGTCGCCGTTACAGCGATATCGCCAGCGAACACAGCGAGCGCGTCCTGAATCAGGAGCGCCTCGCCAAGCTACAGCTGGAGCGCGAGCGTCTGCAGTTGTCGCTGCGCGAAGCCAAGCTGCTCAGCGTGCAAGAACAGGGAAAATGGCTCGAAGAGCAGATGGTCAGCCTGGTGACCACCGAGACCGATCGGGGCCTGGTGATGACCTTGGGCGACGTGCTGTTCGATGCGGGTCAGGCTGAGCTGAAACCCTCGGCCAACCGGACCGTGCTCAAGCTTGTGCAGTTCCTGCAGCTCAATCCCAAGCGCATCGTGCGCATCGAAGGCTACAGCGACAGCAGTGGGGATCGGGACGAGAACCTGCGCCTGTCGCGGGCACGGGCACAGACGGTGGCCGATGTGCTGGTGGACCTGGGGGTAGACCCGACCCGCATCCAGGTGGAGGGCTACGGAGAGGCCTATCCGGTGGCGGACAACGCCTCCAATCGCGGACGGGCGCAGAACCGTCGGGTGGAAATCGTTTTCTCGAACGAGAAGGGCACGCTGGCACACCCGCGCTGAGGCTACCGGGCTATTCACGCCGATCGAACGGGCGCGGCGGGCCGCGCCGACCATTCAGTGCCTGCTGCTGTCCGCGGCGAGGGCCAGCAGTTGCTTTTCCTGGTTCCAATCGAAGGGCTCGTCCTGTTGCTCGGCTTCGAAGCGACGTTCTTCCAGCGCTTGATACAGGGCTATTTCGTCGTCCGGCATGTAGTGCAGGCAGTCGCCGCCGAAGAACCACAGCAGGTCGCGGGGAACCAGGTGGGCGATTTGCGGATAGCGATGGAAGATCTGGCTGAGCAGGTCCTGGCCCAGGTACAGGCTGTTTTCAGGATCGCGGGGCAGTTCGGCGCGCAGTTCGTCGAAACGCTCGAGGAAGAGCGCATGGGTGTCGTCGGAGACCTGCTCCGCCTCACCCAGGGCGACCAGGATGCCGCGCAGATGGTCGAGCAGGACAAGGTGATGGTCGAGATGCGCGAGAGCCATGGCAGGGTCCTATGAACGAAACGGGCGCGGGAGTATAGAACTCCGCGCGCCCAATGTCCTGCCTGGCCGCTAGTCAGCGGACGGCGTTCACGCCGAGAAGCAGCTCTTCCTTGCTGAAGTCGTCGACGTCGATGACCTTGCGCCGCGCCTTTTCGGCCACGTGCATGGCATCGGCCTCTTCGCTGCTGAGCAGCTCGGCCTGGCGCGCCGCGTCGATGAGGTTCTGCCCAGGCGCGGCCTTGAACCCACCCTCCTTATGCGCCTTGTGCAGTTTCTTCTGCAGGGGCAGTGCCTTGTCGAGGCTGTCCACGGCGTGTTGCAGGGCGCCGACCGCATCGTCCGCGTTCTGCGGCCGGAAGCACCCGTCGAGCACTTCCTCGAGGGCGGCATCGCCTTTCGGTCGCCCGATGATCGAGGCCACCTCGGCGTCCAGGGCATCGGAAGGACCCTTGTGCCGACGGCCGAAGGGGAAGACCAGCACCCGCAGCAGAACTCCGAAGAAGCGATTGGGGAAGTTGTGCAGCAACGCGTCCAGCGCTTTTTCCGCCTGGCCGAGGCTCTCTTCCATCGCCCACTGCAGCAGCGGTCGCAGGTGTTCAGGGTTGTCCTGGTCGTGGTAGCGCTTGAGCGCCGCAGACGCCAGGTAAAGGTGACTGAGCACGTCGCCCAGGCGAGCCGACAGGCGTTCGCGGCGTTTCAATTCGCCGCCCAGCAGCATCATGCTGAAGTCGGCGAGCATGGCGAAGGCAGCCGCCAGCCGGTTGAGGGCGCGGTAATATGGCCGGCTCAGGCCGTCCCCCGGCACGCGGCCGAAACCGCCGAGGCTCAAGCTCAGCAGCAGGGTGCTGGCCGCATTGCTCACCGCGAACCCGATGTGTTGCAACAGCAGGCCATCGAATTCACGCAGTGCCTGGTCCTTGTCTTCGCGATGGGCGAGGGCCATCTCCTTGAGCACGAACGGATGGCAACGGATCGCGCCCTGACCGAAGATCATCAGGTTGCGCGAGAGGATGTTGGCGCCTTCCACGGTGATGAAGATGGGCGCTCCCTGCCACGAGCGTCCCAGATAGTTGTTCGGCCCCATGATGATGCCCTTGCCGCCATGCACATCCATAGCGTGCACGATGCATTCGCGGCCGCGTTCGGTCAGGTGATATTTCAGGATCGCCGAGAGCACCGAGGGCTTCTCGCCCAGGTCGACGGCATTGGCCGTCAGGATGCGCGCGCTGTCCATCAGCCAGGCATTGCCGCCGATACGCGCCATGGCTTCCTGGATGCCTTCGAAGGCCGACAGTGGCACGTTGAACTGCTCGCGGACGCGGGTGTACTGGCCGGTGACCAGGCTGGTGTACTTGGCGGCGCCGGTGCCGACGGCCGGCAAGGAGATGGAGCGGCCGACGGAGAGGCAATTCATCAGCATCATCCAGCCCTTGCCGAGCATGGGTTGGCCGCCGATCAGGTAGTCCAGGGGCACGAAGACGTCGGTGCCGTGGTTCGGGCCGTTCATGAAGGCGGCGCCCAGGGGCACGTGGCGGCGCCCGATATTCACGCCGGGGGTATCGGTGGGCACCAGCGCCAGGCTGATCCCCAGGTCCACTTCGTCGCCCAGCAGGTGTTCGGGGTCATACGCCTTGAAGGCGAGGCCGAGCAGGGTGGCCACCGGCCCCAGGGTGATGTAGCGCTTTTCCCAGGTGAGGCGCAGGCCGATGACGTCCTCGCCTTGCCACTGGCCCTTGCAGACGATGCCGACGTCCGGCATGGCTCCAGCGTCGGAGCCGGCCAGCGGGCCGGTCAGGGCGAAGCAGGGGATGTCGTCGCCGCGGGCGAGGCGCGGCAGGTAATGGTTGCGCTGCTCGTCGGTGCCGTAGTGCAGCAACAGTTCGGCCGGGCCCAGGGAGTTGGGGACCATGACGGTGGAGGCGAGGTCGCCGCTGCGGGTCGCGAGTTTCATCGCCACCTGGGAGTGGGCATAGGCGGAAAAACCCTTGCCGCCATATTCCTTGGGAATGATCAGGGCGAAGAAGCCATGCTGCTTGATGTGTTCCCAGGCGCGCGGTGGAAGGTCCATCGCCTGGCCGATTTCCCAATCGGTGACCATGGCGCAGAGTTCTTCGGTCGGGCCATCCAGGAAGGCTTGTTCTTCTTCGGTGAGGCGCGGCTTCGGATAGCTCAGCAGCTTGTCCCAGTCGGGACGACCGCTGAACAGTTCGCCATCCCACCAGACCGTGCCCGCCTCGATGGCGTCGCGCTCGGTCTCGGACATGGGCGGCAGGACCTTCTGGAACCAGTCGAACAGCGGCGCGGTGAACAGCTTGCGGCGCAGGTCGGCGAACGCCAATGGAATGGCCACCGCGAACAGCAACAGCCAGAGTATCACCAGCAACCAGCCGGGCGATCGGCTGAACACGCCCATGGCGATCAGGTAGACCGCCACGATGCCCAGGGCGGGCAGGGGCGAGACACGCCGGTGCGCCAGGAACGCGACGCCGAGCACCAGTACGACTAACCAAAGCAGCAACATGCAAAATCCTCCGTGATGACGGTGGACGGATCGTCCGTCGTCATGAGCTTGGTCCTTTTTAGCCGATAGGCGCAAGGACGGGAGCGGCAACGGATGTTCGCGCTTGGTAAGGCTTCCGGCTCGACTGCGCCCTGGAACCTGCGCGATGGAAACCTTAGCCTGTCGACGACGTGCCGCTCGTGGATAGTGACCCCCCACCGGGGATTCCGTTCGCTGGCCTTCGGCCCCTTGCGCATCGGCGGAGAAATGACTGCTCGGTCATCGCGAATCCTGGCCGTTGCGCCCTTCGATGAACGTGGCCGAGTCGGCGAGCCTGGGGCGCCGGAAGCCGGTCGAAGCAGGACCCGGGGCGATGATCGCTCATGTCGATGATCACCATCGGCGATCCGCTCTTTTTTCCCGCCGCCAGGATCGGTAGGGTGCAGGCCTCACAAAAATGCATTCGCCGATGGAGAGGTTTCGATGCTGAAAATCTGGGGACGGAAAAACTCTTCCAACGTGCGCAAGGTGCTTTGGTGCGCCGAGGAAGTGGGCGTGGCCTATGAATCCGTCGACGCCGGGGGCGCATTCGGCCGGGTCGACGAAGCGGACTATCGTCGGCGCAATCCCAACGGCCTGGTGCCGACCCTGGAAGACGACGGGCTGGTGCTCTGGGAGTCCAACGCCATCGTGCGTTACCTGGCCGCTCGCTACGGCGACGGGACGCTCTATCCCGCGGATGCGGCGGTGCGTGCCGGTGGCGATAAATGGATGGACTGGACCACCTCGAGTCTGGCCGGGGCGTTCCGCCCGCTGTTCTGGGGCGTGTTGCGGACACCGCTGGAGGCGCGCGATCCCCAGGCCATCGCCGTCGCGCTGGAGCGCTGCGGCACGTTGCTCGAAGTGCCCGAGCGGACCCTGGCGAACCAGCCCTACCTGTCCGGCGACGCATTCGCCATGGGCGACATTCCCCTGGGAAGCTTCATCTATGCCTGGTTCGAGATGCCCATCGAGCGCCCGGACCTGCCGTATCTGGCGGCCTGGTACGCGCGCTTGCAGCAGCGGCCGGCATTCCGCCGCGGGGTAATGACACCCTTGACCTGAACCATGGGTTGTATTTACCGGCCTTAACCTTTATCTAGCTTCTTCCTCCATTTGGCGTGCATTTCATGAGTTCTGCTCTGTCCATCCGGCAGTTGACCAAAACCTACGGCAATGGCTTCCAGGCCCTCAAGGGGATCGACCTGGATGTAGCCGAAGGCGACTTCTTCGCCTTGCTCGGGCCCAACGGTGCCGGCAAGTCCACCACCATCGGCATTCTCTCGACTCTGGTGAACAAGACCAGCGGCTCGGTGAACGTATTCGGCCACGACCTCGACCGCGAGCCCTACGCGCTCAAGCGGTGCCTGGGCGTGGTGCCGCAGGAATTCAATTTCAACCAGTTCGAGAAGGTCTTCGACATCGTCGTGACCCAGGCCGGCTACTACGGCATCCCCGCCCGCGAAGCCAAGGTCCGCGCCGAGCAGTACCTGACCCAGCTCGGTCTCTGGGACAAGCGCGACGAGCAGTCCCGCACCCTTTCGGGCGGCATGAAGCGGCGTTTGATGATCGCCCGGGCGCTGGTGCACCGGCCACGCCTGCTGATCCTCGACGAACCCACCGCCGGCGTGGACATCGAACTGCGCCGCTCGATGTGGAGCTTCCTCACCGAGCAGAACCGGCAGGGCATCACCATCATCCTCACCACCCATTACCTGGAGGAGGCCGAACAGCTCTGCCGCAACATCGGCATCATCGACCACGGCACCATCGTCGAGAACACCAGCATGCGCGGCCTGCTGGGCAAGCTCCACGTGGAGACCTTCCTGCTCGACCTGAAGGTGCCCCTGGCCGCGGCGCCGACGTTGCCGGGCTATCCGACGCGGCTGCTGGACGATCACACCCTCGAAGTCCAGGTGGACAAGAGCCGGGGCATGACCGAGTTGTTCGGCCTGCTGGCGAACCAGCGCGTCGAGGTGCTGAGCCTGCGCAACAAAACCAATCGCCTCGAGGAACTCTTCGTTTCGCTGGTGGAAAAGAATCTGGCGAAGGTGGCCGTATGAGCGAGTTGCGTCCCAACCTGGTGGCCCTCAACACCATCGTCTACCGCGAAGTGCGGCGCTTCATGCGCATCTGGGCGCAGACCCTGCTACCGCCGGCGATCACCATGGTGCTGTACTTCGTCATCTTCGGCAGCCTCATCGGCCGGCAGATCGGCGCGATGGGCGGTTTCACCTACATGGAATACATCGTGCCCGGGCTGATCATGATGTCGGTGATCACCAACGCTTACGGCAACGTGGTCTCCAGTTTCTTCGGCAGCAAGTTCCAGCGCTCGGTGGAAGAGCTGATGGTGGCCCCGGTATCGCCCCACACCATCCTGCTCGGCTACACCATCGGCGGCGTCCTGCGCGGGCTGGCGGTGGGTTTCATCGTCACCCTGCTGTCGCTGTTCTTCACCAAGCTGCAAGTGCATCACCTGGGCATCACGGTGCTGGTGGTGGTCCTCACCGCCACCATCTTCTCCCTGGGGGGCTTCATCAACGCGGTGTTCGCCCGCAACTTCGACGACATCTCGATCATTCCCACCTTCGTGCTGACGCCGCTGACCTACCTGGGCGGAGTGTTCTACTCGATCCACCTGCTGCCGCCGTTCTGGCAGACGATCTCGCTGGGCAATCCGATCCTGCACATGGTCAATGCCTTCCGCTACGGCATCCTCGGCGTGTCCGACATCGACATCGGCGTGGCCATCGGCTTGATGTTGCTCACCACCGCGATCCTCTACGTCAGCTGCGTGCGCCTGTTGGTGAGTGGGCGCGGGATGCGGCAATGACCCTTCGGGCCGGGGTTTCCTGAGCAGCTGCCGGCGTCTGCCGGCGGCTTATTCGCCTAGCGGCGCAGCGACT
The DNA here is from genome assembly GCF_025642785.1 of Pseudomonas sp. RIT-PI-AD. Classification (GTDB taxonomy): domain Bacteria; phylum Pseudomonadota; class Gammaproteobacteria; order Pseudomonadales; family Pseudomonadaceae; genus Pseudomonas_T. The sequence continues at coordinate 181,688 of NZ_JANZKU010000005.1, forward strand.
CGGGTCGAGCGAACGCCAGTACGAAGCAGGTACCGTCCGCACCCGTTTCCACGCGAATCTCCCCGCCATGGGCGAGGACGATGGAGCGGGTGATGGCCAGGCCGAGGCCGGCGTGTTCGCCGGAACCCTCGCGGCGTGCGGGGTCGGCCCGGTAGAAGCGGTCGAACAGGCGCGGCAGGGCGTCCGCCGGGATCGGTGGTCCGCTGTTGGCCAGGCGGATGTTCACGCCGCTCTGCGTTTCGGCGAGGTCGACGCAGACCTGGCCATCGTCCGGAGTGAAGCGCAGCGCGTTGTCCAGCAGGTTGGACAGGGCGCGGCGAAGCATGCTGCGATCGGCGGCCAGGCAGGCGACGCCGTGGCGGCGCAGCTCGATGTGCCGCTCTTCGGCGAGGGGCGCGAAATAGTCCAGGAGCGCATCGAGCTCCTCGGCCAACTGCAGCGGTTGCCGGTTCGGGGCCAGCAGGCCGTGCTCCGCCTTGGCCAGGAAGAGCATGTCGTTGACCATCTGCGCCAGGCGCTGCAATTCCTCCAGGTTGGAGTGAAGGGTTTCCCGGTACTCCTCCGCCGGCCGGTCCCGCCCCAATACCACTTGGGTCTGGGTGAGCAGGTTGGATAACGGCGTCCGCAGTTCATGGGCGATGTCCGCCGAGAATGCGGACAGGCGCCCGAAGGCATCCTCCAGGCGCGCCAGCATGCCGTTGAAGGTGGCGATCAATTCCGCCAGTTCCGCTGGCGCCTGGTCCTCCGGCAAGCGTTCGGTGAGCGAGCGAGCGGAAATCCGCGCCGCCAGCTCGGTCATCCGCCGCAGCGGCCGCAACCCATCGCGCGCCACCCAGGCGCCCAGCAGCGCCGTGGCCAGGGCCGACAGCCCAACGGTGAGCCAGATCAACCGCTGCATGCGCTCGAGGAAGTGCTGGTGGTGGGTGATGTCCAGCAGCAGCCGTAGGCGCGGCGAGTCCGCCCGGCTGTCATCCAGCGGCGCATCGAGGGTGCGATAGGCCACCGCGTCGCGCCCGCCTCCGGACGCGGCATGGTGGTTCGCGGGCGGCTCGGTCACATTCGGCAGGCTGTCGAACCAGGGCTCGCCGGCCGGGCCCTCCAGGTGCAGGCCCAGGTCGGGGTGGCGGGCGAGCTCCTGTTCCACGCCGGCGCGGCGGGCGTCCAACTGCGTCGGATGCTCCACGCCGCTCAACAGGCTGCGGAAAACCGCCAGCCGGCTTTCGAGCAGTTGCCGGTCCAGCTCGATGAAGTGGGTTTCGCTGGCACGGTCGAAGAGCACACCCGCCAGCAGCGAGACCGCCGCCGTACAGACGGCGAACAGCAGGCCCATGCGGGCGCTCAGGGACAGGCGGCGCATCAGCTGTCGCGCGCCTCGAGCACGTAGCCCATGCCGCGCAGGGTGTGGATCAGCGCACGTGGGAAACCCTCGTCCACCTTGGCCCGCAGGCGGCGGATGGCGACCTCGATGACATTGGTGTCGCTGTCGAAATTCATGTCCCAGACCTGCGAGGCGATCAGTGATTTCGGCAACACCTCGCCCTGGCGGCGCAGGAGCAGTTCGAGCAGGGCGAACTCCTTGGCGCTCAGGTCGATGCGCCGCCCGGCGCGCTCGACCCGCCGGCGCAGCAGGTCCAGGCGCAGGTCCGCGCATTGCAAGTGGTTGTCCTGGGGCTGTGCCTGCCCGCGGCGCAACAGGCTGCGGACCCGGGCCAGCAGTTCGGCGAAGGCGAACGGCTTGACCAGGTAATCGTCGGCGCCCTGTTCCAGGCCTTTCACCCGGTCCGCCACGGCATCGCGGGCGGTGAGGAACAGCACCGGCACCGCCGATCCCGCTGCGCGGATCGCCCGCAGCACCTGCCAGCCATCGCGGCCGGGCAACATCACGTCGAGGATGATCAGGTCGTAATCGCCGGACAGCGCGCGGTGTTCGCCGTCCAGGCCATCGCGAGCCAGTTCGGCGGTGAATCCGACTTCGTTGAGGCCTTGGCGCAGGTAGTGGCCGGTTTTCGGTTCGTCTTCGACGATCAGCAGTTTCATCGGTCGTTCGCCGCTTCGGGTGTCCCGGGCTTTATACCCCGAGTGGAACCTCATCGGCGAAGCTGACAGCTTTGTAATGCTCCGGTCAGCCAGGCGCCAGCCGCGCAGGGGTACGCTGAGGTCCTGTTTCCGCTCCTGGAGTTCGCTAATGTTCCTTCGTGTCCTCGGCCTGTCCGCATCGATAGCCGGCAGCCTCGTTTCAGCGGCCTGGGCGGACGCCCCGGCCGGCGGTTATGCCTTCGGGGCGCCTGCCCAGGCGAGCCAGGCCGATCGCACCGTCGAAATCGTCCTGGGGGACATGTTCTACCGGCCGGCGGCGGTGGAGGTGAAGGCCGGCGAAACCCTGCGCTTCGTCCTGAAGAACGAAGGCAGCCTGCTGCACGAGTTCAACCTGGGCGACGCCGCCATGCATGCCCGGCACCAACAGGAAATGCTCAAGATGCAGCAGTCCGGCATGCTGACCCCGACCGGGATGAAGCAGGGCACGGCGGAACATGGGCAGATGGCCGGCATGGACCATGGCGCCATGCCCCACGGCGGCATGACGCACGACGATCCGAACAGCGTGCTGGTGCCGCCGGGCCAGACCGCGGAGCTGACCTGGACCTTCAAGGAAGCCACCGGGCTCGAGTTCGCCTGCAACGTACCCGGCCACTACCAGGCCGGGATGGTCGGGCGCGTCGTCGTTCAGCCCCGATAGCGACGGCTGTGGAAGCGGCGGGCGGGCCGACTCGGCGGGCGGCGAAGAGTCGACGGGCGTGCGCCACGGGAGGCGCCGGCCCCCTATAATGCCGGCTCTTCTCGTCCTACCGGTTCGCTGTCATGTCGCATCCCGCCGAGGCTTCGCCGCTGGGCAAAGCCAGTGAGTACGTCGCCCATTATTCGCCCTCGCTGTTGTTCCCGATTTCCCGTGCGCCTAAATGGGCCGAATTGGGCGTGGACGGTGAGCAATTGCCCTACCGCGGCGTGGACTACTGGAACTGCTATGAGTTGTCCTGGCTGACCCCGTCCGGCAAGCCCGCGGTGGCCATCGGCGAATTCGCGATCCCCGCGGATTCGCCGAACATCATCGAATCGAAGTCCTTCAAGCTCTACCTCAACTCCCTCAACCAGACGCCGTTCGCCGGCCCGGAAGAGCTGGCGTCCGTGCTGGCCCGCGATCTGTCGGCGGTGGCGGGTGCCGCGGTGCGGGTGCGGGTACGCGGTCTGGGGGAAGTGGCCGCGGAGGGCGTGGTGCTGCTGCCGGGGCGCTGCATCGACGAATTGGAGATCGACATCGCCGAGTACGAGCGGCCTCGCGCCGAGCTGTTGCGTCGTCGCGGCGAGGAACCGGTGGAGGAGGTCCTCCACAGCCATTTGCTGAAATCCAATTGCCCGGTGACCGGCCAGCCGGACTGGGGTTCGCTGGTGGTCGACTACCGCGGCGCGGCGCTGGATCCCGCCAGCCTGCTCGCCTATCTGGTGAGCTTTCGCCAGCATGCGGATTTTCACGAGCAATGCGTGGAGCGCATCTTCCTCGATCTGCAGCGGCTGCTGGCGCCGGAGCGCCTGACCGTGTATGCGCGCTACGTGCGGCGCGGCGGGTTGGACATCAACCCGTACCGCAGCACCCAGGATGTCGTGACCGACAATCGCCGCCTGGCGCGGCAGTGAGGGCGGCTCGCCGGCGCGCAGGAGCCGGCCGGGCGCCCATGCCGCGCCGGGCGGCGGTCCCTCACATACCGGTGGCGAAGGCGGGGTTTTCCATGTCGATGGCCGCGCGCACCGGTTTCAACGCCTCGGCGTACTTGCCGAGGATGTCCAGGGCGTAGTCGGCGCGGGCGCGGATGCGACGGTCGTCCTCGCTCTCCGCCTCGGGCGTGTTCAGCACCTTCTCCACGTGGCGCACGATCAGGTGCTCGGGCAGATAGCCCAGGCGGCAGTTCTTGTAGCCGGACGCGCGCAGTTCGCTGATCGGGTAGGCGCCGCCGATGCCCGAGGAGACGCCCACCAGCAGGCCGGGCTTGTGGCCGAGTTCGGCCTTGCTGGCGTATACGAAGAAGTTCTTCACCGCCGGCGCGGCCATGCCGTGCCATTCCGGCGCGACGATCACCACCGCGTCGGCGGCTTGCAACTTGGCGGCGTGGGCGATCCAGGCAGCGCTCTGGGGATCGGGCCATTGGGCAAGGGGTTCCTGGCCCAGATCGACGATGCTGGTCTGTTCCTCGCTGCTCAGGCCGAGGTCGATCAGGCGTTGACGCAGATAACGAGCGACCTTGCCCGACTGGCTGTTGGGACGGCCGGAGCCGGCGACGAGGGCGAAATTCAACATGCTGAGCGCTCCTGAAGGGTGAGGGCGCAGGCTAGCCGGCCGCTCCGGGCCAAGGCAAGCGCTTGTGCGCGGAGACGCGCCGCTTGCTTTGCGGGGAGGCGCCGGGCTGACCTGGGAAGCGTGCCGCCAGGGCTCAGACGCGGAAGTGGTCCATCAAGCCCTGCTGGTGATTCGCCAGGCGATTCAGCGACTGGCTGACCTCCGCGGATTCCTGGGCCTGGCCGGACAGCGATTCGGTGACGTCGCGGATCGCCGCCACGTTGCGGTTGATTTCCTCGGCCACCGCGCTCTGTTCCTCGGCGGCGCTGGCGATTTGCAGGTTCATGTCGCTGATCACCGTCACCGCGTCGCCGATCCGCCGTAGCGCCGTGACCGCGTGCTCCACCTGTTCGACGCTGCTCTGGGCCTGGCGGTGGCTGCTGTGCATCGAACCCACCACTTCCCGCGTGCCGTTTTGCAGACGCTCGATCACCTGGCGGATTTCCTCCACCGAATCCTGGGTCCGCTTGGCCAGGCTGCGCACCTCGTCGGCCACCACGGCGAACCCGCGCCCGGCTTCCCCGGCCCGGGCCGCTTCGATGGCGGCGTTCAGCGCCAGCAGGTTGGTCTGTTCGGCGATGGCGCGGATCACCTCCAGCACCGAGCCGATCTGTTCGCTGCTGCTCGCCAGTTGTTCCACTTCCTGCATGGCCGCGTTCATTTCGCTGGCCAGTTGCTCGATGGCCAGGGTGGTGCGGTCAATCATCGCCAGGCCGTCGTGGGTCGCCTGGTCGGCGCCCCGGGCCGCGTCCGCCGCCTGGGCCGCGCTGTTGGCGACATCGTGGGCGGTCGCGCTCATTTCCTGGGAGGCGGTGGCGACCTGATCCACTTCGCGGAATTGCTGCTGCATGCCGGCACTGGTCTGGGTGGCGATGGCCGCCGAGCGGTCCGCCGTGCCGCGCGCGTCCTGCACCGAGCGTTTCACGTCGGCGATGATCGGCTGCAGCTTGTCGAGAAAACCGTTGAAGCCCTTCACCAGGCGGCCCAGTTCGTCGCGCCGGCCGTATTCCAGGCGGCGCGTCAGGTCCCCTTCGCCGCTGGCGATGTCTTCCAGCATGCCGGCCACTCCGAGGATCGGGCGGGTCACGCCGCGGGCGGTGAGCCACATCAGGCCTAGGCCGGCGAGTACCGCGGCCAGGCCGATGAGCAGCGCGGTCCAGTGGGAGATGGCGTTCTGCCGGTCCAGGCGGCCTTCCAGCTCGATCGCCGGGGCCAGCAGGGCCTGCTCGGGGACTTCGATCAACACCGACCAGGACGCGGCGGTGGGAATGGGCTTGAAGGGTTGCAGGACCCTCAGCATGCCTTCGTGGTGCAGCTCGGCCGCCTCGCCGGCGGCCACCAGGGCGGCCAGGCGATCGCCCTGTTGGGGAAACGCCTTGTTCAGCTTGGCGCTGAGCAGCGACGCATCGCGGCTGTGGCCGGCGAAGAGACCCGAGGGGCTGATGATGCTGACGTGTCCCTGGCCGTCGTATAGCTCCTTGTTCGCCGCCAGGCTGATCTCCTGCAACTTGTCCAGGCTGAAGTCCAGGCCCAGCACGCCCACCACCTTGCCCTCTAGCTCCAGCGGGAAGGCGATGCTGGTCATCAGCACCTGCTTGTCGTCCACCGTGTCGTAGTAGGGTTCCAGCACGCAGGCCTGGCGGGTCTCCCGGGGGCAGGTGTACCAGGCGTTGTAGGGCTTGCCGCTGGGGCCGATGGCGGTCTTCTCCAGTTCGCTTTCTTCCATCGCTTCGGACAGCAGCTGCCCGGCTTTCGGCTGCGACCAGTAGAGGGAAAAACGGCCCTTGTCGTTACTGCCCAGTTCGGCCACGTTGGCGAACAACGCGTCCTTGCCGTCCAGGGCGTTGGGCTCGAACACCACGTAGAGGCCCAGCAGGCCGGGGTTGTTCTCCAGGCTGGAACGTACCTGGCGGACCATGTCCTCGCGCAGGTCGTAGGCGTCCAGGAAACGCTTCTCGGCTTGCTCCCTGAGGAACAGCACCTGCCGTGAGAAACCCTTGCCGTACTGGTAGGCGTCGGTGAAGTAGCTTTGCACGCGCAGGGCCTGCAGTTCCGCCCGTGCCTGGAGCCGCTGCTTGGCGGCCTCGTCGAGCATCTGGCCGCTGGCGCGCTTCACCAGCTCGGTGCTGCGCTCGCCCTGGTACAGGGAGGCCCCGACCAGCAGGGTGACGATGCCCATCAGGCAGAGACCCGCGAGCAGGGTTATTTTCCATTGGATCGAAAGGCGATTGAACGGCATGGTATATCCCCTGTTCCTGCATCCAAGTGAATCGATCAGCGTCGAAGACTCGGCACCTAAAGAACTGAAATTATGCACGGCCGCGACGGGATTGCTTACTGCGTTACGACAATAGCGTGCATTTTCACCCTGGGCGCCCCACGCGCCCTCGTGGAGGAGGAACGCAGTGCGGCGGCGGGGCTGGGTTGACCAACCGGATACCGCCGCGTCCGCGGATGTCCTTCGAGCACCTGAAGCCTGGGCGAATGGCCGATGACCGATAGAAGAGGGGCTGTACCATGACCCGTCCCGCAAGCGCGTTCGACTGGATGAGCCGTGCGCCGGGATCGTCGAAACTCGAGCGCATAGAGGCTTTTTTCGGCGGGCAGGGCTATGACCTGCATCGCCACGACACCTATGCGATCGGGCGAACCCTCGCCGGGGTGCAGAGCTTTCACTATCGGCGTGGCCTGCGCCACAGCCTGCCCGGCGGCACCCTGGTGCTCCATCCCGATGAGGTGCATGACGGCCAGGCCGGCGACGAGAGCGGTTTTCACTACCGGATGGTGTACGTGGAGCCGGCCCTGTTGCAGCCCATTCTCGGTGGCAAGCCGCTGCCTTTCATCCGCGACGGCTTGTCCAGCGACCCGCGGCTGTTCGCGGCGAGCCAGGGGCTGCTGCAGAGCCTGGACTGCCCCCTCGATCCGCTGGAGGAGGACGACGCCCTGTTCGATCTGGCGATGGCGCTGGCCGCCGCCTCGGGCACGCGCCATGGGCGCAAGGCGCTGGACTATCCGGCCGCCGAGCGGGCCCGCGCCCATATCCTCGAAGGCTTCCGGCATCCGCTGTCCCTGGCGGAGCTGGAGCGCGTCAGCGGCCGCGATCGCTGGAGCCTGTCGCGGGATTTCCGCGCGCTGTACGGCACCAGTCCCTACCGCTACCTGACCCTGCGCCGCCTGGAGCAGGCGCGGCATCTGTTGCTCGGTGGCTTCGGCCTGGCGGACGTGGCCGTGACGGTGGGCTTCAGCGACCAAAGCCATCTGACACGGCATTTCGGCAAGACCTACGGCCTGTCGCCGGCCTACTGGTTGCGCATGCAGAAAGCGAATCGCTGAAACCTGCTCGAACGTACAAGATCGCCCCGGGCGGGCGGCTTAGCCTGGGCGCTCATCCCTGCCTCGGAGCGCGCCATGACCCCTCGACACGACCAAACCCGTACGGCCATCGACCTCGCCGCGAAGCTGGCCCTGCTCAATGAACACTGGGCGCCGAGGGTGGTCGCCGAGATGAACGACTACCAGTTCAAGGTGGTGAAGATCCACGGGGACTTCGTCTGGCACGAGCACCGCGACACGGACGAAGCCTTTTTCGTGCTCTCCGGGCAGGTGCGCATCGATTTCAGGGACGGTTGCGTCCGCCTCGGGCCCGGCGAGCTGTACGTGGTGGGCAAGGGCATCGAACACAAGCCCTACGCGGAAGAAGAGGTGCACCTGTTGCTCATCGAGCCGCGCGGCGTGCTGAATACCGGCAATGCCGGTGGTAGCCGCACGGCGCGCAACGATCTGTGGATCTGACGAGCACGAAGCGAGCCGCCGGAGCGGCCCGCGTGCACCCCTCGAAGCCTTAGAGGGAGAAGCGGCCCAGCATGGCGTTCAGGCCATTGGCCAGGCGCGACAGTTCGTTGCTGGCGGCGTTGGTCTCCTCGGCGCCGGCGGCGGTCTGGCTGGACAGGTCGCGGATACGCACCAGGTTGCGGTCCACCTCGCGGGCGACCTGGGCCTGCTCCTCGGCGGCGCTGGCGATCACCAGGTTGCGTTCGTTGATGCCGCCCACGGCCTTGTTGATCGCCTCCAGGGCGTCGCCCGCGGCGCTGGCCTTGCCGAGGGTCTGCGTGGCCTGGTTGGCGCTGTGCTGCAAGGCTTCCACGGTCTGTCCGGTGCCTTTCTGGATGGTCCCGATCATGGATTCGATTTCACGGGTGGATTCGCCGGTGCGATGGGCCAGGGCGCGAACTTCGTCGGCGACCACCGCGAAACCGCGGCCGGCCTCGCCGGCGCGCGCCGCTTCGATGGCGGCGTTGAGCGCCAGCAGGTTGGTCTGGTCGGCCACCGCGCGGATGACGTCGAGCATCTTGCTGATGTTGCCGGTCTGCTCGGCGAGTTCCTCGGCATGCCGGGAGGCTTCCAGCACGTTGTCCACCAGGGTCTTGATCGACACCACCGCGTCGCGCAACTGTTCCTGGCCCTGTTGCGCGATGCGCGTGGAAGCCTGGGACTCCTCGGAGGTACCGACGGCGTTGGCCGCTACCTCGTCGACCGCGGCGCTCATCTCGGTGACCGCGGTGACGGCCAGGTCGATCTCGTCGTTCTGCTGCTGCAGGCCGCGGGTACTTTCCTCCATCACCGCGCTCATTTCCTCGGCGGCGGCGGCCAACTGGTTGGACGAACTCTCGATCTCGGAAACCGTGCCGCGCAGGTTGCTCTGCATGGTGCCGAGGGCCAGCAGCAGTTGCGCCGCCTCGTCGCTGCCCTGGGCTTGCACGCGGCCGGTGAGGTCGTTGCGGGCGATGCGTTGCGCCACGGCCAGGGCGTCCCTGAGCGGGCCGATGATGCTGCGGCTGAAGCGCCAGGACAGCAGCAGGCTGACCACCAGCGCCAGTACCAGCATCGCCAGGGTGCCCTTCAGGGCATGGTCATAGGTGGTGACGGCATCGGCGCTGGCCTCTTCGGCCTCGGCCAGATTGAGCGAGGCCAGCAGGGCGGTCTGGTCGTTCATCGTGGTGGAGTACTGGGTCAGGCCGCGCAGCACGGCGAGCGCCTCGTCGCGACGCTGCTCGCGTTCCAGCGCGATCTCCTGGAGCATGCCTTTCTTGTAGGCCTGGTAAGCCTCGGCGACCTGCGCCAGCGCGGCTTTTTCCGCGGCGGTGTCGGCCACGGCGCCGTAATCCCGCAGGTCCTGCTCGATCTTGCGGGTGAGCATGTCGAAGTTGCCGGAATACTTGGCGAACTCGTCCGGTTCGGTGAAGGTGTGCAGTTGCAGCGAAGTGCTGCGCAGGCGGGAAAGGTTCAACCCCAGGGCATCGCCCGTGGCCATGCTCGGCATGGACTCCTTCTGGATCACTTCGACGGCCTTCTGGATGCCCGCCATCTGCACCAGGCAAAACGCGCCGAGGCCTATCAGCATGGCAATCATGAGGCCGAAGCACAGCAGGGTTCTCTGTGCGGTTTTGATCTGACGGAACATGCGGGGGTACATCCTTCTTGGGAGCTTTGGGTGCGCGCAGGTCACATCGGGGAGAGGGGACTTGCGGTAAGGGGGAGCGAGGGGGCGAATAATGCCGTTTTGCCCCCGGGCGCAGCGCCCGGCACGACGGAAGGTCGTCGGCGCCGGCCTCGGGCGGAGGGCGTCGCGAGCGAAAAGAACCGCGTTCGCTACAACGCTGGCACTTTGCTTCATCCGCCGTTGACTAACCCCTTGTTCTGGCATGGTGCCAAGGAGAGGAAAGTGGTCAACCCGAACCTGGAAAACAAGACGTTCCTGATATTGCTGATTCTGGTGACACTGGCGTTCCTGTGGATATTGCTGCCGTTCTACGGCGCGGTGTTCTGGGCGGTGATCCTGGCGGTCATCTTCACCCCGATGCAGCGGCGCATCAGCCAGCGCCTGCGTACCCAGCGCAATGCCAGCGCGTTGATCACCCTGAGCATCTGCCTGGTGGTGGCGATCCTTCCGGTGATCTTCATCTCCATCGTGATGGTCCAGCAGGCGGCGGATCTCTACCAGGGCATCGAGTCCGGGGAAATCAACCTGGGGCAGTACGTGGCGCAGGTCAAGGGCATGCTGCCCTCGTACCTGCAGCACCAGTTGGATCGTTTCGGCATGAGCAACTTCAACGGCATGCGCGACAAGGCCGTGAGCGGAGCGATGGCGGGCGGGCAGGTGCTGGCGAAGCAGATGATGACCTTCGGCCAGAACACCTTCGATTTCATCGTCAGCTTCTTCATCATGCTCTACCTGCTGTATTTCTTCCTGCGCGACGGGCCGGAGCTGGTGCGCAAGATCCGCATGGCGATCCCCCTGGCCGAGCACCAGAAACGCCGTCTGCAATTGAAATTCACCCGGGTGGTGCGGGCGACCGTGAAGGGCAACCTGGTGGTGGCGATCACCCAGGGTGCACTGGGCGGCTTCATCTTCTGGGCGCTCGACATTCCCAGCGCGCTGCTCTGGGGCGTGCTGATGGCCTTCCTCTCGCTGCTGCCGGCGGTGGGTTCGGGGTTGGTCTGGGCCCCGGTCGCGGTGTACTTCTTCGCCACCGGTGCGCTCTGGCAGGGCATCGTGCTGGCGCTGTTCGGGGTATTCGTCATCGGCCTGGTGGACAACGTGCTGCGTCCGCTGCTGGTGGGCAAGGACACCAAGATGCCGGACTACCTGGTGCTGATCTCCACCCTAGGCGGCATGGCGATCTTCGGCCTCAACGGGTTCGTCGTCGGGCCCTTGGTGGCGGCATTGTTCATGTCCACCTGGGCCTTGTTCACCGAGAAGAAGCCGGTGATCCAATTGCCGCGATGAGCGACGGGTCTATCGCAGGGCGTCGCCCGCGATGCCGGGTCGGAGCCCAGGTGAATTCGCAAAGCGAGATATGAAAGCTCCTCGCATTGCCCGAAGCGAAGCCGAAACGCCCGGCGGCACCCGTTTGCGCGCCACCGGACACCCGGCGCCGGAGGGCGGTTATCGCCGAGAGCGGGACAGGGGCCGGACGTGCCTGCCGCGCGTTGGCGGTAGCTGCGATTTCGCCGGGCATTCGGCCCGGAGCGCTTCGTCGAATCGGCAAAACGCAGGTCTTCGGCAATGGCAAGAAAACGGCATGGATGCCGAGGCCCCCGGTGCGAACGCCTTTCAGGGGCGTTTGGCGGAGGAAACAGGGGGCCGCACCGACGCTGACGTCGAAGGGCTCACCTGTACGACGACCATGCCCAGCAGGATCAGTGCAATGCCCGCCACCCGCCACGCACCGGCAGGCTTCGGCATCAGCCCCATGAGGCCGTAGTGGTCGATCAGCAGGGAAGCCAGCATCTGACCAGCGATGACGCTGACGATGAAGCTGGCCGCGCCCAGCTTGGGCGTCAATACGAGCGCCGCCGTGATATAGGCCACTCCGGCCACCCCGCCCAGCCACGCCCATGCCGGCCCCTGCGTCGCAGCGCCCAAGGCGGGGGCCGGAGCCCGTATCAGCAGCATCAAGGGCACGACGACCAGGACGCTGACCGCCAGCGAAGACAGGGTGGCCCACAGCGGATGCCCCAGGGCACGTCCCAAGGCGGCGTTACTACCGGCCTGGAAAGGCACGGCGGCCCCTGCGATCACGGCAATCGCCATCGGCAGCAGGCTGGAGAGAGAGAGCCCGTTCATACGGAAGATCCTCATCAAGCAAAACAACGAAGGTTTCGTATGTTTCTTCATTCGCTGTTTGAATGGAAATTCGAATCCTACACGAGCATTATTCGCTCCATGGATGAATTGCGACGTATCGACCTCAACCTGCTGCTGACGCTGCATGCCTTGCTGGCGGAAAAGCACGTCACGCGGGCCGCCTTGCGGTTGCATAAGAGCCAACCGGCGGTTAGCCACGCGCTGGCGCAACTGCGGGACGTCTTCGGCGACCCGTTACTGATCCGGCGCGGCGCCGGCATGGCCCTGACTCCCCGCGCCCAGGAGCTGTCGCAACCACTGGAAGCCGCTCTGGGCCAGCTCGATGCGCTGCTGCAGGAGCGTGCCTTCGACCCCCGCCAGACCCTGCGCCGCTTTCGCCTCGCGATGTCCGACTACGCGGCGCATCTGCTGCTGCCTGCGTTGGTGGCGCGGTTGCGCGATCAGGCGCCCGGCATCGACCTGGCGGTCTGCCAGGCCAGCCGCGAATCCATGTTGGCTCAGTTGGCGGACGGCGAGATCGACCTGGCACTGGGCGTCTTCCCGAATACGCCCAGCGACATCGTCAGGGAAACCCTGTTCGAGGAGCATTTCGTCTGCGTGGCCGACCAAGGCTCGCTCCCCGAATGCGGCAAGCTGTCGCTCGATCAGTGGCTGGCACGTCCCCATGTGCTGGTGGCGACGAGGCCGGATACCGACAACGAGATCGACGCGGTCCTGGCATCCCGAGGGCTGCGCAGGCGTGTCGCACTCGTCCTGCCGCATTGGCGCGCGTCGACGGAGGTGCTTGCGGGCACGGATTTGATCCTGACCGTTGCAAGTCGCACGCTGGAGCCCGTGGCCCGCAACCAGGGGCTGGCAGGCTTCATGCCACCGGTCGAGTTGCCTGGTTTCGCGTTCCAGCAGGCGTGGCACACGCGGCGCAATGCCGATTCGGCGCACCGCTGGTTTAGAAGCATGGTCATGGACTGTAGCCGGCCGCGCCAACCCGTCGCAGGGCCATAGGCGAAGCCAGGCTGTGGGCGAGTGGGCGAGTGGGCAACGTTCCGCCCCACTGTAGCCGCGGTCAACGGCTGCCCTGCGGCCTTTCGATCATCGGCCGGGGCGAACCCCTGCCTTCAGGACGGGCGTCCAGCGCGTGGCGCACTGGCGCCAGGGTGGAATAAAAAAACCCGGCCTTTGGCCGGGTTTTCCATGCGGTTGCCGTCAGAGCGCGGCGAGGCCCGCCTGCTGCACCAGCTCCAGCAGGGGTTGCGGGTAGACGCCGAGGAAGAACGCCAACAGCGCGACCAGCAGAAGCATGATCCCACCGGCCCGTTGTGCCCATTGCAGCGGCGCATCGTGGCGACGCAGGGTCGGCTCGATCATGAAGAGGGTGACCATCACCCGCAGGTAATAGAACACGCCGATGGCGCTGCCGATGACCAGTGCGCCGAGCAACCACCACAGGCCCGACTCGACGCCCACGGCGATCACGTAGAACTTGCCGATGAAGCCCGCGGTGAGCGGAATGCCTGCCAGCGACAGCATCATCACCGTGAGCACGGCGGTGAGGTAGGGGCGGCGCCAGAACAGCCCGCGGTACTCGTACAGCGCGTCCGCATCGCGGCCGTTATACGGCGTGGACATCAGGGTGATGACGCCGAAGGCGCCCAGGCTGGTGAGGACATAGGTGGCCAGGTACACGCCGATGGCTTCCACCGCCATGCCCTTGCTGGCGATCAGCGCCACCAGCAGGTAACCGAAGTGGGCGATGGAGGAGTAGCCCAGCAGGCGCTTGAGGTTGCTCTGGGTGAGCGCCAGCAGGTTGCCGAACAGGATCGAGGCGATCGCCATCACCGTCAGCATGTCGTTCAGCCAGCCGCCGGCGGTGGCGGGGGAGAGCTGGTAGAGGCGCAGCAGCACGGCGAACACCGCCACCTTGCTGGCCGTGGCGAGGAAGGCCGCCACCGGCGCTGGCGCGCCTTCGTAGACGTCCGGCGTCCACAGGTGGAAAGGCACCAGGGACAGTTTGAATGCCAGGCCCACCAGCATCAGGCCGATGCCCACCTGTACCAGCAGGCTGTGGGCGCTGCCGGCCGCCAGCGAGGCGCCGATGCCGGAGAAGCTCAGGCTGCCGGATTCGGCGTACAGCAAAGCCATGCCGAACAGCAGGAACGCGGAGCCAGCGGCCGAGAGCACCATGTACTTGATGCCGGCTTCGAGGGAGCGCTTGTTGAAGAAGGCGTAGGCGATCATCCCGTAGGTCGGCACGGACAGCAGTTCCAGGCCGATGAACAAGCCGGCGAGATGCTGTGCGCAGACCAGCACCAGGCCACCGGCGGCGGACAGCAGGATCAGCAGGTACAGCTCTTCGCGATTGCCGGGGTAGCCACGGCTGGCTTCGCCGCCGCTGCCGACCGTGGCCTCGCCAAGGTAGGCATGGATCAGCGTCACGCAGGCCAAGGTCGAGGCGAGGATGATCGCCATGTAGTAGCAGGCGAAGCGATCCACCTGCAGCAACGGCGTGACCTGCTGCGGGGTGACGTTCAGCACCGGCAGGATCGACAGCAGGGCCAGGTTGAGGCCGACCACCGACAGGGCGAAGGTCAGGGTGTGGTGCCGTTTCCAGGCGATCGCCAGCATGACCACCACGACGGTGGCGCAGGTGACCAGCAGCGGCAGCAGTGCGATGAAGTGTTGTGTGGTGAATTCCATAACGCTACTTACCGGGCCGATTCGAGGTGGGAGAAGGCGGTGCTCATCCACTGGTGCACGCCATGCATGCTCGCAGCGGAGGTGTCCAGCACCGGCTGCGGGTACACGCCGACGATGATCAGCAGCACCGCGAGGCCGAGCACCATGCACAGCTCGCGGGTCTTCATCGGTTCCAGGGCGCTATCGCTCTTGGCCGGGCCGAAGTAGGCGCGGTGGATCATGATCAGCGAATACACCGAACCGAATACCAGGCCGGTGGCGGCCAGGGACGCGACCCAGGGGAAGCCCTGGAAAGAGCCCATGAGGATGAGGAACTCGCCGACGAAGTTACCGGTGCCGGGCAGGCCCAGCGCGGCGGCGGCGAAGAACAGGCTGATCGCCGGCAGGTAGGGCAGGCGTGCCCAGATGCCGCCCATCTGGCGCATGTCGCGGGTATGCAGGCGCTCGTAGAGCTGGCCGCAGAGGATGAACAGCGCCGCGGCGGACAGGCCGTGGGCGACCATCTGCACCACCGCGCCTTGCAGGGCGAGCTGGCTGCCGGAGTAGATGGCGATCAGCACGAAACCCATGTGGGACACGCTGGAGTAGGCCACCAAGCGCTTGATGTCGGTCTGGGCGAAGGACAGGAAGGCGCCGTAGAGGATGCCGAACACGCCGAGCCACATGGCGATCGGGGCGAACTCCGCCGAGGCGTTGGGGAACAGCGGCAGGGCGAAGCGCATCAGGCCGTAGGCGGCGGTTTTCAGCAGGATGCCGGCGAGGTCCACGGAGCCCGCGGTGGGCGCCTGGGCGTGGGCGTCGGGGAGCCAGGAGTGCAGCGGCACCACCGGGAACTTCACGGCGAAGGCGACGAAGAACCCGAGCATCAGGATGTATTCGGTGCCCGGCGCCAATTGGGTCTTCAGCAGGTCGGTGTAGTTGAAGGTCAGCACGCCGGTGGCGTTGTAGTTGACCAGCACCAGGCCGAGGATCGCCACCAGCATGATCAGGCCGCTGGCCTGGGTGAAGATGAAGAACTTGGTGGCGGCGGTGATGCGGGTCTTGCCGTGGCTGCCGCTATGACCCCAGAGCGCGATGAGGAAGTACATCGGCACCAGCATCATTTCCCAGAAGAAGAAGAACAGGAACAGGTCGAGGGCGAGGAACACGCCGACCACACCGCCGAGGATCCACATCAGGTTGAGGTGGAAGAACCCCACGTGCTTCTGGATCTCGTTCCACGAGCACAGCACCGACAGCACGCCGAGCAGCCCGGTAAGGACGATCATCAGCACCGACAGGCCGTCCAGCGCCAGGTGCACGCTGATGCCGAAGCGCTCGATCCAGCGCACCTTGAACTCGGAGGCCCAGGCCTGATCGGCACCGGGCGCCGGGGCGAGGCTGAAATCGCCGGTGGCCCACAGCCAGAGGCCGAGGGCGAACAGCAGGGTCATGGACAGCAGCGCGATCCAGCGCGGCAGGGTGGAGCCGAAGCGCTCCGCCAGCCAGCACAGCATGCCGCCGATAAAGGGGATCAGGATCAGCCAGGGCAGAATCATGACGGGCTCAATTCCTTTCGCAAAGACGCATAGTCGGTTCAGGCCAGCAGAGCGGCGGCGAGCAGCAGCACGGCGCCGCCGACGAGGGATACCGCGTACCAGCGCACCTGTCCGGTTTCGCTGCGGCTCAACACCTCGTGTCCACCCCGTGCCAGGCGCGGGATCAGGCCGATGCCACTGTCGATCGGGTCATGCCCGAGCAGACGACAGAGCAACAGATAGGGTTTGACGAAGAGCACGCCGTACAGCCAGTCGAAGCCCCAGGCGGCATACCACCAGGCGCCGAGGAAGCGTCCCGGTGCGCTCTTGGCCAGCGCGCCGACGAACCGCCGCTTGCCGAGGAACAGCAGGGCGGCGAGCAGGATGCCGGCCAGGGCGATGGCGCCCGAGGCGATCTCCAGGGCGTGCTTGCTCTCGCCACCGGTGTGCCCGGCACTCTCCGGCAACACGCCGGCGAGGGGCGGAGTGATCAGCGCGCCGATGAAGGTCGAGAGCACGATGAGCGTCGCCAGCGGCAGCCAATGGGAAATCCCGTGACCGGCGTGGGCTTCGGTCTTGGCTTCGCCGTGGAAGGCGATGAAGATCAGCCGGAAGGTGTAGATCGAAGTCAGGAAAGCACCGGCCAGGCCTGCATAGAGCAACCATTGGTGGCCGCTGGCGAAGGCTTCCCAGAGAATCTCGTCCTTCGAGTAGAAGCCCGCGGTGACCAGCGGCAGGGCCGACAGGGCGGCGCCGCCGACGATGAAGCTCGCATAGGCCAGCGGCAGCTTCTTCCACAGGCCGCCCATCTTGAAGATGTTCTGCTCGTGGTGGCAGGCGACGATCACCGCGCCGGAGGCGAGGAACAGCAGCGCTTTGAAGAACGCGTGGGTCATCAGGTGGAAGATCGCCGCGTCCCAGGCGCCGACGCCGAGGGCGAGGAACATGTAGCCGATCTGGCTCATGGTGGAGTAGGCGAGGATGCGCTTTATGTCGGTCTGCACCAGGGCGGCGAAGCCGGCCAATACCAGGGTGGTGCCGCCGACGATCCCCACCAGCTCGAGGATGTCCGGGGTGAGCAGGAACAGGCCATGGGTGCGGGCGATCAGGTAGACCCCGGCGGTCACCATGGTGGCCGCGTGGATCAGCGCGGAAACCGGCGTCGGGCCGGCCATCGCATCGGCCAGCCAGGTCTGCAGCGGCAACTGGGCGGACTTGCCCACCGCGCCGCCTAGCAGCATCAGGGTGGCGATCCACAACCAGTTGTCGCCGGCCAGGTATTTCTGCGGTGCCAGGGCCATCAGTTGCTGGATGTTCAGCGTGCCCAGGTGCTGGAACAGGATGAACAGGCCAATGGCCATGAACACGTCGCCGATCCGGGTGACGATGAAGGCCTTGAGGGCGGCATTGCCGTTGTTCGGGTTGCTGTAATAGAAACCGATCAACAGGTAGGAGCAGAGCCCCACCCCTTCCCAGCCGAAGTAGAGGAACAGCAGGTTATCGCCGAGCACCAGGAACAGCATGCTGGCGATGAACAGGTTGGTGTAGGCGAAGAAGCGCGAATAGCCCTCTTCCCCGCGCATGTACCAGGAGGCGAACAGGTGGATCAGGAAGCCCACGCCGGTGACCACGCCGAGCATGGTCAGCGACAGGCCGTCCAGGTACAGGGTGAAGCTGGTGGTGAAGCCGGCTACCGCCATCCACTGCCAGAGCACCTGGGTATAGGCCCCGCCCGGCGGCGGTGCCACATTGAATTGCCAGATGATCCAGGCGGCGGTGAGGGCGGACAGGCCGACCGAGCCGACGCCGATCAGCGCCGAGGCGTTTTCCGACAGGCGCCCACGGGAGAACGACAGGATCAGCCAGCCGAGCAGGGGGAACAGAAAGGTCAGGAATAGAAGGTTCATCCGCGCATCTCGCTGGCAGCGTCGATATCGAGGGTGTGGAAGCGGCGGTACAGCTGCAGCAGGATCGCCAGCCCGATGCTGGCTTCGGCCGCGGCCAGGGTGATCACCAGGATGAACATCACCTGCCCGTCGGCCTGGGCCCAGCGGGCGCCGGCGACGACGAAGGCGAGGGCGGCGGCGTTCATCATCACTTCCAGGCTCATCAGTACGAAGAGGATATTGCGGCGCACCATCAGGCCGAGCAGCCCCAGGCTGAACAGCACGCCTGCCAGGGCCAATCCGTGTTCCATGGGAATCGAGTGCATGGCTTATTCCTTAGCTTCGTGGCGGCCGAGGTGGTAGGCCGCGACCAGTGCCGCCAGCAGCAGCATGGAGGCGAGTTCGACGACCAGCAGGTAAGCCCCGAACAGGCTCACGCCGACGGCCTTGGCATCCACGGTGGTCTGGCCGATGGCGCCCGCGCTGGGGCTGCCGAACAGCACGTAGAGCAGTTCCACCAGCAACGCGGCGGACAGCACGCCCGGGCCGATCCAGACTTTCGGCAGCAGCCATTTGCGCTCCTGCTCGACCACCGCGCGGCCGAGGTTGAGCATCATCACCACGAACACGAACAGCACCATGATGGCGCCGGCGTAAACGATGATCTCCAGCGCGCCGGCGAAGGGCGCGCCGAGGCTGAAGAACACCATCGAGACCGCCAGCAGCGAGATGATCAGATAGAGCAGGGCATGCACCGGGTTGCTGTTGGTGACCACCCGCAGGGTGGACAGTACGGCGACGCCAGCGGCGAAATAGAAAGCGAATTCCACAGCGTCTCCTTAGGGCAGCAGGCTCTTCACGTTGATCGGCTCGGCTTCGTTCTGTGCGGCGCCTTTCGGCTTGCCGGCGATGGCCATGCCTGCCACGCGATAGAAGTTGTAGTCGGGGTTCTTGCCGGGTCCGGAGATCAGCAGGTCTTCCTTCTCGTACACCAGTTCCTGGCGCTTGAATTCGGCCATCTCGAAATCCGGGGTCAACTGGATCGCGGTGGTCGGGCAGGCTTCTTCGCACAGGCCGCAGAAAATGCAGCGGGAGAAGTTGATGCGGAAGAACTCCGGGTACCAGCGGCCGTCGTCGGTCTCGGCCTTCTGCAGGGAGATGCAACCCACCGGGCAGGCCACGGCGCACAGGTTGCAGGCCACGCAGCGTTCCTCGCCGTCGGGGTCGCGGGTCAGGACGATCCGGCCACGATAGCGCGGCGGCAGATAGACCGGCTCCTCGGGGTATTGCAGGGTGTCGCGCTTGCGGAAGGCGTGGCCGAAGACCATGACCAGGCTGCGCAACTGGGTGAGGGTGCCGAGCACGACCTCCAGGATGTACTTGAACATGGGATTCTCCTTACTGGGCCGAGGCCAGCACGACAGCGCCGGTCACCAGCAGGTTGATCAGGGTCAGCGGCAGGCAGAACTTCCAGCTGAAGGCCATCACCTGGTCATAGCGCGGACGCGGGATCGACGCGCGGAGCAGGATGAACAGCATGATGAAGAACGCGGTCTTCAGGGCGAACCAGAGGAACGCCAGGGACGGCAGGATATTGAACGGACCGTGCCAGCCGCCGAAGAACAGGGTCACCAGCAGCGCGGAAATGGTCACGATGCCGATGTATTCGCCGACGAAGAACATGCCCCATTTCATCCCGGCGTACTCGATGTGGTAGCCGTCGGCCAGTTCCTGCTCCGCTTCCGGTTGGTCGAACGGGTGACGGTGGGTCACGGCGACGCCGGCGATGAAGAAGGTACAGAAGCCGAAGAACTGCGGAATGATGAACCACAGGTGCTGGGCCTGGTAATCGACGATGTCGCGCATGTTGAACGAGCCGACTTGGGCGACGATGCCCATCAGCGACAGCGCCAGGAACACCTCGTAGGAGACGGTCTGGGCGGAGGCGCGCAGGCTGCCGAGCAGGGCGAACTTGTTGTTGCTCGACCAGCCGGCGAAGAGCACGGCGTACACCGACAGCCCGGCCATGGCGAAGAAGAACAGGATGCCGATGTTGAGGTCGGCGACGCCCCAGGTGGGGGTGATCGGAATGATCGAGAAGGCAATCAGCAAGGCGCCCATGGCGATCACCGGGGCCAGGGTGAAGATCACCTTGTCGGAGAACGGAGGCGTCCAGTCTTCCTTGAAGAACATCTTCACCATGTCCGCGCCGAGCTGGAACATGCCGAAGGGTCCCACCCGGTTGGGACCGTAGCGGTCCTGCCAGAGGCCCAGCAGGCGCCGCTCGACGAAGCTCAGCAGCGCGCCGCTGACCACCACCGCGAGCAGCACCACGATGGCCTTGAGCACGGCGACGATCACGTCGATGAGGGTAGGCGTCAACCAGCTCATTGCGCGGCCTCCTGAAGGACGGTGACCGTGGCGCCGGCCAGGTTCGGCGGTATTCCGGGCAGGCCGGCGGGCAGGCCGACCAGGCCGATGGCCAGGTCCTCGCGGATGTGCAGCGGCAGGCGCAGGGCGCGGCCGTCGACGGTCAGGCTGAGCAGCGCGCCGTCGTTGACCCCCAGGCGCGCGGCTTCTTCCTTGGCCAGCGCCACGTAGGGCTGGGGCATGCGCTCCTGGATCGGCGCGGCGCGGGAGGTGTTTTCCTCACTGCCGAACAGGTGGTGGAAAGGCACCACCTGCCAGGTGCCCTGGGTCGGATTGAACGACGCCGGGGCGGCGTACCAGGGCAGGCTGGCGCCCTTGGCTTCGATCAGGCGCACGCCCGGATCGCCGGCGCGCAGGTGGCCGCCGACCTCGTCCTGGAACTTGTTCCAGGCCTGGGGCGAGTTCCAGCCCGGTGACCAGGCAAAGGGAATCTGCTGGCGGTCTTCCTTGGAGCCCGAGTAACCCTCCATGGAAAACGCGAAGGCGGAGTCGCGGTCCTGCGGTTGACGGGGCTCATGGACGCTGATGTTGGCGCGCATGGCGGTCCGGCCGCTGTAGCGGTGCGGTTCGCGCGCCAGCTTCAGGCCCTTGATGCGGAAGGACGCGGAGGGGGCGGCGTCGCGGATGCGGGCCAGGGAGGGCTGGGCAGCGGCGCAGGCTTCGGTGACCTGGTCGAGCTGGGTCCAGTCGACGGTCCGCTCCTGCAGGGTGCTGTGCAGCGCGTGCAGCCAGCGCCAGCCTTCGCGGACCAGGATGCCGGCATCGTAGTAGCTCGGGTCGAAGACCTGGAAGAAGCGCTGGGCGCGGCCTTCCTGGCTGACCAGGGTGCCGTCGCCTTCGGCGAAGCTGGCGGCCGGCAGGACCAGGTCGGCACGCTCGACGGTAGCGGTGCGCTGGTGATCGGCGACGATCACCAGCTCGGCGGCGTCCAGGGCGGCGTCGACGCGGGCGGCGTCGACGCGAGCGTAGAGATCGTTCTCCAGCACCACCACGGCATCGGCCTGGCCGGACGTCAGGGCTTGCAGCGCCGCTTCCAGGGATTTATCCGCGGCATCGTCGCCGAGCAACAGGGCCAGGCCCATGCTGTTGGCTTCGGACACGACCAGGCTGATGGAGCCTTCCTTGCTGCGATTTTTCAAGGCGCTGGCGATGTTCGCCGCCGCTTCGAGCAGCGCTTTGCTGCCCAGGGAGGCGCCGGACACCAGCAGCGGACGCTTGGCGGCCAGCAGGGCATCGGCGATGCGCTGGACCAGCGCGCTGGTTTCCGCATCCAGCCCGGCCACGGCCGGGGCACTCGGGTCGATGGCGTGGGCCACGGCGAAGCCGAGGCGGGCCAGGTCGTCCGGGGCGGCGTGCACGCATTCGCTGGCGACGTCGTCGAGACGGGTCGCGGCGACGCTGGCGATGAACAGCGGGTTGAGCGCGTGCTGGGCGACGTTCTGTACCGCCGCCATGTGCCAGTCCTGGATCTTCATCGAGGCGGCGATGTCGGTGGCCTTGCCTTTCACCGCCTGGCGCAGGGCGAGGGCCACGCGGGCGGCGGTCTGGGTCAGGTCTTCGCCAAACACGAAGACCGCGTCATGCTGCTCGATGTCGCGCAGGGTGGGGATGGGCAGCGGGCCGTTCTCCAGAATCCCGCGGATCAGGCGCAGGTTTTCCAGCTCGGCGGCGGCGATGCCGGAGTAGAACCGGCCTTCTCCCACCAGCTCGCGCAGGGCGAAGTTGCCTTCGAGACTGGCGCGTGGCGAGCCGATGCCGATCACCCGCTTGCCCTTCAGGCGCGCAGCGGCTTCGTCCAAGGCACGGTCGAGGCCGAGGATGCGCGCGCCATCGCCTTCCCGCAGCCACGGCTGGCGGGGACGATCCTGACGGTTGACGTAGCCGTAGCCGAAGCGGCCGCGGTCGCAGAGGAAGTACTGGTTCACCGAACCGTTGAAGCGGTTCTCGATGCGGCGGATTTCGCCGTAGCGCTCGCCGGGGCTGATGTTGCAGCCGCTCGAGCAGCCATGGCAGATGCTCGGCGAGAACTGCATGTCCCATTTGCGGTTGTAGCGTTCGGAATGGGTCTTATCGGTGAAGACGCCGGTCGGGCAGACCTCCACCAGGTTGCCGGAGAACTCGCTCTCCAGCACGCCATCCTCGACCCGGCCGAAATAAACGTTGTCGTGGGCGCCGTAGACGCCCAGATCGGTGCCGCCCGCGTAATCCTTGTAGTAGCGCACGCAGCGGTAGCAGGCGATGCAGCGGTTCATCTCGTGGGCGATGAAGGGGCCGAGCTCCTGGTTCTGGTGGGTACGCTTGGTGAAGCGATAGCGCCGGGCGTTGTGCCCGGTCATCACCGTCATGTCCTGCAGGTGGCAGTGACCGCCTTCCTCGCAGACCGGGCAGTCGTGCGGGTGGTTGGTCATCAGCCACTCGACGACGCTGGCGCGGAAGGCCTTGGCCTCTTCGTCCTCGATGGAAATCCAGGTGTTATCGGTGGCCGGAGTCATGCAGGACATGACCAGGCGGCCGCGCTTGTCGTTCTCGTCGGTGTACTGCTTCACCGCGCACTGGCGGCAGGCACCGACGCTGCCGAGCGCCGGGTGCCAGCAGAAATAGGGAATGTCGAGGCCGAGGGAGAGACAGGCCTGCAGCAGGTTGTCCGCACCGTCGACTTCGAGATCTTTGCCGTCTACGTGGATAGTGGCCATGGTTCAGTCTTCATCTACCCGCCGAAGCGGATTTGGCTAATGGAATTCTTTTTCTGCCGCCGTCATGGATGACCATGAGGGCCGGCGCACGCCAGGGGCCGGGGTGAGCACATCGGGGCGCTTGGGCGCCCTCGCTCCGCATCGCTCGGGTCTTGCCCGCCCGGCCGGCGTCTGGATTCATGTCAAGCCAGCGGGGCGGCGGCGAAGGCCGCCGGCGCGCCGAACGGAGTCGTCTCGGGAGGCCTTTTCACGCCCGCCTCGAATTCGCCGCGGAAATACTTGATCGCGCTGCCGAGCGGTTCCACGGCACCCGGCGCATGGGCACAGAAGGTCTTGCCGGGGCCGAGGAAGTTGACCAGCCCGAGCAGGGTCTGGATGTCCTCGGCGCTGCCTTCGCCGCGTTCCAGGGCGCGCAGGATCTTCACGCTCCAGGGCAGCCCGTCGCGACAGGGCGTGCACCAGCCGCAGGATTCGCGGGCGAAAAACTCCTCCATGTTGCGCAGCAGCGAGACCATGCTGACGCTCTCGTCCACCGCCATGGCCAAGCCGGTGCCCATGCGCGTGCCGACCTTGCCGATGCCGGCGGCGTACATGGGCGCGTCCAGGTGTTCCGGCAACAGGAAACCGGTACCGGCGCCGCCAGGCTGCCAGCATTTCAGGGTATAGCCGTCGCGCATGCCGCCGGCGTATTCCTCGAACAGCTCGCGGGCCGGGATGCCGAACGGCAGTTCCCACACGCCGGGGTTCTTCACCTTGCCGGAGAAGCCCATCAGCTTGGTCCCCATGTCCTCGCTGCCCTCGCGGGCCAGGGACTTGTACCAGTCGACGCCGTTGCCGACGATGGCCGGGACGTTACACAGGGTCTCGACGTTGTTGACGCAGGTCGGCTTGCCCCAGACGCCGACGGCGGCGGGGAAGGGCGGCTTGGAGCGCGGGTTGGCGCGGCGGCCTTCCAGGGAGTTGATCAGCGCGGTTTCTTCGCCACAGATGTAGCGGCCGGCGCCGGTGTGGACGAACAGCTCGAAATCGAAACCGCTGCCGAGGATGTTCTTGCCCAGCAGGCCGGCTTCCTTGGCTTCGGCGATCGCCCGGTTCAGGTTGCGCGCCGCGTCGACGTATTCGCCGCGCAGGAAGATGTAGCCGCGATAAGCCTTGAGCGCGCGGGCGCTGATCAGCATGCCTTCCAACAGCAGGTGCGGCAGTTGCTCCATCAGCAGGCGGTCTTTCCAGGTGTTCGGCTCCATCTCATCCGCGTTGCACAGCAGGTAGCGGATGTTCATGGTTTCGTCGGCGGGCATCAGGCCCCACTTCACCCCGGTGGGGAAGCCGGCGCCGCCGCGCCCCTTGAGGCCGGAGTCCTTGACCGTCTGCACGATGTCGGCCTGGGCCATGTCCGCGAGGGCCTTGCGGGCGGCACTGTAGCCGTCCTTCTGGCGGTACTCGTCGAGCCAGATGGGTTCGCCGTCTTCGCGAAGGCGCCAAGTCAGCGGATGGGTTTCCGGGCTGCGCGCGATGCGGTTGGCCGGCCCCATGGAGGTGAGCGTCATACGTAGGCCTCCAGCAATGTGGCCACGCCGTCCGGCTGGACGTTGCCGTGGGTGTCGTCGTCGATCATCAGCGCCGGCGCCTTGTCGCAGTTGCCCAGGCAGCAGACCGGCAGCAAGGTGAAGCGGCCGTCGGCGGTGGTCTGGCCGAGGCCGATTCCCAGTTGCCGCTGGATCGCCGACACCACCGACTCATGGCCGCCGATGTAGCAGACCATGCTGTCGCACACGCGGATGATGTGGCGGCCGACCGGCTGGCGGAAGATCTGGCTGTAGAAGGTGGCCACGCCCTCGACGTCGCTGGCCGGGATGCCGAGGATCTCAGCGATGGCATAGACCGCGCCGTCGGGCACCCAGCCACGGGCGTTCTGGACGATCTTCAGGGCCTCGATGGAGGCCGCGCGCGAGTCCTCGTAATGGTGCATTTCGTGCTCGATGGCCGAGCGTTCCGCTTCGCTGAGGGCGAAACGGTCGGTCTGGATCAGGGCTGCATTGCTCATGGTCATTCCTCCTCAGCGATCCACGTCGGCCATGACGAAGTCGATACTGCCCAGATAGGCGATCAGGTCGGCGACCATGCTGCCGCGGATCACCGAGGGGATCTGCTGCAGGTGGGGATAGCTGGGCGTGCGAATCCGCGTGCGATAGCTCATGGTGCTGCCATCGCTGGTCAGGTAATAGCTGTTGATACCCTTGGTCGCTTCGATCATCTGGAAGGACTCGTTGGCCGGCATGACCGGGCCCCAGGACACCTGCAGGAAGTGAGTGATCAGGGTTTCGATGTGTTGCAGGGTGCGCTCTTTCGGCGGCGGCGTGGTCAGCGGATGGTCCGCCTTGTACGGGCCTTCCGGCATGTTGCGCATGCACTGGTCGATGATGCGGATGCTCTGGCGCATTTCCTCGACGCGGACCATGCAGCGATCGTAGGCATCGCCGTTGTGCGCCAGCGGCACTTCGAACTCGAAGTGCTCGTAGCCGGAATAGGGGCGCGCCTTGCGCAGGTCGAAGTCCAGGCCGGTGGAACGCAGGCCCGCCCCGGTGATGCCCCACTCCAGGGCTTCCTGGGTGTTGTACTGGGCGACGCCGATGGTGCGGCCCTTGAGGATGCTGTTCTTCAGCGCGGCCTTTTCGTACTCGTCCAGGCGCTTGGGCAACCAGTCGACGAACTCCTTGACCAAGCCGTCCCAGCCGCGGGGCAGGTCGTGGGCGACGCCACCGATGCGGTACCAGGCCGGATGCAGGCGGAAACCGGTGATCGCCTCGATCACCTTATAGGCGCGCTGGCGGTCGGTGAAGGTGAAGAACACCGGGGTCATGGCCCCGACGTCCTGGATATAGGTGCCGAGGAACAGCAGGTGGCTGGTGATGCGGAAGAACTCGGCCATCATCACGCGAATGAAGTCGACCCGCGCCGGTACCTTGATGCCGGCGAGCTTCTCCACCGAAAGCACGTAGGGCAGGTTGTTCATCACCCCGCCCAGGTAATCGATGCGATCGGTGTAGGGGATGAAACTGTGCCAGGACTGGCGCTCGGCCATCTTCTCGGCGCCACGGTGGTGGTAGCCGATTTCCGGCACGCAGTCGACGATCTCTTCGCCGTCCAGTTGCAGGATGATGCGGAAGGCGCCGTGGGCTGAGGGGTGGTTCGGGCCGAGGTTGAGGAACATGTAGTCCTCGTTCTCGTTGCCGCGCTTCATGCCCCAGTCTTCCGGCTTGAAGCGCGCGGCTTCCTCCTCCAGCTCCTGCTTGGCCAGGGACAGGCTGAAGGGATCGAACTCGGTCGCTCGCGCCGGGTAGTCCTTGCGCAGCGGGTGGCCGGTCCAGGTCGGCGGCATCAGGATCCGCGTCAGGTGCGGGTGGCCGCTGAAGTGGATGCCGTACATGTCCCAGACTTCGCGTTCGTACCAGTTGGCGTTCGGCCAGATGCCGGTGACGCTCGGCAGGGACAGATCGCGCTCGGACAACGCGACCTTAATCATCACGTCGCTGTTACGTTCTATCGACAGCAGGTGGTAGAACACCGTGAAGTCGGCGTCCGGCAGCCCGCGACGCTGGGTCCGCAGGCGCTCGTCGACGCCGTGCAGGTCGTAGAGCATCACATAGGGGCGCGGCAGGTGGCGCAGGAAGCTCAGGACTTCGAGCAGTCGCTCGCGGGCCACCCAAAGCACGGGCATGCCGGTGCGGGTCGCCTGGGCGGTGAAACCCTCGGCGCCGAAGCGGGAATGGAGTTCAGCGACGACGTCTTGGTCGTCGGCCTTGTACGGCGGAATGGACAGAGCGGTGTCTGCAGTCATGGTCTCGGTCGCTATCGGTCAACGTAAAGAAAGAGCCCGGCCTTCTCGTGGAAGGTCGGCTCAGACTTCGTCGGGGCTGCGCAGGTTGGTGACCTGAATACGCTGTTCGCGGCGCTGTTCGCGTTGCGACGGCATTTCGGCACGGTAGATGCCTTGATCGCCGACGACCCACGATAGCGGGCGGCGCTCCTGGCCGATGGATTCCTGCAACAGCATCAAGCCTTGCAGGAACGCTTCGGGACGGGGCGGGCAGCCAGGGATATAAACGTCGACCGGGAGGAATTTATCCACCCCCTGGACGACCGAGTAAATGTCGTACATGCCGCCGGAGTTCGCGCAGGAACCCATGGAAATTACCCACTTGGGTTCCAGCATCTGCTCGTACAGGCGCTGGATGACCGGCGCCATCTTGATGAAGCAGGTGCCGGCGATGACCATGAAGTCCGCCTGACGGGGCGACGCCCGGATCACCTCGGCGCCGAAGCGCGCGATGTCGTGGGGCGCCGTGAACGCGGTGGTCATCTCCACGTAGCAGCAGGACAGGCCGAAGTTGTACGGCCACAGGGAATTCTTGCGTCCCCAGTTGACCGTCGTGTTCAGCGCATCCTCGAGCTTGCCCATGAAGATGTTCTTGTGGACCTGATCCTCTAGCAGAGGATCGGTAACGATCTCCTGCTGACCGACCGGATACTGCTCGTTGGGCGCATCCGGATCGATCCGTGTAAGTTTATATTGCATCGCCAAAGCCTCATTGTTTTAGCTTCGCCTGCCGTTTACGACGGCCTTCGGGCGCCCAGTCGAGCGCACCGATCCGCCATAGGTAGACAAGACCTGCCAACAGAATTGCTATGAAAACGGTAGCTTCGATGAGGCCGGCCCAGCCGCTTTCGCGAACGGATACGGCCCAGGCGAACAGAAAGAGGGCTTCTACGTCGAAGATCACGAAGAGCATCGCGACCAAATAGAATTTGGCGGAAAGGCGCAGGCGCGCGTTGCCGGTGGGGAGCATGCCGGATTCGAAGGGGTCGTTCTTGCTGCGCCCCCAGGCCTTGCTGCCGAGCAGGCTGGACACGCCCAGCATGAATGCACAGAGGCCCACGACCCCGAGAAGGAAAATGGCAAAGGACCAGTTGTGGGTGAGGATCGTCGTGGCTTCCGACATGCCCGGAAACTCCTTAAACAAGCAACGGCATTCGCTATGTTTGAATGGGTGCTGCTGGCAACCTACTGATTCCCCAGCAATCTATTCGGACAATTTTATGCCCGTATCGCCGCTCAAGTAAATTTTTCAGACTAAAAAATTAACTCCCAGGCACTTCAGTTACTTATCGGAAGCGCTACAGCCCACATGCAGTAAGGCTTTGCATCATAGCGGCGGGCGCATTCGAGTGGACTAGGGTTTGCGACATTTAATTCAGTAATTCAACTGAATGATAGTCATTATCGTTTGATGGGTAACTTGTCTCTCCGCTACATATATTAGCGAGAGCGAAGTTATCGATTAGTTTCAGGGTAAATGTCCGGCATGATTCGCCACCGAGGGTTGGCGATTCACACGAGCCGGCCTCGATCGAGCCGGGGAAGGGCTATGTGCCCGGTCAGGTTTCGCCGACGGGCTTTCCCGCTCGGGACCTGGAAAAAACGAAGCCCCGGTATCGCTACCGGGGCTTCGAGGAGACGGAAGGACCTAAGTCGTTCCGTAGCCGCTTAGTGGAACTGGTTCATGGTGTTGTCTTTGCCGCTGGCTTTCAGGGCCGCTTCACCGGCGAAGTATTCCTTGTGGTTGTCGCCGATGTCGGAGCCGGCCATGTTCTGGTGCTTGACGCAGGCGATACCCTGGCGCAGTTCCTGGCGCTGCACGCCCTTGACGTAGGCCAGCATGCCTTGGTCGGCGAAGTACCCCTTGGCCAGGTTGTCGGTGGACAGCGCGGCGGTGTGGTAGGTCGGCAAGGTGATCAGGTGGTGGAAGATGCCGGCCTGGGCCGAACCGTCGCGCTGGAAGGTGCGGATCTTCTCGTCGGCGATCTGGGCCAGTTCGGTTTCGTCGTACTCGACGCTCATCAGCTTGGCGCGATCGTAGGCGGATACGTCCTTGCCTTCGGCGGCGAACGCATCGAACACTTGCTGGCGGAAGTTCAGGGTCCAGTTGAAGGACGGGCTGTTGTTGTAGACCAGCTTGGCGTTGGGAATCACTTCGCGGATGCGGTCGACCATGCTCTTGATCTGGCCCACGTGCGGTTTCTCGGTCTCGATCCACAGCAGGTCGGCGCCGTTCTGCAGCGAGGTGATGCAGTCCAGCACGCAGCGGTCTTCGCCGGTGCCCTTGCGGAACTGGAACAGGTTGCTCGGCAGGCGCTTGGGACGCAGCAGCTTGCCTTCGCGCTTGATCACCACGTCGCCATTGCCCAGATCGGCTTCGCTGATTTCCTCACAGTCGAGGAAGGCGTTGTACTGGTCGCCCAGGTCGCCCGGCTCGTTGGTGACGGCGATCTGCTTGGTCAGGCCGGCGCCCAGGGAGTCGGTACGGGCGACGATCACGCCGTCGTCGACACCCAGTTCGAGGAACGCGTAGCGAACTGCGTTGATCTTGGCCAGGAAGTCGGCGTGGGGAACGGTCACCTTGCCGTCCTGGTGGCCGCATTGTTTCTCGTCGGACACCTGGTTCTCGATCTGGATGCAGCAGGCGCCGGCTTCGATCATCTTCTTGGCCAGCAGATAGGTGGCTTCCGGGTTGCCGAAGCCGGCATCGATGTCGGCGATGATCGGCACGACGTGGGTTTCGAAGTTGTCGATCTGGGCCTGGATTTCGTCTTGCTTGGCCTTGTCGTTGCTGGCGCGGGCCGCGTCCAGCGCGGTGAACAGCAGGTCCAGTTCGCGGGCATCGGCTTGGCGCAGGAAAGTGTACAGCTCCTCGATCAGGCCGGAAACCGCGGTTTTTTCATGCATCGACTGGTCGGGCAGCGGTCCGAAGTCGGAACGCAGGGCGGCGACCATCCAGCCGGACAGGTAGAGGTAGCGCTTGTTGGTGGTCTTCAGGTGCTTCTTGATGGAAATCAGCTTCTGCTGACCGATGAAGCCGTGCCAGCACCCCAGCGACTGGGTGTAGACGGAGGAGTCGGCGTCGTACTCTTCCATGTCCTTGCGCATGATGGCGGCGGTGTACTTGGCGATGTCCAGGCCGGTCTTGAAACGGTTCTGGGCGCGCATGCGAGCCACGGATTCCGGGTTGATAGCGCTCCAGCTGTTACCTGCTGTCTCTTTCAGAGCGGCTACGGCTTTGATGTCGTTTTGATAAGCGGACATGGTCAATCCTTCAAGTGTGTATGGGTTGAGCACCGACTTTCCCGTGTGGACCCTGGGGATCGTGACGGGTAGCTCACCGCAGAACGTTGAGAATGTGACCGAACGAGAGCGAGACGTGGGAGGGTGGCGCGGTGTACAGAGGATGACTTCAGTCAGGTAGGCGAACCGCCGCTGAATCTCGCTGGCGATGTCGCGGGCTGAACCGGTCGATCCGGCTGATACGTTGAAAACGCTTCCCCGTCCCTCAGGACAACTTTCGTTCCAGTCGCAATCTCGTCGAACTGCCTTGTGGGCTGTAGCAACACGGATCGACTCGGCTGGTCGGCTGGAGGCGGTCCGAGGCCGTTTCAGCGGCCTTGATTAGCGGGAGCGGAGTCATCATGCCTTTCGAACAAGCGTTCGTCAAACATTTTGTAGTGTTTTTCTGAGGGCACTACATGCGGTCCGGGAACGACCCGGAAGTCAGCTTTCAGTTGGCCAGTTCCACCTTGAGACGCACGCTGGTGTCGCTACGACCCTGGGTGGAGCGGTGCTGGAGGACGCCGTTTCGATCGCTGTCGATGTCCTCGGCGACGCCACCCAGGGTCATCCATTCGCCCAGCCTGCCGCTGAGCTGGGTATCGGCGCTCTGCACGTCGATCACGCCGGGGTGGGTCTGGCTAAGGCGATCGTTATTGCTGCTGATGGCGACGTGCACGATATCCCCGGTGACGCTGGCGGTGACGTAGAACCCACGCGTGACGGCGTGGTATTCGGTGTTCTGGTAGACCCTTCCGTAGGCGTCGCGCCCACTGGAGGTGAGGGGCACATTCTGGCCGACCTGGATAAGCGCCGGATAGCCTTCGCTGGCCTGAATCCGTTGGCTGTTCCCGCTTCTTCCAGCGGTATTGCGGCGGATGATACGGACTTGGTCGCGCCCTTGGACTTCCCCCCGGCCGGCCTGCACCTCCACGCCGCCGACGCTGGCGGAGCCGTTCACCGAATAGCCGCTGTCATCCTGAGCCCGGTCCTCGGCGGTTTCCACGCTGATCAACAACTGTTTGGGTTGTTTGTCCAGCTGCTCGAGGAGGGTGCGCAGTTCCTGGATCTTGCCCGGGGAGGCGTTGACGATGAGTTGATTGCCATAGGCACTGATGCGCCCGGCGTTGCCCATGATCGCCTGGGCAGTGGGCAGGATTTCCTCGGCGGTTCTGTAGTTGAGCGGGATGATTTCGGTTTCGGCGCGGAGCGATGCGCTGAACAGGAACAGGGCCAAGAGCAGGATGCGAGAGGTCATAGCAGGAAGCTCCGCAGGTCGGGATCGGTGATGCTGTTGTCCCAGGCCTGATCGAATGCCGTCTGGCGGAGGCGTACGCGGCCGGGGTCGTTGTACAGGGCGTAACCGGCATACGCATCCGGTTCCGGGCGCAGCAGCAGACCGCGATCGTCGGCCAGCAGATAGGCCGCCTCGTCGTTGGGATAGTCCGGGTTGAGCTTGCGGATGTGGCAATTGCTGGAGAGGCGGCGCGCCAAGTTGAGCAGGCGATTGCCTTCTTTCACTGCGCGAGTGGCGTCGCGCAGTAAAATGCGCAGACGATTCCTGGGGTGCGCGATCAGGAAGCGCGTGCATGCTTCCTGCACGCTGCTGTGATGGTAAAGCCAGGGTTCCAGATCCGGGGTGTACAGGCACAGGCTGCGTTGCGCCTGTTGCAGTAGCGCCAGCCCATGGGCGCGGGCTTCTTCCGGTCTGCCGAAGCGTTGCAGGTCGGCCTGCTGCCCGAGAACGAAGGGCGCCGCCTCCCATTGTTGCGGGGAGGGCAGCGAGGGTTCCGGGTTGTGGATGGAGAAACGCCCCGGTGAATCGAAATCGATGGCCGGCAAGTCGCTGGCTTCGGTCGGGTCTTCCGGGGCGTTAGGATTCATCGCGGGCTCCGCTTCATTCGCTGTGGCGCACCATGTCCACGTGGGGGATACCGACATCCAGGTATTCGTCGCTGACCACGGCGAACCCATGGCGCTCGTAGAAGGACGTGGCCTGCACCTGGGCGCTGAGCATCTGCTGACGCAGTCCGCGTTTTTCCGCCTCGGCAATGGCGGTGCGCAGCAGGCGGTCGCCCACCTTCAACCCGCGCCAGTCCTTGAGTACCGACATGCGGCCGATATGGCCGTCCGGCAGCAGGCGCACGGTGCCGATCGGGTAGTCGCCCTCGATGGCCAGAAAATGCACGGCGTCGGCATCCTCCGAATCCCACTCGAGTTCGGGCGGTACGGACTGCTCGAGGATGAATACGGTTTCGCGTATGCGCCGCAGGTCTGCATTGTCCTTGTGCCAGTCGGCGATGCGGATATCGATCTCACTCATCGGCAAACTCCAGACTTCCTTGCTTGACCAGTTCCCATAGCAGCTTACGTCCCTCGTCGTCGGCCAACCATGGCCCGAGATTGTCGAGGTGCAGCGCCTCGGCAGCGCAAATCAGCTTGAGCAGTTCCCGCAGGTGTCCCGACAGCAGCCTGCTCTGGCCGCTGGCGAATAGCACCAGGTTTTCGTCCACTTCCGACCAGGCCAGGCGGGCGCTGGGGTTGCGGATGAGAACCGCACCCTGGTCCAGGGCGGTGAGGAACTCTTCTTCTTCGACTTCGCTGCCGGAAACCAGTTCGGGGTATCGCGGCTCGGTCATGAACTGGCCGAACCAGGTCAGCAGCAGGCGTTCGTCGCCCATGTGCTCGGCGAGCAACGCCTTCAACCGATCCAGCGCGTCGCGCTGGATCTGGTGAGGGTCTTCCGGGGGCGGGCTGCCGGCATCGCCATAGCGCTCTTCGTCGGGCAGGAACTGGGCGAGGAAGTCGGTGAAATGGGTCAGGACCTCGGCGGCGCTCGGTGCGCGGAAGCCTACCGAATAGGTCATGCAGTCGTCCTCGGCAATGCCGAAATGCGCCAGGCGCGGCGGCAGGTAGAGCATGTCGCCGGGCTCCAGCACCCATTCGTCGGTCTGCTCGAAGCCGGCGAGGATGCGCAGGTCGCCGTGGGGAAGCAGCGGGCTGTCGTTGTCGCACATTTGCCCGATCTTCCAGCGCCGACGGCCATGGCCCTGGAGCAGGAAAACGTCGTAGTTGTCGTAGTGCGGGCCGACGCCGCCGCCGGGTGCGGCGAAGCTGATCATCACGTCGTCGATGCGCCAGCTCGGCAGGAAGCGGAAATGCTGGAGCAGCTCGGCGACTTCCGGGACGAACTGGTCGACCGCTTGGACCAGCAGCGTCCAGTCACGCTCGGGCAAGTGCTGGAAGGCGTCCTCGGCAAAGGGGCCGCGACGCAGCTCCCACGGCTGGGCGCCATGTTCGATCACCAGGCGGGACTCGACGGTTTCTTCGAGCGACAGGCCGGCCAGCTCATCGGGCGAGATCGGGCTTTCGAAGCCGGGCAGGGCCTGGCGGATCAACAGCGGCTTACGCTGCCAGTAATCGCGAAGGAACTCGCGGGCGCTGATGCCGCCGAGGAGCTGGAGAGGAAGATCGGGGGTCATGGCGGGTACCTTGGGTATAAAAAAACGCCCGGCACAGCCGGGCGTGCGCATCGTCGAAAGCGATCAGATCCGCTTGGCCTGGGCCTCGGCGTTGCCGGTGTAGCTGGCCGGAGTCAGATTGCGCAGCTCAGCCTTGGCGTTGGCGGGCATGTCCAGCCCGTCGATGAAAGTCTGCAGGGCCTCGGGGCCGATGCCTTTGCCGCGGGTCAACGCTTTCAGCTTCTCGTAGGGGTTTTCGATGCCATAACGACGCATCACGGTCTGGATCGGCTCGGCGAGCACTTCCCAGCAAGCGTCGAGATCGGCGGCGATGCGCGGAGCATTCAGCTCCAGCTTGCCGATGCCCTTCAGGCTGGCCTCGTAGGCGATCAGACTGTGGGCGAGGCCGACCCCCAGGTTGCGCAGCACGGTGGAGTCGGTCAGGTCGCGCTGCCAGCGGGAAACCGGCAGTTTGCTGGCCAGGTGCTGGAGCAGGGAATTGGCGATGCCCAGGTTGCCCTCGGAGTTCTCGAAGTCGATCGGGTTGACCTTGTGCGGCATGGTCGACGAGCCGATCTCGCCGGCCACGGTCTTCTGCTTGAAATAGCCCAGCGAGATGTAGCCCCAGATGTCGCGGTCGAAGTCGATGAGAATGGTGTTGAAGCGGGCGATCGCATCGAACAGCTCGGCGATGTAGTCGTGCGGTTCGATCTGCGTGGTGTAGGGGTTCCAGCTCAGGCCGAGGTCTTTTTCGATGAATTCCCGGGCATTGGCTTCCCAGTCGACGCTCGGATAAGCCGAGAGGTGGGCGTTGTAGTTGCCCACCGCGCCATTGATCTTGCCCAGCAGGGGCACACCGGCGACTTGCAGGATCTGGCGTTCCAGGCGATGGACCACGTTGGCCAGCTCTTTGCCCAGGGTCGTCGGGGAGGCCGGTTGCCCGTGGGTGCGGGAGAGCATGGGGACGTCGGCATGGCGATGGGCGAGTTCACGGATCGCCCCGGCGATCTGGCGCATCAGCGGCAGCATCACCTGGTCACGCCCCTCGCGCAGCATCAGCGCGTGGGACAGGTTGTTGATGTCCTCGCTGGTGCAGGCGAAATGGATGAATTCGCTGACCTTGGCCAGTTCCGGCAGGCTCGCCACCTGCTCCTTGAGCAGGTACTCCACGGCCTTAACGTCGTGGTTGGTGGTGCGTTCGATTTCCTTGATGCGTTCGGCGTGTTCCAGCTGGAAGTCTTCGGCCAGGCGATCGAGAAGCGCGTTGGCTTCGCTGGAAAATGGCGTGACCTCGGGAATCCCGGTGTGGTTGGCGAGGCGTTGCAACCAGCGCACTTCGACCTGCACGCGGAAACGGATCAGGCCGTATTCGCTGAAGATCGGGCGCAGCGCGCTGGTTTTGCCGGCATAGCGGCCATCGACAGGGGATACCGCGGTGAGCGAGGAGAGCTGCATGGGGCGTTCTCGGGCATCGGTCAACGAAAAGGGGCGCGTATCATACACGAATTCGCTCGCGGCACCGGCCACGACGGCGACCGTTCAGGCCTTCCGCCGGGAGATCGACAGCAGGCCGGAGGCGAAAATCAGCAGCGCGCCCAGCAGCGAACCCAGGTCCGGTGTCTCGCCCCACCGCAGCCAGGCGATGATCCCGGAAAATACGATGGCCAGGTAGGCGAACGGCCCGATGATACCGGGCGGCGCCATGGCGTAGGCCTTGGACATGACGATCTGACTGACCGTCGCGAGCAGGCCCACCACCAGCAGCAGGCCCAGTTCATGCCCGCTGATCGGTTGCCACGACCAGGTCAGCGGCACCGCCGAAATCAGCGTGCTGAACAACGCGAAGTAAAAGACGATGCGGAACGCCGGCTCGGTATCGCTCATTTCCCGGATGGAAACGAAGGCGAAGGCGGCCAGCAGGCTGGCGGCGATCCCGACCAGTGACTGGGTATCGAACAGCGCCTCCGAGGGTTTGGCGACCAGGAACACGCCGATCAGACCGATGCCGCTGGTCAGCAACATGCGCCGGGTCAGCGGTTCCTTCAGCCACCAGAACGCGATCAGTGGGGTGAAGACCGGTGCCGAGTAGGTGAACAGCATGGCGTCGGCGAGGGGCAGGTGAGCGATGGCGTAGAAGAAGCAGTACATCGCCGCCAGGCCATAGGTGGTCCGCCACATATGGGATTTCAGGCGCAGGGTTTTCAGCGGTCCGGGGCCTTTCAGCAGAACGAGCGGGAGGAAGAACACCACCCCGATCAGGTTGCGGAAGAACACCACCGATTCGTTGTTGACATTGCCCGCCAGCTCGCGGATGCCGACGCCCATGAACGAAAACAGCAGGGTCGACAGGGTCAGCAGCAAGGCACCCTGGATCGGCTTGACCGAGCGGGAAGGGATGATCCTGCTCATGCTCAGTGGCGCATCAGCGGATAAAGCTCGCTGAGCAGCTTGCGACGGCTGATCACCAGTTGCCAGCGATGGCCGCCGAGTTGGCGCCACAGGCGCGCCGAGCGAATCCCGGCGAGCAGCAGGGCGCGAATCTTCGAGGCGTTGCTGGGTTGCTGGAGATAGCGCATGTCGCCGTGCACCTGGATGCGCTGGCGGAAGGTGCTCAGGGTGTCCTGGTAGAGCCCGCCGCAGGCGGCGATCACGTTTTCGTGGGTAACGCCGAAATGCTGCACCTGCTGCTGGATCTGGTCCAGGCGGGTGCCGATGGTCTCCAGCATGTCGTCGCGCTTGGCCAACTGCCGCTCCAGGCCCAGCAAGGCCAGCGCGTAGCGCAAGGGCTCGCGCTGCAAGCTGTTGGGGTCGCGTTCCAATGCGCTGGCCAGGGCGCGATAGCCTTCGCGCAGGTTGAGGTCGTCGTCGCCGTACACTTCGAGGGTACGCTGCGGGTCGCGCACCAGCAGGCTGCCGATCATGCAACCCAGCGGGGCTTCGCTGATCTGGCCGGTCTTGGCGATGCGGTCGGCGAGGGCGGCGGCATTGAACACCGCGCCCAGGGCGACCAATTGTTCCTGGATGGGGGTCATGGCCGTACTCCGCTCGACCAGGGCTCCGCCCGCTCGATGATGCCGCCGCCGAGGCAGACCTCGCCTTGATAGAACACCACCGACTGCCCCGGCGTCACCGCGCGCTGCGGTTCGTCGAACAGGGCGCGGTAGCCTTCGGCGGTTTTCTCCAGGGTGCAGGTCTGGTCGCTCTGCCGGTAGCGGACCTTGGCGGTTAAGCGACGCGGGGTGTCGAGCCTTTGCGGGTTGACCCAGTAGATATCAGCGGCGAGCAGGGCGCGTGAAAACAGCCAGGGATGCTCGTTGCCCTGGCCAACCACCAGCACGTTGCGCGCAAGGTCCTTGGCCAGGACGTACCAGGGATCGTCGCTGGCATCCTTCATGCCGCCGATGCCCAGCCCCTGGCGCTGGCCGATGGTGTGATACATCAGCCCGTGATGGCGCCCGATTACCTCACCCTCGACAGTCTCGATATCACCCGGTTGAGCGGGCAGGTATTGCTTGAGGAAGTCGCTGAAACGCCGTTCGCCGATGAAGCAGATACCGGTCGAGTCCTTCTTCTTGGCGGTGGCCAGGCCATGTTTCTCGGCGATGGCGCGAACCTGGGGTTTTTCCAGTTCGCCGACCGGGAAAAGGGTCCGGCCTATCTGCTCGCCGCCGACCGCGTGGAGGAAGTAGCTCTGGTCCTTGTTCGGGTCCAGCCCCTTGAGCAGCTCGCTGCGGCCATCCAGGTCCCGTCGGCGCACATAGTGGCCGGTGGCGATCAGGTCCGCGCCGAGGCTTAAGGCATATTCGAGGAAGGCTTTGAACTTGATCTCGCGGTTGCACAGGATGTCCGGGTTCGGGGTGCGACCGGCCTTGTATTCCGCGAGGAAGTGCTCGAACACGTTGTCCCAGTACTCGGCAGCGAAGTTGGCCGTGTGCAGGCGGATCCCGATGCGATCGCAGACCGCCTGGGCGTCGGCCAGGTCTTCCTTGGCGGTGCAGTATTCGGTGCCATCGTCCTCCTCCCAGTTCTTCATGAACAGGCCTTCGACCTGATAGCCCTGCTCGAGCAGCAGGAGCGCGGAAACCGAGGAGTCCACGCCGCCGGACATGCCGACGATCACGCGGGTATTGGCTGGATCATGCATAGGAATCTGGACGGTGACTGCAAGGGGGTGCCGATTCTAACACCCTCCTGCCCTTGCACGGGCGTGAGGGCGCCGGGCGGATACCGGCGAACCGCGCTGGCGCGGCGAATCAATTGCCGGTACGGATCAGGTCGAGGGGGAAGCGTTCGCCGGCGAGGTAGTCGTCCACGCAGCGCAGCACCAGGCGGCTCCGCCAGCGCTCGGGCTGGGCGGCGAGCTCCTCCCGGGTCAGCCAGTGCGGGCCGATGATGCCCTCGTCGAGCGGACTGTCCGCCAGGTGTCGCACGGGCTTGCCGGCGAAACATACGCGTTGGTAGGTCACGCCATTGCCGGGGGAGGTATAGAGGTAGATGCCGGTCACCGCGGTGAGCTCGACTTCCCAGCCGGTTTCCTCGAGGGTTTCCCGTATCGCAGCCTGGATCAGACTTTCGTCGGCTTCCAAATGGCCGGCAGGCTGGTTAAATACGGCGCGGCCATCGGCGTACTCTTCTACCAATAGAAAGCGACCCTGATCTTCGACGACCGTGGCGACGGTGACGTGGGGGGTGAAGCGCATCTGGGTTCCTCCGTGGAAGCATCGTGCCGACCATGGTATCCCCGTCCACCCTCCACGGGCGAGATCATGATCGAGCTGCTAGGATAATGGCTTCGCGAAAAGAAGCCGCGTTGTAGTGTTTCTGTAGTCCGCCTACAAGACCTCTGAAAGGTCCGCGCGCCGTGGCTTTTACGAGGTGTCGAGTCATTCCGGGGGGCAAAAAGGCGTGACTTTCTGTAGAAAAACTACAAGAATGTTCCGCCTTTCCGAGACCCAAGTTCCACCTGCCACGCCTATTCGCGGGGCAGATGTCA
This sequence comes from Pseudomonas sp. RIT-PI-AD, assembly GCF_025642785.1. Lineage (GTDB taxonomy): Bacteria > Pseudomonadota > Gammaproteobacteria > Pseudomonadales > Pseudomonadaceae > Pseudomonas_T. The sequence continues at coordinate 220,556 of NZ_JANZKU010000005.1, forward strand.
GACCACGAAAACAACGGAGTCCAGCATGGGATACCAAAAGATCCAGGTGCCTGCGGGCGGTGACAAAATTACCGTCAATGCCGATATGTCCCTGAGCGTGCCGAACAACCCGATCATCCCCTACATCGAGGGTGACGGTATCGGCATCGACATCAGCCCGGTGATGATCAAGGTCGTCGACGCCGCAGTCGCCAAGGCCTACGGCGGCGAGCGCAAGATCGCCTGGATGGAAGTCTACGCCGGCGAGAAAGCCACCCAGGTCTACGACCAGGATACCTGGCTGCCGAAAGAAACCCTGGAAGCCGTGCGCGACTACGTTGTTTCGATCAAGGGCCCGCTGACCACGCCGGTAGGCGGCGGTATCCGTTCCCTGAACGTTGCGCTGCGCCAAGAGCTCGACCTGTACGTTTGCCAGCGTCCGGTTCGCTGGTTCACCGGCGTGCCCAGCCCGGTGAAAAAGCCCGGCGACGTGGACATGATCATCTTCCGCGAGAACTCGGAAGACATCTACGCCGGCGTCGAGTGGAAAGCCGGTTCGCCGGAAGCGGAAAAGGTCATCAAGTTCCTCACCGAGGAAATGGGCGTCAAGAAGATCCGCTTCACTGAAAACTGCGGCATCGGCATCAAGCCGGTTTCCCTGGAAGGCACCAAGCGCCTGGTGCGCAAGGCGCTCCAGTACGCAGTGGACAACGATCGCAGCTCCGTGACCATCGTCCATAAAGGCAACATCATGAAGTTCACCGAAGGTGCCTTCAAGGAATGGGGCTACGAAGTGGCGCGCGACGAGTTCGGTGCCGAGCTGCTGGATGGAGGCCCCTGGATGCAGTTCAAGAATCCGAAAACCGGCAAGAATGTCGTGGTCAAGGACGTGATCGCCGACGCCATGCTGCAACAGATTCTGCTGCGTCCCGCGGAATACGACGTGATCGCCACCCTCAACCTCAACGGCGATTACCTGTCCGATGCGCTGGCGGCCGAAGTTGGCGGCATCGGTATCGCACCCGGCGCGAACCTGTCCGACACCGTCGCCATGTTCGAGGCGACCCACGGTACGGCGCCCAAGTACGCTGGCCAGGACAAGGTCAACCCCGGCTCGCTGATCCTCTCCGCCGAGATGATGCTTCGCCACATGGGCTGGACCGAGGCTGCCGATCTCATCATCAAGGGCACCGAAGGTGCCATCGCCGCGAAGAAGGTCACTTATGACTTCGAGCGCTTGATGGAAGGCGCACAGCTCCAGTCGTGCTCGCAGTTCGGCGACGCCACCATCGCCCACATGTAAGCGATGCTGGACGAAAAAAGCCGGTCATATGACCGGCTTTTTTTATGTCCTAAATCGAGTAGGACTCAAACCTCAGCCGGACTCCTTTCGGGCTGGGTGATGGGCGTGGTGGTCGCTGGAGTGGCTGTCGCTGCCTGAATGTTCACGGCATGCAGTCCTTTGGGGCCCTGCAAAATATCGAAGCTCACGGGCTGACCTGCCTTGAGTGTTTTATATCCGTCCATTTGGATGGCCGAGTAGTGGGCGAATAGGTCCTCATCTCTGCCGTCGGCCACAATGAACCCGTAGCCTTTGGCGTTGTTGAACCACTTGACCTTACCGCTAAGCATGCTGATATCCCTCTGCAAAGTACTCCATCACTGGAGTATCATCCACTTCGACTCCGCGCGAACAACCATGTCGGCGAGGACGCGGAACCCCTAATACCCGAATGGGTATTCCATTGTTTGTAACACCCTTTCGCCGTTAGTCAAGGCGAGGCTACGACCGGTTGAGAAGCTGGTCAAAATCCTTCAGCCTTTCGATCCTATCCAGTCGCGAACATTTTCCCAGCATGCATGCAACCAGCGAGATTCGACTAACATTCAATCAGGATCATGCCTCGCCCCACGAGGACGACGCTTCCGGCGTGGCCGTGCAGGAAGCGAAGCCCGCGTTGCAAGCTCCACCGATGTACAAGGTGATTTTGTTCAACGATGACTACACCCCGATGGATTTCGTTGTCGAAGTATTGGAAGTCTTCTTCAACATGAATCGGGAGCTGGCAACCAAGATCATGCTGGTCGTCCATACAGAGGGGCGGGCAGTGTGCGGCCTCTACACCCGCGATATTGCCGAAACGAAGGCCATGCAAGTCAATCAATACGCGAGAGAAAGCCAGCATCCGCTACTCTGTGAAATTGAGAAGGACGGTTAAATCCGGCCGCTAGGGTATGAGGTGAAGCTATGTTGAACCGAGAGCTCGAAGTCACCCTCAATCTCGCCTTCAAGGAGGCTCGTTCAAAACGTCATGAATTCATGACGGTCGAGCATCTGCTGCTGGCCCTTTTGGATAACGAAGCCGCCGCCACGGTGCTGCGGTCCTGCGGTGCCAACCTGGATAAGCTTCGCCATGACCTCCAAGAGTTCATCGACTCCACGACGCCCCTGATTCCCCAGCACGATGAGGAGCGCGAAACGCAGCCCACGCTTGGGTTCCAACGGGTTCTGCAACGCGCCGTTTTCCACGTGCAGAGCTCGGGGAAAAGGGAGGTCACCGGCGCCAACGTGCTGGTGGCCATCTTCAGCGAGCAGGAAAGCCAGGCCGTTTTCCTGCTCAAGCAGCAGAGCGTGGCGCGAATCGATGTCGTCAATTACATCGCGCATGGCATTTCCAAGGTGCCGGGTAACGCCGAACAGCACGATAGCGAGCAGGATATGCAGGATGAGGAGGGTGGAGAGTCTTCTTCTTCGGGGCATCCGCTGGATGCCTACACCAGCAATCTGAACGAGCTGGCGCGCCAGGGGCGCATAGATCCTCTGGTAGGCCGCGAGAGCGAAGTGGAAAGGGTCGCGCAGATTCTTGCGCGTCGACGCAAGAACAACCCTCTCTTGGTGGGTGAGGCGGGTGTCGGTAAGACCGCCATCGCCGAGGGTTTGGCCAAACGCATCGTCGATAATCAGGTCCCCGACCTGTTGGCCGAAAGCGTGGTTTATTCCCTGGATCTCGGCGCCTTGCTCGCCGGTACGAAGTACCGGGGCGATTTCGAGAAGCGCTTCAAGGCACTGCTGAACGAATTGCGCAAACGGCCCCACGCCATTCTATTCATCGACGAGATCCACACGATCATCGGGGCCGGCGCGGCTTCGGGTGGCGTGATGGATGCCTCCAACCTGCTCAAGCCCCTGTTGTCCTCCGGGGAGATCCGTTGCATCGGTTCCACGACCTTCCAGGAGTTCCGCGGCATCTTCGAGAAGGATCGCGCTTTGGCCAGGCGTTTCCAGAAAGTGGACGTCACCGAGCCCTCCGTTGAGGACACCGTGGGCATTCTCAAGGGCCTCAAGGCACGTTTCGAGCAGCATCATCACATCGAATACAGCGATGAGGCGCTGCGCGCCGCCGCCGAACTGGCTGCGCGCTACATCAATGACAGGCACATGCCCGACAAGGCCATCGACGTGATCGACGAGGCCGGTGCCTATCAGCGGCTACAGCCCGAGGAAAAGCGCGCCAAGCGGATCGAGGTGGCTCAGGTCGAGGATATCGTCGCGAAGATCGCGCGTATTCCTCCCAAGCACGTCAGCAGCTCCGACAAGGAGCTTCTGCGCAACTTGGAGCGCGATCTCAAGCTCACCGTGTTCGGCCAGGATGCCGCCATCGATTCGTTGTCGACTGCGATCAAACTTTCGCGGGCGGGCTTGAAGTCGCCGGACAAGCCGGTGGGATCGTTCCTCTTCGCGGGCCCCACGGGTGTCGGCAAGACAGAAGCAGCGCGGCAGTTGGCCAAGGCTTTGGGCATCGAGCTCGTGCGTTTCGACATGTCCGAGTACATGGAGCGGCACACCGTCTCGCGTCTGATCGGTGCGCCACCCGGCTACGTCGGTTTCGATCAAGGCGGATTGCTGACCGAGGCCATCACCAAGACGCCTCACTGCGTGTTGTTGCTGGATGAGATCGAGAAGGCGCACCCCGAGGTCTTCAATCTACTCCTGCAGGTGATGGACCACGGCACCTTGACCGACAACAACGGGCGCAAGGCTGATTTCCGTAACGTGATCCTGATCATGACCACCAATGCGGGCGCCGAGACTGCGGCGCGGGCCTCCATTGGCTTCACCCATCAGGACCACACGTCGGATGCGATGGAGGTAATCAAGAAGAGCTTCACGCCGGAATTCCGCAATCGCCTGGATACCATCATTCAGTTCGGCCGCTTGAGCCACGAAGTCATCAAAAGCATCGTGGACAAGTTCCTCACCGAAATGCAGGCTCAGCTCGAAGACAAGCGTGTCCAGTTGGAAGTTACCGATGCGGCACGCGACTGGCTGGCGAAGAGCGGGTATGACGTGCAGATGGGGGCTCGTCCGATGGCGCGTCTCATCCAGGACAAGATCAAGCGGCCCCTGGCCGAAGAAATCCTGTTCGGGGAGCTGGCGGAGCATGGTGGGGTGGTGCATGTCGATGTAGTCGAGGGTGAATTGACTTTCGACTTCGAGACGGCCGCTGAGATGGCCTGACCTCTTGCGGAGCTTGTAAAAACGCCCGGTCATGCCGGGCGTTTTCATTACACAGGGCAGCGTGCTTGTATGCCTGCCGCTGCCATGCGTGGGGGTGTGTGGGGCGGGGGAGACTCAGCGAGCGCGGTAGGTGATGCGGCCCTTGCTCAGGTCGTAGGGCGTCAACTCTACGCGTACTTTATCGCCAGTCAGAATGCGGATGTAATTCTTGCGCATTTTCCCAGAGATATGCGCGGTAACGACGTGCCCGTTTTCCAACTCCACACGAAACATGGTGTTGGGCAGGGTGTCGACGACAGTACCTTCCATTTCGAAGCTGTCTTCTTTCGACATGCAGTAGAACCCTCGGTATCAATGGCTGGCCGAGTGCAAGTCGCAGTCGGCAAAAACGGCATGCATTGTGCCTGAAATATGCCTAATTCGCCAAGGGTTTCAACTGAGGCTGGCCCAGCGCTGATTTATGAAAAGCTCGATTGGCCGGTATTGAGTCTTGTAATTCATCTTGCGGCAGTTCCTGATCCAATAGCCGAGATAAACCGCATGCAGGCCAAGTCGCAGGCTCTCGCCTATCTGCCAGAGGATCGCATAGCGCCCCAGACTCCGCCGTTCCTCGTCGGGATCATAGAAGGTGTAGACCGCGGACAACCCGTTGGGCAGCACATCTGTGACGGCCACCGCCAGCAGGCGACCCGCCTGGCGGAATTCGTAGAAGCGTGAAAAGGGCAGGTCACGGACCAGGAAGGTGGAGAATTGGTCCCGACTGGGCGGGTACATGTCGCCGTCGGCATGCCGCAGTTCGATGTAGCGGGCGTAGAGCTCGTAGTACTCTTCGGTGAATGCGGGATGGCAGGCGTTCACCTGTAGATCGGCATTCCGATTGAGGATCTTGCGTTGCTGGCGATTCGGTGAAAACCCTTCTGCGGGAATGCGCGCGGGAATGCAGGCATTGCAGCGCTGGCAATGCGGCCGGTAGAGGTGATCGCCGCTGCGACGGAAGCCCATCTCCGAGAGTTCGGCATAGACCTGCGCATCCATGGGCTGACTCGGGTCCAGGAACAGCGTAGTCGCCTGTTCTTCGGACAAGTAGCTGCAGGGATGGGGCTGAGTGGCATAAAACTTCAGGCGAGCCAGCTCGGTCATGGTCGCACCTCTGGAAACCCTCGAGTAAGTGTATGCCAGGCTAGGGTAGTCGCCTAGGCGACCCAATCGGCACTGGACGGCAGGTCGAGATGGCGGTGCAGGTAGGTGCCGAACTCGCCGCGGGAAATCGAACGTGCGCCGAGGCTGATCAGGTGCCCGGTGGGCATCTGGCAGTCGATCAGAACGAAACCCCAGGCCTGCAAGTGTTCGACGAGGGTGACGAATCCTACTTTAGAGGCATTGTCGGCGCGGCTGAACATGGATTCCCCGAAATACAGCTGGCCTATGGCGAGCCCGTACAGCCCGCCGACCAATTCCTGCTCGCGCCACACTTCCACGGAGTGAGCCAGGTCGCGGCGATGCAGTTCGATATAGGCGCTTTGCATCTCCGGCGTGATCCAGGTCCCGTCGGCATAGGTTCTGGGGGCGGCGCACGCGGCGATGACCCTGGGGAAGGCCTGGTCGAAGGTGACGCGATAGCGGGCTTGACGCAGGCACTTACCCAGGCTGCGGGAGATATGCAGCTCTTGGGGGAAGAGCACCGTTCTCGGGTCCGGTGACCACCAGAGGATAGGCTGGCCCGCCTCGAACCAGGGAAAGCAGCCGTGGCGATAGGCTCGATAAAGCCGCTCGGCGGACAAGTCCCCGCCAGCGGCGAGCAAGCCATTGGGCTGGCGCATGGCTTGTTCCAGTGGAGGGAACTCGTAGGCGTCGCGTTTCAGCCAGGTCAGCATGACGTGCAGCCGGTAGGGGAGGGCAGCGCGTCGACGCGCTGCCCGGGCCCTCAGAGGTCGAGGTACTTTTCGGCGTCCAGGGCGGCCATGCAGCCGGCCCCCGCCGAAGTGATCGCCTGACGATAGACGTGATCGGCTACGTCGCCCGCGGCGAACACGCCTTCGATGCTGGTGGCTGTTGCGTTGCCTTCGCCCCCGCCCTTGACGATCAGGTAGCCGTCGCGCATTTCCAGCTGGCCTTGGAACAGATCGGTATTCGGCTTGTGGCCGATGGCGATGAATACGCCTGCCAGCGGCAATTCACGGGTCGAACCGTCGAGCATGCTTTTCAGGCGCACGCCGGTCACGCCGCTGGCGTCGCCCAGCACTTCGTCGAGGGTGCTGTTCCAGTGCAGGCGCACGTTGCCGGTGCTGGCTTTCTCGAACAGCTTGTCCTGGAGAATCTTCTCCGAGCGCAGCTTATCGCGACGATGGATGAGATGGACTTCCTTGGCGATGTTGGACAGGTAGAGCGCTTCCTCCACCGCTGTGTTGCCGCCGCCGATCACGGCGACCACCTGGTTGCGGTAGAAGAAACCGTCGCAGGTGGCACAGGCGGAGACGCCCTTGCCCGAATAGGCTTCTTCGGAGGGCAGCCCGAGGTACTGCGCGCTGGCGCCGGTGGCGATGATCAGCGCATCGCAGGTATAGGTGGCGTTATCGCCCTTCAGGGTGAAAGGCTTCTGCCGCAGGTCGGCGGTATGGATATGGTCGTAGGCGATCTCGGTCGCGAAGCGCTCGGCGTGCTTCTGCATGCGCTCCATCAGTGCCGGGCCGGTGAGGCCTTCGATATCGCCGGGCCAGTTGTCCACTTCGGTGGTGGTGGTGAGCTGGCCGCCCGGTTGGATGCCGGTGATCACCAGGGGCTTGAGGTTGGCGCGGGCGGCATAGACGGCGGCGGTGTAGCCGGCGGGACCGGAGCCGAGGATGATCAGGCGGGAATGTTTGACGTCGCTCATCGAAAAGGGGTCCTTCGGTGACAGGTATGCTCGAGCAAAGGCCCAAGCATACCTGAAGTTCGCTTACTTCTTGCTGGCGGCAATCAGGTCGCGAATGTGCTGGGCGCGCTCGGCGCTGGCCGGGTGGGAAGACAACATGCTGTGGTCGTCGCCTTCGGATTTGGAGAACTTGTCCATGGCGGTGGCGAGGCCGGTGGGATCGATCTTGCGCTTGGTCAGCAACTGAACGGAGAAGGCGTCGGCATCGCTTTCCTGGGATTGGGAGAACTGCGAGTTGATCAGCGCTTCGCCCAGCGCACCGTAGTCGGAACTGGACAGGGATGAGACGGCCGCGTTGCTGGAGGACGCTGCGGTCTGGCGCGCGGCTTGGGTGGCGTAGGCCATCTGCAGGCGCTTCTTGGTGTGGCCGAGTGCGACGTGGCCCATTTCGTGACCGAGGACGCCTTCCACTTCGTTGTCGTTGAGGGTGTCCATCAGGCCGCTGTAGACCCGCACGCAGCCGTTGGCCATGGCCCAGGCGTTCTCTTCCTTGGTGAGGTAGACCTTGTAGTTGACCGGGACTCCGTCGATGTCGTTGCCGAGGGCCTTGGCGATCTTGTTCAGGCGCTGGGTGTACTTGCTGCTGGCGGGGGCGACCTTGTTGCTTTTGTCCATTTCAGCGCAGGCGCCATCGGAGAGCTTCTTCACCTCGGCATCGCTCAGGGTGGCCGCTTTGAAGGCGGAGACGCCGCTATCCATCAGGCCGCTGGCCTCGAAGTTCTGGCAGCCGCCCATCAAGGCGACGGCGGCGACGAGACTGGCAAGTTTATGAATTTTCATGGCGGACAGGATCCTTTGCTGTTGAGATGAAGGAGCGCCGGTGGACGTTAATCCGGCGGCCAGCGAGTATATAAGAGGGTTACGCTGTCACATTGCGGAGTGTTTCTCTCTTTGAGACATCATTTTCATGGCCCCTGAACTCTGCGTCCGAGCTGAGCGGCGCTCGTCCCGACAATGATCCTCAGGCTGGCGTCACGTTGGCAAAGCCTTACAATGGCGGGCTTTCGATGTTCAAAGTTCTAGGCGCCGCGAGCGCAGGAAAAAAACGCGTTTTGAAGAATTCCCCGACTCCCGCTGCCGTACCGATGTGGCGCCAGCAGATCCAGTACCGTTTGAAGGAAGGCGCGCTGATCGCACTCGGCGCGCTGTGCATTTACCTGTGGATGGCCTTGCTCACCTACGATGCGGGCGATCCGGGCTGGACCCACACCAGCAATGCCGAGCAGGTACACAACGCCGCCGGGCGCGCCGGTGCCTGGTTCGCCGATGTGCTGTTCATGGCCTTGGGGTATTTCGCCTACCTGTTCCCCCTGCTGCTGGCGGTCAAGACCCTGCAGGTGTTTCGTTCGCGGCACCGGAACTGGGAGTGGAGCGGTTGGTTGTTCTCCTGGCGCCTGATCGGACTGGTGTTCCTGGTCCTCTCCGGCTCGGCCCTGGCCTTCATCCACTTCCACACCGCTCCCGGCATGCCTGCGTCGGCCGGAGGCGCGCTGGGCGAGAGCCTGGGCCAACTGGCGGTGAATTCGCTCAACGTGCAGGGCAGCACCCTGTTGTTCCTCGCCTTGTTCCTCTTCGGCCTGACGGTCTTTACCGACCTCTCCTGGTTCCGTGCCATGGACCTGACCGGCAAGATCACCCTCGATCTGTTCGAACTGATCCAGAACGCCGCCAACGGTTGGTGGAGCGCGCGCAACGAACGCAAGGTGTTCGCGGCCAAGCTGCGCGAGGTGGATGAGCGGGTCAGCAGCGTCGCGGCCCCGGTGGTAAAGGACAGCCGCGAGCAGGCGCGGGTCAAGGAGCGCTTGCTGGAGCGCGAGGACGCCCTGAGCAAGCACATGAACGAGCGCGAGAAGCGCCAGCCCCCGGTGATCACCCCGCCGGCGGCGCCCAAGCCGGCCGAGCCGAGCAAGCGCGTGCTGAAGGAAAAGCAGGCGCCGCTGTTCGTCGACAGTGCCATCGAGGGCTCGCTCCCGCCGATTTCCATCCTCGATCGCGCGGAGAAGAAGCAGAAGAGCTTTTCCCCCGAATCCCTCGAAGCCATGTCGCGCCTGGTGGAAATCAAGCTCAAGGAGTTCGGCGTCGAAGTCATCGTCGAGTCCGTGCATCCGGGACCGGTGATCACCCGCTTCGAGATCCAGCCGGCCGCGGGGGTCAAGGTCAGCCGGATCTCCAACCTGGCCAAGGACCTGGCGCGCTCCCTGGCGGTGATCAGCGTGCGGGTGGTCGAGGTCATCCCCGGCAAGACCACGGTGGGCATCGAGATTCCTAACGAAGACCGGCAGATCGTGCGCTTCTCCGAGGTGCTCGAGTCCAGCGAGTACGACGACGCCAAGTCGCCGGTGACCCTGGCCCTGGGCCACGACATCGGCGGCAAGCCGATCATCACCGACCTGGCGAAGATGCCGCACTTGCTGGTGGCCGGTACCACCGGTTCGGGCAAGTCGGTCGGGGTCAACGCGATGATCCTGTCGATCCTGTTCAAGTCGGGACCGGAGGATGCGCGGCTGATCATGATCGACCCGAAAATGCTCGAGCTGTCGATCTACGAAGGCATCCCGCACCTGCTCTGCCCGGTGGTCACCGACATGAAGGAGGCGGCCAACGCCCTGCGCTGGAGCGTCGCCGAGATGGAGCGGCGCTACAAGCTGATGGCGGCCATGGGCGTGCGCAACCTGGCCGGCTTCAACCGCAAGGTGAAGGACGCCGAAGAAGCGGGCACCCCGCTGAGCGACCCGTTGTACCGTCGCGAGAGCATGGAGGACGAAGCGCCTCTGCTGAGCAAACTGCCGACCATCGTGGTGGTGGTCGACGAATTCGCCGACATGATGATGATCGTCGGCAAGAAGGTCGAAGAACTGATCGCGCGGATCGCCCAGAAGGCGCGGGCCGCCGGTATCCACCTGATCCTGGCGACCCAGCGGCCGTCGGTGGACGTGATCACCGGTTTGATCAAGGCCAACATTCCGACCCGCATGGCGTTCCAGGTGTCGAGCAAGATCGACTCCCGCACCATTCTCGACCAGGGCGGCGCCGAGCAATTGCTCGGCCATGGCGACATGCTCTACCTGCCGCCGGGCACTGGCCTGCCGATCCGCGTGCATGGCGCCTTCGTCTCCGACGAAGAAGTCCATCGGGTGGTGGAGGCATGGAAACTGCGCGGCGCGCCCGATTACATCGAAGACATCCTCGCCGGCGCTGAAGACGCCGGCGGCGGCTTCGAGGGGTCGAGCGGCGGCTCGGGCGAAGGCGGCGAAGGCAGCGAGGAGGACCCGCTGTACGACGAGGCGGTGCGCTTCGTCACCGAAAGTCGTCGCGCCTCGATTTCCTCGGTGCAGCGCAAGCTGAAGATCGGCTACAACCGCGCCGCCCGGATGATCGAGGCGATGGAAATGGCCGGTGTGGTCACCTCCATGAATACCAATGGCTCCCGCGAAGTGATCGCGCCCGCGCCGATCCGCGACTAAACCCCTGATGCACGAGGATTCCATGCGACTGATCCGCATGCTGTTGATCGCTTTTCTGAGTGTCACCGCCTTTCACGCCCAAGCCGACGATGCCGCGGCGATCAAGCGCCTGAGCGAGCTGCTGAGCAAGGCCCAGACCATCACCGGTCGCTTCTCCCAACTGACCTTGGACGGTTCTGGCACCCAGTTGCAGGAGACTGCCGGCGAGATGAGCCTGAAGCGGCCGGGCCTGTTCCGCTGGCACACCGATGCGCCCCAGGAGCAACTGCTGGTCTCCAATGGCCAGAAGGTCTGGCTCTACGATCCCGACCTCCAGCAGGTCACCATCCAGACCCTCGATCAGCGCCTGACCCATACCCCGGCGCTGCTGCTGTCGGGCGACGTGTCCAGCATCAGCGAGAACTTCGAGATCACCCACAAGGAAGCCGGCGATGTGGTCGACTTCATGCTCAAGCCGAAAGCCAAGGACACACTCTTCGATAGCCTGCGGCTGTCCTTCCGCGGCGGGGTGGTGAACGACATGCAGTTGATCGACGGTGTCGGCCAGCGCACCAACATCCTGTTCCTCGGGGTGAAGATGAACCAGCCGCTGGATGCCAAGCAATTCGACTTCCAGATTCCGGCCGGCGCCGACGTGATCCAGGAGTGACATGGACCTGTTCCGCAGCGAGCCCCTGGTCCAGCCTCTAGCGGCGCGGTTGCGCGCCGCCAACCTGGACGAGTACGTCGGCCAGGAGCACATCCTGGGGCCCGGCAAGCCGCTGCGCGAGGCCCTGGAGCAGGGCGCGCTGCACTCGATGATTTTCTGGGGGCCGCCGGGGGTGGGCAAGACCACCCTGGCGCGGCTTCTCGCGCAGGTCACCGAGGCCCATTTCGAAACGCTCTCGGCGGTGCTTTCCGGGGTCAAGGAAATCCGCCAGGCCGTGGAAATGGCCAAGCAACAGGCGGCTCAATATGGCCGCCGGACCATCCTGTTCGTCGATGAAGTGCATCGCTTCAACAAGAGCCAGCAGGATGCCTTCCTGCCCTATGTGGAAGACGGCACGCTGATCTTCATCGGCGCCACCACGGAAAACCCATCCTTCGAACTGAATAATGCGCTGCTGTCGCGGGCCCGCGTCTATGTGCTCAAGAGCCTCGACGAGGCCGCCTTGCGCAAGCTGGTGCAGAGGGCCTTGCACGAAGACAAGGGCTTGGGAAAACGTCGGCTCAGCCTGCCCGAAGAGAGTTTCGCGATCCTCATGGCCGCGGCCGATGGAGATGGGCGACGGTTGCTCAATTTTCTCGAGAATGCCGCGGACTTGGTGGAGGACGGGGGCGAAATCGACGTCGAGCTGCTGCAGGGCTTGCTCGGCGATGGCCGGCGCCGTTTCGACAAGGGCGGCGAAGCGTTCTACGACCAGATTTCCGCTTTGCACAAGTCGGTGCGCGGCTCCGACCCGGATGCGACCCTTTATTGGTTCGCGCGGATGCTCGACGGCGGATGCGATCCGCTGTACATCGCCCGCCGCGTGGTGCGCATGGCCAGCGAGGACATCGGTAACGCCGACCCCCGCGCCCTGAGCCTGTGCCTGGCGGCCTGGGACGTGCAGGAGCGGCTCGGCAGCCCCGAAGGTGAGCTGGCGGTGGCCCAGGCCCTGGTCTATCTGGCCTGCGCGCCAAAAAGCAATGCGGTCTACACCGCCTTCAAGGCGGCGATGCGCGACGCCGCCGAGCAGGGATCCCAGGAAGTGCCCCTGCACCTGCGCAACGCGCCCACCAAGCTCATGAAGCAACTGGGCTATGGCGACGAGTATCGCTATGCCCACGACGAGCCGGACGCCTACGCCGCCGGGGAAGACTATTTCCCCGAACAGATGGCGCCCCGGCGTTATTACCAGCCGGTGCCGCGCGGCCTGGAGCTGAAGATCCGCGACAAGCTCGAGCACCTCGATGCCCTCGACCGCGCCAGCCCCCGGCAACGGAGGAAGCCATGATCCGGACCCTGGCCGCGGTAGCCCTGGGAGGCGCCTTCGGTTCGGTGCTGCGCTTCCTCACGTCCGCCTGGATGGTCAGGCAGTGGCCCCGGCACTACTTTCTCGGCACCTTCGCGGTGAACATCGTCGGCTGCTTGTTGATCGGTTACCTCACCGGATTGTTCCTGCTGCGCACCGACCTGCCGGTCGAGCTGCGCATCGGCCTCACGGTGGGAGTGATCGGTGGGCTGACGACCTTTTCCACCTTCAGCATGGACGTGGTGCGTCTGCTGGAAAGCGGGCAGACCCCGCTGGCGATGGGTTATCTTGCCTGCAGCATTCTCGGCGGTTTATTCGCCACCTGGGCAGGTTTATCCTTCGCCCGACTTTGATGCCTGGGCGCCATGGGCGCCGGCTTTCTTTCCGTTCAGCTTGAGAGTAGGACATGCTCGATTCGAAATTGATACGTACCCAGTTGCAAGACGTGGCGGAGCGCCTCGCCACCCGTGGCTTCCAACTGGATGTGGCGCGTATCGAAGCGCTCGAAGCCCAGCGCAAGAGCGTACAGACCCGTACCGAACAGCTGCAGGCCGAACGCAACGCCCGCTCCAAGTCCATCGGCCAGGCCAAGCAGCGGGGCGAGGACATCGCCCCGCTGCTGGCCGAGGTCGATCGCATGGGTGGGGAACTGGACGAGGGCAAGCGCGAACTGGAAGGTATCCAGGGACAACTGGACGACCTGTTGCTGCGTCTGCCGAATTTGCCCGATGCCTCGGTGCCGCTCGGCGCGGACGAGGAGAGCAACGTCGAAGTGCGCCGCTGGGGCACCCCGACGCGCTTCGATTTCGAGGTCAAGGACCACGTGAGCCTGGGCGAGCGTCACGGCTGGCTGGATTTCGAGACCGCGGCGAAGCTGTCCGGCGCCCGGTTCGCCGTGTTGCGCGGCCCCATCGCCCGGCTGCACCGCGCGTTGGCGCAGTTCATGATCGATCTGCACACCCGCGAGCATGGCTACGAAGAGGCCTACACGCCCTATCTGGTGCAGGCGCCCGCGCTCGAGGGCACCGGTCAGTTGCCGAAGTTCGAGGAGGATCTGTTCAAGATTTCCCGCGGAGACGAGGCGGACCTTTACCTGATTCCCACCGCCGAGGTGTCGCTGACCAACATCGTGTCCGGCGCCATCCTCGACGCCAAGCAATTGCCGCTGAAGTTCGTCGCCCATACACCGTGCTTCCGCAGCGAGGCGGGCGCTTCCGGCCGCGATACCCGCGGGATGATTCGCCAGCACCAGTTCGACAAGGTCGAGATGGTCCAGATCGTCGAGCCGGAAAAATCCTTCGAAGCCCTGGAAGGTCTGACCGCCAACGCCGAACGGGTCCTGCAGTTGCTCGAGCTGCCTTACCGGGTATTGGCGCTGTGCACCGGCGACATGGGGTTCAGCGCGACCAAGACCTACGACCTGGAGGTCTGGGTGCCGAGCCAGGACAAATACCGGGAGATTTCCTCCTGCTCCAACTGCGGCGACTTCCAGGCTCGTCGCATGCAGGCCCGTTATCGCAACTCGGAGACCGGCAAGCCGGAACTGGTGCATACCCTGAACGGTTCCGGCCTGGCGGTCGGCCGTACCCTGGTCGCGGTGCTGGAAAACTACCAGCAGGCCGATGGGTCGATCCGTGTGCCCGAGGCGCTCAAACCCTATATGGGTGGCCTCGATCTGATCGGCTGATCCAGGCTTTTCGAGTTCCGGGCCGGGCCTTCGCTCGCCCGGCTTTCTTAACATCCGCCGGGTACTCGCATGGATTTCCTCCCGCTGTTCCATAACCTGCAAGGGCGCTGCGTGCTCGTGGTGGGCGGCGGCGAAGTCGCCCTGCGCAAGGCCCGCCTGCTCGCCGATGCCGGCGCGCGCCTGCGGGTGGTCGCTCCCCGGGTGGAACCGGCGCTGAGCGAACTGCTCGCCGCGAGCGAGGGGACCTGTCACCTGCGCGGCTACCTCGAAGACGACCTGCTCGGCTGCTCGCTGGCGATCGCCGCGACCGACGATGAGCCGCTCAATGCGCGTATTTCCGCCGATGCCCAGGCTCGCGGCATCCCGGTCAACGTGGTGGATGCTCCGTCACTTTGTAGCGTGATCTTTCCGGCCATCGTCGATCGCTCGCCATTGATCGTCGCGGTATCCAGTGGCGGTGACGCCCCGGTGCTGGCGCGGCTGATCCGCGCGCGCATCGAAACCTGGGTGCCGGCCGTTTACGGGCAACTCGCGGGCCTGGCCAAGCGCTTCCGCAGCCTGGTCAAGCACCGGATTCCCGACGTGCAACAGCGCCGGGTGTTCTGGGAAGAGGTGTTCCAAGGCGACGTGGCCGAGCGCGTGCTGGCCGGGCAGGCCGGTGAAGCCGAGCGCCTGCTGGAACAGCGCCTGGCCGGCCATGCGCCGCGGGCACTGGGCGAGGTCTACTTGGTGGGCGCCGGGCCGGGCGACCCCGACCTGCTGACGTTCCGTGCCTTGCGCTTGATGCAGCAAGCCGACGTGGTGCTGTACGACCGCCTGGTGGCGACGCCGATCATCGAGTTGTGCCGCCGCGATGCCGAGCGCATCTACGTGGGCAAACGGCGCGCCGATCACGCGCTGCCGCAGGACCAGATCAACCGCCAGTTGGTCGAGCTGGCCCGTCAGGGCAAGCGGGTACTGCGCTTGAAGGGCGGCGACCCGTTCATCTTCGGCCGTGGTGGCGAGGAGATCGAGGAATTGGCGGCCCAGGGCATACCTTTCCAGGTGGTGCCCGGAATCACCGCGGCATCCGGTTGCGCCGCCTACGCGGGCATTCCGTTGACCCACCGCGACCATGCGCAATCGGTGCGCTTCGTCACCGGTCACCTCAAGGACGGCAGTTGCGATCTGCCCTGGCAGGACCTGACCGCGCCGGGCCAGACCCTGGTGTTCTACATGGGGCTCATCGGGTTACCGTTTATCTGCGAGCGCCTGATCGCCCACGGGTGTTCCGCGCAGACACCGGCGGCGCTGGTGCAACAGGGCACCACTGCGCGGCAACGGGTATTCACCGGCACCCTGAGCGATCTGCCGGACGTGGTGGCACGGCACGAGGTACATGCGCCGACGTTGGTGATCGTCGGCGAAGTGGTACGCCTGCGGGAAAAACTGGCCTGGTTCGAGGGCGCCCAGGGTCAGCTCGATTGAGGGGAACACAAGCGTGACGCGCGCCTGCGGAGAAGCGAACCGGGGGCGGCGTGCGAGGCGCTACCCATAGGTCAACGCCGCGCGCGGGCGCCAACTGACCCGCGGACGCCAGGTTCCTCGTTCGTCAAACGGCCGGGTCGCGCCGACGGGCGATCAGGCGCGACGGTGCCAGACACCCAGGCCCGGAAGGCGTTCGCGATCGTGGGGGCGGTTCAAATCCTGCCGTGGGCCCTTGGGGACGATGCCCGTCGGATCGACTTGCGGATGGCTGAGGTAGTAATGCCGCTTGATGTGATCGAAATCCACCGTCTCGGCGATACCCGGCCATTGGTAGAGTTCGCGTAGCCAGTTCGACAGGTTCGGATAGTCCTTGATGCGCCGTTTGTTGCATTTGAAATGGCCGTGGTACACCGCATCGAAGCGGACCAGGGTGGTGAACAGACGGATGTCGGCTTCGGTAAGGTATTCCCCGGCGAGATAGCGATGCTGATCCAGCGCTTTCTCCAGGCAGTCGAGCTCGGCGAACAATTCATCGAAAGCTTCTTCGTAGGCCTCCTGGGTCGTGGCGAAACCTGCGCGATAGACGCCGTTGTTCACTGCCGGGTAAATCCTGTCGTTCAGCGTATCTATGCCCGGCCGCAGCGGCGCCGGGTAGAAGTCGTCGCGATTGCCGGTCAGCGCGTCGAAGGCGGAGCCGAACATGCGAATGATGTCCGCCGACTCGTTACTGACGATGCGCCCGCGCCGTTTGTCCCAGAGCACCGGTACCGTGACGTGACCGGTGTAGTGGGGGTCGTCCAGCGTATAGCGCAGATGCAGGAAATCCAGGGCGTCCAGCGCATCGCCGGTGGAACCCTTGTCGGGGTCGAACGTCCAGCCTTGCTCACCCATGTGCCAGGCAACCACCGACACCTCGATCAGGCGCTCGAGGCTTTTTAGTCTGCGCATGATCAAAGTGCGATGGGCCCAAGGGCAGGCCAGGGATACATAGAGATGGTAACGCCCGGCTTCGGCTTCGAATCCGCCTTCGCCGCTGGGACCCGGTCGACCGTCTTCGGTGACCCAATGGCGGCGTTGCGCCTGTTCGCGCTCGAAACGCCCGTCCTTACCGGTGTCGTACCCTTTGTCGTGCCATTGCCCTTCGATCAGCAGGCCCATGAGCGTCTCCCTTTATCCGTCGGGACTGCCTCGATGTTCGTCGCTGTGGACGTCTTCGGTGACAGCCAGTCTGGTTTGGAGGCTTGCAAGGGCCCGTCGGTTCGCCTGGTGGCGTTTCAAACGGCGCGGTCGCGGTTTTCCCAGCATGCGCGCGCCTGGGTGAACGCGGCCTCGCGCGGTTGGCCGAGCCCGCGCAGGGCGAGGGCGAGCGTCGCGAGGATGGCGGATTCCCCGTACTCGTCCCGCGCCTCGCCGGTCCACACCGCGAGCAGGTGATCAGGATCGAGCCGCTCCGGCTTGACCCGTCGCTGCTCGGACAAGGCCGGCCATTGCTCGTCCCAGTCGATGCCGTTCGCCGTACCGTACAGCGTGGAAGCAACGTCCGGATTGACCTCGATTTCGCCCCCTTCGCCCTTGATCACGATGGCGTGGTCGCCCAGCAAGCTGCTGGCGGCACGGTGGATCGCCTGGTAACCCGGACGAAAGATGCTCTGCAGCCCGCAGCGGGCCTTGCCCGGGTTGATCAGCCGTGCCAGGGAGTGGATCGGCGAGCGCAAGCCCAGCAGGTTGCGCAGGTCGATCATCCGTTGCAGCGCCGGCATCCAGGCATCCAGCGCGATGAACGCCGGCTGGCGGCCGTCGAGCGCCTGAGCCACGTGGTCCCACTCCGCGCAATGGGGAATGTTCAGCCGCGCCAGGAGGTGTTCGCTGTACAGGCGCCCGGCGGTATGCGCGCCGCCGCCGTGCATCAGGATACGCACCCCGGACCCGGCGAGCGCCTTGATCGCCAGCAGGTACCAAGGCAAATGGCGCTTCTTGCCGGCATAGGTCGGCCAGTCCAGATCCAGGTCGAGGGCGCGTGGGAGTTGCAAGCGTGCGCGGACCGCCTCGCAGAACCCGGCCAATTCCTCGGCGCTTTCCTCCTTGTGCCGCAGGAGCATCAGAAAGGCGCCGAGCTGGGTGTCTTCCGCCTGGCCGTCGAGCAGCAGGCCCATCGCATCCCGAGCCTCCTCGCGGGTCAGGTTGCGCGCACCGCGCTTGCCTTTGCCGAGGATTCTCACGTACTGGGCGAAAGGGTGTTCCTGGAGCGTCCGGTCGGTAGTCATAGGCAATTGGTCGGCTTGGGCAGGCCCGCGAGCTTGGCGGCGAGCTTGGCGGGGGTGCCCTTGAATAGGCGGTTGAGGTGCGCGCTGTTGCCTTTATCCGCGCCGAGCTTGAGGGCCGCGTACTTCACCAAGGGACGGGTGGCGGGCGACAGTTGGAATTGCGCATAGAAATCCCGCAGCAGCTCGAGGATTTCCCAATGCTCCGCCTGCAAGGCCATGGCCTCGCGCTGCGCCAGGGCCTCGGCGACCGCCGGCGACCAGTCCGCCAGGTTAACCAGATAGCCATCCGCGTCCAACTCGACCGGGTGGCCTGCGACCATCAGTGCATTCATAGCCAACTGTTGACCTTGGTGTAGCGCAGGCTGACGTCGACGAAGCCGGGGTAGTCGAGCACGACCAGCCCTTGGGGAACGTTCGTCAATCCTCGTGCTTGCAGGTCTTCTTCCAGGGCGAACAGGCCGATCGCCGACGGCAGGCCTTCCAGGGCGCGGCGTGGTTCGGTGGCCGCTCGCAGGGCATAGACGGCATCGCCGCTGAGCACAATGGCGTCGTCCTGGCCGAGCAGGCGCAGGCAACTGGCGAAGGTATCGCTGCCGAAGGGCGAATGGGAAAGCAGGTTCAAGGTCGCCATCAGAGGGTGATCACCTCGTCGTAGTCCGCGAGCAGGGCGGTCAGTTGCGGCCTGTCGAGCGATTGTACCGGCAGATTCAACTCGTGCTCGCCGATCCCCCGGATATCCAGGCTCTGGCGGCAGGCGAAGAGGGCATCGACACCGAACAGCGGCAGGGCTTGCAGATTGGCGGTCAGGTCCTTTTGCTGCACGGCAGCGGCGTGCTGGCCACCTTGCAGCTGAAACACCCCATCGTCGAGAAACAGCACCGCCAGTGGCAACTCGAAGGCACCCCCGGCCAAGGCGATATCCAGGGCCTCGCGGGCGCCGGGACCGGACCAGGGCGCCTGGCGGCAGACGATCAGCAGCGAGCGGGCCATCTCAAGGTCCTCCGAAGCAGATCAGGCGATCCGCGGTCTGCACGGCGTCGTGCAATTGGCCCAGGCCGGAAAGCTGCCAGCCGGACGCCAGGTTGGCCGACGCGCGACCATGGCGGCGCGCTTCCTCGGCATCCAGCACCCCGCGACGCAAGGCAGCGGCGATGCAGACCACGCCGTCGAGACCATGGGCTTCGACGAAGCGCAGCCACTCGGCGGACAGATTCGGTTCGTCCTGGGGTGATACCAGGTTGGCCGACGCGCAGTGAACGCCATCCTGATAGAAGAACAGCCGCACGATTTCATGACCGCCGGCCAGGACCGCCTCGGCGAAACGCAGGGCGCGTCTCGAGGCGGGCGCGTGGGGCGGAGCGAAGAGGGCGAGAGCGAATTTCATGGCGGACCAGAACGCGAGCGATGCGCGGAATGATAAAGCGATTGCCCCCGCACCGGGCAAGAAAAAGCCCGCCGAGGCGGGCTTCGCTTGGCAGGGCGCCGATCAGTCGTCGCTGCTCATGACACCGAAGATCTGCAACAAGCTGAGGAACAGGTTGTAGATCGACACGTACAGGCTGATGGTGGCCAGGATGTAGTTGCGCTCGCCGCCGTGGATGATCTCGCTGGTCTGGTACAGGATCATCGCCGAGGAGAAGAGCACGAAGCCCGCGCTGATCGCCAGTTGCAGCCCGCTGATCTGGAAGAACACCGATACCAGCACTGCGCCGAGGAGCACGAAGCAGCCGGCGGTGATGAAGCCCGACAGGAATTTCATGTCCTTGCGAGTCGTCAGCACGTAGGCGGACAGACCGAAGAACACCAATGCGGTCATGGCGAACGCCGAAGCGATCAATTCGCCACCGTTGGGCAGGCCCAGGTAGCGATTCAGGATCGGCCCCAGCGTATAGCCCATGAAGCCTGTCAGGGCGAAGGTTGAGACCAGGCCCCAGCCGCTATCGCGCAACTTTACGGTAAGGAAGAACAGCCCGTAGAAGCCGATCAACACGATGAAGAAGCTGGGGTAGGGCAGGCGCATCTGTTGCGACAGGTAGGCCACCAGACCGCTGAAGGCCAGCGTCAGCGCCAGAAGCCCATAGGTGTTGCGCAGAACGCTGCTGACTTGCTGCTGCTCGGCCTGCGCATGATTCAACGCGAAGTCGCGATCTTGCATGGCGTTACTCCTGAACGGATTTGAATGGGAATCCCTGACCCGGGTCGTTCGGCATCATAACAAAGGCGCATGGCGTGCCAATCTCGAGAGTTTGACAGCGTGTTGCGTTCCGGTAGTATGGCGGCCCCGCATCTGCGGAGGTGTGGCCGAGTGGTTTAAGGCAACGGTCTTGAAAACCGTCGACTGTAACAGGTCCGTGAGTTCGAATCCCACCGCCTCCGCCATATCGCTGCAAGCCAAAGCCCTGTTTTTACAGGGCTTTTGTTTTTCTACGGTCCGCGATGCTCCTCGCCTGGCCAACAGGGTTTCGTAGTAGGCCTCCGGCGCCGTGGTTCGCTGGTATCGGTCGTTCAGGAATTTTCCAGAGCTCCAGCTCTGGAGTCATCTGTCGCACGTCGAGCATGATTGGTCACTGCCTGGGCGTCCCTGCGGCTACTGGATGCACATGCAGTATTTGAGCAGCGGCGCTGAATCGATTGCCATCCGACGAGGTGCGGCCCTCAGGATGAACCCGATCACAGGCCACTGGAGGACAGGCTGCTATGCTGTCGGCACTCTGAGCATGGAGGGAGACCGCTCATGCGTCTGCGACACCCGGCCCTATTGGCCGCCCTGGCGCTCTTTTGCGCCCATGTGGGTGCCAATGAGCCTGCAGCCTGCACATTCGAGGCACCCCGTCCCGCTGATACTGACTACACCAACCTGGGCTCACTAAACGTCATACCGGTACCGACGGTGGCGTTGAGCGGTGCACGAATCACTACCTTTGGCAAGGATCTTACCGTCAAGCTATCTGGTGGGAAGACGCTCGACTTTCAGGTCGAGACGAGCAAGACGCTTCAAATCACCGGACTTCAGGTTAATAAATTGCCTGGGCTCATTGCATCGGGTGATTATCCAAATGAAATGAGTGCGGAGCATCAGGAATTTATTAATGATATGCGGCATGGCCTCCAAACTATCGTCACCGGTGAGCGGCCGTGCCGCCTGGTAAGTTCTGATGGCAAGCGGTCAGCTTATATTTATCACGCTGATGATCATGGAAAAGAAACATGGCTTCTTCATATGGTGACGGAGGGAATGACAGATTCCTACACAGGCCTCGTCGCGCGTGATTTCAATAAGCAAGAATTTGAACGGCTGATACTGCAGGAAGCTTTCCTGAAATGAGTTTTATCACGGAAAATGAAAAAGACGAGCTGATCGGGATGATGAGTTTGCTGTATGGCGATGACTTCGTTCAGACCATCGATCGCAACGCAATGACTGAAAATACATACTTCCAATTGAAGATGCACTTATCGCACTTATTCGGTGTAATGCGAATATGAAGGAGCTTGTGACCGATCTATTCGGTGGAGGCGTCGATTGGCGGCTAGGGGTTGGTTGAAGAAGTCCTTGAAGCAAGTACATAAGGCGCTGAAGAACGACAAGACCAGTTGGAATGGCCTAGGTTGCCGGAATGTGCTGCGGTTATATCGACGTACTGCGATTGAGTCCACTCAATATTGAGATTCATGAATAATTTCTTATCCGCTGCTGGGTTTCTGTTGTTCGCAATCGTCCTGGCAATTCTAGGGTGGGGCCTTAATTGGGTGTTTTCCGACTGGTTGGCGCCGATTGCGTTGGGTGGCGGGTTTATATATTGCGCGAACGAAAATAAGAAGTTGCGTAAAGAAGTAAAGGAACTTCGCGAGAAATTGGAAAGGAAATAACCCAGAGCCAAGGAGTGGTCATGAGTTATCTGAAACTGAACAGGTATATCGGCGAGGCGTTGGTGTTGACCGTTCGCCCAAGTACAGATCCGCAGGCCGCGCTGGCGGCCCTGATGGAAGAGGGGATTCGGGTTTTTGTTCGTGACGCGCGCAGCAACCGGACCCAACTGGGGATCGTGCTCGAGGGCGGGATCAGAGGATCAACGCCGGGTTGAATGCGCTGAAAGTGGTTCCGAAACTGTAAAGCTGACATCAGCAGTTTCGGGGCTTACAGGGCTGGTAATTATCCGAAGTTTCGGAACTTCTTTGGGGCTGAAGCCCGCGTAGATCGCGGGTTTCAATATCGGTCTTGAAAACCGTCGGCTGTAACAGGTCCGCGAGTTCGAATCCCACCGCCTCCGCAATATTCAAGACACTGATAAATAAGGGGTTTTCGTCTTTCTGGAAAGCCCATTTTCAAAGCCTTTGACAGCATGTGTTCCAGAATAGAAATGGAACAGTTCCAGAACTCTGCCTATTTCGAGGGCTTGGCCGTCACCCCGATGTGCCGATAGATCTTCTTGGTAATGTCGCTCTTCGTGTATCCGAGCAGCATGCTGGCATCATCCAGGTTCTTGCTCTCCGAAGCGGCTTTCGGCCGGATGTCGCGAAACTGGAAGGCCTGAATCCGCCCTACCAGTGCGGTATCGCCTGCAACTGCCGCTACCTCGCAGGCCTTCAGCCTGGCATCGTCCCAGCGGTGACGTAGCATGGTGGCTGTCAGGCGCTTTCCATGCTTGCTGATCAGCAGGTATTGCGAGGCGTACTCCGCCGTCCTTCTACCGATCATCTCCACCAGGCGGCCCAAGCTATTAAGCGCCCCGTCCTCATTGCGCATCATGATGCGCAGCTTCTGGCTGGTCTTGCTCTGTTGTACGAGCAGGTAATCGCCTTCGATGTCATCTCGACGCATCAACAGCACGTCCGCCGGCCGCTGACCCGTCAGGTAGGCCAAGTCCATGGCATCTTGCAGTTCCGGCACTGCTGATCTGTAAACGGCCGACCAGACGGCTTCGTTGGCGTAGTAGTCCCGTGGCGCTTCCTTGTTCTTGCGCCACGCCTGGTCAGACAGGCCGTCCAGCTCCAGCTGCTCCTCGGGGTCGACCAGGCTCTGCAGGGCGGCCAGCTCTGTCGCGAAGGGGCGGTGCCAGGTGCCGTCGAGGCTGGTAATGATGCAGGTCAGGCGATCACTGGCGGCCGACATGCGTGGGTCCGCAACGCTCCACCGGCCATTTTCCTGGCGGGCGCTCGCCGAGACCGCGCCGGCCTGGCCCTTCCAGTCCACCACGCCATAGTGACCGCCGGTCAAATACGCATCACCCTTGCCGCGGTTGAGCACGCGCGGGTCGGCGATGGATTGAGCGCCATCAGCTACATGCCCAGCGCCTGTGACCGTGCGCGCTGAGCTATCGAACTTCGCAATTCGATAGAGGCTGGTGTGCGCATTCTTGGAGAGGTTCGGCCGCGGGTCTTGTACCGCGAACGCCCCCTGACCGGTGGTGCTGCCGGCGATGACTGTGCGGCTGGGGCCTTTCCACGGGGCCACGTTGTACTTCGCATGACCGATGCTAGGGTCTCGCGGATCAGCGATGCACTGGCCGCCAGCGCTCGGCGACTGACTACCGGTGACGGTGCCGGCGTGGGTGTCCATCTTCACGATGAGGTAGACGTTGTTGTGGCGCACGCCGCTAGGGCGCGGGTCAGCCACGCTGAACGTGCCCTGACCGGGCGACTTCACGCCGATGATGGCGCCGCTGGTTTCGCTCCACCGCCGCACGCCGTACTGCTGGTATTGCAGGGCGTCCGACGGCGCACGCGGATCTGCCACCGAAAACGCCCCATTGGTAGCGCCGCTGGCGCCGGCGATGGTGCCGCTCGGCCTGCTCCACTCGCGCACGCTCAGATACCTATCGTGAGATTGCGGCACGATCACCAGGTCGCTCAGGTAGCCGTCCTCGATGGCCAAGTCGTTCAGCGAGCGCCAATCCTTGCCGGCTTCGACCAGGGCCAGTCGCACCCAGGTTTTCCACTGTAGGGTAGGCACGCGGTGCATCGGGCCGGCGGCTTCGACATCTCCGGCCAGTGGCATCCGGCCGAGCACATCGCCGACGGCGCGCAGGCTCTTCTTCTCCGGCTCATACAGGAACGGCGGCACCTTCTCGACATGGCGGGCGACCAGCAGGAAGCGCTTCCGGGACTGCGCCAAGCCGCCGAGCTAGCCGCAATCGTGCGTGGTCTCGGCGACGGCGTAGCCGTAGAAGCTGAGCAAGCTGTTGATCTGGTCGAGCAGGTGCCGGGTGCGAGTGGCCAGCCGCGGCACGTTCTCGAACACGATCAGCGGTACCGGGTCATCTTTCCAGGCCTAGCCCATCAGCCAGATGCAGCGCAGGGTCAGTTCGTTCAGCGCCTGGTACTTCGGGGTGAGGCTCATCTTTTCAGAGAGCAGGCCGCTCGCGCCTTTGCACGGCGAGCTGATGAACACGGCGTCCGGGCGCTTGCCTGGGCCGCGCGGCGCACGTCCCCGGGCGTAGCCTCGCGCCAGCCAGGTGGTGGCTCCTCTCCGTGGAAGCGGATGTACTGGTCGCGGGTGAACAAGTCCAGCCGCGTCCCGGGCACGCCGGCGAGGCGGGAAAAATCGACCAAACCAGCCGGGTCGACATCGATCCCGCCCAGGCATTCCCACCGAGCTTGGACGTTTCCCACGCGGGACCGGAAACGGTTGAAGCCCTTGGCGCCGCCGCCCAGGTCGCAGCAGAAGTGGAAGTGTTTGAGTACTTTCTTGAGCATGAGTGTTCCTTACAGCTCAGCCTCACTGCTAGCCGGGCTGGCATGGGTTATGGGAATGGGGTATCAATGCGGTACCGGCATGGGGTCGGGTACAGATAATCGCGTGTCAGCTAGCCGGGAGGTTTCGCATGGGGTTGTTCACCGATCTTCAGAAGGATCTGGTAGTGCTCATTGGAAATGGTGAAAAGCTTTCGAGTGGAAACGGCATACGCTACAGGTTAAAGGGAAAGGGCGTGCTCACTGCTTACTCTCGAGACATTGCCGATGGGAACCTTGCCGAACTGGCATTCGAGGAGAAAGAGTTGTCGTTCATCTCAGGGCTGAGTGAGGACGAGCTACTCCGGCAAATAGATCAGCTACGCCTAGAGACTGGTCAGCCGGTGAAAATAAACCCTACTCATAAGTGGCCACGGGTTGGGCTTTCCACTAGCCATCACGTTTCGCTGGTAGTGAAAGCCTTGAGCCGCTGGCTGCCCAAGAGCTAATCATCTCAATCACGCCGCACCTTCCTGCTGCTCGGCATCGAACAGCCCGGGCATGGCCATCTCTTCCTCGGCGGACTTGCAATGGCCGGCACCGTCTAGGAAATAGCTGGAGTTCAGTTCGTGGGCTCGGGTCCTGCGCTTGAGCTTCAGCGCGCAGTACGGGACAGTCATGATCCCGCCGAAGGGATCGAAGACCAGGCCTAGAAGAGCACGGTACCTTGATTAAGGTTCGTAAATAGGCACTGAGATAGTAATACCCATTTGAAGTGACGGGCTTGTGCGCGGGTTATGCAAGTCCGCTTTAAATCAGGCAACGGGAATATCGGCCGGCGCACCGGTAGTGTTTGCCGACGACCTGGCCGCGCGCGACGCGCTGGCGCCCACCGAGGCGGTGTTCGTCATCCTCATCGTCACCGACGCCACCGACGCCACCGCAGACCCGACCGTCGAGCGTGGCGCCGCGATGTACGCCTGGAACCCCGCCACGTCGTCCTGGCTGAAAATCGCCGAGTACGAATCGATGGACCTGCAATTGACCTGGGCGATGCTCCAGGGCGGCCCGACCTCGACGCCGGCGCAGATCGACGCCGCGGTGGCCGCCGCTCACACCCACGCCAACAAAGCGGTGCTCGACAAGCTCGGCGAGTCCGCCGAGGGGCGCCTGCGCTACGACGGGTCGCCGATCGCGGCCGAGTGGAATACGGCGAACTGGTGATGGCGACGCTCAAGCTGCACAAGCTGGTGGCGGCGCTGCCGGCCAGTCTGGAACCGGATGCGCTGTATTTCGTGCGTGCCGGTACCGGCGCCGACCTGTACGTCACCAACGGCACCGGAACTGTGGTGGCTTACTCGCTGAATGTGCCGCGAGCGCCGGCGGCCGACGGGAAGGGCTACTGGCTGCGCGACGGCGCCTGGCAGGAGGCGCCGAATACACCAGTCAACCTGATGCCGGACAATGGCCGGTTCGCCGGCAAGGCCGATCCCCAGTCGCTGACCCTTGGCGCGAGTTTCACCGCCTCGCCCTACCTGCAACCCTTCAACGGGGCCGGGGCGTTCAGCTCGGCCGGGAAATTCATCTTCGACAACACCACGTTCGGCGGTAGCGGCGGGGCGCTGACGGCAGATGTGCAGGCGCTGCTCCAGTTCCTCAACCGCACCGGCGCCGCCGGCCGCTACGGCGTCGAATTCTACCTGGCGCAGATCACCGCCGGCGCGCAGACCGCGGTGCCGATCGGGGCCGGCTACCTGCTGACCACCAACGGCAACCGGGCGCTGTTCGGCGCCGGCGGGTTCGGGACGTTCTCGGCCAACCTGCGGGCGAAGACGGGTTCGGCCTTCCTTGGGCTGCCCTACTACAAGAACGGCGTGCTGGTACCGGAGGGCACGCCGATCACCGCCGCCGAGGGTTTCGTCCACGTGCGCGCGATCGGCTGGACGCCGCTCGGCTACGACAACGCCTTTCCCTACCTGGCGGCCGCGCCGGGCTCGATCATCCAGATCGCCATGCCGTTTTTCTCCACCGGCGTTGCCGATGTCGGCCTGCATCGATCGCCCATCCCGGGCAGCAATGGCCTGAACGCATGAAAACGATACTGGTGGACGACGAATTCCTTTGCGAAGGCGACAGTCTCGAGGCGATCGCCGCGATGAAGGTGTGCCTGGCGCGGTTGTCGTTCGCGTCGCAGGCCCCAGCCGAGGTCGAAGCCGAGCTGGTCGCGCGGATGACCGCGGCGGTGCAGCGCTGGATGGACAGCATCGCCCAGCAACGGCACTAAGACGGCATTTTGTCGCTGTGCACCTACGCGACCAGCACTGACCTGAGGTTCCGGGCGGAAGGGCAGGCCGGCTTCGAGTGGCGCGACCGGCGCTGGGCGTTGGGTTACAAGATCATCGTCGAGGTGCGCGCGGGCGCCCGGGCGGTGCCGACCGAGGAGAAGCTGGTGGCGATGATGCCAGAGATAGAGTGGCCTTGATTGCATATTCATATCTGAATAATGAAAAAGTAGAGGATCCGAAATAAAATATCAAAATTGTCGGATTGTCTTACATGGTGATTTGAAAGAGATATTTCTCGCTTAGGCTAAATGTAATTAGCGTGAAAATTTCTTGCTTTTTTGGTGGGTGACGTCTAGGTTTTTTTGAGAATGAGATACATCTTCTGAAGCTGGCCACTTCCAGAGTGATGATGTTATATCTGGCCTGAGATATAGGAGCAAAAATGTTAAGTGTTAAGGATGAGGCTTTAATAACAATAACAATCGATTGTGAAATGGAGAGGGAAATAACAGGTATCGCTAAGTGTGAAAGTTTTTGTTTGCTAATAAAAAAGCCTGTAACTATCTGCAATCCATCCATTTATAAAATCAAGTCATCATGCTTTTGTATCGATAGAGCTGGCTATGAGAAAATCACTTATGATTTTGTTCCTCAAAGTTTACATAAGACTCAGATGACTTTTGTCTACAGGAATAAAATACCGCCTGAGCAGAAGGTGCAGTATTCATTAGCCGCTTGCTGTAGGATTTTGGAGCTAGTAAAAACTAAAAATCCTCACTTACTTTGCAGTTCTAACGAATACCAGCTTCTAACAAAAAGAGAAAGGCAGGTACTCAGGTTGTCAGCAGACGGATTTACTGCAAATGAAATAACAGATATGTTGTATATTTCAAGGCACACAGTTAATGCGCACATAGAAGCTTGCATTAAAAAGTTACAGTGTAGAAATAAACCGCACGCGATAGCGCGTGCTGCAATGCTAGAGCTTCTGTGACCCATCTATTTAGATAAATATAGCAATTTTTCCCTATTTTCGTAGGAGAAAGAGAGGTGTAGGGTTTTTAGTGCTGAGTTTGAATTTATTCAGCTAAATATTTAAAACCCTAAAAGGAAAATTAACCATGTTAGAGCTTCAAGAAATCACAGATGCATGGGGCAAATGGATGGCGAGAAAATATAATACCACGCTACATTTTACGGAATCTACAAATTATAGTTCGACCTGGCATCTTAGTCCTTATAAAAAATATGAAGTTTCTCACAGCATCGCTGCCGGAGCGCTTCGTTTCACTTCAAAAAAAGAGCTTCCGGGCGGTACCGGCTTTGATGTGGAAATACTCGTAACAAATCACGATAGCAGGGCACAAAATATAAGTGCTCAGTTTAGCCTCAAAGAGTCAAGCGAATTTTCTTGGTCTGTAACCGAAGCTGTAAAAATAGGGAATAAAGTTTCAGGTGGTATGAGTGTTCCTTTTTTTGCAGATGCAAAGGTAGAAATTTCTGCAGAACTCAGCGTTTCATCTACCCAGGGAGGTAAATCCAGCAATGAAGCTGTAATAAATTATACAATACCTGTTTCGGTTGATCCAAATAGCGGTGTATATGTTAAAGCTGTAATGTTAAATAGGCGTATTAATTCCGACTGGGTGGCTGATGTCACATTGAGCGGACATGTAGCGATTAGATTTAATGATTATATAAACTTAAACTCTAATGGAGATAAGCATGCTCTTTGGTTTATCCCTATACAAGATGTTTTTAGGGATGTTATCAGTAATAACTTAATTTCTACGGCCGGATATTATCCGGAGGTTAGCTCGGTGATTGCTCAGGCTAAAGGTACAGCAATTGTCGCTCATACGTCGGTAGGACAGTTTAGGTTCAGGAAAGCCACTAATGAAGAGTTGAATACTGCTTCTGCTACCTCTTATAGCATCTCTTCTCAAAAAACAAACACAATTACTAGCGTAGCTAGTAGTGAAGACGAAAATTCTTTTGATGATTCATATGGCTATCTAACTCTCAACAAGGAATCGTTGGGTGACCTAAAAATAAATAACCTTCTATCTTTTGGTGTCGACTAAAAGCCAGTTGCGTTGCTGCTGCCAACATATGCTGGCAGCAGCTTTTAGAGAGCAGCAGAATGTACCCATAAGGAGAGTGTAATGGCATCGTCTGACACGCCTCAAGAGAGTATTAACCTACAAGGGCTTGATAGATTTCGTCGAACTAAGTCAATAGTTTCAGAGCTGGGAGATCCCGAGGTGGAGGCAGATGTGATAATGACATCTGTTGCTTTAGGGTTTTCTGCTGAATATATCAAGCAAACTGGAAACACAATTCAGTTTGATATTGATCCTTTAGACGCTTCCCTTCATCCAGGGAAAAAAATAGCTTTCGAAGCCGTGGTTAAAAAAATTAGCCATGCAATTGTAAAGTATTTGAGTGCGGCAGTGGATCAAAGCAGTAAAGTAACAGCAGGTCTAAGCCCTGGCTACTACCCCGGCGCGGTGATTATGGGGGTTTACAAACTTGCGGGAAAACAAGCGCCGGCATTTGTTTCTGCCCCAGCATTGTCAAAAGAAGGGCAACAACTGTGGGAGCGCATTCGAACTCTTTCTACTCCGCAGTACACCGGACGCGGTGCTTATACAGGCTTCGTAGATAACAAAAATGTTCAAGGAGATACACGCCCGGTAGGCCCCTTATCGACCGCACGCTTTTGTGTACCTAGAAAGCGCGGTATTGATCCCAAGCCACATCCTCGATGGTTGCCCGCGCCAAGTAGTCATCTATGGAACAAGAGAAAACGTGCGGATAGCAACACGCTAGTTCCATGGGGGTTGATAGGGGGAGAAGAAGCTGGGAAGCTTCTAAGAGAGACTGGTTGTGGGGCTTTGAATGGTGCAGATTTTGTAACAATCTCAATGCGTAATGCAGGAATGCATTTCGTTGACGATATAGGTACCGAAGACATCGCGATCTATACCCATGGTATGATTCAGGCTATCTATAAGAGCTACAGCCTTGGTCCAAATTGTGAACCGTATGAAATTGCTGTAGGCGACGTAACAAAGAAAATGTCGTCATGTCTAGCATGTACTCTATTTATGACTGCGACAGGATACCCGCCTAATTCAATTCACCTTGGGCGATGTGAGTCGTGGGGCCCCCTATACTCTCCCTATGACCCTACCGGAAATGCCGATCCTCATGAGGCGCAAGTTATTCGAGATCTAAACAACACTTGGTATGAAAAATGTTCTGTGTGGCTTGATATTGGCTTAGATATTCTTGGCGGCAATATAACAGAGAATCATCTGGATGGATTTGAGGCCGTAAGAAAATATCTGCTTGCTTATAAGCATGACCCTACCGTTTCTGCCACCTTGATCCTAGACTCAATGACTATACATGCGAGTGAAAGTGAGAGGATTGAACGTACCATAAAATAATATGTGCTTGCTTAAATAAATCTAGCGATCCTTTGAACCGGCATTAGAATGCCTGCCGCTATAAATTTTGTAGCCTAATGTAGATGTAACAGCAACTGAAGGCTTGTTTAGCTTGCGTTCAGGAATGTCCTGCTGAGCTGTTTCCGCCAAGATAAACTCATATCTTGACTCTAAAAGGAGAATATAATATGGAAAACAAATTTAAAGAATTTGAACTGAAGTTTGTCATGGATGAATATTTCGCTGAACAAGGAAAATCAGTCCAGCAAAAATCTGATGGAGATTACTATGAAGATGAAAAAAAGCTAAATCCATTAGCTCAGCTTGATAAATATGTGCAAGATTTGCCAAAAATAACAGGTACGGCAAATTATAAGACTACGCTTGGTATGGCAGAGAAGTTGATACCGGTTATTTATAAGGACCTAAATAGCGGTAATTTCAATAATACTGCTAGAACCTTCACAATGCTGGGTACTGCGCTAATCCCCTATGGGGGTGCGATCATTACCCCGTTAATTGGAATAATATGGAAAGAGGATACATCAGGGCAGGAAGCTAAGCTGCAGAAAATGATGAGAGAACTTTCTGATTTAATGGGAAAGAAGATCGAGGACTATGATATATCAAAATTGAAACAAAAAAATGAAGCGCTGCTTGATGTATTAAAAAAATTTGAAGACTCAGTGAATAATTTGCCTCAAGATTATAGTGAGG
Source organism: Pseudomonas sp. RIT-PI-AD (assembly GCF_025642785.1). Classification (GTDB taxonomy): domain Bacteria; phylum Pseudomonadota; class Gammaproteobacteria; order Pseudomonadales; family Pseudomonadaceae; genus Pseudomonas_T. The sequence goes on from NZ_JANZKU010000005.1 coordinate 251,970, forward strand.
TTCAAGAATATTCAGACACTATTCAGCTTGCAAATGCACGTTATGCAGATATGATAAATGTCAAGTTTGAAGAGCTGATTAAAGAGTCCTCTACGCCCGGCTATGATGTGGCAGAGCTGCCTGTTTATACCGTAATTGCTAGTGCTCATTTGATGTTTTTGAAGTTTATGCAGGAGAACGCTGTCAAGCATCCTAGGATTCAAATGGATGCTGAGCACTATAGCAGGTATTTCTCAAGGTTTGAGGATGTCGCTGTTAAATATAAAAATTATATTTATGGTGTTTGGTATAGGGTCTATTCGAGTTTTCACGCCCAGACTGGTGGACATCTGCGCACTGAATCGCAGTTAAATTTTTATACGAAAATTATAAATCTGAAAGCTCAAACTTTGGATAGTGATACATTCGTTATTGCATCGAATCCGACCGTTGATAGAAGCGTTACTGGTTTCAAAAAAGAAAAAAATAAGTGGTTCTACTACAGTCCTAAAAACGGGTTTAAGAATATGAATGGGAGGCTATTTACACAGGGCCAAATGGTTACTGGATGGGTGTCGGTGTTGAGCGGCGGAGTTTACAAGACCTTTTATCTTTGTGAAACAGATGATGAAAAAAATTCTGCGGGTGAAAAATTTGAAAAAGGCGAAATGTTCATCGGTTGGTATCATGGGGATGAGTGGTACTACATGGACTCTGAAGGCGAAATGCTTAATAACAGTTGGAAACAAATTAAAGATACTGCTACAAATGTAGATCATTGGTATTTCTTCAAGCTGGGTGGTGCGATGACGCGCAGCGAAAACGGCGTACAAATCAGCGGGAAGAAGTATGATTTTGATGCTAATGGAGTTTGTACTACTCCTAACGGGTACTAGCATCCGCTTGTGAGAAGTAGATGTCAGCTTCACTATTTCGTAGCTTCGAAATTTCTCCTATTTTTCTGTATGGCCACTACAGTGTGGAAATAAAAGTCCTGCCCTTGCAGGGCTTTTATTATTCTTGTTTGTTGATTTTTTCCATTATTGATGACATATCTACAGACAGGCTAAATTGAGACGCTTGGGGAGATTCTAGGTTTTGTACGAAAAGTACCACCGCATACAACGAAGGCTGCAGGCCAAGGTGACCATAGCTGCAAAGCTCTTGGCCAGCTTGTCGTAGCGGGTACCTATCCTGCGGTTCTCTTTTAACCAGCCAAACATCCGTTCAATGATGTTCCGCTGCCGATACTTTGGACGATCAAAGAGCCGTGGAAGGCCTGGCCGAGGCTTGCGCGGCATAGTCCGGAGCGGGATCACCGGCTGCATTTGGTACCGGTCGCAGTAGTGGCGCAGATGTTCTGCGTCATAGCCTTTGTCAGCCAGTAACCAGCGGCTGCGTTTGCGTGGTCGTCCCGGTTTACCGGGAATTCGCACCTGATCCAGCAGCGGTTGGGCATGGGCGATATCGCTGGCTTGGCCTGGTGAAAGCATGAAGCGTAACGGAACGCCATTGGCGTCACAGATCATGTGAATCTTGGTGGTAAGGCCGCCTCGGCTGCGCCCCAGAGCATGATCTAGCGGTTCTTCAGGCCCCCTTTTTTCCCGGCACCTGAAGAGGCTCGGGTTGTACGTATCGCAGTGGAGTCGATCATCCAGGTGTCTAGGTCGATAAGCCCTTCCCGGTTCGATTGGATGTGCAAGCGCTCCAGTATCCGGTCGAACGTACCGTCATCGCGCCAGTCACGAAAGCGCTGATATACCGTCGACCAGGGCCCAAAGCGTTCCGGCAGATCACGCCAAGCAGCGCCCGAGCAGAGGGTCCACAGGATTCCATGGAGCACCAAGCGATCATCGCTGCGCGGGCGCCCCATTTTCTGCTCTGGAGAAACCAGATCCTTGATCAATTCCCACGATGCGTCGCAGAGTTCGTAGCGCCTTGCCATGGGGCCTCCAGCCAATCATGGAGGTAATTTTACCCATACCGACTTTTCGTACAAAACCTAGGCCCAAGTCCTCCATTTCGCTGGCCGCCCTGGGCCGTTTGTCTCGGCATGAGTGTGCCTGCAATTGCCATACGCCTGGCGCCACCGAGTCGGTTGCAGCATTGGAGTGGTGAGCCTCTTCCTTCCGCGGCGGTTATTAGGTGCATGGGCTTTGGATGCTGCTTCCGCAAGCCGACGGCAACGTCGCTGCACCAACGTTTCCGAGGGTGTTTGGCTCATCCTCTAAACCAATCACTCGATTCTCTCGCCGAGCGGCCCACCCACGTGGGCCTTCGGCATCAGAAGTAGTAGCCGATGTTGACGTTGGTCCGGTAGTACCACTGGTTGCTGCCCTCGGACGAGGTGTTGGTCCAGCCCGTGCCGTTTTCCGCGCCACCGAAGGGGTTGGCGTTCTTCGCCCAGGTCAGGTCGACCCAGGCCATCACCGGGAAGGCGAACAACTGCACGCCGAAGGTGTACATCTGCGAGTCGTCCCAGCCGCTCTTGTCTTTCATCATGCGGCTGTAGTCGTTGTAGACCTTGATTTTCTTCAGCGGGCCGAGCTCGGGGGTGTTGATGTCGTAGCTGACGTTCAGCGCCGCCAGGTTGGCTTTGGAGGCGATCAGGTACGCCGGCGTGAGGCCATTGCCGCCCATCAGCACCGAATCCTCGCTGACGCCGCTGGGGTTTTTCGGGTCGTACTCGTAGCGGATCGCCTGGGCGGTGGCGGTCCAGGGGCCATTGTTGATTACCGTATGCAAGCCGCCGGCCCAGTAGCTGCCGTTGTCGTCGGTGGTCTCGTTGTAGAGCTGCGAAGCGGCCAGCGAGGCACCGATTTCGGTCTTCCAGTCGCCGCTGATGAAGGTGCGGGCGACGCGGGCGTTGACCTGGTTGCGTTTCTCGTTGTCCTGCCGGGACTGGGTGAAGGCCACGGCGTTTTCCTTGACGTCGGCGTAGCGGGAAATCTCGCCGGAGTAGCGCGTGCCGTTGGGCGCCATGCGTGGGAAATAGCCCAGTTGCAGGTCCCAATCGCTGTCCTTGTAGCTGTATTTGGCCCCCAGTCCGTCGCTCACGCCATACCCCATGAAGAACGGGATGTGATAGCTCCAGCCGAACTGCGGATAAGGCTCCAGGCCGAACGGCTTGAACGGCAGGCCCACCTGCACGTTGGATTGCTCGGTGAGGTTGTAGCCGACATAACCGCGGTCGATGGAGCGCTTGTTGAGGTCGTAGAACCAGTAATTGATGTCGAAGAATGCTTTCTTATAGGTGCCCTTGACATCGAAACGCAGGGTATCGAACAACCAGCGAGTATTGTTTTCGCTGGTATCCCAGTGCTCGTCGCGCCAGTTGGTGCGCAAGGCGCCGCCCACATCGAAGCTCGCCTCGCCGTCGGCGCTGCGCCAGGAAATGTGCGGAAAGGGTTTCTTCGGCGCTTGCGGCACAACCGGTGCGGCCACCGATTGCGTAGCGGTGGGGTCGGAGCCCGCCTCGGCGACACACAGGCCCGCATTAAGCAACAACCCCACTCCCATGATGTACTTATTCATCGCGCTCTCACCTGCATTGTCTGGCGGCTGAGTTGACCGGCAATAAGAGGCCCCTATCTCTGCGGATACGTATGCCTGGAAGTTGCACGATCAAGTGTTGTTTCAGGGGTGGCTTGCCGTTTTACCAGTAAGCCAATAGGAATAAAGCAGAATGCATGCCATCTCTAAAATTAAAGTTTTTATTAATAAAAATCTTTAATTTTCAATTAATTACCTGTGAAACGGAGCGGCGTGTATCACTGATGAAACTTGCGAAAACGTGGGTTACCTAAGTGCACACGAAAAGCGCGAACATGGTGCGAATCGAAACTTCTTGGGGCAGGGAATGTTTCAGCTATTGCGATGGTTTGTTTCTCGTGTTCATACGGGCAAAAAAAGCCGACGGAAGTCGGCAAGAGCTTTCACAACTGCAAGTAATTAGATGTCGAGTACCAGGCGCCGGCTCTTGCAACCGGACACACATACCATCATCGATTGGTTGGCCGCGCGTTCGGCCTTGCTCAATACCCCATCGCGGTGATCGATGTCGCCTTCCAGCACCTTGGTTTCGCAGGAACCACACACACCTTCGCGGCAGCTGTAATCGATATCGCATCCGGCTTCGAGCAATACGTCGAGCAAGTTCAGGCCGGGTTCGACCGAGAGCGTCTTGCCGGACCTCTTCAGTTCCACGCTGTAGCTGTCCTGGGCATCCTCGGATGGCGGCAGTTCGGCTGCGGCAAAGCGCTCGATATGGGCATGGGGGTAGCCGAGGCTTTCGCAGGTGCTTTCGAACGCATCGAGCATGGGCGTCGGCCCACAGCAGTAGAAATGCGTATCGGCCGGTTGCCCCGCCAAATAGTGACGGAGGTCGGGAACGGTGTTTTTCTCGTCGTTGAAGTGGAACACCACTTTGGCGTCGATACCGCTGAGTTCCTCGACCAGCGCCGCTTCCTTACGCGTGCGGGCGCAGTAGATCAGCTCGGCGGACTTACCCAGCGCCAACAATTGGCGAAACATGCAGTAGATCGGGGTGATGCCGATCCCGCCGGCCACCAGCACGCTATGGGAGGCGTGGGTGTCGAGTTCGAAATTGTTGCGCGGCCGGGAAATCGGCAAGGTGGTGCCAACCCGCAGTTGCTCGTGGACCCATTGCGAACCGCCGCGGCTGTTGCGGTCACGCAGGATACCGACCACGTAGCGACCCCGGTCGGCCGGCGAATTGAGCAACGAGTAGCTACGGACCAGGCCGTTGGGCAGGTGCAGGTCGATGTGCGAGCCGGCCTCGAAGGGGGCGAACAGGGTGTCGCCGAACGGCCGCAGCTCGACACTCATGATGCCTTCGGCTTCATGGCGCAGGGTATGGACCAGCGCGGTGAGGGTGGAAGAATTGGACATCGTTCAGCCCTTCTTGATAGACGTTTGAACAGGGGGTACGGCCGCGCGCAGGTCGATGTCGAGCCGTGCGCCGGCTTCGATTTCCACCACCAGCTCGGGAAAGACCAGGCCGCTGACCTGCACCAGGGTCGAAGTGGGGTAGTGCGCGAAGCCGGCGAAGAAGTCCCGGCGAGCGCGGCCCACTTCGTCCTTGTCGGCGATGGCGGTGACGTACACGGTCAGGCGGTAGATATTGCCGATATGGCCCCCGGCGGCCTCGACCAACGCTTTGGCCTTCTCCAGCACCACCAGGGTCTGCTCGTAGGCGCCCAGTGGCGTAGCGGCCTCGGCGGCCTGGCGTGTGGCGGGGTGGGCGGTCATGCCGGACATCACCACTTCGTGGCCGATCAGCAGCGCATTGGACCAGGTGGCGGCGGCCAGCTCGCCCAGGCCCGGGGCCTGGACGCGGCGGACCGCCACGGCTGCGCTGGAGGCGCCGCTCATGAGACGGCCTTGGTCTCGATCAGCGCCATCTGTTCCTTGGCCTTGCTCTTGAGGTAGCGACGGATGCGCACCACGCCGAGGTCGTGCTGGTACAGATTTTCCCGCTGGTTCGCGTCGAATTCCATGTTTTCCAGCAATACCCGGTCCTGTTCCAGTACCGCCCAGTGGCGGGCTTCGAGGCGATTCTTGTAGAGGAAGCGCCAGGTATCGCGCTGCCAGCCGGTCAGCGGCCGGGCGCGCCAGTGGAACACGCCGCACATCTGCGTGCTGCCCGGCGTGTAGCTGCCGATGATGGTGAAATTGCCGCCCGGGCCGCCGGTCTTCGGATAGGGGATTTCCAGGCGCAGCCAATGGCAGCCGTTATCGAGGAATTCGGTCCAGTCGAAGTTGACGCCGCGCTGACCTTCCTTCTCGAAGAAGAAGCCTTGCTCGGTGTCGCGGGTGACGAACTTGGCCGTGGCCTCGCCTTCGCTCATGGAGTGCGACATCTTGTGCAGGTAGGTGCCGTGCATCGGGTCCATGACGTTGTCGATGACGTAGCGGTAGTCGCCCTTCCACTCGGTGTAGCAGAGGAAGTGGCTCCACTCCGGTGAGGTCAGTTGCTCGGGCAGCACCAGTTCCGGCGGCTCGGCCAGGTGCGGGTCGGTGGCGTTGAAGACGAAGATCGCGCCCGCCACTTCGCGCACGTGGAACATGCGCGTCGGCCGGCTGCCTTCGAGCTTGCACCCGGGGCTGCCGGGTACCTTGGTGACGGTGCCGTCCCGGCGCACTTCGATGCCGTGGTAAGGGCATTGCAGGCGATCGCCCAGCACCGGACCCTGGGACAATGGCGCGCCGCGATGCGGGCAGTGGTCTTCCAGCGCGTGAACGCTGCCATCGTTGTCGCGCCACAGCACGATCTTGTAGCCCAGGCGGCGAATCGACACGGGCTTGTCGCCCAGCAGGGTCGAAGGCAACAGCGGGAACCAGAGGTCCTTGAGGCCTTTGGCGAGAATGTTTTCCACAGGATCGACGGTCAGCTGCATGTTCATGTTCTTATCCTCCGAGGCTCAGGCGCCGAGCTTGGCCATCAGGGTGCTGTAGGTGTCGGCGGTCCATTCGCCGTTGTTGAGGGGGCAGGGCGGGCCGGCCAGGTTCAGGTGCTCGAGCAGGCTGGGCAGGTCGTACTTGCCGGCGCCGAAGGCGCGCTCGATGGAATCGCCCAGCAAGTCCTCGAACGGTGTGTTCGGGCGCGAGCGGGTCTGGTGGGTTTCGTTGTAGGGTTCGCTCATTTCATTGGCCTCCGTTACGGACCCGTTCGCGGATCGTTTCGCGCACCGGGACAAAGTCATAGGTGGGGTAGCATTCGGTTCGGAACACGCCCCAGGCGGAACGCTCCAGCTCCAGGTTGAGCCGGGGCAGCAAGGCGGGTGGCAGACGCAGGGTGACGATCTGGCCAAGGCCCATGGCCACGGTCCAGGACACCACCTGCACGCCTTCGACGGGAAAGCGTTCCCACCAGTCGACCTTTTTCATGTGCTGCTGGATGTCGTCGAGGTTCTTGGCCTGGTCGTGCTTGAGCAGCAGGGTCAACAGCAGCGTGTCGGTCATGGCTTGGGTTTGTCCGTGAGGAACTTGCCCTGCGGCGCCTCGACGTTGTGCTGGCGCCGGGTGTTGCCATCGATGCCGCCGGCGATCGCCCATTCGGCGAACACCGTCGGGCCGGGTTCGAATTCGCGCGGTTGCCACTCGCCAGTCAGTTGGTCCTCGTCGGCGTAGTACTCCACCAGCGCGCCGGCGGGGTTCTTGAAGTACCAGAAGAACGCCGACGACACCGGATGGCGGCCGGGGCCGATTTCCGTGGCCCAACCGCTGCGGGAAATGTGCATGCCGCCGCCGAACACCTCGTGCACGTCGCGCACGGTGAAGGCCACATGGTTGAGGCCGGCGCGCGGCGCGGGCAACTGCAGCATGAACAGATCGTGGTGGCCGCCTTCTTCGGCGGTACGCAAAAAGGCCCCGCGGTTCGGGTAGCGGTCCGAGGCCTGGAAGCCGAAGCGATCCTGGTAGAAAGCCTCGCAGGCATTGACGTCGGTGACGAAGAACACCACGTGCCCGACTTCGATCGGCGTGGCGCGCTCGTAGACCGGTGCCGGCTTGTTGATCCGGCCCTTGACCTGCCAGGTGTTGTGGCCGCTGCATTCGATGTCCAGCGCGCGCTTGCGCGTGACCTGCAGGCGGATCGCCAGGCCGTTGGGGTCGGTGCAGCCGATGCGGCCGTCGCCTTCGACGAAACCGGGATCGTGGGCGATGCGCTGGCTGTAGAGCGCCAGGTCAGCTTCGCTCTCCACGCCCCAGACCACTTCGCGGATGGTCGAGCCGCTCTCGATGGCGGGCGGCAAACCGGGTTTGTCGTGGGCGGCGAGCACCACGCGACAGCCATTGAGGGTTTCGAAGACCACTTCGTCGCTGGCTTCGCTGACCTTGCTCAGGCCCCAGTCGGCGAAGAAGCGTGCACAGGTGCCGAGGTCTTCCACACCGTAGGTGATTTCATCGATGCCCAGTACGCTCATGGTGTTACCTCGCGGTGCTCGCGGGCCCAGGCCAGCGGCTGTTCGTTCATGCCCCAATAGAGGCTCTTCTGTTCCATGTACTGCAGGATGCCCAGCCGGCCTTTCTCGCGGCCCAGGCCGCTGTCGCGCCAGCCGCCGAAGGGCGTGGAAATGGAGAACTGCTTGTAGGTGTTGATCCATACCGTGCCGGCCTGGATCTTGCGGCCCAGGGCCCAGGCACGCTTGTAGTCGCGGCTCCAGATGCCGGCGGCGAGGGCGTAGAGGCTGTCGTTGGCCTGTTCGACCAGCTCGGCTTCGTCGTCGAACGGCATGGCCACCAGCACCGGACCGAAAATCTCTTCCTGGCACACGCGCTGGCGGTTGCTCAGGCCTTCGAGAATCGTCGGCGGGAAGAAGAAACCCTTGTCGTAGTCGCCGCCAGCGAGGCGCTGGCCGCCGAGGCGCAGGTGGCCGCCCTCGGCCAGGCCCAGGGCCACGTAGCGCTCCACCGACTCGCGATGCGCGGCGCTGATCAGCGGCCCCATCTGCGTGGCGTCGTCGGCCGGGTCGCCTACCTTGAGGGTGGCCGCCGCGGCGCACAGGCGTTGCATGAACGGCTCGTACAGCGACCGCGCGACGAACAGCCGCGAACCGGCGATGCAGGCTTCGCCCGAGGAACTGAAAATGCCGTACAGCACCCCGGCCACGGCATGTTCCAGGTCGGCGTCGTCGAGCACGATGGTCGGCGACTTGCCGCCCAGTTCCAGCGACACCGGCATCATTTTGTCGGCGGCGATATGGGCGATGTGCTTGCCGGTGCGGGTGCCGCCGGTGAACGACACGCGCTTGACCAGCGGGTGCTGGGTCAAGGCGTCGCCCAGTACCGAGCCCTTGCCCGGCAGCACGCTGATCAGCCCCTTGGGCAGGCCCGCTTGTTCGCAAATGCGCGCCAGTTGCAGGGCCAGCAGCGGAGTGATTTCCGCCGGCTTGATCACCACCGCGTTGCCGGCGGCCAGGGCCGGGGCGACCTTCTGCGCTTCGCTGGCGATGGGCGAGTTCCACGGGGTGATGGCGGCGACCACACCCATCGGTTCGTAGACGCTCATGCTGACGAAGTCGCCCCGCGACGGCGTGATGGTTTCTTCCAGGGTTTCGCAGGCGGCGGCGAAGAATTGGAACGTGCCGGCGGCGCTGGCGACCAGGTTGCGGGTTTCGCCGATCGGCTTGCCGTTGTCCTGGCGTTGCAACTGGGCGAGTTCTTCGCCGCGCTCGCGAATCAGCTGGGCGATGCGGTACAGCACGCTGGCGCGCTCATGTGGCTTGCGCTGCGCCCAGCCGCTGTGCAGGAAGGCGTGATGGGCGCCTTGCACGGCCTCTTCGACATCTTCCGGGCTGGCGGCGTTGAGCCAGGCCACCGCTTCGCCGGTGGCGGGGTAGTGACTGGCATAGCGCTCGCCACGGCCCACGCGCCACTGGCCGGCGACGCAGATGGGCAAGGTGGGTTCGGTCGTCATCGGACTTCTCCTGAAAAAACAGCCCTAAATGGAAATCGCATGGGCGTGATTGCCGAGGGCGCGCACCACGCTGTAGACGGTCAGGGCGGAGGTCTTCGGGTTGGCCTGTAGCGGCTTGCCGCGCAGGGTCAACTCGAAGCCGCCGAAGGCGCCGCGGGCCTCGAATTGGTGGACGTTCTCGTCGCTCGCCGGGTCGGCGATCAGCGTCACCTGGGTGCGGTCCAGGCCCAGTCCGGCCAGCGACAGCGTGGCGGCGACGTTGGCGTTCTTCGGATACAAGCGCGCGGCGTCGCGGGCGCTGCCCTGGAAGATCACCGTGGCTTCGCTGATGGCGTCCAGGTCGCAGGCCAGTTCGCCCGGGGTGTTCTTCCAGGCCTTGGCCGGTTTGCGTCCGGTGTAGCTGACCGAGTCCAGGCCGCCGACCTTGGCCGCCGACAGCGCGTCGATGCCGCCAATCGCACCGGGCAACAGTTCGATGCGGGTGTTGCCTCGTTCGGCGGCGGCTTCCAGGCGCTCCACCAGGCCGACTGCCGACAACGCCCCCACCGAGACGATCAGGCAGGCGATGCCGCGCTCCAGCGCCGGCAGCACGTGCTCTTCGATGGCCCGGTGGCCGGCGCACTCGACCAGCAGGTCGGGACGGGCATCGGCCGGCAACGCGGTGAGCACCCGCGGCGGTTGCTTGAAACTGGCCAGGCGCTGGCGCACCAGGTCCTCGGAGCCCGCCGAGGCGATGACGTGGTCGACGCACAGCTGCGGGTCTTTTTCCAGCAATTCCAGCACGCCGACGCCGATGGCGCCGCAGCCGATCATGGTGATATGGAGCATGACGCGTACCTCAGGCGGTGGCCTTCTGGGCTTTGGTTTCGCTGTTGGGCGGGCCGGCGAACTGGGTGGCGAAGTTGCCCACCGCGAGCATGTCCACTTCCAGCAGGAACGGGCCCGGCGCGCCGAAGGCGCTTTCCAGCACGCCGGCGAAGTCCTTCAGGTCGCTGACCAGGCCGTGGCGGATGCCCATGGATTCGGCCAGTTGGCTGTAGTTCGGGGTGTGCAGTTCGACGTAGGCGTGGCGGGCGCCGTAGATGGCGTCCTGGATGTTGCGGATCACCCCGTAGCGCTGGTCGTTCATCAGCAGGATCACCACGTTGGCTTTTTCCTGCACCAGGGTCGCCAGTTCACCGAGGTTGAGGATGAAGCCACCGTCGCCGGCCAGGGCGAACACCTTGCGCTGCGGGTCGTATTCGGCCGCCGCGATGCCGGCACCGATGCCCATCGCCAGCCCTTGGCCGATCCCTCCACCCAGGGCATGCACGCCCGCTTGCGGGTGATACAGGTTGAGCAGGCGGTTGCCCCAGATGCTGTTCGAGAGGGTCACGTCGCGCACCCAACTGAAGTTGCGCCCGGTCATGCCTTGCAGCTGCTCGACCATGGCCGCGTATGGGCCGAGGTCGGCGATCAGCGCGGCGCGGGCCTTGGCCCGCACTTCCTTGAGCTCCGCCAGGAACCGTGGGTCGGCTTGCAGGCGGCCTTCGAGGCGATCGGCGAGGCCGTCGAGGGTCAGTGCCGAATCGCCGCACACGAACAGGTCGCTGGAGTAGCTGCGGCCTTCGATGGCCGGGTTGGCATCGATGCGCAAGGTGTTGGCCGGCAGCTTCAGGGCGTACTTGAAGGTCTCGTTGCTGCGCAGCCGCGAACCGGCGATCAGCAAGGCGTCGCAGCTCTGCATGAAGCTTTCCACCAGGCGGTTCTGCGAGAACGCGCCCAGGCAACGCTCGTCGTCTTCGTTGACCACGCCACGACCCTGGGTCGAGGTGATGACGCCGACCCCCATGTCCAGCAGGCGCTTGACCGCCTGGCCGGCGTGGCGCGCGCCGCCGCCGAGCCATAGCAACGGACGCTTGGCCTGCAACATGCGCTCGGCCAGTTGGTCGAGGGCTTCCGGGGTGGGCACGGCCACCGGCACCGGCAGCGGCGCGAGGTCCGTGGGCATGCTGATGAAGGCCGACTGGATATCGATCGGAATCTCGACGCTCACCGGCCCGGTGGGCGCGGTGAGGGCGGTCTGCACGGCCAGCTTCAGGGTGCTGAGCGCGGTCTCCACGCTGCGCACGCGAAAGGCCGCCTTGGACACCGCCTTGAGCATGGTCAACTGGTCGCGGGCTTCGTGGATGTAGGCGAAATCCTGGTCCAGGTAAGGGGTTTCGATCTGCCCGGTGATATGCAGCAGCGGCGTGCCGGCGGTGAGGGCTTCGACCATGGCGCCGGCGGCATTGCCGGCGGCGGTGCCGGTGGAGGTCAGGCACACGCCCAGGCCGCCAGTGGTGCGGGCATAGGCGTCGGCCATGTTGGTGGCGCCGGCTTCGCCGCGGGCCATGACGAAACGGATGTTGCCGCGTACGGCGAAGGCATCGAGGATCGGCATGTTGTGGATCGAGATCACGCCGAACGCGGCCTTCACGTCGCACTGTTCGAGAAAGGCGGTGATAGCAGCGCCCACGGTCACTTGGTTGTCGTTACGCATGGCGGGACAGGCCTCCGGAAACGTCGATATGGCTGCCTGTGGTGTAAGCCGACAGGGGCGATGCCAGGAACAGGATGGCCTGCGCCGCTTCGATCGGCAGGCCCAGGCGGGCGAGGGGAATCTGTTTGCGCGCGGCCAACTGCGCGGTCCATTGCGGCCAATCCAGCTCGCGTTCTTCACGGGCTTCGAAGCGCCGGCGCCATTGGCCCGATTCCACCAGGCCGATCAGGATGCCGTTGACGCGGATGTGCTTGGGAGCGAACTCGTAGGCCATGGAGCGCACCAGGTTCTTCAGCCCGGCGCGTGCCGCCGAGGTGGCCACCATGTGCGGTTCCGGTTGACAGGCCAGCAGCGAGTTGACGCAGACGATCGAGGCGTTCCGGCATTGTTCGAGCTGCGGCAGAAACGCGCGCACGGGGTGGATCACCGAAAAGAACTTGAGGTTGAGCTCGTCGCTCCAGGCCTCGTCGGTGGTGTCGGCGAAGGTCGATACGCGTCCCTGCCCGGCGTTGTTGATCAGCACCTGGGCAGGGCCGAACGCTTCCAGGCTGGCGGCGGCGAAGGCCTTGACCGAGGCGGCGTCCAGTACGTCGCACACCTGGGCCAGCAGGCGGGCCTGCGGAAAGCGTTCGCGCAATGGGCTTTCGGCGTTGGCCAGGCGTCGTTCGTCACGACCGCAGAAGGCCACGGCGGCGCCCGCTTCGAGCAACAGTTCGACGCAGGCCAGGCCGATGCCCGACGAGCCACCGGTGACGATAGCCGTGCTGCCCTGAAGTGAATAAAGGCTCATGTCAGTCTCTCATCAGCGCGGTGACGCGGCTGCCATGGCTGGGGGTGTAATTGAGCAGGCGCGACAGTTCGTCGGCGCCGTGGCGCACCTGGCCGACCAGTTCTTCGAAATTGAGGTGACCGATCTGCGGCGTCGGAATGGTCACGCCCATCGCCGCGACCACGCGCCCGGAGTGATCGCGCACCGGCGCGGCGACGGTGGAGATGGCCGATTCGAAGAAGCCCTCGCCGCTCACGAAACCGCGTTCGCGGTCGTGCTGGACCAGGTCGAACAGTTCCAGCACGGTCTTGGGCGTGCAGTGCGAGTGCTGTTCCAGATGCTCTTCGGGGTACAGCTCGCGCAGTTCGGCCAGCGACAGGTCTTCCAGCAGGATCCGTCCGAGCACCGTGGCGTGGGCCGGCAGGCGGGTACCGACATTGACCGCGCTGGAGAACACCGAGGGCGGCGAGACCTTGGCCACGTAGACGATCGAACGGCCATCGCGCACCACCAGGTTGCTCGGGTAGTTGAGCTTGTCGCACAGACGGGCCAGCAGCGGCTGCCCCAGTTCGGTCAGTTCGAGCGAGGCCAGGTATTCGAAGCCCAGGCGCAGCACCGACATGCCCAGGCGGTATTCGTTGCCCTTGCGGGTGACGAAGCCCATGGTCTCCAGCGTGGTCAGCAGGCGGAAGATGGTCGAGCGCGGCAACTCCAGGCGCCGGGCGAGTTCCGGGGCTGTCAGGGTACGGTTCTGGCGGTTGAATTCGCACAGCAGCAACAGGCCGCGCTCCAACCCGGGCACGATGTATTTGTCCTGCGCATCCTTCAGATCGGAGTCATTCATTGAACGCTACCTGTCAGTGATTCCTTGAGGGCGAAAGCCAGGCGGCCCGCCACCAGATAAGGTTGTTCGATGGGGCTGGCATGCCCGGCATCGGGGATCAGGGTGAACGCCGCGCCCAATGCCTTGGCCAGGCTCAGGCAGGCTTCGGGAGCGGTGATGCCATCGGCTTCGCCGCAGTGCACTTCGCACGGCACCGTCAGCGGCGTGTGGCGTAGCAGGTCGTCGCCGCACAGCAACTCGATGGCCTGGCGATACCCTTGGGGGTCGAGGCGTGACATGTTCCAGCGCACCCATTCCAGCGCCTTGGCGCTGGGACGCGGTGAAAGCATGGCGGCGCTGCGCTGGGCGGCCATTTGCGCGATGCCCAGTTGCTCCAGGGCGCTCAGGCGCTTGCCGCGGACCTGCTGGCGCTGGATCTCGCGGCTCGGATGGCCATAGCCGCGCGCCGGGCTGATCAGTACCAGGCGCCGCACCCGGCGTGGATGCAGGTGGGCGAACGCGGTGGCGGTGATGGCCCCCAGCGAGTGGCCAACCAGCAGGCAGTCATCGATTTCCAGCGCATCGAGGGTGTCGAGCAGGCGCCCGGCGTAATCCTCGGCCTTGGGGGCCATTGGCCCCAGCGGCGAGGAGTCTCCGTAGCCAGGGGCATCCCAGGCCACCACGCGGGCCTGTTGGCCCAGTTGCAGCGCCACGTCCAGCCAGGACCCGGCCCCCGAGCCGATGCCGTGCAGCAGCACGATGGCCGGCCCGTCGCCGATCTCGCGGACGACCTGGCGGCCGTCGTCGAGCAGCAGGCTGCGCTGGGCGAACCGCCGGGCGAGCAGCGCTTCGAGTTCAGCGACCGGGCTGGGCGTAGTGGCTGGCAACATGGGCTTATCCGCGCTTGATCGAGGCCAGGGGGTGCTCTGGCGGGTAGGTCGGGGTGATCGGTTTCTTCGCGCCGAGCATCACGCACATCAGCGCGTCCTCGTCGCCGATGTTGATCTCTTCGCGGTAGACGCCCGGCGGTACGGAAATCACGTCGCGGTCGGTGAGGACGGTCTCGTAGCGCTCGCCGTTTTGCTCGATCACCACCTTGAGCGTGCCGCGCAGTACGAAGAACACTTCCTCGACGTCGGTGTGCAGGTGGGGCGGGCCTTCATGGCCAGCCGGGATGACCATGGTGGAGAAGGTGAAGTGCTCCGACGGGATGGTGTTCATGTCGCTGCTCACACCGGTGCCGCCGGTGCCGATGTAGCGCATTTGCGCGCGGCGGAACTTGGGGTCGTAGTCGGCCTGGAACTTGAGGGCGTTCCAGTCGTACTGGCGCGTCGCGTAGCGCGCCACGCGGGTCTGCATCCAGGCTTCGAGGCTGGCGCCTGCTGGGCGCTCCCAGCTTTTCGGCGCTTCGTGGGGGGTGGACAGGTCGGTCATGGCAGTCTCCATTCTCGGGGCATTGATCGGTCAGGGCATGACGAACCCGCCGTTGACCGGCAGGGTTTGTCCAGTGATGAAGCGGGCCAGGTGCGACAGGGCGAACACCACGGCGCCGCTGACGTCGTCGGGAAGTTGCGCGCGTTGGATGGCGCGCTGTTCGGTGTACAGGCGGTGGCGGGCTTCCGGTACGTAGGCGGTGGCTTCCACCAGCACCAGGCCCGGAGCGATGGCATTGACGGTGATGTTGTCGCCGCCCAGCTCGCGGGCCAGGCTGCGGGTCATGGCGATGATCGCGCCCTTGCTGGCGACGTAGGCCATCAGGTTCGGCGCTCCCCACAACGGCGTGTCGGAGGCCAGGTTGACCACCGCGCCCTGGCCGCTGGCACGCAGGGCGGGCAGGCAGGCAGTGGTCATCAGCCAGGTGCCGCGCACGTTGACCCGCATCACCTGGTCCCAGGTGTCGATGCTCAGTTCTTCGCAGGTCTTGCCGCCGGAATTGGTCACCGACGCGTTGTTGACCAGCCCGTCGAGGCCGCCCAGCAATTCGCTGGCCTGGGTGGCGCAGGCCTGGATCGACAGCGGGTCGGCCAGATCGACGCCGAGGCCGCTGACATCGAGGCCCTGCGCGCGCAGATCGGCGGCGGCCTGTTGGACGCGCTCGGCGAGGATATCGGCGATGACCACGCGGCCGCCGGCTTCGCCGATCGCTTGGGCGAAGGCATAGCCCAGGCCGCGGGCACCACCGGTCACCAGCACGCGGCGGCCTTGCAGAAGTGAGGTAGGGGTATTCATCAGTTGGTGCTCAGCATGGCTTTGGGCATGTAGTGCAGGACGCGTTTTTCGGCCCAGACCACGGCGCCATAGGCCAGCACGCCGATCAGCGTGAGCATGACGATGGCGACGAATACGCCGCTGGTGTTGCCCTGGCCCTCGGCATCCACGAGCAGGAAGCCCAGGCCCTGGTTGCCGCCGACCAACTCACCGACCGTGACGCCGATCACCGCCAGCGTGGAGGCGATGCGCAAGCCGGAGAACAGCGCGGCCATGGCCGAGGGGAATTCCACCAGGCGGAAGATCTGCCAGCGGTTGGCGTTCATGGTGCGCACCAGGTTGATCATGTCCGGGTCGACGGTGCGGATCGCCGAGAGCACGTTGATCATTACCGGGAAGAACACGATCAGCACGGCGATCAGGATCTTCGGGTACACGGTGTAGCCCAGCCACATCACGAACAGCGGGGCGAAGGCCACCTTCGGAGCGATCTGCAAGGCCAGGATGTAGGGCGAAAGCATGGCCTCGGCCTTGGGCGAAAGGCCCAGCGAGGTGCCGATGACGATCCCCAGCAGGGCCCCCAGGGCGAAGCCGACGACGATCTCCACGGCGGTGATCAGGGTGTGTCCCAGCAGGTTGCTGCTGTTCCACATCGACACGCCTTCCTGGGCCACGCGGCTCAGCTTGGGCATCACGAATTCGGGCATGCCGAGCAGGCCGGGGCCCCATTGCCAGAGGGCGAGGAACAGGATCAGCAGAACGAAGCTGCCGAACAGCGAGTTGTTGAGGCTTTTCATCACGGAGGCACCTTTGTGCTGCTGGCCCGGGCCGCTACTGGGCGGCGGCGGTGTCGACGAACTGGTTGGTGTAGAGGTCTTCGAGCTTCGGTTCCTTGCTGACGATGCCTTCGCTCACGTAGAACTGGCGGACCTTCTCCAGCCGCTGCGGGTCGATGCGACCGAGCACCGCCTGCTGGGCGTAGACGTGGTCGATGTAGAGCTTGAAGGTCTTCTCCAATTGCGCTTCCTTGCCGGCGTAACTGGGTACCGCCTTGACGAAGGTGGCGGCGGCGGCATGGGGATCGGCGATGATGTCGCGCATGCCTTGCAGGGTGGCCTGGACCACGCCACGGACGACCTCGGGATGGTTCTGGATGGCGTCGTCCGAGGCCATGATCGACTGCGCCATGCTTTCGAAGACCTGATCCTGGGGGATCAGCTTGACCTTGAGCCCCGCTTCCTCCGAGTCGGTGACCCAGTCGGGGACGCCGGCCATGGCGGCGGACTTCTTCGCCGCGAACAACTGCCATACGCCCGCCGGACCCGCGGCCTGGACATTGACGTCGGTTTTCTCCAGGCCCGCCTTGCGCAGCGAAGCGAGCAGGGCGTAGTAGGTGGTGTCGGAATAGGACATCACCGTCAAGGTCTTGCCCTTGAGGTCCTTGATGGAGCCGATGTTCTCGTCGGCGTTGGTGGCGATCACCGTCACGCCGCCTGCGCCGAGCACCGCCACGTCGCGCACCGGAATGCCGTTGGCGCGCACCACGATAGGCGTATCGCCGATGGCTCCGCCGACCAGCGCGTTACCCGCGCCGATCTGCTTGGCCACGTCGACCCCGCCCTTGGCGGCGATGAAGGTGATGTTCAAGTCCTTGTCGCTGTAGTAGCCCTTTTCCTTGGCGATGATCCACGGCGCGAACGCCGGCGAATTGGGCGGCGCGGGCAACAGGTAGGTAACGTCGGTCGCGGCCTGGGCGGCGAATGCCCAGCTCAGGCCAAGGGCGACCGAGAGGGTCATGACAGCGGATTTGAACATGGTGGCTCCTGAATGCGTTGAAGGATCGTGGTCGGCGGTGATCAATCCAGTTCGGTGTCTTCGCCCACTTTGAGCAGGTCCATCAGGCGCCCCGCGAGAGGGCCTATCTCGGCGAGCTTGCGGCGTTCCAGTGGGTTTTCCCGGTACGGCAGGTCGACGACGATTTCCTCGATGATGGTGCCGGGGCGGGCGCTCATCACCAGCAGGCGATCGGACATGGCGATGGCCTCGACCAGGTCGTGGGTGATGAACAGCGCGGTTTTCTTTTCTTCGAACAGCATGCGTGCCATGTCCTGTTGCAGGACCATCTTGGTTTGCGCATCCAGGGCCGAGAACGGCTCGTCGAGGAACAGCACCTGCGGGTCCATGGCCAAGGTGCGTGCCAGGGCCGCGCGCTGGCGCATGCCGCCGGACAGCTGGAACGGGTAGTGGTCGGCAAAGCCTTGCAGGTGGCAGCGGTCGAGCAGGTCCTCAGCGATCACCCGGCGCTCGGCGGCCGCCATGCCCTGGATCTCCAGACCCAGCTCGACGTTCCGGCGGATACTGCGCCAAGGCATCAGCAGGTCCTTCTGCAGCATGAAGGCGACCTTCTTCACCGGGCCGTCGATCGCTTCGCCGCCGACGAAGACCTCGCCTTCGCTGGGGCGGTAGAGACCCGAGCCCATGTTGAGAATGGTGCTCTTGCCACAACCGGACGGGCCGATGATCGACACCACCTCGCCACGGGCGATCTTGAAGCTCACGTCGCGGATGGCGAATGGCGCAGCGGCTTTCCCTTTGGCCGGAAAACATTTGCCGACATTGCGAAACTCGATTTCGGTCGGCCCGCTAGGTTGGCGACGAACCTCATTCCATTCAGGGGCGATTGCGAACATCTCTTTCACAGCCATTGGGGAGGGTCTCTGGTCTGTTTTACTGGTGATACGGTGTCTAGTGCATGAACAATGCCATTCGAGCTTTTCTACTTGCTTAAAGAGGAAAGCCTTTACTAATCAATCGGTTAAAAGATTTATCCGCAGCTAATTCGTTTCATATATAAAACGATATTTTGATAGTGATACGAGGCTGCACATTTCCTGTGCGCCGTTACCGACTTATGCGAGATAAACGTGCTTTTATGAAACAATGTTTTATATATGAAACAAGGCGGGCGTATTGGGTTTATGAGCTTTGGCGCGCGAGGACGTCTTGCGCTGACCGCGCTGAAATGATCGAAGGCCGTAACCCCTTGCTCGTTAGAGGCAAACGTCCTGCTCGATCGATTCGGGGATGTCCCATGTAAGGATGATCAACGCCGTTGGAACGAGTGTTTCTCAAGGACTTCGCTTTGAGGGCATCTTTCGCCTATCGTCGGGTTCGCGGAGTCGGCGTTTGGATCGTTGGATTTAATGAGCCCTGAATAACGTGTTCGTTTTAATGAATTCGTATGTGCGGAAAATGCCATTCGCAAAGAAACGTAAATAGATGGGTAAGGCCTTGGCCGGGAAATCGTGCAGTTTGCCGTCCCTCGTTGAGAGGCTCATGCAAAATGCATCTTACCCATGGATAGGTTTATTGATTCTCCTATGTTTTTTATTGGCATGAATGCTGCTATTTCCTTCGTCGATCACGAAAGGCCTTGAATAATTAGGGTCGGAATAACTTGACTACTACGACGTTGGAGATGCACATGGCTAGGAAAACCATCGAAGATCTGTTCATTCATGAACTGTCCGATATGTATAGCGCTGAAAAGCAGATCACCAAGGCGCTTCCGCGCATGGCGCGTGCTGCCACCAATCCCATTCTGGTCGAGGCGTTCAAGGCTCACCTGGAAGAGACCCAGGGCCAGATCGAGCGTATCGATCAACTCGTCGAGGCCTCGGGTTTGAAGTTGAAACGCATGAAGTGCGTGGCGATGGAAGGTCTGGTGGAGGAGTCGAAGGAGTTGATCGAGGAAATTGAAAAGGGTGAGGTGTTGGACGCCGGCCTCATCGGCGCGGCTCAGAAAGTCGAACACTATGAAATCGCCAGTTATGGCACCTTGATCTCCATGGCCAAGTTCATGGGTTTGAAAGATGCTGCGCGCCTGCTGGGCGATACATTGAAAGAAGAAAAAGCCACCGATGAAAAGCTCAGCGCGATCGCGGAGCAGGGCGGAAATCAAGCGGCTACCTTGAAGTCCTGATATCGCTCCATTTAAAAAGCCCCGCAAGTGCGGGGCTTTTTTTTGGAGTCCTTTGAACGTCTTGTCTTGAACGCTTTGAATTTGGAATTGAAACTCGACACGTCAGCATGTCGCTTCGTTCAGTATTCCGGGTAAATCAACACGCGGGCATTTATCGTATGTATGAAGAGGGATTCTTCTCAGCTGAGCTTCGCCCTCGATGCTGTTGCGCAGGTGAACGCCAGCGCTGCTGTTCTGTACTTATGCGTGGGCATGGCGTTTCAACCGGAAATGGCTTGGCCAGTCTAGAGTCCTGGCACCCCATATGACTCATGCCGGTTGCCCTCGGATGACCCTGTTGGTTCTGCCGATCGTGCCCGTATAGAGTCAGGTGACCCTCGTTCCAACGAGTGTCGTTTCCCAAAGGGCATATCAGGCGTGGCGTCGCTCGGCGTGCAAAGGCCCGAGCCGCTCATTCAAAGACTGGGGTGAGATAGATGGCGTACATACATATGCCGAGGTTTCTCCATTGCGAAGCGCCATGAGTGCTTTCTCGTTAATACGCGAGGCCTCAGCAGTCGAGCGCACGGTGCATCGCGTCGCGGCTGACTTCGGAAGTGATCAGGCTGGAAGATGGAGTCGACAAGCGTCCGATGGCCTCTTCGAACGGCCCATCCGCATTGCCTGCAACCTATTGATCGATAATCCCGTCTCGCCATGGCGTACCATCCGTACCATCCGTACCATCCGTACCATCCGTACCATCCGTACCGTTAGGCGCCTCCGGCGATCCCCGAGTGAATTTTGCATGGGCGGGATTTTCGAAAATAACAGAGAAGTTCAACGCGCATGCGATGCACCGCCCGTCATGGCGTGAGGGAGATACAGCATGCTCAGTCGCGGAAATTGCTACCGGGACTTCGTGAAAATCGGTCCATGCGACAGATTTTTCGAGAAAACCCATCCGAACGGTCATCACCTCGAAATCCAAGGGCGGTTGAGCCAGTACCGCGGCATCGAAGTATTCTTCGGCGTGTACGGCTCCCAGGGTATGCGGTTGATCGAAGAGCACCATGTGCTGTGCAGCGTCTTCAGCCTCGAGGAGGCGATGATCTGGGCGGCCAAGCGTGCTCGTCCGGTTTGGCTGGGTGATGTCGCCGAATTCCTCTGGGCGGCCACCTTGACGCCGTCTACCGCCTTCACCAAGTCGTCACCGTCCCCCTATTGATTCGCAGGCAAGGGCTCCTCGCCGAGCTGCGGACTGGATGGACGACGCGGGGCGCCGGCTCTTCACCGAAGGCCGCCGCGTAGCGCCATGGGACGTGGCTCCTTTCGATCCCTGACTAAAGCATCTGTCATGGGTTCGCTCGCACGAATGGCCCTGGGGCCGGGGCGGCGCATCGCGTCATCTTCCGCCGCTGTGCCGGGCTTGGAGAGCGGTCGGTGCCAGGTTCTGCGCATGAGTACTTGTGCGTCTGCAAGGCCTCGTTGAGAACCGCTTCGCCTGGCTTTCGCTTGACGGCTTTTCGTGCAGACCCTAGCTTCCGCACCCAACGTGGCCGGCCTGAGCGCATGCAGGTCGGCCTTCCCGGGCAGGGCGAGCTCGTCATTTCCAAATGACCGAAGATGCTCCTACGCCCTTGGCGCTGTCTTAGTCGTGCATAGTCGAAGGCGTTCATGAAAAAAATACTGGTCATAGGCATCGGCGCCGGCAATCCGGAGTACATCACCCTCCAGGCGGTGAACGCGCTTAACCGAACCGATGTTTTCTTCCTGATGGACAAGGGCCGCAGCAAGGAAAAGCTCAACCACCTGCGTCGGGAGATATGCGAGCGCTATATCCTCGACAAGACCTATCGGCTGGTCGAAGCGCTGAATCCCGAGCGCCAGCGCGAGGCAGACGACTACCGGACATCCATCGATGAGCTGAACGAAGACAAGCAACGAACCTTCGAGCGGCTGATCGGCGAGGAGCTGGGTGAGGGCGAGTGCGGGGCTTTCCTGGTGTGGGGCGATCCGTCGCTGTACGACAGCACCATCCGAATCCTCGAGGCCATCCTCGAAGAAGGGCGCCATGCGTTCGACTACGAGGTGATTCCGGGCATCACCAGCGTCCAGGCGTTGACCGCGCAACATAAGGTGCCGCTGAACAATATCGGGCGTTCCGTGGAAATCACGACGGGGCGGCGCTTGATCGGGGAATGCCCCCAGTCCGACAGCATCGTGGTGATGCTGGACGCGGAAAACAGCTACAAGACGGTGGTCGACGAGGACTTCGACATCTACTGGGGGGCTTATCTGGGAACGCCGGACGAGATCCTGATCTCGGGCAAGCTCAAGGACGTCGCCGAAGAAATAGAGAACGTGCGTAAAGCCGCGCGCGAAGCCAACGGCTGGATCATGGACACCTACCTGCTGAAA
>NZ_JANZKU010000050.1 GCF_025642785.1 Pseudomonas sp. RIT-PI-AD
AAAACTGTCCGGCTCGTATACATACAGGCTCTGCCGCTCGCCTTGCCGCTCCAGCAGCAACCGGTTGCCATCCCAACTGAAGTGAGTGGTCCCACCGTCCAACCAGGGGCGGCACCGCTCGGGTTTCGTCGGGTCCAGGCGGTACTTGGCGATGCGTCGACTGAACGGGTCGTAGTCGTAACCCCAGTGCTCGACATGGACGAAACGACCGTTGCTCTTGCGGATGGTGGCCCGGCTCAACCGGTGCTCGGCGTCCCACGCGAAGTGCCGCACCTGGTTCGGACCAGACTTCTTCTCGATGCAGTTGCCCCAGCTGTCATAAGCATAACGGTGCTCCTGCCAGACCCGCAGTCGATTGGGCTTGTTCTCGCCCCAGGTACTCGGGTCGGACGCCGCCTCGGCCGGGGTCAGCAGCGGATTGAAGTCCGGATTGTCCAGGTTGGCCTGCACATAGGCCGCCCATTCCTCCTCGCTCCATTGGGTCTTGCGCGCCTTCACTTCTTCGCGCTGCGCCTCCTCCGGTTGCATCAGGTTATGGGCCGGATCGAAGGCGAAGGTCTCTTGGGCATGGGGCGCCACAGCCGAGCGCAACCGACCGAGCGCGTCGTAGCCGTAACGGGTCACGCCCTGACGCCGGTCGGTAATGCTCATCAACTGACCGGCCAGGTCGTATTGATAGCGCCGGGCGATGCGCTGGCCCTGGGAGGCCTGCTGCCGCTCGGCACCCTGGCCCGCCAAGGGTTCGCCCGCGCCCGCCTGCTGCTGCAACTTGACCTGGCTCTGCAACAGCCGGCCTACCGGGTCCAGCGTCAGTTGGGTGAACAGCGCACCCTGGCTGCGCCCCACCTCCCGGTGCAGGGCGTCGCGCTCGAAGTCGCAGATCGTCTGGAAATCCAGGTTGATCTGGTGCACGTGGCCACTGCCGTAGGTCAGGGTGTTCAAGGTACGTCCATCCGGCAGGACGGTGGCCTCGCGATTTCCCAGCAAGTCGTAGCGGTGTTGCAGTTCGCTGTACTGGCCGCCACGGCTGCGCAACACTTCCCGGCTCAGCCGCCCGCTCAGGTTGTAATACAGCGCCACCCGCGCCTGTTCGTTGCGTGCCTGCACCAGTTGGCCCGCGGCATCGTAGGCGTAGCGACTGTGGGCCACCTGCGGCCGGCCTGCAGCCGGCTTGAGGCTGTATTTATCCAGCAGACGGCCCATGGCGTCGCGTTGATAACGGGTACGCAGGATGGACGCGGCAACGCCTTCACCGAGAAGCGGCGCTCCCAGGGGAACGCCATCGGCGCTTTCCAGCAAGTAACCCGACGGATCGTAGCGGTAGTCGATGCGACGGCCATCGAAGCCCTGCTCCGCCACCAGCCGGTCCAGGGGGTCCCAGGCGAAGCGGTAGATCGCATTGTTTTCGTTGGCGAGGCTGGCCAGGCGACCATGCAGGTCGTACTGATAACGCAGGCGATGACCCAGCGCGTCGACCCGTTCGAGGGGACGGCCTTCACTGTCCAGCCGGTAGCGGGTCGCCCGGCCCAACGGGTCGTGATGGGCGATCAGGCGCCCGAGCCGGTCGTAGGCAAAGCGCTCCACGCCGCCATCGGCGTAACGCACGCTGCTCAGGCGGAAGCGCCGGTTGACCCGGGTGTAGCCGTATTGGGTGTTGTGTCCCAGCGCATCGGTCACGCTGGCCAGGTTGCCATGCAGGTCATAGCCGTAATGGGTACGGCTGCCCGAACAGTCGGTATGGGCCACCAGCCGGCCCTGGGCATCGAACTCGAAGGTCTTCACCCCGCCGCGCGCATCGACCAGCGAACTGGGCAGGCCGCGGTCGTCCAGGCGGTATTCGGTACCGGCGCCGTCCGGTTCGACGACCTCCACCACGTTGCCGCGCGCGTCGTGGCGGTACTGTGTGGTGCGATCCAGGGGATCGGTGAGCGCGACGGGCTTGCGCCAGACCTCATGCCAGGCGAAGCGGTAGACCGCGCCGTCGGGTTGAGTCAGGCGGATCAGGTTGCCCCGGGCATCGTATTGAAAGCGGGTGACGCGCCCGGCCGGGTCGGTGCTCGCCAGCAGGTTGCCATAGGAATCGCGCTCGTAGCGCGACTCGCCCCCCAGAGGATCGACCAGGCCGATCAGGTAATCGTCTTCGTCGTAGCGATAAAGGGTCTCGCGGCCGCCGGCATCGATGACGCGGGTCTCGCGGGCCAGTTCGTCGTATACGAAGATCCAGCTCTCGCCGTCTGAGAGCGTGTTGCGCAAGACCTTGCCTTTCGGAGTGAGGCGGTCCCACTCGTAACGCGAGACCAACCCTCCCGGCTCGCCATGCTCCACCAGCATGTGGTTCTGCCAGGCGAAGGTGCGCCCGAGCTGCCCATCGCCGTCACGCACCTCGACCAGATCGCCTTCGGCGCTGTAGCGGTATTCCACCAGCCATTGCTGGCGTTCGCGGGGGTAGTGCCCGCTGGCGTCCGGCTCGCCGAACAGCTCCACCACGTGGGTCAGGCGCGGTTGCTCCGGCTGACCGCGATCGAAGACGAAGCCCAGGCGGCGCCCGCTGCTGGTGTCCAGGTGATAGGGCAGCCCATCCGCCGCATATTGCAGGCGCAGATGGTTATGGTTGGGATCGATGAAACCCAATAGCACCAGGGTTTCCGCTTGCGGCGCGCGCTTGTCCAGCGGATCGGCCGCAGGCTCGGGCAATGGCGCTTCGCCCTGTTCGGCACGGTTGGCCAGCAGCCGCTCCCAAGCGCGGGCCTCGCGCGCCGTACGGCGGGCTTCGTCGGCATCACGCTCGCCCAGCAGGGCCTGATCCAGCGGCGCCAGGCCGAAGATCAGCCGCAGGCCGTCGGGCGCGATCACTTCGTACTGGTTGCGCTGGTTGCGCTGCAGGGTGGTGAGTTCGTACTTGGAGAAGAACCGCTCGCCCACGGCGATGCCCGGGAAACGGGTCCGTCGCCCCTGCATGTCGACGAAGACGATAACGTCGCCTTCCACTTCCAGGCGGAAGTCGATGGGAACGCTCCAGCCCTGCCCCAGCCAGGACCGTCGGGGATTACTGGAGGCGTAGGTCCGCTGCCAGGCCAGCGGCATGGGTGCCTCGAGCACGAAATCGAGGTCTTCATCGCCCGCCAGCAACTTGGCCCCGTAGATCGCGTTCACCGGCTTGGGCGTGGCCAGGGCGCAGTTCAGGCAGTTCGGCTTGGCTTCGCCCTTTTCCTTACCGGGCACGCCGTCCTTGTCGTGGGGCCGCTCCTGTTCAGGCGAAGGTTTCTTCGGTACCGGCTTGGGCTTGGGCTCGTGGGAAGGTTTGGTCCCGCGGGGTTTCTTCGAAGCTTTCTTCAGGCGCTCGTAGAGATCGCCGATGCGGTTGCCGGTCTTGCCGATCAGTTGGCCGACCTTGCTGGCCGCGCTGCCCGCACCGCGGGTGGCGACTGCGATCACCACCGTCTCGGCGACATGCACCTCGGCGGCGCCGGCCGCCTCGCCCAGTTGCCGAGCCATGGGCTTGGGGTCGGCGAGCATGCTGGACAACAGCTCTTGGGCCGAACAGGCCAGGTCGTCCAGCAGTTCGCGCAGCCAGTCTTTGATGATCGCCTTGATCTCGTCGAGGCTGAGCTTGCTCAGCTCGTCGATGGCTTCCATCACGTCGGTGGTGAAGGCGACCGACGCATCGTAGGCCTTTTCGACACCTTCCTTCGCATCGCTGGCGATGGTGCCGAGGTCGTTGCTGGCCAGGTAATCGGCGCCTGCGGTGATGCCGCCCCACACCGACTTCGCGCCACCCTTGATCGACTCCCAGTAGCCCTTGCCTTTTTCCAGCAGCAAATCTTTCTTGGCCTGATCGCGGGCCGAGTCGAAATCGAGCAGGAACGAAAGCGGGTTGTTCATGAACTCGTTGGCGATCCGCTCGGCCAGGGCCTCGAGCAAGCCCTCGAGTTCCGCGGAACACTTGGCATTGGGACCGGGCAGCACGCCGCAGTTGATCGCACCGGGACAGGGCGCAATGCTCGGCCCGCTGATCACCCCCATGTGCCCGTGACTGGTGGAGAAGCTGCCTTCCACCGGGTTCTGCGCGAGGAACTCGGTGGGCTTGAACATCTTGCCGTTGTCGATCGCGGTCGAGCGCAGCAGGAACAGGTTGGCGCTGTTGCCATAGGTACGTTGCGCCGCGCCTTCGGCCACCGCGAAGCTCACCGCGGGCGTGCTGGGCACCGGGCGGCTGCCGAAGGGCGTCGCGGCCAGGGCCGGGGCCACCACCGCGGCGAAATGTTTAGGCGTCCGTTCCGCCTTGAGAGGATCGCCCATGGCTCAACTTCCTGCCGGGTAGGTGGTGGGGGCGCAGTAGACGTTGATGCGCTTGATACGCTCGTCGAACTCCACGAGGCCGTGATACCGCAGGGTCACGCGGTCCTGGTCCAGATCGATCAGCACGGTGTCCAGCAGCATCGCGTGGGTTTCTCGGGCGCCGTCTTCCCAGTGGGCGACACCCGCGGCGTCGAAAGGAGGCAGGACCAGTCGCAGCGGCGGCCCCGGGCGGGTACCCGCCAGCTCGATCACATCCCCCGCCTTGAGGTAGGCCGCGGGCTGCTGGTCCGCCGGAGCGGTGTTCCAGTAGCGCATGTCCATGTCCAGGGGAATGTTAGGCGCCACCGACTCCCGCCATTGCTCATCGTAGGTACCGGCATACTTCTGGCGCTCCGCTACGAAGCCGGGCAGCGGACCGAAGCCGCCGGGCTCCACGTCCTGGCCGAAGGTCGTCAGCGGGGCGTCCCAGGCCTCGATCTGTGCGGCCGGGTACAGCTGCGAGGTGTCCGCCTGGGCACGCCCGACGAAGCCGCAGCCGAGCGGATTGGAGGGGAAGAACTCGCCGTCCTCGTAGTGCTCGCGCACGGGCCCGAGGGTGCCGCCATAGGCGTTTTCGTACAGCAGCGAAACGCCCGAGACGGGCTCCGCCTCGCTCAATGTCCAACCCCCCAGCAAGCTGTGCCGCCAATGGCGCGGCCCGTGGATGCGCAGGCGTTTTTCCCGTTCCCCGATACGCAGGGCGACGTACCAGCCGGGCATGGGTTCGGCTTGGGGTGCCCGCAGGGTTCCGGTGACCAGGACGTCGGTGGTGGGCTTGAAGGGGATCAGGTCGCTGGGATACAGCAGACTGGAACGGTTTTCCTCGTCCAGCCAGAGGTCGTTGATGACCATCTCCGGCTGACGCGCGAGGGGCGCCAGCCGACCCTCGGCGTCCCATTCCAGGGTCACCTTGGCGGACAGGCAGTGATAGCGATTGCCGTGGTAGAAACGGTGTTCGAAGCCCTGCACGGGAAACAGGGACTGGCTGACGATGACAGTCATGACGCGACGGCTTCCCTGCTCAGTTCAGATCGATCTTCTTGGCGTCGACGTCCACCAGCTCTTTGCCATTGACCGCGATCTTCACCCCTTCCAGGGTGATGGTCCCGTCGGCCTCCAGCACCACTTTCGATTTGCCGACCTGCAGCAGGATGCTCTTGTCATCCATCACCACCGTGCTGGCACCGCCCGCCGTGAGGGTATAGACCTTGCCCACCGACGCCGTGTGGTTCTGCCCGATGGTGTCGCTCTTGCTCATGCCGACATTGGTGACCATCGCCATGCCGACGTTGAGGTTGTAGCCGAGGCCGATGTTGACCATCTTGCCCATGCCCACGGTTTGCATATAGGCGAGCTTGACCGTCTCGGTCTTGAATTGCCCCACCGAAATCGA
>NZ_JANZKU010000051.1 GCF_025642785.1 Pseudomonas sp. RIT-PI-AD
GCGGTTGAGGGTTGATCGCGCCGAGTGCTTAGGTCTTCGGGCCGGGGTGCGGAGGAGGGGGTTGACAGTGTTTGAGGATGCTGTAAGATTCGCCTCCCGCTGCCGAGGGGTTTGAGCTTCGGAAGCGCAAGCGGTTGAGTAGAAAAGAGATTTTCGAAAAACAGCTTGACAGTAAGAAGGGCTGCTGTAGAATGCGCGGCCTTGGTTGAGGCGAAAGACTTGACCGATTGCTCTTTAACAACTGAATCAAGCAATTCGTGTGGGTGCTTGTGATGTAAGACTGATGGTCGAGTGATTATCAGCAACACAAGTAACTCTTCGTGAATTCAAAGAGTTTATTTGCGATTGCTGAGCCAAGTTTAGGGTTTTCTCAAAACCCAAGCAGTATTGAACTGAAGAGTTTGATCATGGCTCAGATTGAACGCTGGCGGCAGGCCTAACACATGCAAGTCGAGCGGCAGCACGGGAGCTTGCTCCTGGTGGCGAGCGGCGGACGGGTGAGTAATGCCTAGGAATCTGCCTGGTAGTGGGGGATAACGTTCGGAAACGGACGCTAATACCGCATACGTCCTACGGGAGAAAGTGGGGGATCTTCGGACCTCACGCTATCAGATGAGCCTAGGTCGGATTAGCTAGTTGGTGAGGTAATGGCTCACCAAGGCGACGATCCGTAACTGGTCTGAGAGGATGATCAGTCACACTGGAACTGAGACACGGTCCAGACTCCTACGGGAGGCAGCAGTGGGGAATATTGGACAATGGGCGAAAGCCTGATCCAGCCATGCCGCGTGTGTGAAGAAGGTCTTCGGATTGTAAAGCACTTTAAGTTGGGAGGAAGGGTTGTAGATTAATACTCTGCAATTTTGACGTTAC
The DNA here is from genome assembly GCF_025642785.1 of Pseudomonas sp. RIT-PI-AD. Taxonomy (GTDB): domain Bacteria; phylum Pseudomonadota; class Gammaproteobacteria; order Pseudomonadales; family Pseudomonadaceae; genus Pseudomonas_T. The sequence goes on from NZ_JANZKU010000051.1 coordinate 874, forward strand.
CGACAGAATAAGCACCGGCTAACTTCGTGCCAGCAGCCGCGGTAATACGAAGGGTGCAAGCGTTAATCGGAATTACTGGGCGTAAAGCGCGCGTAGGTGGTTCAGCAAGTTGGATGTGAAATCCCCGGGCTCAACCTGGGAACTGCATCCAAAACTACTGAGCTAGAGTACGGTAGAGGGTGGTGGAATTTCCTGTGTAGCGGTGAAATGCGTAGATATAGGAAGGAACACCAGTGGCGAAGGCGACCACCTGGACTGATACTGACACTGAGGTGCGAAAGCGTGGGGAGCAAACAGGATTAGATACCCTGGTAGTCCACGCCGTAAACGATGTCGACTAGCCGTTGGGATCCTTGAGATCTTAGTGGCGCAGCTAACGCATTAAGTCGACCGCCTGGGGAGTACGGCCGCAAGGTTAAAACTCAAATGAATTGACGGGGGCCCGCACAAGCGGTGGAGCATGTGGTTTAATTCGAAGCAACGCGAAGAACCTTACCTGGCCTTGACATGCTGAGAACTTTCCAGAGATGGATTGGTGCCTTCGGGAGCTCAGACACAGGTGCTGCATGGCTGTCGTCAGCTCGTGTCGTGAGATGTTGGGTTAAGTCCCGTAACGAGCGCAACCCTTGTCCTTAGTTACCAGCACGTTATGGTGGGCACTCTAAGGAGACTGCCGGTGACAAACCGGAGGAAGGTGGGGATGACGTCAAGTCATCATGGCCCTTACGGCCAGGGCTACACACGTGCTACAATGGTCGGTACAGAGGGTTGCCAAGCCGCGAGGTGGAGCTAATCCCACAAAACCGATCGTAGTCCGGATCGCAGTCTGCAACTCGACTGCGTGAAGTCGGAATCGCTAGTAATCGCGAATCAGAATGTCGCGGTGAATACGTTCCCGGGCCTTGTACACACCGCCCGTCACACCATGGGAGTGGGTTGCTCCAGAAGTAGCTAGTCTAACCTTCGGGGGGACGGTTACCACGGAGTGATTCATGACTGGGGTGAAGTCGTAACAAGGTAGCCGTAGGGGAACCTGCGGCTGGATCACCTCCTTAATCGAAGACGATCAGCTTTATCATAAGCTCCCACACGAATTGCTTGATTCACTTGCGAAAAGCGATTGGGTGTAGACCCAAGAGTGAGACGATTGGGTCTGTAGCTCAGTTGGTTAGAGCGCACCCCTGATAAGGGTGAGGTCGGCAGTTCGAATCTGCCCAGACCCACCAATTGTCAAGGGGCGTGGCCGGTCAGACGATGGGGCCATAGCTCAGCTGGGAGAGCGCCTGCTTTGCACGCAGGAGGTCAGGAGTTCGATCCTCCTTGGCTCCACCATTAAACTCGAATCGCTTGAAAGCTCAGAATTGAGTGTTTGGTTTAGGCCGAGCATTGAATTCTGGTCTTTGCGCCAGAACTGTTCTTTAAAAATTTGGGTATGTGATAGAAGTAGACTGACTGATCGTTTTCACTGGCGATTAGTTTGGTCAAGGTAAAATTTGCGAGTTCAAGCGCGAATTTTCGGCGAATGTCGTCTTCATAGTATAACCAGATTGCTTGGGGTTATATGGTCAAGTGAAGAAGCGCATACGGTGGATGCCTTGGCAGTCAGAGGCGATGAAAGACGTGGTAGCCTGCGATAAGCTTCGGGGAGTCGGCAAACAGACTTTGATCCGGAGATCTCTGAATGGGGGAACCCACTCAGCATAAGCTGAGTATCTTGCACTGAATACATAGGTGTAAGAGGCGAACCAGGGGAACTGAAACATCTAAGTACCCTGAGGAACAGAAATCAACCGAGATTCCCTTAGTAGTGGCGAGCGAACGGGGATTAGCCCTTAAGCTTCTTTGATTTTAGCGGAACGCTCTGGAAAGTGCGGCCATAGTGGGTGATAGCCCTGTACGCGAAAGGATCTTAGAAGTGAAATCGAGTAGGACGGGGCACGAGAAACCTTGTCTGAATATGGGGGGACCATCCTCCAAGGCTAAATACTACTGACTGACCGATAGTGAACCAGTACCGTGAGGGAAAGGCGAAAAGAACCCCGGAGAGGGGAGTGAAATAGATCCTGAAACCGTATGCGTACAAGCAGTGGGAGCCTACTTTGTTGGGTGACTGCGTACCTTTTGTATAATGGGTCAGCGACTTATTTTCAGTGGCGAGCTTAACCGAATAGGGGAGGCGTAGCGAAAGCGAGTCTTAATAGGGCGTCTAGTCGCTGGGAATAGACCCGAAACCGGGCGATCTATCCATGGGCAGGTTGAAGGTTAGGTAACACTGACTGGAGGACCGAACCGACTACCGTTGAAAAGTTAGCGGATGACCTGTGGATCGGAGTGAAAGGCTAATCAAGCTCGGAGATAGCTGGTTCTCCTCGAAAGCTATTTAGGTAGCGCCTCATGTATCACTCTGGGGGGTAGAGCACTGTTTCGGCTAGGGGGTCATCCCGACTTACCAAACCGATGCAAACTCCGAATACCCAGAAGTGCCGAGCATGGGAGACACACGGCGGGTGCTAACGTCCGTCGTGAAAAGGGAAACAACCCAGACCGTCAGCTAAGGTCCCAAAATCCTGGTTAAGTGGGAAACGATGTGGGAAGGCTTAGACAGCTAGGAGGTTGGCTTAGAAGCAGCCACCCTTTAAAGAAAGCGTAATAGCTCACTAGTCGAGTCGGCCTGCGCGGAAGATGTAACGGGGCTCAAACCAGGTACCGAAGCTACGGGTATCACTTAGGTGATGCGGTAGAGGAGCGTTCTGTAAGCCTGTGAAGGTCAGTTGAGAAGCTGGCTGGAGGTATCAGAAGTGCGAATGCTGACATGAGTAACGACAATGGGTGTGAAAAACACCCACGCCGAAAGACCAAGGGTTCCTGCGCAACGTTAATCGACGCAGGGTTAGTCGGTCCCTAAGGCGAGGCTGAAGAGCGTAGTCGATGGGAAACAGGTTAATATTCCTGTACTTCTAGTTACTGCGATGGAGGGACGGAGAAGGCTAGGCCAGCTTGGCGTTGGTTGTCCAAGTTTAAGGTGGTAGATCGAATGCTTAGGCAAATCCGGGCGTTCAAGATCGAGAGCTGATGACGAGTGTCCTTTAGGACGCGAAGTGGTTGATGCCATGCTTCCAGGAAAAGCTTCTAAGCTTCAGGTAACTAGGAACCGTACCCCAAACCGACACAGGTGGTTGGGTAGAGAATACCAAGGCGCTTGAGAGAACTCGGGTGAAGGAACTAGGCAAAATGGCACCGTAACTTCGGGAGAAGGTGCGCCGGTGAGGGTGAAGGACTTGCTCCGTAAGCTCATGCCGGTCGAAGATACCAGGCCGCTGCGACTGTTTATTAAAAACACAGCACTCTGCAAACACGAAAGTGGACGTATAGGGTGTGACGCCTGCCCGGTGCCGGAAGGTTAATTGATGGGGTTAGCGCAAGCGAAGCTCTTGATCGAAGCCCCGGTAAACGGCGGCCGTAACTATAACGGTCCTAAGGTAGCGAAATTCCTTGTCGGGTAAGTTCCGACCTGCACGAATGGCGTAACGATGGCGGCGCTGTCTCCACCCGAGACTCAGTGAAATTGAAATCGCTGTGAAGATGCAGTGTATCCGCGGCTAGACGGAAAGACCCCGTGAACCTTTACTGTAGCTTTGCACTGGACTTTGAGCCTGCTTGTGTAGGATAGGTGGGAGGCTTTGAAGCGTGGACGCCAGTTCGCGTGGAGCCAACCTTGAAATACCACCCTGGCATGCTTGAGGTTCTAACTCTGGTCCGTTATCCGGATCGAGGACAGTGTATGGTGGGCAGTTTGACTGGGGCGGTCTCCTCCTAAAGAGTAACGGAGGAGTACGAAGGTGCGCTCAGAACGGTCGGAAATCGTTCGTAGAGTATAAAGGCAAAAGCGCGCTTGACTGCGAGACAGACACGTCGAGCAGGTACGAAAGTAGGTCTTAGTGATCCGGTGGTTCTGTATGGAAGGGCCATCGCTCAACGGATAAAAGGTACTCCGGGGATAACAGGCTGATACCGCCCAAGAGTTCATATCGACGGCGGTGTTTGGCACCTCGATGTCGGCTCATCACATCCTGGGGCTGAAGCCGGTCCCAAGGGTATGGCTGTTCGCCATTTAAAGTGGTACGCGAGCTGGGTTTAGAACGTCGTGAGACAGTTCGGTCCCTATCTGCCGTGGACGTTTGAGATTTGAGAGGGGCTGCTCCTAGTACGAGAGGACCGGAGTGGACGAACCTCTGGTGTTCCGGTTGTCACGCCAGTGGCATTGCCGGGTAGCTACGTTCGGAATAGATAACCGCTGAAAGCATCTAAGCGGGAAACTAGCCTCAAGATGAGATCTCACTGGAGCCTTGAGCTCCCTGAAGGGCCGTCGAAGACTACGACGTTGATAGGTGGGGTGTGTAAGCGCTGTGAGGCGTTGAGCTAACCCATACTAATTGCCCGTGAGGCTTGACCATATAACACCCAAACAATTTGTGTGTTACAGGCTAAGTCGACACAAACCGAAAATTTGCAAGAACTCGCACCACCGCTATCACATACCCAATTAGGGGACGCGACTGAACGTCGATTCCCCAACCCGATTGCTTGACGACCATAGAGAGTTGGAACCACCTGATCCCTTCCCGAACTCAGTAGTGAAACGACTCATCGCCGATGGTAGTGTGGGGTTTCCCCATGTGAGAGTAGGTCATCGTCAAGCTCCTATCCCCAAACCCCCTGTACGCTTCGCGTACAGGGGGTTTGGCTTTGGGCGGATGAAAAACCAAACG
>NZ_JANZKU010000052.1 GCF_025642785.1 Pseudomonas sp. RIT-PI-AD
CGATGTAACTGGCGTAGCCGGGGATGGCACCGGCCCGCCCGGCCTTGCTCCAGTGATGGACCAGGCTGCGGCTGGAAAGGCCCAGGGCATGGCGGAGATTGGGGTGGTCGGGCAGGCCTACCCCCTTGCGTACCAGCGGACCGAGGCTGGCGTCGAGCTGGCGCATCAGGTGTTGACGTTCGGCGAAAAAGGCGTTGCCGCGCAGGCTGCCGCCCTGGTCGAAGCTACGCTGGTAAAGCTGCTCCAGAGCCTTGAGGGTGTGGCCCAGGTCATCCAGGTGCTTGCCGACCATCAGGCTGGCGGTACCGAGGGCGCCCTCGCCCTGCTGGAGAAACGGCTCGATGAAGTCACGGTTGCGCACCAGGAAGCGCGCGTCGTCGTCGCTCATAGGCGCCAGGGCGGCGTCGATCTTGACAGCCGCTTCCATCAGCAGGGCTTCTTGCAAGGTGCACATGCGTTCGGGGGAGGCGCTCATCACCGCCATCTGCCCGGGCTTGGCCCACTGGCTGAGATGTGGGTTGAGGCTGCGGAATTTGCCCAGGCTGGCCGACGAGGCCTCGGGCATCAGCAACTGTTCGAGACTGCCGCGCGGCATGGGGTCCTGGACGATGTAGAAGCCGGGCTCGGCGGAGGTAGGCATGATTTCTCTCCCTGCGATGCCATCCGTGAACGAAGCGCCCGGGACTGTGACACAGCATTTATTGCCATCGCAACGAGGCAAGGGCGAGCGTTCGCCCCCAGCGCCGAGAGAACGCTGAAAATGCGAACGTAACCACAAAGCAATAGTTTTAGTTACTTAACGCTTGTCCAAGAGCGCAATGGGGGCCCACACCGCGAGCGCAACGACACGTCGGCGGTGAAAGGCTTCGCGGCCCCCTACGGTGTGGTCGTGATGGCGTAGGGTGGACAACGCCTTGCTTGTCCACCAAGGCCTGGCTTGGCGTGCGCCGATATCTAGTCGGTGAAAAACGCTTCGCGGTTTTCCACCCTACGGGAGGGTGACGTAGGGTGGGCAACGCGAAGCTTGCTCACCAACGGATCATCACCCCACCCCGACGCTCGAGGGATGAGCCGCCACCTCGGTCGTTAGCCCCAACACCCACGGCCACCACGGCTTTCTCAAATCTTCACGCAGGCGAACAGCGCATTGCCGGAGGCGCCGTCCCACGGAATGAGCCTGTCGTACTCATGCTCGAACACATGAACCTCGAAGTACGGCGCCAACAGCTCCAGCAACGCGGCGAAGCTCACCGCCACCATGGGATGCTCGTCGTGCCAGACCTGGGTGTCACCCGCCGCCGTTCTTTCGATGCGCAACCTCAACGATTGCCGCTCGCCGGCCCCCCGGTAATGCCAACCGGAGCTGAAATGAAACAGGCCGTCATCGTGCCTGGCGGTGTGCGAAACGAACGAATCGTTGTCGATCCTGTTCTTGTCGACCGCGTTGAAACAGAAGACTCCACCGACGCCCAGGGCTCCATGCACGCTGGCGATACAGGCCTCGAGCCGCTCGATGCTGGCACTGTAATGGATGGAATACAAAAAGCAGGTGATCAGGTCGACCGGTTCGCTCACCCTGAAACCGCACATGTCCTGCCGGGAGAAACGGGCTTCCGGGCAGCGCAGGGCGGCGCGGTCCAGCATGGGCTGGTTGATGTCGAGCCCGCTGCTTCGGTAACCGGCATCGATGAAATGCCGGACGTGCGGGCCGGTTCCGCAGGCGAGATCGAGGTGCCCTGTCCCGGCATTGCCGAACAGCTGCTGCAACCGGTGAACACAGTGGCTTTGCGCCCGATAGTCGATATCGGCGCACATCAGATCGTAGTAACCCGACAGATCGGTATAGAGCGCGTTGCCGGGCATGGGCTGAGTATCGACAGAGAGGGAGGGCGCGCATCATAGCCCAACCTGGCCACAGGACGGTCCAGCCTCTGGCGAGAGAGGCCGCCTGGGATACTCCTATCGATGGAAACGCTCTGCGGTTTTCCACCCGCCCCGAAGACGACCTGGGGCGGGCAACGCGAAGCGTGCCCACCAGCGATCCCACGCGACACCCGTGGATGGCCCGCTATATCCAACGACTGCGCTCACGTGCCGGATGCGCTTCACCCTCTGCGCGAAAGAGCGCTACCCGGTCGCTTGGCCGGCTGGTCCGAGTCAGGTCACGGCCAGCCGTCGTGGGAAGTGCAGGATGACGGATCAGCAGCGTCATCCCTCCTGCTCGCTTACAATCCCCGCCTGAAATGCATTGATGGCGGCGGGCCACCCACCGTCGTTCTCCTCCACGGTAACCAGGCAGGCCGACCGGTCATGGCGCTCGATGCCCCAACGATGTTAACCCTCACCCTAGCGCTCGCGGCAGCCGCGGCGCTGTATCTGGCGATCGAGTGGCGCACCGTTCGCGAGCCCTCACTGCGGTTCTGGAGCCTGGGCTTCGCCACCATCACCCTGGGTTCGACCCTCGCCTTGCTTCGCGGAAGCGGCCTGCTGCTGATCGGTATCTGGTTCGCCAACGGTCTGTTGGTGGTGGCTCACGGGTTCTTCCTGGTGGGCGTCGCCCTTTTCACCGGAACCCGTCTGTCCCGGGCCTGGTACCTCACCCTCGTGGCTTGGCTGGCGCTGCTGCTCCTGCCGGGCGAGCAGGCCTGGCCCAAGATCATGCTGCTGGTCAATTCCCTGCTGGTGGCGCTGCTGACGCTCAGGGCCGGCGTTCTTCTGCGCGCCCACGGCGGGTCCCTCGGCGCGGGCGCGGCGCAACTGCGTTACGTGCTGTTGGGCCACGGGCTTTTCTACCTCGTCAAGGCGGCACTGGCGTTCGTTCCGGGTACGTTGATCGACCTCGCCGCCTTCCGCGGCGAAATCATCCAGATTTCACTGGTCGAAGGCGTCATGGCGATCATGCTGATCGCGCTGTCGATGACGGGAACCGTGCGCTATCGACGGGAAAAACGCATAGAACGGCTAGCTGCGCGGGACCCCTTGACCACCCTCTACAACCGGCGCGCCCTCGAGGCGCGGGCACCGCACCTCCTGAAGGACGCCTCGCCCACTCGTCCGGGTGCCTTGCTGTTGATCGATATCGACAACTTCAAGCTGGTCAACGACCTGCACGGCCACACGGCAGGCGACCGGCTGCTCGTCGCGCTGAGCGAGATGATTCGTTCGTTGCTGCCCGAAGGTGCGCTCGCGGCCCGCCTGGGTGGCGACGAGTTCGTGATCGTGCTGCGGAATGCGTCCAGTGGACGAATCGCCCAATTGGGCGACGTGCTCCGCCAACGCTTCCACGAGGCCACCTCGCAGGCATTCGCCACGCCCGAAGCGGTCACCCTGAGCATCGGCGCTAACCTCTACGACCAGCCGCCCGCCAGCCTCGCGGCGTTGATCGAGCAAGGCGACATGGCCCTTTACGAATCCAAGCGCGGCGGGCGCAACAGTATCCGGCTGGTGGATCGAACCCTCGCGAGCGACGGGCCGCTGCAATCTTGATCGATACGCCACACGCGTCCTTCGATCACATGCCTTTCGGCCGCCAGACAGGCGGGACGTGGGTCATGGCCGACATGACCTTTGCCACGGTAACCCGGTGAGAGCAGCCCTCTTGGTGGATGGATAAAGCGTCATCCACCCTACGACTGTGCAGGCCTAAAGCTTAAAACCATTGAAATATTTTCCGTAGCCGCCGACCAGCATAATTATCAAGACAAAAAGCAATATGAAACGGCTCGGCCATACGATCTTTCTTGCTAAATGCTCTGGAAACTCCAAGGCATCGTTAGGGTCAAGCTGTCCTTTCCTTATGGAAAACCCCGGCATGCTCAAGCAGGAGGAAATTTGAAGCAAGCGATACATCCGCCCGACAAGGCTATCCCCCATGTACTTACGATTATTGATCACCAGGCTAGACCGTTTCAGGTGGGCTTCAAATTCATCTAAATATTTGTGCGCTATGAAAGTCATGTAAAGTGCCAGCAAAAACCCCAAAAACGCACTCACTGCAACTGTAAGCAGAAGAATTTCCTCCCAGCTAAGAGCACGTGTCATCTCAGATGACCCAGCCTTTATTCTCAAGGTGATTATAACAACCCGAGCTGATGAGCATCAGTATAACGAAGACCAGAATCACTCGACCGGTCCAGACTATTTGCCTGGCCAGTTCTTCCGGAAACTCAGAAACATCGCCTGCATCAAGCTGACCCTTGCGTATAGAAAAATTACGCGTACTCAAACAGGAAGAGATCTGCAACATTCGCATTACGCGCGCCAATCTACCCCCTCCCAGATAACGCTTATTGGCTTTAACTAAATTAGAATTCCTCAAATAGTACTCTGCTCTATCCAGCTCCTTGAAGGCCAAATAGGTCATGTACACACAACCTGTCGATGCCAAAGCTCCGCTCGACAAGAAAACGAAAGTAAGTAAGGACTCATATCCAAGCATAATATCCAAGCCCTTTCATAGGGTGAGGGGACATACCCAAACTCCACTATTTGAAAAACAACGCCGATACTAGTAAGCCGATATGAGCGACATCATTCTCAAGTCAAAGCCCCACTGTAATTCGCCCCTATAGCTAGAATCAAAGCAAGCAGGCCGCTGACTTGAAGGACTTTGTTAGGCAGCGTTATTTTGCGTTTCAAGGCATGGGGAAAATTCGACACCTCCTCTCGTTCCAATGCTCCCCTTTTGATATAGAACTCTTCATCTATCAAACCTGACGACAGCTGTATCAATCTATACGTCCTGCCTAAAAAACCATTGTCGAGGTGTTTTTTATTAAAAATAACTAGAGACGAGCCCTTCAAATACTTTTCAGCCTCTTCAAGATACTTGAAGGAAAGCCTGGAAAGATAGAAATCACTGAACAAGGCCAAAAATCCAAAAAACCCAACAAAGGACAGCAGCGTAATTTTAATTACCACTCAGCATTCACCCATAGACAGTCCATCAGCAACCCCACACCAGTTCTCTAAACAATAGCCCAGTAATAGTTTCCACAGCGAACAGATCGCTACCTTTACCAAACGCTGCTATATCTAAAGTCAGGCAGACGCGCCTAAGCCCAAGGCCATCACGAGCGTGAATGACGTGTGACCGTCCTTGATCAGGAAGCCCCAAGCCATCCTTGGTGTTTTCCATACTGAATAAGCACCATAAGTAAAATGACATTAATCGCTAGCATACGGTAAGGCCAGGTCGCCCACCGATACAGAGGAACAGGAAGTCTGTTTAAATCGCCAGGCGACAAAATACCTTTTTTTATACTGTATTGATCAAATATTAAAAGCCCAGCTATTTGTGCAGTTCTATAGAGGCGTTCTAACCATCCGTTACTGGCGGCTAACGGACTCCTGCTGACAGCCATGGAGTTCCTTAAGTATCTTTCTATTTCATCTAATTTCCTAGTCGACACATACGCCGCCAATCCGAAAGAAATTATCGCTACCAGGATAAAAAGGCAAGTTATGGCCGCGTATATCATTTTTTCAGGCATTATCGTGTCCCCTCATAAACGAGAGCGCCAAGAAACTCCCCAAACTCGCTCACTCCATTCCCCACAATAACTCCTCCAGAAGCTGTCACCACTAGGCCACATACCAAACCTCCAACGCCCATTGACCCAACACCGATCGCTGCGCAAAT
>NZ_JANZKU010000053.1 GCF_025642785.1 Pseudomonas sp. RIT-PI-AD
TTTCTGAATTAGTATATTTTAGGATAAGAGGTAGATGTCAAATACCGACTATAGAAGAGGATGATAAATGTCAGTAATAATCAACTTAGGAAAGCTAATTGATGCCCTGCCCTCTCAAGAAGTAATGCGAATAGTCTATAAGGGAGAGCAATATGGTTTTCAGGAAAGTCAAAATTCCCAAAACTTATTAATTGATATTGTAAGTGGGGCGGACTCTATTGAAGAGATGAATTCTCAAAGCATAAACCCCGCTAATGTGAATTAATTCTTTCTAGAATAACAAAGAAATATGGAATAGTAGCGCATCAAAGTAACGATACACTTCTTGAAGCGATTAAAAGTCTTCCTAAATATAGATTTCTTTTGCAAAGGCATATGGAAGAAAAATTTGTTGAAAAAGAAGCCATTAAAGAAGAAATGATTAAAACCATATTTTTGGGTGAAAACTATGAGGCGATTTTGCATTCTTTGTTGCCATTATGCGAATTTGTAACACTGTGGCCAAAATATTGGGGTGAATACGGTGAGCATTTTTTTGTAGCTTCGCAGCGTTTAGATAACATCAAGGATAAATTTAAAGATGTTTTCATGAGCAAGAATATCGAAACGTTAATTTCGAATTAAAGCATTCAGTTTTGCGAGAGAGAAAAGTATTAAATTCTTAAGGCGGCTTCTTGTATTCATTCGCTAGATACAATTCGTAAGAGCGAATATTAAGGTCAGGCTGATCGATAAGAGGCCGCTACACAAATCTGTAACCGGCCGTCCCCACATTGAAGCTCCCTCTCAGATCGGGAGAGCGCACATGTCGCGTGATCATGACGGTTACACTATGGCCGGCAAGCGGAGCCGCTGGACCGCAGGGCGCGGGCGAAGCTGGAGGACAAGCGGCGAATGGCTTGGCGCCGCGCGGTGGAGTCGTCACGCCGATTGCAGCAGGAGTTGAGCCGTTTCCTGGAGCTGGCCGGCGAGCGATTCGGGCCGGTTAGGCCGCGCGGGGAGAATGCGCGGCAGCGGCTCAGGGCTTGATCGCGGGCTGTGCAGAATTCTTCGGTTTCGTTGGGAAAGCGGTCAAGCGGGCGTGGGCAGACCGACCAGCGTCGACGGCACTCAGGTCAACCTTCGAATTCCCGATCAGTACTACGACGGTGAAGCGGTCTGCGCTACAACTACTTCAATAACTACGACCCGCAGAGCGGGCGCTACGTGGAGAGTGATACGATTGGGTTGGCAGGTCGCCTCAATATCTATGAATATGTAAGCGCCAATCCGATGATGTTCGCCGACCGCTTTGAGTTTATACAGCTTCCATCAGATCCGTCTGGTCTGTAATCTGATTGAACGCCAAATACAACTCACAAAGACCCCAATGGCGAGCGATTTAAATACCCGAATGGTGTCCAACTGGACTTCCATAAAGGAAGACCAGTGTGGGAGAGGTAAGGATCATTGGCACCATAACGGCGGCTCCCAGCATTTCCCACGAGGAGGAAAGGTTCCAGACCCTGAGACAGAGCAAAGTTGCGGAGAAAACTGCCAGAAGACAGCTATTGTGGTTGTCGGCACCGGCGGGGCTTATCTCGCCTACAGGTGCTTAAGAATGGTTCCGTCTCTGTTTCCACCATTGTGGCCCACCATTCCTGCCAACGCGGCCATCCCATGAGATCGTGCAATGAGAATTGAAAACCCCAATAGTTATTTTGATGAACTTGGCGATCTCCATGATGGAAAGATAATTACCATCAATCTGAATGAAGCCAATAATAGCGTCTCACTCAAGTTAGAAGACCTGCATTGCAATTTTCAAGGCCTTCCGGAGTATCAAGGATTAATGCCAGTCGAGATAATATTCGAAGGCATTACAGAAGTTGAAAAATTGCTCGACCTAAGGTCGCCTGCAACAATCTACACCCTTGAAATATTTGAAACAGGCAATGACGCTTCGTTAGACGTAGACATCAAGATATCTCCCGAAGGAAGATTTAATTTCCAATGCTCATCTGTCAGCGTGGAGCCTTGCAAAACCGCATAAGACAAGTGATGTAGGCGAAGAATGGGCTGAAGATGGATGCCGCAATCAACGGCCGATTCATATGCCGCACTTTTTTCTGAAGAGCATATCCCGTTGCAGCGGGAAATAAGGGAAGTCACCGCGCTCTGGCCTAAGGACGTATGCCCGGAACCTTTCGGTACTTTGCTCGAGAACGGTCGGTATCTCGTTGCCGTTCTGCCGGGTGGTTATCTTCTTTTTCTCGAGAGGGCCGACGCTGCCCATTCACCCTGAATACGCTTGCCGTTCAGCGAGGCGGGCGCCAGGCCGTGCGTTTTTCAACAAAACGTCACTCAGCTGCAATGAACCGGCGCCACTCTGGGACTCCCTCGAAACGGGAGAGCATACATGTCACCTCATCATGAGCGTCACAGGGTTGCAGGGCAGGAGACATCGGATCGTCGCGCGCGCGCGAAACTGGAGGACAAGAAACGCATGGCCTGGCGTCGGGCCGTGGAGTTTTATAACGAGACGCGGCGCTTGCAGCGTGAGCTGAACGACTATCCGGATTTGGCCATCGGCGAACCCTCTGCGACAGGCCAGCATCGATCGGTTGAGCGGCGCGAGACTTCGCGGGTCTGAGGAACGTCACCTATGCCGAATTCGTCATCTTTCCCAGGGAAAGCGGTCAAGCGGGGACGGGCGTAAGGCGTCACCTTAGGCGGTCTGTATCGAACCGATCTTGAGGGGACCCCGATGATCCGACTGAGCCTGGACGAAGTGCGCGAATTGGCCGAGGCGATCCTGCGCCGCCATGGTTTCAGCGAGCCCCATGTCGCCGCGGTGGCACAGGCGGTATTCGCCGGCGAGCGCGACGAGTGCGCGTCCCATGGGCTCTGGCGGCTGCTCGGTTGCATCGAGACGCTGCGCGCCGGCAAGGTCTCGCCGGATGCCGAGCCCGAGGTGATCGACCAGGCGCCATCCATCGTCCGCGTCGACGCCAGGGGCGGGTTCGCCCAGGTGGCGTTCCAGCGCGGTGCGCCGGTGCTGGTGGAAAAGGCCCGGAGCACCGGTATCGCCGCGCTGGCGATCAACCGCTGCGTGCATTTTTCCGCCTTGTGGACCGAGCTGGAGGTGCTCACCGACGCCGGCCTGGTGGCGCTGGCCTGCACCCCGAGCCATGCCTGGGTGGCGCCGGCCGGCGGGCGCAAGCCGCTGTTCGGCACCAACCCCATCGCCTTCGGCTGGCCGCGCGCCGGCCAGCATCCATTCATCTTCGACTTCGCCACCAGCGCCATCGCCCGTGGCGAGATCCAGCTGCACGAGCGCGCCGGCAAGCCGATCCCGCTGGGCTGGGGCATCGACGCCGAGGGCCTGCCGAGCACCGACGCCAACGCGGTGCTGAACGGCGCCATGCTCACCTTCGGCGGCCACAAGGGCTCGGCCTTGTCGGCCATGGTCGAGCTGATCGCCGGACCGCTGATCGGCGACCTGACCAGCGTCGAGTCCCAGGCCTGGGACGCCGGCACTCAATCCTCGCCCTACCACGGCGAGCTGCTCATCGCCCTCGACCCCAAGCGTTTCCTCGGGGAGGCCGTGGAGCAGCACCTGGCCCGCGCCGAGGCCTTGTTCGAAGGCATCCAGAGCCAGGGCGCGCGGTTGCCCTCGCAACGCCGCTACGAGGCCCGCGCGCGCAGCCTGAAGGATGGGGTGAGCATCCCGGAAAAGCTCTATGAGGATTTGCAGGGGTTGTTGCGCTGATCGGTTTTCTTGGCTTGGGCCACGCGCGGATGTTTCGGCTGCCTGGCGCGTAGCTCTCGCCGTTCGGCGAAGGGCGGGTTCGTTGTACCCGTCGATCATCCGAAAACGCGGGTCTGGCAAGGATCAGGGGGTTGGGAGCGGAGCTGGGGTGAGGGCGCTTTCGCCGAGGGGCGTTTGGATTTCTTGGGTGAGGTGAGGGATGCCTTGGTGGTTTGGCTGCGAGCGTGGGACTTGGTCTGCTTGTTGATATGGCGTGCGCGGGGGTGTCGATTAGGGCAATTGCTGAGTGCCTTTATGGGTAAGACGCTGTGGGCTCGGAAATGCTCTTCGCGGCTGAAGCCGCTCCCACGCCAGGCCGTGCTCATCATCACCAACCAGACAACCCACATCCCACTGACCTATCCAGCCCTCCTCGAACCGCCCCGCGCGCTCCGTGGGAGCGGCTTCAGCCGCGAAGGGAGCCCACTCCACATCGCCGAGAGAATAAAGCGCTGATACGCGAAGAC
>NZ_JANZKU010000054.1 GCF_025642785.1 Pseudomonas sp. RIT-PI-AD
GGTGGAGCAGTACGCGCCGTTAGAGGACTGATCGCTATCTCGGGTGGTCTAGGTTTGAGGGGCGCGGTAGATAGTAAGCTCGAGAGTGACGCCGTAGCTCGGCTTATCTCTCGTGCCGCCATTTACTTCATACACTACGGCGGCGGCCACGAATTTCCCTGTGTCCAGCTTCGCGGATAAGCGACCCGCTACATCGGTTTTCAAATAACCGATTTGCCCGTTCGCAGAAAAGACAGCGACGGCTGACGAGTCGACCGGGTTCTCCGGTTCACGCTGGAGGCGGACAGCGTCCCCAGGCCGGACATGCTTTCGGATGATGTGCTGCCTGGAAATGCAGTCTTCGTTAGTGAAACTCTCGCCTACTACTGCGCATATGAAGCTGTCGACTTCATCCGAAGCGCTGACCCTAATGACCTGGGGCTTTGTTTCTTTTCCAGGAAACAGATCGATGAGACGCTGCTTGATGCTCTTGATGTCCAGTCGGCCCTCCGACCAGAGCATCAGGGTGATCAGTGCAGCGCCGCAGATGACTGTCGCAAGCGTCAAAAACAGTAGTATATGCATCATCCCTCCTTGGCATCGCCGGGAGTGTAAACCAGGGAAGAAGAAGGAGGAATGTATGCAGTGTCCTGAGTGCGGTCACACGCCATTGGCTGGAACCCAGCCCGATCCCAATCGCTGCCCCGAGTGCGGCATCTACTACATGGTGGCTGCCAAGCTGCGCAAGGAAAGGGAGCAAGGGGCCCAGCAGCAAGTCCGAGAAAATGCGCTGCCTGCTGTGTCTAAGCAGGTTCGAGCTGCCACGGCAGGTTATGCAGGTGCTCAGCCAGTCGTAATCGTCGATGTAAATGTCAGCTTCAATTCGCTGGTGGTACTTCTTGTGAAGTTAGTAGTTGCAGCAATACCTGCGATAATTTTGGCAGCAGTGCTATTTGCCGTATTTTTCGGGGCTATTCTCAAGTATTTCAAATAATAATTAATTCCGAAAAGGCCCGCATTGCGGGCCTTTTTCATTTGAGGTCGATATGTCTGAGTTAAGTGTCATATTGCCGGAGGCGACAAAAGTTACCCTCCCGAATGGTAGCTGCTACGTCCACGCCGTGGAGCTGCAGTATTTAGAGATGTTTGGCGAGCTTTCGACCGAGCTATTGAAGTTACTACAAAATCTCAGTGCTTCAAATCAGTCAGAGTTTGCGAAGAACCACTCAGCAAAATTAAGATCGGTTCTCAGGGTGACCACTACGCTTTCGCGCTGGAAAATAAGAAGACTGCAATTACCGGTGGCCATCGAGCTGTTCGGTGTAGTCATGGAGACTAACCACTATTTTTTCGCCCACTCCCTGGCAAGGGCGACAAGGGTTCTGGCTGGGGAAGCGTACTGCAACGCTTGATAAGCGCCGGGCACTCGCTGGACGCAGTCTCTCACTACTCGCTGGAGCAGGTGCACTTGTTTCTAAAGGCGATCGAATCGGATGAAAGATGTTCCATAAGGCGGCAGATCGACATACTCAGATGCTCGCGTGCATCTCAAGAAGAGTACAAACGCCTGATTAGGAGTCTGGAATAATGGCTTCGAAAGTCACCACTCAGATTGTAATCGACGCGAAAAACAACTCGCGGGACGCATTCGATCAGGTCAATAAGCAAATTGATAAAATGAACGGCGGGCTTTCAAGGGTTTCGAGCGCCTTTACTTCGGCGTTTTCAACCGGGGTTATTGCCGGCGCAGTGAAAGGTTATCTTTCCATAACCAGTCACGCCGCCGAGTTGTCGTCGCGTGTTCGACTGGTTACCAAGGATCAGGAAGAATTCAACCTCGTACAGTCAAGATTAGTTGAAGTTTCGAGGCGCACTTATAAGAGTATCGACGCAACCTCTGAAATGTTCATCAAGTCCGCGAAGCCACTTCGCGAATTGAAATTCTCCACACAGGACGTAGTGGATGTCACCGAAGTGATGAACCTGGGGCTTGTGGCCAGCGCGGCCAATGCTGACAAGACCAGCCGCGTGATTGAGCAATTTGGACGCGGCCTCCAGGCGGGCACCATCCAGGGAGACGCCTTCAACGCACTACTCGAAGACGCCCCGGTTCTGCTTGATGCGCTGCAGGATGGCTTGCATGTCTCTCGGGACAAGCTCCTACAGATGGCGAGCGCGGGGCAACTGACCTCCAAGGTCGTAATTCCGGCGCTCCTGAGTCAGATGGATCCGCTTCGTAAAAAAGTTGAGGAGATGTCCACCACTTCGGCAGACGCTGGTGTGCGTCTGGAAGAGGCCACCAATCGGATCGTCGTGAGCTTCGACAAGCTCACCCATGCGTCAACCGACACGATCACCAAGCTTCTGGCTGTGGCTGACGGGTTGGATAAGATCGCTACTGCGGATCGCCGCCTTGAAGGTGGTTTTCAGTTGTCGGAGGAATTGGCCAAGCTTACCCCCGCAGGACGAGTATTGGAGCTCGTGGGCGCCTTCGACCTCCTGGACAAAAGCTTGAAGGATGCAGCCCAGGGCGCGGCAAGCACATCCACCGTTACAGACCAGCGCGTCGCGGCTGCGGTTAGCGTTCTGGAGCAGGAAAAGCTGCTCGAGAAGGAAGGCGGGGACTTGACCATTCGACGGCTCGCGAATGAAGAAATCGCCGCGCAGAAGCTAAAGGGTATCAAGGTCGACGAAGTCGGGGTGGTTACCGCGTGGTCCCGTCAGTATGGTTCAACCTATGAAGAGTTCATTACCCGCGAACAGGCCCGACACATGCTAAGAGAGGCAGGTGAGAAGGCGGCTGCACGTAAAATCCAGAATGCGCGCGAAACCGCCATCGCGAACTTGCGGACGTCTCTAAGTAAGCAATTCGTGGAGTTGGACAAGGCCAACCAGCTGTATGCGCAAATCGTCGCGCAGCGTGAGTCGATCCTTGCGCCCTTCACTGAGGCGATCAAGTCACCCAAGCGGCCAAGCCAAGAGCCGAATTACAACGATGCTTCCGACTTGAAGGTGAAGGCCCGTCACGCACTGGATAATCGCGACTACGAGATGGCGATCAAGCAGGCGCAGGAGGCGCTGGAAATCATCCAGCAGTTGGAAGAGGCGGGTGGGAACACCTATGGGCTTCAGGGCTTCAAGAAAGAGTTGCTTGAGATCGCAACCGGTGCGCAGAGCCTCCGCGAGGCCGGCGCCGCGTCGGGTGTCAGCGAAATCCAGCAGAGTATCGAGCAACTGGTGAAACAGCTTGATACTGTGAAAAAGGTGCCTATCGAGCTCGGCGTGGACGATGCCAGCGAGGCTGCATTGGTTGCCCGAATCACGAAGCTCTCGGCAGAGATCGCGGCGCAGCTTGTATTCCAAGTGCAGCTTATGCCGCCAACCACTGATCCTAGGGCCTACACCTCTACCGGCGACACACCTCCACCTGCGCCACCGCCAGTCCCGGGTTATGCGGTGGGAACCGAGAACGCTCCACCTGGGATGGCCTGGGTGGGTGAGCGTGGACCCGAGCTTGTGCAGTTCAAGGGCGGAGAGCGCGTTCATACTGCCGCGGCATCTCGGGCGATTGCCCAGGCAATGGCCGGGGTGTCCCTGCCGGGTATCAGCCAGAGCCTCATCGACACCGCCACCGGCGTGCCGGGCGCCTCCCCTGGCCGTGACCTGGGCACGGTGAGACTTGATGTAGGCGGCGGGCAGCCTATCCAACTGCTCGCCGAGCGCGAGGGGTTTGAGCAGATCCTGGCGCGCAAGGCCAGGCAGTACGGACGGACGAAACGATGAACTATCCCCACGTTACGCTGGGCGGCGTGCCGATCACCGCCGAGTCGGGCGGTGTCGCTCAGGAGTATGGCGGCGAGCTGGGCGAGACGGAGGTGCGGTTGTCCCTCGGCGACCATGATCACCATGGCTCATTGGCGCAAGGAAACTATCACGCTATCCGGTGCGGGCTGGTTCGGCCCTGGCCTGGATGGCCTCGACTTCCGTTTGCCGCTGGAACTGCGCTGTACAGAGCCGCGGGAAATGCAGGGCGCCGTCGCAGAGCAGCGCGACTTCGTGCTGCCGAGCGTGCCGCGGCCG
>NZ_JANZKU010000055.1 GCF_025642785.1 Pseudomonas sp. RIT-PI-AD
AGGCCGCGGCACGCTCGGCAGCTCGAAGTCGCGCTGCTCGGCGACGGCACCCTGCATTTCCCGCGGCTCGGTGCAGCGCAGTTCCAGCGGCCGGCGGAAATCCAGACCATCGAACCCGGGGCCGAACCAGCCCGCGCCGGAGAGCGTGATGGTCTCCTTCCGCCAGTGCGCCATGGTGATCAGGTCGCCGAGGGATAGCCGGACCTCTGTCTCGCCCAGCTCGCCGCCGTACTCCTGAGCGACACCGCCCGACTCGGCGGTGATCGGCACGCCGCCCAGCGTAACGTGGGGATAGTTCATCGCTTCGTCCGTCCGTGCTGTCGTGCTTTGCGCGCGAGGATCTGCTCGAACCCCTCGCGCTCGGCGAGCAATTGGATGGTCTGCCCGCCGCCTACATCAAGCCTCACCGTGCCCAGGTCACGGCCAGGGGAGGCGCCCGGCGCGCCGGTGGCGGTGTCGATGAGGCTCTGGCTGATACCCGGCAGGGACACCCCGGCCATTCGCTGGGTGAGCCGCTTGGAGGCCTCCGCGGTGAAAACCTTCTCCCCGCCTCGGAACTGCATCAGCTCTGGCCCGTTCTCGCCGACCCAGGCCATGCCCGGTGGTGCGCTGGCGGTGCCGGTGGCATAGCCAGGCATCGGAACGTCCGGGTCCCCAGGAGTGGTATTGGTCGTCAACTTCGGTGGCAATACCGTCGGCTGAATCACCATGTCCTCACCAATGGCCTTAGCCAGCGCCTGAATTTGCGCGCGAATTTTCTCCGCCTGCTCCTGCGGTAGGTCGATGCTGATCTGGACGTTTTTCAGGGCTTCCATCTGCTGCTGAAGCATCGCCACCGCGATGCTGGTATTCAAGAATTGCCGTTCAAGGTCGGACTGCTTGAGGCTTGTCGCATTTTGCTCAATCTGCTGGAGCTCCTCAGCTACGCCTTTTAAGCCGTAGGTATTACCGCCAGCCTCCTGAAACTTGGCAATCATTTCCGCCGCCTCGCGCGCCAACTTCAAGGCCTTTTCCGCATCGCCTGCCTTGAGTGCATCCTTCGCACCGAGCTTCATGTCCTGGATATTGCGGTAATTCGGTTCTGACTTGGGCGCGGTTCCGCTAAGCTTCGCGTACAGCTCGGAATAATAAGTCTCTATTTTTTTCCGCTCTTCGCGGAGTTTCTTTATTTGCCCAAGTAGATTTTGCTCGATAGCGATTTGCTTTTTCGCATAAGCCTCGGTCGCCTTTACGACTTGGTCACGCGAAGCGCGCAAGCCCTCCAGCCCGCGCGCCATTTCATTCGATGATTCCCTGGACTTATCGGCCGCCTCATCCCAGGTGGAATTAATGCGCCGAAAAGCATCGGTTACTGTATCGACAGCATCCAGGGTGCTTTCTTTTATGACATTGGCGGCTTCTGAATACTGACCTTTCGCGACGAAAATTATTGCTGCCATAATTGCGCCGATATTTCTACCTGTTGCCGTGACCGCAGCAGATAGGGCAAACCAGACAGAAGCCAGGAGCTTTATTCCTGCGGCCATCGCCGAAGAAGATGCAGAGGCGCTGTTGGTGTCCTTGGTATATTCCAGAAGCAGCCCGGAAACAGTATTGAGCGCGGGAATTAATTCGGCCGTGAACTTCTGCCCGGCACCTTGAGCCGCGGTTTCCAACACATCCAGCGTGTCGTTGAATTTGCCCGCCGCATCATATACCTCGTCCTCCAGCACAACGCCCAGGTCGGCCGCTTCTTGCTTGAGCCGGCCGATACCATCGGCGCCCATGTTGAGCAGTGGGAGGAGCTTGGTTCCCGCCTTGCCGAACAGCTCAATCGCGAGCGCGGATTTATTCACGCCGTCGGGCATAGCGGCGATCTTTCCGGCGACCTCGGAAAAAAGCTGACCGAGCGGCTTGATATTCCCTTCCTGGTTGCGAATCTCGACGCCGACCTTACCGAAAGCGGCCGCCTGGGCCTGGGTCCCCTCAGCCGCTTTGCCTACGTTCTGGTTGAATTTCGCGAGGGCAGCGGCGAGCCCCTCCGATTCGATGCTGGCGAATTTCGCTGCGTATTGCAGGCCCGCGAACTCGGAGGCTGCCATACCGGTTCGCTCGGCCAGTTCGCCGGTCAGGTCGATCGCATCGACGTTGGTCTTGATCCATGACTCCAGCGCACCGACTGTCAGCGCGGCGGCGATGACACCGCCCGCCTTCTTGGCATTCGCCGCAAACCGTTCGAACTGAGAATCGGCCTCGGCAAACGCCTTGCCCGCGTTGTTCTTGCCCTCGATGACGACCTGCGTCGTGACCTTACCCGCCATTGGAAAGCCCCTTCATGTACTGTTCGAACTGCTGTTTCGAAGCGCCAGCCGCCCGAATCGCCAGAACGTCGCGCTTGTGCTGCTCGTTCCTCAGCCGCCCCGCGCTATCTAGGAATGCCTCTATCTGCGGCAGAGTAAGGCGCTGCACATCGGCCCACGCATGCCCCGCGCTGATCAGTTGCTGGGCTGCATCTGTCCAGCCATGAGGCGAGCTAGATCCGCCAGCGCGAGGTCGAAAAAATGGATGTTGACCCGAACCACATGCGTCACCAGTTGCAGCACCACTGGTGCAGGTAGTCGCCGAACCCGCCAGCGGGAGAGGTTCGTGCATTTGCGAAGTATCGCCCGCATGTTTTGAGCATTGCCGGCGTGGCCCTGAAAGCGCTCGACAGACATATTCGCCATAGCGGCGACTAATGCCTGGGCCGTCTCGCTGAACAGCTCGAAGTTTTGAAACTCGACGCACTTGATTTGCACACTTCTCCCGCAAACAGTAACTACCTGCGGGGTAGGAAATAGGATTTCGCATTCATTCATCAGGTCACTCCAGGCATAAAAAAACCCGCCGAAGCGGGTCTTATATTGACAATCAATATCAATCTCCCTGCACAAAATGTAATTTGATTCTTCCTTTCAATGAGTCGAGCAGACTTAATTT
This sequence comes from Pseudomonas sp. RIT-PI-AD, assembly GCF_025642785.1. Lineage (GTDB taxonomy): Bacteria > Pseudomonadota > Gammaproteobacteria > Pseudomonadales > Pseudomonadaceae > Pseudomonas_T. Next base: position 2,959 of record NZ_JANZKU010000055.1, read on the forward strand.
TGCGTCCGAAGGATCAATCATAAACTTGAAATATTTCCTAACTTCCCCGCCATTTTCGACGTGATCTTCGTTGTGGACCGGCGCCCGTAGTATTTCCCGGTTTTCTGTATCTGTAATTACCAGATCCCCGCGAAAACCATTGACTTCTGCACCGCTTCGATTAAAAAATTTGACCGTTATCAACGAGTACACGCGATTTTCGGCGTCGACAATTCTTTGTGTACCATTCAGCACTACGTTTATAGGACCGCCACTTCCGATAGGGGGAGCCTTAGAGCGCTTAGAGCTGACAGTTGATTTATTGGAGTCCTCCATGACGCCGCTCATTAGGTGTTGCATGGTTGTTCGAATTTCATATTTGATATGCTCACGCCCTACGAAATATCCAGCAATTAAGCCGATAAGGAGGGGCAGTAAATATGCCACCTTAGGGGCTAATAAGCGGCCGTACTTCGGGCTTGGCCGCTTAGCGTGGTGGTCAAATCGAACGCCGCATTGTGGGCATTTATCCGGGCTTCCTTGAAGTTGGCTAAGGGTGGGCTCGTGAAAGCAGTTTGCACAAATCATGGTTCCCTCCTTTTCTCGGGGCACAATCCTAACCCACCAGGCCCCGAGTCGCCGGCACTCAGTCCTCCAGCGGCGCGTACTGTTCCACA
>NZ_JANZKU010000056.1 GCF_025642785.1 Pseudomonas sp. RIT-PI-AD
ACAGCGTCGGGGGTGCGGGTCTGTTCCAGGCGCAGCAGCGGCACGAAGCCGCCGGGCTCGTGCACGGTGGTGCGCAGCCAGTCCTCGCCGGCTTCGGCGCACTGGCGGTCGCCGTCCCAGCCGTACCAGGTGTGGGTGAGGGCGCCGCGCTGCAGCACGCTCTTGCGCAGCCGCCGCGACAGGCCGTCGTACTGGTACAGCGCCTCGGTCTCGTCGCCGGCCGGATCGGTGCGGCGCAGGCGGGTCAGCCGGTGGGCGCCGTCGTAGGCCAGTTCCAGGCGGGTGCCGTCGGGGTCGCGGCGTTCGATGAGGTTGCCGGCGGCGTCGTAGCGGTACTGCGCACCGTCCCGTTCGCCCACGCGGTTGCCGGGCCATCGGTCCTGCGGGCCCTGGGTCAGGGCCTGGCCTGCGCCAAGCAGGTCGAAGGCGGGGTTGTCGAGGTTGGCCTGGACCAGCTGCGCCCAGTCGGCTTCGGGCCTGGGCGGGCGCGGCTGCAGGCCGAGGCGGTTGCCGGCGGCGTCGAAGCGGTAGCGCGTCTCGCGGTCGCCGTGGCGGCTGGCGACGAGCCGGCCGCTGGCGTCGTAGCCGTAGGCGATGGGGCCCTGGGGGTCGTCGATCCGGGTGAGCTGGCCCTGGATGTCGTAGCCGTAGCGCCGCGCCCAGTCCTCGCCCAGCGCCGGTACCAGGCGGCTGTCGCTGAGCCGGCCGAGGCTGTCGTATTGCCGCGATTGGCCGAAGAGGGTCTCGGCCTCGCCCTGGCGCCGCGCGTCGCGGTGGATTTCGCGGTGCAGGGCGTCGCGCTCGAAGGCCAGTTCCAGGTGTTCCACCCGCACCCCGTGCAGGTGTCCGGGGCCGTAGGTCATCCAGTTCACCGCCGGCGCGTCGCCGTAGCGGGTGCTCTGGCGCACCCCGCGGCCATCGTGGCGGTGGGCCAGGCTGTAGGTCCAGCCGTCCAGGTGCGCCTGGGTCTCCAGGCTCAGCCGACCCGCCTCGTCGTAGGCGAACAGCACTTCGCTGCCCGAGCCCAGCACCCCGGCCAGGCGCCCGTCGCGGGTCCAGCGGTATTGCTCGACGATCGCGGCCACCTCGGCGGTGGCCGGCAGGTGCCGCGCGAGCAGGCGCCCGTCGGGGTCATAGGCGTAGCCGGTGACGCGCCCGTCGGCCTCTTCGCGCTCGATCAGCTCGTCGGCGGCGTTGTAGCGGTAGCGCTGGGTGCGCCCGTCGAAGCCGGTCTCTTCCACCAGGCGGTCGCACAGGTCGTAGCCGAAGCGGGTGCGGGCGCCGTTCTCGTTGACCAGGGCCTCCAGGCGCCCGGCCAGGTCGTAGTGGTAGCGCTGCTCGCGCCCGGCCGCGTCGAGCACCCGGGTCGGCCGGCCGAAGCGGTCCCAGCCCAGGCGCAGGGTGCGGCCCTCCGGGCCTGTCACCGCGATCCGCCGGCCCAGGGCGTCGTAGGCGTGGCGAATCGCCGTGCCGTCGGCCAGGCGGATCTCGACCAGCCGCCCCAGGCGGTCGTAGGCGTAGCGGGTGACCTGGCCCAGGGCGTCGCGGCGGGCGATGCGCTGGCCCTCGGCGTCGTATTCATGGGTGGTGCTCTGCCCGGAGCAGTCGGTGTAGCGCTCCAGCAGGCCCAGGCGGTTCCACGCCAGGGTCCTGGCCCCGCCCTGGCCCTCGACGATCTGCGTCGGCCGGTCCGGCAGGGCCGGGTCCTCGTAGCGGTAGCGGGTCTGCTCGCCCAGGGGATCGGTCACGCTCAGCAGGTTGCCGCGCGCATCGCGCTCGAAGCGCCACTCGCGCCCCTCGGGATCGACCAGGCCCAGGGTGTCGCCGGTCTCCGGGTCCAGCCGGTAGCGCTGGGTGGCGCGATTCGGGCTCAGGGTCTCGTAGAGCCGGCCCTTGCCGTCCAGGTAACGCCGGCTGACCCGGCCCAGGGCATCCTTCACCGCCACCAGGCGGCCGAACAGGTCGTGCTCGTATTCCACGCGGCTGCCGTCGGCGCGCACCTGGGCGCTCCAGCGCCGGGCGCCGGCCTCGCCGGTGAATTCGTAGCGCTCGACCCGCCCCAGGCTGTCGGTCACCTCGGTGTGCTCGGCGTGGTAAGCGAAGGTGCGGCTCAGGCCGTCGGTCTCGATCTGGCGCAGCACCTTGCCCGTCGGCTCCAGGCGATCCCACTCGTAGCGCACCTCGAGCCCGCCGGGCTGGCCATGGCCCACCAGCAGGTGGTTGCGCCAGGCGAAGGTGCGCACCACCTCGCCCAGGCGGTTGCGCACCGCCACCAGGTTGCCCGCGGCGTCGAAGTCGTAGCGCACCCGCCAGTCGTTGCCCGGCCGCGTCGGGTCGAAGTCCGCCGGGATCGGCCCGGCCGGGTTGGCCAGGATCACCCCCAGCAGGCGCAGGCCGTTGTCCGCGGGCGTGGCGGCGAACAGCCGGCGGTAGACCAGCGCGTAGCTGCGCCCGGCGCTGTCGCGCACGCTCGACAGCACGCCCTGCTCACCCCAGGCGAACTCGGTGCGGTAGCCGTTGCGGTCGAAGGCGGCGTGCAGGCGCCAGGTGCCCGCGGCGCCGCGCCAGAAGTGCAGCAGGCTCTGCCCGGAGAGCACCAGCACCGAGCCTTCGTGGGCGCGCAGCGCCTCGGGCACCGCCGCCCAGCGCGCCGACCAGGGCTCGACGGGCACGCCCTCCGGCGCGCCGCCGCGGCGAATCCACAGCTGCTCGCTGCCCGAGTAGAACGCCGCCCCCGGCGCCAGGGCCGGGAAGCCGATGCGCCGGCCCTGGGAGTCGATCAGGGTGGTGGCGGTGGGCGTGAGTTCCAGGCCCAGCCCCTCGCCGGGCAGCGACCAGCCCTGGCCGAGGCTGCCGATGCGCGCATCGCAGGACAGGTAGCTGCGGCTGAAGGCGAAGGGCGCCGGGGCCGGCAGGGCGAAGTCGGTCTCGGCCGGCA
>NZ_JANZKU010000057.1 GCF_025642785.1 Pseudomonas sp. RIT-PI-AD
GGTGGTCGGTGTGGAAGTACAGGATTTCCGCCGTGCCCTGCGTTGATTCATCCTGGACCTCAACGACATGCCCCTGCCGCTCGCGTCTGGCTTGGCGCTTGGCCTCGATCTTGTGGATCAGCGCGCCCGCCGTGGCGTCCCAGTCCGCAGGATGGCGCTCCTTGAGCGCCAGCCACTCTGCCGGCATCGGGAAGTCCTGATCCGCTACCTCCGCGTCGCCCTCGCTACGCACCAAGGCCAGCGGCACGAAACTGTCCAGAGTGGATTGAAGGCCGGGTTGTCAGGTTGGCCTGCACGTAGGCCGCCCATTCCTGCTCGCTCCACTGGGTCTTGCGCGCCTTCGCTGGCCTTGGGAGACCTGCTGCTCGGCGCCCTGGCTCGCCAAAGGTTCGCCTGTGCCCACCTGATACTGCAACTTGGCCTTGCTCTGCAACAACCGGCCTACAAGGCTTAGGAAAGTACATCCGTTCAATAAGGACTGCTGCCGCGGCCAAATAATATTTTTTAAAGAACTATTGACGCACAATCAAATACAATATCTATCTACTTAGGTAGCACGCGACTACTTGCTTCCCTTGAGCCATACTTCAGGCTCACGAGCCTCGCTCTCTACAACCCACTCCATAGGTTACCTACATATTTAGCCAATACATCTGAAGCGCGAAACGGTTGGAATGGTGGGATTTAGCCATATACCCCAGGCTTTTAGATTACCGAAAAGATGATTCGGTCATCTTCGCCGCTCTATTCAAAGAGCCAAAAATTACAGAGCATTTTCTATAGCCACCAATTGAGCGGAGTCACACCATCCTCCATTTCATACACGTTTCCATAATACCATTCCAAGTTATACTTATTGGCTAGCTCGTTCACCACAGATTCAATCTTGGCGAAACCCAACTCGACAGAAACTGTAATAACGATGCTTCTTTCTGTATAACCATCAACGGTACCATTTAATTTCTCAACCACCACTTTCTTGATTACCTGAATTGCGTCCGCAATGATACCATCACTGAAAAACTGAACACATATATTTCCCGCTCTTAAGACTTTAACTGGGGCGCATTCATCAAGAACTCTAAATCGATCACCTTTGGCCAAATTGAGCACTATACCGGGCGAGGCCAGCAAAAGATAATCACCCGTTGCTAATTTCTTTACAAGAACCTCTTCCCTTAGAATTCTCCCATTGCTGGCTTTTTCAGCGTATATATTAAGTGTTTCCGCATTATCAACGTCCATAGGGTGCTCCACACCTGCCTTTTAACGCATGACATACCTTCTTTAGGTATTCATCTATTGGCTGCGCTCAAGTTACACGAAGCCCCTTCGAGCAGTATTGTCATTCCGACGCAGGACCTTTTTTGTGACCTAATCATATTGTCTGAGGGGCAGATTTGACCGCTGCACCAGTAGCTAAAGATACGATTTCAGATGTCGCCAACCTACATCGCATTTCTCAATACCCACCACTTATTAATAAAAAATATGATCTGACAAAAATTCTTCCTGCCATTGGCAAAAAATAAAAGTTTAAGAAAATATCTCCTGACCTTTAATACCTTAAACTTCGAACATATTTAAGAGGCATTATAAATTTTTAAATTATTTACATCATAAATATCTAAACCATGAACTTCTCATAAAAAATTGCACCCAGGGAGAATCAACCAGAAATCTAGCCACGCTCAAAAGGCACTGTGAAATTTTAAAACTACAGGTTAATTTATTTCTATAATATACACACATCCAAAATCCCTGTCTTGTAAAGACTTGAAACCTCAGAATGGATATCTATAAATACATCTTCCAAAGTAGCATTTGTATTTATTTTACATTTAAAAGGAGGTTTCTCTTGAATACTCCGCATGACCCCCACTCTCAACTGGCCAACCAGAGCATCATACCAAATGTAAAACCTCATGGAAGATTCACTCATTCGATCCAAACAAAAAGACTTCAATAGAGAAAGTAATGATTTTATTTTTTTCTCTTCGAATAGCTTCGAGTTTTCATCATAAACTTCGAGAGCAATATATTCCCCCTCATTTGAGCTTGACTTTAGCTCTTCAAGGAGATTATACACTTTGCTTTTCAACGCTGATTCAGACATTTTAAATCCTTCAATGAGATGCTTCTGCCAGTCGGCCCCTTATGCTTTCCTTCTATAAAATCTCCAAATTCGTTAGCATCAGCTTTCCATGTCAACGAACCACGTTCTTCTGTAAATACTTTCCAGGCGCTACCTCCATGTCCTGTCTGATCCGCCGACCACCATTCACCTGTCTCGGGATTTCTATAAAATTTAGCACGCCCCACTCCACTTACATGGCCCTCACAAACTCTATCTGAATTATCAATATTCCATTTTCTACAGTCACATCGTCTATTAGCAATATTTGGTTTTTTATCAGTTGAGTGATTTTTATCTCGGTTTAAGCCAAGTGGATCCGTCCATTCAAT
>NZ_JANZKU010000058.1 GCF_025642785.1 Pseudomonas sp. RIT-PI-AD
GGTCACCGGGGTACCGAGCATCGCCTCCGGGTCGAGGTCCTTCTGCTCGCTCTTCATCGTCACCGCGAAGTCGAACAGCCGGGAAATCTCCTCGCGGCCGCTCAACGCGGCGAAGCGCAGCACGGTCGGCCCCAGGGCCGTGGTGACGTTGAGTACTCGGTTCATTAGCCCGCCTCCATGCAGAGTCCAGCACGATATCGCATACAGCGATGCACGTCAGTGCGTCAATTTCACATGGAACTGCAGACTCAACAATTGACATTCAGTAAATGTCGAGCATGTCTCATTTTATTGGGTAGAAAAAAGTAGCATGGATGTACCAAAAGATGCCCAAAATATACCTGTTGGTCGATAGTGGACTTATATCAAAACTAATATTCTCTATAAATATGCCTCCATTTCCTAATCGATATCCATGTTCGGTGACGGCTTCGCTATATCTCGAATCTATTAAAAATAACATGGGTGAGGTATAGGAAATTAAGACTCAGCCAATAGTGGTTTTTTTTCGATCCTGTCGAGACGGTAGTTTCTGAGCAGTTAACGACACCTTGCTTCGACCGTCGCTATGCGTGGCGACCGGTAGCAATGATGTTCATGACTGTCCTCCGTGTGGGGAAGGCAAGCTTGGCAAACCAGGACAAGAAGCACTAATCGACCAATCGTGGACGCTAGGTGTTTGGTCCCGGGGAGAACTGGTCTATGGTATGAGCCTCTTTCGTAGAAGGCGACCAGTTCGAGGTGGCTGGCCGGCGTTACAGCGTCATTGGTTACGCCGAAAGCACCGACGACGGGATTGTCCGGGCGCTGTGGGTCGACCCGCTATGAGCTTGCAATCACCCTGCAGGGCGAGACGATGGCGCGGGCGCGCTTGCAGGCGATCGGCAAGTCACTCGATCCGGTGCTGCGTGGGTCGCTCAACACCACCGCGCGCCGGGCGAGGAAAGAAATTTTCGTCCCGGCCTTGGCGCCACTGTTCAAGCGGTCGTGGCTCAACAAGCGCCTGGTGATCAAGTTGGCCGGCACGCGCCGACTCAATGCCCGGATCATTCCCTCCAGCTCGGGGGTGCCGGTGCTGGACCGCCAGGGCTGGCGATTCATTCCGCTGGCGCTCACCCGGGCGCGCATCACTGTCCCGGGCCTGGGTGGTAGCGCGAAGACGGCGGCGGGGTTCGTGAACCCGGCCGGCGCGAAACAACAGCCGCTGGCCACCCGGAGCGAGAAGGCGCGCAACCCCAAGCGTCCCAAGGGCGGCCCGACGACTTATCGCTACGAGTGGGCCCTGCGCGCCGCGCTGTCGCCGAGCGTCGCCTACTACTTCGGTCAGGTGGCAAACAACCGGGCCGCGGCCCTTATCGGCTCGATGCTCCAGCAGGAGCTGGAACGCCGGCTGCGCGAAGCCGAGGCCAAAGCCCGCTGACCCTGGAGACCCCATGCGAGGACCGAAAATTACCGCCGCGATTGTCGCGCGGCTGGAACAGATCCGGCCGGCCAATGGCTACGCCACCGACGTAAAGGGGGTCGAGCTGGGCGAGCAGGTACGCGACGGGGACCCGCTCCCCCGCGTGCTGCTGCGCTGGGGCGACGACCACACCGTCGAGCGCACCCTCGGCAGCGTTCGCCGCAGCCGCGGCTACGAGATCGAAGGGGTTTTCCCGAAGTCCGCGCCATTCGCCGAGCTGGAGCGCTTCCACCACGACGTGCTCCGGGCG
>NZ_JANZKU010000059.1 GCF_025642785.1 Pseudomonas sp. RIT-PI-AD
GAAACTGTCCGGCTCGTATACATACAGGCTCTGCCGCTCGCCTTGCCGCTCCAGCAGCAACCGGTTGCCGTCCCAACTGAAGTGAGTGGTGCCACCGTCCAACCAGGGACGGCACCGCTCGGGTTTCGTCGGGTCCAGGCGGTACTTGGCGATGCGTCGACCGAACGGGTCGTAGTCGTAACCCCAGTGCTCGACATGGACGAAACGACCGTTGCTCTTGCGAAGGGTGGCCCGGCTCAACCGGTGCTCGGCGTCCCACGCGAAGTGCCGCACCTGGTTCGGACCAGACTTCTTCTCGATGCAGTTGCCCCAACTGTCATAGGCGTAACGGTGCTCCTGCCAGACCCGCAGTCGATTGGGTTTGTTCTCGCCCCAGGTGCTCGGGTCGGACGCCGCCTCGGCCGGGGTCAGCAGCGGATTGAAGTCCGGGTTGTTCAGGTTGGCCTGCACGTAGGCCGCCCATTCCTCCTCGCTCCATTGGGTCTTGCGCGCCTTCGCTTCTTCGTGAAGAGCTTCTTATCTTTATAAACTCAGTACAATATCCCGTTGCGATAAAACCTGCCTCAAGTCTGAAGCACTGAACTTGGAACTGTAAACTCTATGCACGGATGGCCGCCCTTTTTAGCTCGGCTAGTGAAGTAAATGATTATAAAAATTATCTCCAACGCTTAAAAAGAGACCCAACTGCGAAGCAATAGTAGAAGTAATTAAGGATAAATTTTAGCTTTAATCATGAAAAGCATTTTTTTATAAAAATCAATAAGATAATTTTTATCCACAGCGACAGATTTAATATTTTTTGTACACCAATCCTTCCATATAAATTTAGTTTCTTTACCTAATGTCAGATAAAAAGCCATTTCTCCATCAAACGTTTCTATACCTATAGGTATGGCAATAGAGGACTTAGCATCAACAATACTAAACCTCGCTTCAGTTTTTCCCAAAGAAGCAATTATTTCCTCCTTCCACGCGGCATTATATAGCATATGAAAAACATCATCCAAGTTTGCGTTTTTATTAAAAATAATATCATTAACGCGTGTAAGCCGACTAATAACATCAAAGATTGATAACTCTAAACTTCCATATAACACAGGCTGATCGAAATCACCAACTACAGAGCCGTCTATTAATAAACACATCTTAACATAGTCATAGTTACCAGCCTTAAAAACTTCAAAATCCGAAAGAAATTCAATCTCTCTATTATGCATAATTAACATCCGCCATCTTTAAAAAACCCATCCTTTTTCATATTATCGAAACGCTTCCTAACTTCCGGCGGCACTTCTATGCCTCTACCCTGGCTACTATCTCCATTCCAGTGGACCTTGCCGTCATTACTGTTGCCAAATCGATGAATAACTCCACCTTCATCCATTGCATACCAGTGTTTTCCTTCGGCATCAGGAATTGCTTTCTTATAAAGTTGCGCTGCATTGCATGGCAATATAGAGGTTTTAGAACCGCCACCCCGGAATACACCAGAAGAAGGATCATGATGTCCTGGATTTTCATATTGCGGCTTAGGTCCGTGATACCTTCCAGCCTTCGGGATTTTTGCTAATCCTAAAGGATCTATCCATACCACCGGATTCGGAGCATATTGATAATTGTTAACCCCACCCTCTAGCCCG
>NZ_JANZKU010000006.1 GCF_025642785.1 Pseudomonas sp. RIT-PI-AD
ATGTTCCCGCGACGGCAGGTCGCCGGAAAACAGGTCGTTCTCCACCTCGTCGCCCGGGATCGCATGGTCCTCGGCGGCCCAGGCGCCCAGATCGATCAGCTTGCAGCGCTCCGAGCAGAACGGACGGTACAGGCTGGCTTGCGTCCATTCCACGGGCGCGCCGCAGGTCGGGCATTCAACGTTCAACGGCTTGCTCACGATTGGCCTCCCTTCAGGGTCAGGTAGAAACGATGCAAGCGCTCGACTTCCCGGTGCAGCCAGTCGAGGTCGCGATCGTTGATCAATACGTCGTCCGCATGGACGAGGCGGTCTTCGCGGCGCGCCTGGGCCTTGAGGATGGCATGCACCTGCTCCTCGGGGACCCGGTCCCGCGCCACGGTGCGCTGAATCTGCATCTGCTCGGGGACATCCACCAGGAGAATGCGCTGGGTCAGGCGATACTGCCCGGACTCGATGAGCAGCGGCGAAACCAGGATCGCATAGGCGGATTCGGCACGGCCCAGATCCGCCATCAACTCATCGCCGATCAGCGGATGCAGCAGGGCTTCCAGCCAGCGGCGCTCGTCCGGGACGTCGAAGATCCGCTCGCGCAGCGCCGCGCGGTCCAGGCTTCCGTCGGCGCGCAGCACTGTGGGGCCGAAATGCTCGGCGATGCGCGCCAGGGCGGGGCGCCCCGGCTCGACCACCCAGCGCGCGGCGAGGTCGGCGTCCACCACATGGACACCCAGCGAAGCGAAGTGAGCGGCGGCAGCGGTCTTACCGCTGCCAATGCCGCCGGTAAGGCCCAATACCCAGGGTGAACTCATTTGAATCCGGCGAATTGAAGATAGGTGCCGGTTATTTGATCACCCCAGAGCAATGCGATCCAGCCCGCGATCGCCAGATAGGGGCCGAAGGGGATGGGGGTGCTGGTCCCGGCATCGCGTCGGCGCAGCAGCAGGGTTCCGATGACGGCGCCGACCAGTGAGGACAGCAGGATGGTCAGCGGCAGCAACTGCCATCCGCCCCAGGCGCCGAGCATCGCCAGCAACTTGAAGTCGCCGTAGCCCATGCCCTCCTTGCCGGTGACCAGCCTGAACACCCAGTACACCGACCACAGGCTCAGGTAGCCGGCGACCGCGCCCCAGAGCGCGTCGTCCAGGCTGGCGAAGAGCTCGTAGTGGTTGACGATCAGGCCGAGCCACAACAGCGGCAGGACCAAGGCATCCGGCAGCAACTGGTGGTCGGCGTCGATCAGGCTCATCGCCAGCAGCCCCCAAGTCAGCACCAGCATCGCACCGGCCTCCCAGCCGAAGCCGAAATGCCAGGCGACATAGGCCGACAACAAACCGCAGGCCAGCTCCACCAGCGGATAACGGGTACTGATGCGCGCCTTGCACGCCGAGCACCTCCCGCGCAGTGCCAGCCAACTGAAGATCGGAATGTTTTCCCACGGCCTGATCTCATGGCCGCAATGCGGGCAGCTGGAATTGGGCAGGATCAGATTGAAGGTCTCTCCGCGCGCCGGCGCCGGCAGTTCGAGAAACTCATGGGCCTGCCGCTTCCAATCCGCCTGCATCATCAACGGCAATCGATACACCGCCACGTTGAGGAAACTGCCGACCAATAACCCGATTAACAGCATGACAAAAACAAAGGCCAGCGGAGTGCTGGCCAGGAAGTCAAAGATCGACATGAGTTAGACGACGGAGCCGAGTTGGAAGATGGGCAGGTACATGGCGATGATCAGGCCGCCGACCAGAACCCCAAGCACTGCCATGATCATGGGTTCCATCAAAGCGGTGAGGCCGTCTACCTTGTTATCCACTTCTTCTTCATAGAAGGTCGCGACTTTGTCGAGCATGGCGTCCAGCGCACCTGACTCTTCTCCGATCGCGGTCATTTGGACCGCCATAGCCGGGAATACACCGGTCGTACGCATGGAAAAATTCAATTGCATACCCGTCGAGACGTCTTGCTTGACTTTATTTACTGCGTTTTTGAACACCACATTTCCAGTTGCCCCCGCGACGGAGTCCAAGGCGTCGACCAAAGGGACGCCTGCAGCAAATGTAGTAGCCAAGGTGCGGGCATAACGTGCTAGAGAGGATTTGTACAGGATATCGCCTACTATGGGGAACTTCAAAATCGAACGATCCACTGCATCATGGAATTTCTGTGAGCGTCTATGGGTTTCTTTAAAAGCAAAGCCAAGGGCTATTAGTGCTAAAAAAACTATAATCCACCATTCTTGGAGAAATTCCGATATGGCAATCACAAATAGTGTGAAAGCTGGCAGTTCTGCACCGAAATTGCTAAATACGGATTGGAATTGCGGCACCACTTTGATCAATAGGATCGCTGATACGATGATCGCTACCAATACAACGGCGATGGGATAATTCATGGCCTTTTTAATTTTCTTTTTCAGTAGCTCGGTTTTTTCTTTATAAGTTGCTACTCGGTCAAGCAAGGTTTCTAGTGCGCCAGATTGCTCTCCGGAATCTACCAAGTTGCAGTAAAGGTCATCGAAATACTGGGGCTTTTTGCGTAGCGCGTTCGCTAAGCTATTACCCGCCGCCACTTCTTGTTTGATCTCGTCAACCAGCTTACGCATGTTCGGATTTTCGAACCCCTCGCCGATGATGTCGAATGAGGCTAATAGTGGCACGCCTGCTTTCATCATCGTCGCCATTTGGCGGGTAAAAAGCGCAATATCTAGTGGTTTGATTTTCTTCCCTTTACTCAGGGAGAAGCCCTTCTTGCGTACCTTCGTGGGGTTAATGCCCTGCTTGCGTAACTGTGCCTTGACCAGCGCGGGATTTTGTCCGCTGATTTCGCCCTTGGTCCGGGTGCCTTTCCTATCCGTTCCTTCCCAGACGAAAAGGGTATTTTTCAGAGCTTTCTGCGCCATGGTTAATCCTTGGTCACGCGGTTGACTTCCGCAAGGCTGGTCACCCCTTGCATGGCCTTGAGCAAGCCTGAGGTGCGCAGATCGTTGAAGCCATCTTTGCGCATCTGCGCCGCGATATCGATTGAGTTGCCTTCCTCCATGATAATGCGTTGCAGGGCCGGGGTGTTTTTAACCACTTCATAAATCCCGACTCTTCCCTTGTATCCGCCTTTGCAATTTTCACAACCCACTGGGGCGTAAATCTTGAAGCTGCCGATCTGGTCTTCTGGAAATCCTTCGCTGAGCAGGGTTTCGCGAGGCACGGCTACCTCTTTTTTGCATGAGGGGCACAGCTTGCGCGCCAAGCGCTGGGCGATGATCAGGTTGACCGATGTGGCAATGTTGAACGCCGGCACGCCCATGTTGCGCAGCCGGGTCAAGGTTTCCGCGGCGCTGTTGGTGTGTAGCGTCGACATCACCATGTGGCCGGTCTGAGCGGCCTTGATGGCGATTTCCGCGGTTTCCAGGTCGCGGATCTCCCCGACCATGATCACATCGGGATCCTGCCGCAGGAAAGCGCGCAACGCCTGGGCGAAGTCCATGCCCTGGCGCGGGTTGACGTTGACCTGGTTGATGCCCTCCAGGTTGATTTCCACTGGGTCTTCAGCGGTGGAAATATTGATATCCACGGTGTTGAGTATGTTCAGGCCGGTGTACAGGGAGACCGTCTTACCCGAACCGGTGGGGCCCGTGACCAGGATCATCCCCTGGGGTTGCTTGAGCGCGGTCATGTACAAATCTTTCTGGGCTTCTTCGTAGCCCAGCGCATCGATGCCCATCTGGGCGCTGGTGGGGTCGAGGATCCGCATTACGATCTTCTCGCCCCACAACGTGGGCAGCGTGTTGACCCTGAAATCGATGGACTTGGTTTTGGATATCTTCATCTTGATCCGGCCGTCCTGTGGCTTGCGGCGCTCGGAAATATCCAATGCGGCCATGACCTTGAGACGGGCGGAAATCCGGCTGGCCAGTTGGATCGGCGGCCGGGCGGCTTCGTGCAGGATACCGTCGGTACGCAGGCGCACCCGGTACGTCTTTTCGTAGGGCTCGAAGTGCAGGTCGGAGGAGCCGCCCTTGATCGCATCCAAAAGCATTTTGTTGACGAAACGCACCACGGGGGCGTCATCGGCGTCTCCACCTTCGGTTACCGGCTTGTCCTCGCCTGCCGACTCTATATCCAGCCCGTCCAGATCCGAATCCGACAAACCATCCATCGCGCTTTCGGCGGCTTCGAACAGCTTGTCGAGTGCGGGACCGAGCTTGTCATCCTCCACCAGGATCGCCTCGGTGGTGAGGCCGGTACTGAACTGAACGTCGGTTACGGCTTGGTGGTTGGAGGGGTCGGACACAGCGATGAATAGCTTGTTGCCGCGTTTCCATAATGGAAGCATGCGGTGCTGACGCAGAAGCTTTTCGCTGATCAGGTCTTTCGTCTGGTTTTCGATGTCCAGAGCGTTCAAGTCGAGGAATGAAATTCCGAACTGCTCGGACGCCAGTTCCGCGACCGCACGGCCTTTGGCCAGCTTGTTCTGGACGACGTAGGTGATCAGCGAAAGCTGATTACGCTGGGCCTGCTGTTGGGCCTGCTGGGCCGTTTTTTCATCCAGCAGGTTGGCCAATACCATCTGGCGTGCGAGCCCGGACAAAGATATGGAGTCGTTCATGGAGTGCCTCTGCATTTATTGCATGCCTTATAGCTCAGACCGTTACAGCTGCCAACGCACTCTGATTTGACTGGCAAAAAACGTCACTATAAGACCTATAGTGGGTATTCGGTTGAGTGGATAGATGCTTTGTTATGACACCTCGAGAGGGTTTTTACTCTTGGCACGGTATCTGCTAGATCGTGGCGGGTCATTGGCCTGCCAACTTCAAAGGAGCTACAGATGAAAATGCAAAAAGGTTTTACGCTAATCGAATTGATGATCGTTGTAGCGATTATCGGGATTCTAGCTGCGGTGGCTTTGCCAGCTTATCAAGATTATACTGCGCGTGCTAAAGTCAGCGAAGTAATGCTGCAAGTGGACTCATGTAAGGGAGCTGTAGCCGAATTTCTTCAAGCTAACTCGTCCTTTCCTGCCGACGCTAATGCCGCCGGTTGTAGCACAACTGCAGAAACAAAATACATGAAGGCTGGTATTGCAGTTGATGCTGCAACGGCGAAAGTAACCTCTGGGGCTATACAAAACGTTGCCGCTGGTGCTGATACTAAACACCTTATCCTTCAACCAACATCTGATGCTGATCGTAAGACTGCGCTTAAAGCTGCCACTGAGGCAATTCAGGGCTGGTCTTGCGGCACTGATGCAGTTGCAGCTAACTACAAGTTTTTCCCGGCTTCGTGCCGTCAGGCGGTTCTGGGCGGGTTGTAATTCCTTGCTTGATAGAGAAGACCGCTTTGGCGGTCTTCTTTTTTGGAAGATTTGGTTATGTCTTTTCGTTCAAGAGCTTTTTTTATTCATCTGACGTTTTCTGTTTGTTTGACGTTTATTGCTTTTTTGTTAGTGCTGCAGGTCTGGTATGTAGATCCACTTTATAAAGTGGTTGGCGTTATAGATATCTTCTTTATGATGATCTTGGTTGATTTGCTTATTGGGCCGTTGCTGACATTTTTTATTGCTAAACCATTAAAGAAAAGTCTTGTTTTTGATGTTTCTGTGATTGTTTTGGTTCAGGTGCTTTTTTACCTTTTTGGACTTTTCAGCATTTGGGATGGGCGTCCTATTTGGCTGGTGTATACAGTGGATCGTTTTGATGTGATTCAAGCTTATGAGTTAGCTTCTAGTGAAAAATCGGTTGGTGGTCTAGAGTTCAGTTCTTATCAGTTCTTCGGTCCTAAATGGGCGTATACGAAAATTCCAACCAATGCTTCTGAGAGAGATAGTATTCTGTTTGAGTCACTATCGGGTGGAAAGGATTTTTCTCAACATCCTGAATATTACCGTCCTTTGAATGAGGCGGGCGCTATCATGTTGAAAAATTCCCAGCCTATAAGTACTCTTAAAGATTTTAATAATTCTGATAAGGTGGATTCTCTTTTGAAAAATTGGCCAACAGCTAACTCATTTCTCCCTATGATGGGGAAAACGGGTGCTTTGACTGTTCTTTTACAGAAGCGTCAGCCATATGTGTTAGGTGTTGTCGATTTAAGGCCTTGGCAATAGATAATCTATTCAAGCTAAGCTTTTAATCGCATCGACAAATCCGCCGCCTTGACGTCCTTGGTCAAAATCCCGAGGGAGATGAAGTCAACGCCGGTGGCGGCGATGCATTGTAATGTGCTCTCGTTGATCCCCCCCGACGCTTCCAGCTTGGCGCGTCCCGCCGTCAGCTCCACCGCGACCCGCATATCCCCCAGGCTCAATTCGTCCAGCATGACGATATCCGCTCCCGCTTCCAGCGCTTCCTCGAGTTCTTCCAGGTTCTCCACTTCCACCTCCACCGGCTTGCCAGGGGCGACGGTATGGGCGGTGGCGATGGCCTGGGCGATTCCGCCACAGGCGGCGATGTGGTTTTCCTTGATGAGGAAGGCGTCGTACAGGCCGATGCGGTGATTGTGGCAACCGCCGCAGGTGACTGCATATTTTTGGGCCAGGCGAAGGCCCGGAAGCGTTTTGCGGGTGTCCAGCAGTTTCACCTGAGTATCCGCCACCAGATCGGCGTAGTGACGGCAGCGGGTGGCGACGCCGGATAACGATTGGAGGAAGTTGAGCGCGGTGCGTTCGCCGGTCAACAGCGCTCGCGCGGGGCCTTCGAGATGAAAGAGCGTCTGATTGGCCGACACCCGCTCGCCATCCTTCACCTGCCAGTGCACCGCGACCCGCGGATCGACCTGGCGGAATACCGCATCGACCCAGGCCGTTCCGCAGATCACCGCGTCTTCCCGGGTGATCACGCTGGCGTGGGCCAGGCGCTCCGCCGGTATGAGCTGCGCGGTGATGTCTCCGCTGCCGACGTCTTCGGCCAGGGCGCGGCGGACGTTGGATTCGATTTCGGCGGTGAGATCGGCGAGGCTGAGGTTCGGCATGGTCGGCTCCAGGAAGAGAACTGCGATTATACGGATGACACATCGACGTGGAATCCTGCTGGCAGCGATTCGCCGAACTGATACAGTCCGTTTGTCCCCACAGCGGCCTTCACCAATCTGTGACGCACGTCATGTCTGGAGACATGCCAACTTTGTAAGCGCGGCACTGTCCCTATAATGGATGTGGAAATTTCTAATTTGACGCCAGAAGGCTGACGCTACGGGTGATGCCTCGCGGATTGCTGTAGAACGAGGGTTGTATCAGACCGTCTGCGGGAGACTCGCAATGACCGACGCGAATGTGGTGCACCTCAATACGGGCACCCAAGAGCAAACGCCAACTTCGCCGGTAGGAAGGCTGCCCGTGGCGCTTATTCAGGTGCGCGACAAGGCTGCTCAGCAGCTGAAACAGGCGCTGCAGGCGCTGTTCGACAACGCGGATGATACCCTGTTCGAGATGGCCGACCGCGCGACCAGCAACGCCGAGCAGAATACGTTCTTCGAGGCGATGCGCGATCTGCGCCTGAAGCGAAAGAGCATCGAGCGCACCTTCCTGCAGAAGGTGTTCGAAGCCTTCGCCGTACTCAATCAATACGAGATCGGCAAGCCTCCGCAACTGGATGCCGTCTCCTTCGACAATCTGTCGTTGGTTCAGAACGACGAGTTGGAAGAGTCGGTGGCGGTGGATGCCATGGTCGCCAAGGTGATGAGCCGCGATGGCCTCGCGCTCGGTTACCTCACCACGCGCTTGAATACCCTCGTCAGCAAGAAGGTCGAGGACCGCAGCAATCCCCTCGGACCCCGGGCGCTCTGCGAGTCCTTCCTCGACGCCTGCCGCAGCCTCGGGGTGGAGATCCGGGTCAAGCTGATCATCCTCAAACTGTTCGAAAAATACGTGCTGGGCGAGTTCGAGCAACTCTATGCCGAAGCCAATCAGGTCTTGATCGCCGCTGGTGTCCTGCCCGAACTGAAATCCGCCGCGCCCGCTCGCCGGCCCTCGCCGCGCGGCCCCGCCACCCGGCAGGGTACTTCCACGGCGGCCGGCGTCGAGGGCGGCTTGGCGCCGGGGTATGTGGACGAAGGTATGCAGGAAGTGTTCGGTGCCCTTCAGGACCTGCTGTCCCAGGTGCGTGGGAGCGGCTTGCCGCGCCGTGAGCTGCCCGCCGACGCCATTCCGATTTCCAGCAATGACCTGATGCGCCTGCTCTCCCACCTCCAGCAGCATCTGCCGGTGCAGAACTTCGATGAGTTCGACGTGCGCGATAAGCTGGAGACCCTGCTGGTACGTGCCAGCGCCAAGAGCGGCAAATCGCGGGTGGTCGGCCAGGTTGATGACGACGTCATCAACCTGGTATCGATGCTCTTCGAGTTCATCCTCGACGACCGCACCCTGCCGGATTCGCTGAAAGCGTTGATCGGCCGCCTGCAGATTCCGATGCTGAAAGTGGCGGTGCTGGACAAGACCTTCTTCAGCCGCGGCAGTCATCCGGCCCGCCGACTGCTCAACGAAATCGCCTCCGCGGCTCTGGGCTGGGGCGATCAGGATGACGCGCAGCGCGACAGCCTGTATCAGAAGATCGAGCAAGTGGTTCAACGGCTGCTCAACGATTTCGTCGACGATCCGGCGATCTTCTCCGAGCTGCTCGCCGATTTCCTCGCCTTCACCGGCGACGAGCGTCGCCGCAGCGACCTGCTGGAGCAGCGCACCCGCGATGCCGAAGAGGGGCGCGCCAAGGCCATTCTCGCCCGCCAGCAGGTGGAGCACGCGCTGAACCAGCGCCTGCTCGGCAAGACCATGCCCGAGGTGGTGGTACGGCTCCTGGAGGAAGCCTGGAGCAAGGTCCTGCTGCTGACCTGCCTGAAGCACGGCGTGCAGTCCGAGGAGTGGCGCGCTGCCCTGGCCACGATGGACGATCTGATCTGGAGCGCCGAATCCCACGACGAGCCGGAAGACCGCCTGCGCCTGCTGGAACTGGTGCCGGGCCTGCTCAAGGCCCTGCGCGAGGGGTTGGCCAGCGCCGCCTTCGATCCGTTCTCCACCGGCGAGTTCTTCAGCCAACTGGAAGCTCTGCACGTGCAGGCCTTCCAGCGCTTCAAACGGCCCTTGGACGAGACTGTCGCTGCGGAGCCCGACGTCCAGGAAAGCGAGGACGCGGCTGCCGGTAACGGTTTGCCGATTCTCGACCTGCCTCTGAGCCTGGATCTTCCCGCCGAGCCGCCCGCGATGGTCGAGGTGGTCGAGGAAATCGTCCTGCTGGCCCCCGGCGAGAGCCGCATACAGGAGGCCGAAACCGGCGTGCCGGAAGGCGATGCGGCCTTCGAACAGGTGGATAGCCTGCGGGTCGGGAGCTGGGTGGAGTTCCAGGAGGACGACGAGCACAAGCTGCGCTGCAAGCTGGCCGCGGTGATCAAGCCCACCGGGAAGTACATCTTCGTCAATCGCACCGGTATGAAGGTGCTGGAGAAGACCCGCATGGGGCTGGCCGTGGAGTTCCGCCGTGGAGCGGTACGCCTGCTGGACGACGCATTGCTGTTCGACCGGGCACTGGAGTCGGTGATCGGCAATCTGCGGCGTCTGAAAGGCGCCTGATCCTCGCAAGCGACACTCGAAACGCCCGGCCGATGCCGGGCGTTTTCGTTCGGGGCTTTGCCGCCGGCGCGATGGGCCCTACCGTCACGTCGTGTTAAAACAGCCCCGGCGAATTCGTTCCAATCGGATGAACGACCTTTCGCCGGGCCGACTTTCATGACGGACGTTCATCGATCCGTCCTGACGTACACCTCAGGAGCGCGCATGTTGCTGGATTCCAATGGCTGGTTCGACGGCATCCGTCATTGCCCCTCGCCGAACTTCAATGCCCGTCCCAGCGCTGAAATATCCCTGCTGGTGATCCACAACATCAGCCTGCCACCGGGCCAGTTCGGCACCGGCCAGGTGCAGGCGCTGTTCGAGAATCGCCTGGACCCCACGGCTCATCCTTACTTCGCCGGTATCGCCGACCTGAGGGTCTCGGCGCATTTCCTCATCGAGCGGGACGGCGGCATCGTGCAATTCGTTTCCTGCCGCGACCGCGCCTGGCACGCCGGGCAGTCGTGCTTCGAAGGGCGGGAGAACTGCAACGACTTTTCCCTGGGCATCGAACTGGAAGGCACCGATACCTTGCCTTACAGTGACGCGCAGTACACCGCGCTCATCGGATTGAGCCGTCGGTTGTTGCGTGCCTACCCAGCGATCGGAGCAAACCGTATCCGCGGGCACAGCGACATCGCGCCCGGACGCAAGACCGATCCGGGTCCCGCTTTCGACTGGCCGCGCCTACTGGAAGGGCTGCGCGAACGAGGAGAACCTTCATGAGCTTTCTGGTCCTGTTGCTGCTGGTCTGGGTGGAGAAGTTTTCCGCCTGGCGCCGCCGCGTCCAGAACGATGGGCCCTGGCTGCGCCAATTGGCCGGGCTTCAGGCCCGGCCACGCTTGGCCGCCCGGCCCGGCCTGATCCTCGCGGTATCGGTCCTGCTACCGGTCTTGCTGCTGGCTGCATTGCTGCTGGTCCTGCAACCCTTGGCCTACGGCTGGCTGGCGCTACCGGTGCACCTGCTGGTGATGATCTACAGCCTGGGGCGCGGCGACGTGCTCGCCGAACTTGGCGCCTTTCGCGACGCCTGGCGCCGTGGCGACGGCGAGGCGGCCTACCGGGTGGCCGAGCGCGACCTGGGGTTGCAGGCCGAGGATCAGGCCGACCTGCTCGGCGGCGCCCAGGCTTACCTGCTTTGGCACGGTTACCAGCGGTTCTTCGCGGTGATCTTCTGGTATGCGCTGCTCGGGCCGACGGTCGCCCTCGGCTATCGGTTGCTCGCCCTCACCGTCGAACATGCCACGGAGCCGGCCTTGCAGGCGCGCGCCCAGCAATGGCGGCATGCCCTCGACTGGCTGCCGGTGCGGGTGCTGGCGGCCAGCTTCGCCCTGGTCGGGGATTTCGTCGCGGTGAGTCGGGTGCTGCTTCATGACGTCCTGGCCTGGGACGTTCCCGCCGCGCGGTTCGTGACCCTTTCCGGGCGGGCTGCGGCCGACGTGGCGCAGCCGGTGCTGGGGGAAAGCGGCGTCGCGGGGCTGGATGCGCTCTGGCAACTGCTGGTCCGCGCGGCTCTGCTCTGGTACGTGGCCTTCGCCGTCTGGGTCCTGCTGCTCTGAGGCAGGGCTCCGAAGCCGTTTCCCTTGTTATTGGCCGCCTGGCCATCCGTCACGCCGGCGTGCGCCGCCACGCGTCTTAACCTTAATTTACAGAACGCTTCGACGAGATCGGTTACATAGATCGTCGGAGATGGCCTTGTGCCAATCACCGATGGGCCGTCCATGCGACGGCTCGCGCTCGCTAGGGATGGGACGGGCGGGGCGTCATCGCGCCGCCTACGCATACATAACAATAAGTAGGAACGGAGGCGTCTCGTGAAGACCATGCTGTATCCAGCCATCGCGCTGATGAACCGCCTGAGCTTCGGCATGAAGTTCAGCTTGATCAGCGTCTTGTTTTTCCTGCCGATGATCGTCACCGACTATTACCTGGTGCGCGATTCGTACCGACAATTCCTCGACACCCGCACCGAGCTGGAGAGCATCGATCTGCTTGGCGCGAGCCTGCACCAGCGTCGGGACATCGAGACGCTCAACGACCTGGTGCTGATCAACTCGGTGCTCGGCCAGTCCGGCCAGGCGGCGGACTTGGAGCGGCAGGCCACGGCCCTGGAGGAGCGCCTGATCGCCTCCCTGGCCGAGATGGCGCCGGTGGCCAGCGATCCCCAGGCGGTGCAGGAATTCGTCGCCAAGCGCGACGAACTGCTCGCCGCGTTGAAGGCGACCCAGGCGGACACCTCGTTGCAGGGCAAGAGTCCACGGGTGGCGAAGCTGGTGGGCGACGCGCAGATATTCAGCCGCTTCATCGCCACCCAGGCCGGCCTGAGCCAGGACGGCCAGCGCGACGTACGCCAGCTCACCGACCTGATCACCACGGCTACGGCCCAGGTCACCGCGGGCCTCAGCCGCGCACGTGCCATCGGCAGTTATTCCCTGGGTCAGGGTTTTCTCAACTCGGCGTCGAGCAACCAGCTCGACGACCTGTTGCTGGAACTGGAGAAACTCCAGGCGGAATATGCGCTGCGCATCCAGGACGCGCTGGAAGGCAGCCCGGGTGCCCAGCAGGCGTTGCAGGCCCCGGCCGATGCCAGTCGCGAGACGTTGAAGTCCGCCGCCGCGCTGCTGGAAGAAAAGGTCATCGTCGCCGATACCCTCGACACCCCATGGGCGCAGTTCTACGGGCAGCTCAGCGACGACATGGGCAAGACCTATGCGCTGGACGATGCCGCGCTGGGCTTCGTCAAGGGCCGCCTGGAGAAACGCCTGGGCGAGAAGCGCACGCAGACCGCGCTGCTGGTGGTGTCGCTGCTGGCGATCTTCCTCGCCATCGTCTATCTCTACGGCGGCTTCTACGTGTCCACCCGCGCCACCCTGCAGCGTCTCGGCGAAGTGATGGGCCGGGTGGCGGCGGGCGACATGACCGCCAGCGTGGAAATAGCCAGCCGCGACGAAGTCGGCGAACTGGGCCGGGCCTTCAATGAAACGGTGCAGAAGATCCATCACCTCATTGAGCGAGTCGGTCAGACCGTGGTGGAGGTGGAGGCCCAGGCGCAGCAGGTCGAGGCGGTGTCCGCCGAGAGCAACCGCTCGGTCGCCGGGCAGCGCAGCCAGATCGAGCAGGTCGCCACGGCGATGAACCAGATGGCGGCGACTGCCCAGGAGGTGGCGCGCAGCGCCGCAGCGGCGGTGGACGGGGCGCAGAGCGTGAACCGCGAGAGCGCCAGCGGGCGCTCCCTGGTGGCGTCGCAGGTGAGCGGCATCGAGCGGCTGGCCGGGGAGCTCAACGAGTCAGTGCGGGTCATCGACCAGTTGGCGACCGACAGCGCGTCCATCAGCCGCGTGCTGGAGGTGATCAAGGGGATCGCCGAGCAGACCAACCTGCTCGCCCTGAACGCCGCCATCGAGGCTGCGCGCGCCGGCGAACAGGGGCGCGGCTTCGCCGTGGTGGCCGATGAGGTGCGCACCCTGGCCAAGCGCACCCAGCAGTCCACCGAGGAAATCGAGCAGATGATCGCCAAGCTGCAGGGCGGGGTCGGGGCGGCGGTGAAGACCATGAGCCTCAGCCACCAGATGGCCGACGCCACCGTCGGTCAGTCCGCCCAGGTGCAGCAGGCCTTGGAGAACATCCTTGCGGCGGTCGGCACCATCGTCGACCAGAACCAGCAGATCGCCGCTGCGGCGGAGCAGCAGACCGCGGTCGCCCAGGACATCGACCGCAACATCGTGGCGATCAACGAAGCCGGCGAACGCACCGCCAGCGGCGCCGAGCAGACCGAGCAGGCCAGCCGCGAACTTTCGACCCTAGTGCTGCGCCTGAAGCAACTTATCGGCACCTTCCGCGTCTAGCCGGCGCCGCCGCGGCCTGCCGGGCTTCATCGGCGCAGGCCGCCGGGGGCGGCGAATCCTGCGCGCCCGATAGGCCCGCTGCGACCGTTCGACGCGCGGCGGGCACTCCCGCTCCCGGCCGCCACCTAAGCTGTACATCACCCCATTCAGCGGGTGTGCGTCCGATCGCCTGCCGGGAGAAGCTTATGCTCGAGTTCGACGAGAGCCACATCCGCATGGGCCAGGCAGCGACCGACAAGCGCACGGCCCTGCAAGCCCTGGCCCGGGTGCTGGTGGAGGAAGGCCTGGTCGCCGGGGATTATCTCGATGCGCTGCTCGCCCACGAAGCCCTGGACGCCGCCCACCTGGGCCGTGGCATCGCACTCTTCCAGGGCGTACCCGAAATCCAGCCACGGGTGCTCAGCCCTGGTTTGCGGGTGTTGCAATTCCCCGGCGGCATCGAGTGGGAAAGCGGGCGGCAGGTCTATCTGATCATCGGCGCCGTGGCCGCGTCGGACGAACATGCGCAACGGTTGCGCTCCCTGAGCGGCGCCTTCGAGGGTGACTGCCTGGAAGCGGCGCTGCGCGGAGCCACCGACGCCGCGACGGTCCTGGTGCTGCTCCAGGACGCGCTGCGGGAGCGCGAGCCGGACGCCACGCAGGCGGAGCCGCCCGCCCCGGGCAGCCTGCTCAAGGCGATCGCCGCCGCGCCCGGGCTGGCCAGCGGTCCCGCGCATGTCCGCGCGCCGCTGCGCTTCGACTATCCGCCACGGGCCGACTCTCCGGCCCGCGAGCGCGAGCGGCTGCAAGCCGCCCTGGCCGAGGCCCACGGCGATCTCGACGGCCTGGTCGGCGACAGCCGTTCGCCGGCGATCCGTGAAATCTTCGCCACCCACCGGGAGATGCTCGCCGATCCCGGCCTGATCGAAACCGTGGAAGTCCGCCTGGCGCGCGGCGAAAGCGCCGAGGCGGCCTGGCACGAGGCCATCGAGGAGGGCGCGCGGCAACTGGAGAGCCTGCGCGACGCGCTGCTGGCGGAGCGCGCGGTGGATTTGCGCGATGTCGGCCGCCGGGTCCTCGCCTGCCTGTGCGGGGTGGCGCTGGAGCGCGAACCCGACGAGCCCTACATTCTGGTGATGGACGAGGTGACCCCCTCCGAGGTGGCGCGCCTCGACCCCGCGCGGGTTTTGGGCATCCTCACCGCGCGGGGCGGCGCCACCGCCCACAGCGCCATCATCGCGCGGGCCCTGGGCATTCCGGCGTTGGCCGGCGCCGGTGCCGGGGTCCTGGCCTTGAAGCCGGGCACAGCGCTGCTGCTCGATGGCGAGCGCGGCCAATTGCATGTGACGCCGGCGCCGGATACCTGCGCCAGCGCCGAGCGCGAACGGGACCGCCGCGCCGCTCGCCGGCGCCTGGCGGAGGCCCAGCGCCACCAGCCGGCGCTGACCCGCGACGGCCACGCCGTGGCGGTGCACGCCAACCTGGGCGATACCGCGGGTGGCGCGGCGGCGGTGGAGCAGGGCGCCGAAGGGGTCGGCCTGCTGCGCACCGAACTGGTGTTCATGGCCCATCCACGCCTGCCGGATCTGGACACCCAGGCGACGGCGTACCGGCAGGTGATGGACGACCTCGCAGGCCGGCCTTTGGTGGTGCGCACCCTGGACGTGGGCGGCGACAAGCCGTTGCCCTACTGGCCGGTGCCGGCCGAGGACAATCCCGGCCTCGGCCTGCGCGGTATCCGCCTCAGCCTGCAACGCCCGGAGGTCATGGAGACCCAGTTGCGCGCGTTGCTGCTGGCCGCCGCCGGCCGTCCCCTGCGGATCATGTTTCCCATGGTCGGCACCCTGGAGGAATGGCGCGCGGCGCGGGACATGACGCTGCGGGTGAGCGCGGAGATCGCCCATGGCGACCTGAGCCTGGGCATCATGGTGGAGGTGCCGTCTGCGGCCCTGATCGCCCCGGTGCTGGCGCGGGAGGTGGATTTCTTCAGCATCGGCACCAACGACCTGACCCAGTACGTGTTGGCCATCGACCGCGATCATCCGACCCTTTCGGCCCAGGCCGACGGGCTGCACCCGGCGATCTTGCGGCTGATCGACATGACCGTGCGCGCGGCCCACGCCCAGGGCAAATGGGTCGGCGTCTGCGGCGAGCTGGCGGCCGACCCCCAGGCGTTGCCTCTGCTGGTGGGCCTGGAGGTGGATGAAATGAGCGTGTCGGTGCGCAGCGTCGCCCAGGTCAAGGCGGGAATACGCGAGCTGGACATGCAGGCCGCGCGGGCCCTGGTGGAGCGCGCCCTGGCCCTGGGCAGCGCGGTCGAGGTGCGGGCCCTGCTGGACGCTTTCTGAAGGCGCGCGGGTCGCGGCTTCGCCGGGCGCGACGGCCCTGACCGGCTCAGCGCGGATCGGCCGGCGGGTCCCAGCCGAACACCGCACAAGCGTTGGCGGTGCTGGCGGCGGCCAGCGCCTCGGCATCGATGCCCTTGAGCGCGGCGAGGTGGGCGCAGATGTCCGGCAGGTGTTCCGGGCTGTTGCGTTGCTTCGGGTACATCGAGGGCGCCATGTCCGGGGCGTCGGTTTCCAGCACCAGCGCTTCCAGCGGCAGGCGTGCGACGACCGCGCGCAGGCGGTTGGCCTGCGGCCAGGTGGGCGCGCCGCCCAGGCCCAGCTTGAACCCTAGCTTGAGGTACTCGCGGGCTTCCTCGTAGCTGCCGGCGAAGGCGTGGACGATACCCGGACGCTCCAGGCGCAGGCGTTTCAGGGTGGCGATGCAGGCGGCGTGGGCGCGGCGCACGTGCAGCAAGGGCGGCAGATGGAATTCCGCGGCGAGACGCAGCTGCGCCTCGAACAGGCCCTGCTGACGTTGCGGGTCGAGGTGCGGGACGAAGTAATCCAGGCCGAATTCGCCGAGGGCGCAGAGCCGCGGATCGCCGCGCAGCCGCTCCAGCCACGCGCGCAGCGCCTCCAGGTGTTCGGGCTGGTGCCTATCGAGGTACAGCGGGTGCAACCCCAGGGCGGCGCTCACTCGCGGCTGCGCGCAGGCCAGGTCCCACACCCGTTGCCAGTTCTCCCGGTATACCCCGAGCACCACCAGCCGCCGCACGCCCAGCGCCTCGCAGCGGGCGAAGACCTGCGGGCGGTCGGCGTCGAAGTCCGGGAAATCCAGATGCGTGTGGGTATCCACCAGGTGCATGGCGAGGTCTCGACAAGGGGGTAGTCAGGCGCGGAAACCCTCGCAGAATCGGCCTTTTCGCCGACGCTTTCCACCCCGCGGGAGCGACCAGGGGAGTCATCGCGGCCTTTTGCCAGTCGATAGAGACAGGTCGACGAACGCGATCGATGCGAAACGATATCAATGCGGCACCCGATCGCCGGTCCAGGCCGGTGCGGAAAAGCCGCTGCGGAGGAGAGTGCGGATGCCCATGACACGCGGACGAAAACTATTCATCTGGATTCTCGCCTGCCTGCTGCTGGCGATCCTGGCCCTGGTGGTGTTCGTCGCCACCTTCGACTGGAATCGCATCAAGCCCACCCTCAACGAAAAGGTGTCCGCCGCCCTGAACCGGCCCTTCGCCATCGAAGGCAACCTGGCGGTGGCCTGGCAACGCCAGACCGACGAACCCGGATGGCGGGCCTGGGTACCCTGGCCCCATGTGTCCGCCGAACGCCTCACGCTGGGCAACCCCGACTGGGCCAAGGGGCCGCGGTTCGTCGGCCTGGACAAGGTGGAAGCCAGCCTGTCGCCGTTGCCGCTGCTGTGGAAGCGCGTGGTGATCCCGCACATCCAGTTGACCGGGCCGAGCGCCGGCCTGGAGCGCTTGGCCGATGGCCGCAACAACTGGACCTTCGACCTCGGCGAGCAGTCCACGGACCAGGACGAGCCCTCGCCGTGGAAGCTGGAGATCGGCGCCATCGGCTTCGACCAGGGCCAGGTGGTGCTCGACGACCAGAGCCTGAAGACCCACCTGGAGTTGCAGGTGGATCCCCTGGGCAAGCCCATTCCCTTCAACGAAATCGTCGGCAAGCCGGCCCCGGAGACTGGCGCGGAGCCCAAGGCCGCGCCCCAGGACTACGCCTTCGGCTGGCGCCTGAAAGGCGTCTACCGCGAGCAACGCCTCACGGGCAGCGGCAAGGTCGGTGGGCTGCTGGCCTTGCAGGACGCCCAGCGGCCGTTCCCGGTGCAGGCCGAGGTCAGTGTCGGCAGCACCCGCGTCGCCGTCGCCGGCACCCTGACCGACCCGAAGAACCTTGGCGCCCTCGACCTGCGCCTGCGCCTGGCCGGCAGCAGCCTGGGCAACCTCTATCCGCTCACCGGCGTGACCCTGCCGGACACGCCGGCCTACTCCACCGACGGTCGGCTGGTGGCGCGCCTCCATGACCCGGACGGCGCCACCTATCGCTACGAAGACTTCAACGGCCGCATCGGCGACAGCGACATCCACGGCGAACTGACCTTCGTCGCCCGCCAACCGCGGCCTAAACTGTCCGGCTCGCTGACTTCCGAGCAGTTGCTCTTCGCCGACCTCGCGCCGTTGATCGGCGCGGACTCCAACGCGGAGAAGAAGGCCCGCGGCGCGCCGAGCAACCAGCCGGCGGACAAGGCCTTGCCGGTGGAGGCATTCCGCACCGAGCGCTGGCGCAGCATGGACGCCGACGTCAGTTTCACCGGCAAGCGCATCGTGCAGAGCGACAAGCTGCCGATCAACGACCTGTTCACCCACGTGGTGCTCAACGACGGCGATCTCACCCTGGAGCCGCTGCGCTTCGGTGTCGCCGGCGGCGCCCTGGAGACCCATCTCGGCCTCAACGGGCGGGTCACGCCCTTGCTCGGGCGCGCGCAGATCAGCGCCCGGGGGTTGAAGCTCAAGCAACTGTTCCCCGGCTTCGCGCCGATGCAGACCAGCTTCGGCGAACTGAACGGCGACGCCGATATCCGCGGTGCCGGCAACTCGGTGGCGGCATTGCTGGGCAGCGCCAACGGCCAGGTGAAAATGCTGGTCAACGACGGCGCGGTGAGCCGCAAGCTGATGGAGATCGCCGGCCTCAACGTGGGCAACTACCTGATCGGCGAACTGTTCGGCGACAAGGACGTGAAGATCAATTGCGCGGCCGCCGACGTGGGTATCACCAATGGCCTGCTGGGCACGCGGCTGGTGGTCTTCGACACCGAGAACGCCATCGTGCGCATCGACGGCAAGGTCAACTTCGCCAACGAGCAGATGGACCTGGACATCGACCCCGAATCCAAGGGGTTCCGGGTGTTCTCGCTGCGCTCGCCGCTGTACGTGCGCGGTACCTTCAAGAAGCCCGACGCCGGGGTGAAGACCGGTCCGTTGCTGGCCCGTGGCGCCGGCCTGCTGGCCTTGGGCGCTTTCGTCGCGCCGGCCGCCGGGCTGCTGGCGCTGGTCGCGCCCAGCGAGGAACAGGCCAGCCAGTGCGAGCCGCTGCTCAAGCAGATGCAGGCATCCAACCGCGAGCGCGCCCAGGCGCAGCCGGCCAAGCGCAAATGACCTAGCCGGGCGACCAGGGGCGGGCGGCGTCAGCGGTCGTGCACGCTGTCCGCCGCCGCGCCCGTGCGGCGGCGCCGATGGACGCGTGAAGCCGCCGCGCCGGCATCCCCCGTCGCCACCGTCCGGCGCGCGCGGCGGGTCTGTCATCAACCTGTCAACTGCGCCGGTTAAACCGGTTCCCCGTGAGTTTGCCTGCACGAGCGCAGCGGTTTCGCCGCGCGCCTCGTCGAAGACTGCCGTCGCCTCCCGGCGTTGTCCCGCGCATCTCCCACCTTCGCATCCACAGGCCCCGGAGCGCCTCGCGCTCCGGTCGAGACAGGAGAGTCCGATGACCTGTACCTACCGTCGTTTCCGTTTTTCCGCTGCCGCTTCGTCCGCCGTCGCCCTGTTCGGTGCCGCCACGCTGTTCACCTTGCAAACCCTGGCCGCGCCGCTGGCCACGCCGGCCGCCGACGCGGGGCTGCGGGCCATCCATGAAGTCCAGGGCAGCGGTCCCAGCAGCCCCCTGCTGGGGCAGAGCGTCACCGTCGAAGGCATCGTGGTGGGCGACTACCAGGGCGCAGGCGGGCTCAAGGGGTTCTTCCTCCAGCAGAGCGACGACAGCGTGGATAAGGACCCGCTGACCTCCGAGGGCCTGTTCGTCTACGACGGCGGCTCCGGCACGGCGGTGAAGGCGGGCGATCGCGTGCGGGTGGCCGGCGTGGTGCGCGAATACAACGGGCTGACCGAGCTGGTGGCGCCGCTGCGGGTGACCCTGCTCGGCAGCGGCGCGCCGCTGCCCAAGGCGGTCACCCTGCGCCTGCCGCTGGCGGCCGGCGCCGACCTGGAGCGCTACGAGGGCATGCGCGTGCGTCTGCCCCAGGCGCTGACCGTGAGTGAGGTATACGACCTCGGCCGTTACGGCGAAGTGTTGTTGTCCTCGGCGCGGCTGATGATACCGACCGAAGTGGCGGCGCCCGGCGCGCCGGCGCAGAAGTTGCAGGCCCGCAACGATCGCGACCGCATCCTCCTCGACGACGGCCGCAGCCAGCAGAACCCGGATCCGATCCGCTATCCGGCGCCGGAGTTGAGCGCTTTCTCCAGCTTGCGCGTCGGCGACCGGGTCACCGGCGTGGAAGGCGTGCTCGACCAGTCCAGCGAGGGCTACCGGGTGCAACCGGGCGCCACCCCGCGCATCGAGGCGGTCAACCCCCGGCCGGCCCAGCCGCAGGTGGAGGGGCGTCTGCGGGTGGCCAGTTTCAACGTGCTCAATTACTTCAACGGCGATGGGCGCGGGGCCGGTTTCCCCACCGCCCGCGGCGCCAGTACCGCCGAAGAATTCCAGCGCCAGCGCGCCAAGGTGCTGGCAGCGATCCTCGCCTCGCGCGCGGCGATCGTCGGCCTGATGGAAATCGAGAACGACGGCTACGGGGCGGACAGCGCCATCGCCGACCTGGTCAAAGGCCTGAATGCCGGTGCGGCGCGCGGCGAACGCTACGCCTTCGTCGACCCGGGGGTGGCCAAGCTGGGTGGCGACGCCATCGCCGTCGGCCTGGTGTATCGCAGCGACCTGGTGCAGCCGGTGAAGGCGGCGGCGATTCTCGACGCACGCGTCGATCCGCGTTTCGACGACAGCAAGAATCGGCCGAGCCTGGCGCAGAGCTTCCGCGAGCTGGACAGCGGCGAAGTGCTCACCCTGGCGATCAACCACCTGAAGTCGAAAGGCTCGGCCTGCGATGGCGATCCGGACACCGGTGACGGCCAGGGCAATTGCAACCTGACCCGCGCCCGCGCCGCCCAGGCCCTGGTGGACTGGTTGGGCCGCGACCCCACCGCCTCCGGCGACCCGGATTACCTGATCCTCGGCGATCTCAACGCCTACACCCAGGAGGACCCGGTGAGCCAGATCCGCGCCGCCGGCTACGCCGACCTGGCGTCCCGTTTCGTCGGCGTGGGCAAGGCCTATTCCTTCGTGTTCGGCGGCCAGTCCGGCGCCCTCGACCATGCCCTGGCCAGCGCCAGCCTGCTCGGCCAGGTCAGCGGTGCCGCGGAATGGCACATCAACGCCGACGAGCCGCGAGTGCTGGACTACAACCTGGAGTTCAAGACGGCGCGCCAGCGGGACACGCTGTACAACGCCGATCCGTTCCGCGCGTCGGACCACGATCCCCTGGTGGTGGGGCTGGACCTCGCGCGGCCCTGAGGCCGCGCCGCCCGAGAGTCGCGCAGCGGCCCTGGTCCCTCGCCCGCCCGGGCGGCTCTTCCGGCGCGCGAGCCCGGGCGCCGGCTCGAAACGAAACCGCCGGGACGGGTCCCGGCGGTTTTTCTTCGTGCGTCGATCAGTGGTGTTCGCGGGTGGCGCGGAATTTCACTTCGGGCCAGCGCTCTTCCATCAACGACAGGTTGACCCGGGTCGGCGCTAGGTAGGTGAGGTGCCCGCCGCCGTCGATCGCCAGGTTCTCGTGGGCCTTGGCCTTGAAGTCTTCCAGCTTCTTCTTGTCGTCGCACTCGATCCAGCGCGCCGACCAGACGGTGATCGCCTCGTAGGCGCACTCGACCTTGTATTCCTCCTTCAGCCGGCTGGCCACCACGTCGAACTGCAGCACACCCACCGCGCCGAGGATGATGTCGTTGTTGCGCTCGGGGAAGAACACCTGGGTCGCGCCTTCCTCGGCCAGTTCCTGCAGGCCCTGGCGCAACTGCTTGGATTTCAGCGGGTCCTTCAGGCGCACGCGGCGGAACAGTTCCGGGGCGAAGTGAGGGATGCCGGTGAAGGACAGGGCCTCGCCCTCGCTGAAGGTGTCGCCGATCTGGATGGTGCCGTGGTTGTGCAGGCCGATGATGTCGCCGGCGTAGGCTTCTTCGAGCATTTCCCGCTCGGAGGAGAAGAAGGTCAGCGCGTCGGCGATCCGCAGGTCTTTCTTGATCCGCACGTGGCGCAGCTTCATGCCCTGTTCGTACTTGCCCGAGCAGATGCGCATGAAGGCGATGCGATCGCGGTGCTTGGGGTCCATGTTCGCCTGGATCTTGAACACGAAGCCGCTGAATTTCTCCTCGACCGGTTCCACGCTGCGTTCGTTGGCGACCCGCGCCAGCGGCTTCGGCGCCCAGTCGACGACGGCGTCCAGCACGTGATCGACGCCGAAGTTGCCCAGCGCGGTACCGAAGAACACCGGGGTCAGCTTGCCGTCGAGGAATTCCTGCCGGTCGAAGACGTGGCAGGCGCCCTGCACCAGTTCCAGTTGCTCGACGAAGCGTGCGTACTCGTCGCCCAGGTGGGCGCGGGCTTCGTCGGAGTCGAGCTTCTCGATGATCTTCACCGCGGTGCGTTCGTGGCCGTGGCCCGGGGTGTAAACGATGATGTAGTCGTCGGCCAGGTGGTACACGCCCTTGAAGTCGCGGTAGCAGCCGATCGGCCAGGTGATGGGCGCGGCCTTGATCTTCAGCACCGCCTCGATCTCGTCGAGCAGCTCGATGGGATCGCGGATGTCGCGGTCGAGCTTGTTGATGAAGCTGACGATGGGCGTGTCGCGCAGCCGGCAGACATCCATCAGGGCGATGGTGCGGGGTTCGACGCCCTTGCCGCCGTCGAGCACCATCAGCGCCGAGTCCACCGCGGTCAGGGTGCGGTAGGTGTCTTCCGAGAAGTCTTCGTGGCCGGGGGTGTCGAGCAGGTTGATCATGTGCTCGCGGTAGGGGAACTGCATCACCGAGGTGGTGATGGAGATGCCGCGCTGCTTCTCCATTTCCATCCAGTCCGAGGTCGCGTGGCGGTCGGACTTGCGCGATTTCACCGTGCCCGCCACGGCGATGGCCTTGCCCATCAGCAACAGCTTTTCGGTGATGGTGGTCTTGCCCGCATCGGGGTGGGAAATGATGGCGAACGTGCGGCGTTTCGCGACTTCGGCGGCCTGGTTGGTCATGGGGGTCCTGCTGGAATGGCGATCCGGAAAAAGCCGGCGATTATAGCCCAAGGTGCCCGCCGAATGAGCGCCGATCCGGCCGATGGCGGCACGCGCGGCTGGCCTTTGGCCTGCTTTTGCGGGAACCTTGGTCGCCGTGGAGACGTCCACACCCCTGTGCCATCGTATCGCCAGGGACGGTTTCACACCGCTGGTCGGCATGCCGATGCCGCGCTCATGATCCGCCTCCGCCACGCCTGTTCGGCCGGCGCGCGGGTCGTTCATTCGCGAACGCCGTGCCCCTCGGGGTCGGCTTCGCCGCTGTACGAAGGGAGTCCACCATGGCCCAACGCTATGGCAAGGGCCTGCTCGCGACGCTGGCCGTCGCCGTGCTTCTGGCCCTGCTGATCCACTGGATAGGTCCGCCTGTCATCCGTCACTACCGCGCCGACCTGCTGTTCTACCTGCAAGCGCATCTGTTCCTGGTCCTGGTGTCCATGCTCGCGGCGCTGCTCGTCGGCCTGCCCGCCGGCATCCTGCTCAGCCGGCCGCGCATGGCCGGGCGCGCCGAACGCTTCATGCAGGCGTTCAACGTCGGCAACACCGTGCCGCCC
Organism: Pseudomonas sp. RIT-PI-AD; assembly: GCF_025642785.1. Taxonomy (GTDB): domain Bacteria; phylum Pseudomonadota; class Gammaproteobacteria; order Pseudomonadales; family Pseudomonadaceae; genus Pseudomonas_T. Next base: position 23,417 of record NZ_JANZKU010000006.1, read on the forward strand.
CTGGCGGTGCTGGCCATCGCCCTGGGTATCGTCGGCATCGGCAACGGGCCGGCGCTGCTCGCGTTGTTCCTCACCTCGTTGCTGCCCATCGTGCGCAACACCTACGAGGGGCTGAAGAACGTACCGGCCGCCCTCAAGGAAGCCGCCACCGGCATCGGCATGACTCCGGCGCAGACGCTGCTGCGGGTGGAGTTGCCCAATGCGGTGCCGATCATCGTCGGCGGGGTACGGGTGGCGCTGGCGATCAACGTCGGCACCGCGCCCCTGGCGTTCCTCATCGGCGCGAACAGCCTGGGCAGCCTGATCTTCCCCGCCATCGCCCTGGACAACCAACCGCAACTGCTGCTCGGCGCGTCCTGCACCGCCTTGCTGGCGCTGTCCCTCGATGCCCTGGTGCTGCTGTTCAGCCGCTGCTGGCTGGAACGCGGGCTGGCCCCGGCCCGCTAAGGAGAGACCGTGAAATCGATTCGAATACTACTGGGCATTCTCGCCCTGGCGGCCTGCGCCGTGGCCGGCGCGGCCGACAAGGGCACGATCCGCATCGGCGCCAAGGTCTTCACCGAACAGGCGATCCTCGCCCAGCTCACCGCGCAATACCTGCGCGGGCATGGCTACGACGCGCGGATCACCGGCAACCTCGGCAGCACCATCGCCTGGAACGCGGTGCGCACCGCGCAACTCGACCTGATGTGGGAGTACACCGGGACCTCGCTGGTGGCCTACAACCACGTCAGCGAGAAGCTCGACCGGCAGGCTTCCTACCAACGGGTCAAGCAACTGGATGGGGAAAAGGGCCTGGTCTGGCTGACGCCGAGCCGGTTCAGCACCACCTATGCCCTGGCCCTGCCGGAGCAGGTCGTCGCCGAATACCCGCAGATCGACAGCATCAGCGACCTGGCGAAGGCCCTCGAGGCGTCCTCGGACGGCAACCACCTGCTGGCCCTGGACATCGAGTTCGCCAATCGCTCAGACGGCCTCGCCGGCCTGGCGCAAACCTACGGCCTGCACCTATCCCGCGACGAAGTACGGCAAATGGACCCGGGGCTGGTCTATACCGCGCTGCGCAACGGCCAGGTGTTCGCCGGCCTGGTGTACACCACCGACGGCCGCCTGGAGGCCTTCAAGCTGAAATTGCTGGAGGACGACCGCCGCTATTTTCCCGACTACACCGCGGCGCCGGTGGCCAACCGGGCCTACCTGGATGCCCACCCCGAGCTCGAAGCCCTGTTGGCGCCCCTGGCCCAGGGCCTGGACGACGACACCATGCGTCGCCTCAACGCGCGGGTGGACGTCGGCCATGAGCCGGCCTCGGCGGTGGCGGCGGATTACCTGAAGCGGCAGGGCTTGCTGGCGGGAGGGCACTGACATGGATTTCATGAGCGCCTTCACCCACCTGAACTGGCTGAACATCCTCCACCTCACCGGGCAGCACGTCCTGCTGGTGGGCGTCGCCGTCGGGCTGGCGATCCTCTTCGGCGTGCCCCTGGGCATCCTGATGACCCGTTTCCGCTGGCTCGCCGGGCCCTTGCAGGGCGTTGCCACGGTGCTGCTGACGGTCCCGTCGATCGCCCTGTTCGGTCTGCTGATGCCGTTCTACTCGCGTTTCGGCCAGGGCCTGGGGCCGCTGCCGGCGATTACCGCGGTGTTCCTCTATTCGCTGTTGCCGATCCTGCGCAACACCTACCTGGCGCTGAGCAGCGTCGAACCGGGCATCCGCGAGGCCGGCAGCGGCATCGGCATGACCTTCTGGCAGCGCCTGCGGATGGTCGACCTGCCCCTCGCGGTGCCGGTGATCCTCGCCGGCGTGCGCACCGCGGTGGTGATGAACATCGGCGTGATGACCATCGCCGCGACCATCGGCGCCGGCGGCCTCGGCGTGCTCATCCTCACCTCCATCAGCCGCAGCGACATGGCCACGCTGATCGTCGGCGCCCTGCTGGTCAGCCTGCTGGCCATCGTCGCCGACCTGTGGCTGCAGTGGCTGCAACGCGTTCTCACGCCGCGCGGCCTGCGCATTCCCTAAGGATTCCCCGATGATCGAACTCGACAGACTGAGCAAGACCTTCAAGCAGAACGGCAAGGACGTGACCGCCGTGGACGCCGTGAGCCTGACCGTGGAGGAGGGGCAGATCTGCGTCTTCCTCGGTCCCTCCGGCTGCGGCAAGACCACCACGCTGAAGATGATCAACCGGCTCATCCAGCCCACCTCGGGACGCGTGCTGATCAACGGCGAGGACACCGCCGACCTCGACGAGGTGACCCTGCGGCGGCGCATCGGCTACGTGATCCAGCAGATCGGCCTGTTCCCCAACATGACCATCGAGGAAAACATCACCGTGGTGCCGAAGCTGCTCGGCTGGGACAAGAAGCGGTGCCGCGAGCGCGCCACCGAGCTGATGAGCATGGTCCAGCTCGATCCCAAGCAATACCTGTCGCGCTACCCGCGCGAGCTGTCCGGCGGCCAGCAGCAGCGCATCGGGGTGATCCGCGCACTGGCGGCCGACGCGCCGCTGCTGCTGATGGACGAGCCCTTCGGCGCGGTCGACCCGATCAACCGCGACGCCATCCAGAACGAGTTCTTCCAGATGCAGCGCGCGCTGAACAAGACGGTGATCATGGTCAGCCACGACATCGACGAGGCGCTGAAGCTGGGCGACAAGATCGCGGTGTTCCGCGGCGGGCGGCTGGTCCAGTTCGACCATCCCGACACGCTGCTGGCGCACCCGGCGGACGACTTCGTCAGCCAGTTCGTCGGCCAGGACAGCACGCTGAAGCGGCTGTTGCTGATCCGCGCCGAGGACGCCGCCGACAACGCGCCCTCCATCGCCCCGGAGACGCCGGTGGAGCAGGCCCTGGACGCCCTGGAGGATCAGGACCGGCGCTACATCGTGGTCACCGATGGCGACAACAAGGCGCTCGGCTACGTGCGCCGCCGCGACCTGCGCAAGCAGGACGGCACCTGCGCGCGTTTCCTCCAGGAATTCCGCGTCACCTCGGCCCACGACGAGAATTTGCGCATCCTGCTGTCGCGCATGTACGAGTTCAACAGTTCCTGGTTGCCGGTGCTCAGCCCGGAAGGCACTTTCCTCGGCGAGGTGACCCAGGAATCCATCGCCGACTACCTCAGCTCCGGCCGTTCGCGGGGCAAGGGCGGCATCGTCTCGCCGGCGCAGCCGAGCCCGGCGCCGGCGGCCTGAGCCAGTGCGGCGGCCAGGGCCGTCGCCCTGGCGCTCGCGCGACGCCGCGATGTCCCTGCGCCGATCACGGGATTCCCCTGGCGGCCATTAGCCCCTAGGATGTGCGCCGCAGGCCTCCAAGGAACGAATGCCTATGAATATTCCCGCCCCGGGCGCGGCCGTCAGCGCCGCGATGCAACACAACGCCGCCAGCCGCGGCTACACCCTGGACACCTTCCAGCGCGCAGCCATCGACCGGCTGGCGGTGCTGACCGACGAACTGCTCGGCGCCCGGCGCGCGCGCGGGGCGCCGCGAAGCCTCTATCTGTGGGGGCCGGTGGGGCGCGGCAAGAGCTTCCTGCTGGACGGCTTCTTCGACGCCATCCCCCTGAGGCAGAAGCGCCGGGTGCACTTCCACGCATTCTTCCGCGAACTCCACCAGCGCATGTTCGAGCAGGCCGACACCGGCCGCGCCATGGAGGCGGCCCTGGAGCTGATGCTCGGGGACTGCCGCCTGCTTTGCTTCGACGAGTTCCACCTGCACGACATCGGCGACGCCATGCTCATCAGCCGTCTGTTCAAGGCCATTTTCGAGCGGCAGGTGGTCTTGCTCACCACCTCCAACTATCCGCCCGACGGCCTGCTGCCCAACCCGCTCTTCCACGAGCGCTTCCTGCCGACCATTGCCCTGATCAAGGAGCGCATGGACATCCTGTCCATCGCCGGCGACGTCGATTACCGTGGCCTGGACGACGCCGAACCGGACCCTTTCCACGCCGGCGCCTACCTGTGCCCGGGCAGCGACGAGCAGCGCCGCAAGCTGGGGTTGCCCAGGCGTCCGGGCACGGCGCAGGACCTGAAGGTCGGCAATCGGCTGTTGCGGGTGCTGAGCGTGGAGGACAAAACCCTGCAGTTTTCCTTCAAGCACCTCTGCGAGGGGCCCACCGCGACCATGGATTACCTGGCGCTGGTCGCCACCTACGACCGCTGGATACTCGAAGATTTACCGAGAATCTCCAGCGCGTCCTCGGCGGCCCAGCAGCGCTTCATCAACTTGATCGACGTGCTCTACGACAGGCGTTGCCAGTTGTTCCTGATCAGCGCGCTGCCCTTGGAGCAGGCGCTGAACCATGCCGAAGTTGCCGATATATCCCGGACACGAAGCCGGTTGTCGCAATTACGACAAATACATGTCAGCGAAAACTTGCTTGCCGCATCGGATTCCTGAGCGTATATACGACCTTCGTATATTTGTAATGCGCTGGATATCTCATACAGTGATCCGGCGTGTGAAGCAGGCCAAGTAAGGCCTGATATTAATAAGAACGGACTCGACAGTAATGAACGAAGTATTCGCTTTTGGCCTGTCCGGCTACGCAGTCGTTTTCGCCACGCTGCTGTTCGCCTACGTCATTTTCGGTATCGCCGGCTTCGGCACCGCGCTCGTCGCCAGCCCCGTCCTCGCCCTCTACGTACCCCTCGCCAAGATCGTTCCGCTGCTGGCGTTGATGGACATGTGCGCGGCCCTGGTCAACGTCAGTCGCGACGGGCGCAAGGCCGACTGGCGCGAATTGCGCCGATTGGTGCCGCTGATGATCCTCGGCAGCCTGGTCGGCGCCGCCATCCTGCTCAAGACCCGCCCCGAGAGCCTGTTGCTGGCCCTGGGGCTGTTCGTCACCGGCTACGCCCTCTACTCGCTCAGCGGGCTTCGTCCGAATCGCCGCTTCTCCGCCGCGACTTCGGTTCCGTTCGGCTCCATAGGCGGTATTTTCAGCGCATTGTTCGGCAGCGGCGGATTCATCTACGCCATCTATCTCAGCGGCCGCATCCAGGACAAGGAGTCGATGCGCATCACCCAGACCACCCTCATCGGCCTCAGTACCCTGACCCGCGTGGTGCTCTTCGCCCTGGCGGGGGTGTACCTGGACAGCGGCCTCCTGTGGCTGGCGCTGTTCCTCGCGCCGGGCATGTTGCTGGGCATCGCGCTGGGGCGCCGGATCACGCTGAACATGTCCCGTGAGCAATTCCTCAAGGTGATCAACGTGGTGGTCCTGGGCTCGGGCGTGATGGTGTTGGTGCGTTATTTCTCCTGATCCACCCGTAACTACAATAAAGCAGGGATGATTTATGAACGACTTACCTCGCAATGAGATGATGACCGGCCGTGAATACCTGGAAAGTTTGAACGACGGACGCGAAGTTTATATTTATGGCGAGCGCGTGGCGGACGTCACTTCTCATCCCGCATTGCGTAATAGTGCGTATTCGGTATCGCGGTTATATGACGCGTTGCACGCGCCCGAGACTCAGGAGCTGATGACCTGCGTGGACCCCGACGGTTATCGCACTCACCGTTATTTCACTCCGGCGCGCTCGGCCGATGACTTGCTCAAGGCCCGCGACGCCATCGCCCACTGGTCGCGCCTGTCCTATGGCTTCATGGGCCGCACGCCCGACTACAAGGCCGGCTTCACCGCCACCTTGCGTTCCGACCCGAACCTCTACGCGCCTTACCACGACAACGCGATGTCCTGGTACCAGAAGAGTGCGCGCAAGGTGCTGTTCCTCAACCACGTGCTGGTCAACCCGCCGGTGGGCAAGGCCCGGCAGATCGCCGACATGCGCGACATCTACCTGCACGTGGAGAAGGAGACCGACGCCGGGATCATCGTGCGCGGCGTGAAGATGGTGGCCACCAGCGCGGCCCTGTCCAACGCCACCTTCGTCGCGCAGAACAGCGCCACCCACTACCAGGCCGGCGCCGAGGAAGACTTCGCCCTGTGCTTCATCCTGCCGATGAACGCACCCAACCTGAAGATCATGTGCCGCCGCTCCTTTGAAGCGTCCGCCCTGAGCCCCTTCGATCACCCGCTGTCGAGCCGCTTCGACGAGAACGATTCGGTGCTGATCTTCGACGGCGTGCTGGTGCCCTGGGAAAACGTGCTGATCTACCGCGACATCGAGCGCGCCCGCAGCTTCTATGCGGCCTCGGGCTTCCTCAACCGCTATCCGTTGCAGTCGGGCACCCGCCTGGCGGTGAAGATGGACTTCATCTGCGGCCTGTTGGCCAAGGTGCTCGAGTCCAACGGCTCGGCCGAATTCCGCGGGATCCGCACGCGCCTGGCGGACATCGTCGCGCTGCGCAACCTGATGTGGTCGCTGACCGAGAACCTCTGCCTGGACCCGCAGGTGCGCGGCGACGGCTCGGTGGTGCCGCGCCTCGAGGCGGCCGCCACCGTGCGTTATTTCGGCACGCAGATGATGAGTCAGCTCAAACCGGTGTTCAACACCATCCTCGGCGGCTCGCCGATCATGCAGGTGGCCAGCTGGCTGGACATGGAAAACCCCGAAGTCCGCCCGCTGATCGACTGCTATTACCAGGGCACCGACCAGAGCGCGGTGGACCGCATGAAGCTGATCAAGCTGCTCTGGGATGCCCTCGGCAGCGAGTTCGCCGGCCGTCACGAACTCTACGAGCACAACTACGCCGGTAACAACGAGCAGGTACGCCTGGACATGCTGCGCCATTGCGAGAGCGCCGGGGTACTGGCGCAGTGCACCGGCCTGGTGGACCAGTGCCTGGCCGACTACGACCTGCAGGGCTGGGCGAATCCGGGCTGGCGCTTCGAGCCGGGCCAATCGGAAACCCGCTGACGACGTCATCCCCGCAAGAGGACGGCGAACCCGCCGTCCCGTTGCCCTTTGCCTGAAGAATGGGAGAGACCGATGTTATACAACGGTGAATGGAATCGTGACGCGCTCGACTACCGGGCGTTGGTCAATCAGTGGCACGTCGTGGCCTCCAGCGAGGAGGTCGAACCCACTCAGCCCAAGGCGGTCCGCTTGCTGGGCGAGGACCTGGTGCTCTGGCGCGATGGCCAGGGCCGCATCCAGGCCTGGAAGGACTACTGCGGTCACCGCGGCGCGCGGCTGTCGCTCGGCTGCGTGAAGAAGGGCGAGATCGAATGCCCCTACCACGGCTGGCGCTACGACGCCGAGGGCGAGTGCACCCTGGTGCCGGCGCATCCCGATCGCGCCCGGCCTTCGTCGAAGCGGTTGATCTTCAAGCACTACGCCGAAGAGCGCTACGGGCTGATCTGGGTCAGCCTGGAGGCGCCGCAGCGGCCGATCCCGCACTTGCCGCAATGGGACGACGGCAGCTATCGCAAGGTGCACGCGGGGCCCTACCGCTACAAGGCGAATGCCCTGCGCGCCCTGGAAAACTTCATCGACGCCTCGCACTTCCCCTTCGTCCACGCCAACCTCAACGGCCTGCCGGACGCCCCCGAGCCGCTGCCGAAATACCGGGTCGAGGAGAACGAGCGCGGCCTGCATTCCTCGGAAATCTGCGTGTTCCAGCCCTACGGCGATCACCGCGGCATTCCGGTCAACGCGCGCTACACCTACTCGGTGCTGAACCCCACCACCGCCTACTTCAAGAAGAAGACCGGCGAGACCGAGCGCTTCTGCACCTTCTTCAATGCCACCCCGGTGGACGAAGCCGAATGCGTGATCTGGCTGATCGTGGCGATCAACTTCGGTCCGGAGCTGACCCTGGAGCAGATTCTGTCGCGGCAGAACCTGGTGTTCGAGCAGGACCGGCACATCGTCGAATCCCAGCGCCCGGCGCGCCTGCCCCTCGATCCCAAGGCGGAAATGCACGTGAGCAGCGACCGCATGGGCTTCGAGTACCGCCGCTGGTTGCGCACCCTGGGCGAGGAACGGCAGCGCCAGGACCTGGCCGGCCTCGATTCGATCCGCACGCTATCCCTGTAGCCAGGAAGGTAAACGATGAACAGCGAGAAGTTCGAGTATCTCAATCGGCGGGAATCCAACGCGCGTACCTATTCGCGGAACGTCCAGCGGGTTCTCAACTGGGGCTCCCTGGCCCAGGTCCGGGACGACGAGGGGCGCCATTACATCGACTGCCTGGCCTGCGCCGGTGCGCTGCCCCTGGGGCACAACCACCCGTTCGTCCAGCGCCAGGTGATCGATTTCCTCCAATCCGGCCAGTTGCAGCAGGCGCTGGACCTAGCGACCCCGGCCAAGCTGCGTTTCATGGAGGCGCTGTTCGCGATCCTCCCGGAGAACCTGGCCGCCCAGGCCAAGGTGCAGTTCTGCGGCCCTTCCGGCGCCGACGCGGTGGAGGCGGCGCTGAAGCTGTTCAAGACCGCCACCGGGCGGCGCCCGGTCGTGGTGTTCCAGGGCGCCTATCACGGCATGACCCACGCGACCCTGGGCATGATGGGCAACCTGGCGCCGAAACAGGCCATCAGCGGCATGCCCGCCGAGGTGCATTTCCTGCCCTATCCCTATACCTACCGCAGCCCCTTCGGCGCCCAGGTAGATGCCCGCGAAACCGAGCGGCTCAGCCTGGCTTGCCTGGAAAACCTGCTGAGCGACCCGGAAAGCGGGGTGAACAAGCCGGCGATGCTGCTGGTGGAGCCGATCCAGGGCGAGGGCGGCTGCATACCCGCCAGCGACGAGTGGCTGCGCGGCGTGCGGGAAATCACCGCGCGCCATGGCGTGCCCATGGTGCTCGACGAAGTGCAGAGCGGCATCGGCCGCAGCGGCGACATGTTCGCCTTCGAACGTGCCGGCATCCTTCCGGACGCGGTCCTGCTGTCCAAGGCCATCGGCGGCGGCTACCCGCTGTCCCTGCTGGTCTACCGCGAGGAATACGACCGCTGGCAGCCCGGCGCCCACGCCGGCACCTTCCGCGGCAACCAGATCGCCCTGGTCAGCGGCGCGGCGACCCTGGAGTTCATGCGCCAGGAAAACCTGCTGGAGCAGGTGCGGCGCAAGGGCGAACGCCTGCGCCAGGGCTTGCTCGACCTGCAACGGCGCTTCCGCTGCATCGGCGACGTGCGCGGCCGGGGCCTGATGCTGGGCATGGAACTGATCGAGCCGGACGGCCCGCGCGACGCCCTGGGCCATCTCCCGGCGGCCGGCGACCTGGCCCGGGCGATCAAGAAAAGCTGCCTGAACGAAGGGCTGATCATCGAGAGCGGTGGCCGCCAGGGCGCCGTGCTGCGCTTCCTGCCGCCCCTGGTGATCACCGACGCCGAAATCGACGCGGTGGTCGAACGCCTGGGCAACGCCATCGCCTGCCACCAGCCGGCGTTGCGTGCCGTGTCGCGGGTCGCGGCCGGGGAGATGCCCGCATGAAACCGACACCTTTGCTGGATGTGCTGGGGGTCGGCTTCGGCCCCGCCAACATCGCCCTGGCCATCGCCCTGGAGGAACTCGCGCCGGAATTGAGCGTGCGCTTCATCGAGCGGCGCGACGGTCCCCATTGGCAACCGGGGATGCTGTTGCCCGGCTCGGATATCCAGAATCACCCGCTGCGCGACCTGGTGACCCCGCGCAACCCGCGCAGCCGCTACAGCTTCACCAACTTCCTGTTCGAGAATAAGCGCCTCTACGAACACCTGAACCTGCCGCTGCACTACCCCTTGCGGCTGGAGTACGCGCAGTACGTCAAATGGGTCGCGCAGTTCTTCGCCGGCCAGGTCGACTATCACAGCGAAGCCAGCGCGATCGAGGCGGTGGAGGCCGGTGTCGACGCGCCGGTGGCGCACTACCGGGTACGCACCGCCGATGGCCGGCTCTACCGCGCCCGCAGCCTGGTGTTCGCGCCGGGCCGGACGCCGCACGTTCCGACGCCCTTCGCGGCTATCCGCGACCCCCGAGTGCAGCACCTGAACCATTACCTGCCAAGCCTGGCCAAGACCCTGGAGGATGGCGGGGAACGCCGCGTGGCGGTGATCGGCGGCAGCCAGAGCGCGGTGGAGATCCTGCTGCATGCCAGCGAGCAGGCGGGCGTGGCCAAGCTGGTCGGCTATACGCGTAACTTCGGTTATCGGCAGAAGGACACCAGCCCGTTCTCCGACGAGGTGTATTTCCCGGGATTCGTCGACGCCTTCCACGGCGCCAGCGAAGAGAACAAGGCGCGGCTGCGCCGCGAACTGGTCTACACCAACTACTCCGCCTCCGACATCGACGTGCTCAACCAGCTCTATGTCCGGCGCTACGAGGAAGGGCTGCGCCAGCAGCAGCGGATCGAGCTGCGCACCTGCCAGGAAATCCTCGACTGCCGTCCGGAGGAGGCCGGGATCGAGCTGCATAGCCGGCATTTCCTGACCGGCGAGGTGAGTTGCGAGCGCTACGACCTGGTGATCCTCGCCACCGGCTTCCTCGACCTGGGCAACGGCGAGCGCCAGGAGCCCTGGCCGCCGCTGCTGGCGCCGCTAGCGGCGCGCCTCGGCGACTTGCCCCTGAGCATCGCCCGCGACTATCGGGTCGAGCTGGGCAGCGCCGCGCCGGTCTATTTCAATGGCCTCTGCGAGTCGAGCCACGGCATGGGCGATGCCGGCTCGTTCAGCCTGTTGGCGCTGCGTTCGCAGCACATCGTCGACTCCCTGGTGCAACAGGTGACGCACAAGCTCGAGTGCCCGCGTTATGCCTGAGGCGGGGTTGAAAGAGTGGCTCGCGGCTCTGTCGATCTGGCAACTGCAGGCCACGGAGCGGCCCTTGCGGGTGCCCGCGCTGCCGGCACACAGCGACCTGCTGATCGTCGGCGCCGGCCTCGGCGGCCTGTCGGCCGCCCTGCACGGGCTCGACGCCGGCTGCTCGGTCACCCTGCTGGAGGCGCGCCACGTCGGCGCCGGCGCCAGCGGGCGTAATTCCGGGTTCGTCGTGCCGGCGCCGTCGCGGCATACCCCCGACAGCCTGGCGCGGCATCTGGGCGAGGCCGCCGGCCCGTTCGCCCGTGGCCTGCAACAGGCCAGCGAGCGCCTGCTGGCCCTGCCCGGAGCCTCGCCGCTGCGCGGCTGGATGCAACCCTGGGACTCGCCCTACGACCCGCGCGCCCTGGACACCCTGGCGCGGGACTGGTGCCGGTTGGGCGTCGAGGTGGAGGTCGCCGACCGGCAGCGGCTGCACCGCGAGCTGGGCACCGAGTGCTATGCCGGCGGGCTGTGCTTCGAGCAGGGTGGGCAGGTCGATCCCTATGCCCTGGTGCAAGCCATGGCGGCGCGCGTCGAGACCGCCGGCGGAGTGGTGCGGGAAGGCTGTGCGGTCCTGGACATCCGCGCCGAAGGGGCGGGCTACCGCGTGCGCACGGCCCAAGGCGATGTCCATGCCTCGCGGGTGTTGGTGGCCGGCAACGCCTACGGGACCGATGCCAGCGCCGGTACCCGGCGTTCCATCAGCCCCCTGGCGCTGGTCCTGGCGACCTTCCGCATGCCGGCGCAGGCGCCTGGCGACGCGCGCATGCCATTCTCGGATAACCGCAAGGACATGTGGTTCTTCCGCACGCTGCCCGGTCAGCGGTTGCTGACCGGTTGCTTCGCCTTGCCCGCGCTGCGCGGGCGCCGCCAGTGCGAGGCCTTGCTGGGCCAGCGCATCCGCCATCTATACGGCGTCGAGCCGGACGCGCTCGAACACCTCTGGGCGGGCTGGGTCGGCCTGACCTTGAACGGCCTGCCGCGGGTGGATGTCCGCGGCGAGCGGCTGATCCACTGGAGCGGTTGCAATGGTCGCGGGTTGGCCCTGTCGAGCCTGATGGGGCGCCTGCTGGTGGAGCGCCTGCTCGATGGCCCGGCCCTGGGGCTGCCGCCCAGCGCACGCGAGCCCTGGCAGGGCACCGCCCTGTTGGGCTGGCTCGGGCGCCTGGCGATCGCCTTGGACCGCCGCCGGCGCCGCCGCGGCCTGGCGCCGGCCGTCACTCCCACTTTCGTTCGCTGAGAGTTCTCTCCCCATGAATCACTGCCCCTTCCATTACAGCGACTACCGCTGCACGCGCCGGGATCTGATCGACCGTTTCATCGATGCCTTCCCGCTGGCGCTGATCACCTCTTACGTCGAGGGGCGCTACCACAGCAGCCATATCCCCCTGCTGCGCAACCCGGACGGCACCCTCTACGGCCACGTGGACCGGCGCAATCCGCAGTTCGAGGCGGGCGCCGGTTTCGATGCGCACATCGTGTTCGTCGGACCGTCGAGCTACATCCCGCCGGAGGCCTACCGGCACCGGCAACTGCCCACCTGGAATTACCTGGCGGTGCACCTGGACGCGCGAGTCGAGGTGATCGACAGCGGGCCCGAGGTCCTGACCATCCTGCAGCGCACTGCCGAGCAGCTGGCGCACTGCGGCTCGACGTTCCAGGTGGAGGAGGAAGACCCGCGGGTGGTCGCCAACCTGCCGCACATCCTCGGGCTGACGATCACCCCGTCGAGCATCGAGGGGCGCTTCAAGCTGTCCCAGGACAAGCGCAGCGAAGACAGCGCCTCGGCCCTCGACTGGCTCCTCGACAAGCGGCGCGACGATCTCCGCGACCTGCTGGAGCTGCTAAAGGATTTCACCGCCCCGTCCTCCGTCACCCCATAGGGAAGCCCCAATGCCCATCGTTCGTATCGAGGAGTCCGGCCCGCGCGAGCCGGAGCAGAAGCGCGCCATCGTCGAAACCGTCTATGCCGCCCTGAAGGAGGTGTTCGGCGTCAGCGACGAGGAACTCCAGGCCCGCTACCAGAGCTTCGCCGCCGAGGACTTCCGCGCACCGGGAGACCGCGAGCATTACCTGCACGTGCACATCACCCTGTTCCAGGGGCGTACCCTGCCCACCAAGCGCAGGCTCTACCGGGTGCTCAGCGAGCGCCTGTCCCGACAGTTGGGCGTGCCGACCACCGCCATCCTGGTGCTGCTGGACGAGCATCCCGCGGAAAACTGGGGCATGCGCGGCGGTATCGCGGCCTGCGATATCGATTTCGGTTATTCGGTGCAGGTGTAGCACCGGCGACGCGAGAGACAGGCGCCGCCGAACGAGCGGCGGCGCCCGGCGTTCAGGTGCTCAGGCGCGGCCGCGCCGGAATCCGGGTTTCGTTCTGGCCCGCGCCGGGAGTGGGGCGGATCTGGCTGGCGGCGACGATGCCGAGCATCACGCAGGCGGCGATGAAGTACCAGCCATAGGAGTAATCCTTGAGCCCGGCGCCGTCGACCACCACCAGGGCGGCGAAGATCTTCGCCGAGAAGGCTGCCACGGTGTAGCCGACGCCGTTCACGAAGCCCATTGCCTTGCCGTACACCTCCGGGGTGAAGATTTCCGCCGGCACGGCGAGGAACGGGCCCCAGGCCATGTTGCCGAAGAACCCCATGCCGCACAGTGCGAGCAGCAGCAAGTTGTGGTCGGCGTGCTGCAGGCTGGCCAGCAGCGCGATGAAGGGCACCAGGCCGATGAAACAGGCCAGGATCATCACCCGTCGGTTGCCATGGAACACCTTGTCGGACAGGTAGGACGAGGTGAAGCTGCCCACCGCGCCGGCGATGAAATAAGCGGCGCTCCACATGCCCATCTGCACCAGGCTGAAGCCGAATACGTCGGACAGGTACAGCGGAATCCAGGTCAGCGCCCCGTAGAGGGTGATTTGCATGACGATGTCGACGAACACCACGGCCACGTAGGAGCGGTTCTTGAAGAAGTCGCGAAAGCGCAGGCTGCTCTGGCGGAGGATATCGCCCTGGGCGTTGGCGTATTCGCCCCGGTTCAGGGTGCCGGCCTCGATTTCGTCGCGGTAGGCGTAGTCCAGGTCGGCCTCGGTGACCCGCGCGTACTGTTCCGGACGGTCGTAGACCCAGCGCAGGATCATCAGCAGCGGGAGAATCCCCAGGGCGCCGGTGACGTAGAACACCAGGCGCCAGCTTTCGGCATGGGCCGCCAGTTGCGTGGCCAGCACGCTGGCCCAGGCCGGCGTCAGGATCCAGGCCCAGGACAGCAGAGCCTGGGCGCGGGCGCGCCCTTGCTTGTTGAACCAGCGCATCAGGATGCGCGCGGAGGGTACGTATTCGGTGCCCACCATCATGCCGAACAGGGCCATCCGCCAGAGGTATTCCTCGCGGGTTTGGATGTGGCCCATCCAGACCGTCATGACCGACCAGGCGATCACCGAGAAGATCAGGATGCGCCTGGCGCCGAAGCGGTCGGTGAGCAAGCCGGACACGTACTGGGACGGGCCGTAGAACAGCAGCATGAGGAAGGCGCCGGTGCCGATATCGGATGTCGTCAGGCCGATGTCGTGGGCCATCGAAGGCATCAGCACGCTGCTCTTCACGCGGTCGAGGTATTGGATGCTGTAGGCGGCGAACAGCACGATGGCGATCCACCAACGGTAGGGCATGAGCGCTTTCATCATCGATCTCCGTTATTGTTCTTGTTTATGAATATCAAGGATATGCGTCTGACATATCAGTCATTCGGGCAAGACCCGCCCACGTCTCCCTGGCGGGTCGGGCGGCGTGCCTGGCCGGGTGCTTCAGTCCAGGGTGGCGCGGGTGAAGGTCTCCACGTTGTCGATCAGCCGATCGAGGTCCTGCATGGCCAGCTCGGGTTGGTTGGCGGCGATGTGCCGGGCGATCCGCGCGTGCAACTGTGCCGCTTCCGGCAGGTTGGCCGACTGCTTGTAGTGGGCGAACCAGAAACGCCGCGACAACCCTTGCATCAGCTTCATCACCGCCGTCGCGTAGTCGTTGCGCCCGGCTTGCAGCAACAGACGGTTGAAGCTTCGGTCGAGGGCCAGGAAGGCTTCGCCGTCGCTGCTGGCGCCGGCGGCGTCGAGGCGCTCGGCGAGGTCGTCGAAGGCTTGGCGTTCTTCCGCCTCGGCGCGCCGCGCCGCCGACCCGACCAGGTAACGCTCGATCTCGCGGCGCACTTCCAGCAGTTTGAGCTGCTTGCGCACGTCGATCTCGGAGACGATGATCCCGCGCTTCGGCATGATCACCACCAGACCCTCCCGGGCCAGCTGTTGCAGGGCCTCGCGCACCGGCGTGCGGCCGAGGCCGAGCAGCGCCGAGAGCATGTTCTCCGAGACCACCTGACCCGGCGCCAATTGCAGGGTCACGATGCGCTCTTCGATCTGCGCGTAGGCCTGATCCACCAGGCTTTCCTCGGCCGGAAGGAGTTGGCGGGGAGGGGAGGCGAGAGAACTCATGTGTGTGTCATCCGTCCTGATTGAATGAGCGCGCACCCAGAACCGCGCCCTGGGACAAAGGTTGCACGAGTTGCTGGTACATCGCCAGCCAGCCTTTCTCCGTGGTCGGCGGGCGCGGCGGAAGGGCTGCCAAGCGAACCTCCAGTTCTCCGGGCGGAAGGTCCAGGGCGATCTGCCGGCGCTCCAGGTCGATGAGGATGCGATCGCCGTTGCGCACCGCCGCCAGCGGGCCGCCTTCCGCCGCTTCCGGCATCACCTGGCCGATGGTGATGCCGCTGTTCAGCCCGGACAGCTCGCCGTCGGTCACCACCGCCACTTCGCTGCCGAAGCCGGCGCCGACCAGGGCCGCCATGAAGCTGGCGGCGAACACCGTACCCGGCCCGCCCTTCGGCCCGAGCATGCGCAATACCACCACGTCGCCGTTGCGGATGCCGTCGTTCTCCAGGCCGGCGATGGCCAGGTTCTCGTCCTCGAAGACCACCGCGCGACCGCTGAACTGGCGCACGTGGGCCGGCACCGCGGAGAGTTTCACCACCGCCCCGTCGGGGGCGAGGTTGCCGCGGATCACGATCAACCCCGGCTCCGGGCGCAGGGGACGGTCCAGCGGCGCGATCACCGCCGGGTCGGGTTCGGCGCATTCGGCGAGGTTCTCGCCGAGGGTGCGCCCGGAAACGGTCAGCACCTCGGCGTCCAGCACCGGTAACAGGCGCTTCATCGCCCCGGCGCAGCCGCCGGCGGCGGCGAAGTCTTCGATCCGGTCGGGGCCGTTGGGGCGCACCTGGGTGATCTGCCCGAGTTGCCGGGCGGCGGCCTCGAACTCGCCGATGATGTCCACCGCGCACTCGCTTTCCAGGGCGATAGCGGTGAGATGGCGCACCACGTTCACCGAGGCGCCGATGGCCACCGCGGTACGCACCGCGTTGCGGAACGCCGCGGGGGTCATGATCCGGCGCGGGCGCAGGTCGTCCTCCACCAGCCTGACGATGGCCTGGCCGGCGCGTTCGGCGAGGGCGTAGAGGGCGTCGCTGCCGGCGCGGATCGGCGCGTTGCCGGTCAGGCTCATGCCCAGCGCCTCGGCCATGCAGTGCATGGAGTTGGCGGTGGCCATGCCGGCGCATACGCCCGGGCCCTTGATCGCATGGCGGGTCATTTCGGTGAGGTTGGCCAGTTCGATGCGGTTGGCCTTCAGCGCGCCGACCGCCTTGTAGACTTCCTCGATGTCCACGTCGCGGCCGCCGCACTGGGAGCCCAGTTGGTAGCCGCAGGTAAGCACCAGGCTGGGCACGTCGAGGCGGCCGGCGGCCATCAGTTGCGCGGGCGTGGTCTTGTCGCAGGAGGCCAGCAGGATCATGCCGTCGAGTTCGGCACCTTCCACCTGCACCTCGACGTCGTTGACCAGCAGGTCGCGGGTCGGCATCAGGTAGCGGCCCTGCTTGCCGGCGCTGGTGACGAAGTCCGAGGGTGCCACCGTGCGGATCTCGAAGGGCAGCGCGCCGGCGGCACGGATCGCCGCCTGCACCCGTTGCGAGACGTCGTCGAGGTGCTGGTAGCAGACCGACAGCTTGCTCGACGAGTTGACCACCGCGATCTTCGGCTTCTCGAAATCCGCTTCCGGGATGCCCATGGCGATCCATTGCGAGCGGCGGACCGCCCAGCGGGTGGTGCCGGGGGTGAAGTTACTGCGCAGTTTGCGTGTCATCGGGTTTTCCTCGTTCTCCGGCTCAATCGAGCCGGGCGCCGTCACGGTTGAGCAGCGCGCGGATGGCGCTGCCTTGCAGGTCGCCTGCGTCGAGCCCTTCCCGGGCCATCAGCGCTGCGGCGTGGCCGAGCGCATGGCCGTAGGAAAAGCATTGGGCGGTGACCCGCGCCGAGGCCACCGCCTCGTGCTCGGCCGACAGGCAGCGGCCGGCGGCCAGCAGGCCTTCGCCCTGGCGCGGGATGAAACACCCCAGGGGGATTTCGTAGAAGTCGTTGAGCAACCACTCCACCTTCGGCCGTTCGCCGCTGTGCAGCTCGATCGGCCAGGGGCTGCGGGCGATGCCGTCGGCGGACTTGCGCCCGGCGAGGATGGCGGCGTTGCTCAGGGTGTCGCGGCCGACGAGCTGCCGGGTCTGGCGCACCCCGACCTGGGGCGCGGTGTCGTTCACCCAACTGGCTTCGCAGCCGGCGATGTAGGCCTTGAAGAAGCGCGCGTATTCGCGGACCTGCAGGCGGCCTTCCAGCTCGGCCTCGGTGAAATCCTGATAGTTCAGCGGATTGAGTTCGCGGCCGTCGGCCCCGGTGACCCGCGTGCAGTTGCACAGCAGTTCGTCCGGGCGCGGCGTGGGGAACAGCCAGATCTTGCTGCGTGGTAGGCGATAGCCCTGGCCGTTGGCCTCGGCGATCATCGCCGAGACCGCCGGCGGCATGATGGTGTCCGCGCCATAGGTGCGCGAGAAGCGCGCGACGTCGACCCCGGAGAGCTTGAAGATCATGGTCGGGTTCTGCACCCGGCCGTGGTCGCCGATGGTGTCGGGCAGCCCCGCCATGGCGATCAGGTCGGCATCGCCGCTGGCGTCCACCGTCACCGGCGCCAGGATGCGCAGCTTGCCTTGCTTGGTGTAGACCTGGGCGCCCAGGGTGCGCTCGCCCTCGCGGATCACCTCGGTCACCAGGGCGTGGTAGAGGATGCGCACGCCGGCCTCGCGCAACAGGGCGTCGGCGACCTCGCGCCAGACCAGCGGGTCGTGCACGCGGGTATAGGTCTTGCCGTACCTGAGCGGCTCGGTGAGGCCCTGGCGGCGCTCCAGGGCGGCGACGAACTCGTCGACGAAGCCGTGCACCAGTTGCCGCGGCGGGGCGTCGCCTTCGGCGGCCTCGTACAAGCCGCAGAGGGTGCCGGAGAGCCCCGCGACGGCGCCTCCGCCGCAGAACCCGTACTTTTCCACCAGGGTCACCGCGCAGCCACGGCGCGCGGCGGTGATCGCCGTGGCGACGCCGGCGGCGCCGCCCCCGACGATCAGGACATCGGTATGCAGCAGGGTCACCGGCCGTGCATCGCTGGGATGCGGAAGGGGAGCGCTCATGGGGGGTGTCACTCGTGCTTGTCGTTATGGACCTACCTTCGTACAGCGGTAAAAGATTGTCAACATTCAACTGACATATTAGATGTCGCGTGTGTTTTGAAATGAAGGGCTCGGGACTGACGTGCCTGTGGCGATCGGGGGGAGGGGGTCGCGGGAAACCGACCACGGCGAGGGATCGCCGTGGTCGGGCCGGTTAGGTCAGAGCAGCTTCAGGTATTCCAGCAGCGCGGTTTTCTCGGCGGCCGGCAACTGGGTGCCGAACTCATGGCCGCAGCGGCTGTTGCCGGAATCGCGTTGGCTGCAATCGGTGGTTTGCAGGCTGTAGCCGAAGCGATCCTGCTTCGCCGCCAGGCCGATCGCGTCGATGTCGTAGGCGGGACCCACGGCGAAGGATGCGACCCGCTCGGAAGCCGGCTTGAGCAACTCGGCCAGCGTCGGTACCGAGCCGTTGTGCAGGTAGGGCGCCGCCGCCCAGATGCCTTCCAGCACGCGGGACTCGTAGGGGAACTGGGGTTCCGCGGCCACGGCCTCGGTGCGGTAGGCATCCTTCAACTGCGCGGTATGGGCGACGTTCAACTGGGCGAAGGCCTTCTGGCCCTGGGAGGAGGGTTTGAAGGTGTGCTGCAGGATCGAGCCCAGCACCGCCGTGGCGAGGGTGTTGAACGCGGTGTCCTGCGGTTTCAGCGCCGGCTTGATCAGGACCTTGGCGCCGGACAGCACGCCGGTGTTCACCTCGCGCTTGAGGATGCTGTATTCCCGGCTATCCGTGCCGACGTCCACCAGCTTGGTGGCCCAGGTCTCGTCGCCGATGCCGCGGAATTCGCCCTTGCGGATGCCGTGGCATTCGACGCAGCCGCCGTCGGCGGTGCTGCGGTTGTAGATGGCCTTGCCCTGTTCGGCGAGGCCGAGGTCCACCTTCCACGGCCACTTCGGCGGGCCGATGCGGCGGATCAGTTCCTCGAATTTCTCCAGGCCATGGAAATTCGCCGAGTTGTCGCCCAGGTAGTTGATCTTCAGCAGGGATTTGTCCTTCTTCGGATGGAAGATGGCGAAGACGCCGTACACCTCGCCCAGATTGCGCGCCAGGGAAAACACTTCGTTGCCGTTCTGGGAAAAGCCCGGCCATTGGGTGTAGTCCTGTTTCGAGGCGTTCCACAGGAAGGGATAGCGCACCGGGGCATCGGCCGGCTGGATGTTGTCGGGAATCATGAAGTGTGGCGGAGGCCCGATGTCCAGTCCGGCCAGCCGGTTGAAGATCATCGACACCGCGTCCAGGCGCGCCGGACCCCAGGGCGGGTCGGGCAGCGCGCGCTGCATCAGGGTGTGATAGGGCAGGTACCAGTCCTTCACCTCTTGTTGCAGTTGCAGGCGTTGCATCTGGGTGGCGCCGGAGCCGAGGACGTTCAGGGCGAAGGCGTCGAACACCTCGTCCTGGTTGACTACCCGGCCCATGGCGGCGTCCAGGTCGGAGAGCAGGTGCTGGAAGTCGACGATCGCCGGCCCGCCGTCGATGCGGTAGGCCTGGCCGCCCACTTCGATCTGCCGGGTGTGGCAGGCCGAGCAGTTCATGCCGATGTTCTGCCCGGTGTGGTCGTTGGTCAGGGTGAACCCGACCGGCAGGTTCTCCACCGGTCCGTTCGGGTTGGGCAGATAGCCGTAGCGGCTCAGGTTGTCGGCGGTGAAGGGCGTGCCGTCGGCTTGCTTGAGGGCGATGATCCAGCTCGCCGGCATGATCCGCGCACCCTGGTCGTAGGTGTAGTACTCCTGGCGATTGTGCTCGCCCCAATGGGAACCCTGGTCGACCTGGATGGGTTCGGGTGGCGCGGCCCGGAGTCCGGTGGAAATGGCGCAGGCCAGCAGGCCCGCCTGGAGTGCGGCAGAGGGAGTGCGCATGTCGACGTCCTTGCGTGGGTGAGAACTTCCTTATGCCTGGATTTAAGCAGTCGCCAAGCCAATTGCAATACTAAAAGTGAGGGTATTGGAGCGCCTTCGATCAGGCCGTCGGCCTGGTTCGGGAACGTTGATTTGTCATGCCGGTCGGTTATCCAGAGGTTGAGCGAACGCCCGTGGAAAAACGGGGTGGATCGTCGGCAAATTTTTGATTGATCTGCGCTCCCCTTGGTCCTACAGTTCGCGCCCGAACGTCCATGCTGGAAACGATCCATCCGGCTCAAGTACTGACGACGAGAGGTTGCCCCCGGTAATCCTCGGCGACATGCCTTGGGAAGTAGGCGAACCAAAGTGGGGAAACGGATTAGACGTTCACTTTCACCCCTTTCATTTCCTTTGTTTTGCCATATGGAGTTCCCCGCATGCCGATCCAGGTAGAAGACTATTTCGCGCGCGAAACCTTCCAACGCATGAAGGCGTTCGCCGATCAGCAAGAAACCCCGTTCGTGCTCATCGATACCGCGATGATCGGCAAGGCCTACGACGACCTGCGCGCCGGTTTCGAATTCGCCAAGGTGTACTACGCGGTCAAGGCCAACCCGGCCGTGGAGATCATCGACCTGCTGCGCGATAAGGGCTCGAACTTCGACATCGCCTCGATCTACGAGCTGGACAAGGTGATGAACCAGGGCGTCGGTCCCGAGCGCATCAGCTACGGCAATACCATCAAGAAATCCCGCGACATCCGCTACTTCTACGACAAGGGCGTGCGCCTCTACGCCACCGATTCCGAAGCCGACCTGCGCAACATCGCCAAGGCCGCGCCGGGCTCCAAGGTCTACGTGCGCATCCTCACCGAAGGTTCCACCACCGCCGACTGGCCGCTGTCGCGCAAGTTCGGCTGCCAGACCGACATGGCCATGGACCTGCTGATCCTCGCCCGCGACCTGGGCCTGGTGCCCTACGGCATTTCCTTCCACGTCGGTTCGCAACAGCGCGACATCAGCGTGTGGGACGCGGCCATCGCCAAGGTCAAGGTGATCTTCGAGCGCCTGAAGGAAGAGGACGGCATCCACCTCAAGCTGATCAACATGGGCGGCGGCTTCCCGGCCAACTACATCACCCGCACCAACAGCCTGGAAACCTATGCGGAGGAAATCATCCGCTTCCTCAAGGAAGATTTCGGCGACGAACTGCCGGAAATCATCCTCGAGCCGGGCCGCTCGCTGATCGCCAACGCCGGCATCCTGGTCAGCGAAGTGGTGCTGGTGGCGCGCAAGTCGCGCACCGCCGTCGAGCGCTGGGTGTACACCGACGTGGGCAAGTTCTCCGGCCTGATCGAAACCATGGACGAAGCCATCAAGTTCCCGATCTGGACCGAGAAGAAAGGCGAGATGGAGGAAGTGGTCATCGCCGGCCCCACCTGCGACAGCGCCGACATCATGTACGAGAACTACAAGTACGGCCTGCCGCTGAACCTGGCCATCGGCGACCGCCTGTACTGGTTGTCCACCGGGGCCTACACCACCAGCTACAGCGCGGTGGAGTTCAATGGGTTTCCGCCGCTGAAGGCGTTCTATCTGTAAGCCTTTCCCGCGTTTCGAAGCCCCGCCCAGGCGGGGCTTTTTCATGGGCGCGGGAAACCGCAAGCGGCCGTCGACGGCGAGCCCATGCCTCCATAGGGGCCCATAGGGCCGCGGAGCAGGCGGCGATCGGCGCGGGTTCGCCGCAACGGAGTCTTTCCCCGACGAGGACCCTTCGCTTCGCGATGCGAAGCAGAATCGGTTACAGTCGGTACTCGCGACAGCCTGCCCGCCGGTCCCGGAGTGCCGAGCCAGAGCCTTCCCGGCTTTTTCAGGGCCGGCTCGTTCAGCGCGACTGGCGGGCATTCGCCCCCGCCCAGGACCTTCCAGGTCACTTCCGAACGCTACCTGCGGACCTTGGGACGCCGACGCCAGGCCGGAGGCTTTCGGATTCATGGCCGCACAACGGCCGCGGTTGAAACCGGAGCGCAACCCTGCGGGCGCGCTCCAGCGATGGGAAAACGTGGTGTTCAAGAAAACGATCTTCCAGTTGCACTGGTTCTTCGGGATCAGCGCCGGCCTGGTGCTGGCGCTGATGGGCGTGACCGGCGCGCTTTACGCGTTCCAGGCGGAAATCCTCCAGGCACTCAATCCGCAAAGCCGCATCGAGCGCCGCGACGCCGAGGTGCTGCCGCCCGCTCAACTGGTGGCCAAGGCCACGGCACTGGAAGGCAAGGGCGTCGCCATCCTCTGGGTGGAAATCGGCAGCGGCAACCCGGCGCGGGTGTACCTCACCCCGCCACCGGGCCAGCGGCGTGGCGCGCTGTTGCTGATGGACCCTTATACCGGCGAGCGCGTCGCCGAATGGCGCGGCACGGCGTTCTTCGAGTTCGTGCTGCTGCTGCACCGGACACTCGCCCTGGGCGAGACCGGCAAGCAGCTCACCGCGGCGAGTACCCTGGCACTGATCTTCTTCTGCCTGTCCGGGCTTTACCTGCGCTGGCCGCGACGGGCGCTGAACTGGCGGACCTGGCTGACCCTGGACTGGTCGAAGACCGGCCGGGGTTTCAACTGGGACCTGCACGCGGTGGCCGGGACCTGGTGCCTGGCGATCTACCTGCTGGCGGCGCTCACCGGCCTGTATTGGTCCTATGGCTGGTACCGCGAGGGCCTCACCCGGTGGCTGGGCGACGAACCGGAGGTGCGCCAGGCGCAGGCCGGGGGCGGCGAATCCGCGCCGGGCGGCGGACCGCCCCAGGTGGATTTCGATGCGCTCTGGCGTAGCCTGCGGGAGGTCGCCGGCGCGGACCTGAAGTTCTACAGCCTGCGCCTGCCCGCCGTGGCCGGGGAGTCGGCGGAAGCCTTCTATCTGCTGCGTGATGCCGCGCATCCGCGGGCCTTCAACGAACTCGAACTGGACCCGGCGGACGGCAAGGTGCGGCATCAGGCGCGCTACGTCGAGAAGTCCCTGCCGGCACAATGGCTGGCCAGCGTCTATGCGCTGCACACCGGCGAGTACTTCGGCCTGCCGGGGCGGCTCCTGTACATGCTGGCGAGCCTGGGCATGCCACTGTTCTTCGTCACCGGCTGGCTGCTCTATCTCGACCGCCGCCGCAAGCAGCGGGCGGTGCGCCTGGCCCGCGGCTCGGAGGATGGCTTCGGCCAGGGCGACGGCGAGGCCTGGCTGGTGGGCTTCGCCAGCCAGAGCGGCTTCGCCGAGCAACTGGCCTGGCAAACGGCGCGGCAACTGCAGGCGGCCGGCCTGCCGGTGCGCGTGCAGGCGCTCTCTGGGCTGGACGCCCAGCGCCTGCGCGACGTCCAGCGGGCCCTGTTCGTGGTCAGTACCTTCGGCGAGGGCGAGGCCCCCGACAGCGCGCGCGGCTTCGAACGTCGGTTGCTCGCCCAACGCCTCGACCTCGGCCATCTGCGCTACGCCGTGCTGGCCCTCGGCGACCGCCAATACGAGCAGTTCTGTGCCTTCGCCCGGCGCCTGCACGACTGGCTCGGCAGCAGCGGCGCCCGCAGCCTGTTCGAACCGGTGGAGGTGGATAACGGCGACGAGTTGGCGTTGACCCGCTGGCAGCACCAGTTGGCCGACCTCACCGGTGCACAGCCGCTGCACCAGGCCGAGGCGCCGTTCCTCGCCTGGCGTCTGGCCGAACGGCTCTGCCTCAATCCGGGCAGTCAGGGCGAACCCACCTACCGGGTCGCCCTGGAACCCGGCGAAGCCGTCGACTGGAGCGCCGGCGACATCCTCGAGGTGTTGCCCCGCCAGGACGAGGGCCGGGTCCGGGCCTGGCTGCAACGCCTGGGGCTCGAGCCTTCCCTGTGGGTACAGGTCGGCGAACTGGCGCAGCCGCTGCACCAGGCCCTGACCAGCCGCCAGTTGCCGGACGGATTCGCCCACCTGGTCGGCCTGCACGCCCAGGCGCTGTTCGACGCCCTGGCGCCGTTGGGCACCCGCGAATACTCCATCGCCTCGCTGCCCCAGGACGGGGTGCTGGAGCTGATCGTCCGCCAGGCCATCCTGCCCGACGGCTCCCTGGGTATCGGCTCCGGCTGGCTGACTGCCCACGCGCCGCTGGAGGGGCGGCTGCTGGCGCGGGTGCGGCGCAACAGTGCCTTTCATCTGCCGGAACAGCCGGTGCCGTTGATCCTGATCGGCAGCGGCACCGGCCTCGCCGGTTTGCGCAGCCTGCTCAGGGCGCGGATCGCCGCCGGCGAAACCCGCAATTGGCTGCTGTTCGGCGAGCGCAACGCCGCCCGTGACTTCTATTACCGGGACGAACTGGAGGGTTGCCTCGCCCGCGGCGAACTGGCGCGCCTGGACCTGGCGTTCTCGCGCGACCAGGCGACCAGGGTCTACGTGCAGGATCGCTTGCGCGAGGCTGCCGGGGAACTGCGTCGCTGGCTGCACGACGGCGCCGCCCTGTACGTCTGCGGCAGCCTGGTCGGCATGGCCGAGGGCGTCGACCAGGTCCTGGTGGAACTGCTGGGCGCCGCGGCGGTGGACAGCCTCAGCGAGAGCGGGCGTTACCGCCGGGACGTGTACTAGGGCCCATACGAAAGTGCCGGCTGCGACGGCCGGTCAGCCCGGCCCTTCCTCTCCGGCCATTTCGCCGTGCGCCACCCGGCTGGTTTTCGCGATGGCCTCGGGTCGCGGGGCGAACTGCCAGTGCTCCCACATGTCACGCTCGAAGTCGTAGGTGGCGGCTTCGTCCAGCGGCATGCCCCAACGCCCGACGGTGGCGATGCGGGTTTCCCGCCGCGAATTGACCGAGCCGGAATGCATCAGCAGCGAATGCCAGATCAGCAGGTCGCCGGCCTTGCCCAGGAAGGCCGTGGGCTCGCTTGGCAGTTCCCGCAGAAGCAGGGCGAAGGTCTGGTCCTGGCTGCGCTCGCCCCGTGCCATGTAGTCACGGGGATTGCGGCGGAAGTAGTCCCAGGCGTTGCGATGGCTGCCCGGCCAGTAGAGGAACTCGCCGCCGCCCTGGCGCACGTCGGTGTAGTAGATGACGTTGTTCGCCAGGGTGCGCAGCGGGCTCGCCACGGGGAAGTCGAGGTGTGCGGGCATGCCCAGGCCATAGGGGCTGCGCTCCCCCGGGCGGATCATCAGGTCGTCCTCGCCGTGCCACTCGAGGCCCGCGTGGAGCGACCGGTAGAGCGCGGTGAGCCGGGGGTGGACCCCTGGCGACAGCGGGACCTGGAAGTGGAACTGGCTGCTGCTGTGCCGGCCCAGGGCGAGTTGCCAGTCGTCGCCGGAGTCGGGGCGGCCGAAGTAGGCCAGCACCTCTTCGCGACCGCGAAGGATTTCCTCGCGGTCGAAGAAGTCCCGCAGGATCAGCACCCCGTCGGCTTTGAAGCGTTCGATCTGTCCCGGGGTCAGCATCCTGGCCGGCCTCCTTCCCGCAGCAGGCCGGCGGTTCCGAACGCGCGGCTCAGCAGGTGGAGCGCGGGGCGTTCCAGCTCGGCCATGGTCCACAACGCCTGAAGGGTCACCGGCAGTCTCAAGGGGAGGTCGACATCCTGGCCCGGCGTTTGCGCGGCCATTCGCGCAATGACCGCGTCGTAGTCGCCGAACCCGCCCTCTTCGCCCTGGCTCAGGCGGAGGAATTCGAACCCGGTGGCCAGGCCCGCGGAGTGGCCCTTGTCCAGGTAGCGGACCGCGCGCAGCAGACGCATGCCGAAGGGCAGCTCATAACCGCGCAAGGTGGCCACCGCCGCCCCCTCGAGCAACCGGGCGAAATGCAGCGAGTCGGTCGGCCAGGCCCGGAGGCCGAAGGCGGACCATTGCTCGATGAAGGACAGCACGCCCTTGAGCGCGTCCAGGCGATCGAAGCGCAGCGGCAGGGCCTGCTCCAGCGCCACCGGCTGGCTGGAATCGAATGCACCGGCGGTTCCATCCAGCGCCTGGTTCAGCAGGGCGTCCCGCCGGCCCTGACGTTCGGCGTTCACTTCCCGCAACAGGGCCAGGTAGTTCGCCGCGTCGCCGCCGATGGCAGCCTCGCCACGGATGACGCCGGAGATCGCCAGCAGGGCGGCGAACAGGTCGGAGGCGGCCCAGTTCAGCGCGGTGCGCCCCTTCAGGATGCGCGGTATGACGGCCTGCGCGGCGTCCGTCAGGTCGTCGTTGATCAGCGAGCAGACCCGGGCGATGGCCAGCCCGTCGATGGCGAGGCGATCGCTGTCGAGGCGCCCGGCGCCCGCCGCCGCGGCCAGCCAGTCGAGCGCGCGCGCGGCGGCCTCGCGCGTCGCCTGGAAGGTGCCGAAAACCATCGTTTCGGTCAGGGGGCTCTCGCCGGCATGAACATCCATAGGTCCTTCCTTGAGCTCGTTCGTGCTGGAGGTGATCGGTGCGTCAGCCATGGCCAAGGACGGCCTGGCTCGAGGTGTCGATGTCGCAGGCCACGAGCAGCAGCATCACTAGGGTGGGGTGGTAGACGGCGAAGAACTCGTCTTCCCGCGATGGGCGCTTGCCCTCGGCCTGGGCCTCGTTCAGCCACATGCGGTCGGGGATGAAGCCGCCGGGCTGCTGGATCTTCTGCAGTTCGTCGGTCACCGCCCAGTGCAGGTCCCGGTCGTGGGAGCGCAGGCAGATGAGGTTCATCAGCAGTTCGGCGGAGAGGTCGAAGTCCCGCTCGAACAGGCAGACCCGGAGCGCCAGGGACACGTAGTCGCGGATGGCGTCGAGCGGGTCGCCGGCCAGGCGCGCGAGGTCGCTGCGGCCGAAATCGGAGAAATGGAAGATCAGGTGGGTGATGCCGTAGAGGTCCATGGTGCTGGCGTAGGACAGGGACGGCGGATGGCGGAGGCTGCTCTGGGCATAGAGCGCGGCGTCGTCGGGCATCCGGTAGCGCAGGCGGGCGACGTCGAAGTAGTACTTGAGGTCCAGTTTGTGCCAGGGGCTGCGTTCGATGCGGTCCAGCATGCCGCGGTCCAACACGTTCTGCAGCACGCGTTTCGCCTCGACCGGTTCGTCGCCGAGGTCTTCCAGCACGGCCAGGGCGACGGCCAGCAGGGGGAACAACTGCACCCGGCGGCGGGCGTCGAAGAAGATGTTGCGTTGCTTCACCTTTTCCAGCCAGAAGCTGCGCAGGCGAACGGCGTCCTCCATGGCCCGCAACTGCGGGACACGCTGCACGATACGCAGCGCCACGCCCAGTTCGCCGAAGGCCTTGCGCACGCGCCCGCCTTCGATCTGCTCGGGCAATTGATCGAACAGCAGGTCCTCCTGGGGCGGATCGAAGAACGAGAGATTGTCCGTCAGCCACGCGAGGAGCCGCTGCGCGATCTGATTCCGGTCATCGGCACTACGAAATACGCTTTGCATGGGAGGGCCTGAGAGGATGTCCATGGTTATCCGCAAAGAGCGATTGCGCGTTCGATACCGCCACTCCTTACGGACGCTCAAGCGTTGGAACTAATCAGTGGGAAACGAAGCCGTGCCCATAGACGATGGCGCTGGCCACGATGGGTTGGCTCGGATCGCCATCGCGGTGGACTTTCTTGATCAGGAATTCGGCGAACTGATTCAGATCGGTCACGCCCTCTTTCTTGAGCTGATCGAGGATCTCTTCTTTGGTGATGGTTTTCTTGGCCTGGGTCATGGGTATTACTCCTTGAGTGGGTATCTGTCGGAACACGACCGTTTCATCGCTTCCCGGTAGGCCCCTGCGCGCCGAAGCGTGAAAGGACGAACCGGGAAGGGACTCGCGCTTCATGTTCGGAGATGGACTTCGCGCGAAAGACAAGTCCATCTCCGAACATCACTCCCCCGGGGGGCCGTTCCGGCGTACCCGGGCGGACTCAGTGCGGTCGTCGGCATGCCGGATGCTGGAAGCTGCCTTCCAAATAGGGCGCGCGACCTTGCAGCGGCCTGCACGAGAACAGACTAGATAGGCCCTCGACCGGTCGTGCCTGTCATTTCTGATAGTTTTCGTGGGTATCCGGAGGGACGGTCGATTCACGGGGTGGCGGGATGCGTCTCTTCGGGCGAGCCGAGGACGCCCCGAAGCGGAGGCTTCGGGGAACCCTGGTTTGCGAGGATCGAAGGGTGGGCGGCCCGCGCGGCGCCCATGCTGGACGTCGCGGGCGCCACCGCTACGCCACGGGGGCGTCACGCGGGGCGGCTGGAACCGCCCCGAGAGGGTCAGGCGTTGATCTGTTCCGCGTGGTGGCAGGCGACCTGGCGGCCATCCAGGGCACGCAGGAGGGGGATTTCCACGGCGCAGCGTTCGGTGGCGTAGGGGCAGCGCTTGTGGAAGGCGCAGCCGCTGGGTGGGTTGAGGGGGTTGGGCAGCTCGCCGGCGATCTTGATCTTCGGCTTGGCCGGGTTCGGGCGGATGGTCGGCGTCGCGGAAAGCAAGGCCTTGGTGTAGGGATGCAGCGGACGCTCGTAGATCAGCTCGCTCGGGCCCATCTCGGCGGGCCGCCCGAGGTACATCACCAGGACGTCGTCGGCCACGTGCTGGACCACCGCCAGGTTGTGGGAGATGAACACGTAGCCGGTGTTGAAGGTTTCCTGCAGGTCCATGAACAGGTTGAGCACCTGCGCCTGGATCGACACGTCCAGCGCCGAGGTGGGTTCGTCCGCCACCAGCACCTTGGGGTTGAGCATCATCGCCCGGGCGAGGGCGATGCGTTGCCGCTGGCCGCCGGAAAACATATGCGGATAGCGCTGGTAGTGCTCGGGACGCAGGCCCACCTGCTGCATCATCGCCTGTACCTTCTCCCGGCGTTCGCCGCGGGACAGCGAGGTGTTGATGGTCAGCGGCTCGGCCAGTTGGTCGCCGATCTTCTGCCGCGGGTTGAGCGACGCGTAGGGGTTCTGGAACACCATCTGCACGTCGCGGCGCAGTTGCTTGCGTTCGCGGCGGTCGGCGCCGGTGACTTCCTGGCCGGCGATCTGCAGGGAGCCGGTGGTGGGCTCCTCGATCAGGGTCAGGGCACGCGCCAGGGTCGACTTGCCGCAGCCGGACTCGCCGACCACGGCGAGGGTCTTGCCGGCCTCCAGCTCGAAGGACACTCCGTTCAGCGCCTGCACCGTGGCGGGGCTCTTGAACAGGCCCTGGGACACGTAGTAGTGGCGGGTCAAGTCGCGGGCATTGAGGACGGTACTCATCACGCCACCTCCGGCAGGTTCAGCGGATAGAAGCAGCGCACGGCGCCGAAGGGATGCGGGTCCAGGCTCGGACGCTGGGCGCGGCAATGGTCGGTGGCGTAGGGGCAGCGCGGTGACAGCAGGCAGCCCTGGGGCCGGTCGTAGCGCCCCGGCACGATGCCCGGCAGGGTCGCCAGGCGGCGCGCGCCCTGGCTGTGCTCGGGGATCGCCTTGAGCAGCGCCTCGGTGTAGGGGTGGGTGGGCGCGTCGAACAGCCGCGGCACCTCGCCCAGTTCCACCGCTTCGCCGGCGTACATCACGCAGACCCGGTTGGCGGTTTCGGCGACCACCGCGAGGTCGTGGGTGATCAGCACCAGGCCCATGTTGTGGTCGCGCTGGAGGTCCAGCAGCAGGTCCATGATCTGCGCCTGGATGGTCACGTCGAGGGCGGTGGTGGGCTCGTCGGCGATCAGCAGCTTGGGTTCGGCGGCGATGGCCATGGCGATCGCCACCCGCTGGCTCATGCCGCCGGAGAGCTGGTGCGGGTAGGCGTTGAGGCGGCTCGCGGCGCCGGGGATTTCCACCCGCTCGAGCAGCTCCAGGGCGCGCTGGCGGGCGGCCCGGCCGCGCAGGCCGAGATGCTGGTGCAGCACTTCCTCGATCTGGTAACCGACGGTGAAGCTCGGGTTGAGGGCAGTCATCGGGTCCTGGAAGATCATCGCCAGGTCCTTGCCGACGATGTGCCGGCGCTGGCGGCCCTTCAGGCGCAGCATGTCGGTGCCGTCGAAGCACAGGCGGTCCGCGGTGACGATGCCGGGCGCCTCGACCAGGCCCATCAGGGCCATCATGGTCACCGATTTGCCGGAGCCGGATTCGCCGACGATGGCCAGCACTTCGCCCTCGTTCACCGACAGGTCGAGGCCGTCGACCACCGGCACGGCATGGGCGTCGCCGAAGCGGACGGACAGGTTCTTGATGTCGAGCAGGCTCATGCCGGGCTCCTTGCGGGTGGCGTCATCCGGTTGAGTGCCGGGCAGGGGGTGGCGTTCCGCCGCGTGGGGACGGGCGAGCACGGTTGCGGGACTGTTCATCGGCGTCTCCTTAAACGGCGTTCTTGAGTTTGGGGTCGAGGGCATCGCGCAAGCCGTCGCCCATCAGGTTGATCGCCACCACGCTGAGCAGGATGGTCAGGCCGGGCAGCGAGACCACCCACCAGGCGCGCTCGATGTAGTCGCGGGCCGACGCGAGCATGGTGCCCCACTCGGGGGTCGGCGGTTGCACGCCGAGGCCGAGGAAGCCCAGCGCCGCAGCGTCGAGGATCGCCGAGGAGAAGCTCAGGGTGGCCTGGACGATCAGCGGCGCCATGCAGTTGGGCAGCACGGTGATGAACATCAGCCGCGGCAGGCCGGCGCCGGCCAGGCGCGCGGCGGTGACGTAGTCGCGGTTCAATTCGCCCATCACCGCGGCGCGGGTCAGCCGCACGTAGGACGGCAGCGAGACGATGGCGATGGCGATCACGGTGTTGATCAGGCCTGGGCCGAGGATGGCGACGATGGCCACCGCCAGCAGCAGCGACGGCAGCGCCAGCATGATGTCCATCAGGCGCATGATCGCGGAGCCCACCAGGCGCGGGAAGAACCCGGCGAGCAGGCCCAGCACGACCCCCGGGATCAACGACATCACCACCGAGGACATGCCGATGATCAGCGACAGGCGCGCGCCATGGATCAGTCGCGAGAGCAGGTCGCGGCCCAGCTCGTCGGTGCCGAGGAGGAAGCGCGCCTGACCGCCGTCGAGCCAGGAGGGAGGCGTCAGCAGGAACTCGCGGAACTGTTCGCTGGGGTTGTAGGGCGCCACCCAGGGGGCGAACAGCGCGCAGATCACCACCAGGATCATGAACAGCAGGCCGCAGACGGCACCCTTGTTATGGGCGAAGGCGCGCCAGAATTCCTTCAGCGGGGACGGGTAGAGCAGGCTCTGGTCGAGGGGTAGGGGTGTGGTCAGGCTGGTCATGGACGGACCTCGCGGAAAACGCTGATGACGATGGCCGGATGCGGCCGGGGCTGAAGAGGCAGGCTCATGGGCGGGGTCCTCAGCGCTGGTGGCGGATGCGCGGGTTGGCCAATCCATAGAGGATGTCCACCGCGAAGTTGACCAGGATCACCAGGCAGGCGATCAGCAGGATGCCGTTCTGCACCACCGGGTAGTCCCGGGCGCCGATCGACTCGATCAGCCATTTGCCCACGCCGGGCCAGGAGAAGATCGTCTCGGTGAGCACCGCGCCGGCCAGCAGCGTGCCGACCTGCAGGCCGAACACCGTGAGCACCGGGATCAGCGCATTGCGCAGGCCGTGGACGAAGACCACCCGCGCCGGCGACAGGCCCTTGGCCCGCGCGGTGCGCACGTAATCCTCGCGCAGCACTTCGAGCATCGCCGAGCGGGTCATCCGGGCGATCACCGCCAGTGGAATGGTGCCGAGCACGATAGCCGGCAGGATCAGGTGGCGCAGGGCATCGAGGAAGGCGCCTTCCTCGTCGCCGAGCAGGGTGTCGACCAGCATGAAGCCGGTCACCGGCTGGATGTCGTAGAGCAGGTCGATGCGGCCCGACACCGGGGTCCAGGCGAGGTTGACCGAGAAGAACATGATGAGGATCAGCCCCCACCAGAAGATCGGCATGGAGTAGCCGGCCAGGGACAGGCCCATCACGCCGTGATCGAACAGCGAGCCGCGCTTGAGCGCGGCGATCACCCCGGCCAGCAGGCCGAGGGTGCCGGCGAACAGCAGCGCCGCCAGGGACAGTTCGAGGGTGGCCGGGAAGAGGGTGAGGAACTCGTGCCAGACGCTTTCGCGGGTGCGCAGCGATTCGCCGAGGTCGCCGTGGGCGAGCTTGCCGATGTAGTCCAGGTATTGTTGGGTCAGGGGTTTATCCAGGCCCAGGCGGTGCATGGCTTCGGCGTGCATCTGGGGGTCCACGCGGCGTTCGCCCATCATGACTTCCACCGGGTCGCCGGGGATCAGGCGGATCAGCGCGAAGGTCAGCAGGGTGACGCCGAAGAACGTCGGGATCAGCAATCCGAGGCGTCGAGCGATAAAGGACAACATTGCTTAGGGGTACTCCGCATCATCGGTTTCATGGCGTCCCGGGAAGGGCGCCAGGCGTCGCGGCCTGGCGCCCCCGCCGGGGGGGCGTACTCTTCTTATGGTTTGCGCGTCGTCTTGGCGAAGTTGTTCGAACCCAGCGGGCTCTGCACGAAGCCTTCGACGTCCTTGCTCATGGCGGTGAACTGCTTGGGATGCGCCTGGGGAATCCAGGGCGCCTGCTCGTGGAAGATCGCCAGTGCCTTGCGATAGAGCGCGGCGCGCTGCTCCGGGTCGTTGTTCTCGCGGGCCTGGATGATCAGTTCATCGAACGCCTTGTCGCACCAGCCGGCCTGGTTCTCGCCGCTCTTCGCCGCGGCGCAGGTCAGGTTGGGCGAAATGAAGTTGTCCGGGTCGCCGTTGTCGCCGGCCCAGCCCATGAACACCAGGTCGTGCTCGCCGTTCTTCGCCCGCTTGATCATCTCGCCCCACTCGAACACGCGGATTTCCGACTGGATGCCCACCGCCGCGAGGTCGGCTTGCAGGAGCTGCGCGCCGAGGGCCGGGTTGGGGTTGGTCGGGCCGCCGCCGGGGCGGGTGAAGATGGTCAATTTGATGTCGTCCTTGTGGCCCGCTTCCTCCAGCAGTTTCCGTGCCCGCGCGGGATCGTGGGGCCAGGCGGCGATGCTCTCGTCGTAGCCCAGCAGAGTGGACGGGTAGGGGTTGATCGCCTGGCTCGCCGCGTCGGGGCCGAAGACCGCCTGGATGTAGGCGTTGTTGTCCACCGCCAGGTTGATCGCCTGGCGCACCCGCACGTCGTCCAGGGGCGCGTGGCGGGTGTTGAGGGCGACGTAGGAGGTGAGCAGCGAGTCCATTTCCAGGACCTTCAGCTTGGCGTCGGCCTTCAGCGCCGGCACGTCGAACGGCCGTGGGTAGAGCGCGATCTGGCAGGCGCCGGCGCGCAGCTGCTGCAGGCGCACGTTGGAGTCCGGGGTGATCGAGAACAGCAACTTCTCGCTCGGCGGCTCGCCGTCCCAGTAGTCCGGGTTGCTCTTGAAGCGGATCTGCGCGTCCTTGGCATAGCGCTGGAAGACGAACGGACCGGTGCCGATGGGCTGGCTGTTGAGCTTCTCGGTGGTGCCCGCCTTGAGCAGCTGGTCGGCGTACTCGGCGGAATAGATCGAGGTGAAGCCCATCGCCAGGTCGGCGAGGAACGGCGCCTGCGGCTTGGTCAGGGTGAAGCGCAGGGTATAGGGGTCGAGCTTCTCGATGTTGCCGATCAGCGTGCTGAACTCCATGGCCTCGAAGTAGGGGAAGCCCCGGCTGCTCTTGTCGTGCCAGGGGTGCTTGGGATCGCGCTGGCGCTCGAAGCTCCACAGCACGTCGTCGGCGTTCAACTCGCGGGTCGGCTTGAACCAGTCGGTGCTGTGGAACTTCACGCCCTTGCGCAGGTGAAAGGTATAGGTCAGCCCGTCCGGGCTGATCTCCCAGCTTTCGGCCAGGGCCGGTTCCACCTGGGTGGTGCCGCGGTTGAAGCGTACCAGGCGGTCGTAGAGGGTTTCCGCCGAGGCGTCAGCGGTCACCGCGGTGGTGGATTGGACGATGTCGAAGCCGTCAGGCGAGGCTTCGGTGCAGACCACCAGGGGCTTGGCCTGGGCGACGCAGGCGGTGCCGGCGAGCAGGGCCACGCTCAAGGCGTTGCGCAGAAATCCGGATTGCATGGATGACCTCCTTGGTCGGCCGCGCGGGGCGGCGTGATCGGGCTTCACAGCAGTTCGAAGGGCAGCGTGGTGGTCAGGCGGATCTCGTCGAAGCTGCCGTCGACCTGGTTCTGCGTCGCCCGGTGGGAGAAGTAGCCCACCTTGAACTGGCTGTTCTTCAAGGTGCCCTCGGGGACCTTGTAGACCGTCACGAGCGCGTACTCGTGGTGCTTTTCGCCATCCTGTTGCAGCACTTCGGCGTAGTTCGCGTACTTGCCGTTGCGCCCGCCGTCGTAATGGGTCCCGTCGATGTCCCAGCCGCGCGCGTACCACAGCGACGTGGAAAGGCCCGGCACGCCGAACTGGCTCCAGTCGGTTTCGTAGCGGATCTGCCAGGACTTCTCGTTGGGACCGTTGTAGTCGGAGAACAACGAGTTGGCCAGGTAGATGGCCGCGGTCTCGTGGACGTAGTCGAAGTATTCGTTGCCGTCGATCTGCTGCCAGGCCAGGGTCAGGCTATGGGCGTCGTGGGTGGCGGTGAGCGCCAGGCTCCAGGCATCGTTGTCGATGTAGCCAGACTTGCGGCTGCCCTCGTCGTCGGTGTGGTAGTAGTTGGCGCTGGTCTTGAACGCCAGGGTCTTGGCGTCGCCGGCCTCGTGGGAGAGGCTCAGGTAGTACTGGTTCCAGACGTCCTCGAAACGCGAGTAGTAGGCGCTGGCCTGCAGGCTGTCGAGGAAGCGGTAGTTCCCCCCCAGGTAGCTGAGGCGGTCGGCGTCGACCTCGCGCGTGCCGTACTCGGTGGTGAAGTGTTCGTCGCCGGCGCCGGTCCGCGGGCTGGCCCGGGTGAAGGTCCCGGCCTGCACCTGCAGGTCCTTGAGTTCCTCGCTGGTCAGGCCGAAACCGGTGAAGCTGGAGGGCATGGCGCGGTTGTCGAAGTAGCTGAACACCGGCGTATCGACCAGGAAGCGGCCGGCCTTGAGCTCGGTGTTGGAGACGCGCAGACGCACGTCGGCGACGCCCAGCTTGGACCAGGTCGGGATGGCGTCGCCGTCGCTGTCGGCCAGGGTCCGGTTGCCGCCGCCGGCGATCCGGCCATGGCCGCGCTCCAAGGCGACCTCGGCGAAGCCGGCGATGTCCACGCCGAAGCCGACCGGGCCCTGGGTGTAGCCCGAGCTGTACTTGAGCACGTTACCCTCGACCCAGGTGTAGCGACGGCGCGTCGGTTCGATGACGCCGCCGTCCTTCCTGATCTTGAAGCCATTGCCCCGGTAGCCGGTCTCGCGAGCGAAGAAGTTGCGCGTGGTGAAGGTGAGGTGATCGTCCTCGAAGAACCCCTTGGCGCCGTCCTGGCCGGTCACCGGTTTCTCCACGCTGGGAATGCTCTGCAACTGATTGGTGTAGTTCGGATCATCGGCCTGCGGCGACGGGGTCGGCGCGTCTTCGGCATGGGCGCAGACGCCCAGCGCGAGGTTGGCGAGCGCAATGGCGAGGGTCAGGCTGGTTTTTCTCATTGTTGCTCCTTCCTTGGTTATGTCCGGCTGCGATCCAGGCCCAAGGCCGCACATGGAGGCGCGACTGCTCATCGGACGGGTTGTTAGGGATTGTGTGTGTCGGGAGAGGCCGCTACGCCGGGTGGCTCGGGCGGTCGTCAGGCATGCCGGCGCATTCGCTGGCTCCGGCTGGAGCCTGCGGGGAATACGGGAGGTAGGGTGGTGTATGTGCTCGCACGATTGCATCCCTTCATGCCGTGGAGGCGGTGGGTGTCACCGCATCCGGTTTCGCGCGCTCGCCGGGTTCGTGGCCCGGCGGCACGCGGATACAGGTAGCCGCAGACCGAGCCGGACGGGTCACGTCCGGCGCTCTGTGGCTTCAAGCGGTAAAAGCGGTTACTGGCCGATGCCCACGCCGTAGAACGAGTTGAGCGCGAAGGGACTGATCTTGAAGTCCTGCACGTTCTTGCGCATCGGTTGGTAGACGGTGGAGTGGGCGATCGGGGTGATCGGCACTTCACGCTTGATGATCTGCTGCGCCTGCTTGTACAGCTCGGTGCGTTGCGCCTGATCGGTGGTGCGCTTGGCGGCCTTGATCAGCTTGTCGTAGGGCTTGTCGCACCACTTGGAGAAGTTGTTGCCGTTGACCGCGTCGCAGCCGTACAGGGTGCCCAGCCAGTTGTCCGGGTCGCCGTTGTCGCCGCTCCAGCCGATCAGCATGGCGTCGTGTTCGCCGGCCTTGGAGCGCTTCATGTACTCGCCCCATTCGTAGCTGACGATCTTCGCCTTGATGCCGATCTTCGCCCAGTCGCTCTGCAGCATCTCGGCCATCAGCTTGGCGTTGGGGTTGTACGGGCGTTGCACCGGCATGGCCCACAGGGTGATCTCGGTGCCTTCGGCGATGCCGGCGGCCTTGAGCAGGGCCTTGGCTTTCTCCGGGTCGTACTCGGTGCCTTTGATGGTGTCGTCGTAGGACCACTCGGTCGGCGGCATGGCGTTCACCGCCAGCTGGCCGGCGCCTTGGTAGACGGCGTCGATGATCGCCTGCTTGTTCACCGCCATGTCCAGCGCCTGGCGCACTTCCAGCTTGTCGAACGGCTTGTGGGTGACGTTGTAGGCGATGTAGCCGAGGTTGAAGCCGGCCTGGGACGGCATGTTCAGGTTGGCGTCCTTCTTCAGCGACTCCAGGTCGGCCGGGCGCGGGAAGAGGGTGACCTGGCACTCGCCGGCCTTGAGCTTCTGCATGCGCACCGAGGCGTCGGCGTTGATCGAGAAGATCAGGTTGTCGATCTTCACGTCCTCGGGCTTCCAGTAGTCCTTGTTGCCCTTGAAGCGGATCTGCGAGTCCTTCTGGTAGCGGCTGAAGACGAAGGGGCCGGTGCCGATCGGCTTCTGGTTGATTTCCTGCGGCTTGCCTTTCTTCAGCAGCTCGTCGGCGTACTCGGCCGACTGGATCGAGGCGAAGCTCATGGCCAGGTTCTGGATGAACGCGGCGTCCACTTCATTGAGCACGAAGCGCACGGTCTTCGCGTCGATCTTCTCCACCTTGGCGATGTTGCTGTCCATGCTCATGTCGGTGAAGTAGGGGAATTCGGTGGGGTAGGCTTTGCGGAACGGGTGCTGCTTATCCAGCATGCGCTGGAAGGTGAACAGCACGTCGTCGGCATTGAAGTCGCGGGTGGGCTTGAAGTATTCGGTGGTGTGGAACTTGACGCCGTCGCGCAGGTGGAAGGTGTAGGTGAGGCCGTCTTCCGAAACGTCCCAGCGCTCCGCCAGGCCCGGAATCACTGCGGTGCCGCCGCGTTCGAACTGAGTCAGGCGATTGAACAGGGTCTCCGCCGAGGCATCGAAGTCGGTGCCGGTGGTGTATTGGCCCGGATCGAAGCCCGCAGGGCTGCCTTCTGAACAGTAAACGAGGTTGGTAGCGGCGTGGGCGAGCGGGGTGCTGGCGATCAGCCCCGCAGCCAGCAGGATCTGGATGACGGCGTTCTTTCGCATGTGGACCTCAGTTTTGTTGTGGTTGTCATCTTGAGGGGCCCCCTCGTGGGGGTGCCTTGCGAGAAACTATGCAGGCCATATGCCGCGCGCAAGCGATATGCGATGCCGGGCCGGGCGACTGTGGGGATGTTGTACGAGCGTGTCGCATTTATGAAAAAATGTTTCTAAAAGCTGGCAAAGCGCCGCCACAGGAGCATGACGGCGCTGCCCTGTGTCAGGGCATCTGCACCTCGATGATGCCGTCGGCGTTCACCGAAACCTGGCTGGTACCGGCCTCGATTTCCGGCGAAGGCGCGGCATCGGCGCCCCCCATGGCCTTCATCGCCATCATCCGCATGCGAATCGGCGGTTCGAACCCGCTGCTGTTGAGGTTCAGGCTAACCAGGCGGTAGCCGCTGCCGCCCAGGGCTTCCGTGGTCAGTTGCGCGCGGGCCTTGAAGGCGGCCACGGCGTCCTTGATCAGCGCGTCCTCGGTTTGCTTGCGCGCGGGGTCGGATACCTCGAAGTTCATCCCGCCCATCTTCATCTGCTGAAGAAGCTCCGCCGTGAGCTGCGAGAGGCTGGCGAAGTCGGCGCTTTCCAGGCGCAATTCCGCACGCTCGCGCCAGCCGGAGATGCGCTGGCCCTTGTCGTCGTAGATCGGATAGCTGTTGCGGCTGCCCTGGCTGACCTTGACGCCTTCGGCCTTGCGCGCGCGCTCGATGGCGGCGTTCAGGGTGGTGGTGATGCGGGCGGCCAGCTTGGCCGGATCGCTGTCCTGGTCCTCGCTGTAGAGGGTGACGTTCATCAGGTCGTGGGCGACGTCCTGGCTGACCTTGGCGTTCAGCGCGATCTGGTTGTAGCGCTGTTCGTCGGCCATGGCGCGCATGCCGCCGAGGGCGGTGGCGACGAGGGTGAGGGCGGTGGCGAGACGGAGGGAGGGGCGCATGGGAACTCCTGTGGGTGACGGAGGGGCGGTTCGGGCCGGCCCGGAGGCGGCGGATTACCTGCGTATCTGACCCTCGGGGCGGGCCGCCTGTTCAGCCCGGCGCGCAATCGCGGCCCGCGCACCGTGCGGCGAGTTGCCGCAGCGGCACTGGCACCGGCGGCCTCTGGTTATACTCGCCGGGCGCTGCGGTGGCGTCTTCGGAGTCCTATGCACACACCCGTCCAATTGCTCTCGGCGAGCCGGCAGAACCTCTGGCGCCTGACCCTGATCCGCGTGCTGGTCCTGGCCGCCCAGGCCGGCTCGGTGGGGATCGCCTACCGCGCCGATCTGCTGCCGCTGCCGTGGCTGCAACTAAGCGTCACCCTCGGCATTTCCGCGGTGTTCTGCCTGCTGACGGCCTTGCGCCTGCGCGGGCCCTGGCCGGTCACCGAACTGGAGTACGCGGCGCAACTGGGCTGCGACCTGATCATCCACAGCGCCCTGCTGTACTACTCCGGCGGCTCCACCAACCCCTTCGTGTCCTATTACCTGGTGCCGCTGACCATCGCCGCGGCGACCCTGCCGTGGTTCTACTCGATGATCCTGTCCGGGCTCGCCCTGGCCAGCTACACCTTGCTGCTGGTGTGGTTCCATCCCCTGGAAATGCATACCCGGCCGCGCGAGACCCTGCTGATCTACGGCATGTGGCTGAGCTTCGCCATGGCCGCCGCGCTGATCACCTTCTTCGCCGCGAAAATGGCCGAGGAACTGCGGCGCCAGGAACAGTTGCGGGCCCAGCGCCGCGAGGAAGACATGCGCGACCAGCAACTGCTGGCCGTGGCCACCCAGGCCGCCGGCGCCGCCCACGAACTGGGGACGCCGCTGGCGACCATGAGCGTGCTGCTCAAGGAACTGCGCCAGGAATACCGGGAAACACCCGCGCTGCAGGACGACCTGGCGCTGCTCCAGGAACAGGTCAAGTTGTGCAAGGACACCTTGCAGCAACTGGTGCGCGCCGCCGAGGCCGACCGGCGCCAGGCGGTGGAGGAGCAGACCTCGGTGGAGTGGCTGGAGATCACCCTCAACCGCTGGCACCTGATGCGCCCCGAGGCCACCTATCGCTACCAGTGCCTGGGCCGTGGCGCGCCGCCGCGGCTGATGCCGCCGGCGGACCTGACCCAGGCGCTGCTCAACCTGTTGAACAACGCCGCCGATGCCTGCCCGGACGAACTGGACATCCGCCTCGACTGGGATCATCAGTGGCTGATCCTGAGCATCCGCGACCATGGCGCCGGGGTGCCGCTGGCTATCGCCGAGCAGCTCGGCCGGCCGTTCTTCACCACCAAGGGCAAGGGCTTCGGCCTCGGCCTGTTCCTCAGCCAGGCCAGCGTCACCCGTGCCGGCGGTACGGTTAAGCTGTATAACCACGAAGACGGCGGCACGCTCACCGAGCTGCGCCTGCCGCGAGCCTACGGCGTGCGTTGATGCGTTCGCCCCGCAAGGAGTCCCTATGAGCGAAGAGCCGCTGTTCGAAGGCGAAGAGCATCCCCACCTGTTGCTGGTGGA
Organism: Pseudomonas sp. RIT-PI-AD; assembly: GCF_025642785.1. Classification (GTDB taxonomy): domain Bacteria; phylum Pseudomonadota; class Gammaproteobacteria; order Pseudomonadales; family Pseudomonadaceae; genus Pseudomonas_T. The sequence continues at coordinate 63,396 of NZ_JANZKU010000006.1, forward strand.
CGACGACGCCACCTTCACCCGTGTCATGGCGCGCGCCATGAGCCGCCGCGGCCTGCGCGTGTCGGTCGCCGGCTCGGCGGACGAAGGCCTGCGCCTGGCCAAGGAAGACCTGCCGGACTATGCGGTGGTCGACCTGAAGATGGACGGCGATTCCGGCTTGGTGCTGCTGCCCAAGCTGCTGGAGCTGGATGCGGAAATGCGCGTGGTGATCCTCACCGGCTACTCGAGCATCGCCACCGCGGTGGAGGCGATCAAGCGCGGCGCCTGCAACTACCTGTGCAAGCCGGCGGACGCCGATGACGTTCTCACCGCATTGCTCTCCGAGCATGCCGACCTGGACAGCCTGGTCCCGGAAAACCCCATGTCGGTGGATCGCCTGCAATGGGAGCACATCCAGCGCGTGCTGGCTGAGCACGACGGCAACATCTCCGCCACCGCGCGGGCGCTGGGCATGCACCGGCGCACCTTGCAGCGCAAGCTGCAGAAGCGCCCGGTACGCCGCTGACGCCCAGGGCCTCGCCCCGGGACGCCGGATAGCCCGGAAAGGGCCGCGTCTCTCTGGGATCGGCGAGGCCAGGTGTCCCTTGGACGCGGCGACCTCGCCCCTCCCGCCTGGCGAGCGTCCTTCAGGTCGAGGCGGTTCTCCGGGCCCCGATGACCCGGTCGACCTCGAAGATTCGCGCGGGCATACCCAGCGGGGAGGCGACCTGGTTATCATTAGCCTCCTACGCATAACGGCGGCGGTGGCATGTTCCCTCTCTTCCTGCAAAGCCTGGATATCACCGCGCCGGTCTTCGCCATGCTGTTCCTCGGCGTCGCCCTCAAGCGGGTCGGCTGGATCGACACCGCCTTCATCAACACCGCCTCGGCCCTGGTGTTCAATGCCACCATGCCGACCATGCTGTTCCTCGGCATCGTCCACGCCGACCTGAACGCGGCCTTGCAGCCGGCGGTGATCGGCTACTTCGCGCTGGCCACCCTGGCGGGCTTCCTGCTGGTCTGGGGTTGGGCGATCTGGCGCTGCCCCCATGCCGATCGCGGCATCTACACCCAGGGCGCTTTCCGCGGCAACAACGGCATCATCGGGCTGGCGCTGGCCACCAGCATGTACGGCGACTATGGCCTGTCCCTCGGCGGGGTCCTCGCCGGCGTGGTGATCCTCGCCTACAACACGCTGTCCTCCATCGTCCTGGCGATCTACAGCCCGAGCGTGAAGTCCGACGTCTGGAGCATCTTCAAGAGTGTGGTGAAGAATCCGCTGATCATCGGCGTGGTGAGCGCGATCCCCTTCGCCTATTGGCAGATCGGCCTGCCGGCCTGGCTGAACACCTCCGGCGAATATTTCGCCCAGATGAGCCTGCCGCTGGCGTTGATCTGCATCGGCGGCACCCTGTCGCTGTCCTCCCTGCGCGAGAGCAGCGGCCTGGCGATCAGCGCCAGCCTGATGAAAATGGTCTGGCTGCCGCTGCTGTGTACCTTCGGCGCCTGGCTCTGCGGGTTCCGCAACGCCGAGCTGGCGATCCTCTTCCTCTACTTCGGCAGCCCCACCGCCGCCGCCAGCTTCGTCATGGCGCGGGCGGTCAACGGCAACCACCAGTTGGCCGCCACCATCATCGTGCTCACCACCCTGGCGGCGGTGGTCACCACCAACCTGGGGCTGTTCGTGCTGAAGTCGACGGGGTTGATCTGACGCGAAGGCCTGCGCATCGCCGTCAGGCACGGGTGCGGAGGCGTTTGGAGCAGGAGGTACGCCGTGGCGGGGCGAGAGCGGCCTAATGGCCGGGCCATTCGCCTTGGGCCAGGGCCGCTTTCGCGGCGAGCGGGCCTCGCACCGCCGCGCGGGACGCCGAGGGCGCCACGGCGGGGTGCGCAGGTTTCTAGCCTTCCAGTTTCTTCTTCAGCAACTGGTTGACCTGGCCGGGGTTGGCCTTGCCTTTCGAGGCCTTCATCGCCTGGCCGACGAAGAAGCCGAACATCTTGCCGCGCTTGGCTTCGTCGGCGGCGCGATACTGTTCGACCTGCTCGGCGTTGGCCGCCAGCACTTCGTCGAGCATCGACTCGATGGCGCCGGAGTCGGTGACCTGTTTGAGGCCTTTCTTCTCGATGATCTCGTCGGCGCTGGCGCCTTCGCCGGCGGCCAGGGCCTCGAAGACCATCTTGGCGATCTTGCCGGAGATGGTGTCGTCCTTGATCCGCAGGATCATCCCGCCCAGTTGCTCGGCGGATACCGGCGACTGTTCGATGTCCAGGTTGTCCTTGTTGAGCAGGCTCGACAGCTCGCCCATCACCCAGTTGGCGGCCAGCTTGGCGTCGCCGCTGACCTGCTGCACCGCCTCGAAGTAGTCGGCCAGCTCACGGCTGGACGAGAGCACGCCGGCGTCGTAGGCGGAGAGGCCGAACTGCCGCTCGAAGCGCTCGCGCTTCTGTGGCGGCAGTTCCGGCAGGCTGGCGCGGACCTGATCGAGGAAAGCCGGCTCGATCACCACCGGCAGCAGGTCGGGGCAGGGGAAGTAGCGGTAGTCGTTGGCTTCTTCCTTGCTGCGCATGGAACGGGTCTCGTCCTTGTTCGGGTCGTACAGGCGGGTTTCCTGCACCACCTTGCCGCCGTCCTCGATCAGCTCGATCTGCCGCTGCACCTCGTGGTTGATCGCCTTCTCGATGAAGCGGAAGGAGTTGACGTTCTTGATCTCCGCGCGGGTGCCGAATTCGGCCTGGCCCTTGGGCCGCACCGAAACGTTGCAGTCGCAGCGCAGCGAACCCTCGGCCATGTTGCCGTCGCAGATGCCCAGGTAGCGCACCAGGGCGTGGATCGCCTTGACGTAGGCGACGGCTTCCTTGGCGCTGCGGATGTCCGGTTCCGAGACGATCTCCAGCAGCGGCGTGCCGGCGCGGTTCAGGTCGATCCCGCTCATGCCGTGGAAGTCTTCGTGCAGGCTCTTGCCGGCGTCCTCTTCCAGGTGTGCGCGGGTGATGCCCACGCGCTTGACGCTGCCGTCGTCGAGGGCGATGTCCAGGTAGCCCTTGCCGACGATGGGCAGGTCCATCTGGCTGGTCTGGTAGCCCTTCGGCAGGTCGGGGTAGAAGTAGTTCTTGCGCGCGAAGACGTTGCGGTCGGCGATCTCGGCGTCGATGGCCAGGCCGAACTTGACCGCCATGCGCACCGCTTCCTCGTTGAGCACCGGCAGCACCCCGGGCATGCCCAGGTCGACCAGGCTCGCCTGGGTGTTGGGTTCGGCGCCGAAGGTGGTGGCGCTGGCGGAGAAAATCTTCGAGCGGGTGGCGAGCTGGGCGTGGATTTCCAGCCCGATCACGGTTTCCCATTGCATGCGCATCGTCCTCAGAAACCAGCCGGAGCTTGGGTGTGCCAGTCGCTGGCCAGTTGGTACTGGTGCGCGACGTTGAGCAGGCGGCCTTCCTGGAAATAAGGCGCGAGCAGTTGCACGCCGACCGGCAGGCCGTCGACGAAACCGGCCGGCATCGACAGGCCCGGGATGCCGGCGAGGTTGGCGGTGATGGTGTAGATGTCTTCCAGGTACTGGGCAACCGGGTCGTCGTTCTTCTCGCCGAGTTTCCAGGCCGGGTTGGGCGTGGTCGGGCCGAGGATCACGTCCACCTCGGCGAAGGCGGCGACGAAGTCGTTCTTGATCAGCCGGCGGATCTTCTGCGCCTTCAAGTAGTAGGCGTCGTAGTAGCCGGCCGACAGGGCATAGGTGCCGACCATGATGCGCCGCTGCACTTCCGCGCCGAACCCCTCGCTGCGCGAACGCTTGTACAGGTCCTCGAGGTTATGCGGGTTCTCGCAGCGGTAGCCGAAGCGCACGCCGTCGAAGCGCGACAGGTTGGAGGAGGCCTCGGCCGGGGCGATCACGTAATAGGCGGGGATCGCGTGCTGCATGTTCGGCAGGCTGATGTCCTTGACCGTGGCGCCGAGGGTCTTCAGGACCTCGACGACCGCCAGGGTGGCATCGGCGATGCGCGCATCCAGGCCGGCGCCGAAGTACTCCTTCGGCAGGCCGACGCGCAGCCCGCTCAGCGGCCGCTGCAAGGCGGCCAGGTAGTCGTCCACCGGCTGGTCGACGCAGGTGGAGTCCTTGGGATCGAAGCCGGCCATGCCGCCCAGCAGCAGGGCGCAGTCTTCCGCGCTGCGCGCCAGGGGTCCGCCCTGGTCGAGGCTGGAGGCGTAGGCGATCATGCCCCAGCGCGAGACGCGGCCGTAGGTGGGCTTGATCCCGGTGAGGTTGGTGAAGGCCGCCGGCTGGCGGATGGAGCCGCCCGTGTCGGTGCCGGTGGCGGCCGGCAGCAGGCGCGCGGCCACCGCCGCGGCGGAACCGCCGGACGATCCGCCTGGCACCCGCTGCGGGTCCCAGGGGTTCTTCACCGCGCCGTAGTGGCTGGATTCGTTGGATGAGCCCATGGCGAACTCGTCCATGTTCAGCTTGCCGAGGGTGACCGTGCCGGCCGCCTTGAGACGCGCGACCACGGTGGCGTCGTAGGGCGCCTTGAAGTTGTGCAGGATCTTCGAGCCGCAGCTGGTCAGCACGCCCTCGGTGCAGAACAGGTCCTTGTGGCCGATGGGCGCGCCGAGCAGCGCGCCGGTCTCGCCCGCCGCGCGGCGGGCGTCGGCGGCCTTGGCCTGGCTCAGCGCCAGCTCCGGCGTCACGCTGATGAAGCTGTTCAATTGCGGATCGAGGCGCTGGATGCGCGCCAGCAAGGCGCCGGTCAGCTCTTCGGCGGAGAATTCTTTGGCGGCGAGGCCGCGGGCGATCTCGGCCAGGGTCAGTCGATGCATGGGGAACCCTTTCCTTATTCGATTACTTTCGGCACGAGGTAGAGGCCGTTTTCCACCGCCGGGGCGATGGCCTGGTAGGCGTCGCGGCGGTTTTCCTCGGTGACCACGTCCGCGCGCAGGCGCTGGGTGGCCTCCAGCGGGTGGGCCAGCGGCTCGATGCCGTCGGTGTCCAGCGCCTGCATCGCGTCGACCAGGCCGAGGATGCTGTTGAGGGTGTCGGTGGTGCGGGGAATGTCGGCTTCATTCAGGCCCAGGCGGGCCAGATGGGCGATCTTCTCCACGTCGGAGCGTTCAAGCGCCATCGGGATTCTCCTGCGGATAGCGGGGCGGATGACTGGCCGCGACGCGACGGTGCGCGGGTTACCTGGGACGGCCGCCCCGGCTGGGCGGAAGGCGGTCCGGAAGGCGCCGGGGCAGCGAGTCGTGAGGTCCGCGACGAAAGGCCCTGGGGCCCGGGAAAACCGGCAATTTAGCACGCCGGCGGCCGCTCTCGGTAGATGGCCGTGGGCCATGTCCCGCGGCGCATCCGCCCCGACGGCCCGGCGCACGGGGCGCGGGCGCGACGCGGCCCAGGCGGGCGGGCGCCATCCACCGGGAAAGCCGCCCTTTGCCTTGCCCAAAGGCACCGTCGTTGTTAGAGTTTGCCGCACTTTTTACCCAGCGTTTTTCCCCACGCTCTGTCCTAGGGTTTTTTTCCCCATGTTCAAGAAACTGCGTGGCATGTTCTCCAGCGATCTGTCGATCGACCTGGGTACTGCCAATACCCTGATTTATGTGCGCGAGCGCGGCATAGTGCTGAACGAGCCCTCCGTGGTCGCCATTCGTACCCACGGCACCCAGAAGAGTGTCGTCGCGGTCGGTACCGAAGCCAAGCGCATGCTCGGCCGGACCCCTGGCAACATCGCCGCCATCCGCCCGATGAAGGATGGCGTGATCGCCGACTTCAGCGTATGCGAGAAGATGTTGCAGTACTTCATCAACAAGGTTCACGAAAACAGCTTCCTGCAGCCCAGCCCCCGCGTGCTGATCTGCGTGCCCTGCAAATCGACCCAGGTGGAGCGCCGGGCGATCCGCGAGTCGGCCCTAGGCGCCGGTGCCCGCGAAGTGTTCCTGATCGAAGAGCCGATGGCGGCCGCCATCGGCGCCGGCCTGCCGGTCGAGGAAGCCCGTGGCTCGATGGTCGTCGACATCGGCGGCGGCACCACCGAGATCGCGCTGATCTCCCTCAACGGCGTGGTCTACGCCGAGTCGGTCCGGGTCGGCGGCGACCGTTTCGACGAATCCATCGTGACCTACGTGCGCCGCAACTACGGCAGCCTGATCGGCGAATCCACCGCCGAGCGCATCAAGCAGGAAATCGGCACCGCCTTCCCCGGCGGCGAAGTGCGCGAGATCGACGTGCGCGGCCGCAACCTGGCCGAGGGCGTACCGCGCAGCTTCACCCTCAGCTCCAACGAGGTGCTCGAGGCGCTGCAGGAGTCCCTGGCGACCATCGTTCAGGCGGTGAAGAGCTGCCTGGAGCAATCCCCCCCCGAACTGGCTTCGGACATCGCCGAGCGCGGCCTGGTGCTGACCGGCGGTGGCGCACTGCTGCGCGACCTCGATAAGCTGCTGTCTCAGGAAACCGGCCTGCCGGTGATCGTCGCCGAAGACCCGCTCACCTGCGTGGCGCGCGGCGGTGGCCGTGCCCTGGAAATGATGGACCGTCACGCGATGGACCTGCTGTCGACGGAATAAGAGCCGCTTAGGCTTCGATCATGGGATGACCGCCGCGCCCGGCTCGCCGTGCGCGCGGCTCGAAGTCCCCGGCTTGCAGCCGTGAGGAACCCACCATCAAACCGCTCTTCACCAAAGGCCCCTCGCTCAGCGTCCGTCTGCTGGTGCTGACCGTATTGTCGGTCGTGCTGATGGTCGTGGACGCGCGTTTCGAGACCCTCAAGCCGGTGCGCAGCCAGATGGGCCTGGTGCTGACCCCCTTCTATTGGCTGGCGGACTTGCCGGTCCGCGCCTGGGAGGGGATCAGCGATCAGTTCAACAGCCGCAGCGTGCTGATCGCCGAGAACGAGAAGCTCAAGGCCGAGGCACTGCTGCTGCAACGCCGCCTGCAGAAGCTCGCGACCCTCACCGAACAGAACGTGCGCTTGCGCGAGCTGCTCAATTCCTCGGCGCTGGTGGACGAGAAGGTGCTGGTGGGTGAGCTGATCGGCGTCGACCCCAACCCCTTCACCCACCGTATCCTGATCGACAAGGGCGGCAAGGATGGGGTGTTCCTCGGCCAGCCGGTGCTCGATGCCCGTGGCCTGATGGGCCAGGTGGTCGAAGTCATGCCCTATACCTCCCGCGTCCTGTTGCTCACCGACACCACCCACAGCATTCCGGTGCAGGTCAACCGCAACGGCCTGCGCGCCATCGCCAGCGGCACCGGCAACCCCGAGCGCCTCGAATTGCGGCACGTCGCCGACACCGCCGACATCAAGGAGGGCGACCTGCTGGTCAGCTCCGGCCTCGGTCAGCGCTTCCCCGCGGGCTATCCGGTGGCCACGGTGAAGGAAGTGATCCACGATTCCGGCCAGCCCTTCGCCATCGTCCGCGCGGTGCCCACCGCGGCACTGAACCGCAGCCGTTACCTGTTGCTGGTGTTCAGCGACAGCCGCTCGCCGGAGCAGCGCGCCAACGATGCCGCCCAGGCCCAGGAAGAAGCCGATCGCCAGGCCGCCGGGCAGGCCGCGCCGGAGCCTGCCGCCGCGACCCCTGCCAGCCCGCCGGCCGCGCCGACTCCGACTCCGGCGCCAACGCCCACACCCAAGCCCACTCCCGCCGCCGCGCCGGCGAAGAAACCGGGGAGCCGCTGATGGTCGGTTTTCGTCCGCGCAATGCCTGGGTCATCTGGTTCACCCTGGTCCTCGCCCTGTTGTTGAGCGTGGCGCCGCTGCCGAGCTTCATGGAAATCGGCCGGCCGCTGTGGCCGGCGCTGATCCTCACCTACTGGGTCCTGGCCCTGCCGCAACGCATCGGCATGACCGGCGCCTGGCTGCTGGGGCTCGCCGAGGACGTGCTCTACGGTTCGCTGCTGGGCCAGAACGCGATCGTGCTGACCCTCATCACCTTTCTGGTCCTGGCCCTGCATCAGCGCTTGCGTCTGTTCCCGATCTGGCAGCAATGTCTGGTGCTGATGGTGGTGTTCGGCATCGCCCAGTTGGTGCAACTGTGGCTCAACGCGCTGACCGGCAATCGTCCGCCCACCCTGGTATTCCTCCTCCCGGCCCTGGTGAGCGCCTTGCTCTGGCCGTGGGTCTTCGCGGTATTGCGCAGCATCCGGCTGCGCCTGAACGTCAACTGAGCGGGTGGCGGCGCGCCGCCGGCCTGCGACCTCGACAGGGAGATGTCCGCATGGCCACGCTCTATCTGGCCTCTGCTTCACCGCGCCGACGCGAGTTATTGGCGCAGATCGGCGTCCCCTGCACCCGGGTGTCCGCCGCCATCGACGAAACGCCCCTGCCCGGTGAGGCTCCCGCGGTGTACGTCGAGCGGCTGGCCCGTGGCAAGGCCCTGGCCGGCCTCGAGGCGCTCGCCGAGCCGGTCCTGGCCTGCGTGCTCGGCGCCGACACGGCGGTGGTGCTGGATGGGCGCATCCTCGGCAAGCCCCTCGACCGCAGCGACGGCCTGGCGATGCTGGCCGCATTGTCCGGTCGCGAGCACGAGGTGCTCACCGCCGTGGCGCTGGCGGACGGCAGGCGCTGCGTGGCGCGGGTGGTGAGCAGCCGGGTGACCTTCCGCCCCCTGCGTCCCGGCGAGGCCGAGGCCTACTGGGCCACCGGCGAGCCCTGCGACAAGGCCGGCGGCTACGGCATCCAGGGTTTCGCCGCGATTTTCGTCGAGCGCCTCCTGGGCAGTTATTCTTCGGTGGTGGGCCTGCCGTTGTGCGAAACGGCGGAACTGCTCGCGGACTTCGGCATCCGTTGTTGGGACGCCGGGTCGGCGGGCCCGGCATGAGCCGCCCGTCCCCTCCAGCCGTACCCAGGGAAAAACCATGAGCGAAGAAATCCTGATCAATATCACGCCGATGGAATCGCGTGTGGCGGTGGTGGAAAACGGGGTGTTGCAGGAGGTCCACGTCGAGCGCACCCAGCGCCGCGGCATCGTCGGCAACATCTATAAGGGCAAGGTGGTGCGGGTACTGCCGGGGATGCAGGCGGCCTTCGTCGATATCGGCCTGGAGCGTGCCGCCTTCATCCACGCATCGGAAATCTCCAGCCGCGAAGGCAGCGCGGTGGAAAGCATCGGCGCCCTGGTCCACGAGGGCCAGGCCCTGGTGGTGCAGGTGACCAAGGACCCGATCGGCAGCAAGGGCGCGCGCTTGACCACCCAGTTATCGATTCCCTCGCGCTACCTGGTGTACATGCCGCGCACCGCCCACGTGGGGATTTCCCTGAAGATCGAGGACGAAGCCGAGCGCGAGCGTCTGAAGAAGGTGGTCGCCGATTGCATCGTCGCCGAGGGCATCGTCGAATCCGGCGGTTTCATCCTGCGCACCGCCGCCGATGGCGCGCGGGCGGAGGAGATTCTTGCCGACATCCGCTACCTGCGCCGCCTCTGGGATCAGATCGCCGCGCAGATGCAGACCGCCGGCGCGCCTTCGGTGATCTACGAGGACCTGTTCCTGGCCCTGCGCACCCTGCGCGACCTGGTGCATCCGAAGATCGAGAAGATCCGCATCGATTCCCGGGAAACCTTCCAGAAGGTCACGCAGTTCGTCGACGAACTGATGCCGGAGATCGCCGATCGCCTGGAACACTATCCCGGCGAGCGGCCGATCTTCGACCTCTATGGCGTCGAGGACGAAATCCAGAAAGCGCTGGAGCGCAAGGTGCTGCTGAAGTCCGGCGGCTACCTGATCATCGACCCGACCGAGGCGATGACCACCATCGACGTCAACACCGGTGCCTTCGTCGGGCACCGCAACCTCGAGGAAACCATCTTCAAGACCAACCTCGAGGCGGCCACCTCCATTGCCCGCCAGCTGCGCCTGCGCAACCTCGGCGGCATCATCATCATCGACTTCATCGACATGGAGGACGAGGAGCACCAGCGGCAGGTCCTGCGCACCCTGGAAAAGCAGTTGGAGCGCGACCACGCGAAAACCAACATCATCGGCATCACCGAGCTCGGCCTGGTGCAGATGACCCGCAAGCGTACCCGCGAAAGCTTGATGCAGAACCTCTGCGAGCCCTGCCCGAGCTGCCAGGGCCGCGGCATGCTGAAGACCGCCGAAACCGTGTGCTACGAAATCTTCCGCGAGATTCTCCGCGAGGCGCGCGCCTACCAGGCGCTGGGCTACCTGGTGCTGGCCAACCAGAAGGTGATCGACCGCCTGCTCGACGAAGAGTCGGGCAACGTCGCCGACCTCGAGGCCTTCATCGGCCGCACCATCAAGTTCCAGGTCGAGGGCATGTATTCCCAGGAGCAGTATGACGTCGTTCTGCTCTGACGCCGGCGCCGCGCCTCGGCGCCGGGGTCGGAGCTGATGGGCCGCTTCGCCACGCTGTCGCTGCGCGTCTTTCGCCTGGGTATCGAGCTGGGCGCATTGGCGTTGGTCCTGCTCGCGCTCTACGTCGCCGTCGGCCGCGAACTGGTGCCCCTGGTGGCGGAGTACCGCGGCGAGTTGGAGGCGCGGGTACGCGAGGCTATCGGCCAGCCGGTGTCCGTCGGCCGCCTGGAGGGCGAATGGAGCGGCTTCGCCCCGCGGGTGATCGCCCGTGACATCGAGGTCGGCGAAGGCGACAGCGCCATCCATCTGGACCGGGTGCGCCTGGTGCCGGCGCTGTGGGACAGCCTGCTAGCGCGCGCCCCGCGCCTGGCTTCGGTCGAGGTCGAAGGCCTGCGCCTGATCCTGCGCGAGGACGCCGAGGGCCATTGGGCGCTGGAAGGCTGGCCGCTGCACGCCGACCGTCCGCCCCTGGACCCGGCCCGGGCGATCGAACTAATGGGGCAGGTGGGCGAGGCGTCGCTGCTGGATAGCCAGGTGACTCTGCAGCCCTTCGGCGGCGATCCCGTCGCCCTCAACTACATCGACCTGACCCTGCGGGGCGGCGCCGACCGCCAGCGCCTGGACGGGCGTCTGACCCTGCCCGACGGACAGCCGCTGGCGCTGCGCCTGCAAACGCGGTTGCACGCGCAGGCCTGGCGCGACAGCGAGGCCGAGCTCTACCTGAGCCTGCCGCAGAGCGACTGGGCGACGCTGTTGCCGGCCAGCCTGACCCGCGACTGGCACGTCGAGCGTTTGCGCCTGGGCGGCGAATTCTGGTTGTCCTGGGCGCAGGGCGCGGTGCAGCGGGGCGTGGGGCGTCTGCACGCGCCGGAAATCCGCGGTGCTTATGCCGAACGGCCCGCGGAAGGGCTACAGGACCTGGCGGTGACCGCGTACCTGAGCCGCGAGGGCGATGATTACCGGCTGCTGCTCGACTCCCTGGCCGCGACGGTGGGCGACACCCGCTGGGGGCCGGTGAAGCTCTCGGTGTATCGACAGCGCGAAACCGACGACGTCCAGGGCGAGTGGCGGGTGGCCGCCGATCGCCTCGACCTGCACCCCCTGGCGACCCTGGTCCGGGCCTGGGCGCCCTTGCCCAAGGCGGCGGAAGAGGCGCTGGTCGCGCTGCGTCCGCGCGGCGCCGTGCGTAACCTCAACCTCGGCTTCCGGCCGCAGCGCGAAGGCGATCAACGGCTGACCTTCTCCGCCAATCTGGAGCGGGTCGCCTTTGCCGCCTACCACGGCGCGCCGGCGGCGGAAAACGTCAGTGGCAGCGTCGCGGGCGACCTTGGCCAGGGCGAGCTGCGCCTCGACACCCGGGATTTCGGCCTGCACCTGGACCAATTGTTCCCGGGCCTCTGGCGCTACCGGGAGGCCCACGCCCGGTTGGGCTGGCGGCTCGACTCGGAGGCCGTCACCCTGGTCAGCCCCTACCTGCAGGTGGTCGGCGACGAGGGCAAGGTCGCCGGCGATTTTCTCATCCGGCTGATGTTCGATCCTCAGGCGGAGGACTACATGGACCTGCGGGTCGGTCTGCGCGAAGGCGATGCGCGCTATACGGAAAAATACCTGCCGACGGTGTCCGGCGCCCTCAGCCCGGCCCTGGCCGACTGGCTCAAGGGGGCCATCAAGGGCGGCGTGGTGGAGCAGGGGTTCTTCCAGTACCAGGGGTCGCTGAACAAGGGCGCCGCCGAGACCGCGCGCAGCCTGAGCCTGTTCTTCAAGGTGCACGATGCCGAGCTGGCCTATCAGCCCGGCTGGCCTGCATTGCAGGAAGGTCGTGGCGAAGTGTTCGTCGAAGACAGCGGCGTGCGGGTGCGCCTCAGCGACGGGCGGATTCTCGACAGCCGGGTCCGCGAGGGACGTGCCGATGTGCCCCACGTCGCGGTCGGCGCCACGCCGCACCTGCTGCTGGACGCCGGCCTGGACAGCAGCGTCGGCGATGGTTTGAAAATCCTCCAGGGTGCCCCGCTGGGCCTCGCCGAGACCTTCGGCGGCTGGCAGGGCGAGGGGGCGCTCGACGGCCGCCTGCGTCTGGACATCCCGTTGGGCAAGGGCGAGGCCCCGAGCGTGGTGGTGGACTTCAAGGCCCAGGACGCCCACCTCAAGCTGGACAAGCCGGACCTGGACCTGCGCCAGGTGAAAGGCGCCTTCCGCTACGACCTGGCCACCGGGCTGAGCGCCGCGGACATCCGCGCCAAGGTGTTCGGCCGCGACGTGCGCGGCAAGGCCCTGGCGGAAGGTCGCAACGGGCAAGCGGTCACCCGGATACAGGCGGACGGCTCGGTGCCGGTCAGCACCCTCGGCGCCTGGCTGGGCGTCGATCCGAAGCGCGCCCTGCCGGTGTCCGGCGAGCTGCCTTACCGGCTGGACCTCGCCATCGGCGCCAACAGCCAACTGCAAGTCGACTCCGACCTGAACGGTGTGGCGATCGACCTGCCGGCCCCCTATGGCAAGAGCGCGCAAGAGCGTCGCGGTAGCCAGTGGCGCATGAGCCTCGGTGGTTCCGAGGCGCATTACGCCGCCACCTACCAGGGGCTCGCCAGCCTGGCTCTGGCCGTGCCGGGCAACGACTTCGCCGCTGCCCGAGGCGAGCTGCGCCTGGGCGGCGATCCCGCGCGTCTGCCGAGTTCGGGCCAGGGCATATGGCTGCGCGGCCAGCTCAGCGAATTCGATCTGGATGCCTGGCAAGAGGCGCGCCAACGCTACCTGGGCGGTGGCGAAGGCGATGGCGGCGCGCAATCCCTGGCAGGCGTGCAGGTGCAGGTGGCCCGCTTCGAAGGCTTCGGCGAGGACCTGGAGAACCTCGGCATCGACCTGACCCGCGCCCAGGCCGGCTGGCGCCTGGGCATCGACAGCGCGTTCCTGCAAGGGCGCGTGCTCATCCCGGATGCCCGCGACGCGCCCGTCGATCTCGACCTCAGCCGCCTGCGCCTGCCGAAACCGCCCAGCGACGACGCGACGGCCGACGCGGCGCCCGATCCGCTGGCCCACTTCGACCCGCGCAGCCTGCCGCCGTTGAATGTGCGCATCGGCCAGGTATCGCTGGGCGACGAGCCCCTTGGCGCCTGGTCCTTCAAGGCGCGGCCGGTGGCCAAGGGCAGCCTGTTCAGCGACATCAGCCTGGCGCTGAAAGGTGTCACCCTGACCGGCAGCGCCGGCTGGGAAGCCACACCGGCCGCCGGTTCTTCCTGGTTCCAGGGGCGCATGGAGGGCGACAACCTCGCCGATGTGCTGCTGGCCTGGAAGTTCGCACCCACCGCGACCAGCGAGCGTTTCCGCCTGGACCTTGACGGCCGCTGGCCGGGTTCGCCCGCCTGGGTGAGCCTGAAGCGGTTTTCCGGCTCCCTGGACGCCAGCCTGCACAACGGGCGTTTCGTCGAGGTGGAGGGTGGCGCCCAGGCGCTGAGGGTGTTCGGCCTGCTGAACTTCAATTCCATCGGCCGTCGCCTGCGCCTGGACTTCTCCGACCTGCTGAGCAAGGGCCTGGCCTATGATCGGGTCAAGGGGCTGCTGGTGGGGAGCGAAGGCGTCTACGTCACCCGCAAGCCCATCGTGCTCGAAGGGCCCTCCAGCGGACTCGAACTGGAGGGCACCCTGGACATGGCCAACGATCGCATCGATGCGCGGCTGCGGGTGAGCCTGCCGGTGACCAACAACCTGCCGATCGCGGCGCTGATCGTCGGGGCACCGGCCATCGGCGGTGCGCTGTTCGTGGTGGATAAGTTGCTGGGCGACAAGGTGGCTCGTTTCGCCAGCGTGCAGTACCGTGTCGAAGGGCCGTGGCAGAGCCCGCAGATCAAGTTCGCCAAACCCTTCGAAAGCGCCGATTGAGCGGTCGCCGTCGAACCGCCGGCGCCGCGTCGCGGCCGCCCCTTTCCCTCGGAGAGCAGCCATGTCCATTGCCGTGATCCAAATGGTCAGCCAGGACGATATCGCCGCCAACCTCGCCAGCGCCGGGCGCCTGCTGGAGCAGGCCGCGGCGCAGGGCGCGCGCCTCGCGGTGTTGCCGGAGAACTTCGCCGCCATGGGTCGCCGCGACCTGGCGGCGGTGGGTCGCGCCGAGGCCCGCGGCGAGGGGCCCATCCTGCCCTGGTTGAAACGGCGTGCCCGCGACCTCAGATTATGGATAGTCGCCGGCACGCTGCCGCTGCCCCCGGATGGGCAGCCGGACGGCCGCGCATGCGCCTGTTCGCTGCTGATCGATGACCAAGGCGAATGCGTGGCGCGCTACGACAAGCTGCATCTGTTCGACGTGGACGTGGCCGACAACCGTGGGCGCTACCGCGAATCCGACGACTATGCTTTCGGTAGCCGGGTGGTGGTGGCGCCGACCCCAGTGGGGAACCTCGGGTTGTCGGTCTGCTACGACTTGCGTTTCCCCGAGCTCTACACGGCATTGCGCGAGGCCGGCGCCGAGCTGATCACCGCCCCTTCGGCGTTCACCGCGGTCACCGGCGCGGCGCACTGGCACGTCCTGGTGCGTGCCCGGGCCATCGAAACCCAGTGCTACCTGCTGGCGGCCGGGCAGGGCGGGCGACATCCCGGCGGGCGCGAGACCTTCGGCCATTCGGCGATCGTCGATCCCTGGGGCCGGGTGCTCGCCGAGCGCGAGCAAGGCGAAGCGGTGCTGCTGGCCACCGTCGACGCGACGGAACTGGCGGCGATCCGGCAGCGCATGCCGATCGCCAGTCACCGACGATTTCTGGCATCGGCCGATCCCCGGCCGATGGTAACGAGACAGGATCTGGATTAGTCATGAGCGATCTGTTGTTAACCGTCGGCGAGCATCTGCTGACCCCCGGCGACCTGAGCATCGAGCGGTTACCCGCGGTGCTCGGCGAACTGGCCGGTCCCGGCATCGACGCCGCCGACCTGTATTTCCAGAGCCACGTATCCGAAACCTGGGTGCTCGAGGACGGCATCGTCAAGGAAGGCAGTTTCAATCTCGACCAAGGGGTGGGCGTGCGTGCGCAGTCGGGTGAAAAGACCGGCTTCGCCTACAGCAATGCGATCACCGCGGAAGCCCTGAGCCAGGCGGCGCGGGCCGCGCGCTCCATCGCCCGCTCGGGCCAGCGTGGCCGCGTGCAGGCGTTCGTCAGCCCTTCGTTCACCGCCCTGTATGCACCGGGCAATCCGCTGGAGGTGCTCGAGCGCGCGGAAAAGGTCGAGCTGCTCAAGCGGATCGACGCCGCCACCCGAGCCCTGGATGCCCGCATCCAGCAGGTCACCGTGAGCCTCGCCGGGGTCTGGGAACGGATTCTGGTCGCGGCGGTAGACGGTAGCCTGGGCGCCGACATTCGTCCCTTGGTGCGCTTCAACGTCAGCGTGATCGTCGAGCAGAACGGTCGTCGCGAACGCGGCGGCCACGGCGGCGGCGCGCGAACCGACTATCGCTATTTCCTGGAGACCGACGGCCAGGGCGAGGAACGCGCCATGGGCTACGCCCGCGAGGCGCTGCGCCAGGCCCTGGTCAACCTCGAAGCCATCCCGGCGCCGGCCGGCACCCTGCCGGTGGTAATGGGGGCGGGCTGGTCCGGCGTACTGCTGCACGAAGCGGTGGGCCATGGCCTGGAAGGCGACTTCAACCGCAAGGGCAGTTCGGCCTACAGCGGGCGCGTCGGCCAGCAGGTGGCGTCCAGCCTGTGCACCATCGTCGACGACGGCACCCTCGCGGGCCGCCGCGGTTCGCTGAGCATGGACGACGAAGGCACGCCCACCCAGTGCACCACCCTGATCGAGAAGGGTGTGCTCAAGGGCTACATGCAGGACAAGCTGAACGCGCGCCTGATGGGCGTGGCCCCCACCGGCAACGGTCGTCGCGAGTCCTATGCGCACCTGCCGATGCCGAGGATGACCAATACCTACATGCTCGCGGGCGAGAGCGACCCCGAAGAGATCATCGCCTCGGTGCAGCGCGGCATCTACTGCGCCAACCTCGGCGGCGGTCAGGTGGACATCACCAGCGGCAAGTTCGTGTTCTCCACCAGCGAGGCCTACCTGATCGAGAACGGCAAGATCACCGCGCCGGTCAAGGGCGCGACTCTGATCGGCAACGGTCCCGAGGCGATGAGCCAGGTGTCCATGGTCGGCAACGACCTGGCGCTGGACAGCGGCGTGGGCACCTGCGGCAAGGACGGCCAGTCGGTCCCGGTGGGCGTGGGTCAGCCGACCCTGAAGATCGACGCCATCACCGTCGGCGGCACCGGCGCCTGAGGCGGCGAGCGCCTCACCCGCTGCCGCTGGAACGGCGCGTCATCGGTCGCCGTCCAGGGCCAGGGCGTGCGTCGCCCGGCTGTAGAGGAAAAGGGATCAGCGCAGGCCGCGTTTGGCTTCGTCCAGTTCGCGGATGTACTTGAAGATTTTGCGCGAGGCGGTGGGCGGTTTTTCCTGGGCGGCTTCGTGTTGCGCCTGGCGCGACAGTTGCCGCAGGTGCTGGCGATCCGCTTCGGGATACTCGACGCAGAAGGCGTCCAGGGCGGCATCGCCGCTGTCGAGCAGGCGGTCGCGCCAACGTTCCAGGGCATGGAAGCGCTCGTTGTATTGCCGGGTCGAGGCATCGAGCTGGTCGACCAGGGCGAGGATGCCCTCGATGTCCTGGTCGCGCATCAGCTTGCCGATGTATTGGATATGGCGTTTCCGCGCGATGTGCGCGGTGTGTTTCGGGGCGTCGGCCAGCGCCCGGCGCAAGGCGTCGCTCAGCGGCAATTTGGCCAGGAGATCCGGCTTGAGGGTGGTCAGGCGTTCACCGAGGTCCTGCAAGGCGTGCAGCTCGCGCTTGACCTGGGATTTGCTCTTCTCGCCGGAGAAGTCGTCGTCGAGGTAATCAGACATGGGGGCGGTCCAATGGAAAACGCCGCCATGATAGCAGCAGGTCACGGACCGCAGGAGGCGCAGACGCCCCGCCGACGTGGCCGCACACGGGAGTTCGTATGAGTTCAGTCGAAAGTATCGGGCCGCAGGCGTTACCGGCGTTGCAGGAACAGGTGGAACGGATCATCGCTGAAGCCGCCCGCCAGGGCGCCAGTGCCTGCGAAGTGGCGGTATCGCTGGAGCAGGGTCTGTCCACCACGGTGCGCCAGCGCGAAGTGGAAACGGTGGAGTTCAATCGCGACGAGGGTTTTGGCATCACCCTGTACCTCGGTCAACGCAAGGGTTCAGCCAGCACGTCGGCCAGCGGCGAAGCGGCCATCCGCGAGACGGTCGCCGCCGCCCTGGCGATCGCCCGGCACACCTCCGAGGACGATTGCGCCGGCCTGGCGGACGCCGCCTTGATGGCGCGCGAATTGCCGGAACTGGACCTCTACCATCCTTGGGCGATTTCGCCGGAGGGCGCCATCGAGAAGGCGCTGGAGTGCGAGGCGGCGGCTTTCGCCACCGACCCGCGCATCACCAAGGCGGACGGCACCAGCCTGAGCACCCACCAGGGGTGCCGCGTGTACGGCAACAGCCACGGCTTCATTGCCGGTTATGCCAGTACCCGGCACAGCCTCAGTTGCGTGATGATCGCCGAGCAGGACGGCCAGATGCAGCGAGACTACTGGTACGACATCAGCCGCCAGGGCGAGGCGCTGGCCGACGCGGCGAGCATCGGCCGCCATGCGGCGCAGCGCAGCGTCAGCCGCCTCGGCGCCCGACCGGTGCCCACCTGCGAGGTACCGGTGCTGTTCGCCGCGGAACTGGCCACCGGGCTGATCGGGCATTTCCTCACCGCGGTGTCCGGCGGCAGCCTGTACCGCAAGTCTTCGTTCCTCGAAGGCTCTCTGGGCCAGCAGCTGTTCCCCGACTGGATGAGCATCGACGAACGCCCGCATCTTCCCCGGGCGCTCGGGAGCGCGGCGTTCGACGGCGACGGCCTGGCAACCTACGCCAAGCCTTTCGTCGATAAGGGCGAGTTGGTTTCCTATATCCTCGGCACCTATTCGGGACGCAAGCTCGGCATGCCCAGCACCGCCAACTCCGGAGGCGTGCACAACCTGTTCGTTAGCCACGGCGACGACGATCAGGCCGCCCTGCTCAAGCGCATGGGGCGTGGTCTGCTGGTCACCGAACTGATGGGGCACGGCCTCAACCTGGTGACCGGGGATTATTCCCGCGGGGCCGGGGGGTACTGGGTCGAGAACGGCGAAATCCAGTTCCCCGTGCAGGAAGTCACCATCGCGGGCAACCTGCGGGACATGTTCCGGCAGATCGTCGCGGTGGGCCGCGACCTGGAGGTGCGCAGCAACATCCGCACCGGCTCGATCCTGATCGAGCGCATGACCGTGGCGGGCCGCTGACCGGCGAGCCGCCCGTAACGAGCGGTTTGCACCCCGGATGAAAGGCGGGATTCGCCATGGTGAAGCGGCCATGGCGATCCTGCCGCCGCGATTGGACATGGATGACATGAGCGCTCGCAACGAGCCTGTCGATCCTGGGTGACCGCTCGGGCCCACCCCTCTGAATTTTCCTTCTATTCCTCTGGCGAATGCCCGTCGCCGAGTGTCCGGCTGCCCGAATTGCGTGCGCTCAGCGATCACGATCACGGCCATTCTCCCGAACATGCCTAGCCAGCGATCGTTAGGTGCGGTCGCTGCAGTCGCGCGTCGTCATCGGAACGCGAAATGACGAATCGATTCTTGATTATCATTTCTATATGCTAATAATTATCAGTTTCCGGCTTCGGGAGTTTTCTCATGCGCAAGCTACCTTCGCTCGACCACTGGCATTGGCTGAAAGCCAAAATACGCTGCGCCCTCGCCGCCGATGAACCGCGCCTGATTCGCCGGTTCATGGTGGAGAGCGAAGCCATGGTGCATTGCGGCCTGTTGCCGTCCTGGCGCGCGGGCGAGACGACCTTCCGCCTGCTGATGGATACGGCCAACGACCGCGCGCTGCCCTGGCACTGGCGCTGCCTGTGCCTGGATCACGCCTACCGACCGCTGAACGATCTGGAGCGTATCGCCGACGCGCCCGAGCGGCGCATGCGCCTGGGCCTGTTGAGCCGCCAGTTGGCGATGACCGAGCTGGCGCCTTCCTACACCTACCTCGAAAGGAACATCTCATGACCTCGACCCGTATCGAGCGCGACAGCATGGGCGAGCTGGCGGTGCCGGCGGAGGCGCTCTACGGCGCCCAGACGCAACGCGCGGTGGACAACTTCCCGATCAGCGGGCAGCGCATGCCGACCCCCTTCATTCGCTCCCTGCTGCTGGCGAAGGCAGCCGCGGCGCGAGCCAACGTCGACCTGGAGCAAATCGCGCCGGCCGTCGGCGACGCCATCGTCGCGGCCTGCCAGCAATTGCTCGCCGAAGATTTCATGGCGCACTTCCCGGTCGACGTGTTCCAGACCGGGTCCGGCACCAGTTCCAACATGAATGCCAACGAAGTGATCGCCACCCTGGCCAGCCGGATCCTTGGCGACGCCGTCAGCCCCAACGACCATGTGAATTGCGGGCAGAGCAGCAACGACATCATTCCCACCACCATCCATGTCAGCGCGGCCCTCGAGGTCAGCGAGCGCCTGTTACCGGCGCTCGGGCACCTGCTGACCGTGCTCTGCGAGAAGTCCCTGGAGGTGCAGCCTTACGTGAAGACCGGCCGCACCCACCTGATGGATGCCATGCCCGTGCGCATGAGCCAGGTGCTGGACGGTTGGGCGCAGCAGATCCAGGCGAATATCGAGCACCTCCGGGCGCTGCTGCCCAGCTTGCAGGCCCTGGCCCAGGGCGGTACGGCGGTCGGCACGGGGATCAATGCCCATCCGCGCTTCGCCGAACGGTTCTGCGTCGAGCTGAACGGGCTCACCGGGTTGCGCTTCGTGCCGGGGGCGAATTTCTTCGCCCTGATCGGCTCGCAGGACACCGCCGTGGCTCTTTCCGGCCAGTTGAAGACCGTCGCCGTCTCGCTGATGAAGATCGCCAACGACCTGCGCTGGATGAACTCCGGGCCTCTGGCCGGGCTCGCCGAGATCGAGCTGGAGGCCCTGCAGCCGGGCTCTTCGATCATGCCGGGCAAGGTCAATCCGGTGATCCCCGAGGCCACCGCCATGGTCGCCGCCCAAGTGATCGGCAACGACGCCACCATCGCCATTGCCGGCCAGTCCGGCAATTTCGAGCTGAACGTGATGCTGCCGGTGATCGCCGACAACCTGCTGGGCAGCATCGGGCTGCTCAGCACATCCAGCCGCCTGCTCGCCGACCGGGCCATCGCCGGCTTCAAGGTCAATGGCCCCAAATTGCAGGAGGCACTCGAACGCAACCCGATTCTGGTGACCGCTCTCAACCCGATCATCGGCTACCTGAAGGCTGCGGAAATCGCCAAGCAGGCCTATCGGGAAGGGCGTCCGATCATCGACGTGGCTGCCGAGAACACCTCGCTGAGCCGTGAGGAGCTCGAGCGTCTGCTTAATCCGGAAGCCCTGACCGCGGGCGGGCTTTAACGATCGCATTTTGCGCCGGGCAGGTTCTGGCCCGGCGATCTTTCCATGAAGCCCGTCAGGGCAGGAGCTCGAATATGGAGCAGTGGAAACGCACCATCGAAGCGGGAAACCGTTGTTTCAAAGCTGGGGATTGGGTGGAGGCCCGCGAACATTACCTGCAGGCGCTGGCCCTGGCCCAGGTCCTGTTCCAGCGTTGGATGGATGCCGACGCCGCCGTCGCGGCGTTCGTCATTTCCCATCACAACCTGGCCGATCTGCACCTGATGCTTGGTCAGCCCGAGGAAACCGCAGAAAACCTGTGTGCCGGTCACGAGCGACTTTTGCAGGCCATGGCCGACGAGACCTTGCCCCAGCCATTGCGTGACGCGGCCTTGCGCCACAGCCGTGCCACCTACATGGAGCTTTTGCATTTCATCAGCGAGCACGGGGCGTATCCCCGCACCGACCGGCTGCTGGGTCATGCCGCCGATGATCAGCCGCGCCACCCCCGGTCGCCCGCCCTGGCCGACCGCCATCACTGAGGACACCAACATGCCTTACGTCTTGCCTGCATTGCCCTACGCCTACGACGCCCTGGAACCGCACATCGATGCGCAGACCATGGAAATCCACCACAGCAAGCATCACCAGACCTACGTCAACAACCTCAACGCGGCGCTGGAAGGCCAGGCCCTGGCCGAACTGCCGGTCGAGGTGCTGCTCACCCGCCTGAACGAGGTGCCCGAGGCCCAGCGTGGTGCGGTGATCAACAACGGCGGCGGGCATGCCAACCATTCTCTGTTCTGGACCGTCATGTCGCCCACGGGCGGCGGCGAGCCGGTCGGCGAGGTGGCGGCCGCCATCGCGACCGAACTCGGAGGCTTCGCCACCTTCAAAGAGTTATTCACCAAGGCCGCGCTGACACGTTTCGGCAGTGGCTGGGCCTGGCTCAGCGTGACGCCCGCGAAGAAACTCGTGGTCGAAAGCAGCGGTAACCAGGACAGCCCGCTGATGCAAGGCAACGTGCCGATTCTTGGCCTGGACGTGTGGGAACACGCCTATTATCTGAGGTACCAGAACCGTCGGCCGGAATACATTGGCGCCTTCTACAACGTCATCGACTGGGAAGAAGTGAACAAGCGTTATCGTCAGGCGCTGACCTGAGGTCGCGATCCATTAGCCCGCGTGCCGGCTCCATGCCGGCCGCTGCATAGAAGGGCCCCATGCGTAACCTGACATCACTCCGTTCCTCGAATAGTCGTACCGGACGTTATGCATTCGGTCTCTGCCTGGTGCTGCTGGGGTTTTCCCTGCTGCTGATGCAGGCCACTCATACCGTGTCCCAGGCGCTCGATCCACGAATCTGGAATGCGCTTCGCGGCGGGGGGCTGTGTGCCTTGGGCACCGCCCTGGGGGCATTGCCGGTCCTCTGCCTGCACCGGATTTCCGAACGCGTATCCGATGCCTTGCTGGGCTTCGGCGGCGGCGTGATGCTGGCGGCGACCGTCTTTTCCTTGTTGATGCCTGCGCTGGGGGCGGCCCGTGACCTGGGTTTTTCCGCGTGGGGCGCGGGGTTCCTGGCGAGCCTCGGCCTGCTGATCGGTGCCAGCGCCCTGTTCGGCCTGGGCCGATTGCTGCCGCAGCAGTCCCTGGAAATAGGCAGTGGGCCCGATGCCCATGTCCTGGCGCCACGCATCCTGCTGTTCGTCGTCGCGATCGTCCTGCATAACATTCCCGAAGGCATGGCTGTCGGGGTATCGGCCGGTGCCGGGTTGCCCGGTTCGGAAAGCCTGGCGATGGGCATCGCGCTGCAGGATCTGCCGGAAGGCTTGATCATTTCGCTGGTGCTCGCCGGTGCGGGCATGTCGCGCGGCAGGGCCTTGCTGATCGGAGCCGCCTCGGGTCTGGTGGAGCCTCTGGCCGCGGTGGTCTGCGCCTGGCTGATGGGCGTGTCGGCGCTGCTGTTGCCCTGGGGCCTTGCATTCGCGGCCGGCGCGATGCTGTTCGCCGTGACTCACGAGCTCATACCGGAATCCCACCGCAAGGGGCACGGCACCGAGGCGAGCATGGGGCTGGCGGTGGGGTTCTGTCTGATGATGGTGCTGGATACCGCGCTGGGATGAGGTCGCAAACGACAAGCGCGGGAGGCGGTCACTCGCCTTCGTCGAAGCGGTTGTTGATCAACTCGACCAGGGCGGCCAGGGCGTCGTCGCCTTGCTCGCCTTCGGTTTGCAGGTGGATGGTCGTGCCTTTACCGGCGGCCAGCATCATGACAGCCATGATGCTCTTGCCGTCCACCAGGCTTTCCGGTGACCGACCGACCCGCACCTGACAGGGATAACGCCCGGCCACGCCGACGAATTTGGCAGCGGCGCGGGCATGCAATCCCAGCTTATTGATGATCACGATTTCGCAGGCAGGCATTGCGGCGTCAATCCTTCTAGCCGAGGTCGCGGTGGCGGACCTGGACATTCTTCAAGTTGATTTTCAGCGCCTCGCCCAGGCGCTCGGCGAGGTACACCGAACGATGATGTCCGCCGGTGCAGCCGATGGCTATGGTGACATAGGCGCGGTTGCTCGCGGCGAAGCGCGGCAACCATTTGTTCAGGTAGGCGAAGATATCCTGGTACATGTCGTCCACCTCGGGTTGCGCCGCGAGGTAGGCGATCACCTGGTCGGTCTTTCCCGAATGGTCGCGTAGTTCCGGCTTCCAATAGGGGTTCGGCAGGCAGCGCACGTCGAAGACCATATCGGCGTCCACCGGTATGCCCCGCTTGAACCCGAAGGACTGAATCAGAAATGCGGTGCCGGGTTCGGGCTTGTCGAGCAGGCGCAGTTTCAGGGTGTCGCGCAATTGATGAAGATTGAGGCGCGCGGTGTCTATCTTCAGGTCCGCGAGGTCGGCGATGGGGCCGAGCAGGGCGGCCTCGTCTTTGATGGCCTCGGCCAGCGAGCGATGTTCGTTGGTGAGCGGATGGCGCCGACGGGTTTCGGAAAACCGCTTCAGCAGCGTTTCCTCGTCGGCATCCAGGTAAAGCACGTCGCATTGAATGTGCCGTGCGCGCACTTCGTTCAGTAGCTGGGGGAAACGCACCAGTTGGCTGGGCAGGTTGCGCGCGTCGATGGATACCGCGACCTGGGGCTGCATCATTTCGGTTTGCAACAGGGTCCTTTCGGCGAGCTCGGGAAGCAGGCCGGCGGGCAGGTTATCGATGCAATAGAAGCCGTTGTCCTCAAGCACATCGAGGGCGGTACTTTTTCCCGAGCCGGAACGTCCGCTGACGATGATGAGGCGCATGATTATCGACTGTTCTGCACGTCCACGACCACTGCGTAGAGCGCTTCGTTATCGGGCGCACGGCGCAGGCGTTCACGCACATCGCTGCGGTCGAGCATGCTGGCGATCTGTCTGAGCAGTTCCAGGTGCTCGTCCGTCGCTGCCGGGGGCACTAGAAGCACGAACAGCAAATCGACAGGCGCTCCGTCGATGGCATCGAAGTCCACCGGAGCGTCCAGGCGCAGAACCGCGCTGATCGGCGAGTCGCAGCCAGGCAACCGGCAGTGGGGAATGGCGATCCCGTTGCCGAACCCGGTCGAGCCGAGTTTTTCGCGGGCGATGAGGCTTTCGAAGATATCCTGGGCGTCGAGGCCAGGAAGTTCGCGAGCGATCAGATGGGCGATCTGTTCGAGGACACGTTTCTTGCTGCCTCCCGGCACGTTCACCAAGGAACGGCCGGGGGTCAGGATTTGCTCAAGTCGGATCATAGGGGAGTGGTCAGCGAGCGGTCGCGCCCTGCTGGCGATTGAGTTGTTTTTCTTTGTGCTTGATCAATTGGCGGTCCAGCTTGTCGGTGAGCAGGTCGATGGCGGCATACATGTCCTCGTGTTCGGCATTGGCCACGATTTCGCCGCCGGAGATATGCAGGGTGGCCTCGATTTTCTGTTTGAGTTTCTCGACCTCCATGATCACCTGCACGTTGGTGATCCGGTCGAAATGGCGCTCCAATCGGCCGAGTTTCTCGGCGATGTACTCGCGCAGGGCGTCGGTCACATCCAGCTGGTGTCCACTGATGTTGACTTGCATACCGCTTTCTCCTTGTTGCCCGTGTATTAGAAACAGGCATGAACCTGTCACTGGAACACTACGTGCGCCTCACATCAGTCGCTTGCGTTCGCTGGAGGGCGCTATACCCAGAGATTCCCGGTACTTAGCGACTGTGCGACGGGCCACTTGAATGCCTTGTGCTTCCAGTAAACCAGCGATCTTGCTGTCGCTCAACGGCTTTTTCGGATTTTCCGCCGCCACCAGTTTTTTGATGATGGCGCGGATCGCGGTGGACGAGCATTCGCCGCCTTCGGACGTACTGACGTGGCTGGAGAAGAAGTATTTCAGCTCGTAGATGCCACGCGGCGTATGCATGTACTTCTGCGTGGTGACGCGCGAGATGGTCGATTCGTGCATGCCCACCGCTTCGGCGATGTCGTGCAGAACCAGCGGTTTCATCGCTTCGTCGCCGTAATCGAGGAAACCGCGCTGGTGTTCGACGATCTGGGTCGCGACCTTCATCAGGGTTTCGTTGCGGCTTTGCAGGCTCTTGATGAACCAGCGTGCTTCCTGCAACTGATTGCGCATGAAGGTGTTGTCGGCACTGGAATCGGCACGCTTGACGAAGCCGGCGTAGTGGGGATTGACCCGCAGGCGCGGCACCGATTCCTGGTTCAATTCCACCAGCCAGCGTTCGTTGTGCTTGCGCACGATCACGTCCGGGACCACGTATTCCGGCTCGCTCGACTCGATCTGCGAGCCGGGTCGCGGGTTGAGGCTCTGGATCAGTTCGATGATCTGCCGCAGGTCGTCTTCCTTGAGACGCATGCGTCGAATCAACTGGCCGTAGTCGCGGCTGCCCAGCAGCTCCAGATGATCGCTCACCAGCTTCTGCGCTTCGCTCAGCCAGGGTGTCGACACGGGCAACTGGCGCAGTTGCAGCAGCAGACACTCGCGCAAGTCGCGGGCGGCGATTCCGGCCGGCTCGAACTGCTGGATGCGATGCAGCACCGCTTCCACCTCGTCCAGCTCGACGTCCAGTTCGGGATCGAAGGCCTCGACGATCTCCTCCAGCGACTCTTCCAGATAGCCCTGGTTGTTGATGCAGTCGATGAGGGTGACGGCGATCAGCCGATCGGTATCGGACATGGGGGCCAGGTTGAGCTGCCACAGCAGATGGCTTTGCAGGCTCTCGCCGACCGAGGTGCGGGAGGTGAAGTCCCACTCGTCGTCGTCATTGCTCGGCAGGCTGCTGGCGCTGGTCTGGTAGACATCTTCCCAGGCGGTGTCCACCGGCAGTTCGCTGGGGATGCGATCATTCCACTCGCCGTCTTCCATGGTATCGGCGTTCGGCGTGCTTTCCTGGTACGGGGTTTCCTGGATCGGCGTATTGCTCGGAGCGCTTTGCTCCTCGCCGTCCGCCATCGGGTCCGAGTTGTCGAAGTCTTCCCCTTCTTCCTGGCGTTCCAGCATCGGGTTGGACTCCAGCGCCTCCTGGATTTCCTGTTGCAGGTCCAGGGTCGACAATTGGAGAAGGCGGATGGCCTGTTGCAGCTGCGGGGTCATCGTCAGCTGCTGGCCCATCTTGAGGACTAGCGATGGTTTCATGGCAGAGGGCTTAGCACCTTGATTCGCCGGCGCACACGCGCCATCCACAACAGGACGCCGAAGCGCCACCAGGAAGCAAATTATATGCCTGAATTTGGCTTATTTTTCCAGCGCACGCAACCTCCACGAGAGAGGTCGTCCGCCTACAGGCGAAACTCGTGCCCCAGGTAGACCTCTTTCACCAGTTCATTGGACAGGATGGCGGCGGAATCGCCTTCGGCGATCAGGCGTCCGTCGCTGACGATGTAGGCGGTCTCGCAGATATCCAGCGTCTCGCGGACATTGTGGTCGGTGATCAGGACGCCGATGCCCTTGTCCTTGAGGTGATGGATGATTTGCTTGATGTCGCCCACCGAGATCGGGTCAACCCCGGCGAAGGGCTCGTCGAGCAGGATGAATTTCGGGGAGGTGGCCAGGGCGCGGGCGATCTCCACCCGGCGCCGCTCGCCGCCGGAAAGGCTCATGCCGAGGTTGTCGCGGATGTGGCTGATGTGGAATTCCTGGAGCAGGCTTTCCAGTTCCTTGCCGCGGCCGGCCTTGTCGAGGTCCTTGCGGGTCTCGAGGATGGCCATGATGTTGTCGGCGACGCTGAGCTTGCGGAAGATCGACGCTTCCTGCGGCAAATAGCCGATGCCGGCGCGCGCGCGCCCATGCATCGGCTGGTAGCTGACGTCCAGCTCGTCGATCAGCACCCGGCCCTGATCCGCCGCCACCAGCCCGACGATCATGTAGAAGCAGGTGGTCTTGCCCGCCCCGTTGGGGCCAAGCAGGCCGACGATCTGACCGCTGTCGATGGACAGGCTGACGTCGCGGACGACCTGGCGACCCTTGTAGCTTTTCGCCAGATGCTGGGCTTTCAGAGTCGCCATTACTGCGCCGATCCTTCTTTTTTCTTCGGCTGGATGACCATGTCGATACGCGGTCTCGGGGTGGTCACCGAGGAGCCCTTGGCGCGGCCGGCGTTGACGATCTGACGCTTGGTGTCGTAGACGATCTTCTCGCCCTCGAAGGTGTTGCCTTCCTGGATCACCTTAGCCTGGTCGATCAGGACGATACGGTCCTTGGACGCGAAGTATTGGATGGTCAGGCCGTAGGCTTGGACGATCTGCTTGTCCGGCGAAGGCTTCTGCTCGTAGTAGGCCGGCTTGCCCTGAGAGGTGAACATCTCGATTTCACCCTGGGCGTTCTGCGTGATGGTGACGGTGTCGCCAGTGATCTTCATGGTGCCTTGGGTGATCACCACGCCGCCGTGGTAGACCGCGACGCCTTGCTTGTCGTCGAGCTCGGCGCTGTCGGCCTGCACGCGAATCGGCTGGTCGCGGTCCGAGGGCAGGGCCCAGGCGCCGGTACTGCCCAGCGCCGTTCCCAGGCTGAGCAACAGGGAAAGGGTCCGGAGGGAGAAAAAGTTAACGAACCTCATGCTGGCCTCTTACGTTGGACAGCAGGAGCATCCGGCTGTCATTCAAGTACGCTTTCATTCCTGTGGCCGTCGTGACTCCGTTGGCGGCGTCGATTCTAACGGCTTGCTCGGTTTGCGCATATTCCTGGTCAGGGAATACCGTCAGGCGTGTGGTATTGAGGATGACCGGGCGGTTGCGCGCATCGGTGCGGGCGACCCGCACATCGTCGATCAGCTCCACCTGCTTGCCTTTCGGCCCGACTTCGCCGCGTGCGCTCTGCACGTGCCAGGGATACTCGGTTCCGCGATACATCAGCAGGTCCGGCTTGGTCAGCAATGTGACGTCGCTGGCCTGGATGTGTTCCAGTTTGTCCGTGGTCATTTCGTACTGCATCTTGCCGTCGGCCAGGTACTGAACGCTCTTGCCGTTGATGATGTAGTAGTCGATGGCATTGTCGTCGGTGGTCGCCGGGGTCGAATCCATGAAGCTTTCGGGGCGGATGTTCCAGTAGCCGAGCGCGATCAGCAGCGCGGCGATGGGCAGGAAGATCAGGGCGAGACGCAGGTTCTTCGGCATGCGATGGCCTATAGGTAAGCGGCTTGGGCGGCGTCCAGGTTGCCCTGGGCGCGCAGGATCAACTCGCAGAACTCACGGGCCGCGCCTTCGCCGCCCCGTGCCCGGGTCACGCCATGGGCGTGCTCGCGGACGAACCCGTCGGCGCTGGCCACCGCCATGCCCAGGCCCACGCGGCGGATCACCGGCAGATCGGGCAGGTCGTCGCCCAGGTAGGCGACCTGGGCGTGGTTCAGCCCGAGTTGCCCGAGCAGTTCGTCGAGCACCGCGAGCTTGTCCTCGCGGCCTTGGTAGAGATGCTGGATCCCCAGGTTGCGGGCGCGCCGCTCGACCACCGGGGTTTCCCGCCCGCTGATGATCGCGGTGCGCACGCCACTGTTGATCAGCATCTTGATGCCGTGGCCGTCGAGGGTATTGAAGGTCTTGAATTCGCTGCCGTCGACGAGGAAGTACAGCTTGCCGTCGGTCAGGACGCCATCCACGTCGAAGATCGCCAGGCGGATCGCCCGGGCACGGTGCAGCAGGTCTTCTTCGTTCATTCAGAGCACTCCGGCGCGGGTGAGGTCGTGGATGTGCAGGGCGCCTATCGGGCGATCCTCGCTATCGATCACCACCAGGGCATTAATCTTGTGATCGTCCATGATCTTCAGGGCCTCGGCGGCCAGCATGTCGGCGCGGGCCGTCTTGCCATGGCGGGTCATCACCTCGTCGATGCTGGCATTGCGGACGTCGATCCCGCGATCCAGGGTGCGGCGCAGGTCGCCATCGGTGAAAACGCCGGCCAGGCGGCCGTCGTCCTCCAGCACCACGGTCATGCCGAGGCCCTTGCGGGTCATCTCCAGCAGGGCGTCCTTGAGCGGCGTGCCACGCTTCACCTGAGGCAACTGGCTGCCCGCGTGCATGATGTGTTCGACCTTGAGCAGCAGCCGCCGACCGAGGGCGCCGCCCGGGTGGGAAAAGGCGAAGTCCTCGGCGGTGAAGCCGCGGGCTTCGAGCAGGGCGATGGCCAGCGCGTCGCCCAGCACCAGCGAGGCGGTGGTGGAGGAAGTCGGGGCGAGGTTGAGCGGGCAGGCTTCCTGGGCCACGCGGGCGTCGAGATTGACCTCGGCGGCCTTGGCCAGGGGGGAGTCGGGATTGCCGGTCATGCTGATGAGGGTGATGCCCAGGCGCTTGATCAGCGGCAGCAGGGTGACGATTTCCGCCGTCGCGCCGGAGTTGGACAGGGCCAGTACCACGTCGTCGCGGGTGATCATGCCCATGTCGCCGTGGCTGGCTTCCGCCGGGTGCACGAAGAAAGACGGCGTCCCGGTGCTGGCGAGGGTCGCGGCGATCTTGTTGCCGATATGCCCCGATTTGCCCATCCCCACCACCACGACACGGCCCTGGCCGCGCAGGATCAACTCGCAGGCCTTCACGAAGTCGTCGCCGATGCGCCCGAGGAGGGCCTCGATGGCTTCGATTTCCAGGCGGATGGTGCGTTGGGCGGACTGGATCGGATGGCTTGTCGACGTCATGGGCAATGGGGCGGTCGCTGGGCTAAAAGGGGGAGATTATAGACAGAAAGCGGGCACTGCTCACCCATGGACAATGTGAGCGAGGCGGCAAAGCTGTCATCCGGCTGAACGAAACCGTGGGCAACCTTGGGCGCCGCAAGCGGTCGATGCTATATTGCGCGCCCCGTTCGACCCGCCCCCGATCGCCGCAGTGTCCCCGTCGCAAGGGGCGTCGTCTGCCGGGAATCGCTGTATGCAAGGAGTCCAGATGAGCGCCGAAAACGCCTACGCGGTCGAGCTGAAGGGGGTGACCTTCAAGCGCGGCGCGCGGAGCATCTTCAACAACGTCGATATCCGCATTCCCCGTGGCAAGGTCACCGGCATCATGGGACCTTCCGGCTCCGGCAAGACCACCCTGTTGCGCCTGATCGCCGCTCAGTTGAAGCCCGATCGCGGCGAGGTGTGGGTTAACGGCCGCAATCTGCCGACCCTGTCGCGCTCCGAGCTGTTCGACATGCGCAAGGAGTTCGGCGTGCTGTTCCAGAGCGGCGCGCTGTTCACCGACCTGGACGTGTTCGAGAACGTGGCCTTCCCGTTGCGCGTGCACACCAAGCTGCCCGACGAAATGATCCGCGACATCGTGCTGATGAAGTTGCAGGCGGTCGGCCTGCGTGGCGCCATCGAGCTGATGCCGGACGAGCTGTCCGGCGGGATGAAACGCCGCGTCGCCCTGGCCCGGGCCATCGCCCTCGATCCGCAGATCCTGATGTACGACGAACCCTTCGTCGGCCAGGACCCGATTTCCATGGGCATGCTGGTACGGCTGATCCGTTTGCTCAACGACGCCCTGGGCATCACCAGCATCGTGGTATCCCATGACCTCGCGGAGACCGCCAGCATCGCCGATTACCTCTATGTCGTGGGCGATAGCCAGGTGCTCGGCCAGGGAACGCCGGCGGAACTGATGGACTCCGATAATCCACGCATTCGGCAATTCATGAAGGGCATCCCCGATGGCCCGGTACCTTTCCATTACCCCGCGCCGGATTATCGCGCCGATCTCCTGGGAGAGCGCTGATGCGCAAGAAGTCCCTGCTCGAACGCATTCGCCTGCTCGGCGCTTCCGGGATCGGCGTGGTGGCCGCGTTGGGCCGTTCGACGATTTTCCTGCTACGCGCGTTGTTCGGCCGCAGCGCCCTGGGCAACGGCATGCACCTGCTGACCCGCCAGCTCTATTCGGTGGGGGTGCTGTCCTTGCCGATCATCGTCGTGTCCGGCGTGTTCATCGGCATGGTGCTGTCGCTGCAGGGCTACAGCATCCTCAATCAATACGGTTCCGAGCAGGCCGTCGGGCAGATGGTCGCGCTCACCCTGCTGCGTGAGTTGGGTCCGGTGGTCACCGCGCTGCTGTTCGCCGGTCGCGCCGGTTCCGCGCTGACCGCCGAGATCGGCAACATGAAATCCACCGAGCAGCTCTCCAGCCTGGAGATGATCGGCGTGGACCCGCTGAAGTACATCGTCGCGCCTCGCCTGTGGGCGGGTTTCATCTCGCTGCCGATCCTCGCCACGATTTTCAGCGTGGTGGGCATCTGGGGCGGGGCGATGGTCGCGGTGGATTGGCTCGGCGTCTACGACGGCTCGTTCTGGGCCAACATGCAGAACAGCGTCGAATTCACCAGTGACGTGCTCAACGGCGTGATCAAGAGCCTGGTGTTCGCCTTCGTGGTGACCTGGATCGCGGTATTCCAGGGCTACGATTGCGATCCCACCTCGGAAGGCATAGGTCGCGCCACCACCCGTACCGTCGTCTACGCCTCACTGGCCGTTCTGGGCCTCGATTTCATTCTGACCGCTTTGATGTTTGGAGATTTCTGATGCAAATCCGCACCCTGGAAATCGGCGTCGGCCTGTTTCTCCTGGCCGGGCTGCTCGCCCTGATGCTGCTGGCACTGCGTGTCAGCGGTCTGTCCTTCAGCGGGACGGGCGAGACCTACAAGCTGTACGCGCATTTCGACAATATCGCCGGGCTCACGGTCAGAGCCAAGGTGACCATGGCCGGGGTGACCATCGGCAAGGTCACCGCCATCGACCTGGACCGCGACAGCTACACCGGCCGGGTGACCCTGGAGCTGGAGAAACAGGTGGATAACCTGCCCGTCGACTCCACCGCCTCCATCCTCACCGCGGGCCTGCTGGGCGAGAAGTACATCGGGATCAGCGTCGGCGGCGACGAAGAACTGTTGAAAGAGGGCGGCACCATTCGCGATACGCAGTCGTCGCTGGTGCTGGAAGACCTGATCGGCAAATTCCTGCTCAATTCGGTGAGCAAGGAGTCCAAATGAGGAGAGTCACCATGATCCAAGCCCTGCGACGCGGCCTGCTGGTTTTGCTGGCCGCCCTTCCCCTGGTCGCGACAGCGGCACCTAGCGCGCAGCAGGTGGTGCAGCAAGCCACCGACGAATTGCTCGCCGACCTGCAGGCCCATAAGGCCCAATACCAGGCCGACCCCAACGCCTTCTACGACGCACTGAACCGGATCCTCGGGCCGGCGGTGGACGGCGAGGGTATCGCCCGTGGCGTGATGACGGTGAAATACAGCCGCAAGGCCACCCCCGAGCAGGTGAAGCGTTTCGAGGAAGAATTCAAGCGCAGCTTGATGCAGTTCTACGGCAACGCCCTGCTGGAATACGACAACCAGAACGTCCGCGTCCTGCCGGGTGCCGGCAAGCAGCAGGACCCCGACCGCACCAGCGTCAGCATGGAGATCAAGGACAAGAAGGGCACCCTCTATCCGGTGTCCTACACCATGGTCAACATCGACGGCGCCTGGAAAGTGCGTAACGTGATCATCAACGGCATCAACCTCGGCAAGCTGTTCCGCGACCAGTTCGCCGACACCATGCAGAAGAATGGCAACGATCTGGAGAAGACCATCGCCAACTGGGCCGGTGTAGTCGCCAAGGCCAAGGAAACCGCGCAGGCCGAGGAGGCCGGCGCGAAATGACCGAGGCCAGTGTGGTCGCTGGCGCGGGCGGCGCCCTGGCGTTGCGCGGGGTGCTCGATTACCGCAGTGGCCCGCAGTTGCGCGAGGACGGTCGCGAACTGATCCGGGCCAGCGCGGAGCAAGCGCTGGTGCTGGATTGCAGTGGGGTGGAGAAATCCAGCAGCGTCGGCCTGTCCCTGCTGCTGGCGTTCATGCGCGATGCCAATCGCGCCGGCAAGACCCTGAGCATCCGCGGACTACCCGCGGAAATGCACGACATCGCCCAGGTGTCCGGCCTGGTCGAGCTGTTGCCGTTGCAGCCCTGAGCGGATCGCGGCGAAGGCCCTCTGTCCTGCGGGGTTCGCAGGCGGAGAGCTTTTTTGTATGATGACCGGCCCGCGAGCCCAGGGCTCCTCTTACATTTGATTCCTCTTCCGGACATGCCCGCCCTTTTCCCTTCGCCCATCCGGCGCCCCGGTGCGAATGTGGCCACCGCGGCGAGTCATCCGGGAGCCCCCACGAATACCCCGAGCGAGGTCGAGCATGCAGGCCGTAGAAGTGAAGAACCTCCTGGAAAGCCATCTGCCCGACACCCGGGTCGAGGTGGAAGGCGAAGGCTGCAACTTTCAATTGAACCTGATCAGCGACGAGCTGGCCGCCCTCAGCCCGGTCAAGCGTCAGCAGCAGGTGTATGCCCACCTGAACCCCTGGATCGCCGACGGCAGCATCCATGCAGTGACGATGAAGTTCTACAGCCGCGCCGCCTGGGCCGAGCGCGTCTGAAGGTATCGCGCCCCGCCGGGGCGACCAAGGCGGGCGCCGCCGTTGGCGGCGCTCCGACTCACGAATCATGACCCGGGCGACCCCTGCGTCGACGGGCAACGAGACAGCTATGGACAAACTGATCATCACCGGCGGTCATCGCCTCAACGGCGAAATCCGCATTTCCGGGGCGAAGAACTCCGCGCTGCCGATCCTCGCCGCCACCCTGCTGGCGGACACCCCGGTCACCGTGTGCAACCTGCCGCACCTGCATGACATCACCACCATGATCGAGCTGTTCGGCCGCATGGGCGTCCAGCCGGTGATCGACGAGAAGCTCAGCGTCGAGGTGGACGCCAGCAGCATCAAGACGCTGGTGGCGCCCTATGAGCTGGTCAAGACCATGCGCGCTTCGATCCTGGTGCTCGGGCCGATGGTCGCGCGCTTCGGCGAAGCCGAAGTGGCGCTGCCCGGCGGCTGCGCCATCGGCTCGCGCCCGGTCGACCTGCACATCCGCGGCCTCGAAGCCATGGGCGCGCAGATCGACGTGGACGGTGGCTACATCAAGGCCCGTGCCCCGGCCGGTGGCTTGCGCGGCGCGCATTTCTTCTTCGATATCGTCAGCGTCACCGGTACCGAGAACATCATGATGGCGGCCTCCCTGGCCAACGGCCGCACCGTACTGGAAAACGCCGCCCGCGAGCCCGAGGTGGTCGACCTGGCCAACTTCCTCAACGCCATGGGTGCGCGCATCCAGGGCGCAGGCACCGACACCATCGTCATCGACGGCGTGAAGCGCCTGGGCGGCGGCCGCTACAGCGTGATGCCCGACCGCATCGAGACCGGCACCTATCTGGTGGCCGCCGCGGCCACCGGTGGGCGGATCAAGCTCAAGGACACCGATCCGAGCATCCTCGAGGCGGTGCTGGCCAAGCTGCAGGAAGCCGGCGCCGAGATCGCCACCGGCATCGACTGGATCGAGCTGGACATGAAGGGCCGGCGACCGAAGGCGGTCAACGTGCGCACCGCGCCGTATCCGGCGTTCCCCACCGACATGCAGGCCCAGTTCATCTCGATGAACGCGGTCGCCGAGGGCACCGGCACGGTGATCGAAACGGTGTTCGAGAACCGCTTCATGCACGTCTATGAAATGAATCGCATGGGCGCGCAGATCCTCGTCGAGGGCAACACCGCGATCGTCACCGGCGTGCCGAGCCTGAAGGGCGCCCCGGTGATGGCCACCGACCTGCGCGCCTCCGCCAGCCTGGTGATCGCCGCGCTGGTGGCGGAAGGCGAGACCCTGATCGACCGCATCTACCACATCGACCGTGGCTACGAGTGCATCGAGGAAAAACTGCAGTTGCTCGGCGCCAAGATCCGCCGGGTCCCGGGCTAGGGCGTTCACCGCGGGAGCCTGGCGCTCCCGCGTTCGACCGCCCGCCAGGCACGTATCGAAGGATTCCCGTTCATGCTCACCATCGCGCTGTCCAAAGGTCGTATTCTCGACGACACCCTGCCGCTGCTCGCCGCGGCCGGGATCGTCCCCAGCGAGAATCCGGACAAGAGCCGCAAACTGATCATTCCCACCAGCCAGGACGACGTACGCCTGCTGATCGTACGGGCCACCGACGTGCCGACCTACGTCGAGCATGGCGCCGCCGACCTCGGCGTCGCCGGCAAGGACGTGCTGATGGAGTACGGCGGCCAGGGGCTCTACGAGCCGCTCGACCTGAAAATCGCCAATTGCAAGCTGATGACCGCCGGCGCCATTGGCGTGCCGGAGCCCAAGGGCCGTTTGCGCGTGGCCACCAAGTTCGTCAACGTCGCCAAGCGCTACTACGCCGAGCAGGGCCGCCAGGTGGACGTGATCAAGCTGTACGGGTCCATGGAACTGGCTCCCCTGGTCGGCTTGGCGGACAAGATCATCGACGTGGTGGATACCGGCAACACCCTGCGCGCCAACGGCCTGGAACCCCAGGAGTTGATCGCCCACGTCAGCTCGCGGCTGATCGTCAACAAGGCCTCGATGAAGATGCAGCACGACCGCGTCCAGGCGCTGATCGAGACCCTGCGCCAGGCGGTCGCCGCCCGATGAGCGCGGCAGTCGCCTTTCCGTCTCGCGCCGCGGCTCGCCGCCCGGCGCATCCCCGCACCGCCTCTGAATCCGTGAGGCGCGGCTTTCGCCGCGCCGCCGATGCTTGCCCTGGCCAATTTTCTCGGGTGTCCGCAGGGCGGGCTTTGATAGGCTAGCGACGCCCGAGCACCTGCCCTACGAGAGGCCCGCCATGACCCGTCCCATCGCCATCCGCCGACTCAATGCCGCCGATCCGCAATTCGCGCGCCATCTGGATCATCTGTTGAGCTGGGAAAGCGTGTCCGACGACTCGGTCAACCAGCGCGTGCTGGACATCATCGCGGCGGTGCGCGAGCGGGGCGACGCGGCGCTGGTGGAGTTCACCCGGCGCTTCGATGGCCTGGACGTCGCCGGCATGGCCGACCTGATCCTGCCGCGCGAACGCCTGGAGCTGGCCCTCACGCGCATCAGCGAGGTGCAGCGCGAGGCCCTGGAGGTCGCCGCCAGCCGCGTGCGTCGCTACCACGAGAAACAGAAGCAGGATTCCTGGCGCTACACCGAGGCCGACGGCACGGTGCTCGGCCAGCAGGTGGTGCCGCTGGATCGCGCCGGCCTCTACGTGCCGGGCGGCAAGGCTTCCTATCCCTCGTCCGTGCTGATGAACGCCATTCCCGCCAAGGTTGCCGGTGTCGCCGAAGTGGTGATGGTGGTTCCGACCCCGCGCGGCGAGATCAACGAACTGGTACTGGCGGCCGCCGCCATCGCCGGGGTCGACCGGGTCTTCACTATCGGCGGCGCCCAGGCCGTGGCGGCGCTGGCCTACGGCACCGAAAGCGTGCCGCCGGTGGACAAGATCGTCGGCCCGGGCAACATTTATGTCGCCACCGCCAAGCGTCACGTGTTCGGCAAAGTCGGCATCGACATGATCGCCGGGCCTTCGGAGATCCTGGTGGTCTGCGACGGCCAGACCGACCCGGACTGGATCGCCATGGACCTGTTCTCCCAGGCCGAGCACGACGAGGACGCGCAATCGATCCTGGTCAGCCCGGACGCCGCCTTCCTCGATCGGGTCGCCGAGAGCATCGCCCGCCTACTGCCGACCCTGGAGCGCGCCGAGATCATCGGGGCCTCCCTGGAGGGCCGCGGTGCGTTGATCCAGGTCGCCGACATGGATCAGGCCATCGACGTGGCCAACCGCATCGCCCCGGAGCACCTGGAGCTGTCCGTCGCCGACCCGGAGGCCTGGCTGCCGCGGATCCGCCACGCCGGCGCGATCTTCATGGGCCGCTACACCGCCGAGGCGCTGGGCGATTATTGCGCCGGGCCGAACCACGTCCTGCCCACCTCCGGCACGGCGCGTTTCTCGTCGCCCCTGGGGGTGTACGACTTCCAGAAGCGCTCCTCGATCATCTTCTGCTCGGCGGAAGGCGCTTCCGAACTGGGCAAGAGCGCCTCGGTGCTGGCGCGCGGCGAGTCGCTGACCGCCCATGCGCGCAGCGCCGAGTACCGGATCAAGAACTGACGGCTGTCTCGCAGGGTGGGCACCGCTGCCCACCGCTTTGTCCGGCGGGAGCTTCACGGCCTCCGCCCGACGCACACCCACGAATTCGAGGAGAGAAGGGCAATGAGCAAATTCTGGAGTCCCTTCGTCAAAGACCTGGTGCCCTACGTACCGGGCGAACAGCCGAAGCTGAGCCGGCTGGTGAAACTGAACACCAACGAAAACCCCTATGGGCCTTCGCCGCTGGCGGTCGCGGCGATGCGCGACGAGATCGGCGACAGCCTGCGCCTGTATCCCGATCCCACCGGCGAGCGCCTGAAACGGGCCGCCGCGGCTTACTACGGCGTACGGCCGGAACAGGTGTTCGTCGGCAACGGCTCCGACGAAGTGCTGGCCCACGCCTTCTACGGTTTCTTCAAGAACGGCAGACCGCTGCTGTTCCCGGACATCAGCTACAGCTTCTATCCGGTCTACTGCGGGCTCTATGGCATTCCCCACGAGACCGTGGCGCTCGACGAGCGCTTCAGGATCCGCGTGGAGGACTACGCACGGCCGAACGGCGGCATCATCCTCGCCAACCCCAACGCGCCGACCGGCTGCCTGCTGAGCCTGGCGGAGATCGAGCGCCTGTTGCAGGGCAGCCCGGACTCGGTGGTGGTGGTGGACGAGGCCTACATCGACTTCGGCGGCGAAAGCGCGGTGACGCTGGTGGACCGCTATCCGAACCTGCTGGTGACCCAGACGCTGTCCAAGTCGCGCTCCCTGGCCGGCCTACGGGTCGGCCTGGCGATCGGGCAACCCGACTTGATCGAGGCGCTGGAGCGGATCAAGAACAGCTTCAACTCCTATCCGCTCGATCGTATCGCCCTGGCCGGCGCGGCCGCGTCCTTCGAGGACCGGGTGCACTTCGAGCGGACCTGCCAGGCGGTGATCGCCCACCGCGAACACCTGGTGGGCGAGTTGCAGGGGCTGGGCTTCGAGGTGCTGCCGTCGGCGGCCAACTTCGTCTTCGCCCGCCACCCGCGGCGCGATGCCGGCGAGCTGGCGGCGGCGCTGCGCGAGCAAGGCGTGGTCGTGCGGCACTTCAAGCAGGCGCGCATCGCCCAGTTCCTGCGGATATCGGTCGGCCTGCCCGAACAGAACCGGGCACTACTCGACGCGCTGCAAGGATTTCACCTGGGCTAGCACGCGGTGGAAGCCCTGCCGGAGGCGCCGCCCGGGCTTCCGGCGCCAAGTAGCACCGGCGGAGGCCGCCCGATTGCGGGGCGGCGTCCCCTGGTCAGCGGCGATGCCCGGCTCTCTGAACCCGACCCTTCCCTCTTTTCTTCCGGTTCGTCCCGGCGCGCCGGGCGCTGCGCTCAGTTGGGCGTGGTGCTGGGGGGCGGGCGCATCCCCACTTCGGCGCTCAACTTGAGTTTTTCGCCGTTGCGCAGGATTTCGATATCGATCTTTTCGCCGGGCTTGGTGCGCGCCACCTGGTTCATCGAGCGGCGGCCGTCGCCCGCCTGTTCGCCGGCGATGTTCAGGATGATGTCGCCCGGTTGCAGCCCGGCGCGTTGCGCGGGGCCGTCGCGGTAGATGCCGGCCACCACGATGCCGGCACGATCGCGCAGCCCGAAGGATTCGGCCAGTTCGGCGGTCATCGGCTGCACTTCGATGCCCAGCCAGCCGCGGATCACCTGGCCGTGCTCGATGATCGCCTTCATCACGTCCATGGCCAGCTTGGTCGGGATGGCGAAGCCGATGCCCTGGGAGCCGCCCGACTTGGAGAAGATCGCCGTGTTGATTCCGATCAGGTTGCCGTAGGCGTCCACCAGGGCGCCGCCCGAGTTGCCCGGGTTGATCGCCGCGTCGGTCTGGATGAAGTCCTCGTAGGTATTGAGGCCGAGTTGGTTGCGCCCGGTGGCGCTGATGATGCCCATGGTCACCGTCTGCTGCAGCCCGAAAGGGTTGCCGATGGCCAGGGCGACGTCGCCGATCTGGATGGTCTCGGAGTGGCCCAGGGTGATGGCCGGCAGGTTGTCGAGGTCGATCTTCAGCACCGCCAGGTCGGTCTCCGGATCGCTGCCCACCAGGCGCGCCAGGGTTTCCCGGCCGTCCTTGAGCGCCACCACGATCTGGTCCGCGCCGGAGGTCACGTGGTTGTTGGTCAGCAGGTAGCCTTCGGGGCTCATGATCACCGCCGACCCCAGGCTGGACTCCATGCGGCGCTGGCGCGGCAGGTTGTCGCCGAAGAACTTGCGGAACTGCGGGTCTTCGAAGAGCGGATGCGACGGCTTGCTCACCACCTTGGTGGTATAGAGATTGGCCACCGCCGGCGAGGCGTGGTTCACCGCGTCGGCATAGGAAGCGGGGCCCTGGCGGGCCTGGTCGTAGTCCGGTGCCACCTTCAGGTTGACGTCCTGGCGGGGCAGGCCGACCCATTGGGGAAAGCGTTCGATAATCAGCAGCGCGATCAGCACGCCGACCAGCAGGGGCCAGCCGAAGAAACGCAGGGCCTTGAACATTCTGGAAAATCCTGGAGGGTTGCCGGGGCGCGGGAGGCCCCTTAAGGTGCGCCATTATACGAGGGCGCCGTCCAATAAAGGAGCCGCCCACAGCAGCTTGTGAGGATCGAAATGGCCATTGCCCTGACCACCCTGGTGGAAGAAGCCGAGCGCTACCTGAACGCCGCGCGCATCGCCGATTACTGCCCGAACGGGTTGCAGGTGGAGGGGCGGCCCCAGGTACGGCGCATCGTCAGCGGGGTCACCGCCAGCCAGGCATTGCTGGATGCCGCGGTGGAGGCGGACGCCGACGCGGTGCTGGTGCACCACGGCTATTTCTGGAAGGGCGAGAACCCCTGCATCCTGGGTATGAAGCAGAAGCGCCTGAGGACATTGCTCACCCACGACATCAGCCTGCTCGCCTATCACCTGCCGCTGGACCTGCACCCCGAGGTGGGCAACAACGTGCAATTGGCGCGGCAGTTGGACATCGACATCGAGGGGCCGCTTGACCCCGGGGACCCGCGCACGGTGGGCTTGATCGGCTCCCTCGCCGAGCCCCTCAGCCCGCGGGATTTCGCCCGTCGCGTGCAAGACGTATTGGGGCGCGAGCCATTGCTGGTGGAGGGCGATGGGCTGATCCGGCGGATCGGCTGGTGCACCGGCGGCGGCCAGGGCTACATCGACACCGCCATCGCGGCCGGGGTGGACCTGTACCTGACCGGCGAGGCCTCCGAGCAGACCTTCCACAGCGCGCGGGAAAACGGCATCAGCTTCATCGCCGCCGGCCACCACGCTACCGAGCGCTATGGCGTGCAGGCCCTGGGCGATTACCTGGCGCGGCGCTTCGCCGTCGAGCATTTGTTCATCGATTGCCCGAATCCGATCTGAGCGGAATCGCGCCGATGACGGGCTATAAATCTAGATCGTTTCGATCTAAGCCGCTTCCTGATTAGAATAGGACGCTGTGCTAGAGTGCCGGTTCGTCCACGGCCCGCCGGCCGTCCACTACGCTCTCGATACGAGAAATACGTGAGTCGCCATGCTCGATAAAATGACCCACCTGAAACAGCTGGAGGCGGAAAGCATCCACATCATCCGCGAGGTGGCCGCCGAGTTCGACAACCCGGTGATGCTCTACTCGATCGGCAAGGACTCTGCCGTGATGCTGCACCTGGCGCGCAAGGCCTTCTTCCCGGGCAAGCTGCCGTTTCCGGTGATGCACGTGGATACCCAGTGGAAATTCCAGGAAATGTACCGCTTCCGCGACAAGATGGTCGCCGAGCTGGGCCTCGACCTGATCGTCCACGTCAATCCGGACGGCGTGGCCCAGGGCATCAACCCCTTCACCCACGGCAGCGCCAAACACACGGACATCATGAAGACCGAGGGCCTCAAGCAGGCCCTGGACAAGTACGGTTTCGACGCCGCCTTCGGCGGCGCGCGGCGCGACGAGGAGAAGTCGCGGGCCAAGGAGCGGGTCTATTCCTTCCGCGACAGCAAGCACCGCTGGGACCCGAAGAACCAGCGCCCGGAACTCTGGAACCTCTATAACGGCAAGGTGAAGAAGGGCGAGTCGATCCGCGTGTTCCCCCTTTCCAACTGGACCGAGCTGGACATCTGGCAATACATCTACCTGGAGCAGATCCCCATCGTGCCGCTGTACTTCGCCGCCGAGCGCGACGTCATCGAGAAGAACGGCACGCTGATCATGATCGACGACGAGCGCATCCTCGAGCACCTGTCGGACGAGGAGAAGGCCCGCATCCAGAAGAGAACGGTGCGCTTCCGTACCCTCGGCTGTTACCCGCTGACCGGCGCGGTGGAGTCCGAGGCGACCAGCCTCACCGACATCATCCAGGAAATGCTCCTGACCCGGACGTCCGAGCGCCAGGGTCGCGTGATCGATCACGACGGCGCCGGCTCCATGGAAGAGAAGAAACGCCAGGGCTATTTCTGAGGATTCCGCATCATGAGCCACCAATCCGAACTGATCAGCGAGGATATCCTCGCCTACCTGGCCCAGCACGAACGTAAAGAGCTGCTGCGCTTCCTTACCTGCGGCAACGTCGATGACGGTAAGAGCACCCTGATCGGGCGCCTGCTGCACGACTCGAAGATGATCTATGAGGATCACCTCGAAGCCATCACCCGCGACTCGAAGAAGGTCGGCACCACCGGCGAGGACGTCGACCTGGCGCTGCTGGTGGACGGCCTGCAGGCCGAGCGGGAGCAGGGCATCACCATCGACGTGGCCTACCGCTATTTCAGCACCGCCAAACGCAAGTTCATCATCGCCGACACCCCCGGCCACGAGCAGTACACCCGCAACATGGCCACTGGGGCGTCCACCTGCGACCTGGCGATCATCCTGATCGACGCCCGCTACGGTGTGCAGACCCAGACCCGCCGGCACAGCTTCATCGCCTCGCTGCTGGGCATCAAGCACATCGTCGTCGCGGTCAACAAGATGGACCTGAAGGACTTCGACCAAGGCGTGTTCGAGGCGATCAAGGCCGACTACCTGCAGTTCGCCGAGCGGATCGCGCTCGATCCGGCCGCGATCCGCTTCGTCCCCATGTCCGCGCTCAAGGGCGACAATGTGGTGAACAAGAGCGAGCGCTCGCCCTGGTACCACGGACAGTCGCTGATGGAGATCCTCGAGACCGTGGAAATCGCCGGCGACCGCAACCTGGTCGACCTGCGCTTCCCGGTGCAGTATGTCAACCGACCGAACCTGAACTTCCGCGGCTTCGCCGGCACCCTGGCCAGTGGCGTCGTGCACAAGGGCGACGAGGTGGTGGTCCTGCCCTCCGGCAAGGGCAGCCGGGTCAAGTCGATCGTCACCTTCGAGGGCGAGCTGGAGCAGGCCGGCCCCGGCCAGGCCATCACCCTGACCCTGGAAGACGAAATCGACGTGTCCCGTGGCGACATGCTGGTCCACGCCGGCAACCGTCCGCAGATCCACGACACCTTCGAGGCGATGCTGGTCTGGATGGCCGAGGAGCCCTTGCTGCCCGGCAAGAAATACGACATCA
Source organism: Pseudomonas sp. RIT-PI-AD (assembly GCF_025642785.1). Lineage (GTDB taxonomy): Bacteria > Pseudomonadota > Gammaproteobacteria > Pseudomonadales > Pseudomonadaceae > Pseudomonas_T. The sequence goes on from NZ_JANZKU010000006.1 coordinate 106,074, forward strand.
AGCGCGCCACCAGCTACATCCCGGGAACCGTCGCGAGCATCCTGCACAAGGTGGACGTGAACACCCTGGAGCATGCCAGCGCCAGTGCCTTGCAGCTCAACGAGATCGCCCGGGTGAAGGTGAGCCTGGACGCACCCATCGCGCTCGACGGCTACGACAGCAACCGCACCACCGGCGCCTTCATCGTAGTCGACCGGTTGACCAACGGCACCGTCGGCGCCGGGATGATCATCGCCGAGCCGGCGACGGCGGCGCTGCGCCAGCCGGGTGCCTCGGCCCACCTCACCACCGAGGAGCGCGCGGCGCGCTTCGGCCAGCGACCGGCGACCGTGCTGTTCAGCGGCCTGTCCGGGGCCGGCAAGAGCACCCTGGCCTATGCGGTGGAGCGCAAGCTGTTCGACATGGGCCGCGCGGTCTATGTGCTCGACGGACAGAACCTGCGCCACGACCTGAACAAGGGCCTGGCCCAGGACCGTGCCGGCCGTACCGAGAACTGGCGCCGCGCCGCCCAGGTGGCGCGCCAGTTCAACGAAGCCGGCCTCATCACCCTGGCCGCCTTCGTCGCCCCGGATGCGGAGGGACGCCAGCAGGCCAAGGCGCTGATCGGCAAGGAACGCATGCTCACCGTCTACGTGCAGGCGTCGCCGCAGGTATGCCGCGAACGTGACCCCCAGGGGCTGTACGCGGCGAATGGCGATAACATTCCCGGCGAGTCCTTCCCCTACGACGTGCCGCTGGATGCCGACCTGGTAGTGGACACCCAGACCGGCAGCCTGGAGGAGGGCGTCAAGCAGGTGCTGGAGCTGCTGCGCGGTCGCGGGTTGATCTAGGCGCATCGGCCGCAAACGAAAAAGCCCCGCATGGCGGGGCTTTTTCATAGCGGGGAGCGGCGACCGATCAGTACTTGCCTTTCAGGCCGTAGCTCTTGTCCAGGGTGCCGGGGGCGTTGGGGGCCTTCGGCGCGTAGTCTTTGGGGGCTTCCTGGTCTTTCGGCGGGGTCAGGCGTTCGCGAACGCCGTTGCCAGTCTCCTCGGTATGCAGCGCGGCGAGCAGGCGCTGGCGGGTCAGTTCGTCGAGGGCCAGGCGGTCGACGCCGCTGGACAGGTGTTCCTGCACGTCCTGGTAACTTTGGGTGAGTTTCTTCACCAGATTGGCGGTGGTGTTGAAGTGGGTGACCACCTCGCTCTGGTAGCTATCGAAGCGCTCCTGCAGGTCGTCCAGCTGGCGCTGGGTGCGGCCCGGGGCGGCCTTGGGCACCAGGCGGGCGAACAGGAAACCGATCGCGAGACCGGCGAGCAGGGCGAGGGCCGGTAACAACCAGGCCGTGAGCGACTCTTCCACGAATCCTTCCTCTATAAGCGGCTTTGCTTTACGTTAACGGCTCGAAACCGCGCTGTATACCGCGATGCAAGCCTCGATGGTCGGCGATGGAATCGCCAGGCGGCGAACCCGCTGCCAACCCTTTCCGCCCGTGTGGGAAGCGGTATCCGTCGAGCGAACCCGAATGGTAGCGCTCGCACCCAACCTAGACGAGTCGACCCTGTACGAGGTCACGGAGTTCCCGTTGTCCACCCGCGAATCCCCCCTGATGCTGGAAGGCCCGAGCGGTCCCCTGGAAGCCCTCTACCTGGAGGCGCCCGAGCCCCGTGGCCTGGCGTTGATCTGCCATCCCAACCCGGTGCAGGGCGGCACCATGCTGAACAAAGTGGTCTCCATGCTGCAGCGTTGCGCCCGCGACGCCGGCTACTCGACGCTGCGCTTCAACTACCGGGGAGTCGGCGCCAGCGCCGGTAGCAGCGACATGGGCAGCGGCGAAATCGACGACGCCGAAGCCGTCGCCGGCTGGCTGCACGGGCAGCGGCCCGAGCGGCCCCTGACCCTTTTCGGTTTTTCCTTCGGCGGGTTCGTCGCCGCCAGCCTCGGCGGTCGCCTGGAGCGCCAGGGTGTTCCGCTCGCGCAACTGTTCATGGTGGCGCCGGCGGTCATGCGGCTGGGCGCCGAGCACCCGCTGCCGGAAGGTTGCCCGCTGACGCTGATCCAGCCCGAGGACGACGAGGTGATCGACCCGAACCAGGTGTTCGCCTGGTCCGAGGCGCTCGAACGTCCCCATACCCTGCTGAAAGTGGCAGAATGCGGCCACTTTTTTCACGGCAAGCTGACCGACCTGAAAGAGCTGGTCCTGCCCCGTCTCTGACCGTTTCCACAAGCGAAGACCATGACCACGCGCATTCTCACCGGCATCACCACCACGGGCACTCCCCACCTCGGCAACTACGCGGGGGCGATCCGCCCGGCGATCCTCGCGAGCCGCAACGCCGACACCGATTCGTTCTACTTCCTCGCCGACTACCACGCCCTGATCAAATGCGACGACCCGGCGCGGATCCAGCGTTCGCGGCTGGAAATCGCCGCCACCTGGCTGGCCTGCGGGTTGGACGTGAACAAGGCGACCTTCTACCGGCAGTCCGACATTCCGGAAATCCCCGAGCTGACCTGGTTGCTCACCTGCGTGGCGGGCAAGGGGCTGCTCAACCGCGCCCACGCCTACAAGGCCTCGGTGGACAAGAACGTCGAGGCCGGCGAGGACCCGGACGCCGGAGTGACCATGGGGCTGTTCAGCTACCCGGTGCTGATGGCCGCGGACATTCTCATGTTCAACGCCCACAAGGTGCCGGTGGGGCGCGACCAGATCCAGCACGTGGAAATGGCCCGCGACATCGGCCAGCGCTTCAACCACCTGTTCGGCCAGGGTCGGGAACTGTTCACCCTGCCCGAGGCGGTGGTCGAGGCGGATGTCGCCACTTTGCCGGGCCTGGACGGCCGCAAGATGTCGAAGAGCTACGACAACACCATTCCGCTGTTCGGCAGCGCCAAGCAGCTCAAGGACGCGGTCGCCCGTATCGTCACCGACTCCAGGCTGCCCGGCGAGGCGAAGGACCCGGACGCGTCGCACCTGTTCACCCTCTACCAGGCCTTCGCCACCCCGGCCGACCTGGCCACCTTCCGTGCCGACCTGCTCGCCGGCCTCGGCTGGGGCGAGGCCAAGCAGCGCCTGTTCGAGTTGCTCGACGCGGAATTGGGCGAGGCCCGCGAGCGCTATCACGCCCTGATCGAAAAGCCCGCCGACCTTGAGGACATTCTCCTGGCCGGTGCGGAAAAGGCCCGGCGCATCGCCACGCCCTTCCTCGGCGAGCTACGCGAGGCGGTCGGCCTGCGCACCTTCCGCGCCCAGGTCCAGGCCGGCGCGACGGACAAGAAAAAGGCCGCGAAAACCGCACGTTTCGTCAGCTTCCGCGAGGACGACGGCAGCTTCCGTTTCCGCCTGCTGGATGCAGCGGGCGAGCAATTGCTGCTCTCCAAGGGCTTCGCCGACGGCAAGGCGGCCGGCCAGGCGAGCAAGCGCCTGCAGAGTGGCGAGAGCCTCGACCTGCGCGAGCAGGGCCAGAGTTTCGGCCTGTGGCTGGACGACGAATGCGTCGCCCGGAGCCCGGAGTTCGCCGACGCCGAAAGCCGCGAGTCGGCCATCCAGCGCTTGCGCGACGCCTTGGGCGCCTGAGGCGCTGTACCTGATGCGGCGGCGGGCGAGGGCCTTCGCCGCCGCCTCCCGGCCTGCGGGTCGATTGCCAATCTGCGGGGCCGTCGCTAAAGTGACCGCCCCGTTTTCGTTGCCTTGCTATCGATATGACCCCCCTAGAACGCTATCAGGCCGATCTTCAACGCCCGGACTTCTTCCGCGATGCCGCGCAAGAGAACGCCGTCCGCCATCTGCAACGCTTGTACGACGACCTGGTTCACAATGACCGGCACAAGCCCGGCCTGTTCGGCAAGCTGTTCGGCGGCAAGCCGCAGCGACCGGTCAAGGGCCTGTATTTCTGGGGTGGGGTCGGCCGCGGCAAGACCTACTTGGTGGACACCTTCTTCGAATCCTTGCCCATCAAGGAAAAGGTCCGTACCCACTTCCACCGCTTCATGAAGCGCGTCCACGAGGAAATGAAAACCCTCAAGGGCGAGAAGAACCCCCTGACCATCATCGGCAAACGTTTCGCCGACGAGGCGCGGGTGATCTGCTTCGACGAATTCTTCGTCTCCGACATCACCGACGCGATGATCCTCGCCACCCTGCTGGAGGAACTGTTCGCCAACGGCGTGAGCCTGGTGGCCACCTCCAACATCGTTCCCGACGGCCTGTACAAGGACGGCCTGCAACGCGCGCGCTTCCTGCCGGCGATCGCCCTGCTCAAGGAACACACCGAGGTGGTCAACGTCGACAGCGGCGTCGACTACCGCTTGCGCCACTTGGAGCAGGCGCAGTTGTACCACTGGCCGCTCGACCAGAACGCCGAGGACAGCCTGCGCAAGAGTTTCAAGGCGCTGACCCCGGACTGCACCCAGGCGTCGGAAAACGATGTGCTGACCATCGAGAACCGCGAAATCCGTGCCCGCCGCACCTGCGACGACGTCGCCTGGTTCGAATTCCGCGAGCTCTGCGACGGCCCGCGCAGCCAGAACGACTACATCGAGCTGGCGAAGATCTTCCACGCGGTGCTGATTTCCGGCGTCGAGCAGATGAACGCCTCCAAGGACGACATGGCGCGGCGTTTCATCAACCTGGTGGATGAGTTCTACGACCGTAACGTCAAGCTGATCCTGTCCGCCGAGGTGGAACTGAAGGATCTCTATACCGGCGGTCGCCTGGAGTTCGAGTTCCAGCGCACCCTCAGCCGCCTGCTGGAAATGCAGTCCCACGAATTCCTCTCGCGCGCCCATCGTCCCTGATCGAAACGCCCCGCGGGACTTTACGCGTCCCGCGCCGCGACATCCGGCCCGGTGCCGGCGCGTCTTCCGCGCCGTGGCGACCCCGCCCCTCAGGCCGTGGCGTTCCTGCCCTCACTCGACCTTGTGCTGGAACTGGTGCCGATAGGGGTTCGGCGACAGGCCGGTGTGCTGGCGGAACAGCCGTGCGAAGAAACTCGCATCGTCGTAGCCGACCTCGTAGCTGATGGTCTTGATGCTCTTGCGGGTCGCAGAGAGCAGTCCCTTGGCGGTCTCGATGCGCAGCCGTTGCAGGTAGTGCAACGGCTTGTCGCCGGTGGCCGCCTGGAAGCGGCGCATGAAGTTGCGGATGCTCATGCCGTGGTCGCGGGCCACGTCCTCGAAGCGGAATTTTTCGGCGAAATGTTCTTCGAGCCAGTGTTGGATCTGCAGGATGGTCAGGTCCCGGTGCAGTTTCTGCCCACCGAAGCCGATGCGCCCCGGCGTGTAGCTGCGCTGCACCTCGTGGAGGATGTCCCTGGCCACCGCCTGGGCGACGTCGGCGCCGCAGAAGCGTTCGATCAGGTAGATGTACAGGTCGCAGGCCGAGGTGACGCCGCCCGCGCAGTACAGGTTGTCGGCGTCCGACAGGTGCTTCTCGGTGTTCAGCAGGACCTGCGGGAAGCGCTCGGCGAACTCGCGGAAGAAGCGCCAATAGGTGGTCGCCTCCTTGCCGTCCAGCAGCCCGGCGCCGGCCATCCAGAAGACCCCGGTGGCCTCGCCGCAGATGGTGCCGCCGGCGGCGTGGTGGGCGCGCAGCCAGTCGAACACCTGCGGGTGGCGCGCGCTCAGCGCGTCGAAGTCGTCCCAGAAGGCCGGCAGGATGATCACGTCGGCTTCGTCCAGCGCGCCGTCCACGGGGATGCGGACGTCGCTGAAGCTGCGCACCGGTTCGCCGTCCGGGCTGACCAGGCGGGTCACGAACGAAGGCGTCAGGCCGAGGCCCTGGAGTTTCCCGTGGCGCAGGCTGGCCATGTGGAAGAAGTCCTTGGCCTGCATCAGCGTGGAGGCGAACACGCCCTCGGTGGCGAGGATGCTGACCCGGCGGAGCGGGGCTATCTGAAGAGTCATGTCTTGTTCTTATAGGGGAAAGCGGTCAATCCGTGGCGGGATCGTCTTATTTTTTGTCCTGACTGTCCAGTGTGGGGCGGCGGGGTTCTGGCCTACAGTCGAAACCCGCCTCCCACTCGCTCCCCAGACCCAGGTGAAACCATGATCCCCAGAACGGTGTTCGGCTCCGACCATGAACTCTTTCGCGACAGCGTGCGGAAATTCCTCGAGCAGGAAGCGGTTCCTCATCACGCCCAGTGGGAAAAGGACGGTCATGTGGATCGCGAGCTGTGGCGCAAGGCCGGCGAGGCGGGTCTGCTCTGTTCTCACGTGCCCGAGGCGTACGGCGGCATGGGGGCCGACTTCCTCTACAGCGCGGTGGTGATCGAGGAGATCGGCCGCCTGGGATTGACCGGCATCGGCTTCTCGCTGCATTCGGACATCGTTGCGCCCTATATCCTCCACTACGGCTCGGAGGCGCAGAAGCGGCGCTACCTGCCGCGCATGGCCAGTGGCGATGCGATCACCGCCATCGCGATGACCGAACCGGGCGCCGGTTCTGATCTGCAAGGCGTGAAGACCACGGCCGTGCTGGATGGCGATCACTACGTGATCAACGGTTCCAAGACCTTCATCACCAACGGCCTGCTCGCCAACCTGGTGATCGTGGTCGCCAAGACCGACCCCAAGGCGGGCGCCAAGGGCACCAGCCTGTTCCTGGTGGAGGCCGGCACCCCCGGGTTCGCCAAGGGCAAGCGATTGGAAAAGGTCGGCATGAAGGCCCAGGACACCGCCGAACTGTTTTTCCAGGACGTGCGCGTACCCAAGGAGAACCTGCTCGGCCAGGCCGGTGCCGGCTTCGCTTACCTGATGCAGGAGCTGCCGCAGGAGCGCCTCACCGTCGGCATCGGCGCCTTGGCTTCGGCCGAGGCGGCCCTGCGCTGGACCCTGGACTACACCCGCGAACGCAAGGCCTTCGGCAAGGCCATCGCGGAGTTCCAGAACACCCGTTTCAAGCTGGCCGAGATCGCCAGCGAGGTGCAGATCGGCCGGGTATTCATCGACCGTTGCCTCGAGCTGCACGTCCAGGGCCAGCTCGACGTGCCCACCGCCGCGATGCTCAAGTACTGGAGCACCGACCTGCAATGCAAGGTCCTCGACGAGTGCGTGCAACTGCATGGCGGCTACGGCTTCATGTGGGAGTACCCGGTGGCGCGCGCCTGGGCGGATGCACGGGTGCAGCGCATCTACGCCGGCACCAACGAGATCATGAAGGAAATCATCGCGCGTTCGCTGATCTAGGTCGACGTACCGGAGCGCATCCGCTCGGAACCGTCGCGCCCGGGCCATCCATCGTTTCTCGGAGCCGCCCTGGCGCACTCGACGGGCGCCGGGATAGGGCGCGCCGGCGATCAGGCGCCGTCACGCCTGTCGGGGTCGAGGGTATCGCTCCGCCATCGCGCGACGTCCAGCGGGGCGAACCTTGCTTCCACGCTGTCGGTCTACCTGTTCCCTGCATGGAAAAGGACGGACCGATGGCTGATAGCCCATTCGAGGATTGGGACGGCTCCGTGTCCCAGGCGCGCCAACTGCAACGCACGCTGGCGAAGCGGGTGAGCCTGCTGGACGATTTCCCGCCACTGCGCGTGGTGGCGGGCGTCGATGTCGGCTTCGAGGAGGGCGGCCAGGTGACCCTGGCGGCCGCGGTGTTGCTCGACGCCGTCACCCTGGCGCCACTGGCCCATAGCGTGGCGCGCATTCCCACCAGCATGCCCTACGTCCCGGGCCTCCTATCGTTTCGCGAACTGCCCGCGCTGCTGCAGGTAGTGCGCGAGCTGCCCCAGGTGCCCGACCTGATCTATTGCGACGGCCAAGGCATCGCCCACCCGCGGCGCCTCGGCATCGCGTCGCACCTGGGCGTGGTCACCGGCCTGCCCACCATCGGCGTGGCGAAGAAAATCCTCGTCGGCGAGCATGCCGAATTGCCCTTGCAGCGAGGCGCGCGGGTGCCCTTGGTGCACAACGGCGAAACCATCGGCTGGGTGTTGCGCAGCAGGGACAAGGTCAATCCATTGATCGTTTCGCCCGGTCACCGGGTCAGCCTGGAAACCGCGGCGGAGCTGGTCCTGGCCTGTGGCAGGGGCTACCGCCTGCCGGAGCCGACGCGCCTGGCGGATCGCCTGGCCTCGCGCCGTGGCGAGATGCCAGCGTTGCCCGGGGAGGGCACGCCGGACCTGTTCGCCTAGTCGGGCGGCAAAGCCTGGGCGGTCTCTCCGCTCGTCAGGGTGCGGGGTTGGGTTGCTGCCGGTGGATCTCGTCGAGTGCGCCGAGCAGTTCGTCGCTCAGGGTGAGGCGGGCGCTGGCGAGGTTGCTCTCCAGTTGCTCGAGGGTGGTCGCGCCGATGATGTTGCTGGTGACGAAGGGGCGCGAGGTGACGAAGGCCAGCGCCATCTGCGCCGGGTCCAGGCCATGCTCGCGGGCCAGGGCGACGTAGCGCGAGCAGGCCGCTTCCGCTTGCGGGTTGGTATAGCGGGTGAAGCGGGAGAAACGGGTGATCCGGCCCTGCGCGGGGCGCGCACCATTCTCGTATTTGCCCGAAAGCATGCCGAACGCCAGGGGCGAATAGGCCAGCAACCCACAGCCTTCGCGAATGGCGATTTCCGCCAGGCCTACCTCGAAGCTGCGGTTGAGCAGGTTGTAGGGGTTCTGGATCGAGACGGCCCTCGGCCAGCCACGGCTTTCCGCCAACTGCAGGAACTTCATCGTGCCCCAGGGCGTTTCGTTGGACAGGCCGACGTGGCGGATCTTGCCGGCGCGAACCTGCTCGTCCAGGGCATCGAGGGTATCTTCCAGGGCAGTGAAGGTCTCTTCCTTGTGGCGATAGCCGAGTTGGCCGAAGAAGTTGGTGCTGCGTTCCGGCCAATGCAACTGGTAGAGGTCGATCCAGTCGGTCTGCAGGCGTTGCAGGCTGGCATCCACGGCCGCGGCGATATTCGCCCGGTCGTGGCGCAAGTGGCCGCCGCGGATGTAATCGATACCGTTGCCCGGCCCGGCGATCTTGCTGGCCAGGACCCAGTCGGCGCGGTCGCCGCGCTGGCGGAAATAGTCGCCGATGATGCGTTCGGTACTGGCGTAGGTCTCCGCCTTGGGTGGCACCGGGTACATCTCCGCAGTGTCGATGAAGTTGACCCCGTGGGCCTTGGCGCAGTCGATCTGGGCGAAGGCGTCGGCCTGGTCGTTCTGCTCGCCCCAGGTCATGGTGCCCAGGCAGAGGGCACTGACGCGAATCTCGGTTCCGTCCAGTTGGCGAAATTCCATAGGGTTCTCCTCGTTCGTGGAAAGGCGCTGAGCCCGCAGGCCAGAGGCCCGCAAGCTTAGCGAAAAAGCCGCAGCGACGCCGGCTCGGTGGAGCGACAAGGGAAAATCGGGTTGCTATTTCCCCTGAAATGGGCATAATTCCGCGGCTTTCTCGATGGGGATGCCTAGCTCGTCGCAGAAGGAAGGTGGGGATGCCTAGCCTGCCGAACCCCTGCCGTAGCGGACGCGCTGACCCGAGCCCCCGACAGCGTCTGTTTCCGGCCGTCTTGACCTTGTCAAGGCAAGCACTATTCAGTAAGATCCGCCGTCTTATTTTCAGGGCGGCCCCTGAGGCTATAGCGAATGAAGACTTTTACTGCAAAACCGGAAACCGTTAAGCGCGACTGGTATGTCGTCGACGCTGCCGGTCAGACCCTGGGTCGTCTGGCCACCGAGATCGCGAGCCGTCTGCGCGGCAAGCACAAGCCCGAGTACACTCCGCATGTCGACACTGGCGATTACATCGTCGTGATCAACGCCGAGCAAGTGCGCGTGACCGGTGCCAAGACTACCGACAAGATGTACTACTCGCACTCCGGTTTCCCGGGCGGTATCAAAGAGATCAACTTCGAGAAGCTGATCGCCAAGGCCCCCGAGCGCGTGATCGAGACTGCGGTCAAGGGCATGCTGCCGAAGAACCCTCTGGGTCGCGACATGTATCGCAAGCTGAAAGTGTACAAGGGTGCTGCTCACCCCCACACCGCTCAGCAACCCCAAGAACTCAAGATTTAACGGGATAGTTGATTATGTCGGCGACTCAAAACTACGGCACTGGCCGTCGTAAGACTTCCACCGCACGCGTTTTCCTGCGTCCGGGCACTGGCAAGATCTCCATCAACAATCGCACCCTGGATCAGTTCTTCGGTCGCGAAACCGCTCGCATGGTCGTGCGCCAGCCGCTGGAGCTGACCGAGACCCTGGAGAAGTTCGACATCTTCGTCACCGTTCTCGGTGGTGGTGTCAGCGGTCAGGCCGGAGCCATCCGTCACGGTATCACCCGTGCACTGATCGACTACGACGAGACCCTGCGCAGCTCGCTGCGTAAAGCCGGCTACGTGACTCGCGATGCCCGCGAAGTCGAGCGTAAGAAAGTCGGTCTGCGTAAAGCGCGTAAGCGTCCGCAATACTCCAAGCGCTGATCGGCGCTGGTCCCAAAACGTCCAGTATCCTTCGGGATCTGGACGTTTTTTTTTGCCTGTAAAAGACGTGTGCGACAGCGTGTCGCACGGCCGAATCCCCGATTCATCAAGGGTTTCAGCGGATTTGTATCCGGCTATTACCTTGTCAGGAAAGGGGGTTTTCTTTACCATTTGGCGAATTTTTTGCGTGGCTAGATTTTTACTTAGTAGAGGCCTGAACAACAGGCCACAAAAGCTGATGGGAGACGACTGAATGAGCAATGACGGCGTGAATGCAGGCCGGCGTCGCTTCCTCGTAGCAGCCACGTCCGTGGTGGGTGCTGCAGGAGCGGTGGGTGCTGCGGTCCCCTTCGTGGGATCGTGGTTTCCCAGTGCGAAGGCCAAGGCCGCGGGTGCGCCCGTGAAAGTGAATATCGGCAAGATCGAACCGGGCCAGCAGATGGTGGCCGAGTGGCGCGGTCAGCCGGTGTTCATCGTGCGCCGTACGCAGGAAATCCTGGGCAACCTGGAAAAGATCGCCGGCCAGGTGGCGGACCCCGAGTCCAAGGCTTCGGTGCAGCCCACTTACGTGGATCCCAAGAGTCGTTCGATCAAGCCGGAGATCCTGGTGTTGGTCGGCATCTGCACCCACCTTGGCTGCTCGCCTTCCTTCCGTCCGGAAGTGGCGCCTGCCGACCTGGGCGCGCAGTGGGTCGGAGGGTATTTCTGCCCTTGCCACGGTTCCCGCTACGATCTGGCCGGACGCGTCTACAAGTCGCAGCCGGCACCCTTGAATCTGCCGGTACCGCCGCACTCGTATGAGTCGGATGACATCATCGTCGTCGGCGTGGACCAGGAGAAGGCCTGATGAGCAAGTTCATGAATTGGGTCGATGCGCGCTTCCCCGCGACCAAGATGTGGGAAGACCATCTGAGCAAGTATTACGCTCCGAGAAACTTCAACTTCTTCTATTTCTTCGGCTCCCTGGCGCTGCTGGTCCTGGTGAACCAGATCCTGACCGGGATCTGGTTGACCATGAGCTTCACGCCGTCCGCCGAAGAGGCGTTCGCCTCCGTCGAATACATCATGCGTGACGTGGAATTCGGCTGGATCATCCGCTACCTGCACTCCACCGGCGCATCCGCGTTCTTCATCGTGGTCTACCTGCACATGTTCCGCGGCCTGCTCTACGGTTCCTACCAGAAGCCGCGCGAGCTGGTGTGGATCTTCGGCATGCTGATCTACCTGGCGCTGATGGCCGAGGCCTTCATGGGCTACCTGTTACCTTGGGGCCAGATGTCCTACTGGGGTGCGCAGGTGATCATCTCGCTGTTCGGGGCCATCCCGGTCATCGGCGGCGACCTGACCCAATGGATTCGCGGCGACTACCTGATCTCCGGCATCACCCTGAACCGCTTCTTCGCCCTGCATGTGATCGCCTTGCCCATCGTGCTGCTCGGGCTGGTCGTGCTGCACATCCTGGCGTTGCATGAAGTCGGTTCGAACAACCCGGACGGCGTCGACATCAAGAAATTCAAGGACGAGAACGGCGTGCCGCTGGATGGCATCGCGTTCCACCCGTACTACACCGTCAAGGACATTGTCGGCGTCGTGGTTTTCCTCTTCGTCTTCTGTGCCGTGGTGTTCTTCTTCCCGGAAATGGGCGGCTATTTCCTGGAGAAACCTAACTTCGAAGTGGCGAACTCGTTCAAAACGCCCGAGCACATCGCGCCGGTGTGGTACTTCACCCCCTTCTACGCGATTCTGCGCGCGGTGCCGGACAAGCTGATGGGCGTGATCGCCATGGGCGCGGCGATCGCGGTGCTCTTCGTGCTGCCGTGGCTGGATCGCAGCCCGGTCAAATCGATGCGTTACAAGGGCTGGCTGAGCAAGGTCTGGCTGCTGGTGTTCTGCATCTCCTTCGTGATCCTCGGCGTGCTGGGCGTGCTGGCACCGACCGATGAGCGAACGCTGGTTTCGCGGATCTGCACCTGTCTGTATTTCGCTTATTTCCTCCTGATGCCTTTCTACACCAGGATGGAAAAGACCAAACCGGTTCCGGAAAGGGTGACTGGCTGATGAAAAAGCAATTTGCTGCACTTGTTCTCGCGCTTCTGCCGGTTCTGGGATTCGCCAACAGCGAAGGCTTCCATCCGGACTCGGTCGATATCGACCTGACCGACAAGGCCGCCATGCAGGATGGCGCCCGTACGTTCGCCAACTACTGCATGGGCTGCCACAGTGCCAAGTTCCAGCGCTACGAGCGCGTCGCCCATGACCTGGGTATTTCCGAAGAGCTGATGCTGAACAACCTGGTTTTCACTGGCGCCAAGATCGGCGACCACATGTCAATCGGGATGCAGCCTCAGGACGCCAAGACCTGGTTCGGTGCCGCGCCGCCGGATCTGACTCTGGTCGCCCGGGTGCGCGGCGCGGATTGGCTCTACACCTACCTGCGGACCTTCTATGAAGATTCCAAGCGGCCATGGGGCGTCAACAACAAGATGTTCCCGAACGTCGGCATGCCGAACGTGCTGGTGGGCCTCCAGGGTCGCCAGGTCATCGGCTGCAAGCAGATCCAGGTCGTGGAGGATGGCAAGAAACAATATGATCCGCTGACCGGCGCCCCGTTGACCCACGAGGCGTGCGACCAACTGACCATCGTGCCGAAAACCGGCAGCCTGACCGAGGAGCAGTTCAACGAGAAGGTCAAGAACCTGGTGACCTTCCTGTCCTACTCGGCCAACCCGGTCAAATTGGAGAGCCAACGCATCGGTACTTACGTGCTGCTGTACCTGGCCTTCTTCTTCGTGTTCGCTTACCTGCTCAAGCGCGAATACTGGAAGGACGTGCACTGAGCTGAAGCATCTGGCCGTTCGTAGCGCGCGCCCCACGGGGCGCGCGCGTCTTTCTGCCTCCCAAAAGTCGAAACTGCGCGGAGGAGCCTCATGGGCACCATCAACAAGCTGACCTGTTTTTCCGATCCGGCCGATCAGTACAGCCACCGAGTCCGCTTGGTTCTGGCGGAAAAAGCGGTGGTCGCCGAGATCATCGAGGTCAAAGCTGGCCAGTGCCCCTCCGTGCTCGCCGAGCTGAACCCCTATGGCACCCTGCCGACCCTGGCGGATCGCGACCTGGTGCTGTACGAGTCGACGGTGGTGATGGAGTATCTCGACGAGCGCTACCCGCATCCGCCCCTGATGCCGGCCTATCCGGTCTCGCGTTCGAACAGTCGCCTGCTGATGCACCGCATCCAGCGTGACTGGTGTTCCCAGGTGGAGCGCATACTCGATCCCCGCAGCAAGGAGGCGATCCGGGCGCAGGCACGCAAGGAGTTGCGCGAAAGCCTGACGGGCGTATCGCCCCTGTTCGCCGATAAACCGTTTTTCCTGAGCGAGGACTTCAGCCTGGTGGATTGCTGCCTGCTGCCCATCCTCTGGCGATTGCCGCAGTTGGGCATCGAATTGCCCCGTCCGGCCAAGCCCTTGCTCGATTACATGGAGCGCAATTTCGCGCGCGGCACCTTCCAGGTCAGCCTGTCGGGTGTCGAGCGCGCCATGCGTTGAGGAGTCTGCGATGAATTCCAGCCGTCCCTATCTGGTCCGCGCACTCTACGAGTGGATCGTCGATAACAACTGCACGCCGCATCTGCTGGTGAATGCCGAGCATGCGGGCGTCCGCGTGCCGCCGGGTTTCGCCAGCGACGGGCAGATCGTGCTGAACGTTTCGCCCAGCGCCGTGCGCCACTTGCAGATGGATAACGAGGCGGTCAGCTTCGAGGGTCGCTTCGGTGGAGTCGCCCACAGCCTGTACATTCCCACCGCTGCCTTGATGGCCATCTACGCACGGGAGAACGGCCAGGGCATGGTCTTCGACCTGGAGCCGCCGGTGGCGGGAGAAGACGAGCCGTCTGGGCCGGACGACGACGGTCCTTCCGGCGGCGGCGAGCCTCCGCGGCCGAGCGGTCGCCCGAGCCTCAAGGTCGTCAAATGAATGCCGCGGGGTCATGCGTTTCCGCATGACCCCGGGTTAAGCCTGATCGAGGCATTCGTCCAGCCGGGGCGCGCCTGGTCACCTCGGCGGCTTTCTCTTCAGTTCGTGTATTCGAAGAGCTTGACGATCTTCTGCACGCCCGCGGTTTCCTGCACCACCCGGGTGGCCAGGTCGGCTTCCTGATGGCTCACCAGGCCCAGGAGGAAGACCAGGCCGTTCTCGGTGACGACCTTGATCCGCGAACTCGGGATGTTGCCGTCGGCGAACATCTGGGTCCTGATCTTGCTGGTGATGGTGCCGTCATTCATGCGTGCCAGGCTGGATACGGAGGAGGGCGACATCACCTGCAGCTCGTTGTACAGCTTCTTCACCCCCGCTACCGAGCGCGCGGCCTGCTCGGCCTGATTCTTCAGCTCGGCGCTGGGGGTCTGGCCGGCGAGCAGTACGACGCCGTTGTAGCTGGCGACGACGATGTGCGAGTTGGTCTTGAGGTCGGCGTTGGTCTGCGCGATCTTCGCGCTCACTTTCGACGGGGTGAACTGGTCGTCTATCGATTTGCCCACGGTGCGCGAGCCGCAGCCGCCGAGGATGAGGCTGGCGGCCAGGCAGGCGAGGATCAGCGGGGAACGGGTCATTCTTCACTCCCAAACAATTGACGGTCGATCAAGTCGCACAGGCAATGGATGGTCAGCAAGTGGACCTCCTGGATGCGTGCGGTCACTTTGGCCGGTACGCGGATTTCCACGTCTTCCGGCAGCAGCAGCGAGGCCATGCCTCCTCCGTCGCGGCCGGTTAGGGCCACCACCACCATCTCGCGATCGTGGGCGGCCTGGATGGCCTGGATCACGTTGGCCGAGTTGCCGCTGGTGGAGATCGCCAGCAGGACGTCGCCGGGTTGCCCCAATGCCCTGATCTGCTTGGAGAAGACTTCGTTGTAGCTGTAGTCGTTGGCGATCGAGGTGAGGGTGGAGGTGTCGGTGGTCAGGGCCACGGCCGGCAGGCTGGGGCGTTCGCGCTCGAAGCGGTTCAGCAGTTCCGAGGAAAAATGCTGCGCGTCGCCGGCCGAGCCGCCGTTGCCGCAGGAGAGGATCTTGCCCTCGTTGAGCAGCGCGTTGACCATCGCCAGGCTGCCCTGCTCGATGTGCGGCGCGAGGACTTCCATGGCTTGCTGCTTGGTGTCGATGCTGGCCTGGAAGTGCTGGAGGATACGGGTTTGCATGTCCATGGTTACGACCTTCAGTGTGGCGCTGGTGGGATTCAGGTATCGAATGCGTTCTGAATCCAGTCCAAGCGCGGGGGCAGTTGGCCGCCGCCGGGGCTGACGGCCACTACATCGAAACGGCACGGGCATTTGGCCCAGCGGTTTTCCTGCTGGAGGAACTGCTGGGCGGCGCGGGTCAGCTTGGCGCGCTTGCGGGCGTCGACGCTTTCCAGAGCCCCGCCCCAGGCGGCGTGCCGCCGATAGCGGACCTCGACGAATACTACTGTATCGCCATGAAGCATGACCAGATCGAGCTCGCCCAGGCGGCTCCGCCAGTTCTTCGCGACCAGCCGCATGCCCTGGGCGAGCAAGTGTTCGCAGGCGAGGGCTTCGGCGGCCTGGCCGCTGTCCTGGCGTTCGCTCAAAGGCCGCTGTCGGGCAGACGCTGCACCTGGCCGTCGCGGAATTCCGCCCAGGGCAGGCGGCGCTCGATGCGCTGCGCGGGGTTCAGGCTGAGGGTGCCGGACAGGCCCTCGACCGAGCTTTCCGGCAAGGCCTTGAGCTGGGTCAGGCGAGGCGCCAGGCGGAAGGCGTCGACCCCCATCGCATAGAGACGACCGAAACTGCCGCCCGCTTGTGGCCATTGCCCGCTCACCTGCTGACGCAAGGGATCGTCCACGTTCAGCAGCCAGGGCGTTTCGCAAAAGCGGATGCCGTTGAGGTCGTTGTATTGCGCGCGATCGTTGCTGCCGCTGAACACATGGGAGGTGGCATACACCGGGACGTCGCCCGCGTACTGGAACGCCAGGGTCGGCTTGATCTGTTGCGCCTGCTGGGGCGTCGCGGCGAGGAAGATGAAGTCGATATCCTGCCGGCGGGCGGGCTCGGCCGCGCTCTGACGCACCTGGAACAGGTCGGCGATCTGCTGGGCCAACTGCACGGGCTGATCGA
Source organism: Pseudomonas sp. RIT-PI-AD (assembly GCF_025642785.1). GTDB lineage: Bacteria > Pseudomonadota > Gammaproteobacteria > Pseudomonadales > Pseudomonadaceae > Pseudomonas_T. The sequence continues at coordinate 122,556 of NZ_JANZKU010000006.1, forward strand.
TGCGCGCCGCGCCGAGCAGGGTACCGCCATCCGCTTGCCAGCTCTGCTGGAAAGCCGCCAGCACGCGGTCGCCCCATTCCCCGCGCGGCACCAGCGCGACCGCGCTGCGCATGCCGTCCGCCCAGGCGCGCCGTGCCACTTCGCGGGCTTCGTCTTCCGCGGCCAGGCCGAACTGGAAGAGCTGTGCGGGGCCTTTTTGGCCGGCATCGCTGTAGTTCAGCGCCAGTGTGGTGATGGGCAATTGCGGGCGGTCACCCAGTTGTTTGACCAAGGGTTTTTCCAGGGGGCCGACCACCAGTTGTGCGCCGGCGGCCTGGGCCTGTTTATAGAAGTCGTCCAGCGAGGCGATGCGCGAACTGTCGTACAGCTCGATCGCCGGAGGGTTCTGTCCCGCCTGGCGCGCCTGGTATTGCGCGGCGAGGAAACCGTCGCGCAGGGCGCGGGCTACGCCGGCCAGCTGGCCTTCCTGGGGCAGCAACAGGGCGATCTTGGTCAGCGGCTGACTGGCCAACTCCTTGAGCTTGACCAGCGACTGTGGCAATTGCAGCGACGCCGGATGCTGCGGATTGCGCTTGCGCCATTCGTCTATGGCGGTTTGTTGCTGTTCGAGCGTCGCGGCGTCCTTGCTGATGCGTGCCAGTTCCAGCCAGCCCGCGAGGTCGGCCTCGTCGGCGGTCTGCAGTTGGTCTTTAGGTAGCGAGGACACCAGCTTCCAGATGGCTTCATGGTTCGCCTTGGCCGCGTCGCCGGACAACAAGGGTGCGATGAACACCCGTTCCCGGGCCGCTGGCAGGGGCTGGTCGTCGGCTTCGAGGGCTTGGGCGCGGGTCAGCTGGGTGCGAACCTGCTGCTCGACGGGGAGTTCGGCGAGCCGTTCGAGGCTGGGATGACTGAGGGCTTTCAGTGCCGACTTGGGCTCCTTGCGCGCCAGCGCCAGTTCCGCGGCGAGGGTGCTGGCGAAGACTTGCTGGGCGGGCTTGAGGGTCTCCAGTTTGATGGACTCGAGGATGCGCGTGGCCCGGGCGAAGTCCTGCTGGCGATAGGCCTGATCGGCTGCCGAAAGCCTGAGCAGGTTGGCTTGTTCGGGCTTGCTCTGGTCGGCTTGCTGCAGCAATTGCTCGATGCTGGCCTGTGGAGTGCGCGGCAGTTCCCCGAGGTTGGACGAGGGCGAGCTGACGCAGGCGACCAGCAGGCCGGCGAGGCTGAGAGCGAAGAGCGGACGCAGGCAAGCGATCATGTAAGCGTTCCCGGTGCTTGAGCAAATGAGCGGGGATTGTACCCAAGCCCCGCCGTGGGTGCGATGTCGCTGGTGTGAAACGGGCTACAATGCGCGCTTTCGCTTTTGAGGAATCCGCAGTGACTGTCTCCAGTGTTTCGGCCAGCGTAACGGGCACGTTGTATGTCGTGGCGACGCCCATCGGCAACCTGGACGACATCAGTGCCCGCGCTCTGCGCATTCTCCGCGACGCCGCGCTGGTGGCCGCCGAGGACACCCGGCATTCGGTGCGGCTGTTGCAACACTTCGGTATCGAGACGCCCCTGATCGCCTGCCACGATCACAACGAGCGCGAACAGGGCGGCCGCATCCTGGCGCGGTTGCAGGCGGGCGACGATGTCGCTCTGGTTTCGGATGCGGGCACCCCGCTGATCTCGGACCCCGGGTTCCATCTGGTGCGGCAGGTGCGCGCCGCCGGCGTCAGGGTGGTGCCGGTTCCCGGCGCCTGCGCGCTGGTCGCGGCACTTTCCGCGGCGGGACTGCCTTCGGATCGGTTCATCTTCGAAGGCTTCCTGCCGGCCAAGGCCACGGCCCGGCGGGCTCGCCTGGAGCATATAAAGGAAGAACCGCGGACCCTGATCTTCTACGAGGCGCCCCACCGGCTGCTGGATTGCCTGGGCGATTTACGCGCGGTGTTCGGCGACGAGCGCCAGGCGGTGCTGGCGCGGGAACTGACCAAGACGTTCGAGACGCTCAAGGGCGCGCCGCTTGCCGAACTGATCGACTGGGTCGCCGCCGACAGCAACCAGCAGCGCGGCGAGTGCGTGCTGTTGGTGGCGGGCTGGCAAGCACCGGAGGGCGAGGAGGCTTTGAGCGCGGAGGCCCTACGCGTATTGGATCTGCTGCTCGCCGAACTGCCGCTCAAGCGTGCGGCGGCACTGGCGGCCGAGATCACCGGCGTACGCAAGAATCTGCTGTACCAGGCCGCGCTGGACCGCCACGCGGATACTTGAGCTTGTTCTTCCGGTCGCCTGTGGGTACTCTTGGCGGCGGAGAGTCGGTCGGACAGTCGCCGTTGCGTTTCGTTCCGCGAAGCGCGAGGGAGGAAAGTCCGGGCTCCATAGGGCGGAGTGCCAGGTAACGCCTGGGAGGCGTGAGCCTACGGAAAGTGCCACAGAAAATAACCGCCTAAGCGCTTCGGCGCCGGTAAGGGTGAAAAGGTGCGGTAAGAGCGCACCGCGCGACTGGCAACAGTTCGTGGCTAGGTAAACCCCACTCGGAGCAAGACCAAATAGGGATCCTAGACGTGGCCCGCGTTGGATCCGGGTAGGTTGCTAGAGGCGTCCAGCGATGGCCGTCGTAGAGGAATGACTGTCCTCGACAGAACCCGGCTTACAGACCGACTCTCCACCTCTTCTTCCCCGCTTCATTCGCACCCCTTCTCATATCTAAAAAGTCTTAAAGCTGAGAAAGCACTTTAAGTTCAAGCAATAGCTTCTTGAATTGCTTTGTTTTTATACGTTCCAGCTTGCGTCAAAGCCCCGCCAATTCCCTGTAAACGCCGCTAAATCGCCGTCCCGTAAGGGTTTTTCGCTTTTTCCGCGCCTTGACGGTGGGGTAGGCGCATTCCTATAGTGTGCGGAAGTGGCAGAAAGTGGGATGAAGTGGATATTTCAGGGCACGGATAGCCAATCACCAGGGGATGCGCAGCCTTGTTTCGCGGAGCTAACGCTATCAGTCTCGACGCCAAAGGGCGCCTCGCGATGCCGAGTCGGTATCGTGACGAGCTCGTTTCGCGTTGCGCTGGCCAGCTCATCGTAACCATCGACGCCATCGACCCCTGCCTGAGTATCTACCCGCTCCCGGAATGGGAGCTCATCGAAGCCAAGTTGCGTGAATTGCCTTCCCTTCGCGAAGAGAGCCGTCGCCTGCAGCGTTTGCTGATCGGCAATGCGGTGGATCTGGAGCTGGATGGCAGCGGCCGCATCTTGGTGCCGCCGCGTTTGCGCGAGTACGCCAAGCTGGACAAGCACGCGATGCTGGTCGGCCAACTGAACAAGTTCCAATTGTGGGACGAAGCGAGCTGGAATGTCGTCGCCGAGGCGGACCTGGCTGCGATTCAACAACCCGGTGGCCTGCCGGATGAACTGCGTGACTTGATCCTGTGACTATGACCAACGGCCTCCGCCACATCACCGTATTGCTCGACGAGGCCGTCGAAGGGCTGGCCATTCGAGCGGATGGCTGCTACCTCGACGGCACCTTCGGGCGGGGCGGGCACAGCCGGGCGATCCTCGAAAAACTCGGTCCGCAAGGTCGCCTGCTGGGGTTCGACAAAGACCCACAGGCGATCGCGACGGGGCAAGCGCTGGCGGCCGAGGACGGCCGCTTTGTCGTTGTGCAGCGCAGCTTCGCCGAACTTGGCGAGGAAGCCAGGGCGCGTGGCCTGCAGGGTTCCGTCCAGGGCGTATTGCTCGACCTGGGCGTTTCTTCTCCGCAACTGGACGACCCCGAGCGCGGCTTCAGCTTTCTCAACGACGGCCCGTTGGACATGCGCATGGACCCGAGCCAGGGCATCAGCGCCGCCCAATGGATCGCGCAGACCGACGAAGCGGAGATCGCCCGGGTTTTCAAGGAGTACGGCGAAGAGCGTTTCGCCAAGCGCATGGCGCGAGCCGTGGTGCAGCGGCGCGCGGAGAAGCCGTTCGAGCGCACCGCCGACCTGGCCGCCGTGCTCACCGAGGCCAACCCGGCCTGGGAAAAGGGCAAGAACCCGGCGACCCGCGCCTTCCAGGGGCTGCGCATCAAGATCAACAGCGAGCTGGACGACCTGCATCGCGGCCTGGAGGCGGCGCTGGAAAGCCTGGCGGTCGGCGGCCGGCTGGTGGTGATCAGCTTCCATTCGCTCGAGGACCGCATCGTCAAACAGTTCATGCGCAAGCACGCCAAGGGCGAGGCCGATACCTTGCCGCGCGACTTGCCGATCCGCCCGGCCGCGTTCGAGCCGCGCATGAAACTCCTCGGCAAGCCCAGCTATGCCTCCACTGAAGAACTCAAAGCCAACCCGCGCTCGCGCAGCGCAGTGATGCGCATCGCGGAGAAGCTGAAATGAACCGCTTCCAGGCCAAGCCTTTGCCTACTGGCAGCCTGTTGATGCTGGTGCTGTTCATCGGCGTGCTGCTTTCCGCCATCGGCGTCGCCTACAGCGCCCATTGGAATCGCCAGTTGCTCAACACCCTGTATGGGGAAATGAGCGTGCGCGACAAGGCCCAGGCCGAGTGGGGGCGGCTGATCCTCGAACAGAGCACCTGGACGGCGCACAACCGCATCGAGACCCTGGCCAGCGAACAATTGAAGCTGCGCATCCCCGAGCCGGGCGAAGTGCGGATGGTGGCGCCATGAGGAATCTCGAGGGCGCGCTCTATCCCTGGCGCTTTCGCTTGGTGCTCGCGCTGCTGGGGTTGATGGTGGCCGCCATTTCCTGGCGGATCATCGATCTTCACGTCATCGACCACACCTTCCTGCAAGGGCAGGGCGACGCGCGCAGCATGCGCCACATTCCGATTCCGGCGCACCGCGGGCTGATCACCGACCGCAACGGCGAGCCCCTGGCGGTGAGCACACCGGTGGTGACCTTGTGGGCCAATCCCAAGGAAATGATGGGGTCCCGGGACCGCTGGCCGGCGCTGGCCCAGGCGCTCGGGCAGGATCCCAAGGCATTCGTCGAGCGTATCGATCAGAACGCCAACCGCGAATTCCTCTATCTCGTCCGTGGCCTGACCCCCGAGCAGGGCCAGAGCGTACTCCAGCACAAAGTGCCCGGGGTGTACTCCATCGAGGAGTTTCGCCGTTTCTACCCGGCTGGCGAGGTCACCGCCCACGTGGTCGGTTTCACCGACGTGGATGATCGCGGCCGGGAAGGGGTGGAGCTGGCCTTCGACCAGTGGTTGGCAGGCGTGCCCGGCAAACGCCAGGTGGTCAAGGATCGCCGCGGGCGATTGATCAAGGACGTGCAGGTCACCAAGAACGCCAAGCCCGGCAAGGCCCTGGCGCTTTCCATCGACCTGCGTCTGCAGTACCTGGCCCACCGTGAGCTGCGCAACGCGTTGGTGGAGAACGGCGCGAAGGCCGGCAGCCTGGTGATCGTCGACGTGAAGACCGGCGAAGTGCTGGCCATGGCCAACCAGCCCACCTACAACCCGAACAATCGCCGCAACCTGCAACCGGCGGCGATGCGCAACCGGGCGATGATCGATGTGTTCGAGCCCGGCTCCACCATGAAACCCTTCTCCATGAGTGCGGCCTTGCAGAGCGGGCGCTGGAAACCCAGCGACACCGTCGAAGTCTGGCCCGGCTCGCTGCAGATCGGCCGCTACACCATCAAGGACGTGTCCAAGACCGAGGGCCGCATCCTCGACCTGACCGGCATCCTGATCAACTCCAGTAACGTCGGGATGAGCAAGGTCGCCTTCGATATCGGCGGCGAAGCCATCTACAACGTCATGCAGCAGGTCGGCCTCGGCCAGGACACCGGGCTGGGCTTCCCCGGCGAGCGGGTCGGCAACCTGCCCAACTACCGCGAATGGCGCAAGGCCGAGACCGCCACCCTGTCCTACGGCTATGGCCTGTCGGTGACCGCGGTGCAACTGGCCCATGCCTATTCCGTGCTGGCCAACGGCGGTCGCAGCGTGCCCCTGACCATGACCCGCGCGGATCGGATACCCGATGGCGTGCAGGTGATCAACGAAGACGTCGCCAAGACCATGCAGGGCATGTTGCAGCAGGTGGTGGAGGCGCCGCGCGGTGTGTTCCGCGCCCAGGTGCCGGGTTATCACGTCGCCGGCAAGAGTGGCACAGCGCGCAAGACCAGCGTAGGCACCAAGGGTTACGCGGAAAACGCCTACCGTTCGTTGTTCACCGGCTTCGGCCCGATGAGCAATCCGCGTATCGCCATCGCGGTGGTGATCGACGAACCGAGCAAGGCCGGCTATTTCGGGGGCCTGGTCTCCGCGCCGGTCTTCGGCAAGGTCATGGCCGGTACCCTGCGCCTGATGAACATCGCCCCGGATAACCTGAAGACGGACGACCAGGCCGTGGCGCAAAACCCGGGCAAGGGAGGGCCGCTCTGATGCCGATGCCGCTGAATCAACTCCTTCCCCAGGCTGAAAGCGCGACCCTGATCCGCGAATTGACCCTGGATAGCCGCAAGGTACGCCCGGGGGATCTTTTCCTCGCGGTGCCCGGGCTGCAGCAGGACGGTCGCACTCATATCGCCGACGCCGTGGCGCGCGGCGCGGCAGCCGTTGCCTACGAAGCCGAGGGCGCTTCGCCCATCGAGGCGCCCGGTGTGGCGCTGATCCCCTGCAAGGGCCTGTCCCAGCAATTGTCGGCCATCGCCGGGCGCTTCTACGGCGAGCCGAGCCGGGGGCTGCATCTGATCGGTGTCACCGGCACCAATGGCAAGACCAGCGTCAGCCAACTGCTGGCCCAGGCTCTGGATCGCCTGGGCGAGCGCTGCGGCATCGTCGGCACCCTCGGCACCGGGTTCCATGAGGCGCTCGAAAGCGGGCGCCACACCACTCCCGACCCGCTGGCGGTGCAAGCTACCCTGGCGCAGTTGAAACAAGCCGGGGCCCGCGCGGTCGCCATGGAGGTTTCCTCCCATGGCCTCGACCAGGGCCGGATCGCTGCACTCCACGTCGACGTCGCGGTATTCACAAACCTGTCCCGCGACCACCTCGACTACCACGGTTCGATGGACGCCTACGGTGCCGCCAAGGCACGGCTGTTCGACTGGCCAGGCCTGCGCTGCCGGGTGATCAACCTCGACGATGCCTTCGGGCTCCGCTTGGCGGAGGAAAAGCGCGAATCCCGTCTGATCGGCTACAGCCTGAAGAACCCGGCCGCCTTCCTTTATTGCCGCGAAGCACGTTTCGACGATCACGGCGTGAACGCCCATGTGGTGACGCCTCAAGGCGAAGGGCTGTTGCGCAGTCCGCTGCTGGGCCGTTTCAACCTCAGCAACTTGCTGGCGGTGGCCGGCGCGCTCCTCGGCCTGGGCTATCCGCTGGATGAAATCCTCCGGGCGATGCCGAACCTGCAAGGGCCGGTCGGGCGCATGCAGCGCCTCGGCGGCGCGGAGAAACCGCTGGTGGTGGTGGATTACGCCCATACCCCGGACGCCCTCGAGCAAGTGCTGGAAGCCTTACGCCCTCACGTACGCGGTCGCCTGTTCTGCCTATTTGGCTGCGGCGGCGATCGCGACCGCGGCAAGCGCCCCCTGATGGCCGCCGCCGCCGAGCGATTGGCGGATGCGGTGGTGGTCACCGACGACAACCCGCGTGGCGAAAGCCCCGCACAGATATTCGCCGACATCCGCCCGGGTTTCTCGGACGCGTCCGAGGTCGAGTTCGTGCACGGCCGTGGCGATGCGATCGCTCGAGTAATCGCGACGGCTACGGCCGAGGATGTGGTGCTGCTGGCCGGCAAAGGCCATGAGGACTATCAAGAAATCGCCGGCGTTCGCCAGCCGTTCTCCGACTTGCAACAAGCGGCTGCCGCCCTGGCTGCCTGGGGAGTCGCCCATGCTTGAGCCGCTCCGCCTTTCCCAGGTCGCTACCGCCGTGAGCGGTCGCCTGCGCGGCGCCGATGTCGCGTTCGACGCGGTATCCAGCGACAGCCGGCGCATTGCCCCTGGCCAACTGTTCATCGCCCTGAGCGGTCCGCGCTTCGACGGACACGATTACCTGAACGAAGTCGCCGCCAAGGGCGCGGTCGCCGCCCTGGTCGAGCGCGAGGTCGCCGATTCGGACCTGCCGCAACTGATCGTGGCGGATACCCGCCTGGCCCTCGGCCGCCTCGCCGCGCTGAACCGCGACGCGTTCAGCGGCAAGCTGGCCGCGGTGACGGGCTCCAGCGGCAAGACCACGGTCAAGGAAATGCTCGCTGCGATCCTGCGCGCCGATGCGGGGGAGCATGCGGTCCTGGCGACCCGTGGCAACCTGAACAACGACCTGGGTGTACCCCTGACCCTGCTGGAGCTGTCCCCGGAGCACCGCAGCGCGGTCATCGAGCTGGGTGCCTCGCGCCTGGGCGAGATCGCCTACACGGTCAGCCTGACCCGGCCCCAGGTGGCGATCATCAACAACGCCGGCACCGCCCACGTCGGCGAGTTCGGCGGCCCGGAGAAGATCGTCGAGGCCAAGGGCGAGATTCTCGAAGGCCTCGGCACCGATGGTGTCGCGGTGCTCAATCTGGACGACAAGGCGTTCGAGCAGTGGCGCGCCCGCGCCGGCGACCGCGCGATCCTGAGCTTCGCCCTTGGCGACCCCCGTGCCGATTTCCATGCCGACGACCTGCACCAGGACGCCCGCGGCTGTGCCGCCTTCACCCTGCGCGGCAAGGCCGGCAGCGTACCGATCCAGCTCAACCTGCTGGGGCGGCACAACGTCGCCAACGCACTTGCCGCCGCCGCCGCCGCCCACGCGCTGGGAACGCCGCTGGTCGGAATCCAGGCCGGGCTGCAACGTCTGCAACCGGTGAAGGGCCGCGCGGCCGCTTGCCTGGCGGCCAACGGCATGCGGGTGATCGACGACACCTACAACGCCAATCCCACGTCCATGTGCGCGGCGATTGATATACTCGCCGGCTTTCCCGGCCGCACCGTCCTGGTGCTCGGGGACATCGGCGAGCTGGGCGAGTGGGCCGAGCAGGGCCATCGCGACGTCGGCGCCTACGCCGCCGGCAAGGTCGATGCGCTGTACGCCGTCGGGCCCTTGATGGCCCATGCCGCCCTGGCGTTCGGCGAGAACGCCCGTCACTTCGCCGATCAGCCCAGCCTGATCGAAGCGCTGGGCGTCGAGCAGGACGCCGACACCACCATTCTCATCAAAGGTTCGCGCAGCGCAGCGATGGAGCACGTCGTCGCTGCGCTTTGTGGTTTCAACCGGGAGACACATTAAATGCTGCTGCTGTTGGCCGAGTACCTGCAACAGTTCTACAAGGGCTTCGGGGTCTTCCAGTACCTCACCTTGCGCGGGATTCTCGGCGTGCTCACCGCGCTGGTGCTTTCGCTGTGGCTGGGTCCCTGGATGATCCGCACCCTGCAAAACCGCCAGATCGGCCAGGCGGTGCGCAACGACGGTCCGCAGTCGCACCTGTCCAAGTCCGGTACGCCGACCATGGGCGGCGCGCTGATCCTCTCGGCCATCACCGTCAGCACCCTGCTGTGGGCCGACCTGAGCAATCGCTACGTCTGGGTGGTGCTGGCCGTCACCCTGCTGTTCGGCGCCATCGGCTGGGTCGACGACTACCGCAAGGTGATCGAGAAGAATTCCCGCGGGCTACCCAGCCGCTGGAAGTACTTCTGGCAGTCGGTATTCGGCTTGGGCGCGGCACTGTTCCTCTATGCGACCGCCCAGACCCCCATCGAGACCACCTTCATCCTGCCGATGCTCAAGGACGTGGAAGTCCCCCTGGGGATCGGCTTCGTGGTGTTGAGCTACTTCGTCATCGTCGGCTCCAGCAACGCGGTGAACCTGACGGATGGCCTGGACGGTCTGGCGATCATGCCGACGGTAATGGTCGGCGGCGCCCTCGGCATCTTCTGCTACCTGTCGGGCAACGTGAAGTTCGCCGACTATCTGCTGATCCCCTACGTGCCCGGCGCGGGCGAACTGATCGTGTTCAGCGGCGCGTTGATCGGTGCCGGCCTCGGTTTCCTCTGGTTCAACACCTATCCGGCCCAGGTCTTCATGGGCGACGTGGGCGCGCTGGCCCTGGGCGCCGCCCTGGGCACCATCGCCGTCATCGTCCGCCAGGAAGTGGTGTTGTTCGTCATGGGCGGGGTGTTCGTCATGGAAACCCTCTCGGTGATGATCCAGGTCGCCTCGTTCAAACTCACCGGCCGCCGCGTGTTTCGCATGGCCCCCATCCACCATCATTTCGAACTCAAGGGCTGGCCCGAGCCCCGCGTGATCGTGCGCTTCTGGATCATTACCGTGATCCTGGTGCTGGTCGGCCTGGCCACCTTGAAACTGCGTTGAGCACAGGACGAGCATGAGTCTTATCGCTTCCGACCAGTTCCGCATCGTTGTCGGCCTCGGCAAGAGCGGCATGTCCCTGGTGCGCTATCTGGCGCGCAAGGGCATCGCCTTCGCCGTCGCCGATACCCGTGCGAACCCGCCGGAACTGGCCACGCTGCGCGAATGCTTCCCCGAGGTGGAAGTGCGTTGTGGCGAGCTGGATGTGGACTTCCTCTGCCGCGCCAGCGAGTTGTTGGTGAGCCCCGGGCTGTCCCTGGCGATGCCCGCCTTGCAGGAAGCCGCCAAGCGCGGTGTGCGGCTGTCGGGCGACATCGAGCTGTTCGCCCGCGAGGCCAAGGCACCCATCGTCGCCATCAGCGGCTCCAATGCGAAGAGCACCGTCACCACCCTGGTGGGCGAAATGGCCGCGGAAGCCGGCCGGCGCGTCGCCGTCGGCGGCAATCTCGGCGTGCCTGCGCTGGACCTGTTGGGCGAGGATGTGGAGCTCTACGTGCTGGAACTCTCCAGTTTCCAGCTGGAGACCACCGAGCGGCTGGATGCCGAGGTGGCGACCGTGCTCAACGTCAGCGAAGACCACATGGACCGCTATGCGAACCTGCAGGCCTATCACCTGGCCAAGCACCGGATCTTCCGCGGTGCCCGGCAGATCGTGGTCAACCGTGGCGACGCCTTGTCGCGTCCGCTGGTGGCGGACCAACTGCCGTGCTGGACCTTCGGCCTGAACAAGCCGGACTTCCGCGGCTTCGGCCTGATCGAGGAGGGCGGCGAGAAATACCTGGCGTTCCAATTCGAAGCACTCATGCCCGTGCGCGAGCTGAAAATCCGTGGCGCCCATAACCAGGCCAACGCCCTGGCGGCCCTGGCCCTCGGCCATGCGGTGGGCCTGCCCTTCGCGCCGATGCTGAGAACCCTTCGGCGCTTCGGCGGCCTGGCCCACCGTTGCCAGTGGATTCGCCGCTGGGAAGGCGTGGACTTCTACGACGACTCCAAGGCGACCAATGTCGGCGCCGCCCTGGCGGCCATCGAAGGCCTGGGCGCGGATATCGACGGCAAGCTGGTGCTGATCGCCGGCGGCGATGGCAAGGGCGCCGATTTCTCCGCCTTGCGCGCCCCGGTCGGCCGTTATTGCCGCGCGGTGGTGTTGATCGGCCGCGACGCCGAGCGTGTCGCTGCGGCCCTGGGCGACGGCGTACCGCAATTGCGCGTCGCCACCCTCGAGGATGCGGTGCGGCGCTGCGCCGAGTTCGCCCAGCCGGGCGACGCGGTGCTGCTGTCGCCTGCCTGCGCGAGCCTGGACATGTTCAAGAATTTCGAAGAGCGCGGACGTGTGTTCGCCCATGCGGCAGAGGGGCTGAACTGATGCTTTCCATCCTGCGGCCCTTCCCGTCCCCGTTGTTCAGCCATCGTGGCATCGACCTGGACTTCCCCCTGCTGGCCGGCTGCATGGCGTTGCTCGGCCTGGGCCTGGTCATGATCACCTCGGCTTCCTCGGAAGTAGCCGCCGCCCAATCGGGCAACCCGCTGTACCACATGATCCGCCACCTGATTTACCTGGCCATCGGCCTGGGTGCCTGCGGCCTGGTGATGATGATTCCGCTGGCCACATGGCAACGCTGGGGCTGGATGCTGCTGTTGGGCGCGTTCGGCCTGCTGGCGATGGTCCTGGTCCCCGGGCTCGGCCGGGAAGTGAACGGCTCGATGCGCTGGATCGGGTTCGGCGCCTTCAACGTTCAGCCTTCGGAGATCGCCAAGGTCTTCGTGGTGATCTACCTGGCCGGCTACCTGGTGCGCCAGCAGGAAGAAGTACGGGAAAGCTGGATGGGCTTCTTCAAGCCCTTCGTGGTGCTGTTGCCGATGGCCGGCCTGTTGCTGCTGGAACCGGACTTCGGCGCCACCGTGGTGATGATGGGCGCGGCGGCGGGCATGCTGTTCCTCGGCGGGGTCGGCCTGTTCCGTTTCGGCCTCATGGTCGCCCTGGCCGCGGGCGCGGTATTCGTGCTGGTCCAGGCGCAGCCCTACCGGATGGCGCGCCTGACCACCTTCACCGACCCCTGGGCCGACCAGTTCGGCTCCGGTTACCAGCTGACCCAGGCGCTGATCGCCTTCGGGCGTGGCGAATGGTTCGGCGTCGGCCTCGGTAACAGCGTGCAGAAGCAGTTCTACCTGCCGGAAGCCCACACCGACTTCGTGTTCTCGGTGCTGGCCGAGGAGCTCGGCCTGGTGGGCGCGCTGGTCACCGTCGCGCTGTTCGTCTTCGTCAGCGTGCGGGCCCTCTACATCGGCATCTGGGCCGAACAGGCCAAGCAGTATTTCTCCGCCTACATCGCCTATGGGTTGAGCTTCCTCTGGATCGGGCAATTCCTGATCAACATCGGGGTGAACGTCGGCCTGCTGCCGACCAAGGGGCTGACCTTGCCCTTCCTGAGTTATGGCGGCAGCTCCCTGGTGATCTGCTGCGTCAGCATGGGCTTGCTGCTGCGCATCGAGTGGGAGCGGCGCACCCAACTGGGCAGCGAGGACGTCGAGTTCGACGAATCGGATTTCCGCGAAGAGCCGGTCGCCACGGGGGGACTGAAACATGTCCGCTAACGTGCTGATCATGGCCGGCGGAACCGGCGGCCACGTGTTCCCGGCCCTGGCCTGCGCCCGCGAGTTCCAGGCACGGGGCTACCGCGTGCACTGGCTGGGGACTCCGCGCGGCATCGAGAACGACCTGGTTCCGGCCGCCGGCCTGCCTCTGCACCTGATCCAGGTCAGCGGGTTGCGCGGGAAGGGCTGGAAATCCCTCTTCAAGGCACCCTTCCAACTGGTTCGCGCCCTGCTGCAGGCGCGCCGGGTGATGGGCGAGCTGCGCCCGGTCTGCGTGCTCGGCATGGGCGGCTACGTCACCGGGCCCGGCGGGCTGGCGGCGAAACTCAAGGGCGCGCCCCTGGTGATCCACGAACAGAATGCCGTGGCCGGCACCGCCAATCGCAGCCTCGCGCCTTTCGCCACGCGTATCTGCGAGGCCTTCCCGGATACCTTCGCCAACAGCGACAGGCGCCGCACGACTGGCAACCCGGTGCGCGAGGAGCTGTTCATCGACAGCGCGCGGGAAGCGCTCGCCGGCCGTCGTCCGCATTTGCTGATCCTCGGGGGCAGCCTGGGCGCCGAGCCGTTGAACCGCCTGCTGCCGGAGGCACTGGCGAAATTGCCGGCGGAGCACCGCCCGACGATCTTCCACCAGGCCGGCAAACGCCACGACCACTCCACCGCCGCGCGTTATCGGGAACTGGGTATCGAGGCCGAGGTGGCACCGTTTATCGAAGACATGGCCAAGGCCTACGCCTGGGCCGACCTGGTGGTGTGCAGGGCCGGCGCGCTCACCGTGAGCGAGCTGGCAGCCGCCGGCCTGCCGTCGTTCCTGGTGCCTTTGCCCCAGGCGATCGACGATCACCAGAGCCGCAACGCCGAATACCTGGCGAAGGAGGGCGCTGCCTTCCTTCTCCCGCAACATGCGACTGACGCGGACCGACTCGCCGCGCAGCTGACCGAGGTTTTGATGCAACCGGAAAAACTCGAGGCCATGGGCGTGATCGCCCGCCGTCTGGCCAAGCCCGATGCCACCCGCCAGGTGGTGGACATTTGCCTGGAGGTGGCCCGTGGTTAAGAGCCAGAAAGCCGCCCCGCAACCGGAAATGCGCCGGATTCGCCGCATCCACTTCGTCGGCATCGGCGGGGTCGGCATGTGCGGCATCGCGGAAGTGCTGCTCAACCTCGGCTACCAGGTGTCCGGCTCCGACCTGCGCGCCTCGTCGGTGACCGAGCGACTGGAGCGTTTCGGCGCCCAGGTATTCATCGGCCATCGCGCGGAAAACGCCGAGAGCGCCGACGTGTTGGTGGTCTCCAGCGCCGTCAACAAGGCCAACCCCGAAGTCGCCATCGCCTTGGAACGCCGCATCCCGGTGGTGCCCCGCGCCGAGATGCTCGCCGAGCTGATGCGTTACCGCCACGGCATCGCTGTCGCCGGTACCCACGGCAAGACCACCACCACCAGCCTCACCGCCTCGGTATTCGCCGCCGGCGGGCTGGACCCGACCTTCGTCATCGGCGGCCGCCTGAACGCGGCCGGCACCAATGCCCAGTTGGGCACCAGCCGTTACCTGGTGGCCGAGGCCGACGAAAGCGACGCCAGCTTCCTGCACCTGCAACCGATGGTCGCGGTGGTCACCAATATCGACGCCGACCACATGGCCACCTACGAAGGCGACTTCAACAAGTTGAAGAAGACCTTCGTCGAGTTCCTGCACAACCTGCCGTTCTACGGCTTGGCGGTGCTCTGCGTCGACGATCCGGTGGTGCGCGAGATCCTGCCCCAGGTGGCCCGGCCGACCGTCACCTACGGCTTCGCCGAAGATGCCGACGTCCGCGCGATCAACATTCGCCAGGACGGCATGCGCACCTATTTCACGGTGCTGCGCAAGGACCGTGCGCCCTTGGACGTGTCGGTGAACATGCCCGGGCTGCATAACGTACTGAACTCCCTGGCGACCATCGTCATCGCCACCGACGAAGGCATTTCCGACGAGGCCATCGTCCAGGGCCTGTCCGGCTTCGAAGGCGTGGGGCGGCGCTTCCAGGTCTACGGCGAGTTGCCGGTGGACGGCGGCAGCGTGATGCTGGTGGACGATTACGGTCACCATCCCCGCGAAGTGGCGGCGGTGATCAAAGCCGTGCGCGGCGGTTGGCCGGAGCGCCGCCTGGTGATGGTCTACCAGCCGCATCGCTACACCCGTACCCGCGACCTGTACGAAGACTTCGTACAGGTGCTCAGCGAATCCAACGTGCTGTTGCTGATGGAGGTCTACCCGGCCGGCGAAGAGCCGATCCCCGGCGCGGACAGCCGTCAGCTCTGCCACAGCATCCGCCAGCGCGGCCAGCTCGACCCGATCTACATCGAGCGTGGCGTCGACCTCGCCCCGCTGGTCAAGCCGCTGCTGCGCGCCGGCGACATCCTGCTCTGCCAGGGCGCCGGCGACATCGGCGCGCTGGCCCCGCAACTGATCCAGAACCCGCTGTTCCAGAACGCTTCGCCGGCCGACGCCGGCGAAAGGAAATCGCTATGAGTGACACCTTGCGCTGCACCCTCGAGCCCGCCGTGTTCGGCCGCGTCGCCGTCCTGTATGGCGGCAAGAGCGCCGAACGGGCGGTTTCGCTGAAGTCCGGGCAGGCCGTGCTGGAAGCCTTGCAGGCGGCTGGCGTGGACGCCTTCGGTATCGATGTCGGCGACGATTTCCTGCAGCGCCTGAGCGCGGAGCGCATCGATCGCGCCTTCATCGTGCTGCACGGCCGTGGCGGCGAGGACGGCTCCATGCAGGGCTTGCTGGAATGCGCCGGGATTCCCTACACCGGCAGCGGCATCCTGGCGTCGGCGCTGGCGATGGACAAACTGCGCACCAAGCAGGTCTGGCAAAGCCTTGGCCTGCCGACGCCGCGCCACGCGGTCTTGGCCAGCGTCGAGGATTGCCATGCCGCGGCGAGGGAACTGGGCTTCCCGTTGATCGTCAAACCGGCCCATGAAGGCTCGAGTATCGGTATGGCCAAGGTGGCCGAGGTGAACGAATTGGTCGCCGCCTGGCAGGCTGCCGGCGAGTACGACTCCCAGGTATTGGTCGAGCAGTGGATCAACGGGCCGGAATTCACCATCGCGATGTTGCGCGGCCAGGTCCTGCCGGCGATCCGCCTGGGCACCCCCCATACGTTCTACGACTATGACGCCAAGTACCTGGCCTCCGACACCCAGTACCGCATCCCCTGCGGCCTGGAGCCGGAGCGCGAAGAGGAACTCAAGGCGCTCACCGCGCGTGCCTGCGAAGCCGTCGGCACCCAGGGCTGGGCACGGGCGGATGTCATGCAGGACGCCGAGGGCCGTTTCTGGCTGCTCGAAGTCAACACCGTTCCCGGCATGACCGATCACAGCCTGGTGCCGATGGCGGCGAAGGCCGCCGGTCTGGATTTCCAGCAACTGGTGTTGGCGATCCTCGCCGACAGCATCGAAGCGCGGGGTCGATGACATGCACGCCGCCACGTTCCGCCATTCGCACTCCCCCCTATCCCTCCGCGCGCCCATGGGCGCGGGCAAGGGCAAAGCCGTGCCTCGCGGCGCCAGCCGCCTGGTGGCCAAGGAGCCGCTGAGCGCCCGGGTGCGCGTGCCCAAGCCCAGCTTCGGCTTCATCAAGCGCCTGACCTGGCCGTTCCTGCTGGTCGGACTCGGCTTCGGCACCTACGAACTGGCGCAGTTGGCGTTGCCGTATGCGGATCGCCCGATCGCCAAGATCAGCGTGCAGGGCGATCTCAGCTACATCAGCCAGCAAGCGGTTCAGGAGCGTATCGCGCCCTATGCCGAAGGCAGTTTCTTCAGCGTCGACCTGACCGCCATGCGCCACGAACTGGAGCAGATGCCCTGGATCGCCAGCGCCGAAGTCCGCCGCGTATGGCCGGACCAGGTGGCCATCCATCTGGAGGAGCAGCTTCCCATCGCGCGCTGGGGCGACGAAGCCCTGTTGAACAACCAAGGCCAGGCGTTCGCGCCCCGCGAGGTGGCCCATTACGAGCACCTGCCGCAGCTCTGGGGCCCGCAGCGCGCCCAGGAGCAGGTGATGCAGCAGTATCAGGTGCTCAGCCAGATGCTGCGTCCGCTGGGCTTCTCCATTTCCCGGCTGGAACTGCGCGAGCGCGGTAGTTGGTTCCTCACCGCCGCTCAGGCGGGCACTGGCGGCGCCGCTGCGGGTCAGAGCCTGGAACTGTTGCTCGGTCGTGACCATCTGGTGGAAAAAATGCGGCGTTTCATCACGATTTACGACAAGGCGCTGAAAGAACAGATCGACAAAGTCGCTCGAGTCGACCTGCGTTATCCCAACGGCCTGGCCGTGGGCTGGCGCGAACCCGTTGCGCCGACGGCGTTGGCCACGGCCTCCCGTGCAGTGAATTGAGGAGTAGGCAAAGAATCATGGCAAGCGTGCAGAGCGGCAAGATGATCGTTGGGCTGGACATCGGGACGTCCAAGGTCGTCGCCCTGGTGGGCGAACTGGCGGCCGATGGTCAGTTGGAGATCGTCGGCATCGGCACCCATCCGTCCCGTGGCCTCAAGAAAGGCGTGGTGGTGAACATCGAATCCACCGTGCAATCGATCCAGCGCGCCATCGAGGAAGCCCAACTGATGGCCGGCTGCCGGATCCATTCGGCCTTCGTCGGCCTGGCGGGCAACCACATTCGCAGCCTCAACTCCCATGGCATCGTGGCGATTCGCGATCGCGAGGTCAGCCAGGCCGATCTGGAGCGCGTGCTGGACGCGGCCCAGGCGGTGGCGATCCCAGCCGACCAGCGGGTCTTGCACACCTTGCCCCAGGACTATGTGATCGACAACCAGGAAGGCGTACGCGAGCCCTTGGGCATGTCCGGCGTGCGCCTGGAAGCCAAGGTCCACGTCGTGACCTGCGCGGTGAACGCCGCACAGAACATCGAGAAGTGCGTGCGCCGCTGCGGCCTGGAGGTCGACGACATCATTCTGGAACAACTGGCTTCGGCTTATTCGGTCCTGACCGACGACGAAAAGGAACTGGGCGTGTGCTTGGTGGACATCGGCGGCGGTACCACCGACATCGCGATTTTCACCGAAGGGGCGATTCGCCACACGGCAGTCATCCCGATCGCCGGCGACCAGGTGACCAACGACATCGCCATGGCGCTGCGCACGCCCACCCAGTACGCCGAGGAAATCAAGATCCGTTACGCCTGCGCCCTGGCCAAGCTGGCCGGAGCCGGCGAAACCATCAAGGTACCGAGCGTCGGCGACCGTCCGCCGCGCGAGTTGTCCCGCCAGGCCCTGGCCGAGGTGGTCGAGCCGCGCTACGACGAGTTGTTCACGCTGATCCAGGCGGAACTGCGTCGCAGCGGCTACGAGGACCTGATCCCGGCCGGCATCGTACTGACCGGCGGCACCTCGAAAATGGAAGGGGCGGTGGAACTCGCCGAGGAAATCTTCCACATGCCGGTCCGGCTGGGCGTCCCCCATACCGTCAAGGGGCTGGCCGACGTGGTGCGCAATCCGATTTATTCAACGGGCGTGGGGCTGCTGCTCTACGGCCTGCAGAAGCAGGCCGACGGCGTGATCATGCCCGGCAACATCAGTTACAACGATGAACCCAAGACACCTGTCCTGGAACGGCTCAAGCGTTGGGTCCAGGGCAACTTTTAATCCGCGGTGGCTGTAGGCGTACAACTAGAAAGGAAGGAGAGGGGAACATGTTCGAACTCGTAGATAACATCCCGCAAAGCGCAGTAATCAAGGTGATCGGTGTGGGCGGCGGCGGCGGCAATGCCGTCAACCACATGGTCCAGAACAACATCGAAGGCGTCGAATTCATCTGCGCCAACACCGATGCCCAGGCCCTGAAGAACGTCGGTGCGCGCACTGTGCTGCAGCTCGGCCCAGGCGTGACCAAGGGACTCGGCGCAGGTACCAACCCGGAAATCGGCCGCCAGGCCGCCATGGAGGACCGCGAGCGTATCGCCGAGGTGCTGCAGGGCGCCGACATGGTGTTCATCACCACCGGCATGGGTGGCGGTACCGGTACCGGTGCGGCGCCGATCATCGCCGAAGTGGCGAAGGAAATGGGCATCCTGACCGTGGCCGTGGTCACCCGTCCCTTCCCGTTCGAAGGGCGCAAACGCATGCAGGTCGCCGACGAAGGCATCCGTGCCTTGTCCGAGTGCGTCGACTCGCTGATCACCATCCCCAACGAAAAACTGCTGACCATCCTCGGCAAGGACGCCAGCCTGCTCTCGGCATTCGCCAAGGCGGACGACGTACTGGCCGGCGCGGTACGCGGCATCTCCGATATCATGCAGCGTCCGGGCCTGATGAACGTCGACTTCGCCGACGTCAAGACCGTCATGGGCGAAATGGGCATGGCGATGATGGGTACCGGCTGCGCCAGCGGTCCGAACCGGGCGCGTGAGGCCACCGAGGCGGCGATCCGCAATCCGCTGCTGGAAGACGTCAACCTGCACGGCGCCCGCGGCATCCTGGTGAACATCACCGCCGGTCTGGATCTCTCCCTGGGCGAATACGCCGCGGTGGGCGAGATCATCGAGGCGTTCGCCTCCGAGCACGCCACCGTCAAGGTCGGCGCGGTCATCGATGCCGACATGCGCGACGAACTGCACGTCACCGTGGTCGCCACCGGCCTCGGCGCACGCCTGGAAAAACCGGTGAAAGTCATCGACAACACCGTCCAGGTAGCCGCCGCCAGCCAGGCGACGCCTGCGGCTCGCGCCGATCAGACCGTCAACTACAAGGACTACGAGCGTCCCACCGTACAGCGCCAGAGCCATTCCGGCGCGGCGACCGCAGCCAAGCTGAATACCCAGGACGATCTCGATTACCTGGATATTCCGGCCTTCCTGCGGCGCCAGGCTGATTGATGGACTGTATCAGGACCATGAAGGCGATTGGTTTTCAGCAAAGGTCGGTTCTGCTATTATCGCCGGCCATTGTTGAAAACAATTCGCAACTAGCGTAGCGGCCAAGCCATGATCAGACAACGCACACTGAAGAACATCATCCGTGCCACTGGCGTCGGCCTGCACTCCGGGGAGAAGGTTTACCTAACCCTGAAGCCGGCACCGGTGGACACCGGGATCGTGTTCTGCCGCACCGACCTCGACCCCGTGGTGGAAATCCCCGCGCGGGCCGAAAACGTCGGCGAGACCACGATGTCGACCACGTTGATCAGCGGCGACATCAAGGTGGACACCGTCGAGCATCTGCTTTCCGCCATGGCGGGCTTGGGCATCGATAACGCCTACGTCGAACTCTCCGCGCCCGAAGTACCGATCATGGACGGTAGCGCCGGTCCCTTCGTGTTCCTGATTCAATCCGCCGGCCTGCAGGAGCAGGAGGCGCCGAAGAAATTCATCCGCATCGTCCGGGAAGTGACGGTCGAAGAGGGCGACAAGCGCGCCACCTTCATTCCGTTCGATGGCTTCAAGGTGAGTTTCGAGATCGATTTCGACCACCCGGTGTTCCGCGGTCGCACCCAGACCGCCAGCGTCGACTTCTCCAGCACGTCCTTCGTCAAGGAAGTCAGCCGCGCGCGGACCTTCGGGTTCATGCGCGACATCGAGTACCTGCGTTCGCAGAACCTGGCCCTGGGCGGCAGCGTGGAAAACGCCATCGTGGTGGACGAGAACCGTGTGCTCAACGAAGACGGCCTGCGGTACGAGGACGAATTCGTCAAGCACAAGATCCTGGATGCGATCGGCGACCTGTACCTGCTGGGCAACAGCCTGATCGGCGAATTCCGTGGTTTCAAATCGGGGCATGCCCTGAACAACCGCCTGCTCCGGGCGCTCATCGAGCAGACCGATGCCTGGGAAGTCGTCACCTTCGACGATGCCAGCAGCGCACCGATCTCCTACATGCGCCCCGCTGCCGCCGGTTGAGCAAGACCTTCCTTCCTTTCCTTGGGCCACCTTCGGGTGGCCCGTTTTTTTATGCGCATGCGGGAAGGAAAGGCCGTCAGTCGCTCCGCTTGCCTCGTCGCGCCAGTCGCTCCAGGGCCGCACGCAGCCCCGCATCGCTGATGCCGTCGGCGGTGGACTGAATGCTTTCGGCCGCCGAGACGGACAATTCCAGCGTCCTTCCACCCGCGTTACGCGGGGCGGCGGGAGGTTGCACCTTGAAGAGGATTTTCGTTAAGGTCGCGAACTCTTCGAAACCGCGCAATTGGCGTTCGAGGCGACGCTGTTGATAGCGCATGCGCGTGGCCCAGTGGCCATCGGTGAGGATCAGCAGCAGGCAACCGTCGCGCCAGGAAGCGACATGGCAGTGTTCGCGCGCCGCCGGTTGCAATTGGCTTTCCAGGAGGCGCTGCAGGCGGTCGATGCGCTGCGCCTCGTCGAACAAGGCCTTCAGGGGCTTCGTCTCGCGCAGGAGCGCGGCGGTGCCCCGGGCCGGCAAGGGACGAAAAGACATGGCGGGAAGCCTGAGGTATGGGAGGCGGCCATGGTAGCAGAAGGTCGCCGACGACCACCTATTCGAACTGTGGGGAGCCCATGCACATCATTCTCTTGAGCCGCCGGCACGGCGCGACGCGTTCGCTCAGCCTCGATGCGCGCTGGCTGATCGGCGCGGCGCTGTTGGCGCTGGCGCTGATCCTGGCCGGGGGCATCGCGGCCGGTGCCCGCTGGTTCTCTTCCCAGGAGGCCAGCGAGGCGGATCTGGATGCCCACGCTGCGGTCAATGCCGCCCTGCGGGTCGACGCCAGGGCCGGCCGGGAAGATGCCCGGCGCCAGTTGGACGCCTTGGGCGCCCACGTCGCCCAGTTGCAGGCGCGACTGACCCGCCTCGACGCGCTCGGTGAGCGTCTGACCGAACTGGCCAAGCTGGACCCCGACGAATTCGACTTCTCCCACGACGTGGGGCAGGGCGGTCCCGAGGAACTGGTGGACGCGCCGGCCTTCGCACCGACCCCGCTGATGACCAGCCTCGACGCACTGGCGGCGCGCCTCGACAGCCGCGAGCGGCAATTGCAGGTGCTGGAGCAGATGCTCGCCGATCGCCGTCTCGACGAGGCGCGGCAACTGTCCGGCTGGCCGGTATTGCAGGGCTACGTGTCCTCGCCGTTCGGTCAGCGCAGCGATCCCCTGACCGGTCGCGCCAGCGTCCACAAGGGCATCGATTTCGCCGCCAAGGCGGGCAGCGACGTGGTGGCGGTGGCGGCAGGCGTGGTGACCTGGTCCGGTCGCAAGAATGGCTACGGCAACCTGGTCGAGATCAGTCACGCCGACGGTTACGTGAGCCTCTACGCCCACAACCAGAGCAACAAGGTGCAGGTGGGGGACCTGGTGCAGCGTGGCCAGACCATCGCCGAGGTGGGCCGCAGCGGCCGCTCCACCGGTTATCATGTGCACTTCGAAGTCAGCAAGAACGGGCAAGCGGTCAACCCCGCCGGCTACATCGCCCGAGCCGAGGCTGTGGAGTAACGCCACTTTCCTCTCCGACGAATCCGAGTAGAATGCCCCCTTTCGCACGCAGCCGTGCCGGCTGCTGGGGCGACTCCGGACCGCCCTTCATCCCTACGCGTGGAAGACCCTGTCGATATGTTTGCGCCTTTGTTGAAGAAACTCTTTGGAAGCAAGAACGAGCGTGAAGTGAAGCGCATGGCCAAGGCGGTACAGGCCGTGAACGTGCTCGAAGAGCAGATGGTGGCGCTGACCGACGAGCAGTTGCGGGCCAAGACCGAAGAGTTCAAAGGCCGCGTCGCCAAGGGCGAGACCCTCGACCAACTGCTTCCAGAAGCCTTCGCCGTGGCCCGCGAGGCGGGAAAGCGGGTGATGGGGATGCGCCACTTCGACGTGCAGTTGATCGGCGGCATGACCCTCCACGAAGGCCAGATCGCTGAGATGCGCACCGGCGAAGGCAAGACCCTGGTGGCGACCCTGGCGGTTTACCTCAACGCGCTTTCCGGAAAAGGCGTGCACGTGGTCACCGTCAACGACTACCTGGCGCGCCGCGACGCCAACTGGATGCGCCCGCTGTATGAATTCCTCGGCCTCACCGTCGGCGTGGTCTCGCCGTTCCAGCCGCCCGAGGAAAAGCGCGCCGCCTATGCCGCCGACATCACCTACGGTACCAACAACGAATTCGGCTTCGACTACCTGCGCGACAACATGGCGTTCAGCCTGGAAGACAAGTTCCAGCGCGAGCTCAACTTCGCGGTGATCGACGAAGTCGACTCGATCCTGATCGACGAGGCCCGTACCCCGCTGATCATCTCCGGTCAGGCCGAAGACAGCTCCAAGCTGTACATCGAAATCAACAAGCTGATCCCGCGGCTGACCCAGCACATCGAGGAAGTCGAGGGACAGGTCACCCAGGAAGGCCATTTCAGCATCGATGAGAAGACCCGCCAGGTCGAACTCAACGAGCAGGGCCATCAGTTCATCGAAGAGCAGCTCACCCAGGCCGGTCTGCTGGCCGAGGGCGAGAGCCTGTATTCGGCGCACAACCTGGGCCTGCTGACCCACGTCTACGCCGGCCTGCGCGCGCACAAACTGTTCCACCGCAACGTCGAATACATCGTGCAGAACGACCAGGTCCTGCTGATCGACGAGCACACCGGCCGCACCATGCCCGGCCGCCGGTTGTCGGAGGGCCTGCACCAGGCCATCGAGGCCAAGGAAAACCTGCCGATCCAGGCCGAGAGCCAGACCCTGGCGTCGACCACCTTCCAGAACTACTTCCGCCTCTACAACAAGCTGTCCGGCATGACCGGCACCGCCGACACCGAGGCCTTCGAGTTCCACCAGATCTACGGCCTGGCCGTGGTGGTGATCCCCACCCACCGCGACGTCGCGCGCAAGGACTTCAACGACCTGGTCTACCTGACCCAGGAAGAGAAATACGAGGCGATCATCGCCGACATCAAGCAATGCCAAGCCAGCGGCCGCCCGGTGCTGGTCGGTACCGCCTCCATCGAGAGCTCCGAGTACGTCTCGCAGCTGCTGATCAAGTCGGGCATCGAGCACAAGGTGCTCAACGCCAAGTATCACGAGAAGGAAGCCGAGATCATCGCCCAGGCCGGTAGCCCCGGCGCGGTGACCATCGCCACCAACATGGCCGGCCGCGGTACCGACATCCTCCTCGGCGGCAACTGGGAAGTCGAAGTCGCCGCCCTGGACAATCCCAGCCCGGAGCAAGTGGCACAGATCAAGGCCGACTGGCAGAAGCGCCACCAGCAAGTCATCGAGGCCGGCGGCCTCCACGTGATCGCCTCCGAGCGCCACGAGTCGCGCCGTATCGACAACCAGCTGCGTGGCCGCGCCGGTCGCCAGGGCGACCCGGGTTCCAGCCGCTTCTACCTGTCCCTCGAGGACAGCCTGATGCGCATCTTCGCCTCCGACCGGGTGAAGAACTTCATGAAGGCGCTGGGCATGCAGTCCGGCGAGGCCATCGAGCACCGCATGGTGACCAACGCCATCGAGAAGGCCCAGCGCAAGGTCGAAGGCCGCAACTTCGACATTCGCAAGCAGTTGCTCGAATTCGACGACGTGGCCAACGAGCAGCGCAAGGTGATCTATCACATGCGCAACAGCCTGCTGGCCTCGGACGACATCGGCGAGACCATCGCCGAGTTCCGCGAGGACGTCCTCAAACGCACCGTCGACGCTCACATCCCGCCGCAATCGCTGCCGGAGCAATGGGACGTCGCCGGCCTGGAAGCGGCGCTGTTCAGCGACTTCAACATCCAGTTGCCGATCCAGCAGTGGCTCGACGAAGACGAGAAACTCTACGAAGACACCCTGCGGGCGAAGATCCTCGAGCAACTGGTCGCGGCTTACCGCGAGAAGGAAGAGATGGCCGGTCCGGAAGCCCTGCGTTCCTTCGAGAAGCAGATGCTGCTGCGCGTGCTCGACGACCTGTGGAAGGACCACCTGTCCACCATGGATCACCTGCGCCACGGGATCCACCTGCGCGGATACGCCCAGAAGAACCCCAAGCAGGAATACAAGCGCGAGTCCTTCACCCTGTTCCAGGAACTGCTGGATTCGATCCGTCGCGACACCATTCGGGTGATGTCCTTCGTCCAGGTCCGCCGCGACGATCCGGCCGAGGAAGAGGCGCGTTTGCGCCGCGAAGCCGAGGAAATGGCCAAGCGCATGCAGTTCCAGCATGCCGAAGCGCCCGGCCTCGAGCAGGACGACGCGACCCAGGAAGAGGGCGATGTCGCCGTCGCCAGCGCACCGGTCCGCACCGAGCCGAAGATCGGCCGTAACGAACCCTGCCCCTGTGGCTCCGGCAAGAAGTACAAGCATTGCCACGGGCAGATCGTCTGACGGCCGCTCACGCCCCTGGCCCGTAGCGGGACGCCCCTGGCGCTCCGCTGAATTCCGCGCCGCGACCGGCTGACCGTTCGCGGCGTTTTACCGTTCGATCCTTCCTTCTGACAAGGAGCGCTGCTCATGGCTGTTGGTCTTGGTCCCTTGCCCACCCTGCACCCGGTTCCCGGCTTCGAACTCGGCATCGCTTCCGCCGGCATCAAGCGCCCGGGACGCAAGGACATCGTGGTCATGCGCTGCGCCGAGGGTTCGACGGTGGCCGGGGTGTTCACCCTCAACGCCTTCTGCGCCGCACCGGTGATCCTTGCCCGCAGCCGTTTCCTCGGCCCGGTGCGCTACCTGCTGACCAACACCGGCAACGCCAATGCCGGCACCGGCGAGCCCGGCATCGCCGCCGCGACCCGCACCTGCTCAGCCCTGGCCGAGCTGGCCGGGGTCGACCCGAGCGCGGTGCTGCCGTACTCGACGGGCGTCATCGGCGAACCGCTGCCGGTGGACAAGATCGTCGCCGCGTTGCCGGATGCGCTGGCCGACCTGGCGGAAGACAACTGGGCCGCCGCCGCCGCCGGGATCATGACCACCGACACCCAACCCAAGGGCGCCAGCCGGCAGTTCGTCCACGATGGCGTGACGGTGACCGTGACCGGCATTTCCAAGGGCGCCGGGATGATCAAGCCGAACATGGCGACCATGCTCGGCTACATCGCCACCGACGCCAAGGTCGCTCAGGGCGTGTTGCAGGACCTGTTGCGCGATGCGGCGAACAAGTCGTTCAACCGCATCACCATCGATGGCGATACCTCGACCAACGATTGCTGCATGCTGATCGCCACCGGTCAGGCGCCGGTGGCGGAAATCACCCAGGCCAGCGGCGCGTTGTTCGCCGCCCTGAAGCAGGCCGTGCTGGAGGTTTCCATGGAGGTGGCGCAGGCCATCGTCCGCGACGGCGAAGGCGCCACCAAGTTCGTCACCGTGCAGGTGAACGGCGGTGCCGCGCACCAGGAGTGCCTGGACGTGGCCTACGCGGTGGCCCACTCGCCGTTGATCAAGACCGCGCTGTTCGCCTCGGACCCGAACTGGGGGCGCATCCTCGCCGCCGTCGGCCGCGCCGGCGTGCCGCAATTGGACGTGAGCAAGATCGACGTCTACCTCGGCGACGTCTGCATCGCCAGCAAGGGCGGGCGTGCGGCCAGCTACACCGAGGAACAGGGCGCCGCGGTGATGGCCCGCGAGGAGATCGGCATCCGCATCGAGCTGGGCCGCGGCGCGTGCAGCGAAACCATCTGGACCACCGACCTGTCCCACGAGTACGTGAAGATCAACGCGGAATACCGCACCTGACGGCGAGCCGCCCGCGCGGCGGCGGGCTGGCCGGACCGTACCGGCCAGGCCGCCGCGGATATCCCGGCGGCATCCGCTCATGAAACAGCGGAGTTCGCCCGCTTCGCCCAGGCCCCTTAGGGTCGGCCGCCCTTCGACTGGAACCGGAAACCCGCCATGTCCCTCACCCTGGTGATCGGCAACAAGACCTATTCGTCCTGGTCGCTGCGCGCGGCCCTGGCCCTGGAGTTGAGTGGCGCACCCTACGAGGAGCGGCGCATCTCGCTGTACCGCGCCGACAGCCGCGCGCTGTTGCAGGCGCAGTCGCCCACCGGCAAGGTGCCGGTGCTGCACACCGAGGAAGGCCCGGTATGGGATTCCCTGGCCATCGCCGAATACCTCGCCGAACGCTTTCCCCAGGCGGGCCTGTGGCCCCGCGAGCGCTACGCCCGGGCCCTGGCGCGTTCCTTGTGCGCGGAGATGCACAGCGGTTTCGCCAGCCTGCGCAGCCAATTGCCGATGGACCTGAAGCGGCGCCCGGCCCCGGTGGAGTTGTCGCCGGAAACGCTGGCCGATATCGCGCGGATTGGCGCGCTCTGGACCGATTGCCGCCAGCGCTTCGGCGCAGACGGCGACTTTCTCTTCGGGCGGCCCAGCCTCGCCGACGCCTTCTATGCGCCGGTGGCGGCGCGGTTGCGCAGCTATGCCGTGGAAGTGCCGGTCGTGGCCGCCGCCTACGTCGAAACCCTGCATCGGTGGCCGGCCTTCCAGCGCTGGTGCCGGGCGGCCCTCGAAGAAACGGAGACCCATCCATGAATCCCATCCATGTGGCCGCTGCGGTCATCCGCGCGGCGGACGGCCGCGTCCTGATCGCCAAACGTCCCGAGGATAAGCACCAGGGCGGCCTCTGGGAGTTTCCCGGCGGCAAGGTCGAGCCCGGCGAGACGGTGGAGGCCGCGCTGGCCCGCGAGCTGGCCGAGGAACTCGGCATCGTGGTGACCGCCGCGCGGCCGCTGATCCAGATCCGCCACGATTACCCGGACAAGCAGGTGCTGCTGGATGTCTGGGAGGTCTCGGCGTTCGATGGCGAGCCCCATGGCGCCGAGGGCCAGCCCCTGGCCTGGGTGGCGCCCAAGCGGCTGCCGGAATACGAGTTTCCCGCCGCCAACCAGCCCATCGTCGCCGCCGCGCGCCTGCCGGATCGCTACCTGATCACCCCGGAGGCACTGTCCCCCGCGCAGTTGCTCCAGGGCTTGCGCGCCGCGCTGGACAGCGGCGTGAGCCTGGTTCAGTTGCGCGCCCCGGGCATGTTCAGCGCCGAGTACCGCGACATGGCGGTGGACGCCCTGGGCCTCTGCGCCGGTCGCGCGCAGTTGATGCTCAAGGGGCCGCTGGAATGGCTGGGGGATTTTCCAGCCGCGGGCTGGCACCTGACGGCCGAGCAACTGCGCAAATACGCGCGCAACGGACGCCCCTTTCCGCGCGAACGCTGGCTGGCGGCCTCCTGCCACAGCGCCGAGGAGCTGGCCCTGGCTGCCGAAATCGGCGTGGATTTCGTCACCCTGTCGCCGCTCCAGCCGACCCGCACTCATCCCGAAGCCACGGCCTTGGGATGGGAGCGGGCCAGCGAATGGTTGCGCGGGTTCGGCGCGCCGGCGTTCCTGCTCGGTGGGCTCGGCGTGGACGACCTGCCGCGCGCCTGGCGCAGCGGCGCCCAGGGGATCGCCGGCATCCGTGCGCTGTGGCCGGCTGAGCTGGAGTAGTCGGACTGCGGCGTCCTGGGTGGCCGTCAGGTGCGCGGGCTGCACCGGGCGCCGACGGCCGGCAGCATGCCTCTGCAACCGTCGAACGGCCGGGCCGGCGAGGGTGCCGTTCCGCGCCATCGTCGGTGCGGGATCGCTGCGCGGGCGCTCATCCGCTGTTCGCGGGGGCGCTCCCGGCCCCCGATCCGACCGGTGCCTTCTCTCTCGTCGTCGACGTGCGCGCGCGACGCGCTGACGGGCCATATCCGCAGCAGGCCGGCTCGGCCGCGCCGGCCGTTGCCCGGGGCTGGCCGCCAGCCCGTCGTTCAATGCGCGGTGAAGCGTTCCAGGCGCTGGCGCAGCCGGCGGTTTTCCCGCTTCAGTTGGTCCAGTTCGTCGAACAGGCGCAATGCCAGGGCGATCCCCGGCCAGTCCAGCTCGAAATCCTGCTTCAGGCGCAGCGCGCGCTTGGCCAGGATCAGCGAATCCACGTCGAACGACCAGGGTTCGACCTGGGGTTCGCGGGGTTCTAGGATGCCCAGTTCGACGATCTCCACCAGCACGTCCCGCGACAGGTTGGTCGAGCGGCAGAATTCGTCGACCCCGAGGGTCAGGATCAGGGTGGTCATGGCGCTTTACTCCATTCCGCACGTGGGTCGAAGGGTGTCCGCTGCGCCAGTTCCCGCCATAGATCGCGGGCGTCCTCGGGGGTCTTGTCGGGCATCACCACCTTGAGCAGGGCGAACAGGTCGCCATGGCCATCGCGGGTGGGCAGGCCCTTGCCCTTGATGCGCAGGCGCTGGCCGCTCTGGCTGTCCGGCGGGATGCTCAGGTTGATCCGCCCGTGCAGGGTCGGCACGGCGATCTTCGCGCCCAGGGCGGCCTCCCAGGGGGCGAGCGGCACGGTGAGGATCAGGTTGTGCGCCTCGACGTCGAACAGCGGGTGGGGCACCAGGCGCAGGGTCAGGTACAGGTCCCCCGCGGGGCCCTCGGCGGAGCCGGGTGCGCCCTGGCCCTTGAGACGTATGCGCTCGCCGTCGAGCACGCCCGCCGGGATCTTCAGGTTCAAGGTACGGGTGAGGTCCTCGCGGCGGCCCTGGGCATCGAACGCCGGCACCTTGTAGCTGATTTGCTTGGGCTGCTCGGCGAGGGTTTCCTCGAGGAATACCGGCAGCTCCAGTTCCACGTCCTGGCCGCGTCGCGGTCCGCGCGGGGCGCCGGCGCGGCTGCCGAAGATGGACTCGAAGAAGTCGGAGAAGTCGCCGTCGAAGCGCCCGTGGGGTTCGCCCTGGCCGGCCGAGGAGCGCCAGCCGGGTGGGGGCTGGAAGCCGCCGCGATCGCCATAGCGGCGCAACTCGTCGTACTCGGCGCGTTTCTCGGCGTTCTTCAGCACCTCGTAGGCTTCCGCGACTTCCTTGAATTTTTCTTCCGCGTCGGGCGCCTTGCTGACGTCCGGGTGGTACTGGCGGGCGAGCTTGCGGTAGGCGGTCTTGATGGTCTTCTCGTCGGCCTCCGGCGCTACGCCGAGGGCTTGGTAGTAATCCTTGAACTCCATGGAGCGTCCCCGTTCGTTGGACGGCCAGGCCTGGCGACCGTGCCGTTGGTGAGGATCAAGCGGACCTGCCTTGTCTAAGGCCGCCTTCCCGGGCGCGGAGTTCAATGGGCGGGCGAAACGTCCGGGGCGGCGGAGAACCCGCGAGGGTTCTCCGCCCGGTCCTCAGGATACGATGAACCCCGCGCCGACCGGATCCTCGCGGTCGATGACCCAGCGGGACGTACCGAGGATGCTGGCGGTGCCCTTCACCGTCGGGCGTACCGCGCGGGTGCCGTCCAGGTCGACCTCGCCCAGCAGGCAGCCTTCGAAGGTGCCGCTGCCGAGCAGGCCTTCCGAGCGGATCGGCTGGTTCATGGCGAGTTTCCCGCGGGCCTCGAACATCGCCATCATGGCGCTGGTGCCGGTGCCCCCGGGGGAGCGGTCGAGCTGGCCGGCGCTGAACACGTGGACATTCTTGTAGAACACGTCCTCGCGCTCGGCGGGGTGCCAGAAGGTGATGAAGTTGAGGTTGTTGATGTGTGCCTCGGTGGGGTGCTGGATGCTCGTCTGCTGGCGGATCTGTTCCCGCGCCAGCAGTCCCAGGCGCGACAGCTCGCTGCCGTTTTCCGGGCTGATGCGCAGGGCGCAGTCGCTCAGGTCGACGATGCCGAAATAGTTGCCGCCCCAGGCGATGTCGGCTTTCACGTCGCCGTAGCCGGGCAGGTGCACCGGGATGTCCTGGGCGGCCACGTAGGCGGGGACGTTTTCGAAGCGGGTCCAGAGCACCTCGTCGCCCTCGCTGGCGACTTCGGCCACCACCAGCCCGGCGGTGGTCTCGAAGCGGATTCGCGTCAGGCCACCGGGGTCGCGTGCCACCAGGCCCAGGGCGACCATCGCCATGCTCACCGCGATGGTGCCGTGGCCGCACATGTGCGAGTACTCGGTGCCGTCGATGTAGATCAGGCCGGCGTCGTAGTCGGGGCTGGACGGCGGCGTGAGGAACACCCCGAACATGTCCTTGTGGCCGCGCGGTTCGCGCATCAGCGCCATGCGCAACCAGTCGTAGTGGGTTTCGAGGAAGGCGCGCTTCTCGAGGATGCTGGAGCCTGCCGGATAGGGAATGCCGCTGTGGACGATGCACAGCGGCTCGCCTTCGGTATGGGTATAGATGACATCGAACACGTCTTGCTTGCGCATGACCGAACTCCTGGGGACTGACGGGTGGGTGGCGTTCATTTCCGGTCTGGCAAGAGGTCCAGGCCGATGAAATCCAGAGCGAGGATCGCGACGATGGCGGCCACGATGGTGGCGCCGGACACGGCGGCGATCAGCGGGTCGATGGTGTATTGCACGTAGTTGAAGAGCTTCACCGGGATGGTGTTCAGCGCGGCGCTGGTGTTGAACACCGACAGCTCGACGTTTATCCAGGACGAGATGAAGGCGAAGATCGAACCGGTGACGATGCCGGGCCGGATCTGCGGCAGGACCACTCGCCAGAAGGTCGACCAGGGGCTCGCGCCGAGGTCGTAGGAGGCCTCTTCCAGGGCGCGCTGTTCCGGCGTCAGCAGGGTCAGGACCGCGCGCAGGACGAAGGGCGCGACGATCACTGTGTGACCGATGAGCAGGGCCGGAAAGCTGCGCACCAGGCCGAAGTAGCCGCCGAATTGCAGCAGTGCCGCGCCGAGCACGATGTGCGGCAGCACCAGCGGCGACATCAGCAGGGCGCTGACGGCCTGGCGCCCGGGAAAGCGGTAGCGGGCGATGGCCAGCGCGGCGGGCACGCTGAGCAGCACCGAGAGCAGGGTAGCGCCCAGGGCCAGCTGGCTGCTGGTGGCGAAGGCGGCGCGGTAGCTCGGGTCGGCGAGCATCTGCCGGTACCAGTCCAGGGTCCAGCCCTGGGGCGGGAACGCCAGGTAGGGCGTGGCCGTGAGCGAGGCGCCCAGGATCACCAAAAGGGGCAGCAGCAGGTAGGCGAGGGTGGCCCAGGCCACCAGGCGCAACAGCAGGCGCGTCGGCATCAGGCGTCCCCCCTCGGGCGGCCGATGCGCCCGGCGAGGCCGACCATCACCAGCGTGAACACTAGCAGCACCACGCTCAGGGCGCCGCCGTAATGGAAGTCGAAGACCGAGCTGTACTGCTGGAAGATCAGCATGGACAGCACGGTGACCCGGCCGCCGGAGAGCAGCGCCGGGGTGACGTAGGCGCTCACCGCCAGGGTGAAGACCATGATGCAGCCGGAGATCACCCCGGGCAGGGTCAGCGGCAGGATCACGTGTAGGAAGGTCGCCCGCGGGGTCGCGCCGAGGTCGGCGGAGGCCAGCTCGTGGGAGGCGTCGAGGCGGCTCAGGGCATTGCCGATGGCCAGCACCATGAACGGCAGCAGCACGTAGACCATGCCGATCAGAATGCCCGTCTCGGTGCCGAGCAGGCGCAGCGGCCGCTCGATCAGGCCGCTGTCCAGCAGGCTCTGGTTGAGCAGGCCCTTGCGCCCGAGCAGCACCATCCAGCCGAACGAGCGCACGATGTTGCTGGTGAACATCGGCACCACCAGCAGGATCACGCAGGCGCGTCGCCAGGCCCGCCAGCGCACCATGCGGGTCAGGTACCAGGCCAGCGGATAGCCCAGCGCCAGGCTCGCCAGGGTGGTCAGGCAGGCGATGCGGAAGGTCACCAGGATCACCTCCCAGTGGTAGCGGTCGGCGAGCACCCGCAGGTATTGCTCCAGCGTCCAGGCGCCGTTCGCGTCGCCGAGGCTGGCGAGGATCACCACGGCCAGCGGGGCGAGGAAGAACGCGAGGAAGAACGCCAGCGGTGCCGCCAGCATCGCCATCGGCATGCCCGGGACGCGGCTCATCGCGGCGCGCCTATGAGGTGCAGATGGACGGGCTCGAAGCCCAGCGTCACCCGGCTGCCGACCCCGAGGTGGCGGCTGGGCAGGCCAGGGGTGCGCGCCATCAACTGGGCGCCTTCGTCGGTCTCCACGTGCAGCAGCGTGTGGCTGCCCACGCTGACGATGTCCTTCACCCGGGCGTGCAGGCGACACGCCGCGCCGTCATCGCCCTCGTCGAGGAGCCGTAGGTGTTCCGGGCGCAGCACGGCGATGCCGGCGGGCGCAGCGGGGGCCGGCAGCGTCAGGGCGAGCGCCTGCGCGTCGAGCCGGACCCGGCCCTCGGGGTCGAGGCGGTAGTCGATCAGGTTGGCCTCGCCGATGAACTCCGCCACGAAGCGCGTGGCCGGTGTGCTGTAGACCTCGGTGGTGCTGCCCACCTGTTCGATGCGCCCGGCGTTCATCACCACGATGCGGTCGGCCATGGTCATGGCCTCTTCCTGATCGTGGGTGACGAAGACGAAGGCGATGCCGAGCTTTTCCTGGAGGTGCTTGAGCTCCAGCTGCATGCGTTTGCGCAGCTTCAGGTCCAGCGCCGACAGGGGCTCGTCGAGCAACAGCAGCTTGGGTCGATTGACGATGGCGCGGGCCAGGGCCACCCGCTGCTGCTGGCCACCGGACATTTCCCGCGGGTAGCGCTCGCCGAGGTCCTCGAGGCCGACCAGGGTCAGCGCCTCGTTCGCCCGTTGCCCGGCTTCGCGGCGGCTGGCGCCCTGCCGGCGAGGCCCGTAGGCGACGTTTTCCAGCACGGTCATGTGGGGAAACAACGCGTAGTTCTGGAACACCGTGTTCAGCGGGCGCCGGTAGGGGGGCAGACGGCCGATGTCCTGGCCGTCGATCGACAGGCGCCCGCTGTCCGGGTGCGAAAAGCCGGCGATGGTGCGCAGCAGAGTGGTCTTGCCGCACCCGCTGGGGCCGAGCAGCGCGACGAACTCCCGCTGCCCGATGTGCAGGTGGATGTCCTGCAGGGCGGCGAAGGCGCCGAAACGCTTGCTGACCGCCTCGATGTTCAATAACGCCGGCATGCTGCTACCTCGTCGTGGGTTCAGCGGGCGACCTTGCGGTTCCATTCGTCGGTGACCGCCGCGCGTCGGGCATTGATGGTGCCCCAATCGAGCATGCGCAGGTCGGCGAGGGAACCCCGTGTGCCCCAGGGCAGCTTGGCGGCCACCGCCGGTGCGACCTGGACCCCCTTCACCGCGGGGCCGAGGTACAGCTTTTCGGCCAGGCAGGCGGACGCTTCGCGGGTCAGCGCGGTGTCGATGAAACGCTGCCCGGCCGCTTTGTTCGGCGCGCCCTTGATCAGGTGCAGCCGCGCGTCGGTGGCCCAGGCACCCTCCTTGGGCACCACGAAGCCGATGGGCAGGCCCTTGTCGATCAGGTCCCAGGCGCCGACGTTGAAGTGCGCGCCGATGATCGCCTCGCCGCTCTGGAAGGCATTGCTCGCCGCGCCGGAGCTGTCGTAGTAGGACGAGGTATCCAGCTTCGCCAGGTGCTCCAGCAGCGGCGACAGGTCGGCGGAGTCGATGCCGCGGACCTGCGCGAGGAAGAACAGGAAGGGTACCCCGGCCGAGTTGGCCGGCGAAGGCAGGGTCACGGCGCCGGCATAGGCGGGTTTCCACAGGTCGTCCCAACTGGTCGGCGGCTGGGTGATTTCGTGGGTGTTGTAGGTCAGCCCGAGGGAGTAGTAGCCGCTGCTCACCGCGAAGACATGCTCCCCGGCGCGGTACAGGCCTTGCGGGACGACATCGGCCAGATGCGGGATGGCATTGGGGTCCAGGGCATCGAGTACCCCGGCCTGCTCGGCCAGTTCGCTGATCCCGCCGTCCATCCAGGCCACGTCGATGCCCGGCTTGGCCCGTTGTTGCTGGAGCTTGGCGAGGGTGGTGGTGGAGGTGCCGATTTCCGTGACCACCTTGACCCCGGTGGCGCGGGTGAAGGGCTGCGCGACGCAACTGACGAACGCATCGCCCCAGTTGCCGCCGTAGAGGGCGACGGTCAGGGATTTTTCCTCGGCCGTCGCCGCCTGCGCACACACGCCGCTTACCGCGGTTGCCAGGAGAGCCGCCTTGAACTGGAGTGTCGTTCCGAATTTCATGTCGTGCCTCGCGCCGGGTCAATGTCAACGGCATCGATCTTGCACCAAGCCAGGCGACGGGGCTTGCACCACGAGGTCACCAACTTGAACGATCGAGTCATGCCGATGCCTTCGCAGGACGACGAAGCGATCCGGGGAAGGGCTGTCCCGAGCGCGGGCACGCCGGCGCCGACATGTCCGGAGCGACCGCCGCGCCTGACCCTGGGCCTGGTGCTGCTGGATCGCTTCACCCTGGCCGCGTTCTCCGGCTTCGTCGATGTGCTCAGGCTGGCCGCCGACATCGGCGGCGGCAGTCGCCAACTGGAGATCACCTGGCGGGTGATGAGCGCCGACGGGCTGCCGCGCACTTCCAGCGCCGGCCTGACCCTCGATGTCACCGAAGGCCTCAGCGAGGACATCGGTGCCTTCGACTACCTGGCCGTCTGCGGCGGCAACGATTACCTGAGCCCGCTGCCGGAGTCCCTGCGTACCTGGCTGCGCCGGGTGGCGGCGAGCCGTACCCGCCTGCTCGGCATCTGCACCGGCACCTTCGCGCTGGCCGAGGCCGGGGTGGTGGGGACGCGCACCGTCTGCGTGCACTGGAACGTGCTGGATGCCTTCCATGGGCGGTTTCCGAAGACCCGCGCGGCGGTCGACCATCTGTTCATCGACGAGGGCGACCTGATCACCTGCGCCGGTTCGACCGCCGCCATCGATCTGGCGCTGTACTTGGTGGCGCGCCATTGCGGGCGCGACCGGGCGCAGCGGGCGGTGCGCCACATGATGCTGCAGGGCATGCGCCCCGGCGAGCTGCCGCAGGCACACTTCTACGCCGACCTCGGCGCGATCAAGGACGACCGGGTGCGCCAGGCCGCCCACTACATCGAGCAACGTATCGACAGCCTGCCCTCGCTGGACGCGGTGGCACGTTACGTGGGCCTGGGGCGGCGGCAACTGGCGCGGGCCTTCCACCAGGCGCTGGGCATCTCGCCCATGGAGTTCACCCGTACCTTGCGGCTGGAGTACGGTAGCTGGCTGCTGCTCAACGGCAGCGGCAGCATCACCCAGGTCGCGCTGGATTGCGGTTTCGCCGACGGCGCGCATTTCTCCCGGGAGTTCCGCGCGCGCTACGGCCTGTCGCCGCGGCAGTACCAGCGCCGGAGCAATCCGCTCGAAGCCGCAGGCGAGGCCGAGCCGCCGCCGTGGGCGACCCCGGCGGTACGCGACCCGGTGCCCCGCTGGGGTTGAGCGGCTGCCGGCGCGCGTCAGTCGCCGAGCTTGGGCGCGGCCTGCCAGAGCACTTCGGCCACCCCTTGGCGCCGGGCGACCAGGCGGGCGGCCACGAACAGCAGGTCGGAGAGGCGGTTGAGGTAGGCGAGGGTCACCGCGCGCAGGGGTTCTTCGCCGTTCAGGCTCTGGCAGCGGCGCTCGGCGCTGCGGGCCAGGCTGCGGCAGACGTGGGTCTGCGCGATCAACCGCGAACCGCCGGGCAGGATGAAGTTTTCCAGCGGCCCGAGCTCGTCGTTCCAGCGGTCGATGGCGGCCTCCAGGCGCGTCACTTCCTCCGTCTGGAGGGCCTGGTAATCCGGCATCGCCAGTTCGCCGCCCAGGTCGAACAGGCGGTGCTGGCAGGGCCCCAGCACCTCCAGCGGTTCGGCCAGGCCTGGCCAGCGCGAGCGTTGCTCGGCGAGTTCGGCCAGCAACAGGCCGAGCTGGCTGTTCAGGCTGTCCACTTCGCCGATGGCTTCGATGCGCGGATGATCCTTGGCCACCCGGCCGTTGGCCAGGCCGGTTTCGCCACGGTCGCCGGTGCGGGTGTAGATCTTCGAGAGTCGGTTGCCCATCAGCTCGGGGTTCCTTCGGGGGCGGTGGTCAGCGGCAGGCGCAGGGTGAAACAGGTGCCCTGGCCCGGTTTCGACTGCACTTCCATCTGCCCTTTATGGTTGTTGGTGACGATGAAGTAGGAAACCGACAGGCCCAGGCCGGTGCCCTGGCCGACTTCCTTGGTGGTGAAGAAGGGTTCGAAGATGCGCTTGCGCACGTTCTCCGGCATGCCGCCGCCGTTGTCTTCCACCTGGATTTCCGCCCAGGGCGGGTTGAGCCGGGTACGCAGGTCGATGCGCCCCTCGATGTCGTCCTCGCGCTGGTGGATCGCCTGGGCGGCGTTCTTCAGCAGGTTGAGCAGGACCTGTTCCAGCTCGTTGGCGGTGGCCGGCACCGGGCCGAGCCGGGGGTCGAAATCGCGGACGATGGCGATGCTCTTGAAGTCGAAGCCCTCGGTCAGGTCGAAATCGTTGCCGGCGATGTCGACGGCCTGGTCGATCAGCACCGGCAACTGGCAGGGCGCCAGCTGGCGGGTGCTCATCCGGCTGAACGACAGCATGTGGCTGACGATCTTCGCCGCCCGCGCGCCGGCCTGCTGGATGCCGTCCAGCAAGCGCGGGACCTCACGGGCCTCGAGGTAGCTGCGCACCCGCTCGAGGCGCACGCCGGTGAGTTCCGCCTGCTCCAGGTTCTTTTCCAGCTCCGGCGAGAGGCGCCGGCGGATGTTCTGCACGTTGTGCAGGATGGCGCCGAGGGGGTTGTTGATCTCATGGGCCATGCCCGCCGCCAGCCCGCCGACCGAGAGCATCTTTTCCGACTGCACCATGAGTTCTTCCATGGACAGGCGTTGGGTGATGTCGTCGATCCGGATCACCACGCCGCGACCGCCGCCGCCCATCAGCGGGTAGAAGGTCAGCGCGTAGTGGCGCGGCTCGCCGTCCTTGGGCCAGGTGACCCGTTCGATCTTTTCCACCACGTGCTGGTCGGCGGTGTGCTTGATCTGGGCGTGGAACGGTTTCAGCGAAGGGAAGGCGAGGAACACCGGCTGGTTCAGCGCGTCGTCCAGGGAGGTCCCGGAGAGGGCGCTGGCTTCCTGGTTCCACTGGGTGACGAAGAGCTGTTCGTCCAGGGCGATCAGCGCCGACGGCATCGAGTCGATGATGCTGTTGAGGTAGTTCTGGAAACCGGTGAGTTTCTTCTCGATCTTGCTGCGGACCTGCACCTCCAGCTCCAGCTTGCGGTTCGAGTGGCGGGTTTCCTCGGCCAGGCTCTGGGCCTGGTCGGAGGCCTCCTGGGCGTCGTCGCGGGCGCGCTTGAGCTGTTGTTCGCGGGCCTCGATGCGGCTGAGCATGGTGTTGAAGGCGTCCGCCAGGCTGCCGATTTCGTCCTGGTTGCCGCGGGAGGCCCGCAGCGAGTAGTTCTCCTCGCGGGTGACCTGCCGGGAGAGCTCTTCCAGGTTGCGGATCGGCCGCGTCACCAGGCGGCGGATCTGCCGCGCCACCAGCAGCCAGAGCAGGACGCTGAAGGCGAGGATCACCAGGCTGGCGGTGAGGGTGCCGGTGTAGAACACCCCGGGCAATTCGCTGGACGCCACCAGCAGCAGGTGACCGGGCGGCTTGTCCGGCTGCGGCAGCTCGATCAGTTGATTGGCGCGGAATTCGCTGTGGCGCCAGTTATCCAGTTCGTCCAGATGCTCCGGCAATTCCAGGCTGTGGCCGCGATGCAACTGCGCCAGGGACTGGCCGCTGCCATCGTAGAGGGCCGCCGCGCGCAGCGGGGCGTAGGTGTCCAGGCGCTTGAGCACTTCCTCGGCGGCGGCCGGCGAAGCCAGGGCCTGCTGGCTCAGGGGCGGGCTGGCGATCAGCCGGCCGAGGGTCTGCAAGGCCTGGGGCGCCATGCTTTCCTGGGAAATCCAGTAGGCGGCGCAGATGAACGCGGTGTTGGCCACCAGCAGCACCGTGGTGAGCAGCGCGAGCAACGCCGCCAGCAGTTTCTGGCCGACCGGCAGGTTATCGAGGCTGCGACGCAGACGGATCACGGGTAGGCCCGATCGAGGGAGGAGCGGGCAGGGTAGCGCGGGGTCAGTCCAGCGGCAATCCGCGTCGTTCCAGGTGCGCCCGCAGCCGTCGTTGCAGCGCCTGCAACCGCGGCAGGGCGAGCCCACGTCGCGCCGCGGCGGCGCAGGCATGGCCGAGCAGGTAGGCGATTTCGGTGCGCCGGCCGCGGGCGACATCCTGATGCATGGAGGAGAAGTTGCCGGCGGTGGCCTCGATCACCCGCGTCACTTCGTCCCGCAGGTCGAGTGCCGCCTCGGTCCTGCCGCAGGCTTCGAGCAAGCGGCCCAGTTCGGCGCAGAGGTCGGCGATTTCCTCGGCGTGTCCGGCCAGCGCGCCGTTGCGGCAGTCGTAGAGCACGCTGAGCGGATTGATCGCGCAGTTCAGCGCCAGCTTGCGCCACAACCGCGAGAGGATGTCCGCGCTCCAGCCATGGGGGATGGCGGCGGCCTGGAGGTCGGCGAGCCAGGCCGGCGGCGTTGGATCGCGCGGGTCGCCCAGCCAGGTGAACCCCGCGCCGGCGAATACCACACGGAAATCCCCGTCGCGGAAGGCGCCTTCGGTGCTGGAGGCGAGGATGCAGCGCGAGGAGGCCAGGCGCGCGGCCACCGCGTCCTGGCTACCGAGACCGTTCTGCAACAGCACCACGTCGCTGTGCCCACCCAGGCGCGGCGCCAGGGCGGCGGCCGCTGCCTCGGCATCGTACGCCTTGCAGGCCAGCAGCAGACGAGGGATCGCCGCGGGGTGCTGCGGGGTTTCCGCCGGGATCGGGTAACGCCGGGCGACGCCGTCCTCCACCAGGGTCAGGCCGCCCTGCGCGCGGTAGGCGGCGAGGCGTTGCGCGTCGCGCAGGATCAGCCGCACCGGCAGGCCGGCGCGGGCCAGGCGCGCGGCCCAGAGCCCGCCCAGGCTACCGGCGCCGAGGATGTGCCAGGTCATCGCGAGGAGCCTTGCGCGCGGCCGCTCATGGCAGCGGCAGGCGCATGGCGGCGACCCGCCCGCTGCCATAGGAGTCCGGCAGCAGGGCGCCGGCATGGCGGATCAGGTCATCGACCTCCACCGGCAGCGCGCGCGTGTCCAGGCCCACCAGGCTGATCCCGGCCTTCAGGCTGATGAAGCCCTCGCTGGTCTTGAAGGCCTTCAGGTTGAGCCCCTCGTGCAGGCGCTTGAAGCTGCTCGGCGAGCACTCGTGGAGGTCTTCGAGCAGGGTGATCAGGCCGAAGTGGTCGTTGTCCAGGCGAGTCAGCACGTCCAGGGGGCGCACCAGTTGTTGCAGGCGCCTGGCCACGCTATGCAGCAGCTCGTTGTAGAAACGCTCGCCGTACTGCTGGCGCAATTGCGCGGCCTCCTGCAAGCCGATCAGCAGGTAGCACAGCGCGCCGCCCCGGGACTCGACCTGGCGCAGGCTGTCGGCGAGTTTCTGGCGCAGGTAGCGCGGATTGCCCAGCCCGGTCAGCGGATCCACCAGGTTGCGCCGTTCCAGGCTGGCGATGTTCTGGGTCAACAGGCGCTTTTCCTGCAACAGGCGTTGCAGGGTGTTGCACAGCCGGTCGGCGGCGAACACCCGTGGCACCAACTGCTCGCTCATCGCCGCCTTGCTGATGAAGTCGTCGACGCCGTTGTCGAAGGCCTCGCTGAGGACGTTCTCGCCTTCCTTGCCGGTGAGCAGGATGACGTAGGTGTAGTGATCGGCGGTTTCATCCAGCTGGCGTACCTGCCCGGTGAGCTCCAAGCCGTCTATTTCCGGCATCAGCCAATCCGCCAGGAGCACGCTGGCCGGGCGCTGCTCGATCAGGCGCAACGCTTCCATGGCGCTGTTGGCGAAGCGTACATCCTGGTAACCGGCCTGGCTCAGGGCTCGTCCGATCATGGCGCTGGAGAATTTGGCGTCGTCCACCACCAGGATGCTGAGTTGGGGATTGGGCATTGAGGGGACTCGTAGGAGGGAGGTAGCCGGTACATGGCCGGGCAGTGTTTATAACTGCGGTTATATAATGACTGCGCATTTTAATCGTCAAGCCAGGCGCAGCCCATCGGTGATGCCGCTGCCGCCGTCTATCTGGAGAGAGTCCATGCCCTCGTTCGACGTGGTGTCCGAACTGGACAAGCACGAAGTCACCAACGCCATCGATAATGCGCTCAAGGAACTGGAGCGTCGCTACGATCTTCGCGGCAAGGGTACCTTCGAATACAAGGATAAGACCGTCACCCTGACCGCCGATGCCGATTTCCAGCTCGAGCAAATGATCGAGATCCTCCGCCTCAGCCTGGTCAAGCGCAAGATCGACCCGCAGTGCCTGGAGCTCAAGGACCCCTACGCCTCGGGCAAGGTGGTCAAGCAGGAAGCCATTCTCCGCGAAGGTATCGAGAAGGAGCTGGCGAAGAAAATCGTCGCGCTGATCAAGGATGCCAAGCTGAAGGTTCAGGCGGCGATCCAGGGCGAGCAGGTGCGCATCACCGGCAAGAAACGCGACGACCTGCAGGAGGCCATCGCCTTGCTGCGCACCCAGGAGCTGGGGATGCCGCTGCAATACATCAACTTCCGCGACTGAGCGACACGCATCCCTGACCGGGAACCTCCGGGGTCAAGCGGGCGTCGCACTTCCTATGCGCTCATACCCATAGGAGGACGTCATGGAAATCAACGCGGAAATCGACAAGCTGGTCCGGCTCTCCGAAGCCTGGCTGCCGTTGCTCATGGAGTACGGCGGCCGGCTGTTGCTGGCGGTGGCCACGCTGCTGGTCGGCTGGTGGCTGGTCAACCGGCTGACCGTCAAGCTTTCCGCCTTGCTCGCCTTCCGGCACGCCGATCCGGCTTTGCAGACCTTCATCGGCAGCCTGTCGAACATCGTTCTGAAGGTGCTGCTGATCCTCAGCGTCGCCTCGATGATCGGCGTCGAGACCACCTCCTTCATCGCGGCCATCGGCGCCGCCGGCCTGGCCATCGGCCTGGCCCTGCAAGGCAGCCTGGCGAATTTCGCCGGCGGCGTGCTGATCTTGTTGTTCCGGCCCTTCCGCATCGGCGACTGGATCGAGGCCCAGGGCGTGAGCGGCACGGTGGACAGCATCCAGATCTTCCATACCGTGTTGCGCACCGGCGACAACAAGACCGTGATCGTGCCCAACGGTAACCTGTCCAACGGCATCATCACCAACACCTCGCGGCAAGCCACGCGCCAGGTGGTGTTCGACGTCAAGGTGGCCTACGACTCCGATCTGTCCCGCGCGCGCCAGGTGCTGATGGACATGGCCGAGGACCCGCGGGTGCTCAAGGAGCCGGCGCCGGTGGCGGTGGTGGCGGGGCTCGGCGAGAACGCGATCACCCTCTCGCTGCGCCTGTGGACATCCAATAGCGACTACTGGCCGGTGACCTTCCGCTTCAACGAGGAGATTCGCGACCGCCTGCGGGCCGCGGGCGTGGACATCGCCCTGCCGAACCGCATCGTCAAGCTGATCCAGAGCGATGCCGCGGAAACTCACCAGGGCGAGCCGGCCTAGACGGCCGGTGCCTCGCTCAGTCGGCGCGTTCGACGGCCGGAGTGTCCGGGACCGGAGTGTCCGCCGGCGTCTCCAGGGGATGCCGGCGCTGGCGGCTCCACTGCAGGGCGATCAGGATCAGGGTGGGGACGCCGAGGAGCGCGGTGAAGACGAAGAACTGCTCGTAGCCGAGCTTTTCCACCATGGCGCCGGAGTAGCCGCCGATCAGGCGCGGCAGCAGCAGCATGATCGAGCTGAGCAGCGCGTACTGGGTGGCGGAGAACTTGAGGTTGGTCAGGCTGGACAGGTAGGCGACGAACGCCGAGGTGGCCATGCCCGAGCTGAAGTTGTCGCAGGAGATGGTCAGCATCAGCATGTTCAGATGCGCGCCCATCCCGGCCAGCACGGCGAACATCAGGTTGGTCGCGGCCGAGGCGACGCCGCCGATAAACAGGATCGGCAGGATGCCGAAGCGGACGATCAGCAGGCCGCCGACGCCGGCGCCGGCGAGGGTCATGATCAGCCCGAACACCTTGCTGACGCTGGCGATCTGGTCCTTGGCGAAGCCGAGGTCGATGTAGAAGACGTTGGCCATCACTCCCATCACCGTATCCGACATCCGATAGGTGGCGATCAGGCCCAGCATCAGCAGGGCGTGCCAACGGTAACGCAGGATAAAGTCGTTGATCGGGGTGAGGACCGGCGCCAGGCTGCGACGCCCGAGGCTCGACAGGCAGAAGCCGGTGAGGATCGCGTAGAGCAAGGCGCGCAGGAAGGCGCGGTCTTCGGTGATCAGGATCGACGGGTCGTTGCCTTCGAACAGCGCGGCGTGGAAATCGGTGTTGTACAGCTGGGTGAACAGCGCCGGCACCGAGACCAGCAGCACGATCAGCACGAACACCGACATCAATTGCCGCCACAGCCCGAAGCGCGCCGCGGCGCGCTGGGTACGCAGCGGCACCGGCGGTTCGCGCATCAGCAGGCAGGTGATCAGCGCCGGCACCATCATCAGGGCGAAGATCAGGTAGGTGCTGGCCCAGGCGCCATGCTTGTAGACGTGGTCGGTGGAGCCGAACCAGTCGGCGAAGTACAGGGCGCCCGCGGTGGCCAGCAAGGCGGCCACCCGATAGCCGGCCATGTAGCTGGCGGCAAGGGCGGCCTGGCGGCTGTCGTCGACGATTTCCAGGCGGTAGGCATCCACCGCGATGTCCTGGGTGGCGGAGGCGAAGGCCACCACCACGGCGATGGCGATCAGCCAGGACAGGTGTTGCTGGGGGTCGCACAAGGCCATGCCGATCAGCCCGAGCGCCACCATGATCTGCGACAGCACCAGCCAGGAGCGTCGCCGACCGAGCGTGCCGAGCAACGGCAGGCGCCATTGGTCGAGAAGCGGCGACCACACCCATTTGAAGGCGTAGGCGAGGCCGATCAGGCTGGCGTAGCCGATCGCCTGGTGGGACACCCCCGCTTCGCGCAGCCACACCGACAGGGTGGAAAACACCAGCATGTAGGGCATGCCGGCGGCGAACCCCAGGAGCAGCAGGACCAGCGTGGCGGGGCTGGCGTAGGCGGCCAGGGCGGCGCGCCAGGTACTATGAGGCATGGGGCGTGAAAGTCCGGGAAAACACGGTGCTGAACGAAGCGCGCACTCTAACCGCTGGGCGGCATGGGATGCCAGCCGTGGCGACGCATGTCCACCCGATCGTTTCGGATGGTCACCCCTTCGGCACGCAATCGCGCCCTTTGTTCAGCCCCGGATGCGCTGCCGGCGCCCAGGCTGAGCCGTCCGCCGGCGCCGAGCACCCGATGCCAGGGCAGCACGGTGCCCTCGGGCAGTTGGGACAGCGTGCGGCCGACCCAGCGGGCCGCGCGACCCAACCCGGCCAGGGCGGCGAGTTGCCCATAGCTGATCACCTGGCCCGCCGGGACCTGCGCGAGGGTCAGATAAAGCGCTTCCCGGCGCGCCTCGGCGCTGTCCGGCGGCGAGGCCGCCCAACTGTCCGGTTGGGGAGGGGGCGTGCGACTGCTCACACCGGTATCTCTCATGCGTTTCGAACGGGCTGGCCGAGGCAACACGACGCCCGGCGTGATTTTTTCGGGTGAAAAATCTGCGCGAGGTTGGATACGGGCGGATTTTTCGTGGAACTCGGCTTTTCTCCGACGGTCAGTCGTTGCTCTGTCGCCGGGCATGCGGATAATGCCCGGTTTTTCGCGAACCTGGGGCGTATATCGCTTATGTTGTCCAGAACTCTGTTGTGCGTGTCCATCGCATCCGTTTCCTCTCCGCTGTTGGCCGATACCGTCTGGATGAAGAACGGCGATCGCCTCACCGGCACCATCCAAGTCTTCGACGGCGGCAAGCTGGTCCTGAAAACCGAGTACGGCGGCTCCATCCCGCTGGACTGGAAGAAGATCGCCACCCTGGAAAGCAAGCACGACCTGCTGGTTCGCCAGGAAAGCGAGCGCGACCTTAACGGCCAACTGGTACAGAAGATGCAGCCCGCCGACCCC
The DNA here is from genome assembly GCF_025642785.1 of Pseudomonas sp. RIT-PI-AD. Lineage (GTDB taxonomy): Bacteria > Pseudomonadota > Gammaproteobacteria > Pseudomonadales > Pseudomonadaceae > Pseudomonas_T. The sequence continues at coordinate 167,125 of NZ_JANZKU010000006.1, forward strand.
GGCAAGGTGACGGTTTCCACCGGCACCGAGGCGCCGAAGACCGTCGAGCTGGCGAGTATCGAGCAGATCCTCACGCCCAAGCCGCTGATCCAAGACCTCGTGTGGAAGGGTGACATCGACGTGTCCCTCGACTACAAGCGCGCCGAGAAGGATACCGACGACTACGACGTCGACTTCAAGACCTCCGCCCGCCATGGTCTCTGGCGTCATAACGGCAAGGGCGAATACAACCGCGAATTCCAGGACGACGTGAAGACCACCGATAACTGGAGCGCCGAATACGCCCTCGACCGTTTCCTCGACGAACACTGGTTCTGGCAGGGCAGGGCGGAATACAAGACCGACAAGATCGAGGAATTGCGCCGCCAGCGCACCCTGGGTACCGGTCCTGGCTACCAGTTCTGGGATAACGAGCTGGGGGCGTTCTCGCTCACCACACTGCTCAATCGCACCGACCACGAGTACGAGTCCGGCAACAAGGAAAACTTCTACGCCCTCGGCGTGAAGTGGGACTACAACCGCTACCTGATCGGCAAGGCCTTCGAGCTGTTCACCAACGGCGAAGTGGGCAAGCCCCTGGGCAACGTCGCCGACTACACCCTGGATGCCGAGCTCGGCCTGCGCTACAAGGTCACCGAGTGGGCTTCGCTGAACATGAAGGCCGAGAAGGATTTGGTCAGCGGTGCCGAGGGCGACTTGGATGAGACCCGCTACAGCGTCGGTTTCGGCGTCGGCTGGTAAGGCCGTTCGCCGGGCAGGGCACGGGTTTTCGCCGTGCCCGATGGGCGGTGTGCGCTCGGCGTCTCCGCCACGGTGGGAAACAGGCCGCGTTCGTGGCCGTTCTCAGCGGCGCGGTAGATACCGTCGCCTGATCGGCGGTTCTTCGAGCCTTCTCCGCCTTTCCCCGTTTCCCGTGGACCGGATCCTCGATCCGGTCCGTTTGCCCTCGGTTACAGGCGCAGGCCGCCGTCCAGCTCCAGGATACGACCGGTGTAGTAGTCGTTCTCCAGGATGTAGGCCACCGAGTGGGCGATTTCCACCGGTTTGCCCATGCGCTTGAGAGGAATGCCGGCGGTCATTTTCTCCAGGGCTTCCGGTTTCATGCTGCCGGTCATCTCGGTTTCGATGAAACCGGGCGCGACCCCTGCCACGCGGATGCCGTAGCGCGCCAGTTCCTTGGCCCAGACCACGGTGTCGGCGGCGACGCCCGCCTTGGCGGCCGAATAGTTGGCCTGGCCGACGTTGCCGGCGCGGGAAATCGAGGAAATGTTGACGATGGCGCCTTCGTTCTTCAGCTCGATCATCTTGGCCGCCACTTCGCGGGTGCAGAGGAACACCCCGGTCAGGTTGACGTCGATCACCGCCTGCCATTGCGCCAGGCTCATCTTGCTCATTTCGCCGTCCTTCACCTTAATGGTGAGGCCGTCGCGCAGGATACCGGCGTTGTTCACCAGGCCATTGATAGCGCCGAAATCATCTGCCACCTGGGCGACCATCTGGGTGACCTGCTCTTCGTCGGCGACGTTGCACAGGTAGGCCCGCGCCTCTCCGCCGGCCGCCTTGCAGGCGGCGACCGCCGCCTCGAGTTTCTCCGCGTTCAGGTCGACCAGCGCCAGGCGCGCGCCCTTGGCCGCGAGGTATTCGCCCATGGCGCGGCCGAGACCCTGGCAGCCGCCAGTGACGATGATGACTTTGTCTTTGAGTTGCATGGCAATCCCCTCGTAGGTTGTTGCGAGCGTGTTCCTCGCCGGCGTTAAACCGTTATGCTGAGCGCCTGTCCGTTGCGCCGGATCTTGCGAGGAGTCTTGAAGGTGAGTGATAAAGCGGCCCAGCATGCCCGAGAATTACTGCTCAAGGAATACCAGGGGGTGCTCTCCACCCATTCCAAAGCCATGCCCGGCTTCCCCTTCGGTTCGGTGGTTCCCTACTGCCTGGACGGCGCGGGACGCCCGCTGATCCTCATCAGCCGGATCGCCCAGCACACCCATAACCTGCAGAAGGACTCCAAGTGTTCGCTGCTGGTGGGCGAGCGCGGCGCGGACGACGTGCAGGCCGCCGGGCGCCTGACCCTGCTCGCCGAAGCACGCGTCCTGGACGAGGCCGACACGGCGGCCGCTGCCGCTCACTACTACCGCTACTTTCCCCATGCCCGCGACTACCACCTGACCCACGACTTCGACTTCTGGGTGCTCGAACCGGTGCGCGGCCGCTACATCGGCGGGTTCGGCGAAATCCACTGGATCAACCAGCTGGCCCTGGTCAATCCGTTCTTCGGCGAGCGGGGTTCGAGCATGCTCGAACATATGAACGCCGATCATGCGAAGGCCATCGCCCACTATGTCGAGCTGGCGGGGCTGTCCGGCGAAGGCGCTGCCGAGATGGTCGGCCTCGACAGCGAAGGGTTCCACCTGCGCCTCGGACGGACACTGCATTGGCTGCCCTTTCCGCGGCCCTGTGGCGACCCCGGCGCGGTGCGGCAGGCGCTGGTGGAGCTGGCCCATGCGACGCAATGGCCGGCGCGCGAGGCCTGACGCATATCCTGTAACAGTGTCGCTGTCGACGTGCGGGCCGCGCAGCCACTGGGTTGCGCCGCCCATTCGCCCGGCCTCGCGAGGGGCTCGGTTGAATTTCGGGGCGGTCGCAGGCATCTAGAAGCAATCGGAAGCCGTCCTTCCGCCAAGGAATCCTCCATGCGTGTGTTCGTCGTGTTGTTCTTGCTGTTTCCGCTGCTCGAGCTGGCGGTTTTGATCAAAGTGGGCAGCATGATCGGTGTCCTGGCGACGCTGTTCCTGGTGATCGGAACCGCGGTGCTCGGCAGCCTGTTGTTGCGCGCGGCCGGTGTCTCTACCGCGTGGCGCGCCCGCGAGCGGCTGAGTCGCGGCGAGCTGCCGGAGCAGGAAATGCTCGAGGGATTGTTGATGGCCGTCGGCGGCGGCCTGTTGATCCTGCCGGGTTTCATCAGCGACCTGCTCGGTCTGTTTTGCCTGATCCCCTTCACCCGGCGGATGCTGATCCGCACCTTGCGTCGCCGCGTCGAGGCCCAGGTGATGCGTAGCCGCGCCTTCGCCGAGGATCTCGCCGCGCGCCAGGGTGCTCCGCGTCACGACGCCTCGGGACCTCGCGTCATCGAAGGCGAATACCAGCGTCGCGACTAGCCCGCACCGGGGTTTCGCCCCGGGCCCGGAGGCTTTCGCGGGCGTCCGGGTCGCCCTCGAGCCCGCCGGACGCCGCCCGCTTTTCGTTAAAAATTTTCACCCCAACCCTTGAAATGCATTCCAGCGCCCTTATGTAGCGGTCACCGCAAGGTCGCTGTCGTTGCACGACAGTCCGTCTTCTGCGGCTCGCTCAGCGGGCCGCAACCGGCAACGCCGGATTTGCTAACCCGCCGGTGTCATCGCCGGCCGTTGAAAAACACTAATTGGGAGAGATCGACAATGAAGCTTCGTCCTCTGCATGACCGCGTCGTGATCCGTCGCAGCGAAGAAGAAACCAAGACCGCGGGCGGTATCGTGCTGCCGGGTTCCGCTGCCGAAAAGCCGAACCGTGGCGAAATCGTCGCGGTAGGCACTGGTCGCGTCCTGGACAACGGCGAAGTCCGTGCCCTCGCGGTGAAGGTCGGTGACAAGGTGGTGTTCGGGCCCTATTCCGGCAGCAACACCGTCAAGGTCGATGGCGAAGACCTGCTGGTGATGGGCGAGAGCGAAATCCTCGCCGTCATCGAAGCCTGATTCCCGCGACTCTCGTATAACCATCCAGAATTGAGGAACAACCACAATGGCTGCTAAAGAAGTCAAATTCGGCGATTCCGCTCGGAAGAAAATGCTGGTCGGCGTCAACATCCTGGCCGACGCGGTCAAGGCGACCCTGGGCCCGAAAGGCCGCAACGTGGTGCTGGACAAGAGCTTCGGCGCCCCGGCCATCACCAAGGACGGCGTTTCCGTCGCTAAGGAAATCGAGCTCAAAGACAAGTTCGAGAACATGGGCGCGCAACTGGTGAAAGACGTGGCCTCCAAGGCCAACGACGCTGCCGGTGACGGCACCACCACCGCGACCGTCCTGGCCCAGGCCATCGTCAACGAAGGCCTGAAGGCCGTCGCTGCCGGCATGAACCCGATGGACCTGAAGCGCGGCATCGACAAGGCGACCATCGCCATCGTCGCCGAGCTGAAGAACCTGGCCAAGCCGTGCACCGATTCCAAGGCCATCGCCCAGGTCGGCACCATCTCCGCCAACGCGGACGAGTCCATCGGCCAGATCATTGCCGAAGCCATGGAAAAAGTCGGTAAGGAAGGTGTGATCACCGTCGAGGAAGGTTCGGGTCTGGAGAACGAACTGTCCGTCGTCGAAGGCATGCAGTTCGACCGCGGCTACCTGTCCCCTTACTTCATCAACAAGCCGGACACCATGGTCGCCGAGCTGGACAGCCCGCTGATCCTGCTGGTCGACAAGAAGATATCCAACATCCGCGAAATGCTGCCGGTGCTGGAAGCCGTCGCCAAAGCCGGCCGTCCGCTGCTGATCGTCGCCGAAGACGTCGAGGGCGAAGCCCTGGCCACCCTGGTGGTGAACAACATGCGCGGTATCGTCAAGGTCGCGGCCGTCAAGGCTCCGGGCTTCGGCGATCGTCGCAAGGCCATGCTGCAGGACATCGCCATCCTCACCGGCGGTACCGTGATCAGCGAAGAAGTCGGCCTGAGCCTGGAAAGCACCACCCTGGAGCACCTGGGTAACGCTAAGCGCGTCGTGCTGAACAAGGAAAACACCACCGTCATCGACGGTGCCGGCCAGCAAGCCGACATCGAGTCGCGCGTCGCGCAGATTCGCAAGCAAGTGGACGACACCACCTCCGACTACGACCGTGAGAAGCTGCAAGAGCGCCTGGCCAAACTGGCTGGCGGCGTTGCGGTGATCAAGGTCGGTGCCGGCACCGAAGTCGAAATGAAAGAGAAGAAAGCCCGCGTCGAAGACGCCCTGCACGCGACCCGCGCCGCGGTGGAAGAAGGCGTGGTGCCTGGCGGCGGTGTCGCCCTGGTGCGTGCCCTGCAAGCCATCGAAGGCCTGAAAGGCGACAACGAAGACCAGAACGTCGGCATCGCGTTGCTGCGCCGTGCGGTCGAGTCCCCGCTGCGCCAGATCGTCGCCAACGCCGGCGGCGAGCCGAGCGTGGTGGTCGACAAGGTCAAGCAGGGTTCCGGCAACTTCGGCTTCAACGCTGCCACCGACGTCTACGGCGACATGATCGAGATGGGCATCCTCGACCCGGCCAAGGTAACCCGTACTGCGCTGCAGGCGGCTACTTCGATCGGCAGTCTGATGATCACCACCGAAGCCATGATCGCCGACATTCCGGAAGACAAGGCCGCTCCGGCCATGCCGGACATGGGTGGTATGGGCGGCATGGGCGGCATGATGTAAGTCGCCCCACCCCCGATGAAGAGCCCCGCCTTGTGCGGGGCTTTTTTGTGGGCGCAGCAACCCTTCTTGGGCAGGCCATAGGGCCAGGCGAGCGTCCGCGCGCCGGGTACGCCATATCGCGCCGACAGGGATCGATCGATCGGGGTCGGCGCATGTGATGAAGGTCCGGGTGCGGACGCGCTTCAGGCTCGAATGGCCTCCGGCCCCGGCTGACGAGCAGCACCCACGTCGTGCATGCCGCCTGCTATGGTGCGTGCCGGTTTGGAACGAAAGAGAGCGTGCGAACGGAAGTGGGTACGGCCCTTGCATTCGCATTCGGCTTTCCACCCCCTGCGATCATCGAGAACCACTGCAACCGCACTGCATCGAGCACCGCGTATCGTCGCGCCTCGACGGGGTGCTGTGGCTGGGCGAGATCGTGACGGCGCCATGTAACCTCCGCACCCATTCGCGGTCCGAGGTTGGCGCATTTGAGAGCGACGAGACGGGAAGTACCTATGGCAGTGGTTGAACGGGCGTCTTCGCCGGCTTTGGAACAAGGGCAGTTCGAGGAGTGGTGGTCGCAGCAGGGGGACTGGGTCGAGCCGCCGAACCGGCGTCGCGGCGGCGAGAGCGGCGTGCAACGCTTGCAGCGTCCCGATGGCACCCTGGTGTATGCGAAGCGCCAGGTCGGGCACATCTATCGCAGCTTTCTGCATCCCTGGGGCCGCCCCACCGTATTGCGCGAACGCGCGGCTCTGAAAGGTTTGAGTGCACTGGGCGTGCGCGTGCCCCGGCTGATCTATTGCGGCTGCCATTGGGCGGGCGACCAGGGTTGGCGCGCGATGTTGATCAGCGAAGCCTTGGAGGGCTTCATCGACATCGTCAGCTGGTATGCCGCGGGTGGTCGCGAGCGATGCGGCGAGCAGGTGCACGACCGCCTCCTGAGCGAAATCGGCGCCACCCTGGCGCGGATGAACAAAGGCCGCTGGCAGCACGGATGCCTGTATGCCAAGCATGTGTTCGTCAAGGTGGGGGAGGGCACGGGTGACGAGGTGTCCGTCGAGGTCGCTCTGCTCGACCTGGAAAAGAGTCGCCGACGCCTCACCCGGCTTCAGGCGGCGCTGCACGACCTGCGGCAACTGCGGCGCCATTCGTCGTGGAGCGCGGTGGATTGGGAAAAACTCATCTACGGTTATCAGGCTACGTTCGGCAGCACTATCAAGGAGTTGCAGACATGAAGCTAGAAATCACTCGAATTCTCTGTCTGGCGGGCGCGATGGGGGTGGCTTCGCTGGCCGCCGCTGCCTGGCATGAGCCTTCGCCGCAGATCATCAGCGTGCAGAGCGAAGCGGGCTTCTGCCCCTTGCCGCCCATCCTGCGAAGCCACGCGCGGATGGAGCCGGACAGCGACTTGCTGCTGCTGATGTTCGGCCTTTCCCAGGGCTTCATTTCCCATAGCTGATCCCACTCCGCAGAGGCCACTTCTCTACCAAGCCTGGTAGCGGCGGCTGACTCGAGCGGTGCGGGGCTCGCAAAAAAAGGGCGCGCTTCCCCCAGGGGAAGCGCGCCCTTTCGTTTCAAGGCTGAGGTGCGGGAACCACCCTCGCCACGTGGACCTCGTCCTTGGCCAGCAGGGTGTAGACGCAAGGCAGCACGAACAGGGTGAACAGGGTCCCGATGGACATGCCCGTCGCGATCACCAGGCCGATGTCGAAACGGCTCACCGCACCGGCACCGGTGGCCAGGATCAACGGCACCATGCCGAACACCATCGCCGCGGTGGTCATCAGAACCGGGCGCAAACGGATCGACGCCGCTTCTTCCACTGCGTCCCGCGCGTTCAGGCCTTTCTCGCGCCGCAGTTGGTTGGCGAACTCGACGATCAGGATGCCGTGCTTGCTGATCAGGCCGATCAGCGTCACCAGGCCCACCTGGGTGTAGATGTTCATGCTCGACCAGCCGAGGAACAACGGCAGCAAGGCGCCACAGATCGACAGGGGCACGGTTACCAGGATCACCAAGGGATCGCGGAAGCTCTCGAATTGCGCGGCCAGCACCAGGAAGATGATCGCCAATGCCAGGGCGAAGGTCAGGTACAGGGCGCTGCCTTCCTGCACGTATTGCCGCGAGGCGCCGGCGTAGTCGAAGGCGAACCCGCGGGGCGACTCCTCTTCGGCGATCTGCCGCACGGTGTCGATCGCTTCGCCCATGCTGACGATGGGGAAGCCCTCGATGATCGCGGAGTTGAGCTGCTGGAACTGTTTCAGGCGGGTCGGGCGCGCGCTGTCGTGGACCTTGATCAGGGTCGACAGCGGCACCATCTCGCCATTTTCGCTGCGGGTGTAGTAACTGTTCAGCCAGCCCGGATTGTCCCGGTAGGCGCGCTCGACCTGGGCGATCACCTTGTAGCTGCGCCCTTCGATGGTGAAGCGGTTGATCTCGCCTTCGCCGAGCAACAACGCCAGGGTGCTGCCCAGGTCGCGCATGGACACGCCCATTTGCGCGGCCTTCTCGCGATCGATTTCCACCACCACCTCGGGCTTGTCGAAAGCCAGGTCGACGTTGAGGAAGGCGAACTTGCCGGAAGCCTGGGCGCGTTGTTTGATCCGCTCGGTCACCTGCAGCAGCGAGGCATAGTCGTTCGGGGTGTTGATCACGAACTGGAAGGGCAGGCCTTCGCCGGTGCCCGGCAACGAGGGCAGGTTGAAGCCGAAGATCTGCAGACCGGGAATCTGGTTCAGGCGCTCCTGCAACAGCGGCAGCAGCTCCATTTGCGAGCGGTCGCGCTCATCCCAGGGTTTCAGCAGGAAGCCGCCGATACCCGACTGCACGCCGTCGAACCCGTTGATCTGGAACGAGGAGTAGTACTCGGGGAACGCCTTGAAGATCTCCATGAATTCGCCGGTGTACTTGTTCAGGTACTCGAGGTTGGTCGGCTGCGGCGCCTTGGCCATCATGAACACGATCCCCTGGTCTTCGTCCGGGGCCAGTTCGTTCTTGGTGAACATCAGCAGCACCGGGATCAGGCACAGCACGATCAGGGCGAACACCAGCACCACCGGGCGGGTATTCAGGGTCCCGTGGAGCATGCGCTGGTAACGGCTCTTCAGGCGCTCGAAGAGGTGATCCAGCTTGTGCGCGAGGCCCGAGGGGTTCTCTTCGTGGCGCAGCAGGCGCGAGCACATCATCGGCGACAGGGTCAGGGCGACGATCCCGGAGATGATCACCGCGCCCGCCAGGGTCAGGGCGAACTCGCGGAACAACGCGCCGGTGAGGCCGGCGAGGAAGCCGATCGGGGCGTAGACCGCCGCCAGGGTGATGGTCATGGAGATCACCGGCACGGCGATCTCCCGGGCGCCTTCGATGGCGGCGTCGAAGGGGGTCTTGCCCTCCTCGATGTGCCGGTGGATGTTCTCCACCACGACGATGGCGTCGTCCACCACCAGGCCGATCGCCAGCACCATGGCCAGCAGGGTCAGCAGGTTGATCGAGTAGCCCATCAGCTGCATGAAGAACAGCACGCCGATCATCGACAGCGGGATGGTGATCACCGGGATCAGCACTGAGCGGAAGGCGCCGAGGAACAGGAACACCACCACGATCACGATCAGCACGGCTTCGCCGAGGGTCTTCACCACTTCGTCGATGGACGCCTGGATGAAGCGGGTGCCGTCGTAGGCGATGGATACCTTGAGGTCGGGCGGCAGTTGCGCCTCCAGCTCGGGCAGAATCGCCCGCACGTGCTTGATCACGTCCAGTGGGTTGGCGCTCGGCGTGCCCTTGATGCCGATGTACACCGAGGGGATGCCGTCGAACGAACTGATCGAGTTGTAGTTCTCGGCGCCCATTTCCACCCGGGCGATATCGCGGATCAACACCCGGCTGTCGCCCTGGGTCTTCACCGGGATGGCGGCGAAGGCCTCGGGGGATTTCAGGTCGGTGGTGGCGTTGATGCTGGTGACCACGTACTCGCCCTTCACCTCGCCGGCGGCGGAAAGGAAGTTGTAACGCTGCACCGCCTCGCTGACGTCGCTGGCGGTGACGCCATAGGCGCCCATCTTCACCGGGTCGAGCCACAGGCGCATGGCGAATACCTGGTTGCCGAGGATTTCCGCCTCGGCCATGCCCGGCAGCGTGGCCAGCTTCGGCTGGATGACCCGGGACAGGTAATCGGTGATCTGCGGGTTGGACAGCTTGTCGCTGTAGAAGCTGATGTACATCAGCGCCGTGGAGTCGGCGGCCTCCTTTTGCAGCACCGGGTCCTCGGCGTCCTGGGGCAACTGGTTCTTCACCTCGTTGGCCTTGGCCAGCAACTCGGTGAACAGGCGATCCGAGTTGGAGCCGATGCGCGCGTAGATCGAGATGATCGACAGGTTCTGCTGGCTCGACGAGGTCATGTAGTCGATGCCTTCGGCGCTCGCCAGGCTCTGTTGCAGCGGTTGGGTGATATAGCCCTGGATGGTCTCGGCGTTAGCCCCGGGGTAGGCGGTGGTCACCGTGATCAGGGCGTTTTCCATCTGTGGATACTGACGGATCACCAGGCTGCCGAACGCCTGGAAACCCAGCAGCACGATCAGCAGGCTGACCACGGTCGCCAGTACCGGGCGACGGATGAAAGGATCGGTAAAAGCCATGGTGAAATTCCTTTTGGCCGGCGGTCAACCCGCGCTGACCGGGGTTTCCTGAGCGGCCTGTCCGGGCTGTTCGGGGACGATGACGACGTGAGCGCCGTTATCCAGTTTCAACTGGCCCGAGGTGACGACGCGCTCGCCTTTTTGCAGGCCCTTGAGGATCACCACCTTGCCGTCGCGACGCTCGCCGGTCTCGACGAAGCGACGCTCCGCCACCAGTTGCGTTTCGCCTTTGTCGTCCTTCACCGGCTGGCCGTCTTCGCCTTTCTTCTCGTCGATCACGTAGACCGAGTTGCCGTAGAGGGTGTAGGTGATCGCGGTTTCCGGCAGCACCACCCGTTGCTGCATGTCCGGCAACAACACCTCCAGGTTGGCGAACATACCCGGCAGCAGCTGGTTTCCGGGGTTGTCCAGCAGCGCACGCACCTGCACGTTGCGCGTGGTGTTCTCCACCTTGGGGTTCAGCGCATTGATTTCGGCGACGAAGGTTTCATCGGGGTAGGCCGCCACCCTGACGTTCACCTTCTGCCCGATCGCCAGCTTGGGCACGCTCTGTTCCGGCAGGAAGAAGTCGACGTAGAGCTTGCTCAGGTCCTGCAGGGTGGCGATGGTGGTGGCCGAGGAGAGGTAGTCGCCGACATCCACGCGGCGAATGCCGATGGTGCCGGCGAAGGGCGCGAGGATGCGCTTTTTCGCCAGGGTCGCCTTCAACTGCGCGACGCTGGCGTTGCCCTTCTGCAGCTCCGCGGACAGTCGGTCGAACTCGCTCTTGGAGATGGTCTGGCGGTTGACCAGGTTGCGCCCGCGTTCGAACTCCAGGCGCGCCAGGCCCAGCTGGGCTTCCACCGTCGCCAGGCTGGCCTGCTCGACGTCGCTGTCCATCTGGATCAGCGGCTGGTTCTGAGCCACTTTCTCGCCGGACTTGAACAGCACGTCACGCACGGTGCCGCCGACCTCGACGGTGAGGTCCACGCCTTGATAGGCACGCAGGGTGCCGATCGCCGGCAGGCGGCTCTGCCAGGCCATGTCGTCGGCCGTTTGCGCGGATACGCTGATCGGCGGCTGGGGCGCGCTGAACACCTGGATCTGTTGGTAGAGGGTGAAACCTTTATAGGCGGCGAGGACGAGCACCACGAGGATGACGACGCCCAGCATGATCAGCATGCGGCGGAGCAACATATTCCGGTTCCTTGGCAAGGCAGATGGATAGCCTGGGGAATAGGCAGGGGGCGACACAGTATTCCTTCTCGTCGCATTCCGTCAAAGCGGCGCATTTGCAAAAGATTGCCGGGGAATGCCCAGCGGAGCCGGGCGTCCGGACGGTGTCGGGTCTTTCCAAGTAACGCGCCGCGAAAGCGGATATTCAGCGGCGCTTCGCCGGCAGCCGGGATGCCGGGGTTCAGGCGCGCAGGCGGCCGGACAGTTCGTTCAGGCCGCTCGACAGGCCATGCAGGTCGCGGCTGGCCGCCTGGGTCCGTTGCACGTGTTTTTCGTTGGTGGTGGCGATGGCGGTGATTTCGGTCAGGTTGCGGGAAATGTCCTCGGCCACGGAGGTCTGTTCCTCGGCCGCCGTGGCGATCTGGCGGTTCATGTCGCGGATCGCTTCCACCGCCGCGGTGATGCGTTGCAGCACGCTGCCGGCCTCCGTCACCTGGGTGACGCTCTCCTCGCTGCGCTGCTGGCCGCCGTCGATGGCGCGTACCGCATTGCCCGCGCCGCTCTGCACCGTATCGATGATCTGGTGGATTTCCGCGGTGGATTCCGCAGTGCGTTGCGCCAGGGTACGGACCTCGTCGGCGACCACGGCGAAGCCTCGGCCCTGTTCGCCGGCCCGGGCGGCCTCGATGGCCGCGTTGAGGGCGAGCAGGTTGGTCTGTTCGGCGATGCCGCGGATCACTTCCAGCACCTTGCCGATCCGGCCGCTGTCCTCCTCGAGGCGGCGGATCACCTGCGCGGTGTTGGTGATCTCGCTGCGCATGGCGGTGATGGTGGCGATGGTGGCGCGCATCACGGTTTCGCCCTGGCGTGCCGACTGGTCGGCCTCGTCGGCGGCGCGTGCCGCATCGGCCGCATGGCGAGCCACTTCCTGGGCGGTGGCGGACATTTCGTGCATGGCCGTCGCCACCTGATCGGTGCGGGAAAACTGCTCGCGGGTGCCCTCGGCCATCAGGCCGGCGATGGCGTTCAGCTCGCCGCTGGCGCCATCCAGGTTGGTGGTGCTGTGCTTCAGGCGCTCGAAGGTCGCCGCCAGAAAGTCGCGCAGGGTATTCGCCGCCGTGGCGAGGCTTCCCAGTTCGTCGCGCCGGGCAATGTCCATGCGCTGGCCGAAATCGCCCCGGCTGAGCGCCTCGATATGATCGATCAGGGTGCGGATCGGCTGGATCAGACGTCGATTGATCAGCCACAGGCTGGTCAGGCCGATCAACAGGCTGGAGGCCAGCATCACGCCGATGCCGACGACGATGGTGTCGTTGGCTCGCGCGCCGATGCTCTCCGCTTGCGCCTGTCCGTGCTGGTGCAACTGCCCTACCAGCGCCGTCATCTGTTCGCTGGTCGAGCGGTCGATGCCTTGCACGGCGGCGTCGCCCACCTGGGGATTGGCGTCGGCGGCCAGGAAGTCGGCCCGACCCTTGCGATACGCGGCGCCCAGGTTGCGGTGTTCGTCGCGGAGTTTTTCCGCCTGGGCCTTGAGGTCGCGCTCGCCCTGGGCGTTGGCCGAGTCGACCAGGCGGCCGAGGATGGCCTGCACCTTGGCCTCCTGGCTTTCGAACTGCCCCCAGTACTTGTTCAGGTTCGCCGGGTCCTTGCCGCGCAGCAGGACGTTCTTCCATTCCTGCACTTGCACCTTGAATTCCAAGTTGGCCTCGTCCACCAGTCGCGAGGCTTCCAGCGTGCCGTCGAGCAACCCACGGTAGGCGTGGATGCCATTGGATAGAAGCAGGAAGCAGGCGAGTGCGATCACCAGGATCAGGCTCAGGCTGCCGCCCAGTAAAGCCAGCAATTGGCTGCGAAGAGAGCGTTGCAGGAACATGATGCGCCTCGGCACGTCGGGAGGAGTCGTCAGTGTAGGCCAGCCGGCGGCGCCTCGGCGCGCCGCGCGGAGTCACGCCAGATGCAGATGGTTGTCCCAGAGTCCCGCCGGCAGTTCCAGGGGTTTGCCGAGGATCTCCGCGCGACGGCAATCGTACAGGCGGCAGCGGCCCTGGCCGGAGGTGACCACGAACCCGTTGGCGATCGCGCCGATCCCGGCACAGTCGGGCAAAGGCGCATCGAGCCGCAGTCGCTGGCTGTCCAGGTCCCAGATGAAGAAGCGATTGCCGCGCGGCGCGGTCACCGCCACCAGGCGCAGGGCATCGTGGATCGCCACGCTGGCGGTGTACTGGTTCATCGCCTGGCGTTGTGCCTCGGCGACCGGGAAGGGCTGGAAGGGCTGGCCCGGACGCTTGATCGCCAGCAGGTCGGCGCTGTCGGTCGATTCGCCCATGTACTGCTGGCAGGCGACGATGGTGCCGTCGCGGGCGATGGCCAGGTGCCGCACGCTGTTCATCGCCTGCGCCAGCGTTTCCTTGGAGATCAGCGCGCCGTCGCGGCGCAGCAGCACCAGGCTCGGCTCCATGGCGTGCAGGTTCATGTCGACCCGGCTCTCCGCCTCGGTGCGGATGCCGCCATTGGCCACCACCAGGGTTTCGCCATCGGGCATCCAGGATACCTGGTGCGGCCCCAGGCCATGGGTGGACAGCTCGCGCTCCCGGAGCAGGCGCTCGCCGTCGAAGCGGTACACGCCGAGGACGCCGCGACCGGGGTCGCGCAGGTCGTTCTCGGTGGCGTACAGCCATTCGCCGTCGCGGTGGAACACGCCGTGGCCGTAGAAGTGGCGGTCCGGCGGGGATTCCAGGGTTTGCAGCAGGCGCCCGTCGCGCAGGTCGAGCAGGTAGCTCTGGGTGCCGGGGCGCCGCGCGACGAACAACGCCAGGGGCTGGGCGGGATGTTCGACGATGTCGTGGCAGCGTTGTGCCACGGGCGTGGCGAACGCCTGGCTGCCGTCGAGGCGATAGCCTACGGCGTAGTGCTGGCCGTCGGCATCGTCGCGGGCGGACAGCAGCAGGGGTTTCGCGGTCTTGCGGCTCAACGTCCAGCCGCCCAGCGTCATCCCGCCGAGCAACAGGCTACCGAGACCGAGGAGATGTCGACGCAGCATGATGCGCTCCTGTTCGTTGGACGGGACTCGAGCCCTGGGCTCAGTCGCCGTCGTTGGCGTTGAAGCCGAGCTGGACGTTCAGGGCCCGCGCCAGTTCGCCTTCGTGCAGGCGGTGGACGACGTTGAGGCTGTCGTAGAAGGCGTTCAACTGCTTCAGGCCATCCTCGCTGGCGAGCAGGTCGGCCAGGGGCGGCTTGAGGGCGTCGAACTGCCGGCGCGATTCGCGATAGGCCGCGTCGATCTTGTCCGCCAGGGCTTTCTGGTCGTCGCCGAGCAGGGTACGCAACCCCTGTTTGTCGACGCCCTGCCAGAGGGTTTCGGCGCTGGCCAGGCTGGCGCCGATGGTGGCCAGCGAGGCCTGACTGCGCCAGGCCTCGGCCTGGTAGGGTTGGGGAATGCCCTTGCTCTGGCGGCCGAGCGGGGCGCCGAGCTTCTTCTTCAGGCTGTCCAGCGCGGTGACCTGCACCCGCAGCAGTTCGGCGATGGCTTCGTGGGAGTCGGCATAGCGCGGGTTGGGGAACTTGCTCAGTTGCTCGAGCATGCCGTCCTTGCTGTTCCAACTGCCGAGGATTTCCTCGGCGAGGTTCTTCTGGCGTTCGCCGATGGCTTCCAGCAGGGGGCAATAACGCGCCCGCTGGGCTTCGTCGGCCAGGTCGAGGGCACTGTCGAACAGGATGTATTCGTAGGCCGACAGGCCCTGCACCACCACGCTGGCCTTGGCCAAGGCGGCGACGTCGATCTGCGGCTGGGCCTTCACCAGTTGCTCGACCTGGCGGCCGACCAGGTTCTTCTTGTCCGGCCAGAACTGCACCTGCCAGGCGCGGTTGCCTTCCGCCAGCGGGCCCACCAGCAAGGGCTGCAACTCGGCCCAGGCCTTCTGCGCGGCGAGGAAGTCGGCGCGGGCCTTGTCCAGGTCGGCCTTGCCGGAGCAATACGCCAGTGCGCTGGCCGCCAGTTGGCGGTCGGCCTCGACCCAGCGGCTGTAGGTGGGCAGGATCACCTGCTTGGCCAGTGCCGCGGACGTCTGTGCCTGCGGGTCCTGCGGTGCGCAGGCGCCCAGGGCCAGGGCGGCGAGGCTGGTGAACAGCAGTTTCGGACGGAACATGCTTGGGCTCCTCAGAGTGAGTTCAGAAAGGCCAAGAGCGCGTCGCGCTGCTCGGCATCGAAGGTCAGGACGGACTGCTTGGCCGATTCGGCCTCGCCCCCGTGCCAGAGGATCGCCTCCAGCAGGTTGCGCGCACGGCCGTCGTGGAGGAACTGGGTGTGGCCGTTGACCGCCGCGGTCAGCCCGATGCCCCACAGCGGCGGCGTGCGCCATTCGCGGCCGCTGGCCTCGAATTCGCCGCGCTGGTCGGCCAGCCCCTCGCCCATGTCGTGCAGCAGCAGGTCGGTGTAGGGGCGGATGAGCTGCCCGGCCAGTTCCGGCTCCGCCGCGTCGGCGGCGGTGGTGAAGGCGGGCACGTGGCAACGCTGGCAGCCGGCCTGGTGGAACAGCGCCTTGCCGCGCAGCACCGCCGGCGCCTCGACCTGGCGGCGCGCGGGTACGCCGAGGTTGCGGGTATAGAACAGCATCTGCGCGAGGATGTGGTCGCTGACCTCGGGGTCGCCGCCGTCGATGGCGGCGAGGCAGTCGGTCTGCGCCGGCGTGCAGTCGTCATGCCGCAACGCCGAGGTGGTCAGGCCCATGTCCGCGGCGAATGCATGGATGTTCTGCTGATTCAGGCTGGGTTGCCCGGCTTTCCAGCCGAAGCGGCCGATAACGGTCTCGCCGCGGGCATCGTCCCAGACCCGGTTGGGCCGGCCGCGGATGCCGTCTCCATCGCGATCCTGTGGGTCGGCGTTGGCCAGGATGGCGTCTTCCGGGATGGCTTCGAGCAGGCCCAGGCCGATCATCGGCGGGGCAATCCGCGCGGACATCTCCACCTGCGGGTGCAGCGGGCCGTAGCCGAGCTGGGTGATGCGCAGGGTGGGGCGGCGCAACTGCGCCCGGGTGCCGTCGGCGAACGCGATCGGCAGGTATTCGTAGTCCATGCGCACCTTGCCTTCGGGGGCGACGCCCGGAACCGCGACATCCTGCAACTGGCCGCCATAGACTGGCTCGGGCACCACGCCCAGGCGCTTCACCAGGGCGGCGTGCTCGGCGGTGGCCAGCGGCTTGATCGACAGCCGCACCAGCATGGACACCGCATTGTCCGCGTCGGGTCCGGGCGGATGGCCGCGGCCATCCTTGATATGGCAGTTCTGGCAGGCGTTGGTGTTGAACAACGGGCCGAGGCCGTCGCGGGCGGTGGTGGAGGACGGGGCGATGACCCAGGGGTTGCGGAAGAAACTGTTGCCGACGCTGAAGTCCAGCCGGCGGGTGGGCGAAAGGTTGCCGGAGGGCATGGAGAAGGCGTTGCGTCCGACCTGTCTGACCGTCGCAGCACCGGCGGAAAGTGCTTCGCCCGGCTCGGCCTGGGTGAAACGCGGAGCCTGGTCGCACGCCGCCAGGCACAGGGCCAGCAGCAAGGGGGGCAGGCGGCGAAGGGCCGTAGGGGCGGGCATCGCGGGAATCCAGGACAGCGCGGACAAGGGCGGCAAGCTTAGCAGGCCAGGGGGTTTTGAATAAGAGCAATTAGCATTTGCCGAGCGCCTCGGAAGGGCGCGAAGCGCCGGAATCCGTGGGATCGCCGGGAACTGCGGCGTTGCGCCGCGGTTCCCGGCGCGCTGATCAGAACTCGTGGTCGGCGTTGTCCGGGTTCAGGTCGTTGATCCCGAGTTTGCCGGCGGCTTGCTCGATCGCACCGGTCTGCTTGACCAGGGACGCGATGCTGTCACGGATCAGTTGCTGGCCGGCAGTATTGTCCGGCGCGATCAACTGGTCGAAGTGCACGCCGTTCTTCTCGGCACTGTCCACCAGCGCCTGGAGCTTGGCCTCGGTGGCCTCCAGGTCGGCCTTGAGGGTGGCGTCGGCCTGGGCGTCGGCCTTGGCCACCAGCGAGGACAGGCTCGCGCCGCTCAGGGTGGTGCCGTCGACCTTCTTGTACTCGCCCAGGTAGACGTTGCGGATGCCCTTGGCGTTGTAGAACAGGGTGTGGTGGGTGTCGTCGCTGAAGCAGTCGTGCTCGTCTTCGGTGGAGTTGGCTTCCAGCGCCACTTTCATGCGCTCGCCCGCCAGTTCGCCGAGGGATAGGCTACCCATGCCGAACAGCATCTTGCGCAGACCGTTCTCGCCGCTTTCGGCTTCCAGCTTGGCGCGGTAGTTGTCGGCGACGCCGGCTTTCCACTGGCCGGCCATTTCTTCCAGGTCGCTCACCAGCAGGTCGGTGGCGGCCTTGAGGTAGGCGCGGCGACGGTCGTTGTGGCCGCCGGTGGCACCGGCGCCTTCCAGGTAGTCGCTGGCCGGACGGTTGCCGGCGCCCGGGCCGGTGCCGTTCAGGTCCTGGCCCCAGAGCAGGAATTCGATGGCGTGGTAGCCGGTGGCGACGTTGGCTTCGGAACCGCCCAGCTCGTTCAGGCTGGCGAGTTTCTCGCCGGTGATTTCCTTGACGTCGATCTTGTCTTCGCCGACCTGGATCTCGGTGTTGGCGATGATGTTGGCGGTGGCCGCAGGGTTGCCCTGGGCCTGGGCGGTATCGGCGGCGACGTAGTCGATCAGGCCTTCATCCAACGGCCAGGCGTTGACCTGACCTTCCCACTCGTCGACCACCGGGTTGCCGAATCGGAAGGCTTCGCTTTGGGAGTACGGGGTGCGCGCGGCCAGCCAGGCCTCGCGGGCGGCTTTCAGGGTGGCGTCGCTGGGGTTGGCGAGCAGCGCGTCGATCGCCTTCTGCAACGTCTGGGCGGTGCTCAGGGCATCGCTGAACACGGCCTC
The DNA here is from genome assembly GCF_025642785.1 of Pseudomonas sp. RIT-PI-AD. Taxonomy (GTDB): domain Bacteria; phylum Pseudomonadota; class Gammaproteobacteria; order Pseudomonadales; family Pseudomonadaceae; genus Pseudomonas_T. The sequence goes on from NZ_JANZKU010000006.1 coordinate 185,204, forward strand.
GGCCATGTCGGCGTAATGCGTCACGACCTGCTTGGCCGCCGCTTCGTCGACCTTGCCGGCCGTCGCCGCCACGGGAGTCGCGGCCGGAGCCGGCGCGGCGGTGCTCGCGGCCGGGGCAGGGGCCTGCGGTGCCGCGGCTTTTTCCTTGTCGTCGCCGCAACCGGCGAGAGAAATGGCGATGGCCAGCAAACTGGCAGTGGCCAAAGGCGTACGGATCATGGCGGAGTCCTTTGCTTTAGGTGTTGGCGGATACGCTGGAAAACCGCGACATAATGCGAAAGATTTGCATTTTTGAAAAGGCCGATGAGGCATTTGGCCAGGTTAAATCCCGTGAGGGGGTTCTCGTTGAAGAACCACCCGTGCCGTTAGAATGCCAGCAACCTTCCGGAGAGCCCTTCATGAACCTCGTCCTAGTCGCCCTGCTGGTCGTCCTGTTCCTCGTCATCGCCTATGGCGTGATCCTCTACAACGGCCTGGTGCGGCTCAAGCACGGGGTCGCCAAGGCCTGGGCGAACATCGACGTGCTGCTTCGCCAGCGCCACGAGGAGCTGCCCAAGCTGGTGGAAACCTGCAAGCAGTACATGCAGCACGAGCGCGGCACCCTGGAGGCGGTGATCCTCGCTCGCAATGCCGTGGCCAGCGCTCGCGAGAAGGGCGACATCGCCGCGCTGGGGCAGGCCGAGAGCGGCTTGCGCAGCGGCCTCGGGCAGTTGTTCGCCCTGGCGGAGAACTACCCGCAACTGCGCGCCAACGAAAGCTTCCAGCACCTGCAGCAACGCATCACCGGCCTGGAGAACGGTATCGCCGACCGCCGCGAGCTGTACAACGACGCGGTGAACCTGAACAACGTGCGCATCGAGCAATTCCCCGATGTGCTGATCGCCCGCCGCTATGGCTTCAAGCCGGCCGAGCTGCTGGTATTCAGCGAGGCCGAGAAGGCCGACGTGGACATGAAGTCGCTGTTCGGCTGATGGACCTGCAGCAACTGGCCTTCGGCCTCACTTTCGGCCTGGGTGGCTGCCTGGGGGGCGGATGGTGGTGCCTGCGACGCCTGGCCCAGGCGCGCGTCCTGCTGGATACCCCGACCTCGAAGATTCGCTCGGCGGCGCAGGGCTACGTCGAATTGAACGGGCAGTTGCTGGCGCAACCCGAGGCGATCATCGTGGCGCCGCTCTCGGGCACGCCTTGCCTGTGGTGGCGCTTCCGCATCGAGGAACGCAGCGGCAGCGGCAAGAACCGCCAGTTCCGGGTGGTCGACATGGGCAGCAGCGAGGCCTGGCTGCGCCTGGACGACGGCACCGGCGAGTGTCTGATCGATCCCCGCGGCGCGGAGATACGCCCGGCCACCCGCGAGGTCTGGCAGGGCGACACCCCGCGCCCCTCGGCCAGGCGCGCATCGAACGGTTTGTTCGACCTGCTCAGCGGCGGTAACGATTACCGCTATATCGAGGAGCGCTTCCATGTGGGCGAATCCCTGTATGCCATCGGCGAATTCCGTACCCTGGGCGGCGGCGGCCAGGCGTTCGACGCAGAAGCGGCGCAAGGCGCGGTGATCCGTGAATGGAAACGCGACTACGGCGATCTGCTCAAGCGCTTCGACAGCGATGGCGATGGGCAACTGAGCGAAGCGGAATGGGCGCGCGCGCGCCTGGCCGCGCGCCTCGAAGCGGAGGATCGCCAACGCCAGGCAGTTCTGGCGCCCGCACGGAATCAGCTGGGTCGGCCGGCGGAGGCATTGCCGTTCATTCTGTCCAGCGAGGCCGAGGATTCCCTGGTCGGCCGGCTGCGGCGCCAGGCCCTGCTGGGGGCCGCGGTTTGCCTGGTGGGCGCGCTGGCCAGCGCCTGGATGCTCGGGGTTTATCTGTGAGTGGGCAGGGTGGCCCGGTTCGTCAGAGCGTGGCCGGATTGGCCGCCGAGTTGAGACGGCGCGCCTGCTTGAGGAACGCCGTGAGTTCCCGGGCGGGCAGCGGCTTGCTGTACAGGTAGCCCTGACCCTCGTTACAGCCCTGGGCGATGATGTAGTTCTCCTGCTCGAGGGTTTCCACGCCCTCGGCGATCACCTGCATGCCGAGGCTCTTGCCCAGTTGGATGATGGCGCGAACGATGGTGGCGTCGTCCTCGTCCTCCAGCAGGTCCTGGACGAAGCTCTTGTCGATCTTGATCTTGTCCAGGGGCAGGCTCTTCAGGTAGCTCAGTGATGAGTATCCGGTACCGAAGTCATCGATGGCGATCAATGCACCGGAGCGGCGCAGGCTCAGCAGGTGCTGGGCGGCGGTGCTGATGTCTTCCATCAGGCCGGTTTCGGTGACTTCCAGCTCCAGGCTGCGCGGCGGCAGGCGATACATCTGCAGCAGGTTGTTGACCATCCGCGGCAGCTCGGCATGGTGCAACTGCACGGTGGACAGGTTCACCGCCATCCGCAGTTCGGTGAAGCCTTGGTCGTGCCATTCGCGCAGTTGCCGGCAGGCCTGGTCGAGGATCCATTCGCCGATGGCGATGATGCTGCCATTCTGTTCCGCCAGGGGAATGAACAGGTCCGGCGGCACCAGGCCGTGTTGCGGGTGTTGCCAGCGCAGCAAGGCCTCGATGCCCACCACGCGGTGGTCGCGGTAGTCCACCTGCGGCTGGTAGACCAGGTACAGTTCTCCGCGCGGCAAGGCTTCGCGCAGGTCCTTCTCCAAGGCCCGGCGGCGGCGCATTTCGCTGTCGACGCTGGCGATGTAGAACTGGTAGCGATTCCGCGAGCGGTTCTTCGCCAGGGTCATGGTCTGCTCGGCTTTCTGCAGCAGCTTCTCGGTGCTGTCGCCATCCTCCGGGAACAGGGTGATGCCGATGGTGGCGCGCAGCCGTACTTCCTGCTGTTCCAGGGCGAACGGCGCCTCGAGGTCGTCCAGCACGCTCTGGGCGAGTTCGGCCGCTTCGTAGGGTTGCTCGATATCGGCCTGGACCAGGGCGAACTGGTCGCCGCCCAGGCGAGCCAGGGCGCCCAGGCGCCCGCTGTGGGCGCGCAGGCGATCCGAAAGGGTGACCAGCAACTGGTCGCCGATCTGATAGCTGAATTGTTCGTTGATGCCCTTGAAGTCATCCAGGCCGACGCAGAGCACCGCGACCCGCCGCTGCATGCGCCCGGCGTTTTCGAGGATCTGGTCGAGCTGCTGTTGCAATTGCTGGCGATTGGGCAGGCCGGTGAGGAAGTCGTATTGCGACATGCGCAACAAGCTGTTTTCCGCTTCCCGGCGCAGGTGGGTGTTGCGTTCGATGGAGGCCAGCAGGTCGTTGGCGGTGTTGATCCACAGCCCCAGTTCGTTCTTCTCGTTGCCCGGCAGCATGGGGAGCTTGTGTTCGCTGGGTCGATCCGGGTTGATGTTGCTCAGGTGCTCGATGATCTTCGACAGCGGCTTGGTCAGCAGCCAGTGATAGACCAGGTAGAGCACCATCCCCAGGGCCAGGGCTCGAAGGACCCCGGAGATGAAGATGATCACCGAGCTCATGACGAAATCTTCGCCGTAGGGCGCGGTGTCCAGGGTGATGCTGAGGTCGCCGTAGTACTCGCCGTAGGGCCCCTTGCCCACGAGGCGGGTGCTGAAGGTCTGTTCCTGGCCGAGGATCGGGTCGGTCAACCAGCGGGTGGGCAGGCTCGAAAGGGGCCGCTCCTTCTCCGCCAGCATCGGCTCGTTGGGGTGACCGATCGCGGCGACCCGCACCGACTCGTGCTGGAACAGGCCTTCGATGACCTGCATGCCCATCTCCCGGTCCAGGCTGTACACCGCCTGGGTCGAGGGGTCGCGAAACATCCCGAGGATCCGGTGCGCATCGTTGGCCACGGCCTGCCGGGACTTGTAGACGTCCAGAACGATCTGCGCGCAACTCAACAGCACTCCTACCACCAAGGCCGAGAGCAACACCACGCGCAGCAATTTCAGCGACAGGCTGTGTTTGAGTTCCAGCTTCAAGTAGAACTCCTTGTTCGATGCCGGAGGGGTATCAGACCGATGTGAGTATTGGCAAACAGATGTAAGCCGTCAAAGGGCCATTACACCGGTGGCCCGTTTCATCGATCCAGCGCGTACGCTGGGAGAATAACGCCGCCTCGGGCATGTGTCGCCCATGGCGGTGCGACAGGTGAACGCAGGCTTAAGGCAGGAAGGGCGACACTGGGTGCGAAGACGGAGGGTACGAAAAAAGAAACCCGGCGTAGGCCGGGTTTCTTCGAGCGGTCTGGCAGGATCAGGCGGCGTAGTTCTTGGCCACGAAGTCCCAGTTCACCAGGTTCCAGAATGCCTCGACATACTTCGGACGCAGGTTGCGGTAGTCGATGTAGTAGGCGTGCTCCCAGACGTCCACGGTCAGCAGCGGGGTGTCGCCGCTGGTGAGCGGGTTGCCGGCGCCGATGGTGCTGGCCAGGGCCAGGGAGCCGTCGGCCTTCTTCACCAGCCAGGCCCAGCCGGAGCCGAAGGTGCCGATGGCGGTCTTGGTCAGCTCTTCCTTGAACTTGTCGAAGGAGCCGAAGGCGGCGTTGATGGCTTCCGCCAGCGCGCCGGTGGGCTGGCCGCCGCCATTGGGCGTCAGGCAGTTCCAGTAGAAGGTGTGGTTCCACACCTGTGCGGCATTGTTGAAGATGCCGCCCGAAGAGGTCTTGATGATCTCTTCCAGGCTCTTGCCTTCGAACTCGGTCCCCGGGATCAGGTTGTTCAAGTTCACCACGTAGGTGTTGTGGTGCTTGTCGTGATGGTATTCCAGGGTTTCGGCGGAGAGGTGCGGCTCGAGGGCATTCTTTTCGTAAGGCAACGGCGGCAATTCGAAAGCCATGATCTATCTCCTTCTCAGGTCAGGATATTTTGCGACGAGCGCGAGGCCGTTCACGGGCGGCCAATGTGCGGCTGGTGAGTTTGTACTCTTCTGGCCGCGAACCCCGGATCATAGCATCCGACCTGCGGCATAACCACGCGGCAACTGTATGGAAAAGCCGATGGCAAAGGGCTCGCCGGCCTTTCGCCGATGCTTTCCCCAAAGGCGTCGGGAGCGCAAAACGCTAGTCGCCCAGAAGGAGCTGGAACGCCACCCCGAACATCATCAGCGCGACGCTCAGGTCGAGCAGGCGCCAGGTGAGCGGGCGGGCCAGCCAGGGCGCCAGCCGGGACGCGCCGAGCGCCAGGCCGAAGAACCAGATCAGCGAAGCGCTGGTGGCACCGGCCGCGTAGGCGGCCAGCGAGGCCTGCTGGACACCGAGCGAGCCGATCAGCAGGACGGTATCGAGGTAGACGTGGGGGTTGAGCAAGGTGATCGCCAGGGTCGACAGCAGCACCGCGGTGCGCGAATGACTGCGGCTCTCGCCGGCACGCTCCAGCCCTTGGGGGCGCCAAGCGCGCAGCAGCGCCTTGACGCCGTAGCCGAGCAGGAAAAGGATGCCGCCGCCACGAACCAGACCCAGCAGCGTGGGGCTCTCGGTGAGCAGGCGGGCCACGCCGAAGACCCCGGCGCAGATCAGCAAGGCATCGCACAGCACGCAGACCGCCGCCACCATCAGGTGGTGCTCGTGGCGCAAGGCCTGGCCGAGGACGAACGCGTTCTGGGCGCCTATGGCGATGATCAGTCCCGCGCAGACCAGCATCCCGTTGAGGTAGCTCTGCCACATGGCGTCAGGACTCCCCCGGGCGGGAGGGCCGGTCGGGCCCGCGACAGGGCGCGGCAAGGTGGAACGAAGGCGTGGGGGCGTGACGGGACATGGGGGCGGCTCCGAGTGAAATCGAGCGCACCTTGGCAGTTCTGCTGGTATAAGCGAAACGAATCCTCCTGATCATGCATTAGTTAAATTCATAAGGGGTCTCGTGTTCGATTACAAATTGCTCGCCGCCCTGGCGGCGGTGGTGGAGCAGGCCGGCTTCGAGCGGGCTGCGCAGGCGTTGGGCCTGTCGCAATCGGCGGTTTCCCAGCGGATCAAGTTGCTCGAGGCCCGGATCGGGCAGCCGGTGCTGGTGCGCGCCACACCGCCGACCCCGACGGAAGTCGGCCGACGCCTGCTCAACCACGTGCAGCAGGTACGCCTGCTGGAGCGCGACCTGCAGGGCCAGGTGCCGGCGTTGGACGAGGGCGGATCGCCGGAGCGCCTGCGCATCGCGCTGAATGCCGACAGCCTGGCGACCTGGTGGGCTTCGGCGAGCGCGGCGTTCTGCGCCGAACGCCGGGTGCTGCTCGACCTGGTGGTGGAGGACCAGGATGTCGGGCTGCGGCGCATGCGCGCCGGCGAGGTGGCCGGTTGCCTCTGCGGCTCCGAGCGGCCGGTGTCCGGAGCACGCAGCCTTCCGCTGGGCGCCATGCGCTACCGCGCGGTGGCGAGCCCCGCGTTCATGGCCCGGCATTTTCCCCAGGGGCTGCGGAAGGACCGCCTGGCGGCGGTGCCGGCGATCGTGTTCGGCTCCGATGACCAGCTCCAGCATCGCTACCTGGCGGCGTTGGGCATCGGGGGCGGTTTTCTGCATCACCTGTGCCCGTCGGCGGACGGCTTCTTCAGGCTCGCCCTGGCGGGGATCGGCTGGGGCCTGGTGCCGGAGCTGCAGGCGCGCACGGCGCTGGCCGCTGGCGAGCTGCTGGAGCTGCTGCCGGAGCGGCCGATCGACGTGCCGCTGTATTGGCACCACTGGCGTAACGGCGGCGATTTGCTGGCGAGCCTCACCGAGCACCTGCGCCGGCAGGCGCCGGCCTGGTTGGTGCCGCCGGCATGAAAAGCGCCGCTCGACCGCAATGGCCTCGGGTTTGGCTCGCAACGCCAGGGCGGGCGGTTCGTCGCGCTGGTAGAGTCAGCCGCTGGCTGAGGAGAGCGATATGAAGATTCTGGTGACCGGGGCGAGTGGCTTCATCGGCGGACGCTTCGCGCGTTTTGCGCTGGAGCAGGGGTTCGGCGTGCGCATCAACGGGCGTCGGGTGGATGCGGCGCGCGAGCTCCGTGCGGCCGGCGCGGAGTACCTGCCGGGCGACCTGGGCGACCCCGCGTTCGCCAGGCGCTTGTGTAGCGATATCGAGATGGTGGTGCACTGCGCCGGCTCGGTGGGCGTCTGGGGTCGCTACGCGCAGTTCCACCAGGCCAACGTCGAGGTGACCGAGAACTTGGTGGAAGCCTGCCTGAAGCAAAGGGTCCGCCGCCTGGTACACCTGTCCTCGCCGTCGATCTACTTCGACGGCCACAGCCACCTCGGCATCCGCGAAGAGCAGGTGCCCCGGCGCTTCGCCGATCACTACGGCAAGACCAAGTTCCTGGCCGAGCGCAAGGTGTTCGCCGCCGAGGAGTTCGGCCTGGAGACGATCCTGCTGCGTCCGCGCTTCGTCACGGGCGCCGGCGATACCAGCATCTTCCCGCGGTTGATCGCGATGCAGCGCAAGGGGCGCCTGGCGATCGTCGGCGAGGGTCTCAACCGCGCCGACTTCACCAGCGTGCAGAACCTCAACGAGGCGATCCTGTGCGCGTTGCTGGCCACCGGAGAGGCGCTGGGCAAGGCCTACAACATCAGCAACGGGCAGCCCGTCCCGCTCTGGGACGTGGTCAACTACGTGATGCGCCGCCTCGACCTGCCGCCGGTGACCCGGCATGTGCCCCTGGCGCCCATGCAGTGGGCGGCGACCCTCAACGAGACGCTCTGCCGCCTGCTGCCGGGACGGCCGGAGCCGGCGCTTTCCCGGCTCGGCGTCGCGGTGATGGCGAAGGACTTCACCCTGGACATCGGGCGTGCCCGCCAGTACCTCGGCTATGAGCCGCGCGTCAGCCTATGGAACGCGCTCGACGAGTTCTGCGACGACTGGAAGGCACGCCAGCGCTGATTTCATCCGCGCAGCGGGCCGGCGTACTGAGTGTACTTCTCAATCAATTGCTCTTCGGTCAGCGCGGGTGCCGCGACCTGCGTGCCGCTGAGTTCGGCGAGGCGTTCGCCGAGCGCCTGGGTATCGGGATTTTCCGACTGGCCGCAGGCGGCCAGCATGGCCGTGATCGCGTCCGCCTGATTGAGGCGGATATCCAGCGCCTGTTCCTCGCGTAACCGGCGGCGTATCGCCTGCATGCAATCCAGTACTGCCTTGGTCAATTCCATGCGCTATCCCCCTGTTCGAAGAATGCCGGCAGGGCCGGCGTGTCGGGTGGCTCGCCGCGTTCGACCGGAGTCGCGCGTGCGCGCCGGGCGGCATGTTCGGATCTGGTGCCCGTTATGCGCCGAATGCCCACCGGAGCCGGTCAGCAATTCGCGTACCAGTTCACAAAAACCCTTTGTTCTGGCTGTGCGGCGGGAACCCGCTCCGGCTCGGCGCCGTTGCGGTGCAGCTCGCACCGCCTTGGCGCGAAACTGCTGGGCGCCGTGTGGAATCGGTATACTGCGCGCCCATCGCTGTTGAGCGTTCTTCCGAAGGTTTCCCATGCGCAACGATGCTTTCGACGAGCTGGACGATGTGCCCAGCCTGACCACCGATGTACGCGACCGCGAGCTGGGTCCGCTTCATTCGGCCGCGGACGCCCCGGCAGGCTATGGCCGCGCCGTCGACGCCCGGCCGCGCGGGCCCGCGACCGGGCCGCTGTGGGCACTGATCGGAGCCTTGGTGATCGCCCTGGGCGGTCTCGGGTGGTGGAGCTTCCAGCAGATATCCCTGATGGAGCAGCAACTGGTGGCGACCCAGGAGAGCTTCGCCCGCATCAGCGAGGAAGCCGCCGGCCGCATCCAGGACATCAGCGGCAAGGTGGTGGCGACGGAATCCAACGTCACCAGCGGCAGCGAAGCCCTGAAGCTGAGGGTCAAGCAGTTGGAAGGCAAGTTGGCCGAGCTTGGCACCCAGCAACAAGGGGCGCTCGGCCAGCAGGACGGAGTGGACAAGCGCCTGGAACAACTGGCTGCGGACGTGAAGGCGCAGCAGGACGCCAATGCCCAGCTCGACGCCCGTCTCAAGGCGCTGACCGAGGCCCAGGACAAATTCTCGGCCGCCGGCCAGGCGGCGCTGGCCCAGTTGGATACGCAGCTCAAGGCCCTGTCCGCGGAGATCGCGGGCCTGAAGAAACAGGGCGACCCGACCCAGGCCATCGCCCGCCTCGAGCAGGATCTTCTGGTGTTGCGCAGCGAAATGGATAGCCGTCCGACGGCCAGCAACAGCACCGCCGAATTCGATGCGTTCCGCGGCCAGGTGACCCGTAACATCAGTGCCTTGCAAAGCCAGGTGCAGAACCTGCAGCAACAGCTCAACAACCGCTGAGGCGGCCGATATGAAAAACCCCGCCGAGGCGGGGTTTTTCATGGGCGGTCACAGGCGTGGATAGTCGATGTAACCGACTGGGCCGGCGCCGTAGAAGGTCTCCGGATGCGGTTCGTTCAATGCCGCGTCCTGCGCGAGGCGCGCCGGCAGGTCGGGGTTGGCGATGAAGTCCTTGCCGAAGGCCACCGCATCGGCCTTGCCGCTTTCCAGCCAGGCCGTCGCGCTTTGTTTGGTGAAGCCTTCGTTGGCGATGAACACACCGCCGAATTCCTTCTTCAAACGCGGCACCAGGCTGTCGTCGGCGGCATGCTCGCGGGCGCAGATGAACGCCACGCCGCGTTTGCCCAGCTCGCGCGCCACATAGGCGAAGGTCTCGGCGCGGTTGGAGTCGCCCATGTCATGGGCGTCCGCACGCGGGGCCAGGTGCATACCGACGCGTCCGGCGCCCCATACGGAAATCACCGCATCGGTCACTTCCAGCAGCAGGCGCGCGCGATTCTCCAGGGAGCCGCCATAGCGATCGGTGCGCGTGTTGGTGCTGTCCTGGAGGAACTGGTCGAGCAAATAGCCATTGGCGCCGTGGATCTCGACGCCGTCGAAACCGGCGGCCTTGGCGTTCTCGGCGCCGCTACGATAAGCCTCGACGATGTCGGCGATTTCCTCGGTCTCCAGGGCGCGCGGGGTGACGTAGCCACGCTGCGGGCGGACCAGGCTGACGTGGCCTTCGGGCTTGATGGCGCTGGGCGCCACCGGCGTTTCGCCATCCAGGTAGATCGGGTCGGAAATCCGCCCGACGTGCCAGAGTTGCAGCATGATCCGGCCGCCGTTGGCGTGTACCGCCTTGGTCACGCCGAGCCAACCCTGCACCTGTTCGTCCGACCAGATGCCGGGCGTGTCCGGATAGCCCACCCCCATCGGCGTCACCGAAGTGGCCTCGCTGAGGATCAGGCCGGCCGAGGCGCGCTGGGTGTAGTACTCGGCCATCAGCGCGTTCGGCACGCGGCCCTGGTCGGCACGGCAGCGGGTCAGCGGCGCCATGATGATGCGGTTGGGAAGTTCGAGGTCGCCGATCTTGATCGGGTCGAAAAGCGTGGGCATGAAGGAATCTCCGTTGATTAATCGAGAGCCGCGATGGGCTCGGGCTTGCGTTGACTGAAGGTCAGCAGGGTGGCGAGCAGGGCGAGCGCGGCCAGGCCCGCGGCCGCCAGGGGAACTCGGGTCAGGCCGTAGCCTTCGCTGAGCACCAGGCCGCCGACCCAGGCACCGAGGGCGTTGCCCACGTTGAAGGCGCCGATGTTCAGGGTCGAGACCAGATTGGGCGCTCCCTGGCCGAAGGCGACCACGTTCACCTGCAAGGCCGGTACGGCGGCGAAGGCGGCCACGGCCCAGAGGAACAGGGTGACCTCGGTGGCGATCAGCGACTGGCTGGTCCAGCTCAGGGCCGCGGAAATCAGCGCCAGGACGGCGAAGACCCCGACCAGGGTATGCATCAGGCTGCGGTCGGCCATGCGGCCGCCCAGCACGTTGCCGAGGGTCAGGCCGAGACCGATCAGCAGCAGGGTCCAGGTCACGCCCCGCGGCGATACGCCGGTGACCTGGCCGAGCAGCGGCGCGACGTAGGTGAACAGGCAGAACATCGCCGCGGCGAACAACACGGTGCTGCCGAGGGCCAGCCACAGGCCGGCGCCGCCGAGGGCGGCGAGCTCGCTGCGCAGGTCGGCCTTCTCTTCATCGGCCTTATCCGGCAGCACCCGCCACAGGCCGACGAGGGCCGCCACGCCGAGCAACGTCACGCACCAGAAGGTCGAGCGCCAGCCGGCGGCCTGGCCGAGGGCGGTGCCCAGGGGCACGCCGAGCACGTTGGCCAGGGTCAGCCCGGTGAACATCAGGGCCACCGCCGATGCGCGGCGATTGGCCGGGACCAGGCTGGCGGCGACCACCGAGCCGATGCCGAAGAACGCGCCATGGCAGAGCGCGGTGACCACCCGCGCGATCATCAGCAGGCCGTAATCGGCGGCCAGGGCGCAGAACAGGTTGCCGCCGATGAAGACCCCCATCAGCGCCAGCAGCGCCCGCTTGCGCGGCAGTCGAGCGGTGGCCATGGCCATGAAGGGCGCGCCCAGGGCGACGCCCAGCGCATAACCGGTGACCAGCCAGCCCGCGCCGGGTATGGAGACGCCCAGATTGGCGGCGACATCCGGCAACAGGCCCATGATGACGAACTCGGTGGTGCCGATGGCGAACGCGGAGAGGGCGAGGATGAGTAGCGAGGGAGGCATGGGCCGGGTTCCTGTGGAGCTGGGTTGAGACGGACGGGGATGTCGGGGCTAGAGCTCGTCGCGGATCCGGCGAAGGAACTCGTCGAGGGTCGCTTGGTTGCGCTTGAAGAAATTCCATTGGCCGACCCGGCGACTGGTGACCAGCCCGGCGCGCTGCAAGGTGGCGAGGTGGGCGGAAACCGTGGACTGCGACAGGCCGGTGCGCTGGTCCAACTTCCCGGCGCAGACCCCAATCTCGAGGGGATGATCCTGGTCGACGAAGTAACGCTCGGGCTCCTTCAGCCAGTGCAGGATGTCCCGGCGCACCGGGTGGGCCAGGGCTTTTATGACTTCATCGAGATCGATCGGCATCGGCTGGCTCGTCGCGTATCGGGTTGAGGCGAACCTTATATCGGACTTGCACGATATACAGATCGTTCCTGCCGATAGTCGCTATCGACTGCCGTGATGCGGATCGCGGTAAGCTTGCCCGATGAACTACCTCGCTCATCTCCACCTGGGTGGACCCGCCCCGGAACAACTGCTCGGCAGCCTGTACGGCGACTTCGTCAAGGGGCCGTTGGGCGGTCGTTATTCGCCGCGCATCGAGGCGGCGATCCGGCTGCACCGGCGTATCGATGTCTTCACCGATGCCCATCCGCTCACCGCCCGGGCACGGGCGCGCTTTCCCGAAGAGCGTCGACGCACGTCGGGCATCCTGCTGGACCTGTTCTTCGACCATTGCCTGGCCTTGCACTGGGGCGACTATGCCGAAGAGCCGCTGGAGCGCTTCACCTCGCGCGTCTACGGCGTGCTGACCACGGAACCGGCGTTGCCGGAACGACTGGTCGGCGTGGCGCCTTACATGGCGGCTCAGGACTGGCTGGGCAGCTATCGGGATTTCAGGGTGTTCGAGCGGATCATCGCCGGCATGAGTGGCCGGCTGTCGCGTCCGCACCTGCTACAGGGCGCCTACGCTGAATTGGACGAGCTGTACGGCGTGCTCAGCGAGGACTTCCGGGCTTTCTATCCGCAACTGATGGCTTTCGCCCGCGCGGCGCTGGCCGAAGACTCCGACCCGGCGGGTTGACCGGCGCGCTCGCTCAGCCTTTGCGCGGCGGCAACAGCCGGTTCAGGCGGGCTTCGAGGCGCCGCTTGAGCTCGGCCTCGATCTGCGGCACGAAATCGTCGATCACATCCTGCAGGATCAATTGCGCGGCGGCACGCAGTTCGCTGTCGAGGCGATTCAGTTCGGCCGCCGAAGTGGCCGCATGAGGCAACTCCAAGGGCGGCGCAGCCGGTTCGGCTTTCGCCGCAGCGGGTGGACGGCCCGCGGCGGAAGCGAGTGAGGGAGCGGCCCGGGCATCGGTGGGCGGCGGCGCCACGACTTCGGACAGCAGGGGAATGTTGTCGATATCGAGGGTATCGGTGAGCAGCGGCGGTTCGAGGTCGCTTTCGTCGAGCAGCTTGCGGATCGACTCGAGGTCGTCCAGCAGAGCGGGGCGGGGCGGCAGTTTGGAGTTGTCCATGGTTCGGATCAGAGGCGCGGCAGGCGGTGATCCTGCAGAGGATAGCCGCGCTCGCGGTAGAAACGGAAATTCTCCCGCGCGGCCTGGCGGATCGATGGCTCTTCCACCACCAGTTCGGCGATTCGGGCGAAGCGTTCGTAGAACCCCGGAACCGTCAGCGCGAGGTTGATCAACAAGTCGTTGTGGCTGCCCGGGTCGTCGCCCAGGCCGAGGGCGACCTGCGCCTCGGCATCCGTTTCGCGCGCGTCGTGGGGCACGAAGGCTTCGCCCTTGAAGCTCCACAGGCAGGCATCCAGTCGCTCGCGCTGCGGCGCGTCCTGGCAATGCAGGTAGACCCGCATGCCCTGCCGCCAGGCCTTCTCGGCGAGGCGGCAGGCGACGGTCAGGCGGGCATCGGGATCGCCGCTGGGCAAAATGTAGAAGTCGACTCGGGTCATATACGGCTCATCTGAACGGACACCGGTGGCGACCGACGGCTATCGGGTCGGACCGGCTCCCAAGGGAGCCGGCCACCAGGCTCAAGCCGGGTTCGCGCGGTCCAGCAAGTATTGCGTCAGCAGCGGTACCGGGCGGCCAGTGGCGCCTTTTTCCTTGCCGCTGATCCAGGCGGTGCCGGCGACATCCAGGTGCGCCCAGGGATACTGCTTGGCGAAACGCGACAGGAAGCACCCCGCGGTGATGGTGCCAGCCTTGGGGCCGCCGATGTTGGCGATGTCGGCGAAGGGGCTGTCCAGTTGCTCCTGATAATCGTCGAACAGCGGCAATTGCCAGGCACGGTCGTCGGCATGGATGCCGGCGGCGAGCAGTTGCTGCACCAGCGCGTCGTCGTTACCCATCAGCCCGGAAGTGTTGCTGCCCAGCGCGACGATGCAGGCGCCGGTGAGGGTCGCGATGTCGATCACTGCCTTGGGTTTGAAGCGCTCCACGTAGGTCAGCGCGTCGCACAGCACGAGACGGCCTTCGGCGTCGGTGTTGAGGATTTCCACGGTCTGCCCGCTCATCGTCGTGACGATGTCGCCGGGACGGGTCGCGCGCCCGCTGGGCATGTTCTCGGCGCAGGCGAGCACACCGACCAGGTTGATCGGCAAGCGCATTTCCAGCACGGCACGGAAGGTGCCGAACACGCTGGCGGCGCCGCACATGTCGTACTTCATCTCGTCCATGTTGAGACCGGGCTTGATGCTGATCCCGCCGCTGTCGAAGGTGATGCCCTTGCCCACCAGCACGTAAGGCTGCTCGCCTTTCTGCCCGCCCTGGTAGTTGAACACGATCAGCCGCGGCGGCTGCTCGCTGCCCTTGGCCACGGCGAGGAACGAGCCCATGCCCAGTTCGTGCAGCTTCTTCTCGTCGAGCACGTCGACCTTGAGATTCGGGTGCGCCTTGGCCATGGCCTTGGCTTCTTCGCCGAGGAAGGTCGGATGGCAAAGGTTCGGCGGCAGGTTGCCCAGGTCGCGGGTCAGGGCCATGCCGTTGGCGATCGCCTGGGACTGCAGGCGCGCGCGCTCGACGGAGGCCAGGTCGGCCTTGTCCGTCAGCAGGGTGATCTTCTTCAGGGCGTAGGGTTCGGCCTTCTGGCTCTTGAACCGGTCGAACTGGTAGAGGCCATCGGCCAGGCACTCCACCATCAGGCGTGCCTGGGCGTAAGCGTCGCGGCCCTTCACCTTCAGCGCACCCAGGGCCAGCACCGCGTCCGTCCCGCCGAGGCCCTTGAGGGTCGCGAGCAGGCTCGCGAGCAGTTTGCGGAATTGCCGGTCGGACAATTCGTCCTGGCCGCTGCCGACCAGCAGGACGCGTTCGGCCTTGAGGTTGGGCAGGCTGTGCAGCAACAGGCTCTGGCCGACCTTGCCGGCCAGGTCGCCGCGTTGCAGCACGGACGTGATCGCACCGCCGCTGGCCGCATCCACGGCCTGTGCGACGTGGCCCAGGCTACGGCCTTCGCTGACGGCGAGGACCAGCGTGGCGGTTTTCAAGCTTTCCGGACGAGCACTTTTGACAAGGAATTCCATGGTGAGGTGTCCTTAAGACAAGTGGTCGGGATCGAGGCTTGATTCGATCCGTCCCTGTAATGATCGATCGATGTTCTCGGTGCGAATGCGATCGGCGGTGGCTGCGCGATCCGTCCGTTGGAGCGGCGGGCGTCCGGAAACTCCGACTCGAGCGCGGGCGAAACGATCCGCGAGGTTCGCGGACTGGCGCTCGGTGCCGGACCGATGCGCGGCGAGCGGCATGGGTGCACGGCCACGCATGGTCGCACACGTGTGGCGCGTATCCTACTGCCGCCCGATACCTATGCCCAGCCTTCCCCCGCCTCGCGAACGCCAGCGCCAACCCGCGGTCTACGCCTTCCGCGGCACTGCCTATTCCGTGACACGCACTTCGAATCGCTGGATAATGCCGGCTATTTTTCAGGCGCCGCCGGTAAGTGGGCGGGCATGAGCGCGGCCGGTCCGTGCGTGGCCAACCGAGCCTGACAACCCTGGAGTGTCCCTGGTTTGATCGTTTTCCGTTACCTCTGCCGCGAGGTTCTGCTGACCCTCAGTGCGGTCACGGCCGTCCTGCTGGTGATCATCATGAGCGGCCGTTTCATCAAGTATCTCGCCCAAGCCGCCCAGGGCGCCCTGGATCCCGGTGTGCTGCTGCTGATCATGGGCTACCGGCTTCCCGGCTTCCTGCAATTGATCCTGCCCCTTGGGCTGTTCCTCGGCATCCTCCTCGCCTATGGCCGGCTCTACCTGGACAGCGAGATGACCGTGCTCACCGCCACTGGCATGAGCCAGCAGCGGTTGATGGCCTACAGCCTGGCGCCCGCACTGCTGGTGGCGCTGCTGGTGGCCTGGCTCAGCCTCGGGCTGGCGCCGCAGGGGGTGACCGGGGTCGCGCGCATCCTCAACCAGCAGGACGCCCTCACCGAATTCGACACGCTGGTTCCCGGCCGCTTCCAGACCATGAAGAACGGTTCCCGGGTCACCTACACCGAAACGCTGTCCGAGGATCGCGCCCAGTTGGGCGAAGTGTTCATCTCGGAAAAACGCGTGGCGGAGAACGGCAAGGAGCGAGGGATCGGCGTGCTGGTGGCCGAGCGGGGACGGCAAGTGATCCAGCCCGACGGCAGCCGCTACCTGATCCTGGAAAACGGCTACCGCTACGACGGCAATCCGGGCATGGCGGATTACCGGGCGGTGCAATACGAAACCTACGGCGTCCTGCTGCCGAAGCCCGAGGTCAGCTCGGAGATCGGCGAGCGCGAGGCGGTGCCGACCGCCGACCTGATCGGCAGCGACAACCCGCGCTACCAGGCCGAGTTGCAATGGCGCCTGTCGATTCCCTTGCTGGTATTCATCGTCGCCTTGCTGGCGGTTCCGCTTTCGCGCGTCAACCCGCGCCAGGGGCGTTTCCTCAAGCTGCTGCCTTCGGTCTTGCTGTACATGGGCTACCTGGCCTTGCTGATCGCGGCGCGGGGGCAGTTGGACAAGGGCAAGATTCCCATGGCGATCGGATTGTGGTGGGTGCACCTGATCTTCCTCCTGGTCGGCCTGGCGTTGCTCTACTGGGAGCCGATGCGGCTGAAGTGGGCGTCGCGTCGTGCGCAGGAGGTGGCCCATGGCTAAGCTCGACCGCTACATCGGCATCACGGTATTCGTCAGCATCCTCGCCGTGCTGGGCGTCATCCTCGGGCTCGCCCTGCTGTTCGCCTTCATCGACGAGCTGGGCGATATCAGCGGCTCCTATAGCCTGGGGCAGGCCTTCTCCTACGTGATCCTGACCGCTCCCAGGCGGGCCTACGACATGCTGCCGATGGCGGCGCTGATCGGTAGCCTGATCGGCCTCGGCAGCCTGGCCAGCAGCAGCGAGCTCACGGTGATGCGCGCGGCCGGGGTGTCCATCGGGCGGATCGTCTGGGCGGTGATGAAGCCCCTGCTGGTGCTGATGCTGGCGGGTGTGCTGGTCGGCGAATACCTGGCGCCCTGGAGCGAAAACATTGCCCAGGCCGACCGTTCCCTGGCCCAGGGCGGAGGCGATGCGCAAAGCTCCAAGCGCGGCCTCTGGCATCGCCAGGGCCAGGAATACGTGCACATCAACGCCGTGCAGCCCAGCGGGATCCTCTACGGCGTGACCCGCTATCACTTCGATGGGGAGCGTCACTTGCTGTCGGCCAGTTTCGCCAAGCGTGCGGTGTACGAAGGCGATCACTGGCAATTGGACGATGTGGCGACCACCTTTTTCCGCGAGCGCAAGACAGAGGTGGTCCAGGCCGCCAGCGAGCGCTGGGACATCGAATTGCAGCCTCAACTGCTCGGGACCGTGGTGATGGAGCCGGAGGCGCTGTCGATCACCGGGCTTTGGCGCTACATCCATTACCTGGCCGACCAGGGCCTGAACAACGGTCGCTACTGGCTGGCGTTCTGGAGCAAGCTGTTGCAGCCGTTGGTCACCGCTTCGCTGGTGCTGATGGCGATTTCATTCATCTTCGGGCCGCTGCGTTCGGTCACCCTGGGGCAGCGCGTGTTCACCGGCGTGGTGATTGGCTTCGTGGTCCGGATCAGCCAGGACCTGCTGGGGCCGTCCAGCCTGGTCTTCGGCTTCTCCCCGCTGCTGGCGGTGTTGATTCCCGCAGGGCTGTGCGGGATAGCCGGCGTCTGGTTGTTGAGGCGCGCCGGCTGATACATCGTCCGGAAAGAAAAAGCCGTCCCTTGGACGGCTTTTTCTTGATCACTTCCTGTGGATGTTCTTCGGCAACTGCACGATCAGGCTTTCCGAATAGCGGTCGTGCCAACTGCGCCGCTGCCTGTCCCAGAGCATCCAGAGAAAGCCCAGGCCGAGGCACAGCCAGGAGCCCAGGGCGATGACGAAGCGCAGCAAGGCCTGCCACAGGCCGATGGCCGAGCCGTCGGCGTTCTGCACGCGAATGTTCCAGACCTGCATGCCCAGGGTCTGCCCGTTCCTGGTCCAAAAGTAGGCGAAGAAACCGAACAGGCTGAACAGCAGCAGGGTGGCGAGCAGGGGGTCGTGGTCGAGCGCGCCCGCTTCGGACAGGGCCCGCAGCCGCTCGCTGCCATAAATCAGGCGAAGGAGGATGTGCTGATAAGCGAGCGTCACCACCATCATCAGGGCAACGCATAGCAGGCTGTCGTAGAAGATGGCGGCCAGGCGGCGCACGAAGCGGGCGGGGGGGAAATCGCCCTGGGGGCGCAGTGGGTGATTCGCCATGGCGGGCTCGCTAATCGGAAAAGGGCGCATTCTACGAAATCCCAGGCAAAAAAAAGCCCCTGATGTCGCCATCAGGGGCTTCCTAGCAGAGACTATCAGCCCAGAATCTGGACTTGGTCAGCCTGCATGCCTTTTTGACCTTGTACCGCGACGAAGCTAACGCGCTGGCCTTCTTTCAGGCTCTTGAAGCCGTTGCCTTCGATAGCGCGGAAATGTACGAACAGATCCGGACCGCTCTCAGGGGTAATGAAACCAAAACCCTTCTCGTCGTTAAACCATTTAACGGTGCCGTTTTGACGATTCGACATGTCTTATTTCCTTGAAACTAGAGTTGATGACAGCCTCTATGGCTCTAAAGCATAGAGGGCTGGAACTGGTTGCAGAGAGTAAGAGAAGTCGAGCGGGATGTAGCGGATCTGTAGGATCTACTGCACCAGGTCACGATTCAACAGCGACCCATGCAAACACAGTGGGCACACTCTACGCTAACTCTCTGGCAAATGCCAACCCCCGAAAAGCGATGCTTGGCAGGGGGGCGGGAGAGAACATACACCCGAACCCGTTACGTTTGTATGGGGCTCGAAAAGATTGTTCGCCGCTTGCCCGATGAGCGGCGCGCGGAACCACGTCTCCATGCCCTGAAAGGGCCGTTCTAGAGGCTTCGAAAGGTTTCTAGTCGCGACGGGAACGGCGCTGCGGCAAGCGAGTTTCCAGTTCCTCGGGACAAGGGTGCACGCCTATTTCCGCGTCCGTGTCGGCAGGCTAGGGAGCCTTGCCCGCGACTTGGGGGTGAAAATAAACGCCCGATGGCGGGGAATCTTTCTCGCCTGGACTGCTGTCCATTGTTTGACCCAGTCGATTGGCTCAATGGAGAAGCAGATGGCTCGCAAGCATTTCAAAGAATTCGAGGCGATTTCGTCCGCCTACCCCGAGGACGGTGGCTTCAAGGCGGTGATTGGTGTCATGCGTCGCAATGCCCAGGAAAAGCCCCATTTCCACAAGGTGGCGAACGACCAGGCCTACGCATTGGCCAGCGAGGCCGACGAAGCGGCGGAAGCGGCCTTGACCAAGGTGCTGGAAATCACCGACGAAGGCGAGTTGATCTGGGAAGAGCACGCGGTCTGACGCCCTGTAATGCATTCAGCGCGGCACATCCGCCAGTACAGGTCTTGGCATCCGCTCGTCCTATCGGACGATTGGCCTGGGATGCTGTGGAACGTGTGTTCGTCGCCCTCTATCCAATGCGTACGGGTCCAGCTCTGGACTCGTTCGAGAGGTGCCTATGAACAACGACTCGTCTGATGTCGAAAAGGATCCCGGGACGATAAACCATCCCGGTGGTGGCGGTTCTCCGCCTGGAATGAACGATCCGGGCAATGAAGATCCCGGTTCGCTGGTGGAGGATGTCGTGAATCCTCAGGAACCCGAAGTCGCTCCGGACGATCCGGATATCGAAGGCGTCGACGGCTCGGGACAGCCGAGCTAGATCGCTCGAAAGCCCAGAGCCCTGGGCTTTTCCACTTTCGAAGGGCATATGCCCTTCGAGCGCTTCATTCTCTTCTAAAAGCCCTTATGGCCCTTTCACGTGCCCCCAGCTATTGGCTGGTATCGCAGGCGAACATCATCTGCAAGCGCAGAGCCCGGTCGGTCACTCGCATCACGTGTTTCATGCACTCATCGTAAGCGTTGGAGCCTGACAGTCCGTTCCCGCCGGCAGGCGCGGTCTTGGCCGGCACCACGGTTTCCGGCGCTTTTGCTTCCAGGGCGCGTTTGATGTCGCCGTTGTCCACGGCCTGGGCGAGCGCCAGCTTGCCGGCCTCGATGAAGTTGGCGATTTGCCCTGACCACTTGGTTTGCTGGGTCGCCAGGGTCTTGCCTTGATGGTCGTAGACCGTGGCGGTGAGGTCGTAATCGAAGCGGGTATGGACATAGGTATCGCTTTTCCATTCCCGGACCTGTATGACCAGCAGCACCTCGCCCGGATTCTCCGATTTGGTTGCCTTGTAGATTTGCGTATTCGCCTTGATCCCCGACCGCTGCAGACCGGATACCAGGGCCTGTTGAAGATCGGTCGCGAGCGACCCGCCGCTGAGGGTGACGACATTGAACGGGTTGTAATACCCGCCGCGCATGGTGCCGACATAGTTCGGATGCTTGCTGCGGGAGAGTACGTAGGGCCGCTCCTCGATCACCGAGACCGCCACGGTATCGCGGGTCGCCAGATTGAGGTTGGGCACCGCCGTCGTGTAATCGATGCGCCGTCCGAATGCGCAGGCGGCGAGTTGTGAAACCAGGGCCAGCAATACGATGGTCCGAATGATCCTCATGGAGCTCCTTAACAGCTGTTTGCGTCCGGGTCGACGGCGTTCTGCGATGGTTTCCGCCGTGCAGTGACGCGATCGAAGTGAGAGTGAAGCAGTACGGCATCCAGCCTGACATCGGCGGGCGCTTTCGCCTGTCGCGGCGCTTCGCAAGGGGCAGCCGCGTAGCGACAGCTTGCCTGCTTTCGAGGCTATGGCTCTTGTCTAGCGTGGTACTGGCGAAGGGGCATCATATCCTCTTCGTGCGGGCGAAATAAGCAGGCATCCCTCGAGGAGCCCGACCCGGCGCTTCTGAACATAACCCGGTCAACGTGAGCATCCGGAAAATGGAGGGTTGTCCCGAGTCGTGCTGTTCGTGGGGGCAAGCACGAAACCGTGCAGTGCCAGCGCTTGGTTTGTCCGCTCGCAACGCCCGCAGCAGAGCGGCGCGAAGCGCTTCGTCATGCCAAGTGACGGGCCGAGAGGTGGGTAGTCCATGTTCGACTACACTCAGGCGGAGATGCCGATTCGATACTACGGGGGTTCAGCAAGCTCCCGGCAGCCTGTGTCAGGGCGTGGAAACCACTTGCAAGGTTCCAAGGCGGGAGCGGCAGGCATACGGGGGTCTTGACGATTTCCGAGAAGGCGCCTTCGCATTACGTCCACGAGGCCCAAGACGCCAGGCTTCGGAAAACAGAGCGCGGTCCCAGGGCGCTCTGTCGATCGAAGAGACCCGCCACCAACCGCTGGAGCCCTGGCACAGCGAAACGGTCATTTGGAAAGGTTGAAACGGCCCGCATTCGGAGAACGAGCATGTTCAGCAACCGCTTGAAAAAGGACTTGAGAGCAAAAGACGCCGAATTGTCTCTTCTTCGACAATTTCACGCGGGCCTGCAGGCCGAGATGATCATGCTGACGGTCGATCCGGAGTACCGGATCATCGAATTCAACGACAACTTCTCCCGGTTCCTCGGGTACGACAGGAACCGGCTGCAGGATCTGCCGCTGAACGACGTGGTTCCCGCTTACGTCAAGACGCTGTCCTGTTTTCGCAATCTTCGAGAGGCCGTCGGCAAAGGAACTTCGGTCAGCGACCGTTATCGTTTCCTGCGCTCCGACGGGGCGCTGGTCTGGTTGCAGGCGTGCTGGCAACCGCTCATGGACGAGGATGGAAAGCTGCTGAAAATCCAGTGCCTGGGCACGGAAATAACCGAATCCATGGACAAGGCCCGCGAAAACGAGGACTTCATCAAGGCCCTTCTTCGCTCCACCGCGGTCATCGAGTTCGATCTGGCAGGCCATGTGTTGACCGCCAACGAACGCTTCCTCCAGGCGATGGGTTACAGCCTCGACCGGATAAAAGGCAAGCACCACCGTATGCTCTGCGAACCCGAAGAAGCCAACTCGCCCGGTTACGCGGATTTCTGGGCGAGGCTGAACCGCGGCGACTTCGTGGCGGGCCGATTCAAGCGCTTAGACAGCCATGGGAACCCCGTCTGGCTAGAGGCTACCTACAATCCGGTGCGAGACACCCAGGATCACCTGTACAAGGTGGTGAAGTTCGCCATCGTGATCACCGATCAGGTTGTTCGTGAGATCGAGGTGAACGAAGCCGCCGACATCGCCTATGAGATTTCCCAGAAAACCGACCTGAGTGCCCAGGAAGGCGCCCGCGTGGTCAACAGCACCGTGCAGACCATGCAGCGTATTTCCGAAGAAACCCAGTCTGCCTCCGAAAGCATGGCGGCCTTGGGTAAACAGTCCCTGCTGATCAGCACCATGGTGCAGACGATCGGCGGCATCGCCCGGCAAACCAACCTGCTCGCGCTCAATGCGGCCATCGAGGCGGCGCGTGCCGGCGAACAGGGGCGGGGTTTCGCCGTCGTCGCCGACGAGGTCCGGCAATTGGCCAGCAGCACCAGCGGCGCCACCGAGGAAATCGTCTCCGTGGTCCAGCAGAACCAGATGCTCGTCGATGACGCGATCAAGAACATGGCCAGTAGCCGGGAGCAGGCGGAGAGGGGGCTGACCCTGGCCAACCAGTCGGGCGCTGTCATCGTCGAGATCCAGCAGGGGGCCAAGCAAGTCGTGGGTGCCGTGGAGCGCTTCGCCAATCAGTTGAAGTGATCGCCGAACCCGGTTCGACGATGATCGATTCCGCGCGCTGACCGAGAATCCGTGGAGGGGCGAACCATTCGCGGCGAAGGCCCTCGATTAGGGCGCTTGGCGCCCTTGCACGGACGGGATGGAGCCACTTCCTCGGCCATCGTCGCGGCAGGAGTGTTCTCCTGTGAGGGGCGCATTGGCGAATGCGGGTGGCTGTGGGACAAAGCGGCGCTTAAGGGGTACCGGCCGAACAGGGCTCTGGAAGTCCAAGGGCGATGCGGGTGCCGCCGCGTTCCAGATAGGCTTGTATGGCGCCATGAACCGTAGCGATTTATGGCGGTGCATGCGGGCACAAAAAAACCGGCTCTAAGGCCGGTTCTATTGGGTTCCAGGTGCTGGGTGGCGCATCCTGAAACGTGTTCGTGGTGCCCCGGGGGAGACTCGAACTCCCACTCCTTTCGAAAACGGATTTTGAATCCGCCGCGTCTACCGATTCCGCCACCGGGGCACAATGGCGGCGAAGTATAGGGAGGCCCGGGGCGATGGTCAATCCGCTTGCGTGGTCAGTTTCGGGTATTTCCGGTAAGATTCGCGGCCCTGCGAAACGACCTTCCGCCATGCGTGTTGCCGACTTCCATTTCGAGTTGCCTGAAGCCCTGATCGCCCGTTATCCCCTGGCGCAGCGTAGCGCCAGCCGCTTGCTGGTTCTCGACGGGCCGAGCGGTGCCCTGGCCCACCGCGGGTTCGCCGACGTGCTGGAGTACCTGCGGCCGGGCGACCTGATGGTGTTCAACAATACCCGGGTGATCCCCGCGCGCCTGTTCGGCCACAAGGCCTCCGGCGGCAAGCTGGAAATTCTCGTCGAGCGCGTGCTGGACGCGCAGCGCGTACTGGCTCACGTGCGCTCCAGCAAGTCGCCCAAGCCAGGTTCCCGGATCCTGCTGGACGATGGCAGCGAGGCCGAGATGGTGGCTCGCCACGAGGCCTTGTTCGAGCTGAGCTTCGCCGAACCGGTCCTGCCGCTGATGGACCGTATCGGGCACATGCCGTTGCCTCCTTATATAGATCGTGCCGACGACGAAGCCGACCGCGAGCGTTACCAGACCGTCTACGCCCGTCATGCCGGCGCGGTGGCGGCGCCGACCGCCGGGCTGCATTTCGACCGCGCCCTACTGGACGCCATCGGCCGCATGGGCGTGGAAAGCGCCTTCGTGACCCTGCATGTCGGCGCCGGCACCTTCCAGCCGGTGCGCGTCGAGCGGCTGGAGGATCACCACATGCATCGCGAATGGCTGGAAGTGGGCCAGGACGTGGTGGCTGCGGTGGCCGCCTGCAAGGCCCGTGGCGGCAGGGTGATCGCGGTGGGCACCACCAGCGTGCGCTCGCTGGAAAGCGCAGCACGCAGCGGCCGGCTCGAAGCCTTCAGCGGCGACACCGACATCTTTCTCTATCCCGGCAAGCCCTTCCACGTCGTGGATGCCCTGGTCACCAATTTCCATCTTCCCGAATCCACCTTGCTGATGCTGGTGTCCGCATTCGCCGGCTATGCGCAGACCATGGCGGCCTATGCCGTGGCGGTGGAGCAGGGCTATCGCTTCTTCAGTTACGGTGACGCCATGTTCATCACCCGCAATCCCGCTGCGCGCGGGCCCGAGGCTTCCGTATGACGCGCACTTGCCGCATGACCTTCGAATTGCTCGCCACCGAGGGCAAGGCCCGTCGCGGACGCCTGACCTTCCCGCGTGGCGTGGTGGAAACCCCGGCGTTCATGCCAGTGGGCACCTACGGTACGGTGAAGGGGATGTTGCCGCGCGACATCCAGGCGATCGGCGCCCAGATCATCCTCGGCAATACCTTCCATCTCTGGTTGCGCCCGGGCACCGAAGTTATCAAGCGTCTCGGCGACCTCCACGATTTCATGCAATGGCAAGGGCCGATCCTCACCGACTCGGGCGGCTTCCAGGTGTTCAGCCTGGGCGCCATGCGCAAGATCAAGGAGGAGGGCGTGACCTTCGCCTCGCCGGTGGACGGCGCCAAGGTGTTCATGGGGCCGGAGGAGTCGATGCAGGTCCAGCGCGACCTGGGCTCGGACATCGTGATGATCTTCGACGAGTGCACGCCTTATCCGGCGGACCACGAGGTGGCGCGCCGCTCGATGGAGTTGTCGCTGCGCTGGGCCCAGCGCTCCAAGACCGCCCATGGCGACAGCAGCGCGGCGCTGTTCGGCATCGTCCAGGGCGGCATGCACGAGGACTTGCGCCGGCGTTCGCTGGATGGGCTGAACGAGATCGGCTTCGATGGCCTGGCCATCGGCGGCCTCTCGGTAGGGGAGCCCAAGGAGGAAATGATCCGGGTGCTGGATTTCCTGCCGGTGCACATGCCCGCCGACAAGCCCCGCTACCTGATGGGCGTGGGCAAGCCGGAAGACTTGGTGGAAGGCGTGCGCCGCGGGGTCGACATGTTCGATTGCGTGATGCCGACGCGCAATGCGCGCAACGGCCACCTGTTCGTCGAGACCGGTGTGTTGAAGATCCGCAACGCCACCCACCGCTACGATGAGTCGCCCCTGGACCCTGAGTGTGACTGCCACACCTGTCGGCACTTCTCGCGCGCCTATCTGCACCATCTGGACAAATGCAGCGAAATGCTCGGCAGCATGCTCAATACCATTCACAACTTGCGGCATTACCAGCGCCTGATGGCTGGTTTGCGCGAGGCAATTCAACAGGGTACATTGGCCGCCTTTGTCGATGCCTTCTATGCTCGGCGCGGTTTGCCAACGCCGCCGCTGGACTGATAAATCCTCATTTTTCCAAGAACTTAGCAACAGGAGTGATCCATGAGCTTTCTGATTCCCGCCGCTTTCGCTGATGCCGCCGCACCAGCAGCGGCCGGTCCTGCCGGCACCGGCTTCGAGTGGGTGTTCCTGGTCGGCTTCCTGGTCATCTTCTACATGATGATCTGGCGCCCGCAGGCCAAGCGCTCCAAGGAGCACAAGAACCTGCTCGGCAACCTGCAGAAAGGCGACGAGGTGGTCACCTCCGGGGGCATCGCCGGCAAGGTGGTGAAAGTGTCCGATGACTTCGTCGTCATCGAAGTGTCCGCCACCGTCGAGTTGAAAATTCAGAAAGCGGCCATCGCCGCCACGCTGCCGAAGGGCACTCTGAAAGCCATCTAACGATTCGTTCTTCACCAAGACGGGGCGCCATCAGGCGCCCCGCGTCATAACGGGCGGTCTCATGCTCAACAAGTACCCTCTGTGGAAATATCTGCTGATTGTGGCGGTTCTCGCAGTCGGCTTTATCTATTCCGCACCCAACCTGTATCCAGACGATCCGGCCATCCAGATCAGCGGCGCCAGCACGGCGCTGAGGATCGATCAGGTCGCACTGGATCGCGCCGGCAAGGCGCTGGCCGACGCCGGTATTGCCGTCAAGGCGACCAGCCTGAGCCAGCACGGCGGTTTGCTGCGCCTGCTCAAGCAGGGCGATCAGTTGCCGGCCAAGGACGTGGTGCGCAAGGAGCTGGGTGACGACTACGTGGTCGCGCTCAACCTGGCACCCACCACGCCGGCCTGGCTGCGCAGCCTGGGCGCCACGCCGATGAAGCTGGGCCTCGATCTGTCCGGCGGTGTGCACTTCCTCCTCGAAGTGGACATGGAAAAAGCCATGAGCGCCCGGATCAAGGTCTACGAGGGCGATGTGAAGAGCCTGCTGCGCAAGGAGCGCGTGCGCTATCGCAGCCTGCCGGCCCAGGAGACCGCGATCCAGCTCGGCTTCGCCGACGCTGAGAGCCTGGAAAAGGCCCAGTCGCTGATCCGCAAGAGCTTCAACGATTTCGAGATCACCACCACCGAGCGTAACGGCCAGCGGATCATGCGCCTGGCACTGACCCAGGCCAAGCTGGCGGAAATCCGCGAGTACTCGATCCGTCAGAACCTCACCACCGTCCGTAACCGGGTGAACGAGTTGGGTGTCGCCGAGCCGCTGGTACAGCGTCAGGGCGCCAACCGTATCGTGGTGGAGCTGCCGGGCGTGCAGGATACCGCCGAAGCCAAGCGCATCCTCGGCAAGACCGCGAATCTGGAATTCCGCCTCGCCGCCGAGAGCGGTGCGAGCAAGGCCGCCAGCGAGCCCTTCGAGTTCCGCGAGCCGGGCCGTCCGCCTGTGCAGCTGGAGCGTGGCCTGATCATCACCGGCGACCAGGTCACCGATGCCAAGGCGAGCTTCGACGAGAACGGCCGTCCGCAGGTGAACATCCACCTCGACGGCCATGGCGGCGAGCTGATGAACCGGGCGACCCGCAGCAACGTCGGGCGCAGCATGGCGGTGATCTTCATCGAGCAGAAGCCGGTCACGCGCTACGAGAAGCAGACCGTCGAGGGCGTCGAAAAGGAAGTGATGGTCCAGTCCTTCCAGGAAGAGAAGAAGATCATCAGCCTGGCGACCATCCAGTCGGCCCTCGGCAGCCAGTTCCGCATCACCGGTCTGAACGGCCAGGGCGAATCCTCCGAGTTGGCCTTGCTGCTGCGCGCCGGTGGCCTGGCCGCGCCGATGTACTTCGCCGAGGAACGCACCATCGGCCCGAGCCTGGGCGCCGATAACATCGTCAAGGGTATCGATGCCTCCCTGTGGGGCATGCTGTTCGTGTCGTTGTTCATCATCGCCATCTACCGCTTCTTCGGCTTGCTGGCCACGGTGGCCCTGGCACTCAACATGGTGCTGCTGCTGGCCTTGATGTCGGTGCTGCACGCCACCCTGACGCTGCCGGGTATCGCCGGTATCGTCCTGACCATGGGGATGGCGGTGGATGCGAACGTGCTGATCTTCTCGCGGATCCGCGAGGAGATCGCCAACGGCATGTCCACGCAGCGGGCGATACACGAGGGCTTCGACCGGGCCTTCACCGCGATTCTCGACGCCAACCTGACCACGTTGCTGGTCGGTGGCATCCTGTTCGCGATGGGCACCGGCCCGGTGAAGGGTTTCGCCGTTACCATGTCGCTGGGTATTTTCACGTCGATGTTCACCGCCATCATGGTGACCCGCGGCATGGTCAACCTGATCTTCGGCGGCCGTGACTTCAAGAAGTTGTGGATCTAAGGGGCACCCATGAAACTAGGTACTATCAACTTCATGGGCGTGCGCAATTTCGCGTTCGCCCTGACCATGATCCTGACGCTGCTGGCGCTGTTCAGCTGGTTCTACAAAGGGCTCAATTTCGGCCTGGACTTCACTGGCGGCACGCAGATCGAGCTGGCCTACGAACGTCCGGCCGAGCTCGACAAGGTTCGCGCTGAACTGGTCGCCGCCGGTTATGGCGAGGCCGTCGTACAGAGCTTCGGCGCCACCACCGATGTGGTGGTTCGCCTCCAGGGCGACGACCCGCAACTGGGCAACAAGGTGGCGGCCGCGCTCCGCGAGAGGAATGGCGGCGACAACCCGGTGCAGGTCAAGCGCGTGGAATACGTCGGGCCACAAGTCGGCGAGGAACTGCGTGACCAGGGCGGCCTCGGCATGCTCCTGGCCCTGGGCGGGATCCTCATCTACGTGGCGTTCCGCTTCCAGTGGAAGTTCGCCGTCGGGGCGATCCTGTCGCTGGTGCACGACGTGGTCGTGACCATGGGCATCCTGTCGTTCTTCCAGATCACCTTCGATCTGACGGTGCTGGCGGCGGTCCTGGCGATCATCGGCTACTCGTTGAACGACACCATCGTGGTCTTCGACCGGGTGCGCGAGAACTTCCGCGTGCTGCGCAAGGCGAGCCTGATCGAGAACATCAACATCTCCACCACGCAGACCTTGCTGCGCACCATGGCCACGTCCATTTCCACCCTGCTGGCCATCGTCGCGTTGCTGTTCTTCGCGGGCGACAACCTGTTCGGATTCTCCATCGCGTTGTTCGTCGGGGTGTTGGCCGGTACCTACTCCTCCATCTACATCGCCAACGTGGTGCTGATCTGGCTGAACCTGACCAGCGAAGACCTCATCCCCACGGCGACCGTGACCGAGGTCGACGAACGTCCCTGAGCCTGTGACGCGCCTCTCGCCCTAGAAGGCTGGAGGCGTGCCATGGGAACTTGGCCCGACGCGAATCCTCCAAGGCTGGGAGTAGGGCACAAGCCCGGTTTGGATGAAGTCAGGAGGTTCGCGTGAACAAATCGATGCTCGTCGGTGCCGTGTTGGGCGCCGTCGGTGTGACCGCAGGCGGGGCCGTAGCCACGTACAGCCTGGTGAACAGCGGTCCCGATTACGCTGAAGTGCTAGCGGTCCAGCCGGTCAACGAAACCGTGAAAACCCCCCGCGAGGTCTGCAAGGACGTCGCCGTGACCCGCCAGCGTCCCGTGCAGGACCAGCACAAGCTGGCGGGGACGGTCCTGGGGGCGGTCGCCGGGGGATTGCTGGGTAGCCAGGTCGGCGGTGGCAGCGGCAAGAAGATCGCCACCGTGGCAGGTGCCGTCGGCGGTGGCTACGCGGGGAATCAGGTGCAGGGCAACATGCAGTCCCGGGATACCTACACCACCACAGAGACCCGTTGCAGCACCGTGCAGGACACCAGCGAGAAGCTCGTCGGTTATGACGTCAAGTACCAGCTCAATGGCAAGGTCGATCAGGTGCGCATGGATCACGATCCCGGCGCGCAGATTCCCCTGAACAAGCAAGGCCAGTTGATCCTGGTCAGGCAGGATCAGATAGCACGCTGAATGCTCCATGAAAAAAGCGCCTCGAGAGGCGCTTTTTTCATGTCCGGACGATCGCTGTCAGCGCTTCAGCGAAGGCGGCAGGTGCGGCTGGATGGCGGTGAGGACCGCCTTGAAGCACTTGGTGTTTCCGGCGACGATATGGCCTTTCTCGAGGAAGTCGTGGTCGCCGGTGAAGTCGCTCACCAGGCCGCCGGCTTCCTGGATCAGCAGCGCGCCCGCCGCCATGTCCCACTCCGACAAGCCGAACTCCCAGAACGCATCGAAGCGGCCCGCGGCCACGTAGGCCAGGTCCAGGCTGGCGGCGCCTGCGCGGCGGATGCCCGCCGTCTGGCCGACCAGACTGCGGAACATGCCCAGGTAGGCGTCGAGGTTTTCCAGTTGGCTGTCGCGGAACGGGAAGCCGGTGCCGATCAGGGCGCCGTCCAGGCTCTTACGCGGGCTGACCCGCAGCCGGCGTCCGTTGAGGGCGGCACCCCGGCCGCGGCTGGCGGTGAATTCTTCCTGGCGGATCGGATCGAGAACCACGGCGTGTTCCAGGCGGCCGCGATACTTGCAGGCGATGCTCACGGCGAAATGCGGCACGCCGCGGACGAAGTTGGTGGTGCCATCCAGGGGGTCGATGATCCACTGATAGTCGGCGCCTTCGCCGCTGCCTTCGCTCAGGCCGGTTTCCTCGCCGAGGATGCCGTGGTTCGGGTAGGCCTTGCGAAGCGCCTGGATGATGGTCTGCTCGGCGCTGCGATCCACCTCGGTGACGTAGTCCTTGGCATCCTTTTCGTTCACCGAAATGACATCCAGGCGTTCGATCGAGCGGAAAATCAATTCACCGGCGCTGCGGGCGGCGCGCAGGGCGATATTCAGCATAGGCTGCATGGGGGGTCACCTGGGGCGTTAAAGAAAGCCGGACATGTTACCAGAAAAGCTTCGGCTCGCCAGGCTGGGCTGCGCGCGCATGGCGTTCGCCCGGGGCCTTCGGTAAGATTCCGCTCCCCCTCGGCTTGTGTGAGAGCGTTCGCATTGTTGCAGAACATACGCGTGGTTTTGGTCAATACCAGCCACCCCGGCAACATCGGGGGCGTGGCACGCGCCATGAAGAACATGGGGTTGTCGCGCCTGGTACTGGTGGACCCCGAAGTCTTTCCCAGCGATGAGGCTAGCGCCAGGGCGTCAGGCGCCAGCGACCTGCTGGAGCGGGCGCAGGTGGTCGGTACGCTCGAAGAGGCCCTGGTCGGTTGCACCGTCGCGCTCGGCACCAGCGCGCGGGATCGGCAAATTCCCTGGCCGCTGCTCGATCCCCGCGAGTGCGCCAGCGTCTGCCTGGATCAGGTCGGGGCCGGCGGCGAAGTGGCCCTGGTGTTCGGGCGGGAATATGCAGGCCTGACCAACGCCGAGCTGCAGCGCTGCCATTACCACGTGCACATCCCTTCCGATCCGGAATTCTCCTCGCTGAACCTCGCCACCGCGGTGCAGGTGCT
Source organism: Pseudomonas sp. RIT-PI-AD (assembly GCF_025642785.1). Lineage (GTDB taxonomy): Bacteria > Pseudomonadota > Gammaproteobacteria > Pseudomonadales > Pseudomonadaceae > Pseudomonas_T. The sequence goes on from NZ_JANZKU010000006.1 coordinate 216,005, forward strand.
GACCTATGAGGTGCGCATGGCCTGGTTGGCCGCGCAGGGCAAGCCGACCAAGATGGAGAAGCTCGAGGCCGCGGCCGAGCAGAACGCCCAGCCCGTCACTCTGGACGAGCTCGAGCTGTTCTATGGGCATCTCGAAAGCACCCTGGTCCAGGTCGGTTTTCTCGATCCGCAGCGCCCGCGCCACCTCATGTCGCGCCTGCGTCGCCTGTTCGGGCGAAGTGCGATCAGCAAGCTGGAGATGAATATCCTTCGGGGCATTCTCACCGAAACCCAGAAGGCCGTTCGCGGCGAACCCCATAAGCGGAGGGAGCTCTGATGTTCGAGCGTGTCCGAGAAGATATCCAAAGCATTTTCCATCGCGATCCCGCCGCGCGTAACGCTCTGGAAGTGCTGACTTGCTACCCGGGGCTGCATGCCCTCTGGTTGCACCGCCTGGCCCATGGCCTCTGGGTCCACGGCTGGATGTGGCTGGCGCGCCTGGTATCGAGTTTCGGTCGCTGGCTCACCGGCATCGAGATCCATCCGGGAGCCAAGATCGGCAGGCGCTTTTTCATCGACCATGGCATGGGCATCGTCATCGGCGAGACCGCTGAGATCGGTGACGACGTGACGCTTTATCAAGGTGTCACCCTGGGCGGGACCAGTTGGAACAAAGGCAAGCGCCACCCGACCCTGGAGGACGGAGTGGTGGTGGGCGCCGGAGCCAAGGTGCTCGGCCCCTTTACCGTGGGGGCCGGGGCGAAGATCGGCTCCAACGCGGTGGTGACCAAGGCGGTACCGCCGGGCGCCACGGCAGTCGGTATTCCGGGGCGGATCATCGTCAAGCCCGACGACGAGCAGGAAGCCAAGCGTCAGCAGATCGCCGAGAAGTTCGGGTTCGATGCCTATGGCGTGGGGCGGGACATGCCCGACCCGGTGGCACGGGCCATCGGCCAGTTGCTGGATCACATCCAGGCGATGGACGGTCGGCTCGACGGCATGTGCAAGGCGCTGACCGAGTTGGGCAGCGACTACTGCGCGAACGCGTTGCCGGAACTCCGCGAAGAGGATTTCGCCGGGGTCAAGGAGGAAGTGGGTCCTCCCGCCTGACGCCGGTCGGTCGCATTCTGCTATCATGCGCGCGCTTCCTTCGCCCAATCCCGAGTCAATTACTAGGTCTTATAGTTGACTTAAATACTCGGGAATTGCATAATCGCTGCAAATCAGCGATTCCGTGGTAATCACCATGCGACTGACCACCAAAGGCCGTTACGCCGTCACCGCCATGCTCGATCTGGCGTTGCATGCACAGCATGGACCCGTTTCCTTGGCGGACATTTCCGAGCGCCAAGGCATTTCCCTGTCCTATCTCGAACAACTGTTCGCCAAGTTGCGCCGTGGCAACCTGGTCACCAGTGTGCGGGGTCCGGGCGGTGGTTATCAGTTGTCCCGCGACATGCAGGGCATCCATGTGGCCCAGGTGATCGATGCGGTCAATGAGTCGGTGGACGCCACGCGCTGCCAGGGGCTCGGGGATTGCCATTCCGGCGACACCTGCTTGACCCACCATCTGTGGTGCGACCTCAGTCTGCAGATCCATGAGTTCCTCAGCGGCATCAGCCTGGCGGATCTGGTCACCCGGCGCGAGGTTCAGGAAGTCGCCCTGCGCCAGGACCAGCGTCGTTGCGGCACCGCTCGCACACCGCGTCTCGACAAGATTGAAGCGTCCGCCGTCGAATGAGCAGGACGCCTGCCTGATACCTGATTAGGAGAGCACCGATGAAATTGCCGATTTACCTCGATTACTCCGCTACCACACCGGTGGACCCGCGCGTCGCGCAGAAGATGAGCGAGTGTCTGCTGGTGGACGGCAACTTCGGCAACCCGGCCTCGCGTTCCCACGCCTTCGGCTGGAAAGCCGAGGAAGCGGTGGAGAACGCTCGTCGTCAGGTGGCCGAGCTGGTCAATGCCGACCCCCGCGAGATCGTCTGGACCTCCGGTGCGACCGAGTCCGACAACCTGGCCATCAAGGGCGTGGCGCATTTCTACGCGTCCAAGGGCAAGCACATCGTCACGTCCAAGATCGAACACAAAGCCGTGCTGGATACCGTCCGCCAGCTCGAGCGCGAAGGCTTCGAGGTCACCTACATCGAGCCCGGCGAAGATGGCCTGGTCACCCCGGCGCTGGTCGAGGCTGCGTTGCGCGACGACACCGTCCTGGTCTCGGTGATGCATGTGAACAACGAGATCGGTACGGTCAACGACATCGCCGCGATCGGCGAACTGACCCGGTCGCGCGGCATCCTCTTCCATGTGGATGCGGCCCAATCGACCGGCAAAGTGGAGATTGACCTGGAGAAGATGAAGGTCGACCTGATGTCCTTCTCCGCCCACAAGACCTATGGCCCGAAAGGCATCGGTGCGCTCTACGTTCGGCGTAAGCCCCGGGTGCGCCTCGAGGCGCAGACCCATGGTGGCGGCCACGAGCGCGGCATGCGTTCCGGCACCCTGGCGACTCACCAGATCGTCGGCATGGGCGAAGCCTTCCGGATCGCCAAGGAAGAGATGGCTGGCGAGCGCGTGCGTATCCAGGCCCTGCGCGATCGATTCTGGAATGCCATCCAGGGCATGGAAGAGCTGTACCTGAACGGCAGCGCGATCGCCCGGGTGCCGCACAACCTCAACGTCAGCTTCAACTACGTCGAGGGCGAGTCGCTGATCATGGCGCTCAAGGACCTGGCGGTTTCTTCCGGCTCGGCCTGTACTTCGGCGTCCCTCGAACCTTCCTATGTCCTGCGTGCGCTGGGTCGCAACGACGAGTTGGCGCATAGCTCGATCCGTTTCACCTTCGGCCGTTTCACCACCGAAGAAGAAGTGGATTACGCCGCGAGCAAGATCCGCGAGTCCGTGGACAAGCTGCGCGAATTGTCTCCCCTTTGGGATATGTATAAAGAGGGCGTCGACCTTTCCAAGGTCGAATGGCAGGCACATTGATGCTGCCCCTGATGAGCGAGGAGTAAAGCACCATGGCTTACAGCGAAAAGGTCATTGACCACTACGAGAACCCGCGCAACGTCGGCAAGCTGAATGCGGAGGACCCCGACGTGGGGACCGGCATGGTCGGCGCGCCGGCCTGCGGCGACGTGATGCGCCTGCAGATCAAGGTCAACGAGCAAGGCGTCATTGAAGACGCCAAGTTCAAGACCTATGGATGCGGCTCGGCCATCGCCTCCAGTTCCCTCGCCACCGAGTGGATGAAGGGTAAGACCCTGGACGAGGCCGAGACCATCAAGAACACCACCATCGCCGAAGAGCTGGCGCTGCCGCCGGTGAAGATCCACTGCTCGGTGCTCGCCGAGGACGCCATCAAGGCGGCCGTGCGGGACTACAAGCAGAAGAAAGGCCTGCTCTGAACCAACGGGAGGTCCCATGGCTATCAGCATGACTGAAGCGGCTGCTCTCCATGTGCGCCGCTCCCTCGAAGGGCGCGGCAAGGGCGAAGGCATTCGCCTGGGCGTCCGCACCACCGGTTGTTCCGGCTTGGCTTACGTGCTCGAGTTCGTCGACGAAGTGGGAGCCGAGGATGAGGTATTCGAGAATTTCGGGGTCAAGGTGATCATCGATCCCAAGAGTCTCGCCTACCTCGACGGCACCGAGCTCGACTTCGTTCGCGAAGGCTTGAACGAAGGGTTCAAGTTCAACAATCCCAACGTGCGTGGTGAGTGTGGCTGCGGCGAAAGTTTCAACGTTTGAGGCCGTCCGTGGGTAAACCCTGTCACTTCGCGCTCTTCGACCTGCAACCGGCGTTCCTGCTGGATCTCGACCGCCTGGCCGCGCGTTATCGCGAATTGGCGCGGGGCGTGCATCCGGATCGCTTCGCCGATGCGTCTTCGCGCGAGCAGCGCCTGGCGCTCGAGCAGGCGGCGCAGCTCAACGAGGCCTACCAGACGCTGAAGAGCGTGCCACAGCGTGCGCTTCACCTGTTGGCGTTGCAGGGTGGCGAATTGCCGCTGGAAGCCACGGTGCAGGATCCGCAATTCCTCCTGCAACAGATGCAATGGCGTGAAGAACTGGAAGAATTGCAGGACAATGCCGACCTGCCGGGCGTCACCCCATTCAAGCTGCGATTGAAGGCGGCCCAGGCCGAGCTGGAAGCGCGGTTCGCCGAGTGCTGGGATCAGCCGGCGCGGCGCGAGGAAGCCGAGCGACTGGTGCGCCGCATGCAGTTCCTCGACAAACTCTCCCACGAGGTGCGCCAATTGGAAGAGCGCCTCGACGATTAATCCGCGCGGACCTTTCCAGGCGCAGCGCCCAATTCATAGATAAGCATGTCTCTACTGCAGATCGCCGAGCCCGGACAAAGCCCGCAACCACACCAGCGTCGCCTGGCCGTGGGCATCGATCTGGGCACCACCAATTCATTGGTAGCCGCTGTCCGCAGTGGCCTGGCCGAAACCCTGGCGGATGCCGCGGGGCAGGTCATCCTGCCTTCCGCGGTGCGCTATCACGCCGACCGCGTCGAGGTCGGGCAGGGCGCCAAGGCTGCCGCCTCCGAAGATCCCCTCAATACCGTGCTCTCGGTCAAGCGCCTGATGGGGCGTGGGCTGGCCGATGTGAAACAGTTGGGCGAGCAGTTGCCCTACCGGTTCGTCGAGGGTGAATCGCACATGCCGTTCATCGACACCGTGCAGGGCGCGAAGAGCCCGGTGGAGGTGTCGGCGGAAATCCTTCGTGCGCTGCGTGAGCGGGCCGAGGCGGCATTGGCCGGCGAGCTGGTGGGCGCGGTCATCACCGTGCCGGCCTATTTCGACGACGCCCAGCGCCAGGCGACCAAGGACGCTGCCCGTCTGGCCGGCCTGAACGTATTGCGTTTGCTCAACGAACCCACCGCCGCTGCCGTGGCTTACGGGCTGGACCAGCAGGCGGAAGGGGTCGTGGCGATCTACGACCTGGGCGGCGGTACCTTCGATATTTCCATTCTGCGCCTGACCGCCGGCGTCTTCGAAGTCATGGCCACCGGGGGCGACAGTGCCCTGGGCGGTGACGACTTCGACCACGCCATCGCCGGCTGGATCATCGAGCAGGCCGGCCTGTCCGCCGACCTCGACCCCGGCGCGCAGCGGCAGTTATTGCGAATCGCCTGCTCCGCCAAGGAAGCGCTCAGCCAGGCTGACGCGACCTCCCTGGCCTATGGCGGTTGGAGCGGTGTTTTGAGCCGCCAGCACTTCGATGCCCTGATCGAGCCCTTGGTGATGCGCAGCCTCAAGGCTTGCCGCCGGGCGGTACGGGACGCCGGCATCGAGATTTCCGAGGTGGAAGCCGTGGTGATGGTGGGTGGGTCGACCCGGGTTCCGCGCGTTCGCCAGGGGGTGAGCGAGCTGTTCGGGCGCCAGCCCATGACCGATATCGATCCCGATCAGGTGGTCGCCATCGGTGCGGCGATCCAGGCCGACACCCTGGCCGGCAACCGCCGCGGTGGCGAAGAACTGCTGTTGCTGGACGTGATCCCGCTGTCCCTGGGCCTGGAAACCATGGGTGGGCTGATGGAGAAGGTCATTCCGCGCAACACCACCATCCCGGTGGCGCGCGCGCAGGACTTTACCACCTACAAGGACGGCCAGACGGCCATGATGATCCACGTCCTGCAAGGCGAGCGGGAGCTGGTCAAGGACTGCCGGTCCCTGGCGCGCTTCGAGTTGCGCGGCATTCCGCCCATGGTGGCGGGCGCGGCGAAGATCCGCGTGACCTTCCAGGTGGATGCCGACGGTTTGCTCGGCGTCGCCGCCCGCGAGCTCGGTTCCGGGGTGGAGGCGAGCATCCAGGTCAAGCCGTCCTACGGACTGACCGACGGCGAGATCATGCGCATGCTGAAGGATTCCTTCCAGCATGCCGGAGACGACAAGGCTGCCCGTGCGTTGCGCGAGCAGCAGGTGGATGCCCAGCGCCTGCTGGAATCCGTGCAGGCCGCCCTGGAAGTGGATGGCCAACGCTTGCTGGATGCCGAGGAGCGCGAGGCCATCGAAGAGCAGATGCGAGTGCTCCGCGAGCTGGCGGGCGGAACCGACGGCGTCGCCATCGAGCGCCAGACCAAGCGCCTGTCCCAGGTGACCGACGCCTTCGCCGCGCGGCGGATGGACGCGAGCGTCAAGGCGGCTCTGGCCGGACGTCGATTGAATGAACTTGAGGAATGACTGATGCCGCAGATCGTATTTCTGCCTAACGCCGAACATTGCCCCGAGGGCATGGTGGTCGAGGCCAAGCCGGGCGAGACCATCATCGCCGCGGCGATGCGCAACGGCCTGGAAATCGAGCACGCCTGCGAGATGTCCTGCGCCTGCACCACCTGCCACGTGGTGGTACGCGAGGGCTTCGCCTCGCTGGAAGCGTCCGACGAACTGGAAGACGATATGCTGGATAAGGCCTGGGGGCTGGAACCGCAGTCGCGGCTGTCCTGCCAGGCGCTGGTCGGCGAGCAGGATCTGGTGGTGGAAATCCCCCGCTATACCCTCAACCAGGTTTCGGAAAAGCACTAGGAGATGGCCGTGAGTCTGAAATGGGCCGATGTGCTGGACATCGCCATCGAACTGGCGGAAAGCAAACCGGACGTGGATCCGCGCTACATCAACTTCGTCGACCTGCATCGCTGGGTCATCGGTTTGCCGGACTTCAGCGACGACCCGCAGCGAGGCGGTGAAAAGGTGCTGGAGGCGATCCAGGGCGCCTGGATCGAAGAGCTCGACTGAGCCAAGGTGCCACCCTACGCATTTGACTGGAACCCGCGTATAATTCGCGGGTTTAATTTTTCGCTTTAAATCCTTGTTTCTGGAGTTTTACATGGCTGTTGAACGTACCCTGTCCATCGTCAAGCCGGACGCCGTTGCCAAGAACGTCGTCGGTGAGATCGTCACCCGTTTCGAAAAAGCCGGCCTGCGCGTCGTCGCCGCCAAGATGGTCCAGCTGTCCGAGCGCGAAGCCGGTGGTTTCTATGCCGAGCACAAAGAACGCCCCTTCTTCAAGGACCTGGTGTCCTTCATGACTTCCGGCCCGGTGGTCGTGCAGGTACTGGAAGGCGAAGGCGCCATCGCCAAGAACCGTGAACTGATGGGCGCGACCGATCCGAAGAAAGCCGAAGCCGGTACCATCCGCGCCGATTTCGCCGTTTCCATCGACGAAAACGCCGTCCACGGTTCCGATTCCGAGGCTTCCGCCGCTCGCGAAATCGCTTATTTCTTCGCCGCTACCGAGGTATGCGCTCGCACTCGCTGACGCGAGCCGCGAGGGTGAAGCCATGACGGAAACCACCGGAAAAGCCAACCTGCTGGGCATGACCCAGCAGCAACTGGAGCACTTCTTCGAGTCCATCGGGGAGAAGCGTTTCCGCGCCGGTCAGGTGATGAAGTGGATTCACCATTTTGGCGTCGATGACTTCGACGCCATGAGCAATATCGGCAAGGCCTTGCGCGATAAGCTCAAGGCCTGCGCCGAGATCCGCGGTCCGGAAATCGTCTCCGAAGACATTTCCAGCGACGGCACCCGCAAGTGGGTGGTGCGCGTGGCCTCGGGCAGCTGTGTCGAGACCGTGTACATTCCCCAGGGCGGCCGCGGCACCCTGTGCGTCTCTTCCCAGGCCGGCTGTGCCCTCGACTGCAGTTTCTGCTCCACCGGCAAGCAAGGCTTCAACAGCGACCTGAGCGCCGCCGAGGTGATCGGCCAAGTGTGGATCGCCAACAAATCCTTCGGCACCGTCCCCGCCAAGATCGATCGCGCCGTCACCAACGTGGTGATGATGGGCATGGGCGAGCCGCTGCTGAACTTCGATAACGTGGTCGCCGCCATGCACATCATGATGGACGACCTCGGCTACGGCATTTCCAAGCGCAAGGTGACCCTGTCCACCTCGGGCGTTGTGCCGATGATCGACAAACTGGCCGAAGCCATCGACGTCTCCCTGGCGCTGTCGTTGCACGCGCCCAACGACGAGTTGCGCAACAAGCTGGTGCCGATCAACAAGAAATACCCGCTGGACGTGTTGCTGGCGGCCTGCAAGCGCTACGTTTCGCGGTTGGGCGAGAAACGGTTGTTGACCATCGAGTACACCCTGCTCAAGGACGTCAACGACCAGCCCGAGCACGCGGCCCAGATGATCGAGCTGCTGCGCGACGTTCCTTGCAAGATCAACCTGATTCCTTTCAATCCTTTTCCCTTCTCCGGTTACGAGCGGCCCAGCAACAACGCGATCCGGCGTTTCCAGGACCTGCTGCACAAGGCCGGGCACAATGTCACCGTTCGCACCACCCGGGGCGAGGACATCGACGCCGCCTGCGGCCAACTGGTCGGACAGGTCATGGACCGTACCCGCCGCAGCGAGCGCTATATCGCCGTGCGGCAGTTGAATGGCGAGGCGGATGCGCCCCATAGTGCCAACCGGACCTGAAGGGAGGACTCGATGATTCCAAGGACGTCTTTATTACTGATCGTCGCCGGCCTGCTCGCCGGCTGCGTGACCACCGGCAACGTCGATCCGATGCGCACCTCGAAAGGGCGCGACGAGGCACGGGATGCCTACATCCAACTGGGCATCGGCTATTTGCAACAGGGCGACAGCGAGCGGGCCAAGGTGCCCTTGAAGCAGGCGCTCGAACTGGATTCCTCCAATGCCGACGCCCACGCCGCCCTTGCCCTGGTCTTCCAGAGCGAACTGGAGCCGGAGCTGGCCGACGAGGAGTTCCGCAAGGCGCTTTCGGCCCGCGGTTCCGACCCACGCATCCTGAACAACTACGGGGGCTTCCTGTTCGAGCAGAAACGCTACAAGGAAGCCTACCAACGCTTCGAGCAAGCGGCGGCGGACAACCTGTACCCCGAGCGCTCGCGGGTATTCGAGAATCTCGGCTTGACCGCGGTGGCGCTGAACCAGCGTGAACTGGCCAAGCAGCACTTCGAGAAATCCCTGCGGTTGAATCGCCAGCAGCCCAGAGCCTTGCTGGCGATGGCGGAGCTTTCCTACGAGGACAAACAGTACGTGCCGGCCCGGGATTACTACGGCCTCTACAGCGCGATGGCCGAACAGAACGCCCGCAGCCTGTTGCTCGGCGCTCGCCTCGCCAAGGTCTTCGAGGACCGCGATCAGGCCGCCAGCCTGGGCCTGCAGCTGAAACGCCTCTATCCCGGTACGCCGGAGTATCAGAAATACCTGTCGGAGCAACGATGAAAGCGTCGCACCCCGAAGCAGTCGCGGCCTCCCGCGCCAACCCGGGCGAGACCCTGCGGTTGGCTCGCGAAGGCAACGGCTGGAAGCTGGGCGATGTCGCCCATCAACTCAACCTGACCGAACACGCCCTGCGCCAACTCGAAGCCGGCGCGTTCGAGCAGTTGCCGGGGCACACGTTCGCCCGCGGCTACATCCGCGCCTACGCGAAGCTTCTGGGCATGGACCAGAACCGCCTGGTGGCGGAGTTCGACCAGTACACCGGCACCGATGCCAAGGGCAGCGACGTGCATAGCCTGGGGCGTATCGAAGAGCCGGTACGACTGTCCCAGAGCGTGCTGCGCGTCGTCAGCTTCTTCATCCTGGTCGCGCTCATCGGCGCAGCCTTCTTCTGGTGGCAGGAGCAATCGCAGCGCCGCGCCGGCGAGGCGAGCAACACCAGCCTCGAGCACGTCGAAGTGGAAAGCGCCGACGGCACCACCCAGATCCATCCCCTGGACGAGCCGGAAGACCAGGCCGTGGTCGAGGCCGAAACCGAGGCCACGCCGCCGGTGACCGAGCTGCCGCTGGACGGTACGACGCCGGACGTGGCCACCGCGCCCTCGACCACGCCTCCCGCGACGCCAACGCCCTCCGCGGCGCCGCCGGCGGTGACGCCTCCGTCCGTGCCCCAGCCCGTCGTGCCGACTCCCGCGCCCAGCAGTCCGGCGGCGGCTGCGCCCGCTGCCGCGCCGGAAGCTCCGGTGGAACTGGCCGCCGGCCAGGCGCGGATCGACATCCGCTTCGTCGCCGATTGCTGGACCCAGGTCAGCGAAGTGGGCGGCAAGGTCCTGTTCAGCGGTCTCAAGCGTACCGGCGAAACCCTGCAACTGGTGGGCAAGGCCCCGCTGGAACTCCGCCTGGGGTATGCCCGTGGCGCCCAGGTGAGCTACAACGGCCAGGCCGTCGACCTCGCCGCATCCACCCATGGCGAGACCGCTCGCCTGAAGTTGGGGCAATAAGCCATGCATTGCGAGTCGCCCATCAAGCGTCGGTTGTCGCGTCAGATCATGGTCGGCAACGTACCGGTCGGGGGCGATGCGCCCATCGCGGTGCAGAGCATGACCAACACCGACACCTGCGACGTGGCCGCGACCGTGGCACAGATCCGCCGCCTGGAAGACGCGGGCGCCGACATCGTCCGGGTCTCGGTGCCGGACATGGACGCCGCCGAGGCGTTCGGCCTGATCAAGCGTCAGGTGCGGGTGCCGCTGGTGGCGGACATCCATTTCGATTACACCATCGCCCTGCGCGTCGCCGAGCTGGGTGTGGACTGCCTGCGCATCAATCCCGGCAACATCGGCCGCGAGGACCGGGTCAAGGCCGTGGTGGACGCCGCTCGCGACCGCGGGATTCCGATCCGCATTGGGGTCAACGCCGGTTCGCTGGAAAAAGACTTGCAAAAGAAATACGGCGAGCCGACCCCGGAAGCCCTGGTCGAGTCGGCGCTGCGTCACGTGGAGCACCTGGACCGCCTGAACTTCCCCGACTTCAAGGTCAGCGTGAAGGCTTCCGACGTGTTCATGGCGGTGGAGGCCTATCGCCTGCTGGCCAAGCAGATCGAACAGCCGCTGCACCTGGGGATCACCGAGGCCGGTGGCCTGCGCTCCGGCACCGTGAAGTCGGCGGTCGGCCTGGGCATGCTGCTGGCCGACGGCATCGGCGACACCATCCGCATCTCCCTGGCGGCCGATCCGGTCGAGGAGATCAAGGTCGGTTACGACATCCTCAAGTCGCTGCGCCTGCGTTCGCGGGGCATCAACTTCATCGCCTGCCCGAGTTGCTCGCGGCAGAACTTCGACGTGGTGAAGACCATGAACGAGCTGGAGGGCCGGCTGGAAGACCTGCTGGTGCCCCTGGACGTGGCGGTCATCGGATGCGTGGTGAACGGTCCGGGCGAGGCCAAGGAAGCCCACGTCGGGCTGACCGGCGGCAGCCCCAACCTCATCTACATCGATGGCAAGCCTGCACAGAAACTGACCAACGACAACCTGGTGGACGAGCTGGAAAGGCTCATCCGCCGGAAAGCGGCCGAAAAGGCCGAAGCCGACGCGGCCTTGATCGTCCGCGGCTGAATCACCGTTAAGGATTCCGAGTGAGCAAGTCCCTGCAAGCCATCCGTGGCATGAACGACATTTTGCCGGAGCAGACGCCCGCCTGGCGTTATCTGGAGAACACCCTGGCGACATTGCTCGACGGCTATGGCTACAAGGAAATCCGCCTGCCAATCCTCGAGTTCACCGAATTGTTCGCCCGCGGCATCGGCGAAGGCACCGACGTGGTCGACAAGGAGATGTACACCTTCCTCGACCGCAACGAAGAGTCCCTGACCCTGCGCCCGGAGGGCACCGCCGGCTGCGTGAGGGCGATGCTCGAGCACGGTCTCACCGGTGGCGGGCAGGTCCAGAAGCTCTGGTACGCCGGCCCGATGTTCCGCTACGAGAAGCCGCAGAAGGGCCGCTACCGCCAGTTCCACCAGGTGGGCGTGGAGGTGTTCAACCAGCCCGGCCCGGACATCGACGCCGAGCTGATCGTCCTCACCTGGCGCCTGTGGAGGACCCTGGGCCTGTCCGACGCGGTCAGCCTGCAACTCAACAGCCTCGGTTCCAGCGACGCGCGTGCCCGTTACCGCGATGCGCTGGTGATCTACCTGCGCGAGCGTTTCGATCAGCTCGACGAGGACAGCCAGCGCCGCCTCACCACCAATCCGCTGCGGATTCTCGACAGCAAGTCGGCCAGCACCCAGGCGCTGCTCGCCGATGCGCCGACTCTGCACGATTACCTGGATGACGAGTCGCGCCTGCATTTCGACGGCTTGAAGGCTCGCCTGGATGCCGCCGGCATCCGGTACGAGATCAACCCGAAACTGGTCCGTGGCCTGGATTACTACGGCCGCACCGTATTCGAATGGGTCACCGACAAGCTCGGCGCCCAGGGCACCGTCTGCGCCGGGGGCCGCTACGACGGCCTGGTCACCCAGTTCGGCGGCAAGCCTACCCCGGGCGTGGGGTTCGCCATGGGCGTGGAGCGCCTGGTGCTGCTGCTGGAAACCCTTGGCCTGTTGCCGGAGACACTGCAGCGCCCGGCCGACTTGTATCTCTGCGCCTTCGGCGAAGCCGCCGAGCTGGCCGCGTTGACCCTGGCCGAGCGTCTGCGCGATGCCTTGCCGGGTATCCGCCTGCTGGTGAACGCCGGGGGCGGCAGCTTCAAGAGTCAGTTCAAGAAGGCCGACAAGAGCGGCGCGCGCTACGCGATGATCTTGGGTGACGACGAACTGGCGAACCGCGTGGTAGGTTGCAAACCCCTGCGCGACGACAGCGAACAACAGAACATAGCCTGGGATGCTCTGCCCGAGCATCTGGCGACCTGCCTGCAGCGGGTTTGAGCATTCAGCGAATAGGAGTATTGGGGTGACCTCGCGTACCGAAGATGAAGAACTGGCGCTGATCAAGGATTGGTGGCAGCGCAACGGCAAACCCCTGTTGACCGGCGGCGCTCTGGCCCTGGTGGTGGTGCTCGGCTGGCAAGCCTGGCAGCGCTACCAGACCACCCAGAGCCAGAACGCCTCGGTGCTGTATCAGGACCTGCTGCAAACCGCGCTGACCCCCGAGGGCCAGCCGGACGCCGCGAAGATCGCCGACCTGTCCGGCAAGCTGAAGAGCGAGTTCGGCGGCACCGCCTATGCGCAGTACGGCAGCCTGTTCGTCGCCAAGGTGGCGGTCGAGTCGGGTCGGCTGGACGATGCGGCCAACGAACTGAAGGCGGTCGTCGACAAACCCTTCGACGCCACCCTCGGCGAGTTGGCCAAGCAGCGGCTGGCTCGCGTGCTGGCCGCGCAGAACAAGGCGGAAGACGCACTCAAGCTGCTCGACGGCGAAGTCGACAACGCCTACCTGGCCACTCGCGAAGAACTCCGCGGCGATCTGCTGGTGCAGCTCAAGCGCACCGACGATGCCCGCGCCGCTTACGAGAAGGCCAAGGGCGCCTTGACGGAAGAGGCCGCGGTCGGTGGTTTGCAGATGAAACTCGACGACCTGGCGAAAGGGGACGCGTGATGGGCTGGAAATATGCCGCTGTGCTGGCACTCGCCGTCGCGATCGCGGGTTGCAGCAGTAACAGCAAGAAAGAACTGCCGCCGGCCGAACTCACCAATTTCACCGAAGAGGTGAAGCTGGAAACCGAGTGGAGCCAGTCGGTCGGCGACGGTCAGGGCGAGGCCTACAACCTGCTGGTTCCGGCGGTCGATGGCGAGCGTATCTTCGCCGCCGACGTCGAGGGCGTGGTGATGGCTATGGATCGCCTCACCGGCAAGGTGATCTGGAAGGACGATCTGGACCTGCCGGTCTCCGGTGCGGTGGGTGCGGGTTACGGCCTGGTCCTGCTCGGCACTCTGAAAGGCGAAGTGGTCGCCCTCGACGCCGACAGCGGCGAAGAGAAATGGCGGGCGCGGGTGACCAGCGAAGTGCTGGCGCCGCCGGCCACCAACGGCGACGTGGTGGTGGTGCAGACCCAGGACGATCGGCTGATCGCCCTTGACGCGGCCACCGGCAGCCAGCGCTGGATCTACGAGAACACCCCGGCGGTGCTGACCCTGCGCGGCACCGGCGCGCCCATCGTGACCAACAACCTGGCGGTCGCCGGGCTGTCCACCGGCAAGGTGATCGCCCTGGACGTGCAGCGCGGCCTGCCGGTCTGGGAACAGCGCGTGGCGGTGCCGCAAGGCCGCTCCGAACTGGATCGCGTGGTGGACATCGACGGCGGCCTGCTGCTGTCCGGCAGCACCTTGTACGTCGCCACCTACCAAGGTCGCGTCGCCGGCCTGGACCTGGAAAGCGGGCGCATTCTCTGGCAGCGCGAGGCGTCCAGCTACGTCGGCGTGGCCCAGGGCTTCGGCAACGTCTACGTGAGCCTCGCCAGTGGGACCGTCGAGGGCGTCGACGAGCGTTCGTCCTCGGCGCTGTGGAGCAACGATGCCCTGGCGCGTCGCCAACTGTCGGCGCCGGAAGTGTTTTCCAGCTACGTGGCGTTCGGCGACTTCGAGGGCTACCTGCACCTGGTGAGCCAGGTGGACGGTCGCTTCGTCGGCCGCGAGCGCATCGACAGCGACGGGTTGCGTGCCCGTCCGCTGGCGGTCGGCGACATGCTGTACGTCTTCGGCAACAGCGGCAAGCTGGTCGCCCTGAAAATCCGCTGATCGTCCGCCCGGCCCTGCGGGGGCGGGCACCTGGCGGGAATTGTCTGCCGGCCGCTGCACATGCAGCGGCCGTTGTGTTTTCTGGATTTATCGCTGGAGGAGCCCATGGTTCCGGTAATCGCCCTGGTGGGCCGCCCCAATGTCGGCAAGTCGACGCTGTTCAACCGCCTGACCAAGACGCGCGACGCCATCGTCGCCGAGTACGCCGGTCTGACCCGCGATCGCCAGTACGGCGAGGCCAAGTGGCAGGGGCGCACCTATATCGTGATCGATACCGGCGGTATTTCCGGTGACGAGGAAGGCATCGACGCGAAGATGGCCGAGCAATCGCTGCAGGCCATCGAAGAGGCCGACGCGGTGCTGTTCATGGTCGATTCGCGGGCCGGCCTGACCGCCGCCGACCAGATGATCGGCGAGCACCTGCGCAAGCGCAACAAACGCTGCTTCGTCGTCGCCAACAAGGTCGACACCGTCGACCCTGACATCGCCCGCGCCGAATTCAGCCCCTTGGGCCTGGGCGATGCCATTCCGGTCGCCGCTGCTCATGGTCGTGGCATCAGCCAGATGCTCGACGCCGCTCTGGGCGAGTTTCCCAAGGACGCCAGCGAGGAAGAGGACGAAGCCGCCGCGGAAGTCGCCGAAGGCGAGGAGCCGGTGCGGATTCCCGGCCCGAGCGAGAAGGACGGGATCAAGATCGCCATCATCGGCCGCCCCAACGTGGGCAAGTCGACCTTGGTCAACCGCATGCTCGGCGAGGAGCGGGTGATCGTCTACGATCAGGCCGGCACCACCCGCGACAGCATCTACATCCCGTTCGAGCGCAACGAGGAGAAGTACACCCTGATCGACACCGCCGGCGTGCGTCGCCGCGGCAAGATCTTCGAGGCGGTGGAAAAGTTCTCGGTGGTCAAGACGCTCCAGGCGATCCAGGACGCCAACGTGGTGATCTTCGTCATGGATGCCCGGGAAGGCGTGGTCGAGCACGACCTCAACCTGCTCGGCTTCGTGCTGGAGACCGGCCGTGCCCTGGTGATCGCGCTGAACAAGTGGGACGGCATGGAGCAGGGCGAGCGGGATTACGTCAAGACCGAGCTGGAACGCCGGCTGATGTTCGTCGATTTCGCCGACATCCACTTCATCTCTGCCATGCACGGGACCGGCGTCGGCCACCTGTACAAGTCGGTGCAGACCGCCTTCAAGTCGGCGATCACCCGCTGGCCCACCAGCCGCCTCACGCAGATCCTCGAGGACGCCGTGCAGGAGCACCAGCCGCCGCTGGTCAACGGTCGTCGCATCAAGCTGCGCTACGCCCACCTGGGCGGGGCCAACCCGCCGATCATCGTGATCCACGGCAACCAGGTGGAGGCGGTGCCCAAGTCCTACTCGCGCTACCTGGAGAACACCTACCGGCGCGTGCTCAAGCTGGTCGGCACGCCACTGCGCATCGAGTACAAGGGCGGCGAGAACCCCTTCGAAGGCAAGAAGAACACCCTCACCGATCGCCAGGTGAACAAGAAGCGCCGGCTGATGAGCCACCACAAGAAGGCCGAGAAGAAGCGCCGCGACAAGAAACGCTGAGCCATCGGTTGGAAAAGGCGCGCGGACCCCGTCCCCGCGCCTTTTTCGTGCCCGGTCGATCGGCTATCCTGCGGTCCGCGCCTGCCGTTTCGCGACGGCTCCGTCGTGGCGCGCTCCAGCCCGGGAAAGCCCATGATCGCCAGCAAACTGCCTCACGTCGGCACCACCATCTTCGCCCGCATGTCCCAGCTCGCCACGGAAACCGGCGCGCTCAACCTGTCCCAGGGATTTCCCGACTTCGATGGCCCGGCGGCCCTGCGCGAAGCGGTTGGGCGGCATATCGACGCCGGCCACAACCAGTACGCGCCCATGCCCGGCCTGCTGGCGCTGCGCCAGCAGGTGGCGACGAAGATCGCCGGCCTGTACGGCCGCCAGGTCGACGTCGAACGCGAGATCACCGTCACCCCGGGCGCCACCGAGGCGATCTTCTGCGCGGTCCAGGCGCTGATCCGCGCCGGCGACGAAGCCATCGTCCTCGACCCCTGCTACGACAGCTACGCGCCGGCGGTGGAGCTGGCGGGCGGGCGCTGCGTGCACGTGCCCCTCGCGTTGCCGGACTTCGCCATCGACTGGCAGCGCCTGGCCGACGCGCTCACCCCGCGCACGCGCCTGATCCTGCTCAATTCGCCCCACAACCCCAGCGGTGCGTTGTTCAGCCGCGCCGACCTGGACCGCCTGGCCGAGCTGATCCGCGGTCGCGACATCCACCTGATCAGCGACGAGGTCTACGAGCACCTGGTGTTCGACGGCGTGGCCCATGCCAGCGTGCTGGCCCACGAGGAGCTGTACAGCCGCGCCTTCGTGGTCAGTTCCTTCGGCAAGACCTACCACGTCACCGGCTGGAAGACCGGCTACGTGGTGGCGCCGCCGGCGTTGTCCGCCGAGCTGCGCAAGATCCACCAGTACGTGACCTTCTGCGGCGTGACCCCGCTGCAATACGCCCTGGCCGATTTCATGCAGGCGCACCCGGAGCACGTCGCCGAGTTGCCGGGCTTCTACCAGGCCAAGCGCGACCTGTTCTGCGATCTGCTGCGCGGCTCGCGTTTCCGTTTCACTCCGGCCGCCGGCACCTATTTCCAGTTGCTCGACTATTCGGCGATCCGCGACGACCTGGACGATGTGCAGATGGCCGAATGGCTGACCCGCGAACACGGCGTGGCGAGCATCCCGGTCTCGGTGTTCTACCGCGATCCGCCCAAGGGGGCGCGCTTGGTGCGCTTCTGCTTCGCCAAGCGCGAGGAGACCCTGCGCCAGGCTGCCGAGCGCCTGTGCGCGGTCTGACCCGCCGGGCTCCGGCCCGGCAAGCCGAAGGAGATCATCGATGAATCCGTTGCACGACCTGCGCCTGGCCCTGGTGCAAACCCCCTTGGCCTGGCACGACGCCGAAGCCAATCGCGCGCATTTCGAGACCCTGCTGGAGCAAGCGCGGGGCGCCGACCTGGTGATCCTACCGGAGATGTTCACCACCGGGTTTTCCATGGACTCCGCGGCCCTGGCCGAGCCGGAGGAGGGGCCGACCCTGGCGTGGATGCGCCGCCAGGCGGAGCGCCTCGACGCGGTGGTGACCGGCAGCCTGATCGTGCGCGTCGCGGAGGGCGACTACCGTAACCGGCTGCTCTGGGTGCGCCCGGACGGCGAGGCGACTCACTACGACAAGCGCCATTTGTTCCGCATGGCCGGCGAGCACAAGCACTACCGCGCCGGCGACCGCCAGGTGCTGCTGGCGCTGAAGGGCTGGCGGGTGCGCCCGCTGATCTGCTACGACCTGCGCTTCCCGGTGTGGAGCCGTGGTGCGGGGGACACCGATCTGCTGCTCTACACCGCCAACTGGCCGGCGGCGCGGCGTGGCCACTGGAACCGCCTGTTGCCGGCGCGGGCCATCGAAAACCTCTGCTACGTCGCCGCGGTCAATCGCATCGGCGAGGACGGCAAGGGCTATCCCTACAGCGGCGACAGCCAGGTGGTGGATTTCCAGGGCGAGGCGTTGCTGGATGCGGGCAGCGACGCCGGCGTGTTCCAGGTCAGCCTGTCGGCGGCGGAGCTGGGCGCCTATCGCAAGCGCTTCCCGGCCGACCTGGATGCCGATGCGTTTCAGTTGTCGAGCCGACCGGAGCCTGTGTCGACCCTGTAGCGTTTTGGTATCAGAACCGTTACCCGATAGTTCTCAAGTGTCGCGTGCCCAGGCCGATGCTCGATCATCTCCCTCATGTCGTAGGAGTTCTTCGATGATCAGCACCATCGGCCACCTCGCCGCCAGCTACACCACCCGCACCACCAGCGCCGCCACCGACGCCGACAGTACGGCCAGCGCCGTCGCCGACGATACCGACCAGGCCTCCGCCGCTGCCGCGGGCGCTTCGCCCGCGGGGGCAGGCGCGCCTCCCGCCACCGCCGGAGGGGGAGCGGCCGATTCGGATTCCGACAGCGACGATGACACCTCGGACACCATCAAGGAAATCAAACAGAGCATCGAGCAGTTGAAGAAAGAGCTGCAGGAGCAGCAGCAACGGCTCAAGCAGGTCCAGGCCGGCGACCAGACCGAGGAGCAGAAGCGCACCCAGGCCCAGGCGGTGCAGGCGCAGATCGCCACCACCAATGCGTCCCTGCAACAGGCCTACGCCTCGTTGACCGAGGCGACCACCGAGTCCTCGGAAAGCAGCAGCGGACAACTGGTGAACACCAGCGCCTGACCCACGCCGATGCGACGGGAGGGGCCGGATGGCACCTGGGCGGCGCCGTCCGGCTCCGCCGCTAGGCGCCGGCCAGCCGGACCAGCGCCTCGGCCAGCACCTGGGCGCCCGCCGCCAAGTGCTCTGGAGTGGCATTCTCCAGCTGGTTATGGCTGATGCCCTTCTCGCAGGGCACGAAGAGCATGCCGGTGGCGGTCACCCCATGCAGCAGCTTGGCGTCGTGGGTGGCGCCGGACACCAGCGACATCCGGGGGTACTGCCAGAGCGCGGCGCACTGGTCGAGCATGGCGCGGATGGCGTCGGGGAACTCGATCGGCTCCGATTGGCTGAGAGTGGTCACCTCGACCGGGCAGGGGCCGGCATGTTCCGCGCACAGCCGGCGGATGGCCTGCTCGCTTTCCGCCAGCACCTGGCCCTGCGGATGGCGCAAGTCAATGGTGAAGCGGACCCGGCCCGGCACGGTATTCGGCGAGCCCGGCTCGACCCGCCAGCGCCCGAGGGTGAAGCGCACGCCGTCGCCGAGGGCGTCGAAATGCGCGAACAGCGCCCGGGCCATGTGCACGGCCTGCTTGAGGGCGTCGCGGCGCGCGCTGCCCGGCGTGGTGCCGGCATGGGCTTCCTGGCCGCGCACGTCCACCTCCAGCCAGCGCAGCCCCTGGATACCGCTGACGATCCCCAAGGGAAGGCCCGCCGCTTCCAGCACCGGGCCCTGCTCGATGTGTGCCTCGATGAAGGCGTGCAGGGCGACGGCTTCATCCTGCCGGGCGACGTCTCCATGGGCTGCGAGGAAGGCCGGCAGGCTGTCGCCGAGGCGCTCGCCCTGGGGATCGAGCGCGGCCAGGGCCTCCGCCAGCGCCAAGTGACCGCTGAACACCGCGGAGCCCATTGTGGTCGGCGCGAAGTTCGAACCTTCCTCGTTGGCCCATACCACCAGCAACAGGTCGCGTTCGCTCTGCAGGCCGGCCTCGTGCAGGCAGGCCAGCACCTCCAGCCCGGCCAGCACGCCATAGGCGCCATCGAACTTGCCGCCGGTGGGCTGGGTGTCCAGGTGCGAGCCGGTGGCCACCGCCGGCAGTTCGGGGCGGCGCCCCGGCCGGCGCAGGAACAGGTTGCCGATGTCGTCCATCGAGGGCTGCAGGCCGATCGCCTGCCCCCACTCGATCAACTGCCGGCGGGCCTGGGCGTCGATCGCGGAGAACGCCGGGCGGTCGACGCCCCCGGCGGGCAGCGCGCCATGGCGGGCGAGTTCCAGGTGACGGCGCCAGAGGCGCTCGCCGTCGATACGCGGGGCGCGAGGTTCGCTATGTGAGGACCTGTCCATCAGCGTTCCCGCTCTTCGGCGCCCTGGGCGATCTTGCGCAGGGCGACGCCGGCCATGAAATAGGTCAGGACGTAGACGATCACCCGGTACATCACCGCCGAACCCGGCGGGATGCACAGGAAGGACAGACCGGCGCAGCCGCGCTTGCCCACCTCGTGGGCGATGCGGATCGCCTCGTAGTCGGTCATGCCGATGGGTTCGGCCAGTTCGCCGAGCAGGTCGCCGTCGCTGGGGCCGGCGCCGCCGAGCACGTCCATGTCGAAGTGCGCGTAGACCCCGTCGGTGCCCTGGTAGGCCTGTTCCAGGTTGCGCACCACGCCGTCGATGCCCAGCTCGGTGCGGATCTTCCACATCGGCATGAAGCAGGCGCCGTTCTTCAGGTAGTGACGGACCACCGCGGGGTCTTCGAGCATGCCGCGTTCGCCGATCTCCACCAGGTTGCGGATGGCGTAGTTCGGGCAATCGCGGAACAGCTTGTCCTTCCAGTTGGTGGAACCGGCGATGTGCTCGTTCATCGTCGCCCAGTCGTAGGGCCAGCAATCCCAGTGGGTGTCCAGGCTGACCATGCCCACCGGCCCACCGATGTGCTCGGCCACCGGGCGGCCGACGGCGTAGGAAGCCACCGGAGAATTCTGCCCGATCACCACCGGAATGGCGCCGGCGGCCAGCACTTGCTTGACCTTGCGCTCGACGCTTTCCTGGGCCTCGAGGATGCGCTCGACGGTGCCCTCGTAGCTGGCCTCCAGCGGGATGTCGATATCGCCGTAGTCCACCACCTTCAGGTGCTCGAAGATGTCCAGGTCGAAGTCCTGCACGTAGCCGCCGCGGTAGCGGATCGACTGCTGGCGTACGCGGGTGGTGGCGGCCAGCCATTCGGCCTTGTCCACGCCACTGTATTTCTTGCCCCAGCCGGCGGCGAAGGGCGCGCCGATGATGACGATGTCGGCGCCTTGCAGGTCCTCCTCGCGGATCGCGTAGGGCACCCCGAGGAAGGTCGGCGTGTCTTCGCGGATGCGCGGGAAGTGCACGTTGCGCCAGTGCTTGCCGGCGAGGGTTTCAGGCCAGGTAGGGTAATGCGGCATGGGAGCTCTCCGTCGGGATCATTCGGCGCGGGGGAAGGCGCGCAGGTTGGGCTGGTTCACGTAACGGCCGCCGTCGATGTATTTCGCGGCGATGGCGTCCCAGCGGCCGGATACCAGCAGGTTGGAAAGGCCGATGTTGAGCACCGAGAGCAGTTCGCTGTTGCCCTTGTTCACCGTCCAGGAGATGGGCAGGAAATTCACCGGCTTGTCGGCGAAGATCACCTTCACCCCCGGCTGCTGCTTGGCGAACTGGGTGGCGGTGAACAGGTCCTCGAAACTGACGTCGGCACGTCCGGCCGCCACTTCCATGAAGCCGGCGGTGAGGTTGCCGGTGTTCAGCGCGGTGACCCGCGCCTCGGGCATATTGGCGCGCACGTAGGTCTCGGCGGCGGTGCCTTGCACCACGGCGATGCGCACGTCCGCCTTGTTCATGTCGGCGATGCTGGCGAAGCGCTGGTCATCGCGGCCTACCACGGCGACGCTGCCCAGGTAGAAGATCGGCGTGGTGAAATCCACCGCCATGGCGCGCTTGACCGTGGCGAAGGTGGCGCCGATGGACATGTCGAACTGGCCGGATTGCAGCCCGGCGACGAAGTTGGCCCAGGTGGTCTCGACGAACACCGGCTTGACGCCCATTTCCTCGGCGATGGCCTTGGCCGCATCGACGTAGAAGCCGGTCAGTTCCCCGCTGCGCGGGTCCTTGGCGGTGCCGGGCGGGGAGGGGATGTAGCCGATCTTCAACTGGCCGGATTCGGCAATCTTGCGCAACTCGCCGGCGGCCTGGGCCGGGACGGTGGCGCACAGCGACAGGGTGGCGAGTACGGGGAGCAGCAGTCGCAGCAAGGGTTTCATGGCGGAACCTCTAGTGGAGTACGCGGGACAGGAACTGTTGGGTACGGGGGTTGCTGGGGCGGGTGAAGATCAACGAGGGCGGGCCTTCCTCGACGACCTCGCCGCCTTCCATGAAGATCACCCGGTCGGCGACGTCGCGGGCGAAACTCATCTCGTGGGTGACGATCACCATCGGCATGCCCTCGGCGGCGAGTTGGCCGATGGTGGCCAGCACCTCGCCGACCAGCTCGGGGTCGAGGGCGGAAGTGGGCTCGTCGAACAGCATCAGCTTCGGCCGCATGGCCAGGGCACGAGCGATCGCCGCGCGCTGCTGCTGGCCGCCGGACAGGGTCGAGGGACGGGCGTCGCGTTTCTCCAGCAGGCCGACCTTGGCGAGCAGCTCGACGGCGCGCTGGCTGACTTCGGCGCGCGGCTCGCCGAGGACGTGGACCGGGCCTTCGAGGAGGTTCTCCAGCACGCTCATGTGGGGGAACAGGTTGAAGTTCTGGAACACCATGCCCATCCGCGCCCGTTGCCGGCTGGTGCGGCTCTCGCGCGCCAGCCGGCGGCCGCGCGGGCCGTCCTCGTAGCCGACCAGCTCGCCTTCGAAGCGCACCTCGCCGCCGCCGTAGGGTTCGAGGAAGTTCAGGCACTTGAGCAGGGTGCTCTTGCCCGAGCCGCTGGGGCCGATGATCGCCACCACTTCATTGGCGGCGATGTCCAGGCTGATTTCCTTGAGGACCGCCAGGTCGCCGTAGGATTTGCTCAGGTTCTTGATCGTCAGCATGGGTCGCGCTCCGGTGTGTTCGCTCATGCGCGCCTCCGTAGGCGGGCTTCGTAGCGTTGCGATAGCCAGATCCAGGGGTAGGTGATGCAGAAGAAGACGATGGCCAGGAAGGTGTACACCTCGAGCGGCCGGTAGACGGTGGCGATGAGGTTGTTGGATTCCTGGAGGAGCTCGTACACGGCGATGGTCGAGGCCAGCGTCGAGAGCTTCATGATGTTGGCGAACTCATTGATGAAGGGCGGGATCATTTTCTGCCCCGCCTGGGGCAGGATGATCCGCCGCAGGGTCATGGCCCAGCTCATGCCGATCGACTTGGCGGCCATGAACTGGCCGGTGTCCACCGCGTTGATCCCGGCGCGGACGATCTCCGCGACGTAGGCGCCGGTGTGGATGCCCAGGGCGATGACGATGGTGGTCTCGGCGCCCATCTGCAGCCCGAAGAGGATCGGGAAGCAGTAGTAGATCCAGACGATCTGCACCAGCGCCGGGGTGGCGCGGATGACTTCCACGTACACCGACACCGGCGCGCGTAGCCACCAGACCTTCGAATGCCGCAGGATGCCCACGGGCAATCCGATCGCCAGACCCAGCAGCGTCGCCGCGAAGGTGAGCTTGAGGGTGGTCCAGGCGCCCCGGACGAAGATGGGCCAGTAATCCAATATGATGTGGAATTGCCATTCGTAGCCGCTCAATCGCTGTCTCCTCGGGATCGGGGCCTTTCGCACCGAACGCTGATGTTGGTAGGGAAAGTGCTTCTCGAATCGTTCAAACGCAATCTCAAAATTCAAGTGCTTGAATTTTGGTTCAAAGCTAGAATCGTGCCATTCCGGCCGGAAGGCACGAAAACCGAGGGAAGGGATATGGATGCGAAAAGTCGGCCCAGCGCCGTAGCAGACGCCGAGCTGGGCTCGCGGCTGCGTATGCTGCGGTTGAACCGGGGGCTGCGCATGCGCCAGCTGGCGGACCTCGCGGGCTGCTCGGAGAGCATGATCTCCAAGATAGAGAAGGGTAACGCGGCGCCTTCCGTGCGCGCGCTGCATGCGATTTCGGCCGCCCTGGGCACCACCATCGGCGCGCTGTTCGAGGTCCAGCAGAACGAGGGACTGGTCAAGCGGGTGGGCGAGCGACCGGTGATTCGCCTGCGCAGCGAGGACGACGGAGCGCCCGCGGTTGCACTGGAACGTATCGCTCCGACCCAAAAGGGTGCGCTGCTTGAGGTGAATGTACACATCGTCGAGCCCGGCGCGAAAAGCGATGGCGCGATCAGCCACGAGGGCGAGGAACTGGGCTACGTGCTAGACGGTTGCCTGGAACTCACGGTGGAAGACGAAACCTACTTCCTGCAGACCGGGGACTCGTTCTGGTTCCCCTCCACCCAGCGTCACCACTACCACAACCCCGGGCGGACCCTGGCCCGTGTGCTCTGGGTGAACACCCCGCCTACCTTCTGAGCGACGCCTCGACGGCCTCGTTGCCAGGGGCGCGTGCCCTGGGTGCAGGCCGCGGTGCCGACGAGTCCGGATCGGCGCGCGGCAATCGTTGCGTTTCGCGCCCGTCTCGTCACCGGTCATTCGGCCGGAAACGAAAACGCCCGATGCCGGGCATCGGGCGTTTCCATGGCGTGACATGGCGCCCGGGAGGGCGCCAGACGGGTCAGGCGGCCTGGGCCTCGGCCTGCACCAGGGCGCGGTTCAGGGCGCTGAACAGCGCGCGGAAGCTGGCGGTGGTGAGGTTTTCATCGATGCCGATACCGTGCAGGGCTCGACCGCCCTCGACGCGCAGCTCGATGTAGGCGGCGGCCTGGGCCGTGGTGCCGGCGCCGATGGCGTGCTCGGAGTAGTCCATGATTTCCACGGCGATCGGCAGGCCGGCGACCAGCGCTTCCAACGGCCCCTTGCCGATGCCGCGCCAATGCTGGGTCTCGCCCTTGGCGAAGACTTCCACGTCGACCGCGCTGGTGCCGTTCTCTTCCTGGAGGCGATGCCCTTTCAGCGCATAGGGCGCCTTGGCCTGCAAATATTCGCGGTCGAGCAACTGATAGATCTGCTGGGCGGTCATTTCCAGGCCGAGGCGGTCGGTCTCGCGCTGCACCACCTGGCTGAACTCGATCTGCATGCGCCGCGGCAGGCTGATGCCGTACTCCTGCTCGAGCAGGAAGGCGATGCCGCCCTTGCCGGACTGACTGTTCACCCGGATCACCGCCTCGTAGTCGCGGCCGATGTCGGCCGGATCGATCGGCAGGTAGGGCACTTCCCAGAGCGCGTCGTCCTTCTGCTGGGCGAAGCCCTTGCGGATCGCGTCCTGGTGCGAGCCGGAGAACGCGGTATGCACCAGGTCGCCGACATAGGGGTGGCGCGGATGCACCGGCAACTGGTTGCAGTCCTCGACCACCTTGCGCACGGCGTCGATATCGGAGAAGTCCAGTTTCGGGTCCACCCCCTGGGTGTAGAGGTTCAGCGCCACGGTCACCAAACAGACGTTGCCGGTGCGCTCGCCATTGCCGAACAGGCAGCCTTCGACGCGATCGGCGCCGGCCATCAGGCCCAGCTCGGTGGCGGCGACGCCGGTGCCACGGTCGTTATGGGTGTGCAGGCTGATCAGCACGCTGTCGCGGCGGTCGATGTGGCGGGCGAACCATTCGATCTGGTCGGCGTAATTGTTCGGCGTGGCGTTCTCGATGGTCGCCGGCAGGTTGAGGATCAACTTCTGCGCCGGCGTCGGTTGGAACACCTCGACCACCGCGTTGCACACCTCGACGGCGAAGTCGATCTCGGTGGAGCTGAACACTTCCGGCGAATACTCGAACGCCCAGGCGGTTTGCGGCGCGGCCGCGGCCAGCCGCTTGATGGTCTGGCCGGCGGTCACCGCGATGGCCTTCACGCCGGCCTTGTCCTGGTTGAAGACGATGCGGCGGAAGCTCGGCGCGCAGGCGTTGTAGTAGTGGACGATGGCCTTCTTCGCGCCGACCAGGGACTCGAAGGTGCGCTCGATGAGGTCGTCGCGCGCCTGGGTCAGCACCTGGATGGTGACGTCGTCGGGGATGTGGCCGCCCTCGATCAGCTCGCGAACGAAGTCGAAGTCGGTCTGCGACGCGGACGGGAAACCCACCTCGATTTCCTTCAGGCCGACCTGCACCAGGGTCTTGAAGAAGCGCATCTTCTTCTCGGCATCCATCGGCTCGATCAACGACTGGTTGCCGTCGCGCAGGTCGGTGGACAGCCAGATCGGCGCCTTGTCGATCACTTGGTCCGGCCAGGTACGGTCGGCGATGGCGATGCGGGTGAAGGGACGGTATTTGTGCGACGGGTCTTTGAGCATGCTCATGGGCGTTTTCCTGAAATCATCGGAGTGGCCAGCCGGCCGGGAAAGTGCGTCGGTCCATCAGGCTGAGCGACGCAGTCGCGGGCTGACCAAGCACAGGCAGGCGAGTTGGCGAAACAGTATGAGGGTTCGATCGTTTGGCATGGCTCCACCCTAATGAGGGTGAGGCCTTATGGCAAGGAAACTCTAAAAAACGATATAAAAAGGCGTAAGTTGTTTTTTGCCTTTTTTATTCTGCTAATAGATGCCTGATTAACGAATCGATATTGCGCAGAGGTTTTTCGGTGGTCCGAGGCTTGCTTGAGTGCGACCCCCAGTCCGGGGGTCGTGCGTCCATCAGGCGTAGGCGTACTCGCCGCCTTTCTCCAAGGCCCGTTGATAGGCCGGGCGCGCGTGGATGCGGCTGAGGAAGGCGCTCAACCTGGGTCGGCTGGCGTCCAGTCCACCCCGCGAGGCGGCGGCTTCCAGCGGGAAACTCATCTGGATGTCGGCGGCGCTGAAGGTCTCGCCGGCGAACCAGCTGTGCTTGCCCAGTTCGTTCTCCAGGTAGTCGAGGTGCTGGCGCAGTTGCGGCTCGATGAAGCTGCTCTTCACCTTGTGGGCGATGCCGCGGGCGATGGGCTTGACGAAGAACGGCATGGGCGCGCTTTCCATCTTGTCGAACACCAGCTTGAGCAGCAGCGGCGGCATCGCCGAGCCTTCGGCGTAGTGCAGCCAGTAGGTGCAGCGCAGCCGCTCCGCCGAGCCGGCGGCCGGCAGCAGCCAGTCGCCGTAGCGCCCGGCGAGGTATTCGATGATGGCGCCGGACTCCGCCAGGGTCAGCTCGCCGTCGGTGATCACCGGGGATTTCCCCAGCGGGTGCACCGCCCGCAGCTCCGGCGGCGCGAGCATGGTCTTCGGATCGCGCTGGTAGCGCTTGATCTCGTAATCGATGCCGATTTCCTCGAGGAGCCAGAGGATGCGCTGAGAGCGGGAGTTGTTCAGGTGATGGACGGTGATCATGCAAGGCTCCTGATACGGAATAGGACGCGACAGATTTTAGAGAGGCGCCGGGCGGGAACGTGCCGACAAAAAAGCCTATCTTCGCGCAAGGCCCGTTCCCTGTGGCGGAGAAACCGGCATCCGTGGCCAGGGGCGATCCGGGAGGGGGCGACCCAGGTCGGGAGTTTTCGTGCGGCAGGAAGGTTCGCTTGGCGGATGGGAAGAGCGCCATCC
>NZ_JANZKU010000060.1 GCF_025642785.1 Pseudomonas sp. RIT-PI-AD
TAGTCGGCTTGACACACCATGGCAGCGCTGTCACGAGTCGCTGCAAGGCTGAGCAGGGCACTTAGCTGGTTAATCGGAGGTGGCGAGAGGTGTTGGCTGCAAAACGACAACTCTCCGGAATAGGCGTTTAATACGCTGCGAATGCCCGCTTCTGACCGAGGCTGTGTAAAAACGTTTTTCAGCGCGACAGGTACTCAAAACAGGACTGAAAATCGCGCTTCTACGTAAAATCCACATCTGCTAACGTGCCTATAAATTTCAGATTTAACGTAGACGCGCACACTGCAATTTTGGCGAAGCGTTTTTACACACTCTGGACCGATTGCTGCCTTCCACAGCATGATCACCGGTCAGCAATCAACATACCAGTTGTAGAAATGGTATCCCGCGCTAACCGACACAGCACATGTGCCCAGCGTCAATAGAGACCACTGTTCTTCGACACCAAGCCACCACTGCACCTTGAACAGAAGAGCTCCTACCAACACGCAGGCCAGAACACCAAGAGCCAGGCCAACCAAAGCGAACAGCCGAGCCCCTAACCCTGGATTTCCGCCGTGCCAGTTCTCACTCAGGCAAAAGGGGCAATGATTGGACGAAGGCGAATACCCCCAGAATCCACGGCTATATGACGCTCTCGGAACCATCGCTTTGCCACAGTTGTGACAGGTAACCATCGAGTGTCTCATACCGCACCTCAGCTCAAATCGTCCTAGATGAGCCCATGGTGCGCTACCGCGGAAAAAACCCAACTGCGTGACCTGACATCTACCCAGCACCCGGTCTGAGCTGGGCTCAAACCCTCCTGGCCAAATAACCGAGGTCATGCTGTACACGACCGACTCTATTGAATACTTCCCGGTGGTTGACAGGTCTCGCCGGTCGCAAAACGATAATTCAGGACGCCAGTTCAACTCCTTAAATAACCGCTCATCGGGAATACGTGCACGGGGGTACTTATGGGGGCACTTAATAATAGATATTCAAATAAATCCATTTAAAACAACAGGTTATGTATATATTTTTAATCCCCCCGGCTCCACCATTTATCCATCTAAAGACGTCCAAGGGCGTCTTTTTTTGTGCCTGAAAATCCACAAAATCAATGACTTAGCATCCATTGGCGTCCGACGACGTCCGAGACCATCTATGCTTTCGTGTATTCCACGTGGTATTCCAGGCCTTCAACTGCTATTTTTTGGAATACACGACCAGCGATGGAATACACCATGGGTTCCCAAGCCACGCACCTCTCCGACGTGAAGGTGAAAGCTGCAAAGCCGAAAGAGAAGGACTACATTCTCACCAATGGTAATGGCTTGCAAATGCGAGTGAGAAGCAATGGATCAAAGCTCTGGAATTTTAATTACATCCATCCAGTGACGAAGAAACGGGTCAACATGGGGCTAGGGACTTTTCCTGAGGTGAGTCTGGCCCTAGGTTTTGTACGAAAAGTCGGTATGGGTAAAATTACCTCCATGATTGGCTGGAGGCCC
>NZ_JANZKU010000061.1 GCF_025642785.1 Pseudomonas sp. RIT-PI-AD
ACGTCGGTCGCACTGAGGCTGCCGGTGACGCTGGGCTGGGTCTGCTCCACGACCGAGCCGCTGCCGCTGCCGATCACCGGTGCATCGTCGGTCCCGGTGATGGTGAGGGTCACCTGGGCGGGCGTGCCATCCAGGCTGGTGACGGTGAACTGCTCGGTACGGATTTCGTTGGCGGCCAGCGCCTGGACCTGGGCAGCGGCATTATCCAACTGGTAGGTCCAGTGGCCATTGGCGTCGACGGAGAAATGACCATATTGACCGGCCACGGCGGTCTGGGCCTGGAAGCCGGCCTGGCCGGCGTCCGCATCGCTGACATTCAGGGTTCCGCTGGCGGTGAGCACGGAATCCTCCACCAGGGCGCCACGATCGCCGCCGGGAGCGGCGGGGGCGATGACCGCGGTGTCGTTCAGGCCCAGCACCTGGATGGCCACCTGGGTGAGGGTGCCGTCGTTGAGGCTGAGGGTGAAGGTTTCGGTTTCCGTCTGCCCGTTGACCAGGGCCTGAACCTGCGGGCTGGCGTTGTCCAGCACGTAGGTCCAATGGCCGTCGCTGCCCAAGGTCAGGCTGCCGTAGGTACCGGCCTGGGTGCCGGCGGCGAAAGTCGCGCCGCCGCTGGCGACCAGGGTGCCGCTGGCGCTGAGGGTGGTGTCCTCCTGCACGGCGCCGGCTCCGGCGCTGGCGGTCTCGTTGGCGCCGGCGATGGTCAGGGTGATGGCGTGCGACGTGCCGTCCTGGCTGGTGACCACGAGGGTGCGGGTCAGGCTGTCGCCGGCCTTGAGGTTCTGCACCTCCTGGGCGGCATTGTTCAGGGTGTAGGTCCAGTGGCCGCTGGCATCGATACTCAGGGAGCCGTAGTTACCATCGCTCAGGGTCTGGGCGACGAAGCCCGCCTGGCCGGCATCCGGATCGCTGACGGCGAGTGTTCCACTGGCGGTGAGCACATTGTCCTCCACCAGGGCGCCACGGTCCGCGCCTGGCGTGACCGGCGTGATCACCGCACGATCGTCGAGGCCGAGCACGTGCACGGTGACCGTGGTGGTCGTGCCGTTGGACAGGCTGAGGGTGAAGGTTTCGGTTTCGCTCTGCCCGCTGACCAGGGCCTGCACCGCTGGCGCCGCGTTATCCAGCGTATAGGTCCAGCGTCCATCGGCGGTCAGCCCCAGGGAACCATAGGTGCCGCTCTGGGTGCCGGCGACGAAGCTGGAGCCGCCGGAGCCGAAGGCGCTGCCGACGGACAGGGTGACGTCCTCCTGGACGCTGCCTTCCTGCCCGGTGACCGGGCCCGTCGGAACGCTGCTCTCGGGGTAGACCACCACGGTGAGCGGCAAATGGGTTTCCGCGCTCGCCGCATTGGCGCCTTCGACAGCGGTGGCGCCGATGTCCAGGTCGAAGTGACCGGTGAAATCCAGCGGTGGGGTGATGCTCAGCGTGTCCAGGTTCCAGCCGTCCAGGTCCGCCCGG
>NZ_JANZKU010000062.1 GCF_025642785.1 Pseudomonas sp. RIT-PI-AD
GGACAACCCGGCGCTGGCCTTCAACCCCGGTACCCTGTCCGGCACCTACGGCAACCTGACCCTGGATGCCGCGGGCAACTGGTCCTATAGCCTCGACGGCCGCGCCGATGGACTGAAACAGGGCGAACAGGCCCAGGACAACCTGACCGTCACCCTCAACGACGGCAGCACCACCACGGTGTCCATCGCCATCACCGGCACCAACAACGCGCCCCAGCTACAGGCCCACAGCCAGACCGTCGATGAGGATCACTCGGCCAGCGGCAACCTGCTCGGCAACGCCACCGACGTCGACCACGACACCCTCAGCCTGGTCGACTTCAGCGTCGATGGCGTCACCCACGCCGCCGGCAGCGTCGCCGTGATCGCCGGGGTCGGCAGCCTCAGCGTGGCGGCCGACGGCCAGTACAGCTTCACCCCGCAGGCCAACTGGAGCGGCACCTTGCCGACGGTGACCTACAGCGTCAGCGATGGCACCACCACCGCGCAGTCCAGCCTGACTATCCAGGTCACCCCGGTGGCGGACGCCCCGCTGCTGGACCTGAACAATCCGCCCAGCCATCCGGTGGCCACCGGCCTGACCCTGCAGACCTGGACCGGCCTGGCCCTGGGCACCGGCGGCAGCGGCGCCGCGCCGGCGACCCTGCAGAGCACCATCGACCACGCCGGGGTACCGGCCGGCAGCGGCCAGTTGAGCAACCTGGCCAACGGCAACGTCAGCGCCGGCACCGCCTCGAAGATTTCCGGCCTGATCCACCTGGAAGCCGGCCACACCTACAGCTTCAGCGGCGTCGGCGACGACAGCATTCGCCTGGTGATCGGCGGCACGGTCGTCGGCCAGGCCACCTGGGGCGCCAACAGCGGCGCCTTCAGCGGCACCTTCACCCCGACCACCAGCGGCTACTACACCCTGGATCTCTATCACCACAACCAGAACGGCCCGGGTAACTACGACGTCAACTTCCAGGTGGACGGCGGCGCGCTGCGCGACCTCAGCACGGCCAACGCCGAACTGTTCCGCAGCACCGTCGACCTGGCCCAGGAAGGCATCCGCCTGTCGGCGCTGCAAGGCACCGGCGGACAGGGCTATTACCGCGAGTACGCGCAGAACGAAGGCGACGAGGACACCGCGATCCCGCTTTCCGGCGTTCATGCGGCGCTGACCGACACCGACGGTTCGGAAAGCCTGCACCTGAGCATCGGCGACATTCCCGTGGGCGCTCGCCTCAGCGACGGCAGCCACTCGTTCACCGCCAGCGCCGGGAACAC
>NZ_JANZKU010000063.1 GCF_025642785.1 Pseudomonas sp. RIT-PI-AD
AATCTTTTGCCGTCTGCTCGACGAATTGAATAAGACCCGTGGCGCTCGAACCAGGATTTTTTGCTCTAGTATTGAATTGTCGGCCCGTCTCTAGCGCAATGCACGCCATTATATAATCAGGCTCGATGCCGAGTCGTTCGCCTACTGCTAGCAACTGGCTGCGGAATTCTTCGGCGACATAGGGCCCAAATAATTTCATAAAGTAACGCATCCATATTATGCGTCTGGGGTATGTTGATGTAATAGTAACATTGACCTTCTCCATGCCGGCTTCGGATAGAAAGGTTATCAATTTTCTTATTTTCTGCGTTGCCTCACTAGGAGGAAGAGGGCCGCGCTCACCGGTGATGACTAGTGAAGTGCTCATCGGTGACGCATTTTTTTGAGTTGTAAGCGGGATGTCGGAAATGTAACTGCTGTAAAGGAAAAGTGCTTCCTCGGGCTGGGAGTATTTCTGGTAGTTTTTTGCCTTGATTTTATAATTGCCCTCGGGAATTCTCCTGCCTAGACTCGGTGCCATACAGTCAGCGCCCAAGCCTTCTTTTAAGTAGCCCCTTAATATTCCTCCTGCAACACTATATTCACTGTATGTGAAATCTGTGGTTTGCCATCTTCTAATGATTTTTAGTTCCAACTTAAATTCCTTTTTTGTTGGGTTTCGTGATGTAACATTGTCAGCCGGCTACCTGTGAGAGAGCAACTTCATTTCTCTGTGATGATCATCTGTGCGCACTTCTCCCTTCCATGTAAGTCAATACTTAGCTGTCCGATCAAATCGGTTATTTTGTTGATATAGTATAATGCGCATGGCTTATTTCGCTACTGATCGATAGCTCTGGACTGAGAAATCTCTAACATTTTTACCAATAAGTTCTATAGCTAGATTTATTTATTGGCCATACGCCCAACACCTCGTTGTTCGAGGGTCAGTTGAAGATCCATGGGGGCTATCTGTGGGTGAAGGGGGGCCGCGAAGGCCAGGCCACCGCCACCAGCGTGCCCGCGGTGTTCGCCGCGGGCGACGTGGCCGACTCGGTCTACCGGCAGGCCATCACCTCGGCCGGCGCCGGGTGCATGGCGGCCCTGGACGTGGAGCGCTACCTGGACGGCGTGTGAGCGCGATCCGCGGGTGAAACGAACGAAGCCCCCTCCGCCAGGAGGGGGCTTCGTCGTTCAGCGCGGGGTCGGGGTCAGATGCGGAAGCTGTCCACCAGTTGCTTGAGGCGCGCGGCC
>NZ_JANZKU010000064.1 GCF_025642785.1 Pseudomonas sp. RIT-PI-AD
CACTTCCTGGCCGATCCGCGGGATGTGCACGCCGCCGAAGCCCGACCCCGCCCAGGGGTGGGAAACCCGGATCCAGCAGGAGCTGTTCTCGTCCTTCTTGCCGTAGCGGTCCCAGACGAACTGCACCTTCACCCGACCGAATTCGTCGGTGTAGATCTCCTGCCCGGCCGGCCCGGTGACCACCGCCGTCTCCGGCCCCATGGTCTGCGGCTTGGGGGTGATCCGCTCGGGCCGGAACGGCAGGTCGGACGGGTGGGTTTCCAGCTTGATGCGCAGCACGTGGCTGTCGGAGCTGGAGTTGGACTCGTAGTCGTTGTCGCTGAACTGGTAGTCGGTGGCGACGATCAGGTACTCGCGGTTCTGGCTGCCCACCGGGTGGTTTTCCAGGGTGAACAGCCGCCCCGGCGCCATGCCCCGCGCACGCCCCGCCGCGTGGCCGCGCTTGTGGGCGCTCTGCAACTCTTCCAGGCGCATGCGCGCGTAGAACTCGCCCTCGTCGAGGTTGGTGTAGCCGCCCGGGTAATCGAAGACGTCGTAGCTGCCGTGGGCATGCTCGGCGGCGGTGTCGCGCTGCACCGCCAGTTCCGAGCGCGGCATGGTGAAGTTGTAGTCGTGGGCCATGAACTTGCCCGGCTTGACCCGCCCGCCGGCCGCCCAGTTGTCCAGGTGGTCCTTGTCCGGATAGGTGAAGTCGGGGCCGTAGTAAGGCACGCTTTCATAGCCCGGAAAAGGATGGCAGACGCCGATGTCGTCGGTGATCACCAGGGCGTGCTCGCCCGAGCTGTGGTCGAACCAGAACCAGATGCCCTCGTTCTCCAGCATGCGCATGACGAAGTTGGCGTCGCTCTCGCGGTATTGCACGCAGTATTCCCAGGTGCGGTAGCTGCGGGTGAGGACGAAGCGCGTTTCGAAGGGGTACTGGGCGAGCACCTGCTTGACCATGTCCGGCACGGTCTTCTGCTGGAAAATGCGGTAGTCGGTCCGGCGGGTGGCGTACCACAGCCAGGGTTTGACCTGGGCCTCGTAGAGGTAGTAGCGGCCCTGCTTGCCCACCGCGCTGAAATGGATGCATTGGCCGTTGAGGTAGCGCTTGGCGCCGCCCGGAAGCTCGATCTCCAC
>NZ_JANZKU010000065.1 GCF_025642785.1 Pseudomonas sp. RIT-PI-AD
TGGACTGGCGGGTGGTATTAACAACTATCAGTATGCTCCGAATCCGGTGGGGTGGATTGATCCGCTGGGACTTACCGGTGCGCGTGGAACATGGAAGGGTCCCAATGTGCCCGGTGGAGTACAAACGGGCCTTAGTACTGGTGAAGGAGGTACAGGGATTACAAACCCAGCAGTTCAAGATGCTTATGATAATGTACCTGAGGAGTTAAGATCTGATCCCAGAATGCACGGTAATTGCGCTGAGGCAGATGCTTTAAGTAAAGGCGCCAACCAAGCAGGTGTAACAGATCTCGACGAGCTGAAGGAGATAGCTAAGAACTCAACATTTGAAGCTCAGCGCAACGATAAAAAAGGTAAGCCGATGGTTGCCTGCCGCTCGTGTGCCGAAGTGCAGAAACAACTTGGAATCACAGATATTGTTGGCTGTTCAAAAAAATAAGGTGGAGTTATGGAGGGTTTTAATAGGATTGATGTGGCAGAGGGTAAAGAATTGGAAAAAGATTATGATGTTGATTCGATGTCTTATGCTGATATGCAGATTATACATTATGACTTCGTTCGAGAGGTAATCTTGGATAGGAAGCTAATTCAGGGAAAAAATATTTCCGATTCTTTATTTTTTGCTGCTGTTGAAGTTAATGAAAAAATCTTGCTTAACCTTAATGGTAAAGTATCGGATGTGGATTTTCGAGCTGAAAAAATAAAAAATTGGAAGATCCAAGGCTTACTTTTAGGGGAGGAAAAAAAATTCATGAAGATTATCCTTAATGGTCTTTCTGGGAGAGAAGAATTTGAGTGTGCTATTAAGGAGGAGTCTGCGACGGCATCAATGTTTCTCGCAGGTGAGTTTTACGATTCTTTATCCTTTGGAGGTGAGGGGCTTTGTAAAAAACATGTGGATTTTGTTAGAAGACATCCCTTGATGGAATCATATAAAAGGTAAGATCTTTCGCACTGATTACAAGGTCGACCAAGTGGAAAACCAAGCACGAGCGGCAAGGGCACATCACCGCAGGAAGAGCCGGCGCAGCACCCGGCGGAAATCCTGTACTTCCACACCGACCACT
>NZ_JANZKU010000066.1 GCF_025642785.1 Pseudomonas sp. RIT-PI-AD
CTGGGCTGGGGAGCCGATGTGTTCGAGCGGCCCATCGTCGGAGAGCTGAGCGGCGACAGCGCCGCGATTCATCCCATTGCGGCCGGCAGCAGCCGGCGGCAAATCATCATCACCATAGACTGCGCCTACACCGAAAACTACTGAACCAGGAGTGCCCCATGTCCGACGCCCTCACCCAACTGCACTACGGTCGCGTATCAGTGCGCCGCAAAGGCTCGACGAAACCCCCGTTCGAACTGGGCGCCATGCGCGCCGTCGGGTTCACGCCGGAGCAGAACGAAATCACAATCGCCGATCCGCGCAGCCGGACCAACAGCGAGCTCGACGGCGTAAGCCGGCCCAGCGGTGGCGCCCTGGAAGGCGAGCTGCTGGAGCTGCCGCCGGAGAGCCTGGTGGCGCTGCTGGCGGGCAACCGCGTGGAGATACCGCAGGGGGCGGTGGCCAATGAGCCGGCACGCGCCATGGTTCGCCGCACCACCATGACCAAGTACTTGCCGGTCGCCATTGCCGAACTGGCCAGCGCGGACGGCTCCACCGTCTACGAAGCCGGCCGCGACTACGTGAAATCGCCCGGCGGTTTTCGTGTGCTGGCGGGCGGAGACTTGGCGGCCGATATTCTGGCGTCCCCATTGGACGCGGAAGGGGAGCGCAGCCTGCCGGTCGTGGTGAGCTACAGCTACCCGAAAACGGACCTCATCCATGCGTTCACCCAGGGCCGGCAATACTATGAGGTGTTCATCGAGACGTTGAACGAGGCGGGCCAGTTGGAAGGGCGGCGGATCTTCATCCGTCGGGCGCGCATCGCGCTGTCGGGCGCCTTCCCGCTGATCAACCGGGACGATTTCGCAGCCATCGGAGTGAAGTTCGCGCTGAGCGAAGACCCGGATTTTTTCGGTGCCGATGAGTCCGCGCTGATGAC
>NZ_JANZKU010000067.1 GCF_025642785.1 Pseudomonas sp. RIT-PI-AD
GTGGAGATCGAGCTTCCGGGCGGCGCCAAGCGCTACCTCAACGGCCAGTGCATCCATTTCAGCGCGGTGGGCAAGCAGGGCCGCTACTACCTCTACGAGGCCCAGGTCAAACCCTGGCTGTGGTACGCCACGCGGCGCTCGGACTACCAGATCTTCCAGAACCTGAGCGTGCCGGACATGGTGAAGAAGGTCCTGGGCGCCTATCCGTTCCAGACCAAGTTCATGCTCAGCCGCAGCTACCGCACCTGGGAATACTGCGTGCAGTACCGCGAGACCGACGCCAACTTCGTCATGCGCATGTTGGAGAACGAGGGCATCTGGTTCTGGTTCGAGCACAGCGCCGGCGAGCACGTGATGGTGATCACCGACGACGTAGGGCTTTGCGATCCCTTTCCCGGGTACGCCTCGGTGCCTTATTACGGGCCGGACTTCACCTACCCGGACAAGGACCACCTGGACAACTGGGCGGCCGGCGGGCGGGTCAAACCGGGCAAGTTCATGGCCCGCGACTACAACTTCAAGATGCCGCGGGCGGACCTCACCACCCAGCACGCGACGCCGGGCGAGCATGCCCACGGCAGCTACGACATCTTCGACTACCCGGGCGGCTACACCAGCCTGGACGAGGGCGATCCCTATGCCCGGGCGCGCATGGAGGAACTGCACAGCGCCCA
>NZ_JANZKU010000068.1 GCF_025642785.1 Pseudomonas sp. RIT-PI-AD
TCGATCCGCGAGGTGTCCTCCACCACCGCCCAGGTCAACGAGGTGGCCAAGCTGGTGCTCAACGCCTCCAACTCGTCGATGAGCAACTCCGACGAGCAGGCTCAGCGCACCAACAGCGTGGCCGCGGCGATCAACGAGCTGGGCGCCGCCGCCCAGGAGATCGCCCGCAACGCCGCCGACGCCTCCCAGCAGGCCTCCGAGGCGCGGGTGCAGTCCGAGGACGGCCGTCAGGTGGTCGAGCGCACCATCCGCTCCATGAGCGACCTGTCGAGCAAGATCAGCGCCTCCTGCGTGCACATCGAGACGCTCAACAGCAAGACGGTGAACATCGGGCAGATCCTCGAGGTGATCAAGAGCATCTCCCAGCAGACCAACCTGCTGGCGCTCAACGCGGCCATCGAGGCGGCGCGGGCGGGCGAGGCCGGGCGCGGCTTCGCGGTGGTGGCCGACGAGGTGCGCAACCTGGCGCACCGCACCCAGGAGTCGGCGCAGGAAATCCAGAAGATGATCGAGGAGTTGCAGGTGGGCTCGCGCGAGGCGGTGAGCACCATGACCGAGAGCCAGCGCTACAGCGAGGAGAGCGTGGAAATCGCCAACCAGGCGGGCGAGCGGCTGGGCAGCGTGACCCAGCGCATCGGCGAGATCGACGGGATGAACCAGTCGGTGGCCAC
>NZ_JANZKU010000069.1 GCF_025642785.1 Pseudomonas sp. RIT-PI-AD
GCAGCTTGGCGCCCAGGATCGGGTTGACCGGCTGGCCCACCGCCGGGGAGCAGGAGGGGCAGCGGTCCGCCTGGCCGATGGCCGTGCTGCCGACGAACACCGTGGGCGAGCCGGTGACCACATACTTGCCCGCCACTTCGCTGCCGACGTGGGCGAGCGGTAGCCCTGTTGACGCTGCCATGACGAAGTCCTTTTCCTCTTGCTTAGCAGTTGATTCTGACTTGCGGCGACAGGATTTCGATTTCCATCGCGGTGATCTTGAGGGTGCTCTGACCGCAACGCAGGATGATTTCCTCGTCGGCATCCACGTGGATGGTCTTGCTGCGCAGTTTCAGGCTCGCACCATCGAGGGTCACCGAACTCTGCGTGCCCTCGCCTTTGCCTGCGGCGCTGCCCTGCGTGGGCGAAACCACGTTCATCATCATGGCGCTGCTGTCGACCCCGCCACTCAGCCCCGCCGCCTGCTGGCCGGCCTCCTGGCTGACGAAGCCATTGCCCACGAACGGCGGCGTGGCACCCTGGGCCAGACCCGGCATGCCGGGGGAGGCGGGGCTATCGCCAGCGCCTCCCCCGCTGCCGCCCACGGTCAGGCTATAGGA
>NZ_JANZKU010000007.1 GCF_025642785.1 Pseudomonas sp. RIT-PI-AD
ATCAGGCACCTGAACAAGCAGTACCTGGTCGAGAACCGACCGCTGACGGTGCTGGAAAACATCGACCTGAGCATCCGCCCCGGCGAGTTCATCAGCGTGGTCGGCTCCAGCGGCTGCGGTAAATCCACCCTGCTGCGGCTGATCATCGGTCTAGAGGACGACTACCAGGGCGACATCCTGGTGGACGGCAAGCGCATCGTCGGCACCAGCCTGGAGCGCGGCATCGTGTTCCAGGAACACCGCCTGTTCCCCTGGCTGACGGTGGAGCAGAACATCGCCACCAGCCTGCTCAACGCCGACCTCCCGGCGCGGGAAAAGCGCGAAGCGGTGCGCGCGCACATCGCCATGGTCGGCCTGCAAGGATTCGAGAATGCCTACCCGGCGCAGCTTTCCGGCGGCATGTCGCAACGCGTGGCGATCGCCCGGGCGCTGGTCAGCCGTCCGGAAATCCTCCTCCTCGACGAGCCCTTCGGGGCCCTCGACGCCCTCACCCGCAGCCACTTGCAGCGCGAGTTGCAGAACATCCTGCGGCAGGAGGGCATCACCGCGATCATGGTCACCCACGACGTGGAGGAAGCGGTGTTCCTCGGCGACCGTATCGTCGTCATGGAACCCCGCCCGGGGCGTATCAAGCGCATCGTCAAGGTGCCGCTGGCGCGCCCGCGCGAGCGCACGGGGCAGGCGTTCGCCGCGATCAAGGACGACGTGATGGCGGACTTCTCGGAAACGCCCGCCCTGCCGGACGTGGCGCCGCTACCAGCCACCGTCGGCAGTTGGCGGCTGACCTGGTGAGGGGCGCCGAGCCCCTGGTGGCGCGAACCGTCACGACCGACCTGCAAGACCCGCGCGGCACCCTGCTCGGCTTCCTCTGCCTGAACGCGCTGGCCGGCCTCAGCGTCGGCGTCGCCAAGGTGATTCTGTCGCTGTATGCGGTGGCGCTGGAAGCGGACGCCCTGGCACTGGGCCTGATCGCCGGCGCGCAGAGCCTGGGCCTGCTGTTGATGAGCCTGCCGGCCGGGGTACTGGTCGACCAGTACGGCCCGCTGCGCCTGTTCAGCATCGGCACCCTGGCCAGCGGCGCGTTGTACCTGACGATGCCCTGGATCGATTCGGCCACCCTGCTCTGCCTGGTGATGCTGCTGATCAGCTTCTTCATGCCGCTGCGCATCGTTTCCCTCAGCGCCATGTTCATGCAGCAGATCGGCCGCGTCGGCGTGGGCATGGCCGGCTGGTTCCGCGCCACGCACATGGTCGGCATGCTCCTGCTCGGCCCGCTGGTGGCGGCCTGGCTGCTGGACGGGCTGGGGTTCGCCGGCAGCTACGTGGCCATCGGCGCCACCTTCTTCCTGCTGGTGCTGCTGGCGCCCGGCGTGCTGCGTCACTACCAGCGGCCCCGCGAGCACGTGCGCACCCTGAGCCTCGCCGAGCTCAAGGCGCAGGTTGCCCTGCTGGGCAGCGACGGCCTGCTGCGGCAGGCCTGCCTGCGAGAGTTCTGCATCCAGGCGGTGAACCAGTTCTACAGCTTCTTCATCGTGGTGATCGCGATCCAGGCGTTCCATTTCGACACCGCCCGCGCCGCCGGGCTGATTTCCGCCCAGGGCAGCAGCTACGTACTGGCGCTGCTGGGCATGGGCGCGCTCGCCGCGCGGTTGGACGAGCGCCTGTTCTTCCGTGGCGGTTGCGCGGTGATCATCGGCGCCCTGCTCGCGCTCGGCGCGGCGACCGCCGCCCCGACGCTATGGCTGGGGGCGATCGCGCTGGGGTTGGGCCTGGGCATGCTGCAGATCGTCAACATTTCCTGGTTCGCCAAGGTGGGTGCCCGCCGTGGCCAGGGACGCATCGCCGGGCTGACCACCTTCGTCGGCCCGGCCGGCGCCTTGGTGGGCAGCACCCTGGGCGGCTCCCTGGGCAACGCGCTCGGCCTGCAAAGCGTGTTCTACGCGATGGCCGCGGTATTCGGGGTCTTTCTATTGGGAAGTCTGGCCGGGTCGGGGCGAGCCGCAGGCAAAACCTGATATACCCAAAAAGAATCTCAAGATAATTATTAATAACTTCTTATGCTTATCAGGGTTCTCTATGATCGGCCCCTAACCCTATTCGTAACACCGCGACGGAGCGCGCTTCGGAGGCTCTCCACGATGAATTTCCAACAACTGCGCTCGGTGCGCGAAGCCATTCGCAAGGGCTTCAACCTGACCGAGGCCGCCGACGTACTCTGCACCTCCCAATCCGGCGTTTCCCGCCAGTTGCGCGAACTGGAGGAAGAGCTGGGCGTGACCATCTTCGAACGCTACGGCAAGCGACTGACCGGCCTCACCGCGCCCGGCCGCGATATCGCGCGGATCATCGAGCGCATCCTGGTGGAGAAGGACAACCTCAAGGACGCCGCCGACGAATACCTCGGCTTCGCCAGCGGCCGGCTCACCGTCGCCAGCACCCACGCGCAATCGCGCTACCGCTTGCCCAAGGCGGTGACGGCGTTCCGCCAGGCCTTCCCCGACGTCAAGTTGGCCCTGCACCAGACCTCGCCGGCCCAGATCGTCGAGATGGTCCGCGACGGACGCGCCGACCTGGGCTTCGCCACCGAGTCGCTGTCCAAGCAATCGGACTTCGCCCTGTTCCGCGCCTACACCTGGTGGCACCGGGTGGTGGTGCCCGTCGGGCATCCGCTGGCAAGCATCAGCAATCCCTCGCTGGTGGACATCGCCGAATACCCGATCATCACCTACGAGGAAGGCATGACCGGGCGCGGACGCATCAACCAGGCGTTCTACGACCAGGGCGTGACGCCGAACATCGTGCTCACCGCCATCGATTCGGACGTGATCAAGACCTACGTGGAGTTGGGCCTGGGCATCGGCATCGTCGCCGAGATGGCCTACAACCCGGAACGCGACAAGGGCATCATCTGCCTCGAACAGGATCACCTGATACCGCCGAACATCGCCAGTATCGCCGTGCGCCGCGGGACCTTCCTGCGCGGCTACGCCATCGCCTTCATCCAGACGCTGATCCCCGACCTGAGCAGCGAGGCGATCCGCGCCGCGGTGGAGGGTGGCAGCGAAAACAGCTGACCGGCCTGCCGTACGGCCGACACCAAGCCGCGCCCTGCCCTTGCCAAACCCGCATAAAAAAAAGCCACTTCCCGCCTGTAGAGAAGTGGCCTGCAAACCTTTCGCTCAACGTGCGGTGATCACCGCCAGCTTGGTGATCCCGGCCCGCTCGATGGCCGCCATGGCACGGGCCACCTCGCCGTAGTTCACCCCGTCGTCCGCCTGCAATTGCACCCGCACTTCCGGGTCCTTCGCCCGCGCCTGGGCCATGTTGAACTCCAGCAGCTCGGCCTGGATCTCGTCCTTGTCGATGAACAGCTTGCCGGCCCCATCGATGCTCACCACCAGAGGGTCCTTCTGCTCCGGTGGCGCCACCGCCTCGGTCTTCGGCAGGTTGATCGGAATGGCGTTGGTCAGCAGCGGCGCGGTGACGATGAACACCACCAGCAGCACCAGCATGACGTCGACCAGGGGGGTCACGTTGATTTCACTGAGGACTTCGTCGTTGTCCTGGGTCGAGAAGGCCATCAGATCGCTTCCTTGACGGGGGCATGCACCGGACTGCTGGCGCGCTTCGCGCCCGGATGCAGGATCAGCTTGAAGGCACTCTTCTGGGCCAGGCTGTAGAAGTCGTGGGCGAAGTCGTCGAGGTCGGCGGCGGTGAGTTTCAGCCGACGCAGGAAGTAGTTGTAGACCAGCACCGCGGGCACCGCGACGGCGATACCGAAGCCGGTGGCCACCAAGGCCGCGCCGATCGGCCCGGCCACGGTCTCCAGACTCGCCGAGCCCGCCGCGCTGATGCCCTTGAGCGCCTCCATGATGCCCCAGACGGTGCCGAACAAGCCGATGAAGGGCGAGGTGGAGCCGATCGAGGCGACCACCGCTAGGCCCGATTCCAGGGAGCGGCGTTCGCGCTGGATCTGCTGGCGCAGGGCGCGCTCGAGACGGTCCTGGTGGTTGATCGCCTGGGTCAGGTCACCCGGCTGGCCGGGCTCGCCGACCTGGATCGCGGCGAAACCGGCCTGGGCCAGGTGGGCGGCGGCGCCGGGCCGGCCCTGCACCTGTTCGGCGGCGGAGTCCAGGCTGGTGGCGGCCCAGAAGCCGGCGAGGAACTTGCGATCCTGGCGTTTCAGGCGGTTGAACTGGATCGCCTTGACCAGGGCCAGGCCCCAGGTGACGACCGAGAAGCCGATCAGCAGCCAGATGACCAGGTGTTCGATCGAAGCGAAGGGGTTGGTGAGCAAATCCATGGTGCGTTCCTCATACGGCGATGCGAATTAAAGAGTGTTCAGTGGAGCTTGAAATCCAGCGGCACGCTGACCCAGCCGTCCTGCGCTTCCTCGCCACGCTTGGCGGGCACGAAGGTCCATTGGCGCACCGCCTGCAACGCGGCCTTGTCCAGGATTTCGCGGCCACTGGAGGTCTGCACCTGGATCTCGCCGGGACGGCCGTTGGCGAGCACGTGCACCCGCAGCAGGACCGAACCTTCCCAGCCACGGCGCTGGGCCAGGCTCGGATACTCCGGCGCCGGGTTCTTCAGGTAGCCGGCGGTTGCCGAAGGTGGCGTCAAGGGCGCCGGGGCCGGCGGCGCGGGAGGCGTCGGGGCGGCGACCGGTGCCGGGGGTGGCGGCGCAACGGGTTTCGGCTCCGGCGCTGGGACCGGCTTGGCCACCGGTTTCGGCTTGGGTTTGGGCTTCGGGACCGGCTTGGGCGGCGGCTTCACCGCCAGCTCCTCGACCACCGGCGGCGGAGGCTCCTCGACCACCGGCTCGGGAATCGGCGCGGGCGGCGGCGGTTCCACCACTGGCGGTGCCGGACGGGTGAACTCGATGGTCATCGGCGGCACCTGGGGCGGAACTTCCGGCAATACCGGCTCGGGTCGCTGGCTCAGCCAATACAGCACACCCCCGTGCAAGACCAGGGCGAACAACCCCAGCAACCACGCCTCGCGACGCCCCAGGACGGGCTTGCCGACCGGGCGCGGCGCTTGCAGCCCCAAGGCCTGGCGCAACGGCTTGCCCAGCTCGTGCACCTCGGCCGGACTGCGCACGTCCAGCCAGTCGCCGCTGTTGTGATCAACCTTGAAAATCGTACTCACCGGCAGAAAGACTCCTGACGACATGGACCGACCCAGGCCGATCTCCAGAAAAACGCCCTACGACCCGAAGTCGTATTCCAACTGCGTTGCGGACTCAGATAATTGAATCAAGACGAAGAATTTCAAAGGGATTTTTATGCATGTTAAAAACTGGAAAACAACTATGGAGTGATGCCTTCACTCAGGATTAATTCGTCAACTCGGTATAAGGTCCTTAGTTAAAAGCATAACGAGTAAAGCAAGCG
Organism: Pseudomonas sp. RIT-PI-AD; assembly: GCF_025642785.1. GTDB lineage: Bacteria > Pseudomonadota > Gammaproteobacteria > Pseudomonadales > Pseudomonadaceae > Pseudomonas_T. The sequence continues at coordinate 5,397 of NZ_JANZKU010000007.1, forward strand.
AAGATGTTATTGAAGTTTCGCCCATGCCCACGAAATAAATTGTGTGCAGTGCTTCCCACCAGGCCGGATAGGCATACGCCCCAGAAAACGCTCTCGGCCCCAAGCCCTGGCTAGACACCACGCACAGAGCTCGCCCATTTGCGGCCGATCAATCTCTTGGTAAGCGTGTATTGCAGGATAAGGTTTTCGTTAGCGGTTTAAGTTGGGCAAGGAAAAGGTCTGCCCTGGTAAGAAAACGGCGAATGGCTGGGCCTGCTGATGAAGTAAGGCAAATGGAAATAGTCTGGTCAGATATGAACAGGACGAGAAACTTGAAGATGTTTCTTTCCTCATCAATGTCAAACGAAGAAGCCAACTGCCCTCGAACCACTCCGCTCTATTTATCGAGTATCGGGTGGAATTCGGGATTATCGAGCGGCTCTACGAAAGCACCTACTGACTACACATTAGGCCCTGTACGAAAAGTCCGAATGGGTAGAATTGGCGTCATGACAGACTGGAGACTAGCATGGCAAAACACACCGATGACCTCGGCTAGGTCGAGGATCTTGCCGTAATCTGTTCATCATTCAGCAAGCCAAGCGAGATCCCCATCTTCCGCAATGTCTCCTCGGAAATCCGATCACCAAAAGCATCACGGCGCGGACGGAATCGTCCTGCCGATAGGTCCAATATAACCCTGCACCTCTGGATACCGCGTATGAATCACCCCCGCCCACTCGCGCGTTTCCAGATGCTGTTCCTTCTCGGTATCGATCAGTTGCACCGTCTGGAGAAGCTTTGCGAGCAGAAACTATGGCATTCGCCAAGTTCGCAACTGACGGGAAGCGACCATCCGCTACTTGGTGGAGTACAAGGACATGCTCTTGATCTGCATCGCGGCTATCTACCTCGAGCAGTTGGTTTCTTACATTGGCAACTTGCCTACCACCCCATCGAGGACGAGTCATTTGCACCCTCTCTCAGGGATAAGCTGAACACGGCAGGACGTCGACAGGCAGGCAGCGAAGAAGTGCCAAGAGCACTTTCTGTGACCCGCGCCGAAGGGACTCGCCTCGATTCGCATGCACGACCTGAAGCACTCCTTTAGAAGACGGCTCCGGGCAGCCAGTGTAACCGAGAAAGGCAGACAGGCTCTGTTGGGCCATAAGAACAGCAGTATCACCAGTCATTAATCGGCGGCGGAGCTGGGAAAACTAATCGATGAGGCCAACAAGAATGTGGCCGGCAGCAAGACGCACAACATAAGTGCTGCATCACCTTGAGACTGAGATAGCATCTGCCGTCGAGCGGTAAGCGTGCATGGTCGGTGCTGCTGATTAGATCAGCAATTGATCGTCAGCGGTCGCTGACTGGCTGACCATGACCAACTGTATGAGCCATGCTATCGACCCTGCACGCAATGATGGCAAGATAATCCAAATTGGAGAAATATTGGCATTCGCTGTTCGGCGTGAAGCGTAGCCGGATGCCGTACGTATACGGATAAGGTATCTATGGTTTCGATTCAGATGGGGGGTGAGGACAAGACCGCGAAGATCAGCGACTGGTCGATTTACTGGAGCGACAAGTACGAAACTCTGCTACTGACGTGTTATTACCCCTCCAAGAAAACCTACACACGCGCCCTCAACGACTGCCGTGTTTCTCCCGCCCGCGAGCTGGGCGAGATGTTGCTGACCAAGCCCGGCAGCATAATTGTCACGCCCATCGCCAAGGCGACGATCTACGGCGAGCGGTATGCCGTCGTGCACTATCCGGACGCCGACAAACCCTATGTCTACAAGATGGACGGCGTCGGCTTTGCCGCGCCGACGGCGATGAAGGATGCGCTGGTCTTCCACTATTTCTCAGCCGTGGCGAATGCCCGGCAGGATCGCGCCGAGTCGCAGAAGGACCGTAAAATCGCCACCAATGTGGTCCGCCAACTGAAAAAATTACCCGCCAGTGCCGACACCGCCTTGCAGGCCTACTGCACGGGGCGCAACGGCAAGCTGGAGCCGGGCCAGGGTCTGATCTATCCGTTCGGCCTGAATGAGAGCCAGCTTGCGGCGGTCGAGCAAGCCTTCCGCGCGCAAGTCAGCGTGATCGAGGGCCCACCGGGGACCGGCAAGACCCAGACCATCCTCAATATCCTCGCCAATATTCTGCTGCGCGGGCAGAGGGTAGCGGTGCTGTCCAACAACAATGCGGCGGTGGAAAACGTCTACGAGAAGCTGGAGAAATGTGGCCTGGGCCACCTGATCGCCAAACTCGGCAACCAGGACAACCGCAAGGACTTCTTCGCCAACCTGCCGCCTTGGCCACTGAGCGAGCCCGAGCCCGCGCCAACTCTGGACGAGATTCAAGCCTTGCTGGCCCGCTTGAAGCAGCACTTGCACGATCACAATCGAGCGGCGCAACTGCAGGTCGAAATCGATGAGCTGACCATCGAGCGACGCTACTTGAAGCAGTGGCAGGCAGACAGCGGCGTGGAGGCCGCCTCGCTGGACAAGTACGGACTGTCGCCACGCAAGACCGCGGACTTGATGGCCTACCTGGCCCATCTCGGTGAACAGCGCATCCGCCTCAAGGATCGCATCGAGCTGCTGTTCAACTTCAGGATTTTCCGCACCAAGCCGTTTGCCCAGGGCGATGCGCGCCTGGCCGTTTTCCATGCCCTGCAGATGCACTATTACGACAAGGCGCTGCGAGACAAGGAAGCGGAGTTGCAGGCATGCCGCGAATCGTTGGCGCGCGGGAACTTCGAAGCCTCGCTGGAGGCATTGAAGACGGCGTCTACGCGCCACCTGAAGCAGCACCTGCAACGTCAGGCACGGCCGTCGGACAGCTTCGATGCCAAGACGTACCGGCATCCGCAACAGTTCGATGCCTTCGTGCGGCGTTTTCCGATCCTGGGCAGCGGTACGCACTCCATCGTAAATTCGATTGCGCCGGGGGCCATCCTCGACTACGTGATCATCGACGAGGCCTCGTTACAGGATATCGTGCCGGGCATTCTGGCGCTGGGCTGCGCGAAGAACCTGATCGTCGTCGGCGACAACCGCCAGTTGGCGCATATTCCCGTGAAGCTGGGCCTGCCGGCGCCCGCCGAGGCCTACGATTGCGAGCGCTACAGCCTGCTCGATTCGTGCATCGGCGTGTTTAAGGAGGCGCTGCCCAGAACCCTGCTGAAAGAGCATTACCGCTGCCATCCCAGGATCATCCAGTTCTGCAACCAGCAGTTCTACGACAACGCGCTGGTGCCCATGACGGAGGACAAGGGCGAAGCGCCGCTACGCCTGGTGGTGACCGCCAAGGGCAACCACACCCGCCAGAACACCAACTTGCGCGAGTTGGACTCCCTGCTCAAGCTGCTCGACGACGAGGGCGAGCCGGTCGGGCTGGACGGGCTGGACGGGCTGGACGGCGACGGGCGCGGGTTCATCGCGCCGTTCCGAGACCAGGTCAACCTCTCCGGTACGCGCCTGCCGGCGGATTTCGTCAAAGACACCGTGCACAAGTTCCAGGGCCGGGAGTGCGACGAGATCGTCTTTTCCACCGTGCTGGACAAGAAACGCTACAACCAGGATCGCAAGCGCCTGGACTTCGTCGATGACCCGCGCATGATCAACGTGGCGGTGTCGCGGGCCAAGCACCGCTTCACCCTGGGCGACGAGGTGTTCACCGCCAATAACCGCCACATCGCAGCGCTGATGCGCTACGTCACCTATTACGCGCAGGACGAACAGATCGTGCGCGCGCCCGTGGTATCGGCCTTCGACCTGCTGTATCGCGAGTACGACCAATCCCTGGCGCGCTTGAACGCCCGTTTGCGGCCCGAGGATTCACGCTACAGATCCGAGCAGATCGTGGCGCAACTGCTGCGCGAGGCGCTGTCCGATCCGTCGTGCCAGGCGTTGATGTATCACGACCAGATCAAGCTGGATCAGGTCGCATCACCGAGCAACCCGGATTTGACGCAACCCGAGCGAACCTTCATGAAGCGCGCCAGTTGCGACTTCGTGATCTATTTCAAGGTGGGCAAGACCCCGGTGGGGGTAATCGAGGTCGATGGCGGCACCCACGACCGCCCCGATCAGGCGGCGCGGGACGCCTTGAAGAACGGTATTCTGGCGAAAAGCGGCATTCCCATCCTGCGTCTACGCACGGTCGAGAGCCGCATCGCGGAAAGAATAGGCGACTTCATCGCTCAGTGGGCCAACGCAACAACCAGCGTATGAGGCGGGAGCTGTCTAATGAGGGCCTCGCTAGGGAATGATTCTTTCAAAAAGGAAGTCGGTGATCCGGCAGGGCAGGAGTTCAAGCTTTATAAGCCATCCAGACTCACTGGGATGCCCTGCTCGCCAGAGCGTGTCTTGATCACTTCGATCAACTCCAAGTCTTCCAGTCGCTCTGTCACCTGCTCGTATAGCTTGGCAGGCACTAAGTAGCCCATCACACGGTTATGGTTGAGAACTGCCATCGGCATACCATTCCCCCGGCTGACAAGTACCAATGGAATAACCGGCTCGACCGTCATCATAGAGACTTTCGAACCCTGAAGCGCAAGGACTCGAAGTAGTCGCCATCCACAGGAGCAGTGGGGGCCGATTCAGCCCCAGCCAGCAGCAGACCACACAGGTGCTGCCGATCCTGATCCTTGCGAATCAGCTCCCGCACATATTCGCTGCTGGTGCTGTAGCCTCGCTGGCTGACTTGGTCATCAACAAAGGTCTTGAGGGCGTCCGGCAGGGAGATGTTCATGGTACTCATGGTTTCGTCCGCCTTTGACAAGGCTTGCCAAAGTATACACCTCTAGCTCTGCCTCGCCAGTTCACAACACAGTGTCGAATTGCGGCAATAAGAAACAGCCGTAATAAGCAGAGATCGACCCAGAGCTGCAGCTCGCCACCGGCAGCAACCGGCCAAAAGTTGCCTAGCGCGGCCGGGTAATTACGGCCAAAGTTCGGCATTGCAAAAAACGACATCATCCGCCAAGGCTTCGTAAAACACCTTCTTCCATCCATTGATCAGCAAGCTAGCTGCATTAGCGCCTGAGCGGAGGAAGTCAGAGAACTCTTCTGGGGGCAGCCTGCTGAAATAGCTTCCACGCAAGTCCATTAGGATGCTGAGTTCTGAGCCCGCTTGGATGCTATAGCGCTCGGCAATTCCGAACAGGGCAAAATGATTTACTGCTCTTGCCTTGTCCTCATCACTCCAGTCATCCGGTGGACTGGCGCTATAGGTGATCGTGCAAGGGCTGGTGTGGGTTACGGAAACGCTAATCCACCGTTCCTCGAAAAACTGTCGTTTGTCCAGATACGGGTGAAGCGGTTGCCGATGCGGGTGGTCAATCAGGGGGTTACGCTTGTCGGTATTACAATCACGGCAGGCAGGGATCAAATTATGGGGAACGATCGCCAGCTTCGGATAGTTGGCTTTTGGCAAATAATGATCCAGGGTTCGAGGCTGTCCTATTCCTCCACATGTCGGACAATGATCACCTGCGGCTACCAAGATGGAGTCGTATAGCGCTCGGCCAGGCTCTCGCCTCACCATGTAGTAGTCATAGAGGTAAACCAGCTCGCTTTTTCGAATGCCATTGATCACGAAAGGGTCTTCACCCCTAATTGACCCCAGATATGGCATTTCCCAAGTGGATCCGGCAGCAACTCTTTCGATAAATTCAGCTGCGTTGGCCGTGATACTTGGAAGAACGCTCCTCATTCTGTCTCGCTGCTGATCATCAATAATCGCAGAAGTGCAGGCCATGTAGGCCTCCTCGGGAGTGCAGCTCGGGGCTAGCAGTTGCTTCATGTCTGCCCCTTCGAATCACGCTCAGCGATTAACGCACGAAGAACTGCCTGCCCTTCGAGTCCTAATCTCCCACCAAATTTTCGAAGGATCACTTCAAAGCTATGTCCTTCGGCAACTTCAGCAGCAAGCAGTGTATGAAACCCCGAGGATGCCACCTCCAATCCAAAAACTTCCCGGGTCAGAATCCCCACATTCTCGCCGAACGTCTCGACTGTTGGCCGCTGCGCTGAGGCTACCAAATTAGACCGATGAATTTTCCATACACACGATGCAGGAATTTCTTGAAGCACCACGGGCGAATGCGTGGCCACGATCGCTACACCGTTGCGATCCAGAAGCAGCTCACTCAACGCCCGAATCAATGCCGATAGCAGCGGCGGATGCAAATGGCTTTCGGGTTCATCCATCAGGACGAGAGTTTTTTCTTCGACCCGCTCGACCAGCTTGGTGATAGTCAGCAGCACGATCGAATGGCCGGAGCTAAGGTTTGAAAAGATTTCTTTGGCGGTCTCGATCCATTCTTCACCGCTCAAGGACAGAAGCCGTTCAAATCCCAAACCTGCAAAATTCTCGTCAGACTGCAGGGTAGTGACGGCCCGCCTCCAACGATTGCGCTTATGCGTATCCCGTAGGCACCCCCTCATGCCAGCAAGGAAGTCAGATTTGAGAGCATCCCGGCGCTTCAGCTCGTGCCATGCGTCCTCACCTTTTGACTTCAACCCGACATAGAAAAAGCAGGTGCCTTTAGCTGGGTCAGGTTGCTCTGGAGGTGGGTCGAAGGGGTCAAATGCGCTAAAGGATATGAGCACTACGCTGCTAAAGAAATCCGCGGTAATAACCGCCCGTTGTTGACCCCAAAAGTTAAACTGGTGAATGGCATCTGCGCCGATATGGCCATTGTGAATGGCATTGGTGATGCCGTTGAGGATGGTGGTTTTCCCGATGCCATTTCGCCCGATTAGCGCGTGCACATTTGTTAGGGGCGTCGAATCAACGTCTACCTCGAAACTCAACTCGATCCCGGCGGTGGAGCTGTCAGCCTGCTTCGTATAGACGAAGGAAAAATTGGTTCGAACAGCACCGCCAAGAAGCACTCTCGTAAATTGATTCTTGACGCTGGTCAAGCTGACATCGCGCAACAACGAGATTGAAAACACGGGCTCATTTTTTATCGTTTCCAAAACTTCAGGATTGGCAACGATGTCATTCATTCTACGGAGGAAGTCAGACCGCAGCTCGCCCGAGAATGAGTTCGCAATCTTCTGGTAGTACTCGACATCGGTACCGAGTGAAAAGAAGCCATCTGGAAGCCTCTCAAAAGAATCCGGGAGCTTGGATCGAGTGGGCGTGGAAGTATCCTGCCCTTTGAAACCAATCTTGACGTTCTCAAGGTCGTGGGTTTGGCCAAATTCGTCAAATACGATCACATAGAACATCGTGATGAAGCTGTGATCGTTCCAGCGGTCATATTTCAGGTAAGCAGCACTGACTCCAGCGCTCGGGAATTTCTCTTCCCTGCCTATGATGTGAAATTCCATTTTTCCCTGCTCGTAGTTGAGAGTCTCTAGGCCGGATCGAAACCCACGAGGCTGATTTTCTTGATCTCGCGGCCAGTGCCCAGCACCATCTCGATCTTTTCTTCGCACCGAAATCTGTATCGATTGCGCAGCGTAATACCTGCAAGGTTGATACCTGAGTCTTCTTTCACTCCGCCGCTGTATGCAACTCCATCTACGAAGATCTTCCAAAAGCCAGCAGTAGCATCAGCAGAGTCCACGACACCAACTAACTCAAGGCTCTCCACGCTCAAGTCTTCGCGCAGTAGGCAACGCTGAATAATGTTCTGTGCGGTCGCAACACGGATCCGGCTTTGATTAGAGCTTTGCATCCCAGGTGTTGACCAGCGGTTGGTGAGCTGGCAATCATTTTCCGTAATGAAGTTTAGCAGTCCGATTAAAGATGAAGCTGCGTGACCCTTGAGTTTGGTAAGGAACTGCATGGCATCATCGGTATTGACAGCTACGTCCAGAAACTCATTGAGTGTTTGGAATGCAATGATCAGCGCCTTATTCTCTCCCAACATGTCACAAGGCTCGGCGCTGCGTACCTGAACAGTGAAGGAGCCGTAGGAGAAACCAAATACATCGGACTCATACGGATCTTCGCCCTTGGGAATCGGCTTGCCCGCCGCCTTAGCAGCGGCTCTTGCCAGATTCCTGAGCACCCCCTGATAAATATTCAGGAAGGCAGACAGCTTGCGTGTCCTGATACGTGACTCTCGCACAGACTCTGGAACACCGAGTGACGCAAATGCAACGGTGGCATTCAGCTCTTGTGCCTTGATCAAAACCTCGTCGTTGAGCGAGAAGGTCAAACCAGGTTCTGGCAACAACTCTTGCGGCACTACCTCCATCTGCGCGCGCTGAATATCGAACGGTTCGATCAAGTCGTCTGGTATAGCAAGGTAGAACTCGGGAATCTCTGGCTCCTCGTACACCTGCCTCAGGTCAATCTTCCCACCCAGTAAATCGTCACAACGCCTGCCTGAAACTGGCACACAGAGGAATGCAGGGCCCTGAGCAGCTACCTCAGAGATCATGCAAACGTAGCGAACGCCAATTAGATCACTCGCGATGAACACCTGCGGGTAGTCATAGTCGAGCAACACATGCAGAAGCCTGATTGCTTTCATGCTTCGCCCTCAATTGCGCACGCCAGATCGAATCGCCTGGAACGCCACCAGGAATAGTGGCTGCCATTGCCGGTTTTCATCGCAACCCCATCAGCCTGGCCGAGGATGACCTTCACCTTGGCCTTGTGCTTATGAATCGCAAGTTTCAGCACAGGATCCAGGTCTTCCGGCTTTTTGAACACGGATATTGCACGAGCCTGGCACTCGGGAACGCGGAAAGTCTTTTGCGGGAACAAAGCACGATGAGAAAGGAAATCTCCTTCCACTGGCTCGGCACGTTCACAAAGGCGGTAGCAAACGAAACCATCAAGACTGAAAGCCCCGGAAGGCGGGCATTGCTCAGGTAGTTCCTCGAACCACTCGTGCTTCACATCCATGTCACTATTCCGATGATCGATCAAGCAGTGAAGGCCATATGCTAGCTACCGCGTGGCGATGGTGTCACGACATTTGCTTAGGGCTGCCTACTTTTTTACCGCCAATGGAACAGCCCAGAGGTTTATTACCAGGCGCGTATAGACGTCCTTGAATGACAGCGTCTGGCCGGTAGCTGCCTTGGGCGAAGGGCTGTTTCTGGCCGATTCTGTTGAAAAAGTCGGCCTCTGGGAGAGCTGCTTTTTAGCAGTTCAAAAAATGCTCAATTTTGGCGTTGCTGTGTAAAAACCAAGACAGCTCCGTCTTCTGCCTTCTGAGCAAGCCAGATTTCAACGTCGCCCCCCTTTCGTGAGCAAAATCGCAGAGGGACTTTTCAACAGAATCAGTCGAAAGCAGCCGTCATCTGGCTAAGAAAGCACACCCTGAACACTGGTCCAACCGGTACAGGAAAGCATCTCCACGAAACTCCTGGAGGCTATCAGTGCGGAGACATTGATAAGGCACCACTTTAACGTACGATACTTCACATCTACCCTGGAGTGGAGGTTTTCGCCATGAACACAGCCTCAGACACCAAGCAGGAGCGGATCAACCTCCGCCTGCAGGACAGCGCTAAAGAAACCCCTGGAACGCGCCGCGAGCTTCGAGGGCAAGACCGTCAGCCAGTTCATCCTGAACAGCGCACTGGCACATGCCGAGAAGACCATTCGCGAGCATGAGGTCATGAGCCTGAAGGCGAGTGATGCCGAAGCGTTCTTCGATGCGCTGAACAAGCCGGTTATGTTCAATAAGAAGTTGGCCGCCGTCCTTGAGAGTCACGAGCAGCGTATCACCAGCCGATGAGCGAGCGAGTCGATCTGCTCATCACGCCATTGGCCACCAACCATCACCGAGCCGGCTTCCAGTGCGGCGTAAACGCATTGGACGACTACCTACACAAGCAAGCCGGCCAAGACGTGAAGCGCCGCGTTAGCCGGGTATTCGTCGCCACCACGCTGGAGCAGCCAGACGTCATCACGAGTTACTACACCCTTTCCAGCCTGTCGATCGAGTTCGATCAGCTTCCCGAAAAGCTTGCTCGCAGACTGCCCCGTCACCCACTCCCCGCCGCCTTGCTCGGCCGCCTCGCCATCAGCCAGGATGCTCAGGGCCGTGGCATAGGCGGATTGCTGCTAGCCGATGCCATCAAGCGCACGCTGGCCGTCAGCAATCAGATCGCAATCTACGCCTTGGTCGTCGACATCATCGACGACCAGGTTCGGGGATTCTACGAGCAATACGGGTTCTTGCCGCTTGGTTCGGATAGCCGTCGCTTATACCTGCCACTGCAATCCTTTTAATCACTCGCCAGGCAGGAACACCCCTGCCAGCTCAGCTCACACAAAACCCTCCACCCATCCCTCCTCACGGGTAGTGACCAGCGCAAAAATCCCCGGTGGGGCAAAAAGTGGGGCAAAAATCGGAAGCCCTCAAAAGCCAGCAGGCATAAAAAAATCCAGCCACCGCTAAGTGGCTGGATTTCTTGAGGTTTTTTGGTCGGGACGGAGTGATTCGAACACTCGACCCCTTGCACCCCATGCAAGTGCGCTACCAGGCTGCGCTACGCCCCGACGAGCTTCTACTTGAGAAGCGGGAGAGATTATACCTTAAGCTTTTGAAAAGTGAAAGTTTTTTATTTATTTGCGGAGAACGTCCAACACATCTTCCAGCTCAGAAATCATCTGGCGGATAAGTTGCTTGTATTGGGTGGTGTCGTCCTTGGCTTCATCGCCGGACAAACGCAGGCGAGCGCCACCGATGGTGAAGCCCTGGTCGTAGAGAAGCGCCCGAATCTGCCTGATCATCAGCACATCCTGACGCTGGTAGTAGCGGCGATTACCGCGCCGCTTCACTGGGTTGAGCTGGGGAAACTCTTGCTCCCAGTAACGCAGCACATGCGGCTTGACGGCACACAGCTCGCTGACCTCGCCTATGGTGAAATAACGCTTGCCCGGTATAGGCGGCAACTCGTCGTTATGACTTGGTTCCAGCATAGGCTTCGACTCTGGCTTTCAATTTCTGTCCAGGACGAAAAGTAACCACACGGCGTGCCGTGATTGGAATCTCTTCACCGGTTTTAGGATTACGCCCAGGACGCTGACGCTTATCGCGCAGGTCGAAATTTCCGAATCCGGACAATTTAACTTGCTCGTTATGCTCCAGCGCCTGGCGGATTTCCTCAAAGAACAGTTCTACCAGTTCCTTGGCTTCCCGCTTATTCAGGCCTAGCTCTTCGTACAGACGTTCAGCCATCTCAGCTTTCGTCAGAGCCCCCATACGCTACTTCCTTAACGTGGCGTTGAACCTGTCTTCCAGCGAGGCGAGAATGCTTTGCGTTGTGGTATTCACCTCATCATCGTTAAGAGTGCGCGATGGATGCTGCCAGGTCAAGCCGACTGCAAGGCTTTTTCTAAGCGGATCAATGCCTTTACCCTGATAAACGTCAAACAGCCTGAGGTCGGAAAGCCATTCTCCGGCCTGTTCGCGTATGCAGGCGAGCACGGACTCCGCCGGCACGTCGCGATCCACGACCAATGCCAGATCCCGACGCACTTCCGGATAACGGGACAGCTCGCTGAATCGAGGGACACTACCCTTCGTGACTCCGGCCAACAGCAATTCAAAAACGTAAACAGGCTGATCGATACCCAGCGTTTTCGCCAGTTCGGGATGCAAGGCGCCCAGGAAACCCACGGGTTCACCCTCGCGATCAATGCGAGCGGTTTGGCCAGGATGCAGCGCCGGATGCTGATCTGGGTGGAATGTGAAGCTCTCCATGGAGCCCGCGTACCCGAGCAACGCCTCCACATCGGCCTTGAGATCGAAGAAATCGACCTGTTCACGGCCGTGGCTCCAGCCTTCCGGCATACGGCTTCCGGTAATGGCTCCGGCGATCATGGGTTGCTGAAGAAGTCCGTCCAATTGCCCGAGGAAGCGGAGCCCACTTTCGAACAAGCGGATCCGCGATTGCTGGCGATTGAGATTGTGTTGGACCGCTTTTATCAGGCCCGGCCAGAGTGATATCCGCATGGCCGCCATGTCGGCCGAAATGGGGTTGGCAAGTTTCAACGGCTCGACGCCAGGAGCAAAGAGCTGGAATAACTTGGGATCGATGAAACTGTAGGTGATCGCTTCCTGATACCCACGGGCCACCAGCAAGCGGCGCAAAGCGGGTAACTCGGCTCGTGATTCTGGACGAGGCTGGGGGGCGAGGCGCGCCAGCGGATAACGAACTGGCAGGCGATCATAACCATAGAGACGCCCCAACTCCTCGATCAGGTCGACCTCCAGGCTCAAGTCGAAACGATGGCTAGGGACTTGAACCTGCCAACGCCCATCACCTTGCACGGTCAGCCGCAACCCAAGCCCAGTTAGCAGCCGCTCGATTTCCTGATGAGCGATCACCAAGCCAAGCATCTGCTCCACTCGCTCAGCCCGCAGCTCGATCGGGGCGGTCCGAGGCAGGTGCGCCTCCGAGTCCACTTGGATGAGCGGTCCCGCCTCCCCGCCTACGATTTCAAGCAACAGCGCCGTTGCTCGTTCGATCGCTCTTTGAGGAAGACTGGCATCGACCCCGCGTTCGAAGCGATGCGATGCGTCGGTGTGCAATCCATAGGAACGTGCTTTCCCGGCAAGCAAAATGGGGTCGAAGAATGCACTCTCCAAGAACAAATCCTGGGTTTTCACGCCAACACCGCTGGCTTCGCCCCCCATCACACCTGCAATGGCCAGTGGGCGCTTATGGTCGGCGATCACCAGCGTATCCGTGCGCAGATCGATGTGTTGCCCATCCAGCAACACCAGTTTTTCACCCGGCTCGACCATGCGCACTCGAACACCCTCACTGATTTCAGCGAGGTCGAACGCATGCATCGGCTGACCCAACTCGAGCATCACATAGTTGGTGATATCTACGGCCGCGTCGATGCTTCGAATATCGGAACGGCGCAGCCGCTCCAGCATCCACGCCGGAGTCGGCCTGGAAAGATCCACGTTGCGGATGATGCGCCCCATGTAGCGGGGGCAGGCCTGCTCCGCCAAGATCGAAACTGGAAGGACAGCCTGATGGGTAGCAGGTACCGGATCGATGGCGATTGAAGAAACCGGAACGGAATAGATCGCACCGACTTCACGCGCAAGGCCGGCCAACGAAAGGCAGTCGCCCCTATTCGGGGTCAAACCCAACTCGATGCTGACGTCGTCTAGCTCAAGGTATTCGCGGATATCCGAACCCACCGGGGCCTCTTCCGCCAATTCCATCAATCCATTGGCATCCTCGCTGATATGCAGCTCGGCTGCCGAGCACAGCATGCCGTTGGATTCGACACCGCGTAACTTGGCCCTCTTTATCTTGAAGTCACCTGGCAGTACCGCACCAATCATCGCGAAAGGCACTTTCAAGCCCGCACGTACATTGGGCGCGCCACAAACGACCTGGTATGTTTCACGGCCGTCGCTGACTTGGCACACTCTCAACTTATCCGCGTCGGGATGAGGTTCTGCGCTTATCACCTTGCCAACGACCACGCCGGAGAACATACCGGCAACCGGCGTAACGCTGTCGACTTCCAGGCCGACCATGGATAGGCGAGCAACCAACTCGTCTCGGGATACCTGCGGGTTTACCCAGTTCCGCAGCCACTGTTCACTGAATTTCATCCTGCCTCCTCAATAATCAATATGTACCGTCGGCCTAGCGGAATTGAGCCAGGAACCGCAGGTCGTTATCGAAGAACAGGCGCAAATCATTGACGCCATAACGCAGCATGGCCAACCGCTCGGCGCCCATGCCGAAAGCGAAACCCTGATATTTTTCTGGATCGATACCTGACATGCGCAGCACGTTGGGGTGAACCATGCCGCACCCCATGACTTCCAGCCAACCTGTCTGCTTGCACACGCGGCACCCTTTCCCACTGCATATCACACACTGCATGTCCACTTCAGCCGAGGGCTCGGTGAAGGGGAAAAAAGAAGGGCGGAAACGTACGCCCAGGTCCTGCTCGAAGAACACGCGAAGAAACTCTTCGATCGTGCCCTTCAAATCAGCGAAGCTGATGCCCTCATCGACCAGCAAGCCTTCGACCTGATGGAACATCGGGGAGTGGGTGATATCGGAGTCGCAGCGATAGACCCGACCAGGGCAAACGATGCGAATCGGGGGGTGCTGGGACTCCATCGTCCTCACCTGTACCGGCGAGGTGTGGGTGCGCAACAGCATGTTCGCATTGAAATAAAAAGTGTCGTGCATGGCCCGGGCCGGATGATGGCCAGGGATATTGAGCGCTTCGAAGTTATGGTAATCGTCTTCGACTTCCGGGCCTTCGGCGATGCCGTAGCCGATATGGGTGAAGAATTGTTCGATTCTCTCCAAGGTGCGCGTGACGGGATGCAACCCGCCGGAAACCTGGCCACGACCGGGAAGTGTCACATCGATTCGCTCGGCCGCTAACTTGGCACTGAGCTCAGCGATTTCCAAGGAAGCCTTGCGCGCGTTCAGCGCGTCCTGGACACGCTCTTTCGCGACGTTGATCAACGCGCCTATCTTTGGGCGTTCGTCCGCCGGCATTTCGCCCAGGGTCTTCATCACCTGGGTCAATTCGCCTTTTTTGCCGAGATACTGGACCCGGATCTGCTCCAAGGCGCTGACATCTTCAGTAAGTTGCACGGCCTCAAGCGCTTGCGAGACCAGCGCATCCAGGTTTTCCATTTAGGGACTCCAGATACGAAATAGGGGAAGAGCCTGCGCTCTTCCCCTATTGGTGACGTTCAACACCGGCTAACCGGTGATTGCCGGGGAGTTAAGCCAGTTCGGCTTTCGCTTTCTCGACAATCGCAGCAAACGCCGCTTTTTCATTCACTGCCAGATCGGCCAATACCTTGCGGTCGATCTCGATGGCCGCTTTTTTCAGACCGGCGATCAAACGGCTGTAGGACAGACCGTTGACACGTGCGCCGGCATTGATACGAGCGATCCAAAGCGCACGGAACTGACGCTTCCGCTGACGGCGGTCACGATAGGCGTACTGGCCTGCCTTGATTACCGCTTGCTTGGCAACGCGGAACACGCGAGAGCGCGCACCGTAGTAGCCTTTGGCGAGCTTCAGAATTTTCTTGTGACGGGCACGGGCGATAACGCCACGCTTTACACGAGCCATGAGTAATTTCCTCTAGAATCTTGACCGATTAACGAACACGCATCATGCGTTCTACTTTCTGCACGTCGGATGGGTGCAACAGAGTGCTCCCGCGCAGTTGGCGTTTACGCTTGGTGGACATTTTGGTCAGGATGTGGCTCTTGAAAGCGTGCTTGTGCTTAAAGCCCGAAGCGGTTTTCAAGAAGCGCTTCGCTGCGCCGCTCTTGGTTTTCATTTTTGGCATGTTCGGATACTCCGCATTCAGTTGATGAACATAACCGCAAGGCCTGCCGTGCCCTGGTGGTTATTTTTTTCTCTTGGGGGCGATGACCATGATCAGTTGGCGTCCTTCCATCTTCGGGTGCTGTTCGACGGCGCCGTATTCCACGAGATCGTTTTCGACCCGTTTCAACAACTCCATCCCCAGCTCCTGGTGAGCCATCTCACGGCCGCGGAATCGCAGGGATACCTTGGCCTTGTCCCCATCACTAAGGAAACGTACCAGGTTGCGTAGTTTTACCTGGTAATCCCCTTCTTCCGTCCCTGGACGAAACTTGATTTCTTTGACCTGAACCTGCTTCTGGTTCTTCTTCGCTGCGGCGACCTGCTTCTTCTTTTCGAAGATATGCTTGCCGTAATCCATGATTCGGCAAACGGGCGGTACCGCATCGGCAGAAATTTCCACCAGATCCAGCTTGGCTTCCTCGGCAATACGAAGCGCTTCATCAATCGAGACGATGCCAACCTGCTCGCCGTCAGCGCCAATTAACCGAACCTCGCGTGCCGAGATATTCTCGTTGATCGGGGCTTTCGGTGCAGTTCGTTTATCTTGTCTCATTTCACGCTTAATAGTAATTACTCCGAATCTGGGCGACCACGCCGGGAAACCGCCTGAGCGAGAAAATCGGCGAATTGGGCGATGGGCATGGATCCCAGATCAGCCCCTTCGCGCGTACGCAAGGCGACGGTTTGTGTTTCGACTTCCCGATCTCCGATGACCAAGAGATAGGGAACCTTAAGCAAAGTATGCTCACGGATTTTAAAGCCGATTTTTTCGTTTCTCAAGTCGGACTTGGCACGAAACCCGCTTTCGTTGAGGGTTTTTACCACTTGCTGGGCAAAATCGGCCTGCTTGTCGGTGATATTCATCACGACTGCCTGGGTAGGCGCCAGCCAAGCCGGGAACGCGCCCTCGTAATGCTCGATGAGCATGCCGATGAAACGCTCGAACGAACCCAAGATGGCACGGTGCAGCATCACCGGGATCTGACGACTGTTGTCCTCAGCCACATAGCTGGCGTCAAGACGCTGCGGCATGTTGGGATCGTATTGCAACGTACCGCATTGCCAAGCGCGACCCAGGCAATCATGCAGGGTGAATTCGATCTTGGGACCATAGAAAGCCCCCTCGCCCGGTTGGTAATCCCAGGGCAAGCCGGCCTCGTCCAGGGCTTTCGCCAGTGCCGCTTCCGCGCGATCCCAAAATGCGTCATCGCCTACCCGCTTGGCGGGACGCGTGGACAACTTCATCTTGATATTGCTGAAACCGAAATCCGCATAGACCTGCAAGGTCAATTTGATGAAGTTCGCAGCTTCCTGGCTGACCTGGTCTTCCGTACAGAAAATATGCGCGTCATCCTGAGTGAAACCGCGAACCCGCATGATGCCGTGCAATGCGCCCGAAGGCTCGTTGCGATGGCAGGATCCAAACTCAGCCAGGCGCAGCGGAAGCTCACGGTAGCTCTTCAACCCTTGGTTGAAGATCTGGACGTGGCAGGGACAGTTCATCGGCTTGATCGCGTAGTCGCGGCTCTCGGACTCCGTGGTGAACATGTTTTCCGCGTAGTTACCCCAGTGCCCGGAGCGCTCCCACAGGACGCGATCGACGACTTGAGGCGTACGCACCTCTTGATAGCCGTTTTCCCGCTGGATGCCACGCATGTATTGCTCGAGCACCTGGTAGAGCGTCCAACCGTTCGGATGCCAGAACACCATGCCTGGCGCTTCCTCCTGGGTATGGAACAGATCCAAGCGCTTGCCGAGTTTGCGATGGTCGCGCTTCTCAGCTTCTTCGATACGCTGGATATAAGCAGCGAGCTGCTTCTTGTCCGCCCAAGCGGTACCGTAAATCCGCTGCAACTGCTCGTTCTTGGCATCTCCGCGCCAGTAGGCCCCGGATAGTTTGGTCAGCTTGAATGCTTTCAGGAAACGCGTATTCGGCACGTGCGGACCCCGGCACATGTCGACGTATTCTTCATGGAAATACAGGCCCATCGCGGTTTCGCCGGGCATGTCGTCGATCAAGCGAAGCTTGTAGTCCTCACCTCGTGCCTTGAATATCTCGATGACCTCGGCGCGCGGCGTGACCTTCTTGATCACGTCGTAATCCTTATCGATCAACTGATGCATCCGTTGTTCGATGGCAGCCAGGTCTTCCTGCGTGAAAGGACGCTCGAAGGCGATGTCGTAATAAAACCCTTCGTCGATGACCGGGCCGATGACCATCTTCGCAGAAGGATAAAGCTGCTTGACGGCGTGCCCCACCAGATGCGCACAGGAATGGCGAATGATTTCCATCCCTTCCTGGTCTTTGGCGGTGATGATTTGTAGCGTGGAATCGCCCTGAATCAGATCGCAAGCGTCTTTCAATTGGCCATCGACCTTACCGGCCAAGGTAGCCTTCGCCAGACCTGCACCTATCGCTTGAGCGACTTCGATTACGGAAACGGGGCGATCGAACGACCGTTGACTGCCATCAGGAAGGGTAATGGTGGGCATGGCGCCTCCTCTCCTAGTGGTGACCTCTACCAAAGGCCACGTGGGTTGGGATGAGCCAGTAAGCGATCCAGCGACCTATCTGCCTCACAGTGGCAGGAGCCGTAGCAGTCGAATGAACCGAAACACTGGAAATCACAGGAATACATTGCGGTACGGGGCAATCCCCGTACGATCGAGCGCGCTAAGGTAGCACAACATCGAGGGGCTCGGTTACCGATGAGAGAAATCTCGGGAAACGAAGCAAGGAAGATGATGGAGAGGTGGTGCTCGGCAACATCATCAGGGAAGCGGACTAACCTGAATCCTGCATTCCACGATGAAAAGCCATTGCGTCACACCACCTCCCCTTCCACTGATCTCACATCCAGTGGAAGCCGCCTCGGATTTTGCGCTTTGTGAGGGATCCTAAGGCGGCACAGGTTCATCAGTGGGTCAAACCTGCGTGTCTAGGACAGGACCACAACACGCAAGTTCCGACTGGCGAAGCAATGAAACCACCGGGCTATCAATAGCGCTCGATTTCAGCCTTTTCTTCCAACTGACGCCGATAGGCGCCGTAGGCTTCTTGCCCGCTGCGCGATGCCAGGAACCGCTTGTAGGACGTCTTGTCTTCTTCGGACAGGGCGTCTTGTGGCTCGCTGACCCCGTCGAGGCGCAGAACCACATAATCGCCGCTGCTCAGCTCCACACCCGCATAAACAGGCTTGTCCTTGGACTCTGGTTTCGCAGCGCGGAACAACGCCTGCAAAATCGCGGGATCTATCCCTTCCTGGCTACGCGTTGCGGCCTCGACGACTTTCCAATCTTTCAGCGCAGGCTTTTCACCTTTCTTGAGCTGTGCCAGGAGCTGCTCGCCAATCGTCTTCGCCGCGGCGGTCGCACGCTCTTTGGTCAACTGATCGCGAATACCCGAGCTGACTTGTTCGAGGGGCTGGCGCTGGGGCTTCAGATGCTCCTTGGCCCGAAGCACGATCACGGTGTCCGGATCGAGCTCCAATGCACCACTGTTCGCACCATCGTCGAGTACCTCAGGGCTGAAGGCCGCCTGCAGGACCTGCCGGCTCGCAGCCAATCCCTCGCCACCTTCGCGGCCGAAAGGCTTGCTGGTTTGCACCTTCAAGCCCAGTTCCTGGGCGGGCTGAGCCAGATCGGATGCCTCGAAAGAAGCGTCTTCGAGCTTCTTGGTGGCCTCTACGAAAAGCTGCTCCACCTGCTGGGTCTTGAGCTCCCGAACCAGGTTTTCCTTGGAGCTCTCGAAGCTCGGAATCTCGGGCGCCTGCACACCCAGCAACTTGATCAGATGCCAGCCATATTGAGTTTTGACCGGCTCCGAGACTTCGCCTTGCTTGAGGGCATAAAGCGTTTTCTCGAATGCGGGATCGTAGGTTCCAGGTCCCGCGAAGCCAAGATCCCCGCCCTGGGGAGCCGAGCCGGGGTCGACCGAAAACTCCTTGGCCAGAGCAGCGAAATCCTCGCCTTGCTCGATTCGCTTGCGCAGCCCTTCAAGTTTCGCCTTGGTCTGCTCATCGCCAACCTTGGGATCGACTTCCAACAGAATATGCGCGGCGTGACGCTGCTCGGATAAGTTGGCGGTTTCTTTACGATAAAGGTCCTGCAGATCGCTATCACTGACCTTCACCTGATCGAAGAAAGCGTCTTTCTTCAGCTCGACATATTCCACCACGACCTGCTCCGGGCTCATGAATTGATCCGGATGCCCCTCGTAGTAGGCCTTCACTTCTTCGTCGGCGATCTTGACCGACTTGGTATCGGCTTTCAGGGTTAGAGTGGCGAAATCACGTGTTTGCTTTTCCAAGCGGGCGAAAGCTTGCACCTCGGCATCCGTGACGAAATCGCTGCCGGCGATGCCTGCCCGCAATTGTCCGATCAGCATTTCCGATGCGAGCATCTGCCGGAATTGCAGCCTGCTGTAGTTCATTTGCCTGATCACTTGATCGAAACGCTCAGGACTGAACTTGCCGGCGATCTGGAAATCCGGGGTCTGCAAGATCAACTGATCGAGGGAAGACTCGGAAAAAGCGAACCCCGACTTTTTCGCGCCTTGCAAAAGTAACTGGCGATCTATGAGCCCTTTGAGGGCGGAATCATGCAGCATCTTTTCGTTCAACAGGGAGGCATCGAAATCATTGCCCAGCTTCTGCCGAAGCTGGCGCACTTGCAGCTCCGCCGCCTGGGAAACCTCGTTCTGGGAAATTTTCTCCCCGTTGACTTCAGCCGCATTCTTGCGATTACTGGCAGCATTGAAGATGGCGTCGAAGCCTGTCAGCGCCAGTAGCAGCATGATCACGCCGATGATGGTCTTAGCAATCCAGCCTTGTGAATTGTCCCTGATATTTTGCAGCATGCGTCCCCCAGAAACGGCCGTGAAGCTCAACGACCGCGCAGCGCGGGTAAAGTCTAGATAGAAGAAAGGCGCATCCGAGGACGCGCCTTTTCGTAACTGGCGGAACGGAAAGGATCGAATCCGCGACCCCGGCGTTAGAGGCCGAAATGTCTGATCGGCCGAAGTACCGTCCCGCTATCGAATCGAACGATTCGAAGCAAACCTCAACAGGTCTACTTAATTGACTGCGTCTTTCAGAGCCTTGCCAGCCTTGAAGCCAGGGATCTTGGCAGCGGCGATCTTGATGGGCTTGCCGGTCTGAGGATTGCGACCAGTGCGAGCAGCGCGCTCTTTGACAGCGAAAGTACCGAAACCAACCAGCACCACGGAATCACCGGCTTTCAGAGCGCCAGTGACGGATTCGATCACCGCGTCCAGCGCACGGCCGGCAACAGCTTTCGGGATATCAGCAGATGCGGCGATGGCATCGATCAGTTCCGACTTGTTCACTCTAAGTCCCCTCGTTTCTGTTGAGTTGTTTCTAGTTTGTTTGGCGTAAGCAAAACGGATACTGGGTAGCCTACCGACACACGAAAGCCGCTTTATATCAAGGGCCTGAAAAAAGTGTCAAGGAAGCTGCCCTGCTAATGTGTGCTGATTCGCTCCTTGGAGTCAGACTCGCGCTTTTCGTCCTTCGCAACCATCTCGGGAGCCACGTCTGGCAAGGGCTCCGGCGCGTATTGCAGCGCAATTTGCAGGACCTCGTCAATCCATTTAACCGGCTTGATGCTCAGGTCGCGCTTAATATTCTCAGGGATTTCCTTCAGATCGCGGACGTTCTCTTCCGGAATGATCACCGTCTTGATTCCACCCCGATGAGCAGCCAGCAGCTTCTCCTTCAAGCCCCCTATGGCGAGCACCTGACCACGCAAGGTGATCTCTCCGGTCATGGCAACGTCGGCTCGTACCGGTATCTGCGTCAGGGCCGACACCAGCGCCGTACACATGCCGACACCCGCGCTCGGGCCATCCTTCGGAGTCGCGCCTTCCGGCATATGAATATGGATGTCGCGCTTCTCGTGGAAATCGAGCGGGATACCCAGGCTCTTGGCCCGGCTCCTGACCACCGTCAAGGCCGCAGTGATGGACTCGACCATGACATCGCCCAACGAACCGGTCTTGGTCAATTGGCCTTTGCCCGGCACGACGGCCGCCTCGATGGTCAGCAGCTCTCCGCCCACCTGGGTCCAGGCGAGCCCGGTTACCTGGCCGATCTGATCCTGCTGCTCGGCCAGCCCGTAACGATACTTGCGGACACCCAAGAAGTGCTCGAGCGAATCGGCGGTCACCGTCACCTTGAAGCTTTTCTCGCGGCTGTGTTCCTTCACCACCTTGCGGCAGATCTTGGCGATCTGGCGCTCCAGGCTACGGACGCCGGCTTCACGGGTGTAGTAACGAATGATGTCGCGAATGGCATCCTGCTCGATGACCAGTTCGCTGACCTTCAGCCCATTGGCTTGGATCTGCTTGGGCGACAGATACTTCAGGGCGATGCTGATCTTTTCGTCCTCGGTGTAGCCGGGGAGGCGGATGACCTCCATGCGATCCAGCAAGGGCGCAGGGATATTCATGGAGTTGGCGGTACAGAGGAACATCACGTCCGACAGGTCGAAGTCGACCTCCAGATAGTGATCGTTGAAATTATGGTTCTGCTCCGGATCGAGCACTTCCAGCAACGCGGAAGCAGGATCGCCACGCATGTCGCTGCCCATCTTGTCGATTTCATCGAGCAAAAACAGCGGGTTGCGCACTCCGACCTTGGTCATTTTCTGGATCAAGCGACCCGGCATCGATCCAATATAGGTGCGCCGATGGCCGCGAATCTCGGCTTCGTCGCGAACGCCACCCAGGGCCATGCGCACGAACTTCCGGTTCGTCGCCCGGGCGATGGATTCGGCAAGGGAGGTCTTGCCCACGCCCGGAGGCCCTACTAGGCACAGAACCGGGCCCTTGACCTTCTTGACCCGCTTCTGCACGGCGAGATATTCGAGAATGCGCTCTTTGACTTCGTCGAGGCCGTAGTGGTCGGCATCTAGGATGTCCTCAGCCTTGTTCAGGTCCAGCCGGACCTTGCTTTCGGCCTTCCACGGAACGTTCACCAACCAATCGATGTAGGAACGAACCACCGTTGCCTCGGCGGACATGGGAGACATCTGCTTCAACTTGTTCAATTCGGCATTGGCTTTGGCCAAGGCTTCCTTGGTCAGGCCCGCGTTATCGATGCGCTTTTTCAGCTCCTCGATTTCGTTGTGGCCTTCGTCGATGTCACCCAGCTCCTTCTGAATGGCTTTCATTTGCTCATTCAGGTAGTACTCGCGCTGGCTGCGCTCCATCTGCTTCTTGACGCGACCGCGGATACGTTTCTCGACTTGCAGTAGATCGATTTCCGCATCCAACAGCGCCAGAACATGCTCCACGCGCGCGGAAAGCTCGGTGATCTCGAGGATTTCCTGCTTCTGCTCGATCTTAAGCGCCATGTGGGCAGCCATGGTATCCACGAGGCGGCCAGGTTCATCGATGCTGTTCAGGGACGAGAGCACTTCCGCAGGCACCTTCTTGCCCAACTGCACATACTGCTCGAACTGACTGAGCAGGCTGCGAGTGAAAACTTCCGACTCCCGCTCACTGGCGTCGCTTTCATCGATCAACTGGACATCGGCACGGCAATGGCCATCCACTTCGATGAAACGTTCGACAGCGCCCCGCTGCTCGCCCTCGACCAATACCTTCACGGTGCCATCGGGCAGCTTCAACAACTGCAATACGGTGGCGACAGTGCCCATGCGATAAAGCGCATCTTCGCCAGGATCGTCGTCGGCAGGATTTTTCTGGGCCAGTAGAAGAATTTGCTTGTCGCCGGTCATCGAAGCTTCGAGGGCCTCTATCGACTTTTCACGCCCTACAAAAAGGGGGATCACCATATGCGGATAGACGACGACATCGCGCAAAGGCAGGAGAGGCAATTCGATGGTTGTCTTCATGATTTCAGCTCTACGGCGGCCATCAGGCCGTAAACAGGTGGGTATCCTGGAGGCTAAGATGGGGGCAGACCCAGGAAAAAACAAGCAATACGGTCGGAAATGCGAAGGGGCCCGCGGGCCCCTTCGTGTCATCAAGCGTCTGGCGCTGCCTTGGCAGGCTGCTCGTTATTTTCGTAGATCAGCAAAGGCTTGGAGGTGCCTTCAATAACGCTTTCGTCGATGACGACCTTGCTGACGTCGCTCTGAGAAGGAATCTCGTACATGGTGTCGAGCAGAATTCCTTCGAGAATCGAGCGCAGACCACGTGCACCGGTTTTACGCTCCAAGGCGCGGCGGGATACGGATTTGAGTGCGTCAGGCCGGAACTCCAGATCGACGCCCTCCATCTCGAACAACTTGGCGTACTGCTTGGTCAAGGCGTTCTTGGGCTCGGTTAGGATTTGCATCAGCGCAGCTTCGTCCAGCTCGTCCAAGGTCGCCAGTACCGGCAAACGCCCGACGAACTCGGGAATGAGACCGAACTTGACCAGATCGTCCGGCTCCACGTCCTTGAGGGTCTCCCCTACGCGCTTGCCCATATCCTGACTGCGCACTTCGGCCGTGAAGCCGATGCCACCCCGAGTGGAACGGCCCTGGATGACTTTCTCCAAACCAGAGAAGGCGCCACCGCAGATGAACAGAATGTTGCGGGTATCGACTTGCAGGAATTCCTGCTGGGGATGCTTGCGTCCACCCTGGGGAGGAACGGATGCCACGGTCCCTTCGATGAGCTTCAACAACGCCTGCTGCACACCTTCACCGGAGACATCGCGGGTGATGGAAGGGTTGTCCGACTTGCGAGAAATCTTGTCGATTTCGTCGATGTAGACGATACCCATCTGGGCTTTCTCGACATCGT
Source organism: Pseudomonas sp. RIT-PI-AD (assembly GCF_025642785.1). Taxonomy (GTDB): domain Bacteria; phylum Pseudomonadota; class Gammaproteobacteria; order Pseudomonadales; family Pseudomonadaceae; genus Pseudomonas_T. The sequence continues at coordinate 29,500 of NZ_JANZKU010000007.1, forward strand.
AATCGCACTTCTGCAGCAGCTTCTGAATGATGTTCTCGACATCCTCACCGACATAGCCGGCCTCGGTGAGCGTCGTGGCGTCCGCGATGGTGAAGGGCACGTTGAGCAGGCGAGCCAGAGTTTCCGCAAGAAGCGTCTTACCGGAACCGGTAGGGCCGATCAGCAGAATGTTGCTCTTGCCGAGCTCCACGTCATCTTTCTTTTCACGCTGATTGAGACGTTTGTAGTGGTTGTATACGGCCACCGCCAGTACTTTCTTCGCCCGTTCCTGACCGATTACGTACTGATCCAGGATGGCACGAATTTCTTTTGGCGCCGGCAGTTTGTGCGCACTGCTTTCGGCCTGGGCTTCCTGCACCTCCTCGCGGATGATGTCGTTGCACAGGTCGACGCACTCGTCACAAATAAAGACCGAGGGGCCGGCAATCAATTTGCGTACTTCGTGTTGGCTTTTGCCACAGAAGGAGCAATAGAGCAGCTTGCCGTTGTCCTCGCCGTTGCGGGTGTCAGTCATTCGATCGATCCAATCCGATAGGCTTGAAACACAAGATGAAGGCAAATGCGGGCATTTTCAAGCCCGCCAGGTGGCCGGAGGTCTCCGGCCACGGCGTGATGCAAGGCTTCAGCCCGCCAGGGGACGCTTCTCGTGCACTTGGTCGATGAGACCATACTTGACCGCTTCCGGACCGCTCATGAAATTGTCGCGATCGGTGTCGCGGGCAATCACATCCATAGGTTGACCGGTGTGGTCGGCCAAAATGCGGTTGAGGCGCTCGCGGATGGTGAGAATCTCCCGGGCATGGATCTCGATGTCCGAGGCCTGGCCCTGGAAACCACCCAGAGGCTGGTGGATCATCATCCGCGAATGGGGCAGGCAATAGCGCTTCTTGGCCGCGCCGCCCGCCAACAGCAACGCACCCATGCTGCATGCCTGACCGATGCAGGTGGTCGACACGTCGGGCTTGATGTATTGCATGGTGTCGTAGATGGACATTCCCGCGGTTACGGAGCCACCGGGCGAGTTGATGTAGAGGTGAATGTCCTTGTCGGGGTTCTCGGCTTCGAGGAACAGCAACTGCGCAACCACCAGGTTGGCCATGTAGTCCTCGACTTGGCCGACCAGGAAGATCACGCGCTCCTTCAAGAGCCGCGAGTAGATATCGTAGGCGCGCTCGCCACGGGCCGATTGCTCGATGACCATCGGCACCAGGCCGCCGGCCGCTTGGATGTCGGGCATTTGTTGCATAAATGAATTGCGGGACATGTCCAGCGATCACTCCCTAATTGAGTTGTCATGCCTCAAAGACGCACAAGCCAGCGCTGAGGCTGGCTTATGGATGGCTCGAACGAGGAGGATCAGGCGGCTTGGGGTGCTTCAGCCGGCTTGACCGCTTCTTCGTAAGAGACCGCTTTGTCGGTCAGTTTGGCCTTCTGCAGGACAGTATCTACAACTTGCTCTTCCAGCACAACCGAACGCACTTCGTTCATCTGCTGCTCGTTCTTGTAGTACCAGGCCACGACCTGCTGCGGCTCCTGATAGGCGGAAGCCATTTCCTCGATCAGCTCGCGTACACGCGCTTCGTCGGGCTTCAGCTCGTTCTGCTTGACCACTTCGGCGATGATCAGGCCCAGCACGACGCGGCGCTTGGCTTGTTCTTCGAAGAGCTCGGCCGGCAGCTGGTCGGGCTTGATGTTGCCGCCGAACTGCTGAACGGCCTGTACGCGCAGACGATTCACTTCGTTGCCGATCAGCGACTTCGGCACTTCGATCGGATTGGCGCTGAGCAAGCCGTCCATGACCTGGTTCTTCACCTTGGCCTTGATCGCCTGACGCAGTTCGCGCTCCATGTTCTTGCGGACCTCGGCGCGGAAACCTTCCAGGCCCTCGCCCTTGATGCCGAACTGACCGAAGAACTCCTCGTCGAGCTCCGGCAGCTTCGGCTCGGATACGCTGTTCACATTGACGGTGAACTCGGCGGCTTTGCCAGCCAGCTCGAGGTTCTGGTAATCCTCGGGGAAGGTCAGGTTGAGCACGCGCTCTTCACCGGCCTTGGCGCCGACCAGACCTTCTTCGAAGCCCGGGATCATGCGTTTGGAGCCGAGCACCAGCAACGAGCCCTTGGCGGAACCGCCGGAGAAGGCCTCGCCGTCGACCTTGCCGACGAAATCGATGCTCACCTGGTCGCCGTCCTGTGCGGCGCGACCCTCGGCGGCTTCGAAACGGGTGTTCTGCTTGCGCAGGATTTCCAGCATGTTGTCGACGTCGGCTTCACCGACCTCGGCTTGCAGGCGCTCGATGGCGATGCCGTCGAAGCCGGCGACCTGGAACTCGGGGAACACTTCGAAGGTGGCGACGTATTCCAGGTCCTTGCCTTTCTCGAACACTTTCGGCTCGACGGCCGGGCTGCCCGCCGGGTTCAGCTTCTGCTCGACCACGGCTTCATAGAAGGTGGACTGGATCAGGTCGCCCAGGGCCTCCTGGCGCGCGGCATCTTCATAGCGCTGGCGAATAACGCTCATCGGAACCTTGCCTGGGCGGAAGCCAGCGATCTTGGCCTGGCGAGCGGTTTGCTGCAGGCGCTTGGTGACTTCGGTCTCGATACGCTCGGCCGGCACCCCGATGGTCATGCGGCGCTCGAGAGCGGAGGTGCTTTCAACAGAAACTTGCATGGATAATCCTCGTTGCACAGACGTAAGCCGGCCGTTCCGGCCCAGAATCAAGGGCATGCATTCTAGTGGCTCGACTTACAGAAGTCACCCCGCAGCAGAGAGCGCGTTTCGAGGACCGGACATGACCCGCAAAACGGCGCCCGCGCAGGCTGACGAAGCCTGGGCAGCCGGTGGTACAAGCGGGCCGCTACAACACCACGCGCAGGCACTGCCCGGCGTGATAGAGGCTGAAGCCCGCTTCGTACAGGGCGCTGCGTACCCCAGGCAGGCTGACCGCCTTCGCGCCGTCGAACGGCAGCGGAAGTCCCTCCGGATCCTCGTGCAACAGGAATTCGGCGAACGCTTTGCCGACCACGGTACCGGTGGTCACGCCGCGACCGTTGTAGCCGGTCACCGCCAGCAGGCCGGGAGCCGGTTCGAAGAGTTTCATCAAATGATCGGGCGTGAAGGCGATCCGCCCGCTCCAGGCGAACTGCCACTCCAGCTTGCCCAGCGAAGGAAAATAGTGGCGCTGGATGCGATCGGCCCAGCTGCGCATGAACCAGTCCGGCTTGCCCTCGCCATTGCCCAAGCTTCCCAGCACCAGCCGGCCCTCGGCATCGCGGCGGATGCTGCTGAGCACCGTGCGGGTGTCCCATGACCCCTGTGCGTGCGGCAGGATCCGCTGCGCGGCCTCGCCCTGCAGCGGCACCGAGGCCACCTGGTAGTAGTAACCGGCGAAAAAATGGCGGCGGATCTGGGTCCAGTCCCCCTCCGTATAGGCATTCGAGGCGATCACCACTTTCTCGGCCAGGACCGATCCGCGCGCGGTGCTCACGCACCAGCGATCGCCCTGGCGCTCCAGGCGCACCACCGGCGAGTGGTGGAACAAGCGTCCACCCAGGCGCTGAACGGCTTCGGCGAGGCCGCAGACATAGGCCATCGGGTTGAGGGTGCCGGCGCGATGGTCGAGCAGCGCCGCGGCGACCTTGTCCGTGCCGCAGTACTCCGCGCAACGCGCTCCGGTGAGCAGTTCCACCCGCGCACCCCGGCGCAACCACTGGGCTTCGCGAAGCCGCAGGTCCGCCGCGCCGGCGGCGTTGTGGGCCATGTGCAAGGTCCCGTCGCGGCGAGCCTGGCAGTCGATGCCCAGGCGCGCGATGAGCGCGAAGACTTCCGCCGGTGCATGCCCCAGCAAGCCATTGAGCTTGGCGCCGACCTCGGGACCCAGGGTGGCTTCCGCGTCGTCCGGACGAATCCAGGTGCCGGCGTTGACCAGGCCGACGTTGCGCCCGGAACCCCCGTGCCCGGTTTCGTGGGCCTCCACCACGCAAACCGAGCGCCCCGCTTCCAGCAGGTGGAGCGCAGCCGAAAGGCCGGTGTACCCCGCGCCTATCACGCAGACGTCCGCCTTGATCTCGCCGCCCAGGGCCAGCGCCTGGGGGCGCCGTGGCGTAAGGTGTTCCCACAGGCATTGCCGATGTAATGCGCCCATCATCCGCCCTCCCCCGTCACCTGCCGATTCGTCTTCACCGGATCCGCGCGACGCCGTGCTCAATCGAACGTGATGCCCTGGGCCAGCGGCAGCTCCCGGGAATAATTGATGGTGTTGGTCTGCCGCCGCATGTAGGCCTTCCAGGCATCGGAGCCTGACTCCCGCCCGCCACCGGTCTCCTTCTCACCGCCGAAGGCGCCGCCGATTTCGGCGCCGCTGGTGCCGATGTTGACGTTGGCGATGCCGCAGTCGCTGCCGGTGGCGCTCTGGAACAGTTCCGCCTCGCGCACATCGGTGGTGAACAGGCAGGACGACAGTCCCTGGGGGACTTCGTTGTTCAGCCGCAGCGCTTCCTCGAAGGTGCGGTAGGTCAGCACATAGAGGATCGGGGCGAAGGTCTCGTGGCGCACGATGGCGCTCTGCGCGGGCATCTCGACGATGGCCGGCGCCACGTAGTAGGCCTCGGGATAGCGGTCATGCAATTGACGTTCGCCGCCGAACACCCGCCCGCCCTCGCTGCGCGCCTGGTCGAGTGCGGCCTGCATGGCATCGAAGCTCTGCCGGTCGATCAGCGGGCCGACCAGGTTGCCCTCCAGCGGGTGGCCAATGCGGATGTTCCCGTAGGCGCTGCGCAGGCGCTCGAGGATTTCCTCCTTCACCGATTCATGGGCGATCAGCCGGCGCAGGGTGGTGCAGCGCTGACCGGCGGTGCCCACGGCGCTGAACAGAATGCCGCGCAGGGCCAGGTCCAGGTCGGCGCTGGGCGCTAGGATCATCGCGTTGTTGCCGCCCAGCTCGAGGATGCTGCGGGCGAAACGCGCGGCGACCCGCGGCGCTATCTCGCGGCCCATGCGCGTGCTGCCGGTAGCGCTGACCAGCGCCACCCGCGAATCCTCCACCAGCGCTTCGCCGGCGTCGCGCCCACCGATCAACACCTGACTGAGGTGTGCCGGCGCCTCGGCGAAATCCGCGGCGACCCGCTCGAACAGTGCCTGGCAAGCCAGGGCGGTGAGCGGCGTCTTTTCCGAAGGCTTCCAGATCACCGCGTTGCCGCAGACCAGCGCCAGGGCGGCGTTCCACGACCAGACCGCCACCGGGAAATTGAACGCACTGATCACCGCCACCACGCCGAGCGGGTGCCAGGTTTCGCGCATGTGGTGCCCGGGCCGCTCCGACGCGATGCTCAAGCCATAGAGCTGCCGCGACAGGCCTACGGCGAAGTCGCAGATGTCGATCATTTCCTGCACTTCGCCCTGACCTTCCTGGGTGATTTTCCCGGCTTCCCAGGAAACCAGCTCGCCCAGCGCCACTTTGTGCCGACGCAGCGCCTCGCCGAACAGCCTGACCAGCTCGCCCCGACGCGGCGCGGGTACCTGGTGCCAAGCCTGGAAGGCCCGCTCCGCCTGGGCCACGCGCTGCGCCACGGCGTCCGCGCCCTGCAGGTGGACATCGCCAATGCGGCTGCCGTCGATAGGACTATGCACGGGGTGCGAACCGCCCTTGAAAGCGCTTTCATGCACACCGAGGCTCTGCAACAGTCCGTCAACCATGGGGGATTCTCCTAAAGGTAAGGCAGGGATGAATCAGTATTAATCCGACGGACATGGCCCAACAAACGACCTTTATTCGTCTTATCATTCCCGCAGTTCATGTATCGGTCCGCCGAGAATCGGAAAATCATGTCCAAACGCCTGATGCCCACCCTCGCCGCCCTGCAATGCTTCGAAGCGGTGGCCCGTCACCTGAGCTTCACCCGCGCCGCCGAGGAGTTGCACCTCACCCAGAGCGCGGTGAGCAAGCAGGTGGCGCAACTGGAAAGCCTGCTCCAGCACCTGCTGTTCCGCCGCGTGCGCCGGCGCCTGCAACTGACGCCGGCGGGCGCGCTGTACCTCACCGAGGTGAACCGGATCCTCACCCAGGTGGAGATGTCCACCCACTACATCCTGTCCTATGGCGGCGAGACCGAGGTCCTCAAGGTCGCGACCCAGCCGACCTTCGGCGCACGCTGGCTGATCCCGCACCTGAAGGGCTTCCGCCACAGCCATCCGAACATTCACCTCGACATTCGCAACGAACTGGAGCCCTTCGACCTGATGCAGGCGCGCGCCGACGTGGCCTTTTTCTTCGGCCAGGGCACCTGGCCGGGCGCCGAGTGCATCGAACTGTTCGGCGAAGACGTGGTGCCGGTCTGCGCGCCGGACCTGCTACCCGCGGCCCCGCTCGCCAGCGCCCTGGCCCTGACCGAGCTGGTCTTGCTGCAGTGCGCCTCGCGCCCCCAGGCCTGGCACGAATGGTTCCTCGCCCAGCGCTTGCACAGCGAGCATAGCTACCATGGCCCGCGCTTCGAAACCTTCCACATGTGCATCCGCGCCGCCCAGGTCGGTTGCGGCGTGGCGCTGGTGCCGCGCTTCCTCGCGGAAGAGGAGTTGCGTGAAGGCAAGCTGGTGATCCCTTGGGACTACCCGCTGGCCAGCGCCGGTGCGTATTTCATGGCCTACGCCGAACACGCGGTGGAGGTGCCGAAGATTCGTCATTTCGTGCAGTGGGTGACCTCGCGCCTGAACGGCGAAGCCATCGCCACGCATCCGCGGTCCGCCGAGGGAGGTCATTCCGGCGCAGACTGAATCCGCGAGGAATAGTCGTTTGTCAGGCGCGGGGGCACCCAGCAGAATCCTGCCCAGGAGGCTCCGGCCTCCCTCGCCCATTGCCAGGAGCCGCGTCATGACCCAGCAGGCGTTCGTCGATCCCGATGAGATTCGCGCCCAGTTTTCCCGCGCCATGTCGGCCATGTATCGCAGCGAGGTGCCGCTCTACGGGTCCCTGCTCGAGCTGGTCGCGGAGGTCAATCGCGCCACCCTGGCGGCACAGCCCGAGCTGGCCGACAGCCTGGAGCGCACCGGCGAGCTGGCGCGCCTGGAGATGGAGCGCCACGGGGCGATCCGCCTCGGCACGGCGGACGAACTGGCGACCATTCGCCGCCTGTTCGTGGTGATGGGCATGCATCCGGTGGGCTACTACGACCTGTCCTCGGCCGGGGTGCCGGTCCACTCCACCGCCTTCCGCGCGATTCACGAAGCCTCGCTGCAACGCAGCCCCTTTCGCGTCTTCACTTCGCTGCTGCGCCTGGAACTCATCGAAGACCCCGCCCTGCGGAAACGCGCCGCCGACCTGCTGGCGCAGCGTCGGATCTTCACCGCGGAGGCGCTGCGCCTGATCGCGCGCAGCGAGCGGGACGGCGGGCTGACGCCCGAGGACGCCCAGGCGTTCATCCGCGAGGCCCTGGAAACCTTCCGCTGGCACGACCAAGCCACCGTGGACCCGGAGACCTACCGGCAACTCCATGGGACTCACCGCCTGCTGGCCGACGTGGTGGCGTTCAAGGGGCCGCACATCAACCATCTCACGCCACGAACCCTGGACATCGACGCGGTACAGCGGGCCATGCCGCAGCGCGGCATCGTAGCCAAAGCGGTGATCGAAGGGCCGCCCTCCAGGCGGTGTCCGATCCTGCTGCGCCAGACCAGCTTCAAGGCCCTCGAGGAGGCGGTGTCCTTCATCGACGAGCAAGGCCGGGCGCATCCCGGCAGCCATACCGCGCGCTTCGGCGAGATCGAGCAGCGGGGCGTGGCCCTGACCCCGGCGGGCCGCATCCTTTACGACCGCCTGCTGGCGTCTGCACGGGGAGCCTTGGGCGAAGCACCGAACGAAACGAATGCCGCTGCCTATGCGCGACTACTGGACGAGCATTTCGCCGCCCTGCCCGACGACTACGCCAGCCTGCGTCGCCAGGGCCTCGCCTATTTTCGTTTCTTCGCAACCGAGAAAGGCTTGGCCGCCCGGAACGATCCCGGGCGCCCCAGCGAACTGGAAGCGTTGATCGCCGCCGGCCACGTGGATTGCGAACCCCTGGTCTACGAAGATTTCCTGCCGGTCAGCGCCGCCGGGATCTTCCAGTCCAACCTCGGCGAGGCGAGCCGGACCCGCTACGCACCGAACCCCAGCCGGTTGGTCTTCGAGGCCGCTCTGGGCGTGCCGGTACGGGACGAACTGGAACTCTATGGGGAGAGCCAGCGCCGCTCGCTGATGGACTGCGCGCAGGCGCTCGAGCTGCCCGCTGACGTGCGCCTGTCCACAGGGGTGGACGCGCCCGCGATGGCATCGCCCGGGCGTGGTGTCGCGGACGCGTGAATGAAGGGAGCGGATCGGATTCGATAGGTCCCGGGGACTACCCGCCGGGACCGCTCGGGGAGCGCCCCGGCAGCGCCTGCTAGGCCTTGTCCCGGTCCAGCAGGTGGAAGCTCGGCAGCGCCAGGTGCCAGCGGATCGCCGAAAGCCGCGTCAGCAACACCACCAGCATGGCCGCCAGGGTCGCGAGGCCGTGGGCCAGACCCAGCCCGAGCATGCCCATGAATACCAGCGAACCGGCGATGCAGGCGGTGGCGTAGATCTCCTTCTGGAAGATCATGGGAATCTCATTGCAGATCACATCGCGCATCACGCCGCCGGCGACGCCGGTCATGACCCCCATGATCACCGCCGTGCTGAAGGGCACCTCATGCTGCATGGCCACCTCGGTGCCATACACGGTGAACACCGCCAGTCCGAAGGCATCGGCGATCAGCAGGCCGGTCTCGTGGATCGGCCGGGTCAACCGCACCCAGACCACGGTACCGACAGCGGCCAGGGAGGCGACGAGGATGTAGGTGTCGTCGCGAATCCAACTCACCGGATGATTGCCGAGGATCACGTCACGCAGGGTACCGCCGCCGAGCGCGGTGATGATGGCGATCACCAGCACGCCGAACAGGTCCATGGATTTGCGCCCCGCCATCAGCGCGCCGCTGATGGCGAACACCGCCACGCCGAACAAGTCGGCCAGGTAGAAAAGCTTGTCCACAATGCGGCTTCAGGAGGCGCGCGGGGTGCGCATGGTGACGAACTCTTCCGCGGCGGTCGGATGAACGCCGATGGTTTCGTCGAAGACGCGTTTGGTGGCGCCCGCCTTGATGGCCACTGCGAGTCCCTGGACGATTTCCCCGGCGTCGGGACCCACCATGTGGCAGCCCAGAATCCGGTCGCTTTCGACATCGACGATCAACTTCATGAAGGTGCGCTCCTGATCCTCGGTGAGGCTGAGTTTCATCGGCCGGAAGCGGCTTTCATAGACGCTGATGCGATGCTTGTCGGCCGCCTCTTCCTCGGTGAGGCCGACCGTCCCGATGTTCGGCAGGCTGAACACCGCCGTCGGGATCGCCTGGTAATCCACCGGCCGGTATTGGTCGCGCTTGAACAGCCACCTCGCCACCGCCATGCCTTCGGCCAGGGCCACCGGCGTCAGTTGCACCCGGCCGATGACATCGCCCAGGGCGAAGATCGAGGGTTCGGCGGTCCGGTAGTGATCGTCGACCCGGACGAAGCCGCGCTCGTCCCGCTCGACGGCGGTGTTTTCCAGGCCGAGTCCATCCAGCATCGGCCGGCGCCCCGTGGCATAGAACACACAATCGGCGTGCAGCTGACGCCCATCCTTGAGGGTGGCGCACACGCTTCCATCGGCTTCCTTGTCGAGCCGCGCGATGTCCGCGTTGAACTGCAGGTCGAGGCCTTTCTTTTCCAGTTCCTCCTTGAGGTGCCGACGGACGCCGCCATCGAAACCGCGAAGGAACAGATCGCCACGGTAGAGCAACGAGGTCTGCGCGCCGAGCCCGTGGAGAATCGAGGCGAACTCCACCGCGATGTAGCCGCCCCCCACCACCAGCACACGCTTCGGCAAGGCCTCCAGGAAGAACGCCTCGTTGGAAGTGATCGCCAGCTCCTTGCCGGGAATATCGGGAACCTGCGGCCATCCCCCGGTGGCGATGAGAATGCGTTCGGCGCTGAAACGCTTGCCCTCCACTTCGAGGTGGTGGGCATCCAGCAGGCGCGCATGGCCTTCCAGCAGGGTCACGCCGCTGTTCACCAACAGGTTGCGATACACCCCGTTGAGGCGCTCGATCTCACGGTTCTTGTTGGCGATCAGCGTCGGCCAGTCGAATGCCGGCGCAGGGACATGCCAGCCATAGCCGGGCGCTTGGTGGAATTCCTCGGAAAAATGCGCCCCGTATACCAGCAGCTTCTTCGGCACGCAGCCGACGTTGACGCAGGTACCACCCAGGTAGCGGCTCTCGGCCACGGCCACCCGCGCGCCGAAATCCGCGGCGAAGCGTGCGGCACGCACGCCGCCCGAACCCGCACCTATTACGAAGAGGTCGAAGTCATAACTCATGGCAGATCTCCAGATTCAGAGCGCAGCATAACGGAAGCGGATATACGGCGGCAGGACAGCCGGCTTGGAGGGGCAACGGACCCCACACGGCATTTATCGGCGAATCGGGGCGGCCGCCAGGCGCGCCACTACCACCCACAAAGATCGCAACCGGCCGGAATGCAAGAAGCCACCCGAAGGTGGCTTCTCGTTCGGCCGGGAGACTCAGTAAGCCTTGCCGGTCTTGTACAGGTTTTCGAAGCAGTAGTTGGTGGCGTCGATGTAACCTTCGGCGCTGCCGCAATCGAAACGCTTGCCCTTGAAGCGATAGGCCAGCACGCAGCCATCGCGGGCCTGTTTCATCAGGGCGTCGGTGATCTGGATCTCGCCGCCCTTGCCCGGGTCGGTCTGCTTGATCAGGTCGAAGATATCCGGGGTGAGAATGTAGCGACCGATGATCGCCAGGTTCGAGGGCGCATCTTCCGGCTTGGGTTTTTCCACCATGTTGTTCACCCGGAAAATGTCGTCGCGGATCATCTCGCCGGAGATAACGCCGTACTTGGAGGTTTCCTCCGGCGGCACTTCCTCGATCGCGACGATGGAGCAACGGAACTGGTTGTACAGCTTGACCATCTGGGTCAGCACGCCGTCGCCGCCGAGGTTGAAGCACAGGTCGTCGGCCAGCACCACCGCGAAGGGTTCGTCGCCAATCAGCGGCCGTCCGCTGAGGATCGCGTGCCCTAGGCCTTTCATCTCCACCTGGCGGGTGTAGGAAAAGCTGCACTCTTCGATCAGACGGCGGATGCCGACCAGGTATTTTTCTTTGTCGGTGCCACGGATCTGATGCTCGAGCTCGTAACTGATGTCGAAATGATCTTCCAGCGCCCGCTTGCCACGGCCGGTGACGATGGAGATCTCCTTCAAACCGGCGTCCAGAGCCTCTTCGACGCCGTACTGGATCAGCGGCTTGTTCACCACCGGCAGCATTTCCTTGGGCATGGCCTTGGTGGCTGGCAGGAAGCGAGTACCGTAACCGGCAGCCGGAAACAAGCATTTCTTGATCATGTCGATCCTTGGAGTGTTCGTTGAATAGGGGGGCGAACCGTCGCGCAGTCTAATCACGCCCTTGACGCCTTACAATGCCCGTTCCCGCTGAACGAGCGTGCTGCGAAACAAGGCCGACGACCGCGGACAGTGCATGTTTTTACTGACAGCGGCCAGGACACGCCGTTCATCCGCATCGCGTCCGTTCGACTTTGGTCGCACCTGCGAAAAGGCCGCCCCGAGGGCGGCCTGTCTCCGGCTGAAGTCATTCGGACTTACAGGGGGGCGCACATTTTAACGCCCTCGAACAACCAGCCTTCCTGGGTCATCTGGTTGGCCAGGTTGCCGTCGGTGGTGAACCTGTGGTTGGACACTTCGCCCTTGGCATAGCCGTTGTTATACAGACGATAAACAGCGGCGGTACCGACCGGGCAGGCCCCGTCGACCACCTCGGTCGTATTGAAATCGTAGCTTTCGAACTTCCAGCTCGGCTCCGCAGGATTGAAGAAGCCCACCAGGAAGTCGCATTCGGCGGTATCCGCGGTATAGAAGTGCGAGTTGGGGCCGAATGCCGCGCCGGTAAGCGGATTGATCGCCGTGTTGCCATAGAAACGACACACCGCCTTGCTGCCACCCGCCTTGAAGTTGACCCCGGTGCGCATCCAGCGGCCCACGGCGCCGGTATCCACGAATGCCTGCTCGCTGGGATCGGCGGTGATGAAGTAGTGGTTCAGGTCGGGGTTGAAGAATTCCACGACGGTCCGGTCCGAGGGCACCACAACCGGGTTCGGGCTCAGCCATTGCTTGAGCGCAGCGGCATAGGGCTCCGCGAGCAGACCGTATTGGTCAGGACCGCTGGGGTTCTGGCAGGACGCATCGCCACCGTACAACTGGCCGACCACCTGGGAGCCGCTGAACAGCGCCGATCCACTGCTGCCGCCTTCGGTGACGCCGCTGTACCAGGTGATGTCCACGAAGGTGGCACCGGACTGGGCGCTCGGGTGGCACGTGAAGTTATCGCCGCCACTGTTGGCGCAGGTGGAAAAGCCGGTGACCTGGCCTTTGCTGACCTTTTGCAGGTCGCCATGGGGATAATGGACGCCGAGAACGTCCTGGCCACGGTTGTAGGACGACGCTTCGGTGGTCCAGCCCGCGAATGTCGCGGCTACCGGCGCGGCGTCGTTCAAGCGCAGAAATGCGGTGTCAGTGTCGGCGCTGTGGTAGAGCAACTGCGCGCCACCCGACAGGGTGACGCTGGAGGGATCGACGCTCTCGCCCTGGCAGGCACTGGCGCGATAGAACCAGTAGGTGGCCAGGGTAGACGCGGAAGTCTGGGTCGAAATGCAGTGATTGGCGCTCAGGAAATAAGGGGTGCGATCCTGATTGCCGTTATTGAGCAAGGTCCCGGAGCACAGATAACTGTCGCCGTCGTCGACGAAAATCATCTTGGCGGTCGCCCTGCTCTTCACGTCCAGGGTCGCGTCGCTGGGCGCCGCGCAGGCGTAATCGACGTTGCAGGCGCCGGAATCGCCAATGCCTTTCTGCGTGCTCTTCTCGGTGGGCAGGCGATAGATGTGCGAGAGCGCGGGAACGCTGATATCCAGCGCCTCGGTATCCACGCCTTTCGGCAATTCGATTTCGAGCGTGATTTCTTCACCCTGGAGCGGCGGCGTCCAGTAATAGTGCGCCTGCTCGCTCTCGTCGCCTGCCGCCAGGTTGCGCGCGATGGTCTGCAGAATCTCGCTGGCCTGCACCTCGACAGTGGCATCGGCGCCTTGCGTGTAGAAACGCAGGACCGCCGAGGACGGCAACTGCTTGACGTAAAGAGCGGCGCGCAGGCTAAGGGCTTCGGGCGACGTCAGGCTGATCGCCGCGACATGGCCACCGCTGGACGTCAGGTCCCAATTCAACGCCTTTTCGACCGACGCCTTGCTCTTCAACTGGCCGATGTTGCGGCGTACGCCGATCCGCTCGGGCTGCCCGGGTTGAGTGGCCGCGGAAGCGGCTTGCTTCTTGGCGCTGCTCAGCGGACCCAGGTCGATGACGGTGGCAACCGGCCTCACCCGCGCGCTTTTGCTGGCAAAGGTACGGGCAGCCTGCACCTCGGCGCTCTGCTGCGGTTCCAGCGGACCCAGGCTGTCGGCCTGTGCCGTCATCGTCAAAAGCAATGCGCAACAGAAAATCGAAGATTTCATGTCCTGCCAATCCTTTGTAGAAGTACTAAAAGATCACGACGTCGAGACAGGCCTTTATCCAGGCCGGTCCATGCGACGGAGTGAAGGTTCACTGTAGGACGCCCATTGTCATCGCGTCGACTGCACCGGGCAAATGCTTGTTTGCCCATCCAGCCGCGGGGTGCCAGCGAGCCAACCGGCACTGCCCCCGAAGGGCCCGCCGGGCCTCTCCGTCGCTCAAGACCAGGCGCTCCCGGAGCGAAGAACGAATTGCGCGGCATTCGCCCCGAGGCCGTTTTGCGCGGCTCCAGCGCATACCAGGAAATGCGGCGGCCTCAAGCCGCCAGATGCTCGTACAGGATGGTCGCGCCAACCAGAATCAACACGACGCCGCCGACCATCTCCGCGCGCTTGCCGACGAGGGTACCCAGCACCCTGCCCAACATGACGCCAAGAGTGACCATGGTGAGGGTAGCCAGGCCGATCGCGCCGGCGGCGACCAGGATATTCACATTGACGAACGCCAATCCCACGCCGACGGCCAACGCATCGATGCTGGTGGCGAATGCCGTGACGGCCAGGATCAGGAACGAGTGTTGGGTGGGTTTCTTTTCGGCGGCTTCGCTTTCCTGCTTCACCCCGTTGTAGATCATGTGAAGCCCGAGGATCAGCAGCAGGGTGAAGGCGATCCAATGGTCCCAGTTTTCCACGAATCGCGACGCCGCATGGCCGATCGCCCAGCCGACGATCGGCGTCAGGGCCTCGATGCCGCCGAAGATCAGGCCGGTACGCAGCGCTTCGCTCAAGCGAGGTTTATCGAGGCTGGAGCCTTTGCCGACGGCTGCCGCGAAGGCGTCGGTGGACATGGCCAGGGCAAGAAGAATCAGGGAAATGGGATTCACGGTTACTTCCAGTCGGGCATCGAGACGACGACATAGCCACGCGCCCGACTTTAGGCATGGATATGTCGATGGTCTCACCAACCGAAAGGTGTTCGTACCACGGCATGTTGCCGAGAATGTTGATACGAACGCTCCCGAGATGACTCGAAAGCAGGCTACTCCCCAACGAGGGGCGGCAGTATAGCGCCGCTGAAAAGGAAAGAAACAGACGCGTGTCGCTCGGCCGAACCTTCGTCCCCTGGTGAAGAAGGTGCGGAAGGCTACTGGAAAACCGGCCGGGTGAAGGCCAGGCAACGCAATCCCGGCGGTGGATGCCGGCGAAGATAGCCCGACACCGAAGCGATCGAACGCACATTAGGCGTGGCCGGCAACGGCTTTCCCGACACGGCTATAGCATCGCGCGCTAACGGCGGATGACCCGCGACGCATATCCACTTCTCTCGCGGGAAGTGTCAGCCCTTGCTGTGCTCGGGCGAGGTAGGCGCCTCCGCTACACCCCGAGGACCCGCGACACCCCATGCGACGAGGCCGATAACGGGCAGGACAGCGATCGCCAGCGCCCAGACGGCCTTGACGTTCACGTCCTTGTCGCTGCGGAACACGCTCACGATCGCCCACAAATCCAGGAAGATTATGGCAACCGCCGCGGTCATCGCGGCAATGGACAGGAAGTCGGACATGGTGATTCTCCTTTTCGGCTCTTACTGAATCAGTCCGTCTCATTGTCCGTGCAGTTCCCCACATCCGCTGCCCATCCATCGATATCCGGCCCCGTGCACGCAGGGAAATCCGAATGACCGGCTCAGGCCGGGCGATCTCCATCGCCGGTCACCGACCGGAACGCCATCGTGATCTCGGTCAGCACCTGAGCGATGTGGTGGGGCGGTGCCCCGACGTAGAACGGATGGCCCAGCAACCCGGACCGTGTCCGCTCCTGCTCCCCCAGGCCGGCCTTCAATGCCTCGGCCTCAGCCAGCACCGCAACCAGCGCCTGCTCCAGGGCAATTTCGCGATCTTTAACCATATTTCACCCGTCGATAATTGAGCCCACAGGCTATCCGCTGTGCGCCCCATCCACCACCACGCCAATCGGCGCCAGTCAGGAACAGCAACGAAGCCATGCCAGGAGATGACCAGCGTATTCGCTGGGCGCCCACTCGCTCACGCAAGACGCCTGGAACGACTGCGGAACGCGAGGATGCCGAGGAGACGCGAACTTGGGTCCGTCGCTAATGGGACGACACATAGATCGAGGGCGTGGGAGGCGCAGGCAATGCATAGGTGCCCCTCATCCATTCGATTTCTGCCTGGGGCGTTCGACCGAAGAAACGTTTGAACTCGCGACTGAATTGCGATGCGCTTTCGTACCCTACATTGAACGCCGCGGTCGACGCGGTCATGCCGGTGCGCAACATCAGGAGCCGCGCCTGGTGCAGGCGCGTCGACTTCAAGTACTGCATCGGGGACGCGTCCGTCACGCCGCGGAAATGCAGGTGAAAGCTGGGCACACTCATGCGTGCCTCCTGGGCAAGGCACTCCACATCCAGGCGTTCACGGTAGCAACTGTGGATTTTGCGGATCACCCGGACGACCTTGCCGAAATGCCCAGGCCGATCGAGCGCAGCGCGCATTGAACCGCCCTGCTCGCCGGTCAGGATGCGGTAGTAGATTTCCCGCATCAGCGACGGGCCGAGTATGCGCGCCTCATCCGGACTGCTCATTGCTTCAAGGAAACGCAGCGTCGAAACGCGCAACGAATCGTCCATCGGCGAGGCATACATGCCCTTGGGTCGGGCATCGCTTGGCCCCCGCGCGTCATCGACTTGCAGCACAACTCGCTGGCGAGCGGGAAGTTCAGCCGCATATAGACGGCCAGCATCGGCTCGACTCGCTGGCATCGGTCTCCATGGTGAAGGGCACGGGGACGGACACCACGAGATAATGCTGAGCGTCGTAACGGTAGACCTCATCGCCCAGATAGCCGCGCTTGCGCCCCTGGCACAGGATCACTATGCCGGGATCGTACAGAACCGGAGTGCGAGTCAGCGGACGGTTCGAACGCAAGAAGCGAATGTCCTCCAAGGCACTGAGGTTGTAGCCCTCTACTGGCGCGAGCTTTTCCAGCAACTGCACCGTGCGCGAGGTGACTGGATCGGCCCGAGTCATAACGCCTCCTCATGCTTCCCTTCAGCCGTCGGTCGAACGGGTCAGCGCTTCCCATCGATCGATTTCATGGGCAGCGCTGGCCAACCTGTCACGCACCAGGCCCAGGGCATCGCTACCCAACAGCAAGTGCGTAGGCGGCGTGGGGCTTTCCATGATCTGCAGCATCGCCTGCGCCGCCTTGCGCGGGTCGCCGAGCTGTTGGCCGCTCCTTTCTTCGCGCGCGTTGCGGATCGGATCGAAGCTGGCGTCATAGTCGGCGACGCTCCGTGAAGTGCGCCGCATCGAACGCCCCGCCCAGTCAGTCCGAAACGAGCCGGGCGCCACCGCAGTGACGACGATATTGAAAGGCAGCCGTTCTTTGCTCAGCGTATCCGAGAGGCCTTCGAGGGCAAACTTGCTGCCGCAGTAGTACGCGATACCCGGCATCGTAATGGTGCCGCCCATGGACGTTATAGTGATGATGTGGCCGGCCCGGCGCTTGCGAAAATAAGGCAGGAAGGCCTTGGTCACCGCTACCGCACCGAAGACGTTGACGTCGAACTGGCGACGCATCTCATCGAGCGGCGACTCCTCGAAGATTCCCTCATGACCGTAGCCGGCGTTGTTGACCAAGACGTCGACCGAACCATGGCTGGCCTCGATATCAGCCACGACGCTGTCGATACGGGCGAAGTCCGTGACATCCAGGATGACCCCATGCGCGTTATCCACGGAGAACGCCTGGAAAGCCTCCAGGGCGGCCACTAGGCACGGTACCGATGACGCGATGACCCACCGCAAGGGCTTCCTGCGCCAGCGCGTTGCCGAAGCCACTGCTTACACCGGTGATGAATAGGGTCTTTCTGCTGGTCATGGCGATCTCCAACCAATAGGTGTGGCGCCAGGGTATCCATCACCCTAGAGATCACCCATGCCGTTTTGTCTTAGAGCATTGCCTATTCGTATCAGGATCGAGAGCGAGGCCGGTCGCGCCCGGCCCTTCCCTGGCCGATCTTCATGCACATCTTCATAGGAACAGCGTGACGCTTCGCGGGCATGCAGGGTCGCTCGCGTCCTGGATGGCCGCTGAGGCTGGCGACTGATGTCGAAGAGGCGCTGGTCATGCCGGCGGCGCGACCTGGGTCATTGTCATGCACGGGCCAGACCGCCCGGCGCGACGAGACACACGCGAGGCGCGCAAAGAGGCGGGGCATGGTCCGCGCCAGGGCGCCGTGTTGGCAGCTGCGACTTCATGGCGGCGTTGCCTCCATCGGCGAACAGCGAACCCGTGACAACGCGGCGCGGCCACCGAGCGGGATGCATGATTGCATGACTGCAGCATCGTATTCGACGCCGGATTGAGGCGCACACTGGATTGGAGATGAAGAAACGGAAGGCAAACTTCCAGCGAAAAACCGATTTCGCTGAGAACCTGATGGTGCGGAGGAGTTGCGATGCTTCGCGAAGGATTGCGAGAGCTTAAATGGTGCGGACGGAGAGACTCGAACTCTCACACCTTGCGGCGCCAGAACCTAAATCTGGTGTGTCTACCAATTCCACCACGTCCGCATACGAACAAACATCGCTTTGAAACGAAAACGCCAGGCACGAGGCCTGGCGTTTGGAATATGGGGTGGACGATGGGAATCGAACCCACGACACCAGGAGCCACAATCCTGTGCTCTACCAACTGAGCTACGCCCACCATATTACCTTTGCTTGAGCCCAAGCAGCCAAATGGCACGCCCGGCAGGACTCGAACCTGCGACCATCCGCTTAGAAGGCGGATGCTCTATCCAGCTGAGCTACGGGCGCTTATCCATCTGCAAGCGCAGACTTTAAGCTTCGGCTCCGGCATCGCCAACAGGCTATGCGTTGCCTTCTTACCCAGCAGCTGGCTGTGCTCGACAAGCGGGGCGAATCTTATACAGCCGATCCCAGGCCGTCAACACTGCAAGCGAAAAAATATTCAGCGAGATAAAGGAGTTACGCCAACTCGACCGGCGTATACCTTTGCCCCGCCGCCAGCCCATGCGAGAATACGCGCCCTTTTTCAGCCTTCCGATGGTGCTCCAAGCGTCATGACCGCACAACTGATCGATGGCAAGGCGATCGCCGCCAAACTCCGCCTGCAGATAGCCCAACGCGTCATCGAGCGTCGCAGCCAAGGCCTGCGCACGCCAGGCCTGGCCGTGATCCTGGTGGGCAACGATGCGGCCTCTCAGGTCTATGTGGCGCACAAGCGCAAGGACTGCGAGGAAGTCGGGTTCTTTTCGCAGGCCTACGACTTGCCGGCGGATACCACTCAGGAAGCGCTCATGGAGCTGATCGATCGCCTCAACAGCGATCCGCAGATCGACGGCATCCTGGTGCAGTTGCCCCTGCCGCCCCACCTGGACGCATCCCTGTTGCTGGAGCGGATCAATCCGGACAAGGATGTGGATGGCTTCCACCCCTATAACATCGGCCGATTGGCGCAGCGCATGCCCATGCTACGGCCCTGCACCCCGAAAGGCATCATCACCCTGCTGGAAAGCACCGAAGCCGATCTCTACGGCATGAACGCCGTAGTGGTCGGCGCCTCCAACATCGTCGGGCGGCCGATGGCGCTGGAGCTGCTGCTGGCCGGTTGTACGGTCACCGTCACCCATCGCTTCACCAAGGACCTCGCCGGCCATGTCGGCAGAGCCGACCTGGTGGTGGTCGCGGCCGGGAAGCCGGGCCTGGTCAAGGGCGAGTGGATCAAGCCGGGGGCGATCGTCATAGACGTCGGCATCAATCGCCAGGAAGACGGCAAGCTGGTAGGCGACGTGGTCTATGAGACCGCCCTGCCCCGCGCCAGCTGGATCACGCCGGTTCCCGGCGGCGTCGGCCCGATGACCCGGGCCTGCCTGTTGGAAAACACCCTGTATGCCGCGGAGCATCTGCACGACTGAGCGGGTGGCGGGAACGAAAAAGGCCGCTCGGCGGCCTTTTTTCGTTTCAGGTGCGGGCTAGTCGACCAGGCGCCAGGTGGTCCCGCCCTTGCCGTCCTCCAGCACCACGCCCATCGCGGTCAGGGCGTCGCGGATGCGATCCGATTCCGCCCAGTTCTTCTCCGCACGAGCGGTCAAGCGCGCCTGGATCAGCGATTCGACCTCGGCGGCGTCCACCCTGCCCTCCGCACCGGCTTGCAGGAACGCCTCGGGCGACATCTGCAGCACGCCCAATACGCTGGCCAACTCCTTCAAGCGTCCCGCCAGTCCCGCGGCGCCAGCGGGGTCGCTGTCGCGCAGGCGATTGACCTCACGTGCCATCTCGAACAGCACCGCGCAAGCCTCGGGCGAATTGAAATCGTCATCCATCGCGGCGGCGAAGCGGGCGGAGAAATCCTCCCCTCCCGCGGCGACCACCTCGGGCAAGCCCTTGAGGGCGTGATAGAAACGCTCCAACGCTCCGCGGGCTTCGCGC
This sequence comes from Pseudomonas sp. RIT-PI-AD, assembly GCF_025642785.1. Lineage (GTDB taxonomy): Bacteria > Pseudomonadota > Gammaproteobacteria > Pseudomonadales > Pseudomonadaceae > Pseudomonas_T. The sequence goes on from NZ_JANZKU010000007.1 coordinate 49,600, forward strand.
AGGTTGTCTTCGGAGTAATTGATCGGACTGCGGTAATGGCTGGAAACCAGCAGGTAGCGCACCACTTCCGGGTGGTATTTTTCCAGCACCTGGCGGATGGTGAAGAAGTTGCCCAGGGACTTGGACATCTTTTCCCCGTCCATGCGCACCGCACCGGCATGCATCCAGGTGGTCGCGTAGGGCTGGCCGGTGGCGGCCTCACTCTGCGCGATCTCGTTTTCGTGATGGGGAAACACCAGATCCGGGCCCCCGCCATGGATGTCGAAGGTCTCGCCCAGGCAGCAGGTGGACATCACCGAGCACTCGATGTGCCAACCCGGACGGCCCGCGCCCCAGGGCGACGCCCAGCTCGGCTCGCCGGGCTTGGCGCTCTTCCAGAGCACGAAATCCAAGGGGTCTTCCTTGGACTCGTCCACCTCGATGCGCGCCCCGATGCGCAGGTCTTCGATCTTCTTGCGGGACAGCTTGCCGTAGCCGGCGAAACGCCCGACCCGGTAGTACACGTCGCCGTTACCCGGCGCGTAGGCATAACCCTTGTCGATCAACGTCTGGATCATCGCGTGCATGCCGCCGATGTGACCGGTGGCACGCGGCTCGATATCCGGGCGCAGCACCGACAGTCGCGCCTCGTCCTCGTGCATCGCCGCGATCATGCGCTCGGTCAGCGCCTCGAAGGACTCGCCGTTCTCCTGGGCGCGCCTGATGATCTTGTCGTCGATATCGGTGACGTTGCGTACGTAGGTCAGCTCATAGCCGGAATGGCGCAACCAACGCGCGATCAGGTCGAACGCCACCATCACCCGCGCATGACCGATGTGACAGAAGTCGTAGACCGTCATGCCGCACACGTACATGCGCACCCGGTTGCCGTCCAACGGCTTCAGGGCTTCCTTGGTCTTGCTGAGGGTGTTGTAGATGGCAAGCATGTTCGACCTTTTGGATCACGGGCCCGCGGTCATGCGAGTCCGATGTAGACGGGTAAGGCGGCGCGCGGACTTCAGCCTGGAAGCGCTCCGCACGCCACGGGTCGCGCTGATCAGCCCTGCGCCCAGGAGTCACGCAGGGTAACGGTGCGGTTGAACACCGGATGCGCCGGGCGCGAATCCCGGGTGTCGACGCAGAAATAGCCTTCGCGCTCGAACTGGAAGCGCTCACCGGGCTGGGCCTGCGCCAGGGAAGGCTCGGCGCGGCAGCCCTGCAGCACGACCAGGGAATCCGGATTGATGTTATCCAGGAAGCTGCCGCCTTCCTCCGCCTTTTCCGGGTTCGGCGAACGGAACAGTCGGTCGTAGAGGCGAACCTCGCACTCCACGCTCTGTGCCGCCGGCACCCAGTGGATCACGCCCTTGACCTTACGCCCTTCCGGGTTCTTGCCCAGGGTGTCGGGGTCGTAGGAACAGCGCAGCTCCACGATGTTGCCCTGGGCGTCCTTGATCGCTTCGTTGGCGCGAATCACGTAGCTGCCCCGCAGGCGCACCTCGCCATTGGGCTCCAGGCGCTTGTAGCCCTTCGGCGGCGTTTCCATGAAGTCGTCGCGATCGATGTAGAGCTCCCGAGCGAACGGCAAGGCGCGCACGCCCATGTCTTCCTTGGGATGGCGCGGCAGCTCCAGGTGCTCGACCTGACCTTCGGGGTAGTTGTCGATCACCACCTTGAGCGGGCGCAGCACGCACATCGCACGGGTGGCGCGGACATCCAGGTCCTCGCGGATGCTGAACTCCAGCATGCCGATGTCGACCACGCCGCTGGCGCGGTTGACGCCGATCATCTCGCAGAAATTGCGGATGGACTCTGGCGTGTAACCCCGCCGGCGATAGCCCGACAGCGTGGACATGCGCGGGTCGTCCCAGCCGCTCACATGGCCTTCGTCCACCAACTGCTTGAGCTTGCGCTTGCTGGTGATGGTGTAGTTCAGGTTGAGTCGCGAGAACTCGTACTGGCGCGGCTGGGCCGGGACCGGCAGGTTGGCGAGGAACCACTCATAAAGCGGTCGGTGATCCTCGAACTCCAGGGTGCAGATGGAGTGGGTGATGCCTTCGAGGGCGTCCGACTGGCCGTGGGTGTAGTCATAGCTGGGGTAGATGCACCAGGTATCGCCGGTCTGATGGTGATGGGCGTGACGGATGCGATAGAGAATGGGGTCGCGCAGGTTCATGTTGGGCGAAGCCATCTCGATCTTGGCCCGCAGCACTTTCTCGCCGTCCTTGAACTCGCCGGCCTTCATCCGCGCGAACAGATCCAGGTTCTCCGCCACCGAGCGTTCGCGGAACGGGCTGTCCTGGCCGGGCTCGGTCAGGCTGCCGCGGTATTCGCGCGCCTGTTCGGGCGTCAGGTCGCACACATACGCCTTGCCAGCCTCGATCAATACCAGGGCCCAGGCATGCAATTGATCGAAATAACGCGAGGCATAGCGAACCTCGCCGGCCCAGTCGAACCCCAGCCATTTCACGTCCTGCTCGATGGCGTCGATGTATTCCTGGTCTTCCTTGGCCGGGTTGGTGTCGTCGAAGCGCAAGTGGCAGTCGCCACCGAACTCCCGGGCCAGACCGAAGTTCAGGCAGATCGACTTGGCATGGCCGATGTGCAGGTAGCCGTTGGGCTCCGGGGGGAAGCGAGTGACGATCTTCGCATGCTTGCCGGCATCCAGATCGGCCTGGACGATTTGACGAAGGAAGTTCGTGGGAACGACGGAGGTGTCTGGCTTGCTCATGGGGTCCTTGGATCGGGCTGATGGCGGCGAGGGTAGGCCGCTCGAATCAAAGCGCTTATCATAGCCGAAGCTGTCAACCCCCTGACAGGCCTTCGATTTTCTCGACGGAGCGATTTTTCGATGATCAAACTGCACACCAATCACGGCGTCATCACCCTGCGACTTTTCCAAGACAAAGCCCCCGAAACCGTCGCCAATTTCGAGGAATACGTGAAGGCTGGCCACTACGACAACACGGTCTTCCACCGCGTGATCAGCAACTTCATGATCCAGGGCGGCGGCTTCGAGCCCGGCATGAAGCAGAAACCGACCCGCGCCCCGATCAAGAACGAGGCCGACAACGGCGTTTCCAACAAGACCGGCACCGTGGCCATGGCCCGCACCATGGAGCCGCATTCGGCCTCCGCGCAATTCTTCATCAACGTTTCCGACAACACCTTCCTCAACCACAGCGCGCCAACCGTGCAGGGCTGGGGCTACACGGTGTTCGGCGAAGTGGTGGATGGCATGGACGTGGTCATGAAGATCAAGGACGTCGCCACCACCATGCGCGCGGGCCATCAGGACGTGCCGGTGGATGACGTGATCATCGAGAAAGCCGAGATCGTCGCCGAGTAAATCGGGTGAGCGTACTGCTGATCTCCGATCTCCATCTCGAAGAGGAACGCCCGGACATCACCCGGGCGTTTCTGCATTTTCTCGACACCCGCGCCAGGCAGGCCGAGGCGCTCTACATCCTCGGCGACTTCTTCGAAGCCTGGATCGGCGACGATGCCATGAGCGCTTTCCAGCAGGGGATCGCCCAGGCGCTGCGTCGACTGAGCGACGGCGGCACGCGGGTATTCCTGATGCATGGCAACCGCGACTTCCTGCTCGGTGAAGACTTTTGCCGGGAGGCGGGCTGCACCCTGCTGCCCGATCCCAGTCTGGTGGAACTGAACGGCGAACGCGTCCTGCTGATGCACGGCGACAGCCTGTGCACCCGCGATCTGGCTTACATGCGGCTAAGGCGCTGGCTGCGCAATCCGGTGTCGCTGTGGATCCTGCGCACCCTGCCGCTGTCCGCCCGGCAACGCCTGGCGCGCAAGCTGCGCCAGGAAAGCCGCATGCAGACCCGAGAGAAAGCCGCGGACATCGTCGATGTCACCGCCGAGGAAATCCCCCGCGTCCTGCGCAGCCATGGCGCCAGGACGTTGATTCACGGGCATACCCATCGGCCGGCGCGACATACGCTGGAGGTGGATGGAACGCCGGCGCAACGTATCGTCCTGGGGGATTGGGACCGCCAGGGCTGGGCTTTGCAGGTGGATGCCGAAGGGTATCGCCAGGCGCCGTTCGCCCTCGCCTGATCGCGCCCGGGTCAGGCCGCCGCGCCGCTGTGGAAGCGGAACTCCGCGTCGGGGGTGAGAATGGCGTCCCGCTCCACCTCGGCGAAATAGGCTACCCGCTCATCGATGGGCTCGCCGGCGTAGTCCCGCGCCATTTTCAGGTAGCCCTGGTAGTGGCGTGCCTCGGACTTCAGCAGCGACCGGTAGAACTTGCCCAACTCCTCGTCGAGGTGCGGCGCCAGCCGATGGAAGCGTTCGCAAGAACGCGCCTCGATGAAGGCGCCGACGATCAGGGTATCGATCAGCTTGTGCGGCTCGGAGCTGCGCATGTGCTTGTGCAGGCGCTGTGCGTAGAGCGCCGCGCTCACCGGGCGATAGGCCACGCCGCGCTTGATCATCAGGGCGGATACCTGTTCGAAATGCCGCAATTCCTCGCGCGCCAGGCGCGACAATTTGTACTGCAATTCGGCCTTTTCGATGTAGCGGAACAGCAGGGTCAGCGCCGTGGAGGCCGCCTTCTTCTCGCAGTTGGCATGGTCGATCAACAGGATGTCCTGGTGCTCCAGGGCCTGGGCGATCCAGCTGTCGGGCGTCGGGCAGAGCAGAAAGCGTTCGATTTCGGGTGGCAACATGGCGTTCTGGCTGATGTCACAAAGGCGGAGCATTATACGAATGCCCGCCGCCAGGGCCAGCGCCGCATGCTGATGCATGTCATGGCTGGCGGCGTCCGATCGGTACTACAGTAGCCTGAGCCATTCGCAGAGGGAAATGATCATGCAAGCGATTCGCAGCATTCTGGTAGTCGTGGAACCCGACCGGCCCGCCAGCTTCGCCCTGAAGCGCGCCAAGCTGATCGCGGGCGTCACCCAGTCCCACCTGCACCTGCTGGTTTGCGACAAGAAGCAGGATCATGCCGCGTATTTGGAGCAGCTCGCCGGCGAACTGCACGGCGAAGGCTACAGCGTCAGTACCGAGCAGTTCTGGCTGGAGAACCTGCATCAGACCATCATCTCGGTGCAGCAAGCCGAGGGGTGCGGCCTGGTGATCAAGCAGCACGTCGCGGAGAACCCGCTGAAGAAGGCGCTGCTCACCCCCGACGACTGGAAGCTGTTGCGCTACTGCCCCGGCCCGGTGCTGATGGTCAAGAGCGAGCGCCCCTGGACCGGTGGCGTGATTCTCGCCGCGGTGGACGTCGGCAACCACGACGGCGAACACCGCACCCTCCACGCCAGCATCGTCAACCACGGTTTCGACATCGCCAACCTCGCCCACGGCCACCTGCACGTGATCAGCGCGCATCCGTCGCCCATGCTGTCGGCCGCCGATCCCACCTTCCAGCTCAAGGACACCATCGAGGCCCGTTACCGCGAGCAGGCGCGGGCATTCCAGAACGAATACGACATCGGCGACGATCGCCTGCACATCGAGGAAGGCCCGGCCGATGTGCTCATCCCCTATGTCGCGCAGAAACTCCAGGCGGCGGTGACGGTGATCGGCACCGTGGCGCGCACCGGCCTGTCCGGCGCGCTGATCGGCAATACCGCGGAAGTGGTGCTGGATAACCTGGAAAGCGACGTGCTGGTGCTCAAGCCCGACGCGATCATCGCCCACCTGGAGGCGCTGGTGGCCCAGCGCTGAAACCCGACAGGCCTGGAAATCTCAAACTCGGATTTCCAGGCCCTCGCGCAGGAATTTCGGGGCGATGTAACGCTCGTAGTGGGCTTCGGACAGCAAGAAAAATTCTCGATCGATGGCGTCGCGCAGCTCGGGAAGCGAACTCTCGCGGAATTCCGGCAGCAAGGCCATGCCGTAGGCCTCGAGGCGGTTGATCTTCCGCGAACCGCGGGCGATCAATTGATAGGCCCAGCAATAAGGCGATTGCTCGGGGAGGAAGCGCACCTGGCGCGCTTCCAGCTGCCGGCGCAGGCATGGCGCGTCGAAAATCTCTACCTTCGCCTCCATCACCTGCACCAGCAAGGCCTCCAGTCTTCGCCACACCGCGCGACGTTCTTCCTCGCCATACAGGTTCCAGTTCACCACCTCGTGGTGAAAGCGCTTGCAGCCGCGACAGACCAGATCGCCATAGACCGTGGAGCAGAGGCCGACGCAAGGGGTCTTGATGCGTTGATGGGGCATGGCGAGGGGCTGGCTGTCGAGATCTGGCGGGCCATGTTAGCCCTTTGCCCGGAGCGGGTCACCCCGCAGCGCCTGGGGGTATTGGCTTAACTTTACCCGCGCAATCCAGTAGAATTGGCCCGCCTTTAAGGCGCCAATGTCCGTTGGAAGCTGTTTTCAAAGCGTCACGAGCACAGTCCATCCGGCAGGAAACCTTGGCGCTGAGCACCTCGACCCTCTCGGGTGCCCCGCGCCAGCCCTCATCAGGCCCTTTTCCTTCCCGGCGTAAAACTTTGAAAACAGCTTCTGGATGGAGCGCTGATACCTTGGCCGAGCGGCCCATGAAGCCGCGAGGCGCCAGTGTTCGGTGTTCCTGGATGAGCGTCCCGGACAACTTCTTGGGACAACTGATGAGGGTATTACTGTGCTTGAAGCCTACCGCAACCACGTACAAGAGCGTGCCGCCCAGGGTATCGTGCCCCAGCCGCTGAACGCCGAACAGACAGCAGGCCTGGTCGAGCTGCTGAAGAACCCGCCGGCCGGCGAAGAAGAATTCCTCCTCGACCTGATCACCAATCGCGTGCCGCCGGGCGTCGACGAAGCCGCCTACGTCAAGGCCAGCTTCCTGTCCGCGATCGCCAAGGGCGAAGCCACTTCCCCGCTGATCAGCAAGAAACGTGCGGTAGAACTGCTGGGCACCATGCAGGGCGGCTACAACATCGTCACCCTGGTGGACATGCTCGACAGCGCCGAGCTGGCCGCCACCGCCGCCGAGCAACTCAAGCACACCCTGCTGATGTTCGACGCCTTCCACGACGTGGCGGAAAAGGCCAAGGCCGGCAACGTCCAGGCCAAGGCCGTGCTGCAGTCCTGGGCCGATGGCGAATGGTTCACCAAGCGCCCGCCGATCGCCGACAAGTACAGCCTGACCGTCTTCAAGGTCCCCGGCGAAACCAACACCGACGATCTCTCTCCCGCGCCCGACGCCTGGTCGCGCCCGGACATCCCGCTGCACGCCCTGGCCATGCTGAAAATGGCTCGCGACGGCATCGTGCCCGACCAACAGGGGGTCATCGGCCCACTCAAGCAGATCGAAGAGGTCAAGGCCAAGGGGTTCCCGGTCGCCTACGTCGGTGACGTGGTCGGTACCGGCTCCTCGCGCAAGTCCGCCACCAACTCGGTGCTGTGGTTCTTCGGCGACGACGTGCCCTACGTGCCGAACAAGCGCGCCGGCGGCTTCTGCTTCGGCAACAAGATCGCGCCGATCTTCTACAACACCATGGAAGATGCCGGCGCCCTGCCGATCGAGTTCGACGTCTCGAACCTGAACATGGGCGACGTGATCGACGTCTATCCGCACGCCGGCAAGGTCTGCAAGCACGGCACCGACGAAGTCCTCGCAACCTTCGAACTGAAGACCCCGGTGCTGCTCGACGAAGTCCGCGCCGGGGGCCGTATCCCGCTGATCGTCGGCCGTGGCCTGACCGACAAGGCCCGCGCCGAGCTGGGCCTGCCCGCCGTCGACCTGTTCAAGAAACCCGACCAGCCCGCGGCCAGCACCAAGGGCTTCACCCTGGCGCAGAAGATGGTCGGCAAGGCTTGCGGCGTCGAGGGCGTGCGCCCCGGCACCTACTGCGAGCCGCGGATGACCACCGTGGGCTCCCAGGACACCACCGGCCCGATGACCCGTGACGAGCTGAAGGACCTGGCCTGCCTGGGCTTCTCCGCCGACCTGGTGATGCAGTCCTTCTGCCACACCGCGGCTTATCCCAAGCCGATCGACGTCACGACCCACCACACCCTGCCGGACTTCATCCGCACCCGCGGCGGCGTGTCCCTGCGTCCAGGCGACGGCATCATCCACAGCTGGCTGAACCGCATGCTGCTGCCCGACACCGTCGGCACCGGCGGCGACTCCCACACCCGCTTCCCGATCGGCATTTCCTTCCCGGCCGGCTCCGGCCTGGTGGCCTTCGCCGCCGCCACCGGGGTGATGCCGTTGGACATGCCGGAGTCCGTGCTGGTGCGCTTCAAGGGCAAGATGCAACCGGGCATCACTCTTCGCGACCTGGTCCACGCGATCCCCTACTACGCGATCCAGAAAGGACTGCTGACCGTCGAGAAGAAAGGCAAGAAGAACATCTTCTCCGGCCGCATCCTCGAGATCGAAGGCCTCAACGAACTGACCGTCGAGCAGGCCTTCGAGCTCTCCGACGCCTCCGCCGAGCGTTCCGCGGCGGGCTGCACCATCAAGCTGCCGGAAGCGGCCATCGCCGAGTACCTGAGCTCCAACATCACCCTGCTGCGCTGGATGATCGGCGAAGGCTACGGCGATGCACGCACCCTGGAACGTCGCGCCAAGGCGATGGAAAGCTGGATCGCCAACCCGCAACTGATGCAGGCCGATGCCGACGCCGAGTACGCGGAAGTCATCGAAATCGATCTGGCGGAAGTGAAGGAGCCCATCCTGTGCGCGCCCAACGATCCGGACGATGCCCGCCTGCTGTCCAGCGTCGCGGGCGACAAGATCGATGAGGTGTTCATCGGTTCCTGCATGACCAACATCGGCCACTTCCGTGCCGCCGGCAAGCTGCTGGACAAGGTCAAGGGCGGTATCCCGACGCGCCTGTGGCTGTCGCCGCCGACCAAGATGGACGCTCACCAGTTGACCGAAGAAGGCTACTACGGCATCTACGGCAAGGCCGGCGCACGTATGGAAATGCCAGGCTGCTCGCTGTGCATGGGTAACCAGGCGCGCGTGGCGTCCAATGCCACCGTGGTCTCCACCTCCACTCGCAACTTCCCCAACCGCCTTGGCGACGGTGCCAACGTGTACCTGGCGTCGGCGGAACTGGCGGCAGTGGCGTCGATCCTCGGCAAGCTGCCGAGCGTCGAGGAGTACATGGGCTACGCGGCGAACATCGACAGCATGGCTGCGGACATCTACCGCTATCTGAGCTTCGATCAGATCGCCGAGTACCGTGAAGTGGCCGCCAGCGCCAACATCCCGGTGGTCCAGGCCTGATCCATCCGCGACATGAAAAAGCCCCGCCGATGCGGGGCTTTTTCATGGGCGTCGTTCCAGCCGACCCAAGCGCCGTGCCGCCTCCACAGCTTTCCGTACGATTGAGGGAGCATACCGCCCCTCACACTGTCAGAGAACTCGAGCCCCCAGCGGGCTGACGACTGATCAGGAGAGCATCATGAAGCATTGGATTTTTGCCGTATTCTGCGTCATCGGTCTGGCAGGCTGTGCCAGCGACTACATCATCGCCACCAACGACGGCCAGATGATCACCTCGGATGGCAAGCCGAAACTGGACGAAGACACCGGGATGCTCAAGTTCGAGGATGGCGAAGGCAACGAGCAGCAGATTCCTCAATCCCAGGTGAAGCAGATCATCGAACGCTGAGTCGATTCCGCAGCACGCGAACCCCACTTTTGTGGGGTTTCGTGTTTCTGCAGAGGGATGAAGCAAGGAATGCCGGCTGCGCCATGCGCCGCTGCCAGGCAACTTCCAGAAAGTCCCGAGACCGGGCACGAGGCAAGACTGAAGGCCTGCCAAGGAAGAATCAAGGTCGGACGCCCCGGGGCGGGACGTCCGGTAGCACGGAAATCCCGGGCTCAGTCTTCGCGGTACCGGCGCAGCTTGAGCGACTTGCCGGCGACGCGGGTGTCCTTGAGTTTGCCGAGCAGGCGCTCCAGGCCTTCCTCCGGAAGCTCCACGAGGCTGAAGGTCTCGCGGATCTGGATGCGGCCGATGGCCTCGCGCGCCAAACCGCCCTCGTTGAGGATCGCCCCCAGCAGGTTCTTCGCGGCGATCCCGTCACGGGCACCCAGCGCAGTGCGGCAACGCACACGGCCTTCGGCCAAGGGCACCGGCGCGCGACGCTCGCGGCTTTCGCCACTGCTGCTGCGCTCGCCGTCGCGCTCGCGACGTTCGCGCGGCGCGGTGTTGCTCGGCACCAGCGGCTGCTCGCGCTCGACGTCCGCCAGATTCAGTGCCTGGCCATTGGTGGCCTTGCGCAGCAGAGCCGATGCCAGGGCACGCGGGCTGCAACCGATCTCGGCGATCAGGCGATCGAGCAGTTCGCCATGGCTCGCTTCGGCCTCGGCGACCAGCGGCGTGAGGCTGGCGGTCAGTTTCTTGATGCGCGCATCCAATACCTGCTGGGCATTCGGCAGGCGGACTTCGGCGACCTTTTGCCCGGTGACGCGCTCGATCACCTGGAGCATGCGCCGTTCGCGCGGGGTGACCAGCAGCAGGGCGCGGCCATCGCGACCGGCACGGCCGGTGCGGCCGATCCGGTGCACGTAGGACTCGGGGTCGTAGGGCATGTCGACGTTGAGCACGTGGGTGATGCGCGGCACGTCGATACCGCGGGCGGCCACGTCGGTGGCGACCACGATGTCCAGGCGGCCATCCTTCAACGACTCGATCACGCGCTCGCGCTGGTTCTGAGCGATGTCGCCGTTCAACGCGGCGGCTTTGTAACCCTTGGCCTCCAGGGCGCTGGCCAGGTCGAGGGTCGCCTGCTTGGTACGCACGAAGGCGATCAGCGCGTCGAACTCTTCGACCTCCAGCAGACGCAGCACCGCGCCCACTTTCTGGTCGGCGTGGACCAGCAGGTGCGCCTGGTCGATGAGCGAGACGGTCTGGGTCTTGGCGGCGATCTTGACGTGCTTGGGGTCTTTCAGGTGACGCTCGGCGATGGAGCGGATCGACGGCGGCAGGGTCGCGGAGAACAACACGGTCTGGCGGCTTTCCGGCATGGCCTGGAAGATCACTTCCAGATCGTCCATGAAGCCCAGCTTGAGCATCTCGTCGGCTTCGTCGAGCACCAGTTTCTGCACGGTGCTGAGCAGCTTCTCATCGCGACGCAGGTGGTCGCAGAGGCGGCCCGGGGTGGCGACGATGATCTGCGCGCCCTGGCGCAGGGCCTTGAGCTGCGGGCCCATGGGCGCGCCGCCGTAGACGGCGATCACGCTGACGCCGGGCATCTGCTTGGAATAGGTTTCGAACGCGGTGGCGACTTGCAGCGCCAGCTCGCGGGTCGGCGTCAGGATCAGCACCTGCGGCTCGCGCCGGGTCGGTTCGAGCTGGCTCAGCAGCGGCAGCGCGAACGCCGCGGTCTTGCCGGTGCCGGTCTGGGCCTGGCCGATCATGTCGTGCCCGGCGAGGATCACCGGGATCGATTGCGCCTGGATCGGCGACGGCTCTTCGTAACCGACCGAGCTGATCGCGGCGAGGATATTGGGGTGGAGTTCGAGCGCGGCGAAGCCGCCGAGTTCCTGGGTCATGGGTCTGCCTCGTGTGCATCCGCAAAGACCCATGTTCCAAAGCTGCGCATGCCGTGTAAGACCCGGAGGTCACCCTGGCAGCTCGGTCGGCGAGAATTTGCGAGAACGCGTAGTGAATGGATGAATCGTCAAGGGTGTCCGCAGTGCGGACATGCAGCCGAAGCAAGCGCTTCGAGGGTCGCAGTACCTGAACGGGGCCGTAAAAGGCCGGCGCGCACTATACCGGAAAATCCTGAATTTTGTGCAGGTTTTTCATCCCGGGCGCACGTAGACGGCCAAACGGTCATCCGCGCGTGGACAAGCCGGGCGCGGCCGGTTATACCGCACCGCACGCAGTCTCTCGCACCAGTAGAAGGAGTTCTCCATGTCGTCCAGCGCCGCAGGCCGGGTCAGCCGGGAAAAACGCGACCAGGTCATGCTCATCGGCCTCGACCGGGTCGCCAAGCGCAACGCCTTCGACCAGGCGATGCTCGACGACTTGGTGCTCGCCCTCGGCGAATACGAACGCGACGACGACGCCCGCTGTGCCCTGATCCATGCCCACGGCGAACATTTCACCGCGGGGCTCGATCTGGCCGACGTCGGTGACACCTTCCGCGCGGGCTGGACCTTGCCGCCGGGCGCCGTCGACCCCTGGGGCACCTTCGGCGGACCGCGCCTGAGCAAACCCCTGGTGATCGCCGTGCAAGGCTACTGCCTCACCCTCGGCATCGAACTGATGCTCGCCGCGGATATCAATCTGTGTGCCAGCAACACCCGCTTCGCCCAACTGGAAGTCCAGCGCGGCATCCTCCCGTTCGGCGGCGCCACCCTGCGCCTGCCCCAGGTGGCCGGCTGGGGCAATGCGCTGCGCTGGCTGCTCACCGGCGACGAGTTCGATGCCCACGAAGCCTATCGCCTCGGCCTGGTCCAGGAAGTGCTCGCCAGCGAAGACCTGATGCCCCGCGCGCTGTGGATGGCGCAACGCATCGCGCAGCAAGCGCCGCTGGGAGTACGCGCGACCCTCGCTTCAGCGCGCCAGGCGGTGGAACAGGGAGAACGCGCCGCCGCCGCCGCGTTGCCCGCCACCACCCGCCAGCTGTTCGACTCGGCCGACGCGGCGGAAGGCCTGCGCGCCATGCAGGAGCGCCGTCCGGGACGCTTCGAAGGCCGCTAGCTGGCGCCGCGTATCGCCTCTAGCAGCGGCATCAGCGAATAGCCCAGGCGGGGCGCCAGGGCCTCGGCTTTTGCCGCCAGCCGCTCGCGGTCCAGCGTCTGTTCCAGGTCCGCCGGCACCATCAGGATCACGTTGCCCTCCTTCACCGGGCACTCCCAGTAGTGCCGGTGATAGAGCCCGCGCAACAGCGCCGCGCCGAGCGGCTTGCCCTCGTCGGTGGCCCACTGATTGATGATCAGCCAGCCGCCGGGATTCAGCCGGAGCTGACAGTTCTCGAGGAATTTCCAGGCCAGATGCCCGACCCCCGGCCCCGTGTCGGTGTAGAGATCGACGAAGATCAGGTCCGCGGTTTCCGCGCTGGGCAGCAACTCCAACGCATCGCCGATGCGGATGGTCAGCCGCGGATCGTCCTGCAAGCCGAGGTATTCCATCGCCAGTCGCGGCACGTCGGGGCGCAGCTCGATCGCCTCGACGTCCTCCAGCGGCAGTAGGCTCAGGCACGCCTGGGTCAGGTTGCCGGCACCCAGGCCGAGGAACAATGCGGTTTCCGGCGCGTCGTGGCAGAGCGCGCCGAGCAGCATGGCGCGGGTGTAGTCGTACTCCAGCCAACTAGGGTCGCGGGTGAACACACAGCTCTGCTCTATCGCCTCGCCGAACTCGAGGAAGCGGTAGTCGCCGACCTCCAGCACCCGGATGGAACCGAACTCGTCCTGCACCTCGGCAAGCACCCGTTCCTCGCGCATGGCCACTCCTGAATAGACTGGTTTCCGCCGCGTCGGGGCGCGACGGCGAGCCGCGCCCCGCGCCCACCCGGGCCGCGGCGCAGGCGATCATAGCAGCCCGCCGGGACCTGCGTAGCGCGGACCATTCGAATGCGCTATCGCGCCCATCGGCTGGCAGCCGGGGGCCGATCGGTTACCATGCGGCATCCCTTTGCCAGCAGCCGCATCGAGCCCGAAATGAGCGACCTATCGTCCCCCGCCACGCCCCTCTGGAGCCCCGAGAGCTGGAGAGACAAGCCGATCCAGCAACAGCCGGAATACCCGGACGCGGCCCATCTGGACCGCGTGCTGAAAACCCTGGCGGGCTACCCGCCGCTGGTGTTCGCCGGCGAAGCGCGGGAACTGCGCCGGCAGTTCGCCGAGGTCACCCAGGGCCGCGCCTTCCTGCTGCAAGGCGGCGATTGCGCGGAAAGCTTCGCCGAATTCTCCGCCGCGAAGATCCGCGACACCTTCAAAGTGCTGCTGCAGATGGCCATCGTGATGACCTTCGCGGCCGGCTGCCCGGTGGTGAAGATCGGCCGCATGGCCGGGCAATTCGCCAAGCCGCGCTCTTCCGGTAGCGAGACCATCGACGGCGTCACCCTCCCCGCCTACCGGGGCGACATCGTCAACGGCATCGCCTTCGAGCAAGCCAGCCGCGTGCCGGACCCGGAGCGCCTGCTGCAGGCGTATCACCAATCCACCTCCGGGCTGAACCTGTTGCGCGCATTCGCCCAAGGCGGTTTCGCCGACGTGCATCAGGTGCATCGCTGGAACCTCGACTTCATCGCCAATTCGGCGTTGACCGAGAAGTACAGCCAGTTGGCCGGCCGCCTCGACGAAACCCTGGCGTTCATGCGTGCCTGCGGCCTGGACAACGCCCCGCAGTTGCGCGAGGCGAGCTTCTTCACCGCCCACGAAGCCTTGCTGCTCAACTACGAAGAGGCCTTCGTGCGCCGCGACAGCCTCACCGGCGACTGGTACGACTGCTCGGCGCACATGCTGTGGATCGGCGACCGCACCCGCCAGGTGGACGGCGCCCATGTCGAGTTCCTGCGCGGCGTCGGCAACCCCATCGGGGTCAAGGTCGGCCCCAGCATGGACGAGGACGACCTGCTGCGACTGATCGACACCCTCAATCCGGACAACGACCCGGGACGCCTCAACCTGATCGCCCGCATGGGCGCCGACAAGGTCGAACACCACCTGCCACGGCTGATCCGGGCGGTGCAGCGCGAGGGACGCCAGGTGCTGTGGAGCTCGGACCCGATGCACGGCAACACCATCAAGGCCTCCAGCGGCTACAAGACCCGCGACTTCGCCAGCATCCTCGCCGAGGTCCGGCAGTTCTTCGACGTCCACCAGGCGGAGGGCAGCTATGCCGGCGGGATTCACATCGAGATGACCGGGCAGAACGTCACCGAGTGCATCGGCGGCGCGCGCCCCATCACCGAAGACGGCCTGTCGGATCGCTACCACACCCACTGCGATCCGCGCTTGAATGCCGACCAGTCCTTGGAATTGGCGTTCATGATCGCCGAGACCCTGAAACAGGTCCGGCGCTGAACCGACAATCGCCGACGGTCCGTCGGTAACGGAGAATCGCGATGCACCCTGCCGAACCGCTGATCGTCAATTTCCATGACGCCGAGGAAGAGGTCGACTTCAGGGGGCCGCACCAGGGCAGCGCGACCCGCTGGCTGACCCCGACCCGCGACGGCCAGCGGCCGCGCCTCGGGGTGCGTGCCAACCGCGTTCCGCCCGGCCGCACCGCCTGCCCCTTCCATGCCCATGCGCGCGAGGACGAAGTGTTCTATGTGCTCGCCGGGCGCGGTCTGTTCCGCTACGGCGACAGCGTCCAGGAGATCCAGGCGGGCGACTGCATCTCCTGCCCCGCCGGCACCGGCATCGCGCACCAGCTGGCCAATCCGTTCGGGGAGGACCTGCTCTACCTGAGCATCGGCCCCCACGATCTCGATGAAGTCTGCGTCTACCCGGACAGCGGGAAAGTCATGGTGCGCAGCCTGGCCACCGTCGGGCGCCTGCAAGCGACCGACTACTTCGACGGCGAGCCGGAGCGCCCGCTCATCCTGGATCGTCGGCCGTCGACCGATTGACCACCGGGACCGCGTCCAGGGCCTGGCGCAAGCGAGCGCCCTCGGAACGTGCGCACGCCACCTCGACGCGGGCCAGCCCCAACCAATCCGCCAGTTTCTGGAGCTGGACGGCCAAGGCCGCCATCCCGGAATCGTCCAACCCGATCGGCTCCTCGTGCACGGCATGCACCGCCAGGCGGTCGGCGGCCCGCTCGGTGCGCAGGTCGACCCGCGCCGGCACCTGTTCCCGGTGGAGAAACGGCAACACGTAGTAGCCGTACTGGCGCTTGTGACGCGGCGTATAGATTTCCAGGCGATAGCGGAAGTCGAACAGCCGCTCGGTGCGGGCACGCTCCCAGACCAGCGAATCGAAGGGCGAGAGCAGCGCGCTGGCCTCGATCCGCCGCGGGATCAGCGGCTCGCCGAAGCAATAGCCCGGCTGCTTCCAGCCCGCCACCTCGACCCGCTGCAAACTGCCGGCCTCGACCAGTTCCGCCAGGCGCAGGCGGCAGTCGCCCACCTCCAGCCGGTAGTAGTCGCGCAAATCCTTTTCCGTGGCCACGCCCAAGGCCTGGGCGGAACGAACCAGCAGTTGTCGCTGCGCCTCAGCCTCTTCCAGCGGATGCTCCAAGCATTCCGCCGGGATCACCCGCTCGGTCAGGTCGTAGAGCCGCTCGAAACCCCGGCGTCCGGCGACGCTGACGCGGCCCGCGGCGAACAACCACTCCAGCGCCAGCTTCTCCGCGCTCCAGTCCCACCAGGGGCCGGCGCGCTCCTGGCGGCTGCTCAAGGCGCTGGCACCCAACGCGCCACGCTCGCGCAACGTATCGAGCACGCCCTGGATCAGGCCCTGCTGTTCGACGCCGAAGCGCGCCAGTTGCGTATAGATGCCCCGGCCGTCGGCCGCCCGGCGCATGCGCCAATCCAGCAAGGGATACAGGTCCAGAGGCAACAGCGAGGCCTCGTGCCCCCAGTACTCGAACAGCGTCCGCTGTCGCGGCTTGCCCCAGGCCAGGGCCTCCAGGATTTCCCGTGGATAGATGCCAAGCCGGGAGAACAGCGGCAGGTAGTGGGCGCGGACCAACGCGTTGACCGAATCGATCTGTAGCACCCCCAGGCGCCGGATCGCCGCCTCAACGTGAGCGCGCCGCACGACGCCCCGCGGCGCCTTGTGGAACCCCTGGGCGGCCAGCACCAGGCGCCGGGCCTCTGCGGAAGAAAGCGAAGCTGTCATGAGAAGACCCTGAGACCGGAAGAGCCCCGCACCTTAGCATCCGCGATGGCGGTTCAGGACCATCCGCCGTGCCGCGCAGGCGGGGAACGCTCGTTCGGCGCATCCGAATGGCGCCGGTCTTCGCCGGGAATGCGCGCGGGTAACCTCGGTCCAGCCGGCGGGCCAGGTTCTTGGCCTGACCTGGCGGCAGCACATCAAGGCGCGACGGACGCCTCGAGGTCAGCGGTGTCGATGACCAACGTCTCCGCAATGGCCGCGCGTCCCCCGGCCATCAGGCGCTGGATGCGTCCCTCGTGCAGGTCCAACTCGACCCGGATCAGGCTCGGCGAGGCCGGCTGCATCAGCCAGCCCTGCTCGATCGACAGATGGGCATCCGCTATGCCGAAGCGATCGTGGAGGAAGCAGGCCAGCGGGCCGGCCGCCATGCCGGTGGCGGCCTCCTCGGGGATGCCATAGCGCGGTGCGAACATCCGCGCGCCGGCCGCGCGTCCGGGCTGCTGGGTCTGCCGGGAGAAGACGTAGAAGCCGACCAGGTCGAGGCTGTCGCTCAGGCGCTCGATGGCCGCCAGGTCCGGCCGGATGGCGCGGACCGCATCCTCATCACGCAACGCCACCAGCATGAACGCGACCCCGGTATCCACCCGCGTCGGATGCATCCCCTCGACCAGCAGCTCCGCCCCGATGCCGAGGCCGGCGAGTACCTCGGCGTACTCCGCCGAGTCCGCAGGGAAGTCCCGATAGGCCGGCGCTCGTTGCTCCATGAACACCTGGTCCGCCGCTATCAGGATGTCGCGGTTGCCCTCGATGGTTTCCTTGTTCGTCCAGCCTTCACTGACCCGGCCGAGCTGGCGCAACAGGGAAAAGGTCGCCACGGTCGCGTGCCCGCAATGGGCGACCTGACGATTCGGGGTGAAGAACTCCAGGCGGAACGCCGCCTGCTCAGAGCGGCTGACGAACGCGGTTTCGGAAAAACCGACACGGGTCGCGATGGCCTGCCTCAGGGCATGGCTCAGCAGGTCGGCATCCACCACCACGCCCGCCGGGTTGCCGCCCTGCGCGCCATCCACGAACGCATTGACCACTTGCACCTTCACTTGCATGTTCTTTTCTCCTGGAAAGTTGGCAAGGCGGAGGAAAGCCGCCCCGCCTACAGAAACGATCGCTCGCTCTCGCGGTAGACATCGGCGCGGCTCAGGCCGAGGTCCTTCAGACTGGCATCGTCGAGCGTCGCCAGTAGATGGCGCTGCCGATTCGTCTCATGCCAGCGCCGCAGGTAGCGGATACCGTGGCGAACGGAAGCGAGCCACGGGGCTCGCAATGGCATCCAGCGGTTGGGAGGCAGGGTGAAACCGGACTGGCCTTTCATCGCTTCGTTCTCCTCTGGGGTTGGCGCCAGTCTCCAACGCTGCTTAACATCAATCCAACGAATGTTTCTTATGCAAAGCATCTTGAGGATTGATGTTTGGACTTTCCCAGTATCGATAGCGAACTGCTGCGCACCTTCGTCGCCATCGCCGACCAGGGCGGTTTCACCCGCGCCGCCGAGAAGGTGAACCGGACCCAGTCCGCGGTGAGCATGCAGATGAAGCGCCTGGAGGAAGAAGTGTTGTGCTGCTCGCTCTTCCAACGGGACGGACGCCAGGTGCGCCTGACCCCCGAAGGCCAGGTGCTGCTGGGCTACGCGCGGCGAATCCTCAAGCTGCATGGCGAGGTGTTCAACACACTGCGCCAGCCGCACATGGTCGGCGCGGTGAGCATCGGCACCCCGGACGATTATGTGATGCGCTTCTTGCCGGGCATCCTCTCGGGGTTCGCCGAGGCCTACCCGCTGGTGCAGGTGGAAGTGCATTGCGACTCGTCCTCGCAGCTGCTGCAACGCCAGGACCTCGACCTGACGATCGTCACCCGCGAGCCGGGTAAGGAGATCGGCCAGCTACTGCGCCAGGAACGCTTCGTCTGGGCCGAAGCCCAGAGCTTCAGCCCCCATGAGCAAACGCCGATTCCCCTGGCGATGTTCAATACCGATTGCTTCTGTCGAGCCTGGGCCTGCAACGCCCTGGACAGCGCCGAACGGCAATACCGGATCGCCTACAGCAGCCCCAGCCTGTCCGCGTTGATGGCGGTGGTCGGCACCGGGCTGGCGGTCACCGCCCAGTTGCGCAGCCTGATCCCCTCAGACATGCGCATCCTCGGCACCGCCGAGGGCATGCCGGAACTGCCGCTCAGCAGCATCGTGTTGATCCGCAACCCGCGATCGCAATCGCCGGTGATCGAAACCCTGGCGGATCACATCGCCGAGGGCTTCCGCCTATAGCGAGGCGGACGCCGCGCCGGGCTCAATGCCCGACGAGCATCTCCACCGCCTGATCGAACAACGCCAGCGGATCGGCGACCTTGTGCACGTCCACCGAGAGCAACTGGCGGAACCGTCGCGCGCCCTTGAAGCCCTGGCCGAGCCCCAGCACGTGCCGGGTGACGTGATGCAGGGCGCCCCCCTCGGCGAGGTGCCGCTCGATGTAGGGGCGCATGGCCGCCAACGCTTCCGCGCGGCTGGGGATCGGCGTCGCCGCACCGAACAGGGTGCTGTCCACGGCCGCCAGCAGGTAGGGGTTGTGATAGGCCTCGCGGCCGAGCATCACGCCATCGAAGGTGAGCAGGTGTTCCTGGCAGGCTTCCAGGGTCTTGATCCCGCCGTTGAGGATGATCTCAAGGTCGGGGAAGTCGCGCTTCAACTGCGCGGCGACCTCATAGCGAAGCGGCGGGACCTCTCGGTTCTCCTTGGGCGAGAGGCCTTCGAGGATGGCGATGCGCGCGTGGACGGTAAAGCTGCGGCACCCCGCGTCGCGGACCTGGCCGACGAAATCGCAGAGTTCGGCATAGCTGTCGCGGCCGTTGATCCCGATCCGATGCTTGACCGTCACCGGAACGGCGGTCGCCTCGCGCATCGCCGCCACGCACTCCGCGACCAACGCGGGATGGGCCATCAGGCAGGCGCCGATCATGTTGTTCTGTACCCGATCGCTGGGGCAGCCGACGTTCAGGTTGACCTCGTCATAGCCCGCTTCCCCGGCCATTCGCGCGCAGGCCGCCAGTTCGCTCGGCACGCTACCGCCAAGCTGCAAGGCCAGCGGATGCTCGTCCTCGGCATGGCGCAGAAAACGCGCGTGGTCGCCTTTCAACAGGGCGCCCGTGGTGACCATCTCGGTGTAGAGCAAGGCCTGCTTCGACAATTGGCGGAGAAAGAACCGACAATGCCGGTCGGTCCAGTCCATCATCGGCGCCACGGAAAAGCGGCGCGACGGCGCGGGAGGCGAGATGGTAGTCGAGGTGGTGTTGTCTGGGGTCATTTGGACGGTCTGGTGGCCCTTCGTTTAATCTGACGCGCCGCGTTTTCATTGCGCTGCGCGACGTGATCGCCGAGTGCACGGCAAAGATAAAGATGATGTCGGTTATCCGGCGCCGACTGTGCGGCGGCGCGGCAGTTTACCAAGAAAGCCCGGCCTTGCCCGAGGAGCGCCGCAAGCGAGGCGAGTGGCCCGCCCGGGCGGCGGGCCGAGGCACGAGCGTGACGAGCAGGCCGTGGGCTGCCGGCTTTGATCCGCAGGCATCCGTTGCGACGAGAAGCGACGGACGAATCGATACGAAATAGGATGAAGGCATGAGGGTGTTTCTGCGAAACCTGGCGAAAGATCCCCGGCATCTCGACGCATTTTTCCGCTTCATGCGTTATGCCCTGTATATCGGCCAGGCCTCGATGATTGCCTATATCGGCTTCAAGTATCACGTGGTGGAAGACTGGATCGGCGACAACCCGGAATTGGATTTCTACGCCGCCAAGATACACAGCTACCTGCAATTCGTTTTTCCCCGCGACCGCTTCCGACCGGCTCACTATACGCTCCTGAGTACAGCCCTGGCCTGGGTGACCCGCGACGCCTTCCTGGCGGGCAAAATCGTTTCGATGATCAGTGGCGTGGCCTTCTATGTGCTGGTGGGCCGGATCGCCCGGGCCGTGTTCAACCGCACCACGGAAGTGGCCGTGCTGTTTTTCCTGCTCGGCAGCCTGCCGCTGCTGATGGCCAGCGTCCGGGTGGCCTCGGACATGCTCTTCTGGGCATTGCTGGCGGGTGCGACGGTGCTGGCACTGGGCATATTCGATCGCCCGGCGAAGCGCGAGCATGCGCTGGTCTGCCTGGGGTTGCTGCTGGGAGCCGCCGCCGGCGTCCGCTATACGGCATCGTTCCTGTTCATCCCGCTCGGGATCGTCCTGTGGATAGGCGTGCGCGAGGATTTCTCGCCCAGGCGCACCAGCGGCTTGTGCGGCCTGGTCCTTCTGGGCTTTTTCGTGGGCTACCTGCCGGCCGCGCTCATGAACATCTGGATATTCGGCGAGCCCTTCTATTCGGAAAATTGGCGCAACACCCTGTTCTCGTACTTCGAATACCGTAGCTACTTGGGCGTGCCGGCGCCGGCCGGCTTCGATACCTACGCGCTGGTGCGGGCGGAGAAATCCGTCTACCTCGCGGAAGCGCTCGCCCACCCCGATCTATTCGTCGGGAAAACGGTCTGGGCGTTGGTCGGTTATTTTCGCAACGGGCTCGCCCGGGATCTTCTCCAACTCGGCACCGAATGGACCACGCTGGTCTGGGCGGGTGGCTGCTGCGGCCTGGGCGGTTTCGCGCTTCTCGCCCGCGGCACGCCCGCTGGACGGCGCTATGGGCATGTCTACCTGCTGGTGCTGGTCCTGGTGTTTTTCATCCTGACCGCCTTTGCCTTCCTGCTCGCCAATCGATTGGTGCTGCTTCCCGGCCTCATCGTACTGATCTATTTCTGGGGAAGCCTCTCGCGGCTGTCGCCCCCGCTGGTCGTGGCGCTGCTGATAGGCGTATCCATCGATCAGCTACCGGCCAAACTCGCGGCGCTCGAGCAATACGCCGGCAAGCATCCGCTTTCCGATATCGCCGCTCTGAAACGAATAGAAGCATTGTCCGCCGGGGATCGCGGCAAGGTCGTCGTGGTCGGGACCAATATCTTTCTCAGGCCCCGCACGGAACTGAACTACAAGCGCTTCGTTCCGCCGCTGCGATTGCTCCAGGACGATCAGGCGAAGGCGGAGTACTGCGAGTTGTTTTCCAGCAAG
The DNA here is from genome assembly GCF_025642785.1 of Pseudomonas sp. RIT-PI-AD. Lineage (GTDB taxonomy): Bacteria > Pseudomonadota > Gammaproteobacteria > Pseudomonadales > Pseudomonadaceae > Pseudomonas_T. The sequence continues at coordinate 71,442 of NZ_JANZKU010000007.1, forward strand.
ATCGCCGCCAGGCATCCCGATTTCGTCCTGGTCGGCTCGGTCTCGTCCTACGGCTACGCCACGCCGCAATGCCCGGAGGTTTTCCCATCGAGCCAGTGGAACCATGAAGACATCGAGGCGGCCGGTGCAACCACACGCCTGTACATCAAAGGGCGCGCCGTGGACCGGTGAAGGAACACCGCCCGGGAAATCCGCTCCAAGTCCTGCCGCTCGAGCCGCCAACGCTTTCGCATTGAGCCATGCCACGCGCTCGGGTAAGGTCGCTCAATCGCACAGGACAGAGCACGCCATGACTTCCAAGCTGGAACAACTCAAGCAATTCACCACCGTGGTGGCCGACACCGGCGACCTCGATGCCATCACCGAACTGAAACCGGTGGACGCCACCACCAACCCTTCCCTGTTGCTCAAGGCCGCCGCCCTGCCCCGCTATTCGGCGCTGCTGGACAGTGCCATGGAAGGCTGCAAGGACGACCTCGGCATGGCCTGCGACCGTTTCGCCGTGGCGGTGGGCCAGGAGATTCTCAAGGTGATTCCCGGCCGCATCTCGACCGAGGTGGATGCGCGTCTTTCGTTCGATACGGAAGCCACGCTGAAGCGCGCCGAGCGCCTGATCGACCTCTATCAACGCGCCGGGATCGACAAGCAACGGGTCCTGATCAAGATCGCCGCAACCTGGGAGGGCATCCGCGCCGCGGAGCGTCTGGAACGCGCCGGTATCCAGACCAACCTGACCCTGTTGTTCACCTTTGCCCAGGCGGCCGCCTGCGCCGACGCCGGCATCTTCCTCATCTCGCCCTTCGTCGGTCGGATCTACGACTGGTACAAGAAGGCCGAAGGCAGGGACTACCAGGGCGCCGAAGACCCCGGCGTGCAGTCGGTGACGCGTATCTACCGCTACTACAAGGCCAACGACTACAACACCGTGGTGATGGGCGCGAGCTTCCGCAACCTCGGCCAAATCGAGCAACTGGCCGGCTGCGACCGCCTGACCATCAGCCCCGACCTGCTGCAACGCCTCGCCCAGGACAAGGGCGCCCTGCCGCGCGTGCTCAACGCGGGCGGCGAGCCGGAACCCCGGCAGAGCCTGGACGAAGCGGCATTCCGTTGGGCCTGCAACGAAGACGCCATGGCCACGGAAAAACTGGCGGAAGGCATTCGCCAATTCGCCCGGGATCAGGAAAAGCTCGAAGCGCTACTGGCAGCGAAACGCTGACCACGAAACGGCCGGCGAACGCAGTCGCCGGCCGCCTGGCGGATTCCGCCACCCAAGGATGGGAGCAATACGAGGGTTCAGTGGCGCTCGAGGGCGCTCACCAGGTCGTGGAAGGCTTCGCGATTGGATTCGTTGAGCCCCATCAGGATGCGATGGGCCTCCAACACCTTGTTGCGCACCACGTCTTCGGACTGATCCTGGGGCGGCAAGTCTTCCAAACAATCGGTGCACGGCAGCGGCTGGCCGACGATGTTGAAGACCTGGTCGAAGCCCATGGACTGCAACAGGCGGGTGATGTCGGGGTGGGTGGTGACCACCGTGGGCAGCAAGCCCACTTTCTGCCGCGACAGGATGGACAACTTGGCCAACAGGCCGAGCGTGGTGCTATCGATACTGCGGGTTTCGGTCAAATCGATGACGATCGCCGAGAAATTGAGCGCAGTGAAGATTTTCTCGATTGTCGAGTCCAGGGCCGAACACAAGGTCAGACGTATTTCACCGACAAACTTGAGAACGAAGGTGCCGTCCTGTTCAGCGAACTGGATTTTCCCAGTACTCATGCAAGGTTCCTGCTTAAAACCAGCAAGGCAATATCATCCGGCATCTCACCCAGCTTGGCCAATCCAAAGACCTGACGCAGCCCGTCCAGGCTACCTTCCGCCGAGCTGACCAGTTTCGGCAGCAAGGCTTCTTTCTCTTTGAGGGTGTCGCCCGGCAAAAGGTCCAAAATGCCATCGGACAATAGCGTCAGGCTGAAAGCCGTCGGCATGTCCAGCACATGGTCGTCGTAGCTCGCCTCATTGAACAGGCCAACCGGCAGGCCGCGCCCTTCGAGATAACGGGCCTCGCCCTCGGCGAACAGGATCGGCAACGGCAGGTGGCCGCCGATGCTGTAGGTGAGCGTATTGGCGCTCTCGTCGATCACCCCGCCGAGCATGGTGACGTGCTTTCCCAGCTTGCAATTGATCAGGCCGCGGTTGATGTGGCCGAGCACTTCCGAGGGCTTGAATTCCGGCAACGTCCCGTTGCGGCGCGACTCGTAGAGCAACCGCGTGGTCATGAACTTGAGCAGTACGGTGACGAATGCCGAGGATGCGCCGTGGCCGGAAACGTCGGCCAGGTAAAAGGCGACGCGACGTTCGTCGACACGGAAGTAATCGACGAAGTCGCCGGACAGATACAAGGAGGGAATGATCTGGTGGGCGAACTTCAACCCATCGACCTTCCAGGGCGTCACCGGCAGCATGTTCATCTGCACCTGGCGCCCGGCGTTCTGGTCCTCCTGCAACAGATGCAGGCTGGCCTGTAACTCGCGGTTGGCGGTTTCCAGCTTTTCCCGGTAACGACGGTTTTCCGTGCGCAGGTTGGAACGATCCAGGGCGCGGCGCACCGAGTGCTCGAGCACCACCAGGTCTTCCAGAGGCTTGATCAGGTAGTCGGCCGCGCCCAGGCGTAGGGCCTCGACCGCGTCGCTCATCACCCCGGCACCGGAGACCACGATGACCGGCGTTTCGGACTCCATCTCGCCGATCCGGCGGATCAGTTCGAGTCCGTCGACCTGCGGCATGCGCAGGTCGCACACCACCAGGTCCGGATGTTCACGCTCGAATACTTGCAGGCCTTGCAGGCCGTTACTGGCTTGCAGGACATGAAAACCACTGTCTTCCAGGTAGGCCGCGAGACTCGCGCGCACCACCTCGTCGTCATCGATAATCAGCAGCGTGGCACTGGGACTGTGCATGGGGTATCCAGGAACGACGCCGGGTGACTGGTTGACGTAAGCGTCGGCCCAAGACCGGAGCGTGTATACGGGGTTCGCTTCACGGCGCAGACGGTACTCCCATCCGCCAGGCGATTCAAGCATGCGCCGATCGTCGTAGCGCGCCTTTACACCTGAAATCGGCGGGGGTTATAAGAACGCATTGGAGTGCCACCAAAATAAAGAGGACAGCGTCGCCATGAGCCAGAATGATCGATCTTACAGCGAAAAGCGGGATTTCATTCGCATGCAAGTCGAAGCAGCCGTGACTCTTTTCCATGCCGGACAGGAGACGCCCGCGAAGAGCCTCAACCTGTCCAGTACCGGCATGCAACTGGAGGTCGAAGCGGTCCTCGCCGTGGGTGAGAAGGTGCGCGTGCACATCCCGTCGGAGCACAGCGAACTGCAAGGCCTGGACGCCGATGCGGAGGTGGTCCGGGTGAGCGACCTGGGAGACGGACGCTATTCGGTGGGACTCGCCTTCGTGACCGTGAGCTGATCACGCCGGCAGAAAATAGAAAGGCGGCCCCGAGGCCGCCTTTTTCATAGCCCTTCGGCTCAGAAATCGTCTTCCACCTGGCCATCCTTGACCCGGTACTCGCGGTTCTGCAGATAAGCGTTGCGCAGGAAGACGTACTTGTCGCCGGTGATCATCTTCTCCGCGGACAGCAGGCTCGCACGGGTATCGACGGCCTCGACGCCGCGGGTCAGGTTGCGCGTCGGGACATGGTCCATATAGGGGTAAGGCCCGAAGAAGCTTTCCGGGATCAGCCCACCGGCGTCCCGCACGGTGCTGGGCCCAAGCAGCGGCAACACCAGGTAGGGTCCGCTGCCCAGCCCCCAGTAGCCCAGGGTCTGGCCGAAGTCTTCGTCGCTCTTGCGCAGGCCCATGTGGGTCGCCACGTCGAAGAAGCCCAGCAACCCGAAGGTGCTGTTGAAGATCAGGCGGCTGCTGTCCACGCCCGCGTCATGGAACTTGGCCTGTAGCAGGTTGTTGGCGAGGTTGCCGACGTCGCCAACGTTGCCGAACACATTGTGGATGCCGTCTTCGAGGAATTGCGGGGTGATCGCCTGGTAGCCCTTGGCGACCGGCTTCAGCGCGTAGGTGTCCAGGGTGTCGTTGAAGCGGAAGATCGCGCGGTTGACACCTTCCCACGGATCCTCGTCGGCGGCCTGGGCCAGCGCCGGCAGGCTGCTCAGGCAGGCATACAACGCCAATCGGCCGACCCGGCCGCTCCAGTGGGCGATCCTCTTACGCATTGCGACTCTCCTCGGAAATGTCCCCGGGCGCGTCTGATCACCCGAAAAGCGCACAGTATAAAGCGCGCGGCGGCACTTTGTTCAGCGACGCGGAAAGTCGAGCGCGCGCCATGAATCCTTAATCCAAACGTCACGCAGCGAGGCTAGCCTGGCAGCAACCGCTCGGATGACGCCCCATGCCCCACGCCTGCTCCGCTCCACCCTTTCGCGCCGTACTTTTCGGCCTCTCCGGCTGCCTGGTGGATTTCGGCGCGCGCATGCTGCCGCGAGCCCTGCTGGAATGCACCGGTAAGGCACCCTCCTCGGCCGCCCCGCCTGCGGAGGCCTTGCACCAGTGCCTGGGCCGCAACGCGGCCGACGAGGAACGCCAGGCCTTCGAACGCACCCTCACGGAATTGGCGGCGCGCTACGGCGACCCGACACCCGGCGCGCTCGACGCCCTTGCGCAGCTGCAGCGCTCGCGCACGCCCTGGACGTGGCTGGACGAGTTGCCCGAGCCGGCGAGCGCCGCGCTGTCGAGCCGTCTGCCGGACACGGTGCGCTGCGAGCGGCCGGCGCTGCGCCCCTGGCCGACGCCGGACGCCTGCCTGCATGCGCTGATCGGGCTGGGCGTCGACAGCCTGGAGGGCTGTCTGCTGGTGAGTGGCGACCCCCGGCTGCTGCGCTCCGGCCTGAACGCGGGCCTATGGACCGTGGGCCTGGCCGCCAGCGGGCCCTTGTGCGGCCTGTCGCCGGTCGCCTGGCACGCCATGGACACCCCGGAGCGGGACCGGGTGCGCGCCCAGGCGACCCTGGCGCTCTACCGCTGTGGCGCCCACTCGGTCATCGACCACCTGGCCGAGCTGGGCCCCTGCCTGACCGACCTCGCCAACCGCCGCGCCCGCGGCGAAAAGCCCTGAGCCGGACCCGGCGGAGACAGCCCATCGTTCATGCAGTACCCTCGCGAGGGGACCTTTTGCCAAGGGCGGGCGGTCCACTGCTGAGCCAATCACACGAGGGAATCGCCATGCCAGCGCGCCAACTACAGGAACAACTGCTCCAACTGCGTGAACAATTGCAGCAGGGTTCGACCATGAGCCCCGAAGACCGCAGCCACCTCGAAGAGCTGGCCCAACGGATCGAACTGCAACTGCAGAACGAAGCGGCCAGCCCGGATAACAATGTGGTGGATGGCGTGAACCTCGCCGTCGAACGCTTCGAAGTGGAGCACCCCACCCTGGCCGTCACCCTGCGCAACATCATGCAAAGCCTGGTGAGCATGGGCGTCTAGGCCGCACGTCGGCGACTTCGCGGCGCCCGCCAGGCAGGTCGCGCCGGCATCCGCTGCGAAGCGCTCTCCGCGCCCTCATCGGCGAAAGGCTCCGCTCCCTCAGCACCGGGTATCATCCCTGGCGCTCCGGCGGGACGCGGGCCGGCAGCCAGACCTCCACCCGCAAGCCGCCCAACGGGCTGTCGAGCAGGCGCAAGCGACCCTGCCAGGCGTCGAGGATATCCCGCACGATGCCCAGCCCCAGGCCATGCCCGCTGACCTGTTCGTCGAGCCGCGCCCCGCGATCGAGCACCTCGTCGCGCCGAGCCGCCTCCACGCCCGGACCATCGTCGTCGACCCATAGCCGATAGCCCTCGGGGCCCTCCTCCAGGCCCAGGCGAACCTGGGATTTCGCCCATTTGCAGGCGTTGTCCAGCAGGTTACCGAGCAGCTCGAGCAAGTCTTCCCGATCCCAAGGCAGGCGCAAGCCGCCGGGCGCCTGCCACTCCAGACGCAGCCCGCGGTCGTGGATCATCGCCAGGGTGGCGAACAGCGGGGGCAGTTCTTCGTCGCAGACGAAGTGAGCCCCCGGCAAGGCTTCCCCGGCGAGGCGTGCGCGGCCCAGCTCGCGGCCGAGCCGTTGTTCTATCTGGCGCACATGCTCCAGCAGGGTATCGCGCAGGTGCGGGTGGGCCCGCAACTCGTCGCGACCGGCTAGGCTGAGCAGCACCGCCAGCGGGGTCTTGAGGGCGTGGCCGAGGTTGCCCAGGGCGTGCCGTGAGCGCCGCAGGCTGTCCTCGGTGTGCCCGAGCAGGTGGTTGATCTGCGCGACCAGGGGTTCCAGCTCGATCGGCACCTCCGTATCCAGTTGCGAACGCCGGCCCTCCTGCAATTGGGCGATCTGTCGCCGGGCCCGCTCCAGGGGCTTCAGCGCGCGATGCACGGTATAGCGCTGGGCCACCAGCAGCACCAGCAGGGCCAGTGCGCCGAGGCCCAGGCCCAGCCACTGGACATGGCGGAAACGCTGCAGCACCGGGGTGTAGTCCTGGGCGACGTTGATGCTCAGGTCCTGGCCGAAGCGCCGGTAGTCGGCGCGGTATACCAGGAGCCGTTGGCCGTGGGGCCCGGGACTCAGCGCCTCCTGCAAGCCCACCGCCTCCGGAGGGTGCAGGTCCAGATCCCAGAGGGAACGGGAACGCCAGCGCTCGCCGGCGAAGTCGATTTGAAAATAACGCCCGGAAAACGGTCGGCGGTAGGCAGGATCGAGGCGCGCCTCGTCGAGCTGGAATCCTTGCGGCCCTTTCACCAGGGCGATCAACAGACCCTGGCTGCGGTCCCGCAAGTCGTTTTGCAGATAGCTGCGCAAGGCGCTGTCGAGCAACCACAGGCTTCCCTGGGCGAGCGCCAGCCCGACCGCCATCAGGACGCCGATCAGCCCCAGGCTGAGCCGACGCTGGATCGACCTCAAGCGGGCACGCCGGAAAGGCGATAGCCCTGGCCGCGGCGGGTCTCGATCACTTCGCGTCCCAGCTTGCCGCGCAAGCGGTTGACGTGGACCTCCAGCACGTTCGAGTCGCGCTCGGTCTCACCGTCGTACAGATGCTCCGCCAGGCGGGTCTTGGAGAGAATCTGGCCCGGATGCAGCATGAAATAGCGCAGCAGGGCGAATTCCGCCGCGGTCAGCTCGATGTCCTCACCCGCGAGCCGCACGCATTGGCGGGTCTCGTCCAGGCGCAGCCCGGCGGCCTCCAGCTGGCTACGGTTGGCCAGGCCATGGGCACGACGCAGCAGCGCTTGAATCCGCAGGGCCAGTTCCTCGGGGTGGAAGGGTTTGGTCAGGTAATCGTCCGCACCCGCCTTGAGCCCTTCGATGCGTTCCGCCCAGGCGTCGCGCGCAGTCAGCACCAGCACCGGCGTGGCCAGGCCGGCCGCGCGCCATTCACGCAGCACATCCAACCCCGGGCGGCCTGGCAACCCCAGGTCGAGCACGATCAGATCGTAGGGCTCGTGGAGGCCCTGGTGAGCGGCATCGCGTCCGTCCGCCAACCAGTCGACCGCGTACCCCTGGCGGCCCAGGCCGGCGAGCAACTCGTCGGCCAGCGGCACGTGATCCTCCACCAGCAACAACCGCATCAGTCTTCCTCGTCCTTCAGGATCCGCCCGTCGTGGGCGTCCAGTTCCAATTCGCGCACCACCCCCGTGGGGGTGAGCAATTCCACTTCATACACATAGACCTCGTCCTCCTCCTCCAACTCCGCTTCCAACAGGATGGCGCCCGGGTAACGGGCCAGGGCCAGTTGCAGGATGCGGTCGAGGGGGACGATCACCCCGGACTCGCGCAGCTTCAGGGCGTCATCCTGGTTCAGGTCGCGGGCGCCGGCCTGGCAGACGCAGGCGCCGACGAGCAACGCGGCCAGGGCGCGACGACGGCCGCGGCTAGGCATCAGTCATCCTGGTGGTCCTTGAGGATCTGCCCGCTGGCGGCATCCAGCTCCAGGTCCCATTGCAGGTTCTGCGGGTCGCGCAGTTCCACCTGGTAGATGTAGCGGCCATATTCCTCCTCCAGTTCGGTTTCGTTCACGCTGGCGCCCGGATGCTTGGCGATGGCCAGGGCGTTGAGTTTCTCGAAGGATTGGATGGTACCCGCGTCGCGCAGTTTCAGGGCTTCGTCCGGACCGAGGTCACGGGCCTGGGCCAGGCCGGCGACGCTGACAAGGGCTGCGAGGGTAAGGGATGCGCTGAGTTTTTTCATGCTTATCTCCTGGAAAGGTCTGTTCGCCAGGTCCGAATACACGGGGTTCGGGACCGATGCGGTGTCGCGCATCGTCTCGTCCGTCACGTCCGTTGCGGGACCCAGGGTTGCCACGATAACCAGCCCGACTTAACTCAACCTGAATGCCCCATGCCAGCGGTTCGGCGGGCCGATACCCCGTCATTCAGCGGCTGAAGCGGGCATCATCGGCCCGCCAGGCGCTTATAATCGCGGCCCCGCTCGAAGGAGGCCGCGCATGAGCGCCATCCACACCGCCTTTCCCGCCCTCACCCTGCGCGCCGGCCGGCGCGCCTTGCAGCGCATCCGCGAGCACGGCCTGCAACCCGCGGACGTGGGCATCCTGCCCGGCGCTGCCGGCGGCCCCAAGGGGCTGGGCATCCAGGGCCTGGACCTGGCGCTGTTCGCCGACTGGCTGCCACGCGCGCCCCGCGAGCGCACACTGATCGGCGCCTCGATCGGCTCCTGGCGGTTCGCCGCCGCCTGCCTGCCCGACCCCGCCGCGGGCATTCGCCGGCTCGGCGAGCTGTACACCGGGCAACGCTTCCGCAAGGGCGTGAGCATGGCCGAGGTGTCGCGCAGTTGCGTGCGCCTGCTGGACGACCTGCTCGAAGGCCAGGATGCCGCCTTGCTGGCCAATCCCCACTACCGCCTGAACGTCATGGTGGTCAGGAGCGGCGGCCTGCTCGCCGGCGATCATCGCGGCGCGCTCGGCCTGGGGCTGTCCTCGGTGATCGGCAACAACCTGCTGGGCCGCGACCGGCTCGGCCGGCATTTCGAGCGGATCATCCTCCACGACACGCGCCTGCCGCCGCCGCTCGCCGCCCTGGAGGACTTCCGCTCGCACTTCCATGCGCTGGACACCGGCAACCTGCGCCAGGCCCTGCTGGCCTCGGGCTCGATCCCGATGATCATGGAGGCCATCCGCGACATTCCGGGCGTCGGCCCCGGCACTTACCGCGACGGCGGCCTGCTGGACTATCACCTCGACCTGCCCTACCAGGGCGACGGCGTGGTGCTCTACCCGCACTTCACCGACAAGGTGATCCCCGGCTGGTTCGACAAGGGCCTGCCCTGGCGCCGCGGCGATGCCGACAGGCTGCAGGACGTGCTGCTCCTGGCGCCGTCGCGGGAATACCTGGCGCGCCTACCCCACGGCAAGCTGCCCGATCGCAAGGATTTCAAGCGCTACCTGGGCGACGACCAGGGTCGCGAGGCCTATTGGCGCCAGGCCATGGCCGAGAGCCAGCGGCTGGGCGACGCCTTCCTCGAACTGGCCGAGCGCGGCCGGCTCGGCGAACGCCTGCTGCCGCTCTGATCCGCCGGGCGCTCAGCCTGGCTGGCCATCCGCCCTCGGCGTACACAACAAGCGCCCGTAATGCCGCACGAACAAGGCGAAGCCCAGCATCCACAGGGTACCCGCCAGCCACAAGGCCGGTTGCGGCCAGAACGGCAACAGGAACACCCGCGCCAACGCGGCGAGGTTCAGCGCGGCGAACGCCCAGGCCATCGCCGGATGGGGTCGCAGCGGCCGGCCGGTGTGGCCGAGGCTGACCCGCGCCAGCATCGCCAGGATCAGCCCGCCCATGCCGCCGACGCTCAGCGCGTGCAGCGGCAGGCTGCCGTCGACGATCAGGCCGGCATGCCACAGCGCCGCGCCGAACGCCGCCAGCACCAGCCAGAAGAACGCCAGGTGCAGCGACCACAACAGCGGCACGCGCCAGATGCCCGGCCGGTACCAACGCAGCAGGCGTAGCGCTTGCGCCACGCCGAGGGCGCCATAGAGCAGCGCCAGGCCGGCCTGGGGACGCAGGCCGAAGGCGAAGACCTGGGTCAGCGCGGCGCCCAGGGACAGTGCCAGTATCGACCGCTCCAGCCAGGGCCAGGAAGGGCTCGGTGCCTGTTCCCCCAGGCCGCGCTGGGTGAAGAACGGCACCACCCGACCGCCGATCAGGCTCATCAATGCCGCCACCAGCCAGAGCGCGGCGAAGGCGGACCGCCGCTGCCAGCCCGGGTCCTCGCATACCAGGCCGGCGAGGAACAACCCGTCGCAGGCGGCCAGGAGCATGACCAGGGCCAGCACCGGATAATTGTTGCGCTGCCGCGCCTTCCACAGGCTGCGTCCCAGTGCCCAGGCCAGCGCCGGCAAGAAGGCGCACTCCAGGGGCAGCACCAGCGCCAATGGCGCGCCCAGCGCCCAGGCCAGGCGCGCCGCCAGCCAGAGCGCGGCGAGCGCCATCAGCGGCCTCCCGCGCAAACCGGGCTGGCCGGTCCAGTTCTGTACCGCGGTAAGCAGGAAGCCGGCGATGATCGCCATGCCGAAGCCGAACGGCATTTCATGGCGATGCCAGGTCAGCCAACCGCCCACCGGCTGCCAGTCGCCGAGCCAGCCGCGCAAGGCCAGCAGCCAGCCGAGTACCGCCAACGCGGCGAACGCCGCCCCGGCGAGAAAGAACGGCCGGAAGCCCAGGCGCCAGAGCGGTGCGGGCTGCAGCGCCCGTCCAGCGTCAGGCGACCACACAGCACACCTCCCCTTCGAAGCCTTGCAGGCGACCCTGGGCCAGCAGGCGCATGACATAGCCGATCTTCAGCAGACCCGGTCCGATGACGGTGAGGGCGTGGGCCGCCACCAGGATCGGCAGGGCAAGGATGGAATCCAGCCCGTAGGCCAGCGTCAGCCCGGCGAGGGTCAGTGCGCAACCGGTCAGGAGCAGCCGATTGGCGACATGCAGGGCATGACGCGGGCATTGCAGGCGTTCGACGAGGGTCATTCGCTTCACTCCAGGGCGGTGGCGGGCCCGAAAAATTCGTAGTGGCAGCGGTCGTCCGCCACCCCCAGGTCACGCAAGTGGCGTTTGACCTGGGCCATGAACGGACGTGGCCCGAGGAAATACGCCTCCACTCGCCGCAGGTCCGGGAGCCAGGCGGCGAGGCGTTCGCGGGTCAGCAGGCCCTGCGCATCGGCCTGGTCGCCGTCCCGCGGCTCGCTGTAGCAGTAGAAGCGGCGCAGTTGCGGGTGGGCCGCGGCCACCCCATCCAGCCAGCCGCGGAACGCGTGCACGCCGCCATGCCGGGCACAGTGGATGAAATGCACCGCGCGCCCGCTGGGCAGGGCGGCTTCTAACATGGCCAGCGCCGGAGTGATGCCGACGCCGGCGCTGATCAGGGCCAAAGGATGGCTGCCGGGGCGCAGCACGAACTCGCCCGCGGGCGGGAACAGATCGATGCCATCGCCCTCGACGAAGCGCTCGTGGAGGGCGTTCGAGACCTTGCCGCCGGGCTCGCGCTTGACGCTGATGCGGTAGGTGGTGCCGTCGCCGAGCGCCGACAAGGAGTAGGTTCGGCGCATTTCCTCACCCTCTACCTGCAGCCGCAAGCCGACGTACTGGCCGGGGATGAACGCGGCGACCGGTCCGCCATCCTCGGGACGCCAATAGAACGAAGTGATTTCCTCGCTTTCGACGACCTTGCGCGCCAGCAGGAATCGCCGGGCACCTCGCCAGCCGCCGAGCGCCGCCGCGCTGGCGGCATAGAGTTCGTCTTCGCTGGCGATCAGCAGGTCGGCCAATTGCCGGTAGGCGACGGCCCAGGCGTCGATCACCGCATCGGTGGTGACATCGGCTCCCAACACCTCGCGAATCGCCTGCAACAGGCAGGTGCCGACGATGGGGTAGTGCGCGGGTTGGATCTGCAAGGCCACATGCTTGTTGACGATGCGCGCCACCAACGGGCCCAGGGCATCCAGGCGGTCGATGTGCCGCGCATAGGCCAGCACTCCTTCGGCGAGGGCGCGGGGCTGCTCGCCGCTGGCCTGATGGGCCTGGTTGAACAGCGGGCGCACCTGCGGGTACTCGGCGAACATGATGCGATAAAAGTGGGTGGTCAGGGCTTCACCGGCGCTTTCGAGCAGCGGCACCGTGGCTTTTATCAACGCGCGTTGCGAGGGATCGAGCATGCAAGGTCTCCGGGCAATGTCTTGTGATAGGGTTTGCCTCATCATTCGGAGTCCAGTTTTCGTGCCATCTATTTATTCTTTTATTTTCAATAACTTATGTTTAATAGTGTTTTTATGACTACTTTTCTTAAAAGTCATATCGACAACATTGAGTCAAAATGACCACGAATCCCCTGCTTCAAGCGCTGCTGCCACTTGTGGACGATCTGGCCCGGGATCTCTCCGAACCCGAGCGTCACCGACGTCTGTTGCTGGCGTTGCGCGAGCTGATGCCCTGCGACGCGGTGGCTCTGTTGAAGCTCGAGGGGCAGCACCTGACGCCGCTGGCGGTGGATGGCCTGAGTGCCGACACCCTCGGCCGGCGCTTCCGGGTGGACGAACACCCGCGCCTCGCCGCGCTGCTGGAACGGCCCGGCGCCACCCGCTTCGCCGCCGACTGCCCGTTGCCCGACCCCTACGACGGGCTGGTCGAGGGCCATGGCGGCCATCTGGAAGTGCACGACTGCCTGGGTTGCCCGCTGTACCTCGACGAACGCCCCTGGGGCCTGCTGACACTGGATGCCCTGGAGCCCTCGCGCTTCGGCCAGGTGGACCTGGATAACCTGGAAACCTTCGCCAGCCTGGCCGCGGCCACGGTCAAGGCCGGCGAACGCTTCAACGGGCTGGCGCGGCGGATCGAGGATGAGCGGCAGCGTGCGGAGACCTATCGCCAGGCGGCGGCCGGCCAGCGCGAACGGGAAATGATCGGCCAGAGCGCGGCGCACAGGCGCCTGCTGGAGGAAGTCGCGCTGGTGGGCGCGAGCGAGCTGGGCGTGCTGATCCAGGGCGAGACCGGGGTCGGCAAGGAATTGGTGGCCCAGGCCCTGCACGCCGCGTCATCGCGAGCCTCGGCAGCGCTGATCAGCCTCAACTGCGCGGCGCTGCCGGATACCCTGGTGGAAAGCGAACTGTTCGGCCATGTGCGCGGCGCCTTCTCCGGCGCCCACGCCGAGCGCCGGGGCAAGTTCGAGCTGGCCGACGGCGGCACGCTGTTCCTAGACGAAGTCGGCGAGCTGCCGCTGGCGGCCCAGGCCAAGCTGCTGCGGGTCCTGCAAAGCGGCCAGTTGCAGCGGGTCGGTGCGGACCGCGAACACCACGTCGATGTCCGCGTACTGGCCGCGACCAACCGCGACCTGGCGGAAGAAGTGCGCCAGGGGCGTTTTCGCGCCGACCTCTACCACCGCCTCAGCGTCTACCCGTTGCGCGTGCCGCCGTTGCGCGAACGCGGTCGCGACGTGCTCCTGCTGGCCGGCTACTTCCTCGAAGAGAACCGGCACCGTCTGGGCCTGCGCAGCCTGCGCCTGGGCCCGGAGGCACAGGCCGCGCTGCTGGCTTACGGCTGGCCGGGCAACGTGCGGGAGCTGGAGCACCTGATCGGCCGCGCCGCGCTCAAGGCCCTGGCAAGCAGCCGGGAGCGCCCGCGCATCCTCAGCCTGCAACCGGAGCACCTGGACCTGCCCCTGGCCAGCCCGGTCCGCGAGCCGGTCGCCTCGCCCTCCGCGCCAGTCCCGCGGGGCGATCTGAAAAGCGCGGTGGATGCCTACCAGCGCCAATTGATCGAAGCCTGCCTGCAACGCCATGCCGGCAACGGCGCCGCCGCCGCCCGCGAACTCGGCCTGGACCGCGCCAACCTGCACCGGCTGGCGCGGCGCCTGGGCCTCAGGTAGCCGCGCCGTCGAACGTCGGGCGGGAGCTGGTACACTGCGCGCCTGCACCCTGGCCGCCACAAATGGTCGCCACCCCGCCCCGCCGGGCCTCATCTGACGAGCATCGCTGCCGTGGAACTGTTCAAAGAATTCATTTTCGAGGCCGCCCACCGGCTTCCCCATGTTCCCGCCGGACACAAGTGCGGGCGCCTGCACGGGCATTCGTTCCGGGTCGGCCTGCACATCGAAGGACCGGTCGACGCCCATACCGGCTGGGTACGCGACTTTTCCGAGATCAAGGCGATCTTCAAGCCGCTCTACGAACGGCTCGACCACAACTACCTCAACGAGATTCCCGGCCTGGAGAACCCCACCAGCGAGGTGCTGGCCCAGTGGATCTGGCGCGAGCTCAAGCCCCTCCTGCCGGAACTGTGCAAGGTGCGGATCCACGAGACCTGCACCAGCGGCTGCGAATACCGCGGCGACTGAGCGTCGCCGGAACGTGAAAAGGCCACCCGAAGGTGGCCTTTTTCATGGCGTCGACTGCAAGTCCGCCGTTCAGTAGTAGGCGTTTTCCTTGTTGGTGTGATCGGTGACGTCACGCACCCCCTTCAATTGCGGGATGCGCTCCAGCAAGGTGCGCTCGATGCCTTCCTTGAGGGTCACGTCGGCCTGGCCGCAGCCCTGGCAACCGCCGCCGAAGCGCAGGATCGCCACGTCCTCGTCGATGTCCACCAGGCTCACCTGGCCGCCGTGGCTGGCCAGGCCGGGATTGATTTCGGTCTGCAGGTAGTAGTTGATGCGCTCGCTAATCGGGCTGTCTTCGTTGACCATCGGCACCTTGGCGTTCGGCGCCTTGATGGTCAGTTGGCCGCCCATGCGATCGGTGGCGTAGTCGACCACCGCGTCTTCCAGGAAAGGCTCGCTGAGCCCATCGATCCAGGCGGTGAACTGGGCCAGCGCCAGGGGCGTGTCCTCGGGTTTTTCCTCGCCCGGCTTGCAGTAGGCGATGCAGGTTTCGGCGTACTGGGTGCCCGGCTGGGTGATGAACACGCGGATGCCGATGCCGGAGGTGTTCTGCTTGGCCAGCAGGTCGGCCAGATAGCTCTGGGCGGCGTCGGTGATAGTGATGGCACTCATGGCAAACTCCTCGCAACAGGCTCGCAAACTGGCGGACAGTCTACGTCAATCGCCCTATATCGACAAAGTCCCAGTCTTTTACTCAGGAAAGCTGGGGGCGCGGTACGCCGCGCGGCTCGGCGGCCAGCCAGCGTTTCGCGTAGCGGAACGTGCGCTTCTCGATCACTTCGTAGCTCGCCCAGGACGCCAGCAGAATCACCGGCATGCAGCCGACGATGACCCACTCCGCGGAGAGGGAGAAGCGCTGCTGCAGGTACCAACCAACGGACAGTACGATCACGTGCACCAGGTAAACCGAATAGGAGCAATCGCCGAGCATTTTCAGCGGGCGAACGCTGCGGAACCAGGGCTCCAGGGCGATGCAGGCAATCACCACGAGGGCGCTGGGTACGCCCCAGTTGAGCAGGCGCATCGAACTGTCGAGCTGGTAGATCGCCATCAACGCGACCAGCAGCAGGACGACCGGCGCCCAGCCCCCCTGCCCGATCCAGCCCCTGCGGTAGCACACGCCGATGCACACGCCGAAGAGGAATTCATAGACGATGCTGTTGCGATAGAAATCGCTCAGCCAGGGCTGGCTCGCCAGCACCGTGCTCACCAACGCCAGGGCGCCGGCGATGGCCAGTGGCCGATAGCGCTGCGGCGCCACCAGGGAGAGGGCGAACAGCAGGTAGAAGAACATTTCGTAGTTCAGCGTCCAGCCCACGCTCAGGGTCGGATACAGGCCGAAACCGCCCGGGTTTTCCGCCGGTACGAAGACCAGCGAAAGAAGGAAATGGTGCAGGTCGAAGCGCTGCGAGGGCATGACCGGATGGGCGTAGAGGATGATCAATGCCACCAGCACGCTGTACAGCCAATAGGCGGGGACGATGCGCATGAAGCGGTTCAGCATGAAGCGCCCGGCCTGGATGTCCTTGCCCTGGGTGGAGAGGTAGATGACGAAACCGCTGATGATGAAGAAGATATCGACGCCGATGGCGCCCTTCTCGATGAAGAAACGCCCGAGGGCGCTTT
Source organism: Pseudomonas sp. RIT-PI-AD (assembly GCF_025642785.1). GTDB lineage: Bacteria > Pseudomonadota > Gammaproteobacteria > Pseudomonadales > Pseudomonadaceae > Pseudomonas_T. Next base: position 87,490 of record NZ_JANZKU010000007.1, read on the forward strand.
CCGCCTTGAAGTCGAAGAAAATCTGCATGACATGGTGACAAACCACGAGCCAGGCGGCCAAGGCCCTGAGCGCCTGTAACGAAATCAACATACTGCGAAGTCCTCTCGCAGGGCACCTTGGCGGCACCCGATTGACCGGGTATGACCGGCGTAGCGCGACGAACCGCGACTCCGTCCGATCACCGTAAAGAAACTGTCGTCTCAGTGTCCGACCGCGGGAATACCCGAAAGGTCGCGTGAAAGGCGCATGGGCCGGGCGAGGGTCTGTCCGGCACATCCCGACGAAGGCCCGCATCGACGCTGGAAACCGGCGTGCCCGGCGCCTATCGACGCCGTTCCCGACTGGACATCCGCCCAACCGCCCCGCAGCCGATCGGGATCGGCAGCCTCCGCTGTGATCTCCCGGAATGACCATATCTGTGGGATGACTGTCGTTGTGGCCAGGCGCCGGGGCGCCCACACTCCTTCCCATGCCTGCCCGAGAAGATTTCCATGGATGCCCTGAAATCCGTTGCCTGCCTGACCTACCCCCACGTCATGAGCCTGGACGTGAGCGGTCCGTTGCAGGTGTTCGCCTCGGCGAACGTCGAATGCCGTCGCCTGGGACAGGCGCCCGCGTACCGGATCGAAGTCCTCGGCGAACGGGCGGGTCCGGTGCCCACCTCGGCCGGCTTCCAGTTGGTGGCGGATCGGGCCTGGCCCGAGGTCGACCCCGCCGCGCTGGATACCCTGCTGGTTCCGGGCGGCCAGGGGGAGGCCGCGCAATGCGCGAATGCGGCGCTGTTGAGCTGGCTGCGCAACGCCGAGCCGAAGGTGCGCCGGCTCGGCTCGGTGTGTTCCGGCGCGCTGATCCTGGCGGCCGCCGGCCTGCTCGACGGTCGTCGCGCCACCACCCACTGGGCGGACGTCGAGGCGCTGCGCCGGCATGACCGGGTCCTGGTCGACGGCGACCGCCTGCACACCTATGACCCGAGCGGGCGCGAGGGAGACGGCCACGTGTTCACCTCCGCCGGGGTCACCGCCGGTATCGACCTGGCGCTGGCCCTGGTGGAGGACGACCTCGGCCGCCCCTTGGCCCTGGCGGTGGCGCGTCGCCTGGTGATGTTCCTGCGCCGCCCGGGCGGGCAAACCCAGTTCAGCGCGCTGCTGATTCCCGAGCCGCAACGCACGCCGCGCCTGCTCGGCCTGCTGGAGTGGATGGCGCAGAACCTCTCCGCCGACCTGTCCCTGGACGCCCTGGCGGAACGTGCCCACCTGTCCCCGCGCAGCCTGTCGCGGCTGTTCGTCCAGGAACTGGGGCTGGGGCCGGGCCGCTACGTCGAACGCCTGCGCCTGGACGCCGCGCGGATGCTGTTGCAAGGCCACGGCGCGTCCATCGCCACGGTGGCGCGCCTGACCGGCTTCCGCCATCCGGAGAACCTGCGGCGGACCTTCCACAAACACCTGGCGGTGAGTCCGCAGGACTACGCCGAACGCTTCGCCTGAGCCACGAGGTATGCGCCATGCTGATCCTGCGCCCCGGTTGCGAAAGCTGCGACCGTGACCTGCCCGCCGACAGCGCCGATGCGCTGATCTGCTCCTTCGAGTGCACCTTCTGTCGCGCATGCGCGGAGCGCCTGCACCGGCGTTGCCCCAATTGCGCCGGTGACCTGGTGAGGCGACCGATCCGCCCGCCGGAGGCGCTGGCGCGTCACCCCGCCTCCACCCTGCGGGTCCATCGCCCCCTCGCCTGACCGCGCCGCCACGCCACCGCCGCTCCCACCCACGAGGAAACCGCCATGCTGTTAATGAGCAATGCGTCGATTCGCCTGCTGTTCGTCGCCCAGGCCCTGTACTGGAGCTGCTCGATGATCGGTGTGACCCTCACCGGCCTGGTCGGCCTGCAGCTGTCCCCGCTGAACGGCCTGGCGACGCTGCCCCTGGCCTTGCTGGTGCTGGGCAACCTGCTGGCGGTGCAGCCCCTCTCGCTGTTCATGCAGCGCCACGGCCGGCGTGCCGGGCTGCGCCTGGGTGCCAGCGGAGGCGTGCTGGGCGGGCTGCTGTGCGCCGTCGGCGTCGGCTGCGGGGACTTTCTGACCTTCTGCCTGGGCGCCTTGCCCATCGGCGCCTACCAGGCGTCGGCGATGTACTACCGGTTCGCCGCCCTGGAAGCCGTGGACGAGCGCTACAAGGGCCGCGCCACCGCCTGCGTGGTGGGCGGCGGCGTCTGTGCCGCGCTGTTCGCCCCGAGCCTCGCGCTGTGGGCGAAGAACGCCCTGCCGCTGCCCTTCGTCGGGGCCTACCTGGCCATCGCCGTGCTCGCCGGCCTGGCGGTGCTGCTGTTGCGGCACCTGCGCGAAGGTGCCGCGCCGCGGCCCTCCAGCGGCGGCTGGCGCACCCTGGGCGGACTCTTGAAGCGCGCGCCGATCCGCGCGGCCGTCGCCACCACCGCGGTCGGGCACGGGCTGATGATCCTGGTGATGAATGCCACGCCGCTGGCGATGCACGGCTGCGGCCTGTCGCTGGAGATCAGCGCCAACGTGATGCGCTGGCACATGCTCGGGATGTTCCTCCCCGCCTTCGTCGCCGGGCCGCTGGTGGACCGCCTGGGTAGCCGACGCACCGCCCTGCTGGGCGGCGCCATCCTGCTGGCCAGCGCGGCCATCGCCCTGAGCGGGGTGGGCGCCGGGCATTTCCTGATCAGCTCATTCCTGCTTGGCCTGGGCTGGAACCTGATGCTGGTGGCCGGCACCACCTTGCTCGGCAGCGGGCATGGCAGCGAAGAGCGCGGCCATGCCCAGGGCCTCATGGAATTGGGCAACGGCACGGTAGCCGCCTGCGCGTCCTTCGCCTCTGGAGCGCTGATCAGCGGGTACGGCTGGAGCGCGGTCAACCTGGCCATTCCGCCGCTGATCCTGCTGGCCTGGATTCTGCTACTGCCGGCCCGCCGCCGGGTGACCGAAGCCGCGCCCTGACTAAGGGCGCCTCGCCGGGGTGGCGCTCAGCTTTCTGCCGCGACGTGCTCGGCTAGCGGATACCTCTTGACCGCCTTGCTGCCGAGCGCTCGGCGCGCCCCTCACGGCCGCCTCAACATGAGCCAAATTCATACAAAACGCCGGGTCGGCCGTCCGAGGCCACGTTTGCTATCATCGCGCCTCCGTTCGCCCCGCCCCAGGTAACGCTTCCATGTCCGACCGCAGCGCTCGTCTCCAGGCTCTCCAGCAGGCTCTCCGCGAGCGCATCCTGATCCTCGACGGCGGCATGGGCACCATGATCCAGAGCTACAAGCTGGAAGAGGCCGATTACCGCGGCCCGCGCTTCGCCGACTGGCCGAGCGACGTCAAGGGCAACAACGATCTGCTGCTGCTGTCGCGTCCGGACGTGATCCAAGCCATCGAGAAGGCCTACCTGGACGCCGGCGCGGACATCCTGGAAACCAACACCTTCAACGCCACCCGCGTATCCCAGGCCGACTACGGCATGGAAGAGCTGGTCTACGAACTGAACGTCGAAGGCGCGCGGCTCGCCCGCCAGGTGGCCGACGCCAAGACCGCCGAGAACCCAAAGCGGCCGCGCTTCGTCGCCGGCGTGCTCGGCCCCACCAGCCGCACCTGCTCCCTGTCCCCGGACGTGAACAACCCCGGCTACCGCAACGTCACCTTCGACGAACTGGTGGAAAACTACAGCGAAGCCACCAAGGGCCTGATCGAGGGCGGCGCCGACCTGATCCTGATCGAGACGATCTTCGACACGCTCAACGCCAAGGCGGCGATCTTTGCCGTGCAGGGCGTGTTCGAGGAACTCCGCGTCGAGCTGCCGATCATGATTTCCGGCACCATCACCGACGCCTCCGGCCGCACGCTCTCCGGGCAAACCACCGAGGCGTTCTGGAACTCGGTGCGCCATGCCAGGCCGATCTCGGTCGGGTTGAACTGCGCCCTCGGCGCCAAGGAGCTACGGCCCTACCTCGCCGAACTGGCGTCCAAGGCCGAGACCCAGGTTTCCGCCCACCCCAATGCCGGTCTGCCGAACGCGTTCGGCGAATACGACGAGAGCCCGGCGGAGATGGCCAGCGTGGTCGAGGAGTTCGCCGCCAGCGGTTTCCTCAACATCGTCGGCGGCTGCTGCGGCACCACTCCGGCGCACATCGAGGCCATCGCCCAGGCCGTGGCCAAGTATCCGCCGCGGGCGATCCCGGAGATCCCCAAGGCCTGTCGCCTGTCCGGCCTGGAACCCTTCACCATCGATCGCGACTCGCTGTTCGTGAACGTCGGCGAACGCACCAACATCACCGGCTCGGCCAAGTTCGCCCGGCTGATTCGCGAGGAAAACTACAGCGAAGCCCTGGAAGTCGCCCTGCAGCAGGTGGAAGCCGGCGCCCAGGTGATCGACATCAACATGGACGAGGGCATGCTGGACTCGAAGGCGGCGATGGTCACCTTCCTCAACCTGATCGCCGGCGAGCCGGACATCTCCCGGGTGCCGATCATGATCGACTCCTCCAAGTGGGAGGTGATCGAGGCCGGGCTCAAGTGCATCCAGGGCAAGGGCATCGTCAACTCGATCTCCATGAAGGAAGGCGTCGAGGCCTTCAAGCATCACGCCCGGCTGTGCAAGCGCTACGGCGCCGCCGTGGTGGTGATGGCCTTCGACGAAGCCGGCCAGGCCGACACCGCCGCGCGCAAGCGCGAGATCTGCCAACGCAGCTACGACATCCTGGTCGACGAAGTCGGCTTCCCGCCGGAAGACATCATCTTCGACCCGAACATCTTCGCCGTCGCCACCGGCATCGAGGAACACAACAACTACGCGGTGGACTTCATCGAGGCCTGCGCCTACATCCGCGACCACCTGCCCTACGCGCTGAGCTCGGGCGGGGTGTCCAACGTGTCCTTCTCGTTCCGCGGCAACAACCCGGTGCGCGAAGCGATCCACTCGGTGTTCCTCTACTACGCGATCCAGAACGGCCTGACCATGGGCATCGTCAATGCCGGCCAACTGGAAATCTACGACGAGATTCCCCGCGAACTGCGCGACGCCGTGGAAGACGTGGTGCTCAACCGCACGCCCAACGGCACCGACGCGCTGCTGGCCATCGCCGACAAGTTCAAGGGGGACGGCAGCGTCAAAGAAGCGGAAACCGAGGAATGGCGTTCGCTGCCGGTGGACAAGCGCCTGGAACACGCGCTGGTCAAGGGCATCACCGCCTTCATCGTCGAGGACACGGAAGAGTGCCGCCAGGGCTGCGCGCGGCCCATTGAGGTCATCGAGGGGCCGCTGATGAGTGGCATGAACATCGTGGGCGACCTGTTCGGCTCGGGAAAGATGTTCCTCCCCCAGGTGGTCAAGTCGGCGCGGGTGATGAAACAGGCGGTGGCCCACCTGATCCCCTTCATCGAAGCGGAAAAAGGCGATAAGCCGGAAGCCAAGGGCAAGATTCTGATGGCCACGGTCAAGGGCGACGTGCACGACATCGGCAAGAACATCGTCGGCGTGGTGCTCGGCTGCAACGGCTACGACATCGTCGACCTGGGCGTGATGGTGCCGGCGGAGAAAATCCTGCAGACCGCCCTCGCCGAGAAATGCGACATCATCGGCCTGTCCGGGCTGATCACCCCATCGCTGGACGAGATGGTCCACGTCGCCCGCGAGATGCAGCGCCAGGGCTTCAGCCTGCCGTTGATGATCGGCGGCGCCACCACCTCGAAGGCCCACACGGCGGTGAAGATCGAACCCAAGTACCAGAACGACGCGGTGGTCTACGTCACCGACGCGTCGCGCGCCGTCGGCGTGGCCACGCAACTGCTGTCCAAGGAACTCAAAAGCGGTTTCGTCGAACGCACCCGCGCCGACTACGTCGAGGTCCGCGAGCGCACCGCGGCGCGCAGCGCGCGCACCGAACGCCTGAGCTACGCCGCCGCGGTGGCCAACAAACCGGCCTTCGACTGGGCCGGCTACCAGCCCCCGGTGCCCTCCTTCACCGGCGTCAAGCTGCTCGACGACATCGACCTGGCGACCCTCGCCGACTACATCGACTGGACGCCGTTCTTCATTTCCTGGGACCTGGCGGGCAAGTACCCGCGCATCCTCACCGACGAGGTGGTCGGCGAAGCGGCTACCGCCCTGTTCGAGGACGCCCAGGCGATGCTGAAGAAACTGATCGACGAGAAGCTGATCCGGGCCCGCGCGATATTCGGCTTCTGGCCGGCCAACCAGGTACAGGACGACGATCTGGAGGTCTACGGCGAGAATGGCGCGCGGATCGCCACCCTGCACCATCTGCGCCAGCAGACCATCAAGCCGGACGGCAAGCCCAACCTGTCCCTGGCCGACTTCGTCGCGCCGAAGGACAGTGGCGTGCGGGACTACATCGGCGGCTTCATCACCACCGCCGGCATCGGTGCCGAGGAGGTCGCCAAGGCCTATCAGGACAAGGGCGACGACTACAACTCGATCATGGTCAAGGCCCTCGCCGACCGCCTCGCCGAAGCCTGCGCCGAATGGCTGCACCAACAGGTGCGCAAAACCTGGTGGGGCTACGAACCGGACGAGCACCTGAGCAACGACGAACTGATCAAGGAAGCCTACAAGGGCATCCGCCCGGCACCCGGCTACCCGGCCTGCCCCGACCATACCGAGAAAAAAACCCTATTCGCCCTGCTCGACCCCGAAGCCCAGTTCGACAAGGCCGGCCGCAGCGGCGTGTTCCTCACCGAGCACTACGCGATGTTCCCCGCCGCGGCCGTCAGCGGCTGGTACTTCGCCCATCCCCAAGCGCAGTACTTCGCCGTGGGCAAGATCGACAAGGACCAGGTCGACAGCTACACCGCACGCAAAGGCCAGGACCTGGCGGTGAGCGAGCGTTGGCTGGCACCGAACCTCGGCTACGACAACTGAGGCTTACCGGGGCGCCTCGGAATCGGCACCACGGGTGCTTTTCGGCATTGGCTTAGCCGGCGCCGCAAGCGGGAACTGGATGAACGCCGGCTTCGCCGATCGGAGGGCCTGGCCGACGATGCAGCAGCCGCGCGAGCCGCATGCCCCGGGAATGCGCTAACCGCTTGAGCCACGCCGACACAACGCCGCACGCGATGCCAGGGGCCTTGATCCAGGCCCCTGGCATCGCGTCGACCTTCGCAGCCGCCTTCACCGATGCTCCAGCACGTTGACCAGCTTGCCAAAGGGGTCGCGCACGTAGAACCGGCGCACCCCCCAGGGTTCATCCACCGGGCCATACTCGACCACGAAACCCGCCGAGCGCATGCGTTCATGGACCGCATCGAGGTCATCCACCTCGATCGACAGATCCGGCACCGGCGTCCCCGAGCCGCCCTCCGCCGCCACGCTGAGCTGGACACTCATCTGCACCGGGTTACCGAAAGTCTGGATCCAGCCGTGGTCCATCAGCAGCTCGAGCCCGAGCACGTCTTGGTAGAAGCGTTTGGCCGAGGCTACATCCGGGGTCGCGATATTCGCGATGATTCGTCTGACGCTCATACAGATCTCCTTTCGAACAAGCGGGGTGGCAAGTCGGACAACCGCGATGGACGAACTCGAGCCCCAGGACACGTCTCACCGCTACACGCAGGACGAGCGCCTGGTCCAGACATGCCTGCGAAATGCAGCGAGGCCGCAGGTCCATGCCATTACAGGCGGCGCCGAACAGGCATCTAACCAAGCGTGCCCAGGGCGAAACCTGTAGCATAGGCGCCCTTTCTTTGCGTCGATCACGGCCAAAGTCCCGACCCCTGGCGCCCTGGACAACTCGCACCGCCCGGCGCGAAATGCCCGAAGGAGTCGAGAGATCGACTCCCGCCACGACGGAGCTCCTATGAAATACATCCACCAGCGCGAACACCTCAATGAAGACGACATCGTCGTCATCGAATGCTCGCAGACCTGCAACATCCGCCTGATGACCGACGCCAATTTCCGCGCCTTCAAGAACGGCGGCCGCCACGCCTACCACGGCGGCGCCTTCGATACCTTCCCGGCGAAAATCGTCGTGCCCAGCACCGGATTCTGGAACATCACCCTCGACACCGTCACCCGCCGCGCCATCAGCGTCACCCGCAAACCGACGCTGAAACACTCGATCAAGATCGTCCGCCGCTCCCACTCTCGCCTGCGCTGAGCAGACACGGCGGCGGCTGAGCATCGCTGCGCCCTCCAAGTTCCTGCATCGCGGGTCGCCGCTGCGCCACACCGCGTGAAACCTGTGGTTCGCTTTCGACATCACTTACCTTTCGCCTCTCTCATCCTTTTCGCCCGACTATCAACGTCGAACAAGGCAAGAAAGACTCGCAGGGCGTGCCCTGGTGGAAGAACAGTTGCCAACCCTGAGCGGTGAGTCGCCAGAGCGAGGAACGGTTGGTGTGGCGATCCAGCGCGCCCTGCCGATCGATGCCGGCCGATCGGTAGGTGAGCAAGGCAGCCTCGGCGCCGAGCGGCTCGACGTGGAAATCCTGCGCCCACAGAGGCGTTCGCTCCTGCTCGGCCGGGAGCAAGGACAGGGCGTCATCCCGGCCATAGGCGGCGCCCGAGCGGCCGAATTCCCTGAAGCCTGGATGCAGGAGCCGCTCCAACCGCGCCACGTCCCGCCGGATGTCCGGCTGATGCAGCGCTCTTTCCAGGGCTTCCAGCGTTTCCAGCAGTCCTGCGTGCTCCATGGGGAGACCTCGACGTGAAAGTGCTCGATGAAACCACAGACGGGGCGACTTTTCTCACCCAGCCATTCAACGCCGAGCCGGGCTTGGTTACTCTGCGGGTATCGTCCGGGCTCTCCCCGCCCCGCTGCCACTTTCCTATAGGTCCACCATGCCAGCCGAATCGCTCTACCTACTCGATCAACTGGAAACCGCCGACATGCTGGAGATCGACGGCCTGCATGCGTCGCACTTCACCCTCGACGATGACTTGCTGGACCGTGCCCAGATGGCTGCCGAGGCCGGCGAGCCCTTTGCCAGCGAAGACATCGTGGTGCGCATCGAAGCCTCGGTCGGGCGAGAGCGACGCCGCTGGGCATTCAGCTATAACGCGGTGATGGAAGCGCAGCACCTTGCCGAGGACGGCGCCTGGCTGCTGGGCGACGAGCCCCGCCATCGCCTCGTCTGCCTGGGCGCCATCGGCGTCGACAGCGACGACTGAGCGGCGGGCAAGCAGGCCTCGGCCGCTGCCAGGCGGAGGCGAAAATCGAATGAGTCGACAGGAGCTACAGGATGCACACCGGCCGTTGTCTATGCGGAGGCGTAAGGTTCCGAATCGAATCGGAATTGGCGCCCATCCAGATTTGCCACTGTTCGCAATGCCGGCGGGCCCAGGGCACGCCCTTTGCCAGCAACATTCCGATCAAGGCCGCGGCGTTCCGCTTGCTCAGCGGCGCCGAACTGCTCAGCAGCTTCGAGTCCTCCCCTGGTAAACGCCGGGTGTTCTGTGGCACTTGCGGCTCGCCCCTCTACAGTCAGAAAGACGCCGTGCCGGATGTGCTGCGCATCCGCGCGGGGCTGATCGACGGTCCCCTGGAAGTCCGTCCCGTCGCTCACGCCTACGTGGCCTCCAAGGCCGACTGGTGGTGCATAGCCGATGGCTTGCCGCAGTTCGAAGGGCCAGCTATCCCGCCTCCGTCCACTCCCGGCTAGACGCGGGCACATACGCGATGTCGGCGTCGACGTGACCCCATCGCACGAATCTGCCCGGACGAAGCGTTGCCTCGGTTAACGCCGGTTCGAAATGCCCGCGATACCTCGTAAACTGCGCGCCCCGTCGACCCGGTCCCGCCCGGCCTTCGCGCGGCGACTTTTCGTACCGAACCCGACGATCGGAGGTAGCATCCGCGCACCATGCGTATCCAAGACATTCATCGACAGCTCGCCGACCTCGGCGCCAAGCCGCTGCACATCGGCCGGATCGACCGTGCCTGGCTGCGCGGGCTGCCGCTGGACACCGGCACCCGCAACCAGCGCGCCCAGGACTTCCTGCCGCTGAGCGTACGCGGCGGCCTGCCGGCGCTGAGCACGACGCTGGACGGCCTCGCACGGCTGCGTTCCGAGCACCCCGCGGCGGATGGTTCGGCGCGCCTGCTGGTGGCGCTGGCCGATGGGCAGACGGTGGAAAGCGTGCTGTTGCCGCGGGACGGCCTGTGCGTCTCGACCCAGGTGGGCTGCGCGGTGGGCTGCGTGTTTTGCATGACCGGCAAGAGCGGCCTGCTGCGCCAGGTGGGCAGCGCCGAGATCGTCGCCCAGGTGGCCCTGGCCCGCCGCTTCCGGCCGGTGAAGAAGGTGGTGTTCATGGGCATGGGCGAGCCGGCGCACAACCTGGACAACGTCTTGGAAGCCATCGACCTGCTGGGCAGCGAAGGCGGTATCGGGCACAAGAACCTGGTGTTCTCCACGGTGGGGGATCCGCGGGTGTTCGAGCGCCTGCCGCAGGAGCGAATCAAGCCCGCGCTGGCCCTTTCCCTGCATTCCACTCGCGCGGACCTGCGCCAGCGCCTGCTGCCGCGGGCACCGCGGATCGATCCGGAGGAGCTGGTCGAGCTGGGCGAGACCTATGCGCGCCGCTTCGGCTATCCGATCCAGTACCAATGGACCCTGCTCGCCGGGATCAACGACAGCCAGGAGGAAATGGACGGCATCCTCCGGCTGCTCAAGGGCAAGTTCGCGGTGATGAACCTGATCCCCTACAACAGCCACGAGGGCGACACCTACCAGCGGCCGGAGGGCGCGCGCATCGTCGAGATGGTGCGTTACCTGCACAGTCGCGGGGTATTGACCAAGGTACGCAACTCCGCCGGGCAGGACATCGACGGCGGCTGCGGGCAATTGCGCGCGCGTGCCCAGGACGGCGCGAGTCTGCCGCAGAAGGCGCCACGCCTCATCGGCCGGTCTACGGCCTGAACGGCGGACGACCTGATCGGCGCGCTCCCGCGGCTGGCCCCCGGCTCATCGAAGTGCTTATCCGCGCGCTGTGCGCCGGGCTCTATTGCTTGGCTTCCTGCCCCATGGCTACACCGTCGCCGGTGTCGAGCGTTTGCTCGAGCCATATGTCGCCCTGCGGCACCCCTATTGTCAGTAGCCCGGGTGCGCCATCGGCCAATCGAACCTGATGAGCAAGGCCCCGCCTGCTGGCTCAACCCGGCAGACCACGCGCAACTCGCTGAATTGCTGATGCGCCCTGTTCATCACTGGGTGTCGCAAACACCGGTGCAGGACGCCATTGCCTGTGGCGGCGAGCGTCTGAGCGAGGCGTGACTGTCGCGGCGGGTGCAAGACTGGGCAACTTGCGGTGCAAGGCGGCCGGGCGCGATGGTGGCGATGGCGCACCGCGCTCCCCGAATTGCCGGTGTCGATCCCGGCCCTCGGTGGCTGGGTGCGGCCGACCTGCCCCTGAATCCGCAAGGGTCATGGCTGGCGAAAGCCGGGTCGCCAAGGGCTCGCGCCTTCGGCTTTCGAAGTGTTTCTTCACTCTCTGCGGGTAATGTCCATTCCGGTTATACCTGCATATACGTCTCATTTACGCCTTTAACTGGCGTAGGTGGTGACACAGGTCACACGAGGGGGCTCAAGCCACCTCCCCCACCACGCCAATTCTTTAAAACCCTTAAACAACTAGGCGGCACAATGCAATCTGCGGACCGGCAAGGACATCGCAAGAAGGCTTCAATGCACAAGGGGGCAGGCATCGTCTGCCTATCGGTATCGGCAGCGTTACTGTCGTGGGGCAATGCGGCATTGGCCAAACCGGTAAAGATCGACATTCCCAAGCAACCACTGGACAGCGCCTTGCGCGAGTTTGGTCAGCAGACCGGTTTGCAGGTGCTCTACTCTGCCGACTTGATTCGCAACGCCCAGTCTTCAAGAGTGTCCGGCAACCTGGAGTCGGATACGGCCCTTCAGTTGCTGCTTGACGGCACCGGTTATGGCTTTCATATCGAGAACGGCACGGTCATCCTCGAGGCCAGAACCGCCAGCACGGAAGGTATCACGCTGCAACCGACGGCCATCACCAGCCAGGGCATGGGCGAGGTGACCGAAAACAGCGGCGCGTACACCACGGGGGCGGTGAGCGTGGGTTCCAAGACTCCGACCAGTTTGCGGTACACGCCACAGGCCGTCAGCGTGATGACCAGTCAGTTGATGGAGGACAAGGGCGTTACCGAACTTGAGGACGTGCTCCGCTACGCGCCGGGCATCACCGTGCAGAAGACCACCAGCAACGGGTTCAGTTATTACTCTCGCGGCTTTGCCATCGACAACATCCAGATCGACGGTGCCGCGCCCATGGCGCTGACCTCGACGGCGACCAGTTTTTACTCGCAACGCATGTACAACACGGTCGAATTCGATCACGTGGAAGTGCTCAGAGGCGCGGGTGCATTGTTCGGTGGCGTAGGCGACCCGGGCGGTGTCATCAATCTGGTGCGCAAGCGAGCCCTGCCCGACTTCAAGTTGAAGTTCGAGGCGGCTGCTGGTTCCTGGGACAACTATCGCTCGCAAATCGATGTCACCGGCCCCCTGACCGACGACAGGAGCATCCGCGGTCGCCTGGTCGTGGACTACGTCGATCGCCAGTATTCGGTCGACAATATGGCCACCGAAAAGCCGACGGTGTACGGCGTGATCGAAGCCGATATCACCCCCTCCACGACGCTTACCCTGGGCGGCATGTACGAGCGTAACCACTCCAACAACTACCTCGGGCTACCGCGCTATAGCAACGGCGACGACATCGGTCTGCCTCGCCACACAGGACTGGGCCAGAAATGGTCGTACACCGACAACACCGCGCAAGAGGTCTTTGCCAAGGTCGATCACTATTTCGACAATGACTGGAAACTCAACGTTTCCTACACCAATACCCACGATGCGGGCAGTTCTCTGGCGGCGGTGACCGGCAACGCGGTCAACCCTGTCACCTTGGCCGGCCCGGTCTGGCGCGGCAGCGTCAACCGCTACTGGACCAACCAGAACCTGGTGGACAGCAATCTGTCCGGCAGCTTCGACGCGTTCGGCTATGAGCACCAGTTCGTGGTGGGGGCCGACTACCAACGGGTTACCAGCCAGTGGAAAGGCTCGGGTGTGTTGTCCCACAGCGGCACGCCCGTGAACGTATTCGACCCGGGCTATTGGGACCCTAACCCGATTTCCTATGCGACGCCCCGCGTCTACAGCCCGAACACCCAGGAGCAGTACGGTTTGTATTCGCGCTTGACCTTGCAGGTGGCGGACCCCTTCAGGGTCATCCTCGGCGGGCGCCTGGCGCGTTACCACTTCGAGCAGACCTATAAGAACGCAGGCGTGGTGCAGAGCGAGATCGACATGCGCGAACCTACGCGTTTCGTTCCCTATGCCGGGGCGATTTACGACCTGGACGATCAGTGGTCGCTGTACACCAGTTATTCGAAAATCTTCAAGCCACAGCAAAGTTATCTGAAAGGGCCGGTCACCAGCAGTCAGACGCTCGAACCGTTGGAAGGCAAGACTTACGAGTTCGGTCTCAAAGGCGAGCTGTTCGACGGCCGTTTGAATACCGGTGCCGCACTGTTCTACACCAAGCGTGAAAATGGCGCGGTGCAAGATCCCGATTACGCGGCCGAGTCTGTCCTCTGGGGCGGCAGTTGCTGCTACCTGAATCAGGGCGAAGTGATCAGCAAGGGCATCGAGCTGGAAGCGTCCGGTGAGGTCATGAAGGATTGGAACGTCATGGCCAGCTATGTCTACAACAACAACCGCAACAAGACCGACAGTGTCGCTTTCAGCAGCATTACGCCCAAGCATCAAGTCAAGCTGTGGACCACTTACCAACTGCCTGGCCCGCTCGACGACTGGACCCTGGGCGGCGGGGTCAATCTGCAGAGCGCAACCTACGCCAGCGGTACAGCCTCAAGGATCGACGGCGCGGGTAACGTGGTCGAGACCGGTATTCCATTCGATTACAGCCAGAGCGGCTATGCGGTCTATGACGCGATGCTGAAGTACCGCGTGGACGACCACTGGAGCCTCACCTTGAACGCCAACAACCTGTTCGACAAGGTGTACTACCAGACGGTCGCCAGCACTGTGAACGGCAACTTCTATGGTGAACCACGTAATTACATGCTGACGTTGCGCGGCGAGTTCTAAGTGACCCACCCACCGGCCTGACGCTCAGGCTGGTCTGGGGAAGGCGGCGATCCTTGCAACGAGGGTCGCCTCGCTTCGCGCCTTGGCTGGCAGCAGATAAATCCTCACCGTCCGGCCTACAAGCTGCCCAAGGCTTCGGCACCACTACCGAGTGGTGAGACTGCGCCGCTGGTATTGCCGGGCGCCGCCGCGGCAACCGGCAGGATGACGCCTCCGCAGCACTTATCATGTCCAACTGCCCGCAAAGCCATTGGACCGGCTGGCGCTTCGTGAAGAGCTTCAATCTCGGGCGCTATCCGCCCCGCGGCTGGATGAGCGAGACCGCGGAGGAAGCCTGGCGGGTGCCCTGGTCATCGTGGTCCTGCTGTCGATCCTGGCCACCGCCTGGAGGATGACGACGTCCGTCACGCCCTCGCCCCGGCGTCATCCAGCGGCGCCAAGTGATCCGCCAGCGCCCGCGCATGGGGCGATAACCCGTCGAAATCCACCGCGCAGAGCCGCAATTGCCGCAGGGCCCAGTCATCCTCCAGGTGGAGAATCCGCAAGGCGGCGGCGCGGCGGTGCCGGCGCGCGGCGGTCTCCGGCAGGATGGCGATGCCCACGCCCTGGCCGACCAGCCGGCACAGCGCGCCGAAGCTGCCCATGCGCACGCGAACCGTCAGGTGCTGGCCGGCTTGGGCGGCCTTGCTCACCAGGTGCTGCTGCAGGGCATTGTCGCTGGGCATGCCGACGAAGACCTGGTCGGCCAGGTCGGCGAAGCGCACCCGGCGGCGCCCGAGGAAATCCCCATGGGCCCGATGGGTCACGCACACCAGGCGGTCCTCGCAAAACGGCCGCGAGGCCAGCCCGTGACGCTCCTCGTGGGCCGCGAGAATGCCCAGTTCCGCCTGGCGCCGGGCCAAGGCATCGAGGATGGTGTGGCTGGGACGCTCCTCCAGATCCAGGTCGATGTGCGGATGGCGCAGCAGGAACGCACCGAGCAGACCGGGCAGGTATTCGCTGAACGCCGCGGTGTTGGCCAGCAGCCGCACCCGACCGCGCAGGCCATCGGCGTAGCGGCCCATGTCGCCCACCAGCAGCTCCAGCCGGTGCAGCATCGCCCGCGCGTGGTGCTCCAGCGCGCGCCCCGCCGGGGTTGGGCGCGCGCCGCGGCGATGGCGCTCGAGCAACGGCGTCCCCAGGGCGTCCTCCATCGACTTGATCCGCGCGCTGGCCGAGGCCAGCGCCAGGTGCGCGCGGTCGGCGCCGGCGGTGATGCTGTCGGCCTCGACGATATGGAGAAAGAGCCGCAGGTCGCTCAGGTCGAATCGCATGCCACCTGTCCTCCGAAAAAGCAGCCTTCGTCCCATACGAAGGCTGACCCTCTGCCGAAGCATATTGTGCGGGTTGTCCGCCTGCCGCAACGTGACAAGGTTTTCTTCCAACGGACAAAGGCGATGCTGATGTTTTCCGCGCTGGTGTTTCTGCTCGCCGGGCTGGTGAAAGGTGTGCTCGGCATGGGCTTGCCGACGGTCGCCATGGGCTTGCTGGCGCTGGTGATGACGCCGGCGGAAGCCGCCGCGCAGCTGTTGATCCCGTCGATGCTGACCAACCTCTGGCAGTTGTTCGCCGGGCCCGCGCTGGCCGGTCTGCTGCGCCGACTGTGGCCGATGCTGGCGGGTATCTGCGTCGGCACCCTGCTCGGCGCGCGTTGGCTGGTGGGCAGCGATGCCGGCTGGATCGCCGGGGCGCTGGGCGCGATGCTGGCGTGCTACGGCCTGCTGGGGCTCAGCGCCCGCCGTTTCGGGGTGCCGCCCCGGCAGGAAGTCTGGCTGTCGCCGCTGGTAGGGCTGGCGACCGGGCTGGTCACCGGCGCCACCGGGGTCTTCGTGATCCCGGCGGTGCCCTACCTGCAAGCGCTGCGGCTCGACAAGGAGGACCTGATCCAGGCCCTCGGACTCTCGTTCAGCGTCTCCACGCTGGCCCTGGGCGCGGGCCTGCTGCACCATGGAGCGCTCCAGGCCACCGATCTGGGCCGCTCGCTGGTCATGCTGGCGCCCGCCATGCTCGGGCTCGGCCTCGGCCAGTGGTTGCGCCATCGGCTGAGCGAGGCGCTGTTCCGGCGCCTGTTCTTCATCGGCCTGATAGTGCTCGGCATTCACCTGATCATCGAGGCCCTGTTGCCATGACTCCGCCCACCGCTGTCGATCGGTCCCCGCCCTCCCCACGGCTTCTTGCGATGTCCGCGTCGCGGCTGGCCACGGCGACCCCGCCATGACGGCGGCCGAGCGCCAGCGGGACAGCCGCATGGACCTGGCGACCGAACCGGTGGAACTGATCTGCCGCGACGGCCAGGTCCTGGGCGGCCAATGCTGGCGACCCGAGGGATCCGAGGCGGGCACCGTGATCGTCAACAACGCCACCGGCGTGCTGGCCCGCTACTACGCCCGCTACGCCGCCTTCCTCGCCCGCCAGGGCTATTGCGTGCTGACCTACGACTACCGCGGCATCGGCGCTTCGCGCCCCTCCGACCTGCGCCACGCACGCATGCGCTGGCGGGATTGGGGCGACTACGATTTCGACGCGGCGGTGCGCTGGGCGCGACAGCGTGATCCCCTGGGCTTGCTGGTCACCGTGGGCCACAGCATCGGCGGCTTCCTGCCGGGCTTCGCGCCGGCCGCGGTGCAGGTCGATCGTTTCCTCACGGTTGGTGCCCAATACGCCTATTGGCGCGACTATGCGGCTGATCGACGGCTGCGCCTGGCATGCAAATGGCACCTGGCGATGCCGGCGCTGACCGCGCTCTACGGGTTCTTCCCCGGCCGCCGCCTGGGCTGGCTGGAGGACCTGCCGGCCGGCGTGGCCTACGAATGGGCGTTCCGCCGCGCCCGCATGGAGCTGAGCTATCCACGCGCCGAACGCGCCGAGACCCTGGCGCGTTTCGCCGCGGTCCGCGCGCCGATCCTGGCCTTGAGCATGAGCGACGATGAGTTCGGCACGCCGGCGGCGATCCGCCGCGGCCTGGACTATTACCGCCGCAGCGATCGTCAGCGCGTGCAACTGCGGCCTCGCGACCTGGGCCTGGAAAAGGTCGGGCATTTCGATCCCTTCCACGACCGGCATTGCACGGGTCTGTGGCAGGCGAGCCTGCAATGGATCGCCGAAGGGCGTCATCCCTGGACGGTGGATGAACACCTGCCTGCGGAAGGCTGACCCCGCAGACCGATGAATAGGCGCCCGGCAGGTGCGGCTAGCGCCGACCCGCCGGGCAAGCGCTACCGCGATCCTGGGCTGGCTTGACCCTCGGTTGTCCCTGACGCGTTCCTCCCCCGCTCGAACGCCCGGATAAAAGGACGCGTGCCCCTTGATAAGCGCCCGGCACTGCTGCGTAATCGCCGCCGCGCCATGACGCGTAGGGTCACCGCGCCTCAGTGTGGGTTGGCCAGGGACGACGGGCGCCCGAGCACCCTTTCCCCCGCCAGGACAATCGGCTTATGCGAATCTCCCTTGTATCGAACGGCCAGCTCCTCACGCCGGAACGGCCCGATGGAGCGGTGCCCTGGTGGAGCTTCACCAAAACGGTCCTCTGTGCCGCCGCCCTGTCATTGGTGCGCGACGAACTGATCGGCCTCGACGACCGGGTTCCCGAAGGCCCGTTCACCCTGCGCCAACTCCTGGGGCATCGGGCCGGGCTGGCGGACTATGGCGAACTGGCCGACTACCATGCCGCAGTCGGTCGCGGCGAGGCGCCCTGGTCGGCGGACGACATGCTGCGGCGGCTCGACGCCTCCAGCTTGCGCTATCCGCCCGGCAGCCAATGGCGCTACTCCAACGTCGGCTATCTGTTCGTGGCGCGTCTGCTCGAAAGGCTCACCGGCCTGCCGCTACAACGGGCGCTGGAGCGGTGCGTGCTGGCGCCACTCGGGTCGCGGGCTCGTCTCGCCACCACGCCCGAGGACCTGTGGGGCGAAGACCGAGCAAGCGTGGCGGCCTACGCGCCCGGCTGGGTCTACCACGGTTTGCTGACGGGTACGCTCTCGGACGCTGCGCTGTTGCTGGATCGCCTGCTGGGCGGCTCGCTCTTGCCGCACACCCTGCTGGAGGAGATGCAACGGGCGCTCGTGCTCGGTGGGCCGATCCCCGGCCGGCCCTGGGCCGCTCCCGGTTATGGCCTCGGCTTGATGATCGGCGTGACGAAGGGCGGTTTGACGCTTCGTGGCCACACGGGCAGCGGGCCGGGCAGCGTGGTGGCGGTCTACCGCTGCGTTCGGGGCGGCCAGTCGGCATCTTGTGCCGTATTCAGCGAGGGCGAGGATCAGGGCGCCGTCGAGGCAGAGGCCCTCGCCCACCTCGCGCGGGCCTTGGAAAGGAAAGAGGTCGATTAGTGGGGTCGCGAAGAATGCCAACCTGACGAGGCATTTCCGGTGAAGCCGGTAGGAAATCCTTCGCTCGGAGCGTGAAGCAGAACCTCGTCGGCGACCGCCGCAAACGCGAAGGGCGGGCCTTTCGGACCCGCCCTTCATCTTCGTGGATAAAGCGGCTCAGTTATCCCGCGCGTCCTTGGCATCCATCTCCGCGTTGCGCGCGTGGACCCGTTTGAGTTGATCGTCGGTGAGAGGGACCTTTTTCGCCGTGTCGCGCAACATCATCAGGCCGCCGATGATGGAACCGATGGCGACGACCAGTATCAGCCAGGCATACCAGGGCATTCGAATCTCCTTATGCGCCGCTTCTCGGCATCAGGGTGTACCGGTTTCGATCACCCGGGCTTTTCGCCGGTTCCCTGGGAAACGGCTTTTCTCTGCGCGGCCTCACCGGCCGACACCGCCTGCATGGCGCTGTCGTCCTTCAGGGCGACGCCGCTCAGGCCCAGGCGCAAGGCTTCCCGGGCCAGGTAGGCGAGTTTGTGGGTCGCCTGGGCATAGGGCAAGCCCTCGGGACGGACGTTGGAGATGCAGTTGCGCTCGCTGTCCATGCGCCCCACCCGCGGCTGGTAGGTCAGGTATAGGCCCAGGCTGTCCGGCGAACTGAGCCCCGGGCGCTCGCCGATCAGCAGCACCACCAGGCGTGCGCGCAAGGCTTCGCCGATGCCGTCGCCCAGGGCCACGCGGCCTTGCTCGGCGAGCACCACCGGGATATTCGCCCAATCGCCGGCGAAGGCTTCGCGAAAGCCGCGGAGCACCGGCAGCGCGTGCCGCTGCACGGCGATGGAAGACAGCCCGTCGGCGATCACCACCGCCAGCTCCGCGGCCGCCGGCGCTTCGGCCAGGCGCGCGCGGCAGCCCTCGTCCAGTTGTCGGCCGCGATCGGGTCGCAACAGATACGTGTGCCGGTCCGCGGCGTCGCTCTTCACCCGCAGGGTCTGGAAGCCGGCCTCGCGCAACTGGGCGTCCAGTTCGCCGAAGTCCAACGGCCGGTGCACCGCGTCGCGGGCCTGAGCATGGGCCAGACCGAACTTCAGCACCTCGGCGGTGGGCAGGCTGGAGCCTACCCGGCCGAGGGCGATGCGCGCGGACGTATGGCTGCGCAGCTCGTCCCAGGGATTGCCCTGCACCAGGGTCTTATCGGTCATGACGGGCCTCCCATGGCCTGGAGTCATACGGGAAAGGGCGCGTCACGCCGCCCCCGACAGATGCGGTAACTGCCGCAGCAGCGCATGGCCGCGACCGATCTCGCGCAGGCGTCCGGAGGGTTCGGTGATGGCCATACGGGTCAGCCAGGCGTCGAATTCCGGTGCGCGTTCGAGCCCGAGCAGGCTGCGCAGGTAGAGCGCGTCGTGGAACGAGGTGCTCTGGTAATTGAGCATGATGTCGTCGGCGCCGGGGATGCCCATGATGAAGGTGATCCCCGCCGCGCCGAGCAGGGTCATCAGGGTATCCATGTCGTCCTGGTCGGCTTCGGCGTGGTTGGTGTAGCAGACGTCGCAGCCCATGGGCACGCCGAGCAGCTTGGCGCAGAAGTGATCCTCCAGGCCGGCGCGGATGATCTGCTTGCCGTCGTAGAGGTATTCCGGGCCGATGAAACCGACCACGGTATTGGTCAACAGCGGCTTGAACTCGCGCGCCACGGCGTAGGCGCGCGCCTCGCAGGTCTGCTGGTCGATGCCATGGTGGCCGCCGGCGGAGAGCGCCGCGCCCTGCCCCGTCTCGAAGTACATGAGGTTGTCGCCGAGGCTGCCGCGCTTGAGGCTCTGCGCCGCGTCGTGGGCCTCGCGGAGGATCGCCAGGCTGACGCCGAAGCTGGCGTTGGTCTTCTCGGTGCCGGCGATGGACTGGAACACCAGGTCGACCGGCGCGCCCGCCTCGATGGCCTGGATCTGCGTGGTGACGTGGGTCAGCACGCAACTCTGCATGGGAATCTCGAAGTGCTGGCGCACCTCATCCATCATCTGCCACAGGCGCATCAGGGTCGGCAGCGAATCGCTCGCCGGGTTGATCCCGACCACCGCGTCGCCCGACCCGTAGAGCAGGCCATCGAGCAGGCTGGCGGCGATGCCGCGCACGTCGTCGGTGGGATGGTTCGGCTGCAGGCGCACGGAGAGATGGCCCGGCAGGCCGATGGTGTTGCGAAAGCGCGTCACCACCCGGCACTTCTTCGCCGCCAGGATCAGGTCCTGGTTGCGCATCAGCTTGCTCACCGCCGCGGCCATTTCCGGGGTAATGCCGGGTGCGGTGGCGCTCAGGGTGGCGCTATCGGTGCTGTCCAGCAACAGCCAGTCGCGGAAATCGCCGACCGTCAGGTGGGCGATGGGGGCGAAGGCGGCCGCATCGTGGCGGTCGAGGATCAACCGGGTGACTTCGTCGGCCTCGTAAGGCACCAGCGCTTCGTTGAGGAAGGTTTTCAGCGGCAGGTCGGCCAGGGCGATCTTCGCCGCCATGCGTTCCTCGTAGGTGGCGGCGGCGAGCCCGGCGAGGTAGTCGCCGGAGCGCGCCGGGCTGGCCTTGGCCAAGAGCGTCTTGAGGTCGGCGAAGCGATAGGTCTGGCTGCCGACGACGGTTCGATAAGACATGTGCGGGCTCCGTAGCGAATGCGATCGGGACGCCGGGCGCTTGCCCCCATCGGGGCGAGCGGCCCGGCGCGCGCCGGTCAGGCTCCTGTGAGCATAGCGTCCCGTGGCGCGCCGGCGCGATGGTGGGCGGTCAGGCTGAAGTAGAGGAAGCCGACCGCCATGAAGACCAGGAAGCCCCCCCCGATCAGCGTGTTGAACCAGGCCATGGCGACCAGGCAAACCAGGGCCAGCGCCAGGGCGATAGCCGGCACCAGCGGGTAGCCCGGGGCGCGGAAGCTGCGCTCCAGGCCGGGTTCGGTCTTCCGCAGGCGGAACAGGCTGAGCATGCTCATGATGTACATGACGATGGCGCCGAACACCGCCATGGTGATCATCGCCGCGGTGAGACTCATGCCGCCGAGGTTGATCAGGCCATCGCTGTAGATCGCCGCGATGCCGATCAGGCCGCCGGCGATGATCGCCCGGTGCGGGGTCTGGAAGCGCGAGAGCCGGGCCAGCCCGGGCGGCAGGTAGCCGGCGCGGGCCAGCGCGAAGAACTGCCGGGAATAGCCGAGAATGATGCCGTGGAAGCTGGCCACCAGGCCGAACAGGCCGATCCACACCAGCATGTGCAGCCAGCCGGAGCTGTCGCCGACCACCGCCTTCATCGCCTGGGGCAGCGGGTCGTTGATGTTCGCCAGCTCTCGCCAATCGCCCACCCCGCCGGCGAACAGCATCACCCCGAGCGCCAGGACCACCAGGGTGAGGATGCCGCTGATATAGGCCTTGGGAATGGTGCGCCGGGGGTCCTTGGCTTCCTCGGCGGCCATGGCCGCGCCTTCGATGGCGAGGAAGAACCAGATGGCGAAGGGGATCGCGGCGAATATCCCGGAAACCGCCGCGCCGCTGAGCACCTCGGAACCCGCCCAGCCGTTGGCCACGAAGTGGCTGAAGCTGAAACCGGGCGCTACCACGCCCATGAAGACCAGCAGTTCGGCCACGGCCAGGACACAGACGAAGAGTTCGAAGGTGGCGGCCAGTTTCACCCCGAGGATGTTCAGCGTCATGAACAGCAGGTAGGCGCCCACCGCCGCGTGCTTGGGATCGAGGCTGGGGAATTGCACGTTCAGGTAGGCGCCGATGGCCAGGGCGATGGCCGGCGGCGCGAAGACGAATTCGATCAGGGTGGCGAGACCGGCCACCAGCCCGCCTTTCTCGCCGAAGGCGCGCCGGCTGTAGGCGAAGGGTCCGCCGGCGTGGGGAATCGCGGTGGTCAGCTCGGTGAAGCTGAAGATGAAGCAGGTGTACATCGCCGCCACCAACGAAGTGGTGACCAGGAAACCCAGGGTCCCGGCGACGCCCCAGCCGTAGCTCCAGCCGAAGTATTCCCCGGAAATCACCAGGCCGACGGCGATGCCCCAGAGGTGCAAGGTGCCGAGTGTGGGTTTGAGTTGCGTATTCATGGAACCTCCGCCGATGAATGGGTGACGCGGGACGCTTGCAGTGGCCGTGCCAGGCCGACCACGACGAACCGGGGCCGCCGACTCGCCGCCCCTGGAGCCTAGCCCCGGCTCGCGGAAAGGGTATCCCCCGGCGCATAAGGGTGCGCCAGGAGCGGTCGCTGCACTGGCCTAGACCAGAACCCCGAGGCTTTTCCGGGCCGGATGCGCCATCCGGCGCGCGGCCCATCCGCAGCCACGCCGGCTTCCGCTACAATGCGCGCCGATTTCGACTTGCCCGAGAGCCGCCCATGCCCGCCTGTCAGACCCCGATCATCGTCGCCCTGGACTTTCCCACCCGCGAGGCCGCCCTCGCCCTCGCCGAGCGCCTGGACCCACGGCTGTGCCGGGTCAAGGTGGGCAAGGAGCTCTTCACCAGTTGCGCGGCCGGCATCATCGAGACCCTGAGGGCGAAGGGCTTCGAGGTGTTCCTCGACCTCAAATTCCACGACATCCCCAACACCACGGCGATGGCGGTGAAGGCCGCGGCCGAGATGGGCGTGTGGATGGTCAACGTGCACTGCTCCGGCGGCCTGCGGATGATGAGCGCCTGCCGCGAGACCCTGGACGCGCTCAACGGGCCGAAGCCGTTGTTGATCGGCGTGACCGTGCTGACCAGCATGGAACGCGACGACCTGGCCGGGATCGGCCTGGACGTCGATCCCCAGGAACAGGTGCTGCGCCTGGCCGCGCTCGCGGAAAGGGCCGGCATGGACGGCCTGGTGTGTTCGGCCCAGGAAGCCCCGGCCCTGAAAGTCGCGCACCCACGCCTGAGCCTGGTGACGCCGGGCATACGCCCGGCCGGCAGCGCCCTCGACGATCAACGGCGCATCCTCACCCCGCGCCAGGCGCTGGACGCCGGTTCGGATTACCTGGTCATCGGCCGGCCGATCAGCCAGGCGGCCGATCCGGCACAGGCGCTGGCGGCGATCGTCGCCGAACTGGCCTGACGCCGAACCTACCGTCGCCCCGCGAATGGGGCGACGGCCCCCTCTCGGATCAGCGAACCTTCAGGATCAGCTTGCCGAAGTTCTCCCCGGTGAACAGCTTGTTCAGGGTTTCCGGGAAATGCTCGAGCCCCTCGACGATGTGCTCCTTGCTTTTCAGTCGCCCGTCGGCCAGCCAGCCGCCCATCTCCCGCGCCGCATCGGCGAAGTGGGCGGCATGGTCCATCACCACGAAACCCTCCATGCGCGCGCGGTTGACCAGCAGCGCCAGGTAGTTGGCCGGGCCCTTCACGCTCTCCTCGTTGTTGTACTGGCTGATCGCGCCGCAGATCACCACGCGCGCCTTGAAGTTGAGCCGGGTGAGCACCGCATCGAGGATGTCGCCGCCGACGTTATCGAAGTAGACGTCGATGCCTTTCGGGCACTCGCGCTTGAGGGCGGCGGCGAGATCGCCCTGCTTGTAGTCGATGGCGGCGTCGAACCCCAGCTCCTCGGTGAGGAACCGGCACTTCTCGGCGCCCCCGGCGATTCCCACCACGCGGCACCCCTTGATCCGGGCGATCTGCCCGGCCACGCTGCCCACCGCCCCGGCCGCGCCGGAAATCACCACGGTTTCGCCCGCCTTCGGCGCGCCCACGTCCAGCAGGGCGAAATAGGCGGTCATGCCGGTCATGCCCAGGGCGGACAGGTAGAGCGGCAAGGGTGCGCGCAGCGGGTCGACCTTGTAGAAACCCTTGGGCTCGCCGAGGAAGTAGTCCTGCACGCCCAGCGCACCGTTGACGAAGTCGCCGACGGCGTAGTCCGGGTGCTGCGAGGCCAGCACCTTGCCGACCCCCAGCGCGCGCATGACCTCGCCGAGACCGACCGGGGCGATGTAGGACTTGCCTTCGTTCATCCAGCCGCGCATCGCCGGGTCCAGCGACAGGTAATGGTTTTCCACCAGGATCTGCCCCGGCCCGGGCTCGCCCAGGGGTTTCTCCTCGTAGGAAAAGGTGTCGCGGGTGGCGGGGCCGACAGGGCGCTGGGCCAGGAGGAAACGACGATTGAGGGATGTGGTCACGGGCAGGCTCTCCGAAAGTCAAACCCCTCTGATAGCCCTCCGCGCGGCCCAGGGCAAGTCTTGTCGCGCCGAAGAATGCGCGGTCATGGATTTGAATGATCCCCGCTGGATCAGCCCAGGCGATGATGTGCCCACCGCCCGCCTGATAGTGCTGCCCCGCCCCGCACGGATACTCCTAGACTGCACTGCGCCCGGCCACGGCGGTCATCGAGCGCTATCGAAATCGACAAGCGAGAGGAATCACAGATGGGCATGAGCTTTTCCGGGCGGGTCGCCCTGGTCACCGGCGCGGCCGCCGGCATCGGTCGGGCGACGGCATTGGCATTCGCGGACGAAGGCTTGCAGGTGGTGGTCGCCGACCTCGACGAGACGGGCGGCGAGGCCACGGTGCGCGCGATCCGCGAGAACGGCGGCGAGGCGTCGTTCGTGCGTTGCGACGTGACCCGCGACGCCGATGTCGCACACCTGCTCGCCACTACCCTCGACACCTACGGACGCCTGGATTACGCCTTCAACAACGCCGGCATCGAGATCGAGCGACATAAGCTGGCCGAAGGCAGCGAGGCGGAGTTCGACGCCATCATGGGCGTCAACGTCAAGGGCGTGTGGCTGTGCATGAAACACCAGATTCCCGCGTTGCTCGCCCAGGGCGGCGGCGCCATCGTCAACACCGCTTCGGTGGCCGGCCTGGGTGCGGCGCCGAAGATGAGCATCTACAGCGCCTCCAAGCACGCGGTGGTCGGCCTGACCAAGTCGGCGGCCATCGAGTACGCGAAGAAAGGCATCCGGGTCAACGCCGTGTGCCCGGCGGTGATCGACACCGACATGTTCCGCCGCGCCCACGAGGCCGACCCGCGCAAGGCCGACTTCGCCGCGGCCATGCACCCGGTGGGCCGCATCGGCAAGGTCGAGGAAATCGCCGCCGCGGTGCTCTACCTGTGCTGCGACGCCGCGGCCTTCACCACGGGCCATACCCTGGCGGTGGACGGCGGCGCCACCGCGATCTGAGGGGAAAAAAGGCGACAGTCGCCACGCTTTGAGCTTTGCTGAAGGAACCGCTGCGGGTGCAGCGCTCCTGGAGAGAACGGTCATGGGCGACGAGCCTCGCGAGAAGACGCCGACCTTTTGGCAAATGCTGCACAGCGTGGTGGCCGCCGCCTTCGGCGTGCAGAGCGGGAAGAATCGCGAACGCGATTTCACCCACGGCAAGCCCAGCCATTTCCTCCTGCTCGGCCTGCTGTTCACCTTGGTATTCATCGCGGTGTTGTTCGGGCTGGTGAAGCTGATCCTGCATTTCGCTGGCGTATGACCCAAGCGTGCCAGCCGGCAACCGCCCTCTTCCCGTTCGAGTGCGCTCGTCGAGACCGATCCCTGCGCGGCGCCAATGGCCACCGGAGGATTCCGGTGGCCATCGAGCCTGGCGTCGAACTACTGGTGACTGACCCAGAACACCGCCGTGGCCACGGCGATCAGGATCAGGATGAAGATGGCGCGCGCATCGACCAGGCTGTCGCGCTCGTGGATGTCGGTTTCGTCGTTCATGGCCTGCCTCTTCTTGTGATTGTCGGAAAGACCTGGGTTACGGCGGTCTTCCCGCAGTAAAGACCAGCCTCGGAACCGACTCAAGGAAACGCACGGGATAAGGGTTTCTTATCCCTTTATGATCTTTTCATATTCTGAAACATCACTTTTGCGCATAAACCCGAGCTGCTATCTTCGCCCGCTCCGTGATGGAGTGCGTGGCCGTGCGCGCCTATAAAGCAGTAATAGCCTGATAACAGGACACCTATGTACGTATACGACGAATACGATCAACGCATCGTCGAGGACCGCGTCAAGCAGTTCCGCGATCAGACCCGCCGCTACCTGACAGGCGAACTGTCGGGCGAGGAATTCCGTCCGCTGCGTCTGCAGAATGGCCTGTACATCCAACGCTATGCACCGATGCTCAGGGTCGCCGTGCCCTACGGGCTGCTCTCCTCCACCCAGGTGCGCAAACTGGCGCAGATCGCGCGCGACTACGACAAGGGCTACGCCCACATCAGCACCCGGCAGAACGTCCAGTTCAACTGGCCGGCCCTGGAAGACGTGCCGGAGATTCTCGCGGAACTGGCCATCGTGCAGATGCACGCGATTCAGACCAGCGGCAACTGCATCCGCAACACCACCACCGATCAGTTCGCCGGCGTCGCCAAGGACGAGCTGATCGACCCGCGCCCCTGGTGCGAGATCATCCGCCAGTGGTCCACCTTCCACCCCGAATTCGCCCACCTGCCGCGCAAGTTCAAGATCGCCGTGAACGGCTCCGCCCAGGATCGCGCAGCCATCGAGGTGCACGACATCGGCCTGGAGGCGGTATACGACGCCAACGGCGAGCTGGGCTTCCGGGTATCGGTGGGCGGCGGTTTGGGACGTACGCCGATCGTCGGCAGCTTCATCAACGCGTTCCTGCCCTGGCGTCACCTGCTGAGCTACCTGGAAGCCATCCTGCGCGTGTACAACCGCTATGGCCGCCGGGACAACAAGTACAAGGCGCGGATCAAGATCCTGGTCAAGGCGCTCACCCCCGAAGTCTTCGCCGAGCGCGTGCATGCCGAATGGGCGCACCTGAAGGACGGCCCGACCACCCTGACCGAGGCCGAGGTCGAGCGCGTATCCGCCCACTTCGTCGACCCGGCCTACAAGGACCTGGAAGACCAGGAAGCCGCCCTGCGCGCCCTGGAGGCCGAGCAGGCCGGTTTCGCCCGCTGGCGCCAGCGCAATGCCTTCGCCCACAAGAAACCCGGCTACGTGGCGGTGACCCTGTCGCTGAAACCCACCGGCGTGGCGCCGGGCGACGTCACCGACCGGCAGCTCGACGCCATCGCCGACCTGGCCGACCGCTACAGCTTCGGCGAGGTGCGCAACAGCCATAACCAGAACATCATCCTCGCCGACGTGGAGCAGGCGCAGTTGTTCAGCCTCTGGGGCGAATTGCGCGAGCTGGGTTTCGCCACGCCCAACGTGGGCCTGCTGACCGACATCATCTGCTGCCCCGGCGGCGACTTCTGCTCCCTGGCCAACGCCAAGTCGATTCCCATCGCCGAGGCCATCCAGCGCCGCTTCGACGACCTCGACTACCTGTTCGACATCGGCGACATCGACCTGAACATCTCCGGTTGCATGAACGCCTGCGGGCACCACCACGTCGGCCACATCGGCATCCTCGGGGTGGACAAGAAAGGCCAGGAGTTCTATCAGGTGTCCCTCGGCGGCAGCGCGGGCCGCGACGCCAGCCTGGCGCAGATCCTCGGGCCGTCCTTCGCCGAGGCGGACATGGCCGACGTGATCAGCAAGATCATCAGCCTGTACGTGGAACAACGCAGCGAAGACGAAAGCTTCCTCGACACCTATCGCCGTATCGGCATCGACCCGTTCAAGGAGCGCGTGTATGCAGCGAATCATTAAGAACGGCCAGGTCATCGACGAGACCTGGCACCTGCTGCCCAAGGACGCGACCCTGGAAGGCCTGAGCAATTGCGACGACCTCATCGTGCCCCTGGCGCTGTGGCGCGAACACGCCCACGCGCTGAAGGCCCGCGACGGCGGCCTGGGCGTCTGGCTGGACGCCGACGAAGAGATCGAGGAAATCGCCGACACCCTGGACAGCTTCCAGGTGATCGCCCTCAATTTTCCGGCATTCACCGATGGCCGTCACTCCTCCACCGCCTACCTGCTGCGCCAGCGCTATGGCTACAAGGGCGAAGTGCGCGCTATCGGCGACGTGCTGCGCGACCAGTTGTTCGCCCTGCGCCGCTGCGGTTTCGATGCCTTCGCCGTGCGCGAGGACCGCGACCCCTACGACGCGCTGAAGGCCTTCGAGGACTTTTCCGAGGTCTACCAGGCCTCCAGCGACCAGCCGCTGCCGCTGTTCCGTCGCCGCGCCTGAGCCGTGAGGGGCCGCCCCGGCGCGCCCCCGCTCCACGGCCGAATCGCCCCAACCGAACCCGAGCGTCCTCGCAGCCATCATGCCTTTCTCATGTGCCATCCCTTCCGGCACCGAGCACGCGAGCCTCGCAGCAGGTCCAAGCCAGCAAAGCTCCAGGCCCACCCGGTATCCGGCGACCGTGGCGCTGCCGCGGTGGTTGCGGCAGCTCCCTCGTCTCTGATCGGTACCGGGAAGCCTCCCGGGTGAAAGGCGCGCCGGCGTGGAAACCTGGAAAGCGCCCTGGCGCATCGGGCCGTTCGGCCCCCGTCCCTCGGCACGGCAGCGTCCAGCGGTTCGCCACTCACCTCGGTCGCCTGCGCTAGGCGTCGCCGAACAACCCCAGCCCCTTGCCCCTGACCACCGCCTGGGTGCGGCTGCGCACGTCGAGCTTGGCGAACAGCTTGTGCAGGTGCCATTTGATGGTGGCTTCGGAGAGGTGCACCACCTGGGCGATGTCGCGGTTCGACAGCCCGGCGGCCACCAGCCGCAGAATCTCCCGCTCGCGCGTGCTGAAATCCTGGCCGTCGTCCACGGTGACCGGATCAATGGACAGGCGACGGCACTGCTCGCGCAAGGTATCGACGAAGCCGCTCCAGGCCGTCGCCAACGCCGGTACGCTCTCCAGCCAGGCCTCCCACAGCGGCAACAGCCAAAGCGCGTCGTCGAGGAACAGGCGTCGATAGCCGCCCCGCCAGGCCTCCTCCAGGGTCGGTCGGAACAACGCGAAGGCCCGCTCATGCTGCCCCTGACGCCAGTAAGCCACCGCCAGCAGGAGGGACATGCGCAAGCGCCGATCGCGCTGGTACTCCGACGTCTGCCGGGCCAGACATTCCTCCAGGCAGGACTGAGCCTTCTCCGGGCGTCGCTGGCTCAAGGCGAGCCGAGCCTCGCTCAGGGCCACGGCGGTGTGCACATCCTGATAGCGGCCCTCGGGCAGGCCGGCCAGATGGTGCTGCAGGCGCTGGCAGGCGCGCTCCGCTTCACCAGTTCGCCGCAGCCAGAGCAGGAACTGCACCTTGCAATGCACGCCCAGGGCGAAGACCCGCTCGTAACCGGGCCCCTGGAGCTCTTCCAGCCAGGCGTCGAGCTGGGCCAGGGCGGCCTCGGTCTCGCCCGCGTAGAAACGCGCGCGATCGACCACCAGGCGCCCCCGGCCGATCAGTTCCATGGGCGTCGCGACGTCGCGCCGCGCGGTGGCGACCGGCAGCTCGGCGAGAATGCCGCGGTGGCGGTCGCGCTCGTAGAGCAGGTCGGCGTAGGTCAGCACCAACAGGCCACTGACCCGGCTCTGGCGACCGAACACGCGCGCGACCCGCACGCGCTCCGCCTCGACGATCACCTGGCTCCGCTCCAGGTCGCCGCCCTCCTTGCAGATCAGCGCCTCGACCAGGCTGGTGATCACGTTCATGTACTGGCTTTCGGCGAAAACCAGGTCGGCGCGGGTCCTGGCGATGGCCCGGGCGGCGTCGCAGAACGCGCCGCGCATGGCATAGGCCACCGCCTGCACGCAGGACAGGCTGGCGCGCAACCCCGGCTGGTGGTCGGGAACCTTGTCCAGCCATTCCGCCACCAGCGCCAGGCAAGCCTCCAGCTTGTCCTGGTACAGCAACACCAGCGCCTTGAGCACCTGGGCCACCGCCAGCAACTCGGCCAGGCCCATGTGCAGGGTTCGCCCGCAACCGCGCAGCAGGCAGCCGCTGATCTCCTCGATCAACGCCTCGGCCTCGGCGAATTTCTGCTCGAAGGCCAGTTGCCAGGCATAGAACAACTGGAACACCGGGCGTTCGCGGATCACTTCGGCGGGCACCGCCTTGAGCATCGCCAGGATGCCGTAGACCCGGTTGCCGGCGATGATCCTTGCGCCCTGGCGTTCCAGCAGTTCGGCGGCGAAGGCGTAGTCGCGTCCGCGCAGGGCGTACTTCACCGCCCGGTCCGGCAGGGCATGGGTGTCGCACCAGCGAGCCGCCGCGTGCAGCAGGGGCGCGCTGTCGGCCTCGCGGGTCAACCGGCCGAGCAGGAACTCGGCGAACAGGTGGTGGTAGCGGAACCACTGCCCCTGGCCATCCAGCGGGATCAGGAACAACTGCTCGCGTTGCAGGCGTTCGAGCATGTCCTGGCCGTCCTCGCGGCCGGTCAGGGCGTTGCAGAGCGCGGCGCAGAACTCGTCGAGCACCGACGTCTGTTCGAGGAAACGCAGCAGGGTCGGCGGCAGGCCGCTCAGGACGTCCTCCACCAGGTAGTCGGCGATGTTGCGCTCGGTGCCCGAGAGGCCGGCGAGAAACGCCGCGCGATCGGGATAGCGGGCCAGCGCCAGGCTGGCCAGGTGCAAGGCGGTGATCCACCCCTCGGTGCGCCCGTGGAGGAGATCGATGTCGGCATCCGCCAGGTCGAGGCCCTTGAGCACGCGCAGGTAACCTTCGGTCTCGCGTCGGCTCAGGCGCAGCTCCTCGGCTTGCAGCACGCAGGCGATGGCGGGATCGAACACCAGCCGGGGGCTGAACCGGGTGCTGGCGATCAGGTGCACGTTCGCCGGCAAGCGTTCGAGGAAATAGCGGATGCAGGTCTCCAGGTCCACATGACGCACCCGGTGGAAATCGTCGAACACCAGATGGATTTCGCCGGGCACGCGCCGCAATTCGGCGATGAAGGCATCCAGCACGGCCTCGACCGGCAGGCTGACGTCGCCTTGCAGGAGCATCTCGGTGTGGTGGCCGAAGCCCGGCAACACATCCTCGATCGCGGCCGCCACGTACTGCAGCATGCGCGCCGGCTCGCTGTCCTTTTCGTCGCAGGTGAGCCAGGCGACCTTCGCACCGTCCCGATGCAGGCGCTCGCGGAGTTGGCTCAAGGCGGTGCTCTTGCCGAACCCGGCGGGCGCGCTGAGCACTATCAGGCGTCGTCCACGGGCGGCGTACAACCGCTCGATCAGCGTCTCGCGGGGCAGCAGCGCCCGCCCGCGGTTGTCGGGCGGGAACAGCTTGGTACGCAGCAACGGGACGAAGCCGGAACGGCTCGGCGGGCTCATGCGAACAGACCCAGCTCACGGGCGCGGCGAATCGCCTGGGTACGGTTGCGCACCTTGAGTTTTTCGTAGGTGTTGTGCAGGTGCCACTTGACCGTGCCCAGGGCCACCGCCAAGTGCTGGCTGATCGCCTCGTTGGACAGGCCGCTGGCGGCCAGCCCGATCACTTCGCGCTCGCGTTCGGTGAGGCTTTCGTGGGAGTCGGTCGCGGACACCGTGCCCTGCCCCGGCCACAGGGCCAGGAGCTCGCGGATGAACCCCTGCAGGGCCGGCTGTCTTTCGAGCGCGTCGACCTGCTCCAGTAACTCGTGGATCGCCGGACCTTCCTCGACGAACAGGCTGCGCACGCCCTCCCGCTCGCCATCGACCAGGCAGGAACCCATCAGCCCGTGGGCACGCTCCTGGTAATCCAGGCGGTGGTAGCTGAGCGCCGCCAGCAGATCCAGGCGCAGGTGTTGCAGGCCGTGCCAGTCCACCCGCAGGGTGCCGCGCAACTGCGAGATGCCGTGCAGCGCCTCGCTGTGATGGCCACGGGCCTGTTGCAGGCGCACGTTGAGCAGGCCCCGGGTCCAGCGCACCGGATTGAAGCCGCGCCGCTCGTAGAGACCCGTCAACCGCTCCCAATCCACGTCCTTCAAACGCAGCTCCACGCGCTTGATGCGGTCGGCCGACGGCTCCTGGAGGATCATCGCCATTTCCTCGCCGAGGGCTTCCACGTAGAAGCGCCAGGCATGGTTGCGCGCGCTCAGCGCCTGCATCGCGTGCAAAGTGGCCAGGGCCTCCTGCGCATTGCCGCGAAGACGCTGGGTGCGCGCCAGGGCCAGCATGCCCTGGGCGTACAGGTCGATCGGGTTGATCAGGTCGACATGTTCCAGCGCCCAGCGCAGCTGTTCTTCCAGGCCGTCGAGGCGGCACTGGTGATACGCCAGCAACGACTCGGCGATGGTCGGCAGCGCCCGCGCCCGGGACTTTTCGCCGAAGCTGCCGATCAGCCCTTCCCGCAGGCGCATGAACAGCATGTGGGCCTGTTTGACGTGGCCCTGTTCCAGAACCATGAGCATTTCGACGTTACCCAGTTGCATGCCCAGGTAACGCCCTTCGAGCAGGTGGTTACGCTGGTGGGCCAGGGCCAGCAGGTGCCTGGCGCGCTCCGGGTGGACCATTACCACCTCGGCCAGCGCGCCGATCAGCAGCAGCGCGGTCTCGAGAAAGGGCGCATGGCGACCCAGCTGCGCCTCGGCCTTGCCGGCCAGGGTCACGCAGAGCTCGAGGTCGTCCTTCTGCAGGGCGATCATCGCTTTCACCGTCAACGCCGCCAGACGCCCCTCGCCCAGCGCGTCACGGGCGGGCCCCTGGCCCCAGCGGACGAGCAGTTCGTCGAGCAGGCGATTGGCTTCCGGCAGGCTCATTTCCGCGGCCTTGGTCCAGACATCCGCCAGCACCAGCACCGGGAAGCGCTTGGCAATCTCGTCCGGCACCCGCTGGCGCCAGCGATGGATGCGGGTCAACTGGCCCCGGTTGATCAGGTCCAGGCCGCTGCCGTCCACCAGGGCGGCCAGCATTTCCGGGTCCTCCGCCAGGCAGGCATGCTCGATCGCCAGGTCCTGCATGTGGTGGTTGGTGAACCACAGGCTGGCATTGAAGTGCAGTTGGGTGAAGCGTTCGGGGTCCTGCGCCTTCAGGCGGGCCCTGAGGAAATCGGCGAACAGCGGGTGGAAGCGATACCAGTGACGATCCCGGTCCAGGGGCAGGAGGAAAAGCTGTATCCGCTCCAGATGCTCCAGGAGCGCCTGGCCGTCCTCGCGCCCGGTGAGCGCGCTGGCCAGCTCGGCATTGAACTGGCTGGCCACCGCCAGGGCCAGCACGGCGTCCTGGAGTTGGCCGGGCAGGCGTTCGAACACGGTGCGCAGCAGGTAATCGCCCACCGCCGCCTGGTCGCCCAGTTGCTGCGCCAATTGCGCGCTCTCCTGCGGATGCTGGAGCAACCACAGCCGGGCTAGGTGGACGCCGGTGAACCAGCCCTCGGTCTGCGCGTGCAGCAGGGTCAGGGTGCGCTCGTCCAAGGGCAGACCGCCGAGGGCGAAGTACTCGCGGATCTCCTCCCGCTCCAGGCGCAACTCGTCCAGGCCTATCTCCAGCAGCCAATCCTTGGCCCTCAGGGTGGCCAGGTTGAGCGGCGGCTGCGAGCAACTGCCGACCGCCAGCACGAAGTTGGCGGGACCCAGCTTGACCAACCGGCCCAGGGCGGCCAACAGCTCCGGATGGGTGATCAGATGCAGGTCGTCGACCACCAGCAGGACCCGACGCGCCTGACGGGCGAAATCCGCCAGCAGGCTCTCGACCACGTCCTCGACAGTCACCGGCAGGGCGTTGCGCAGGGCGCACAGGCTGCCCTTGCCCAGGCCGGGCAACACGTCCGCCAGGGTCTCGATCAAGCGTTGGCAGAAGCGCAGGGGAAGGTCGTCCTCGGCGCTCAGGGGCAGCCAGGCCACCGCCTCTCCCGACTGGCAGCGGCGCTCGGCCAGATCGCGCAGCGCGGCGGTCTTGCCGAAGCCGGCGGGTGCGGCGAAGAGGATCAGGCGAGCGTGTGGCTGGGCCGCCAGGGCGGCCTGGACGCGGGGCCTCGGAAAATACTCGGACCGGGCTCGTTCGGGGGCGAAGGGTGCGTCCGGTGCATCGGCGGCGTTCGGCGAGGAGACTGCTTCCACGTCCTGTGTCCTTGTTCTAGTTGTTATCCCGGCTGCTCCCGGCCAGGTCTGTCCATACTAGTCAGCCAAGCGAGGTGGAGTAAACCGGGTAGCCGGCTCTAGGATGAACGGTGGTCGCGGTCTACAATCGGCCGCCGCGCCACTTGAACGTCCGCATGCCCACTTGTTCCCTACACGCCCTGCCCTATCGCGCCGATCCCGCCGTCTATTTCGCCGCGGTGCGCCACGCGCCGGGCGCGATCCTGTTGGACGCCGGGCGCCCCCTGGCGCAGCGCGGGCGCTACGACCTGATCAGCGCCTGGCCGCTGCAGGCGCTTTCGCCCGGGGAGGGCGAATCGGGCCAGGCCTACTTCGCGCGCCTGCGCACGGCGCTGGGCGCGCTGGGTATGGCCGAGGTTCCGCTCGACCTGCCGTTCGCCGGCGGCCTCATCGGCTACCTGTCCTATGACTTCGGTCGGCGCCTGGAACGCCTGCCGGCCCTGGCCGTGGACGACCTGCACCTGCCGGACGCCGCCCTCGGCCTCTACGCCTGGGCATTGATCAGCGATCACCAGGAAGCCCGCTGTCACCTGGTGTTCCACCCCAGCATGGCGAGCGCCGAGCGCCGACGCCTGATCGAGTGCTTCGAAAACCCGGCCGCGCCAGCCCCCGGCCCGGCGTTCCGATTGACGTCGGAGTTCGTCGCGGACCTCGATCCGCCCGCCTATCGCCATGCCATCCAGCGCATCCAGGGCTACATCCAGGCGGGCGATTGCTATCAGGTGAATTTCGCCCAGCGCTTCCAGGCCGGCTGCCAGGGCGATCCCTGGAGCGCCTACCAGGCACTGCGCGCCGCCTGCCCCACGCCCTTCTCCGCCTACCACAGGCTGGCTGACGGCGGCGCCTTGCTCAGCCTGTCGCCGGAGCGCTTTTTCCGTGTCAGTCGGGGACGCGTGGAAACCCGCCCGATCAAGGGCACCCGGCCCCGCCGCGTCGATGCCGCGGAAGACGCGGGCCAGGCCGCCGAGCTGCTCGGCAGCCCGAAGGACCGGGCGGAGAATGTGATGATCGTCGACCTGCTGCGCAACGACCTGGGCCGCACCTGCGCGATCGGCTCGGTGGCGGTGCCGGAGCTGTTCGCCCTGGAGTCCTACCCCAACGTCCATCACCTGGTCAGCGCCGTCACCGGGCAATTGGCGCCCGGCAAGGACGCCCTGGACCTGCTGGCCGGCGGCTTCCCCGGCGGCTCCATCACCGGCGCGCCGAAAATCCGCGCCATGCAGATCATCGACGAATTGGAAGCGACTCGCCGGGGGCCCTACTGCGGCTCGCTGCTCTACCTCGACGTGCGCGGAGAAATGGACAGCTCCATCGCCATCCGCAGCCTGCTGGTGAAAGAAGGCCGGGTGAGCTGCTGGGGCGGCGGGGGTATCGTCGCGGACTCCGACTGGCAGGCGGAATACCAGGAGTCGATCACCAAGGTGAAGGTGCTGCTGGAGACCCTGGAACGCCTCGGGCAGACGCCCTAGGGCGCCGCCGGAAGTACGGACGGCGCCGGATCGCGGCGCCGAAAGGGACGGCGCGACGGGCCGCCGGGCGGTTCAGAGACTCAGGCTGCGCGTCGAAGCCTTGAGGAACTCGCGCTTGAGGTCTTCGTAGGTATGCACCGCCGGGAACTGCGGAAACTCGCGGATCACGTTATCCGGCGCATGGAACAGGATGCCGGCGTGGGCCTCGGAGAGCATGCTGGTGTCGTTGTAGGAGTCGCCCGCGGCGATCACCCGATAGTAGAGGCTCTTGAACGCCAGCACCGACTGGCGCTTGGGGTCCTTCTGGCGCAATTGGTAATCCACCACGCGATCCTGCTCGTCGACGATCAGCTTGTGGCAGAGCAGGGTCGGAAAACCGAGCTGGCGCATCAGCGGCTGGGAGAACTCGTAGAAGGTGTCCGAGAGGATCACCACCTGGAAGCGCTCGCGCAGCCAATCGACGAACTCCACCGCGCCTTCCAGGGGCTTCAGGGTCGCGATCACCCGCTGGATATCGGCGAGCTTCAAACCCTGCTCGTCGAGGATCCGCAGGCGCTGTTTCATCAGCACGTCGTAGTCGGGAATGTCCCGGGTGGTGGCCTTCAGCGCATCGATGCCGGTTTGTTCGGCGAAAGCGATCCAGATTTCCGGAACCAGGACCCCTTCCAGGTCGAGACAGGCGATTTCCACGGGAGTCTCCCAAGGCTGTTTATCGAGGGCCGGCACTTTAGCAGCCCACCCGGACGAAGGCTATCGAGCCCGCGCCCGGTGGTTGCCGCCGGATCGCGCTGGTACCATCGCCCTTCTCCGCACCCGCCAACCGACAGGAGCCTGCCATGAGCCTCGATCTGGACACCCTCAACGCCGAACTCGGCCACGATGCCGAGAAGCTCGTGGAGTGGGCGCTGGGCCTGGGCAAGACGGCGATCTGCACCACCAACTTCCGCCCCTTCGAAGCGGTGATCCTGCACATGGTCAGCCGGGTCGAGCCGAAGATCCCGGTGATCTGGATGGACAGCGGCTATAACACCGACGCCACCTACCGCTGCGCGGACGAAATCTGCCGCAAGCTCGACCTGAATCTGAGCATCTACCTGCCGAAACGCTCGCGCGCCCACCGCGAAGCCGTGGAAGGCCCGACGCCGGCGCTGGACGATCCGCGCCACGCCGCCTTTACCGAAGAGGTCAAGCTCGAACCCTTCGCCCGCGCCCTGCGCGAGACCGCGCCCGAGGTGTGGTTCACCGCCCTGCGTGCCACCGACACCGCCGTGCGCGCGCAGATGCAGCCGATCAGCCTCAACCCGGACGGCCTGATCAAGGTCGCCCCGTTGCTGCATTGGTCATCGAAAGATCTCTACCAGTACCTGACGCGGTACGAACTCCCCAACGAGTTCGACTACTTCGACCCGACCAAGGGCGAAGACAACCGCGAATGCGGCTTGCACCTGAGCCACTGAGCCACGCGTCGCGCCATGAAAAAAGCCTCCTTGCGGAGGCTTTTTCGTTTTCGCTGGGGAGGGCTCAGTACACCGGCAGTTGCGCGCCCTCGAAGAGCTCTTCCAGTTCCGCCTTGTTGTGGCACTGGACAGCCTTGGCGAGCACGTCGCGATCGAGGTGCGGAGCGAATTTCTCGATGAAGTCGCACATGAAGCCGCGCAGGAAGGTGCCTCGGCGGAAGCCGATCTTGGTTACGCTCGACTCGAACAGATGGCTGGCATCCAGCGCGACCAGATCGTCGTCGAGCTTCTCGTCGACCGCCATGTGGGCGACGATGCCGACGCCCAGACCGAGGCGCACGTAGGTCTTGATCACGTCGGCGTCGGCGGCGGTGAACACCACCTTCGGCACCAGCCCGCGCTGGCTGAAGGCTTCGTCCAGCTTGGAACGCCCGGTGAAGCCGAATACGTAGGTGACGATGGGATTTTCCGCCAGCGCCTCCAGGGTCAGCTTGCCCAGTTTGGTCAGCGGATGGCCGTGGGGCACGATCACGCAACGATTCCAGCGATAGCAGGGCATCATGATCAGGTCGCCGAACAGCTCCAATCCCTCGGTGGCGATGGCGAAGTCCACGGTGCCGTCGGCGGCCATTTCGGCGATCTGCATCGGCGTGCCCTGGTGCATGTGCAGGGCCACGTCGGGGTATTGCTTGATGAAGCCGCTGATGACGTTCGGCAGCGCGTAGCGGGCCTGGGTATGGGTCGTCGCGATGGACAGGGTGCCCTTCTTCTCGTTGGAAAATTCCTGGGCGATCTGCTTGATGCTTTCCACCTTGCGCAGGATTTCCCCCGCGGTGGTGATGATGCGCTCTCCCGCGGGCGTCACCCGGGTCAGGTGCTTGCCGCTGCGGGCGAAGACTTCGACGCCCAGTTCATCCTCGAGCAGGCGGATCTGCTTGCTGATGCCGGGCTGGGACGTATAGAGGCTTTGCGCCGTGGCCGAGACGTTGAGATCGTGGTGCGCGACTTCCCAGATGTAGCGCAATTGCTGAAGCTTCATAGATTCCCCTCAAAGCAGAGACAACGCCTACAGGTGCCGACCGACGTATATAACCATAATAATGGTTTCGAATGACAATCTAGACCTTTTATTTTGCTTATCCCAGCCGGATTCAAATCCTGCAATGGAGTCGTCCCGACGAATCGGGCGTTCCACTAGAAGTCGCCACGGCCCCGGTGCTGCAACATCGGCACCAGATACACCGGCACCTCGGAGAGCTGCACCAGCCGCACCGCGGTGCGCCCCAGGGGCGTATCCAGCGGGGCTCCGTGGCTGTGACTGCCTACGACCAGCAAATCCACCGCGAGTTTCTGGGCCTCGTCCAGGATCACCTGGGCCGGATCGCCCTGCAGGACCCGCACCGCCCGGATCAGTTGGGTGTCCTGCTGGGCCTCGCCCAACTCGTCGCGAAAGCCCTCCAGTACGCGTTGCTCGATGCTCCCCATCACCCGGGAAAGGCCATGGCTGCGCAGTTCCTTGAGCGTGCCCTCGTCCAGGTAGGTCTGCAGTACGGACTCGGCGAACAGGCCCAGGGGTTCGACCGCGTGTACCACATAGAGCTCGGCGTTGAAGGTGCGTGTGAGCGTCAGGGCGTGCTGCAGAACATAGGGCGCGTAGAGTCCAAGGTCGGTGGCGTAGAGAATCGAACGGATCATGCGGCCTCCTCGACTGCCTGACTGGCGGGCCTTCTCAGAGCTTAGGTTCTACAGGAAAGCCCGTCGAGCGAGGTGACGCCGGTCAATCGGCTCGAAGGCAGCAGCACTCTCGACGGTCCAGGGCCGACCGGCTGGAGTCCGCGACGGTCCCTGCAGCTCGGTGGGGCCTCTCGCTTCCACCGATGCCCGGATTCATTCGGCGAGCGGCGCGCGTGACCGTGCGTCGAGGAAGCGCAGGGCCTGATACAAGGCCCGGGCCTTGGGCATGTCGCATCCCGCGCGTGCCGCGGCGGCCAGCGGTGCCTCATAGAGAGCGGGAAGCTCGAGCGGTCGCTGCAGGGCGAAGTCGTGATACATGCTGGGCAAGTAGTCGGGCATGCGCTCGGTGGCGGCTATCAGCTTGCCGGCGTATCCCTGGGGCAACGCCTGACCGCAGGCACCGGCGGCCCGTACCACCTCTTCCATCAGGTCCTCGACCAGCGCGCGACTATGGGCATCCGCCATCAGGGCCGCGGTCCCGCTGCCGAGCAATACCGAGAGCCCGTTGTAGGGCAGGTTCCACACCAGTTTCTGCCAACGCGCCTGATGCAGGTCGGCCATGGCGGTGGAGTCCAGCCCGCGGCGCGGAACAGCGCGGCGCCCTCCTCCACCAGCGCCTGCCGCGAAGCATCATCGAGCGCCGGCCCGGAATGGTAGGCGAGGTTCACCGCGCCCAGCGCCTGATGCTCGATCACGCCAGGCGCGCGGCGCTGGACGCAGATGAAGCACAATCCGCCCAACAGGTGCAGCGAAGGCGGCAAATGCGGGCGCAGCGCGTCCTCTACCCCCAGGCCATTCTGCATCAGCACAACTTTCGCGCCATTCGCCGCCACGCGCAGGATCGAAGGGACGAGCTCGGCGTTGGCGGTGGTTTTGGTCCCGACCAGCAGCCAATCACAGGCAGGCATCTGCGCCGCGTCGCGATAGACCTGGGCCGGCTGCAGAACGCGCGGGCCATGCACGGCACTGTCGATCCGGAAACCCCGTTCGCGCACCTCGTCATACTCGCTGCGCAACAAGAAGTGCAGGTCGAATCCCGCGTTCGCCAGCATTACGCCGTAGAACCCGCCGATGGCGCCACTGCCCAGGATACCGATACGCGGCGTGGTCTTCGTCTCCATCAGGGAAGCTCCTCGGCGGTTCCTTGCAAGGCCGCCGCCAGATTGTGGATGAGAGAGGCCTCTTGCAATTCCATGGGCAGGGCGCCGAGGAAGCGACCTTCGCGGACCAGGAACAGAGCCGGTAGCTGGAGCACCTCGTAACGCTCCACCAGACCGCCGTTGTCCCCGGCGTCGATCCAGCAGAGGCGCTGCACCGGCAAGCGTAAACGTGGCAACACTTGCCTCGCCCAGCGGCAACGGCTGCATCCCTGGCTGGTGAAAACCACCAGGGAAACGCCGCGCCAGTCCAATAGACGCCGATCCGCGTCGAAATCGCTCAGTTCGAAGCCGGGGACGGAGTCCATGGCGACGAGGTCAGCGATGACGCCGGTTTCGCGTGTAGGTATCGCCATGGTCAGGAGAATATCCGTCGGGCCGCTGGAGGGGCCTTCACCCTGGCCCTGTAGGCACCAGAGGATCGGCGAAGCGGCGTTCGCACGCAAGGCACGGTGGGTCGCTCGCCGGTCATGGGCATGGAGGATGGTCAAGGCGACACAGGACTCCAGTGTCCGGTTGGGCCAGACAGGCCCCGAAAGGAATGCCCGCACCATCGGCCAGCGGATCCGACCGGATGAAACGCCTGATTGGAGCGGAGTAAAAGCCTTTCGCCATTGTCGAGGCGCCCCCTAACGCGCTAAGGTTCCGCTCCCGTTGCGCCTAAAATCGCTGCCCTCCGCTGCACGGGTTCAGGCAGGCGGCCGGCACCCCGTGACTGACGAGTGAACGATGGCTGATTTACCGATCGACGACCTTAACGTTGCCTCCAACGAGACCCTGATCACGCCGGAGCAACTGAAACGCGAGATTCCGCTGACCGAGACCGCCCTGCGCACCGTGGTGAACGGACGCCAGGTGATTCGCGACATCCTGGACGGCAGGGATCATCGTCTGTTCGTGGTGGTGGGCCCCTGCTCCATCCACGACATCAAGGCCGCCCACGAGTACGCCGCGCGCCTCAAGAACTTGGCCGCCGAGGTGGCGGACAGCCTGTTCCTGGTGATGCGCGTGTACTTCGAAAAACCGCGGACCACCGTCGGCTGGAAAGGTCTGATCAACGATCCCTACCTCGACGACTCGTTCAAGATCCAGGATGGCTTGCACATCGGGCGGCAACTGCTACGCGACCTGGCGGACATGGGCCTGCCCACCGCCACCGAAGCGCTGGATCCGATTTCCCCGCAATACCTGCAGGACCTGATCAGTTGGTCGGCCATCGGCGCACGCACCACCGAATCCCAGACCCATCGGGAGATGGCTTCCGGGCTGTCCTCCGCGGTCGGTTTCAAGAACGGCACCGACGGCAGCCTGACCGTGGCGATCAACGCCTTGCAGTCGGTCTCCAGCCCGCACCGGTTCCTCGGCATCAACCAGGAAGGCGGCGTGTCCATCGTCACCACCAAGGGCAACCCCTACGGGCATGTGGTCCTGCGCGGCGGCAACGGCAAGCCGAACTACGACTCGGTGAGCGTGGCGATCTGCGAGCAGGAATTGAACAAGGCACGCATTCCCCTGAACATCATGGTGGATTGCAGCCACGCCAACTCCAACAAGGATCCCGCCCTGCAGCCGCTGGTGATGGACAACGTCGCCAACCAGATCCTCGAAGGCAACAATTCCATCGTCGGCCTGATGGTGGAAAGCCATCTGGGCTGGGGCAGTCAGTCGATACCGAAGGACCTGGGCGACCTGAAATACGGCGTGTCGATCACCGATGCCTGCATCGATTGGGCGAGCACCGAGAAGACCCTGCGAGGCATGCACGCGAAGCTGAAAGACGTATTGCCGAAGCGCCAGCGCGGCTGAACGTCGGCCGGCGGTCGAGATAACGAAAAACGCCGGGCTTGCCCGGCGTTTTCATGCATGAAACACGGAATCAGGCACCCTTCGCCTGGCCCTCGCGACGCTCCATGTAGCGTTCTACGTAAGAGCACGAGGGGATGACGGTATAGCCCCGTTGCTCGGCGTATTTCAGCGCGGTTTCCGTGAGAGCCGCGGCGATCCCGCGGCCGCGCAGCTCGTTGGGAACGAAGGTGCGGTAGATGTCCAGCGTCTGCTTGCCCAGGTCCATATAAGCCAGATAAGCCCGGTAACCGTCCACGGTGGTCTCGAACTGGTGACCCGCCTGGTCATGGTGAATGGACATCGCCTCGCTCATCTTCGCTCCTAATGGGCCTATAACATGACCCTTACTTTGTTGATCTTTTCCAAGCGGAGAAACGTCTCCGCCGAACCCGTGCCCATTTGGACACTGATGAAAGCTTTGCCGTTCTGCACCTTGCGCAGGATGCCTTGATAATAGGCGCCATCATAGGTGATGAACTGCAGGCGTTTCCCCGCATATTGCGGCAAATCCGTCACTTTGACGAATTCATATTGCGCAGAGGCACGTGGCGCCTCCTTGGGCTGTTGTTCCGAGGTGATCATTTCCGTGGCGCCATAGGTCTTGGCCTGGTTCGGATCGAACCATTCGAACCCGACCGACTGAACCACCTCGCGGTTGACCATCACCTGGGGATGCAGCATGGCGACCACATCCTTCGCCTGGTAGAACTCCAGCCCCTGCCAGCTCATGCTCTCGCTCGGAGCGAATTCCACCCGCAGCGACTGCGGATCTTTCAGATAACGCCCATAGGCCTGCAGCAAAGCCGGCTCCAACGCGATCCTCTGGCTGCGCATGACCCGGTCGAATTGATCGATGGCGGTTTGCAGATAGACCTCGGCGCTCTGTCGCAGCCTGCCTGCACAGAGGGCCTGTACCTTGCGCTGGTACTGGTTGTCGTTCATTTCGAACAGGATGTGGGTCACCCGGGGCGGATTGACGATGAGGTCGCCCGGCTTGTCCGACATGTTGGCCAGCGACAGCGCCAGCTTCAGCACTCCTGTATCCCGTGTGTCGGCGCTCAGGTCGAGAACCAGTTGGTTGGCGCCCGGCACGAAGCGATAGGACAATTCCGCATCGGTTTCGAAGGTGCGGTAACCCATTTCGAGCAATTCGTCCGTACCGATGTGGCGTACCTTGCCGCAGGCGACCTCGCTCATCGCCGTGAACAGGCTGCGGGGCGCGGGCTGATCGTAGAGTTGGCGCATGAAAGGCCCATGCACTTGCAGGGCGATGCCCTTGAGGCTCAGGGCCAACTGCTTGGGAAATGAACCCTCGGCCAGGCTTTCCTTGAACCGGAGCAGGTCGCCGAGCCCCTTGAAGCGCAGTTCGGCGTGCTCGATGGTCACCGAGTCACCCGCCCTGGGGACCTGGACCTTCAGTTTCTCCAGGCCGACCCGCCCATCGAACGAGGACGTGATGCCGCCGTAGCTGATGTCCATGATCGGCGCCAGACGCACGATGGCGTCGTTCATGATCGAGCGAACGGAAAGCCAGAGCGACAACTTGATGATCAGCGCGATCAACAGGGCGGCCACTACGGCCCATTTCAGCAGTTTGGACATCGGCGGGTTTTCCTGGCGCGGGCGAGAAAAGAAGCGTTGGGAAGGCGGCTTGCCCGATGGGCAATATGAAAAGGTCGCGCATTATAGTTGAAACCAATGCGCGGCTTTAATGTCGTGCCCGCCCGGAAGGAAGTTGATCAAAGAACAGTCAAGTCGAGCCGTTTTCATCCGGCTGGTTTGGCGTTATGTTCGCAAGTGCCGGGGAATCCAGAAAAAATTCCTCCCGGTTGCACGCAGTGAGTTTACTTACTACAGGTTACGGGTAGTATGTATGCCGGCTAATTTCCCACGCTCGGGGAATTGCTTTTATGGAAAAGACCACCTTGAAGGGGAACACGATGAACAACGTTCTGAAATTCTCTGCTCTGGCCCTGGCCGCCGTTCTGGCTACCGGTTGCAGCAGCGCCTCCAAAGAAACCGAAGCTCGTCTGACTGCAACTGAAGATGCAGCTGCCCGTGCGCAAGCCCGTGCCGACGAAGCCTATCGCAAAGCCGAAGAAGCGCTGTCGGCCGCTCAGAAAGCCCAGCAGACCGCTGACGAGGCTAACGAGCGCGCTCTGCGTATGCTGGAAAAAGCCAGCCG
This sequence comes from Pseudomonas sp. RIT-PI-AD, assembly GCF_025642785.1. Classification (GTDB taxonomy): domain Bacteria; phylum Pseudomonadota; class Gammaproteobacteria; order Pseudomonadales; family Pseudomonadaceae; genus Pseudomonas_T. The sequence continues at coordinate 131,645 of NZ_JANZKU010000007.1, forward strand.
CAAGTAATAGCCCCCGGGCTATCAAGCCGACCTTCGGGTCGGCTTTTTATTGCCTGTCTTTTGGCAGGGCGATCAGGGCGCCGGCGAAGCGCCAACTGCGGGCTCGCCGATTTCCACCGGCAATCCATCCTCCGCCGCCACGACATCGCGTATGACGTCCCAGTCAAGTCGCGGATCGCGGCCCAGGTCCTCACGCTTCAAGAGGGCATTGACCACCGCGGCATGCTTGTCGACCACCGAGGATGGCTGGCCGTGATCGTCCAGGGGGGTATGCGCCTCCAGGTAGACCTTGCCGCCGCTGATGCCGAACTTGTAGGGCTCGTCGATGATGCGTACCGGCGTTCCCACCGGCGCCATTGCCGCCAGGGCCAGCACGTTTTCGTTGAGCATGCGGAAGCAGCCGTGGCTGACGCGCATGCCGATACCGAATTTCTTGTTCGAACCGTGGATCAGGTAACCCGGGGTGCCGAGGGTGAACTTGAAGGGCCCCAGCGGATTGTCCGGACCCGGGGGCACGATGGTGGGCAAGGGGTCGCCATCGGCGGCATGCTCTTCGCGGATCGATTCCGGCGGATACCAGGCGGGATTGTTGGTCTTGGCGATCACCGAGGTGGTGATGATCGGCGAGCCCCAGCCCTCGCGGCCAATCCCCAGCGGATAGGTGTGCACCACGTTCTGCCCTTTCGGGTAGTAGTACATGCGGTATTCCGGCAGGTTGATCACGATGCCTTCGCGGGGACCCGGCGGCAGGATGTAGCGTGTCGGCAGGACGATATCGGCGCCCTCGCCGGGCAACCAGGGGTCGATGCCCGGGTTGGCGGCGACCATTTCCAGGTAGCCCAGATCGTTGGCCGTGCCGATATCGGCGAAGGTGTCTTCGTATTTCGCCTTGACCACGCGGACCTGACCGACGATGTCCTCGCCTTCGGGCGGCAGAGGCAACTCCAGTGCAGAAGTGGTACCGGCGACACACAGCAGGGCGAGGGAGAAGCAACGGGCGACGACGGGGACGCGCGGAAACATCCGGAAGATCCTTGATGACGGTGGCGGGAAAGACGGCGATTGTACACGTGCGCCATCCCGCCCGGGGAGGCTCAGACGTCGCTCCAGCCCGGACGCTCGCCCCGCCGTTGCGCCTGCAGGCGTGCCAGGCAATTCGTGCACAGCCGCGAATCGGCCAAGGCTTGCCGGTCCAGCGGGCGCCAGCGCGGATTCGCCGGGAGCAGCCCCCCGCAAAGGGTGCGATCGGCGTGCCCGCCCAGCTCAAGTTGCCGCGCCGCAAGGTGCAGGCGCACTTCCCGGCAGGCGAACAGATCCAACTGCTCGTCAGGCTCGATCAACTGATAGCCCTGTAAGGACCAGGCGGGGCGTGGCATGGGAGGCTCCGTGGAAGGCGCGCAACCTTAGCCGAAAGGGCGCGCCCGGAAAAGCCTCGAGCGCGGGTCAGAGCAAGGGTTTCAGGGTAGGCCAGAGATTGTCGAGCAACTTCGCCTGGGCCGTGGCGGCCGGATGGATGCCGTCGGCCTGCATCATGCCGGGAACCCCACCCACGCCGTCGAGAAAAAACGGCACCAGCGCCACGTTCTTGCCGTCCGCCAATGTCTGGTAGACCTGGGCGAAATCCCGAGTGTAGCGCGCGCCATAGTTGGGCGGCAGGCGCATGCCCAGCAACAGGACGCGCGCACCCTGCTTTTGCGCATCGTCGATCATCGACGCAAGATTCTGTTGCAATTGCGCGGGGGGCTGCCCGCGCAGCCCATCGTTGCCGCCCAGTTCCAGGATCACCACCTCGGGCCGATGCTCGCCAAGCAGCGCCGGCAGCCGCGCGAGGCCGCCTGCACTGGTGTCGCCGCTGATAGACGCGTTCACCACCTTGCGCTCCAACCCCTCCTTGCGCAGGCGCTGCTCCAGCAGGGCGACCCAACCCTGGCTGGTATCCAGGCCCAAAGCCGCGCTGATACTATCCCCGACGACCAGTACGGTCCCCGCCACTGCCTGCTGCGCGAGCAACAAGAACGCCACCAGGCAGCCCCGCATCAACCCTTTACGCATCGGATTCTCCATGGGCGCAAGCATTCTCAATGCGCGGAACCTTAGCAAAGTGGTTCCCAGTGCGGAAGGCGAACTGACCATCCTGCACGATCTCACCCTGGAACTGGCGCGCGGCGATAGCCTGGCCATCATCGGCAGCTCCGGCTCGGGCAAATCCACCCTGCTCGGCCTGCTCGCCGGTCTCGACCTGCCCAGCGCCGGCAGCGTCGAGTTGGCCGGCCATGCCCTGGAGCGCCTGGACGAAGACCAGCGCGCCCGGGTGCGCGCCGAGCACGTCGGCTTCGTCTTCCAGTCCTTCCAGCTCCTCGACAGCCTCAACGCCCTGGAAAACGTCATGCTGCCCCTTGAGCTGGAAGGCCGCGACGACGCCCGTGCCCGCGCCACCGACCTGCTCGCCCGGGTCGGCCTCGGCCAGCGCCTGAGCCATTACCCACGCCAGTTGTCCGGTGGCGAGCAGCAGCGGGTGGCGATCGCCCGGGCATTCGCCGCCGAGCCGGCCGTGCTGTTCGCCGACGAGCCCACCGGCAACCTCGACAGCCATACCGGCGAACGCATCAGCGACCTGCTGTTCCAGCTCAACCAGGAACGCGGCACCACACTGGTGCTGGTGACCCACGACACACGCCTGGCCCAGCGTTGCCATCGTTCGATTCGCCTGGAAGGCGGACGCCTGGTGGCCGAAGTGGAGGATCGATGACCGGCTTGCCGTTTTCCCGCCTGGCGACCCTGGCGGTCCGTCAACTGGGGCGCGATGCGCGCGCCGGAGAACTGCGCGTGCTGTTCTTCGCCCTGCTCGTGGCGGTCGCCGCCAGTACCGCCATCGGTTATTTCGGCGCGCGGCTGAACGCCGCGATGGCCTTGCGCGCGACCGAGTTTCTCGGCGCCGATCTGGTGCTCAGCGGGTCGGCGCCGGCAACGACCGAACAGCTGGACAGCGGCGTGCGCCTGGGCTTGAAACAGGCGCGGGCCGTGGAGTTCTCCAGCGTGGTGGCGAGCAACGCCGGTATCCAGTTGAGCAGCGTCAAGGCCGTGGACGGCGCCTACCCGCTGCGCGGTGAATTGAAAAGCGCCGCGCAACCCTACGGCGTGGAAACGTCGGGAGGCGGTCCGCAACCGGGCGAAGCCTGGGTGGAGGGCCGCCTGCTCAGCGCCCTCGATCTGAAGATCGGCGACGGCATAGAGGTGGGCATGAAGACCCTGCGCCTCAGTCGCGTCCTCACCTACGAACCCGACCGCGCGGGCGATTTCTATAGCCTTACCCCGCGTGTCCTGATCAACCTTGCCGACCTGGACGCCACCGGCGTGGTGCAACCCGGCAGCCGGGTACGCTACCGGGAACTCTGGAGCGGTACGCCGGAGGCCCTCAGTGCTTATCGCCAGGCGATCGAACCGGGCCTGGCCGCCAACCAGCGCCTGGAAGACGCCCGCCAGGGCAATCGCCAGATTGGTGGCGCCCTGGGGCGTGCTGAACGCTACCTTAACCTGGCCAGCCTGGCCGCGGTCCTGCTGGCAGGTGTCGCGGTGGCGCTCTCGGCCAACCGTTTCGCGGCGCGCCGCTTCGATGCCAGTGCCCTGCTGCGCTGCCTCGGCCTATCGCGGCGCGAAGCCCTGCAGTTGTATGGACTGCAACTGGCGCTGCTCGGTGGCCTGGCCAGCCTCTGCGGAGCGATAGTCGGCTGGCTGGCCCAGCAGGGCCTGTTCATGATGCTCGGCGACCTGCTGCCGGCGAGCATTCCGGGCGGGGGCTTCTGGCCCGCCGCGGCGGGTATCGCCACCGGTCTGGTGGCCCTGGCGGGTTTCGCCCTGCCGCCGCTGGCCGCCCTCGGCCGCGTGCCGCCGTTACGGGTGCTGCGCCGCGACCTGCTGCCGGTCCCGCCGAGCTCCTGGCTGGTGTACGGCACCGCGCTGCTGGCCCTCGGCCTGATCATGTGGCGCCTGAGCCTCGACCTGCGCCTGACCCTGGCCCTGCTGGGCGGCGGACTGCTCGCCAGCCTGGCGCTCGGCGGGCTGTTGCTCCTCGGCCTGCGCGTGTTGCGTCGCATGCTGTCCCGCGCCAGCCTGCCCTGGCGCCTCGGACTGGGACAATTGCTGCGCTACCCGCTGGCGGCGGCCGGGCAATCTCTGGCGTTCGGCTTGATCCTGCTGGCGATGGCGCTGATCGCGCTGCTGCGTGGCGAGTTGTTGGACACCTGGCAGTCCCAATTGCCGGCTGATGCGCCCAACCAGTTCGCCCTGAACATCCTGCCCGCCGACAAGGATGCCTTCGCCGCTCGCGTGGCCGGTTTGTCGTCGCATCCCGCGCCGCTCTATCCCGTGGTACCCGGCCGGTTAGTGCGGGTGAACGGCGAACCGGTGAAGCGCCGGGTGAGCAAGGACAGCCAGGGCGAACGGGCGATCCAGCGCGACCTCAGCCTGACCTGGGCGGCCGAACTGCCCAGCGAGAACCGCCTGACGGCCGGCACCTGGTGGACGGCCGCTGCACCGGGCGACCTGCCCGGCGTCTCGGTGGAAAGCAAGCTGGCGGAGAACCTCGGCCTGAAACTGGGCGACCGGCTGGGCTTCAGCATTGGCGGATCGGATCGGGAAGTGCGGGTCACCAGCCTGCGGGAAGTGAATTGGGACAACTTCCAGCCGAACTTCTACATGATCTTCGCCCCTGGCACCCTGACGGACCTGCCGGCCACCTACATGACCAGCTTCTATATGCCACCCCAGCACGACCGCGAGCTGATCGAGCTGTCGCGCGCCTTCCCGACGGTCACCCTGCTGCAGGTCGAGGCGATCCTCGCGCAACTGCGCAGCATCCTCGCCCAGGTCACCCTGGCGATCGAGTTCGTCCTGCTGTTCGTGCTGGCGGCAGGTCTGGCGGTGCTGTTCGCCGGCCTGCAGGCAACCCTCGACGAGCGCATCCGGCAAGGCGCCCTGCTACGCGCCCTGGGCGCCGAACGCCGCCTGCTGGTACGTGCACGCCGCACCGAGTTCGCCCTGCTCGGGGCGGCCAGCGGACTGCTCGCAGCGGTAGGGTGCGAACTGGTCAGTGCATTGCTCTACACCTACGCCTTCGATCTGCACTGGAACCTCCATCCGTGGCTGCTGCTGTTGCCACTGCTGGGCGCCGTATTGGTGGCGGGCGCCGGCGTGTTCGGCACCCGCCGGGCGCTGAACGCCAGCCCGCTGACGGTGCTGCGCGAAGCCTGATAGGCTTCGCGCTCCGCTTTCCGCCAGGACCGCCATGAGTCGCTATCGCCCGCCCCGCTCCGCCGGCACGCCGTTGATCACCCCCGAAGGCGAGGCGCGCCTGCGGGCGGAACTGCACGAACTCTGGCACGTGCGCCGACCGCAAGTGACCCAGGCGGTGAGCGAAGCCGCCGCCCTCGGCGATCGCTCGGAAAACGCCGAATACATTTACGGCAAGAAGATGTTGCGCGAGATCGACAGCCGGGTGCGCTTCCTCACCAAGCGACTGGAAAACCTGAAAGTGGTGTGCGAGCGCCCGAGCGATCCGAACAAGGTGTATTTCGGCGCCTGGGTGACTCTGGAAGACGAGGAAGGCGAAGAAACCCGTTATCGCATCGTCGGCCCCGACGAGTTGGATCTGAAACACAACCACATCAGCATCGACTCTCCATTGGCACGCGCCTTGGTCGGCAAGGTACTCGACGCCGAAGTGCGGGTCGCCACACCGAATGGCGAGAAGTGTTGGTACGTCGTGGCAATCGATTACCCCTGAGCCCACCGCTTCAGGATAATGCCATCTCGTGCGCTCAGCGCCGGGTGATCAGCCCCTGGCGCGCGACCCTTACCAGTTCGCTCACGACCTCGTGCAGGTGTTCCGCGTCGGGTGACTGGATCACCGCCAGATCGAAGCTGTCACGGGGGAAACGGCGCAGGGATTCGCCCTCGCGGACGAACTGGATGAGGAAGGTGGAAGGGCCGGACCAGCGCTTCGGCCAGCCGTCCAGGTAACGCAGCAGCGTCGGTTGGTGATCCCCGCCGAGGAGTATGCGTGGATTGCGCAGGATCAGGCCGGTGGTAATCGGGGCCAGGCGTATGAAGGGTTGGGGTGTCATGGATGGCAAGTTTCCGCCTCGTCGAACCCGCTGGGCAGCGGTGGGAGGCGACACCGAACCAGCGCTTTAGCGGTATTTCGGTGCCTCGCAGGAAGCTCCGGGCGCCCCGCAAGTAGCTGTTTAAATCGGCGCATGGCGGGATCCTAGATAAGCCGACGCGATACTGTCAAGGCGCCAGCGTCACGCGGGTGCCCGGCCTGAGAAATAACGAAGGTCTTCACCAGCGCTTTACCCCCTACCTTTCGTTTGGCGATGGCCCCACACCAACGGCTCCACGCCTTGCGCACTGAGTTCGGCGACGATTTCCAGCGGGACGCGGAACGCCACCGGGCTTCCTTCGGCTACGCCTGGGCGTTTCGCCTCGTAACAAAATCCCGGCCGCCTCTTTCGTCTCCACAAGAGTAGGTGTTCGAAACCAGCAGCGCAGAGCCGTTGAATGCAATTGGCATGTTTTCTGCGCTTGCCGCCTTGGAAGCGCGAGGCTGGGATAGCCGCGCCGCCATGCACGGAAAGCCCCTTCATTCTTTTATGAGACTGCCATGAAGAATAGAAAAGCCCTGCTCGCCCTCTTCGTCGGACTAGGCCTGACGGCCGCCGTCCCGACTCAAGCTGCCTGGTCCAAGTCTTCCGGCTATACACAAACCAAATATCCCGTTCTGCTCACCCACGGCATGCTCGGCTTCGACAGCATGCTCGGCGTGGACTACTGGTACGGCATTCCTTCGGCCTTGCGCAAGGATGGCGCCAGCGTCTACGTCACCCAAGTCAGCCAACTGAACACCTCCGAAGCGCGCGGCGAGGAGTTACTGGAACAAGTGGAGGAAATCACCGCGATCACCGGCAAGGGCAAGGTCAACCTGATCGGCCACAGCCACGGAGGCCCGACCATTCGCTATGTGGCCGCGATCCGTCCGGACCTGATCGCCTCCGTCAGCAGCGTCGGCGCGCCCCACAAGGGCTCAGCCACCGCCGACTTCCTGCGCAAGGTGCCTGCCGGCTCGGCCGGAGAAGCCTTGCTGGCGGGCATCGTCAACGGACTGGGTACGCTGATCAACTTCCTCTCCGGCAGCGCCACCACCACGCCGCAGAATGCCCTGGGCTCTCTGGAATCGCTGAACAGCGTGGGGGCGGCGGCGTTCAACGCCAAGTATCCGCAGGGTGTGCCCACCAGCGCCTGCGGCGAAGGCGCCTACCAGGTGAACGGCGTGCGCTACTACTCCTGGGGCGGCACCAGTCCGCTGACCCATGTGCTCGACCCCAGCGACATCCTGCTGGGCGCGACCTCCTTGACCTTCAAGGAAGCCAACGATGGCTTGGTGGGCCGCTGCAGTTCCCACCTGGGCAAGGTTATCCGCGATGACTATCGGATGAACCACTTGGACGAGGTCAACCAGACCTTCGGCCTTACCAGCCTGTTCGAGAGCGATCCGGTCAGCATTTATCGCCAGCACCTGAACCGCCTGAAAAACGAAGGCCTCTAGCCCCGAAGCGCCGGAGCCGATTCGGCTCCGGCGTCCTAGCCGAGCCCTGCCCGTGAAAAAACTATTGATTCTGCTTCCGCTGATGTTCGGCATCAGCCTTGCCGTACTGCTTTACCTGCCCCTCGCCGATGCGCCGAATCCGGCACCCGCCGCCACCTCGGCTACCCCAGCCCCGCGTCCGTCCACGTCGGGCTCGCCTGCTCCCGCCACGGGCGAAACCGTCCAGGCGGCGTCAACCGGCAAGCCACAGGCGCCTCCCCTACCCGCCTCCTTCAGCGGCACCCAGGTGGATGGGCAGTTCCAACTGGACGCGGCGGGCAACCTGCTGATCGGCGAGGAAATCCGGCACATCTTCGATTACTTCCTCAGCGCCATGGGCGAGGAGCCCTTGAAGACCAGCCTCGACCGCTTGCGCGCCCACATCGACCGCCAGTTGCAGTCTCCGGCGCGCGAGCAGGCCCAGGCACTGCTCGGTCAGTACCTCGACTACAAGCGTGAACTGGTGGGCCTGGAGCGCGACCTGCCCCAGCGTCCCGACCTGGATATCCTGCGCCAGCGGGAGGCCGCGGTGCGGGCATTGCGCGCGCGGATTTTCAGCGAGGAAGCGCACCGCGCGTTCTTCGCCGGCGAAGAGGCCTATAACGGCTTCAGCCTCGAACGCCTGGCGATCCTGCACGACGAGCGATTGGACCCGCAGGCGAAGGCGGCCGCCATCGACCGTTTGCGCGAGAGCCTGCCCGAGGAGGCCCAAGCCAGCGTTCTGCCGCAGTTGCACAGCGACTTGCGCCAACGCACCGCCGAGTTGCAGGCCCAGGGCGCGAGCGCGGCGCAGATCCGCGAACTGCGCCAGCAGGCCGTGGGCGCCGAGGCAACCGTGCGCCTGGAAGCCCTGGATCGTCGGCGCAGCGATTGGCAGGCGCGCCTGCAACGCTATCGCGACGACAAGGCCCGCTTGCAGGCTAACCCGGGCCTGAGCGAAAGCGATCGAAACGCCGCCCTCCAGCGTCTGGCGGAAGAAGGCTTCGACGAGCGAGAGCGCCTGCGTTTGTCCGCGGCGGAGGAACTGGCGACCTCGAGAGCGCGCCCACTTTGACGCGAAGGTAACGGACGCGGCGACCCGCGTCCGTGTGCCTGGCGCTACTCAGCGGGACAGGCGACGATCCAGCGACAGCGGGCCTGCGCCCTCGACCAGGAGAGTGGCGGCGATCAACGCCAGGATCATCGCGTATTCGAAGCCGTTTTCGGTAATGAAGAAGCCGTTGGCCCAATGGACGCTGGCGATCGCCACCAACATCGCCACGATCAGGGCAACCGCAGCCGGACGCACCAGCAAGCCGACCAGCAGCGCCAAGCCACCGAAGAACTCGGCGCTGCCCGCCATCAACGCCATCAGGTAACCCGGGCTCAGGCCGATGGATTCCATCCACTGGCCGACCCCGGCCAGGCCATAGCCGCCGAACCAGCCGAACAATTTCTGCGAACCGTGGGCCATGAAGGTCAGCCCGGTGACGATTCGGAGCAGGGCAATGCCGTACCCGGCACGGGTGGCGAACAGCGATTTGAGAGCGATGGACATGGCGAAAAACCTGTGAAAGGGAATGTGTCGCCATTCTATTCAAGAGGGCCGATATTAAAACCGCAAAAAACCCGGCTCTAATATCGACTTATTCAATCATTTGTCACGACTGGCCAATTTCTGCGCGGGTTCCAGACGCTCGCGATCCCGGTCATACGCCAAGTAGTACTTGTTTACGCTGTTCACGTAGCTGACCACACCCATCCCCACCTGCTCGGCGGCGATGCGCTCGACCTGGAAGAACCACTGGTTGGGGTTGAGGCCCCGCCGACGGGCTTCGGCACGCAGGCTCTGCACCCGCTCCGGGCCCATGTTGTAGGCGGCCAGGACGAACGCCATGCGCTCGCGCTCATTGAGCTTGGGGCTGCCGAAGAACATGCGCCGCAGCTTGGCCATGTACTTGGCAGAAGCCTGCACGTTGCTTTCCAGGCTGTGGATGTCGTTGACGCCCACGCTGTTGGCGGCACTGGAGGTGATCTGCATCAGGCCGGTGGCGCCGCTGGCGCCCCGGGCCTTGGGATCGAGGCTGGACTCCTTGAAGGCTACTGCCGCCAGGTTCAACCAGTCCAGCTGGTTCTGCCCGGCGTAACGCTGCAGGACCGGCCGCAATTTTTCCAGGCGCTGGCGATCGGCGCGTTCCAGGGGCGTATGGACTTTGTACAGGCGTCGATAGACCCGTTGGAAGACCACGTCCTGATCCGCCGGCGTGCGATAGCCGTTGAGAAAACGATCGATGCTCGCGTGCAGGATGCCGGCGTCGCGCCGGGTGAACCAGACCATGTCGCCGCGGTTATCGAGAACCAGATGGCGCTCGATGCGCAGCTTCGGCATCACCTTGGCCCAACGTTCGGCGATCGGTTGCTCGGCGGCCGTGACGGAGAAAATGCCGGCCTGGACCATCTCCAGCACGTCTTCCACCGCCAAGCTGGGATCGACCCATTCCACCTTGATCGGCGCCAGCTTGCGCAGGGCCAGGCGCTGGTTCACGTCGCGCACCGCATCGCCGGCGGCGCTGCCCGCGGGCAGGGTCAGGGTGCGTCCGGCGAGCTGTTCGAGCCGCTTGTAGCGTCGCTCGCCCTGGCGACTGACCAGTACCAGCGGAACATCATGGCGAATCGGCGCGCTGGCGCGGATATCGGGGCCGCCGTGCAGGCCGATGAGCTCGCCCGGCGCGACCACGTCGCCCTCGCCCCTCTGGAGCGCGGCGAGCAGTTGATCCTTGGCCTTGGGAATCAGCTTCAGGCTGATCCGGCGTCCCTGGGCGTCACGGTTGAGGTATTGCTCGAAGGCCCGCAGGCGGTGGTATTCGACACCGATGGCCTCGCCGTTGACCTCTCCAGAGCTGTTGCGGCTCTGATTGACCAGCACGCGGAGAACCCCGCTGCGGCGGATCTCGGCCAGGTCACGGGCGTTGCTCGGCTGTTGCCAGGCCTCGGGTGGGCCCACCAGACGGGCGGCCGCCGGAAAGGGCAGCAACGCCAGCACACAGAATATGATCGGTAACGTTCGGGTCATCTGTTCTCCAGGGCCAAAGATGCCGGCGCGGGCCGAAACCCACTCAACAGCACGCCCTAAATAGTCCTTGCCCCATGTATTCCCTGTTGCGTTCGGGGCTCGGAGGGTCTCACAGGAGGTTTCCGATTACCAGTCCCGGGCCAGTAATGACATCAGGATAAGTCCACAAGCTACTGTAAACATTGACTTTATTAAAATCGCCCCGAGCTTTGATATGCTGCCCTGCTACAAGTTCGAGGTAGCACCATGCAACTCATCGACATTGGCGTCAATCTGACCCACCCCAGCTTCGACGGGCAGCGCCAGGCGCTGGTGGAGCGGGCCTTCGCCGCCGGGGTCGAGCAAATGGTGTTGACCGGCACCGACGCCGAGGACAGCGAATTGGCGCTGGAGCTGTGCCGGTCCCTCGACTCCGATGGCGCGCGCCTGTTCAGCACCGCGGGCGTCCACCCCCATGAGGCGCGCCACTGGAACGACGCTGTCGCGGGACGCCTGGATGCCCTGCTGCGCGAGCCCGAAGTGCGCGCGGTAGGTGAATGCGGACTGGATTTCAACCGCGACTTCTCTCCACGGCCCTTGCAGGAAAAGGCCTTGGAAGCCCAACTCGCCATGGCTGTTCGGCTGCGCAAACCGGTTTTCCTGCACGAACGCGATGCGGACGAACGCCTGCTGGCGATCCTCCGCGAATTCCGCGACGGATTACCGGCCGCCGTCGTGCATTGTTTCACCGGCGAGAAACGCGCGTTGTACCGCTACATGGATATCGACCTGCACATCGGTATCACCGGCTGGATCTGCGACGAACGCCGCGGCACCCACCTGCATGCGTTGGTGGGCGAAATCCCGGCGGGCCGCCTGATGCTGGAAACCGACGCGCCCTACCTATTGCCACGCAGTTTGCGGCCGAAACCCAAGAGCGGGCACAACGAACCGGCCTTCCTCGTCGAGGTGCTGCGGGAGGTGGCGCGTCACCGCGGCGAGACGGAGCAGGAACTGGCCCGCCACACCCGCGACTGCGCACGAAGTTTCTTCGGCCTGCCGGTGCCGGCGGCCCTTTGAATAGGGGCCGATATACTGCTTCGTAGCGGTTCGCCTCGACTGAAAGGCTTTCCGTTGATAAAGATCAAACGAGATGGCAGTGTTTCTCATCAGACTGCTGGCACCTTGCCTACAGTCCCTTCTAGCCGAGAGCAAGAACAATCATGGGCGCTTGGATTCGCGATATTTCCCTGAAGTACAAGTTCTGGGCCGTCAACGCCGTGGCCTTCTTCACCACCCTCGCGCTGGTGCTGTACGCCATGCACCTGGAACAGGACGCCCGTGCGGAAGAAACCCGGCGTAACGCGCTGATCCAGGCCAACCTGCTGAAAAGCTGGCCGTCGCCGTCGGCCCTGCCGCAGAGCGGCGACTGGCTGGTGTTCGCCGCCGGAACCTCCCCCCGCGTGGCGGGTACCGACTCCCCCGAACTGGGCAGGACCAGCGGCTGGGTCGACCTGCCCCATGACCGCCTGTTCGGCGAAGACCCGTTGCTCGGCGCCCAGGTCGTGGAGTTGCAGAACGGTCAGCGCCTGGCGGTTCTCGCCCATGGCCAGAGCCTGACCCAGGTATTCGCCGGCCGCGCCCTGCACTATGCGGGCGCGGTCTGCGTGCTGATGCTGGTGCTGCTCGGCGCCTCCGAACTGCTCATCCGCTTCCTGCTTTCCCACCTCAACACCCTCAAGGACGTGATGCTCCACGTGGAGCGCTCGGGCGATCTCGCCGCGCGAGTGCCGCTGGACAGTCGCGACGAAGTGGGCCAGATGGCCAATGCGTTCAACGCCATGCAGATCGGTTATCAACGGGTGGTCGGCACGGTCATGCAGGCCGCCGCGCGCCTGGACGAAGGCGCCGGGCGCCTCGCCGAGAGCATGAAGGAAGTGCGCCAGGGTATGCTCGGCCAGCAGAGCGAGACCGACCAGGCCGCGACCGCCATCGACGAAATGTCCAACACCGTGCACCACATCGCCCAGCACGCGGGCGACACCCGCGACCGCTCGGCGACCGCCGACCGCCTCGCCGGCGCCGGCCAGCAGGTGGTCGGCAAGGTCGAGCAATCCATCGCCAGCCTGTCGAAGGGCGTGCAGCAGACCGCCGAGATGATCGGCCAGTTGGCCGAGCACAGCCGCAAGATCAGCGGCGTGGTCAACGTGATCCACGGCATCGCCGAACAGACCAACCTGCTCGCCCTCAACGCCGCCATCGAAGCGGCACGCGCCGGCGAGATGGGCCGCGGCTTCGCGGTGGTGGCCGACGAGGTACGCAACCTGGCCAAGCGGGTGCAGGACTCCACCGACGAAATCACCCAGATGATCGCCACCCTGCAATCCGGCACCAGCGATGCCGTGGAATTCATGCGCGAGAGTTCGTTGCAGGCGGACGACTGCGTGCAGGAGGCCCACGCCGCCGGCAGCGCGCTGTCGGCGATCACCGAAGCGGTGGCGCAGATGCGCGAAAGCAATACCCAGATCGCCGTGGCCGCCCAGCAACAGAGCCTGGTGGCGGAGGAAATGACCCGCTCGGTAGTGGGTATCCGCGACGTCACCGAACTCACCGTTCGCCAGACACTGGACTCGGCCAACACCAGCAGCGAACTCGCCGCCCTCGCCGCCGAGCTGACCAAGGCGATCCGCCAGCTCAAGCTGTAGCCGCGCAGAACCCGGGGTGGAGGCATCTCTCTCTGGTAGCGATCCCGTTGCCACGAAACGGCCCCACCGTCCCGACGCTTAGCCGATCGCGTCCACCCCAGACGCTCACCCTAGGGTGGATGACCTTCTCCATCCACTACGCCCCTGCCTGTCACGAAGAATCGATCTCCCCGCATATTGGCGCGCCTCCAAGGGTGCTAGGCGTAAGGATGTAGGGTGGATGAGCCGCACCCTCCATCACGGCTGCCTACATCCGCAACGACGAAGCCGAGCCGCCCTGCCCGTGATCCGGCGGACGAAAGGCCCATCTGCCCTGCGAAGTCGGGAATCGATCAGCGCACCCGAGCCGAGCGTCCGCTTCTCTATCCAGGCGATAGCCACGAACGATTTTCGCCCACCTTCGCAACCGCCCTAGACTGCCCGCGTCCTACAGGAGGAATACGACATGACGAATGCCCATGCACACGCGCGAAGAATCCCGCCATTTCACACCGAAGTCATTCGGATGCTGTCCTGGCCTCTGTTCCTGCTCGGAGGCCTGAGCCTGGCGCTGGGCACAGTGCAAGCGGGCTTCGTGCCCTCGGTGGTCGGTGCCCTGGCGCTGTTGGCGGCCCGGGGGCTGCGAATGGGTTCGACACAAGCCGACGCTGCCGTCCAGGGCCTGAATGCCGCCAGGACCTGTTGAGCGAGCGCCCAGGACCCGATCGGCGCCTTTAGCCGAACACCGTCACCGTTTGCCGACTGATCGCCAGCAGCTCGCCACGCGCCGACCACAAGCCGGAGGCGATGTGCCCATAGCCGTCGGCCGCGTGCTCGATGATCGCGCGATACAGGCACCAGTCGGCGGTGCTCAGGGTCGCCACCGGCTGGACGAACTCGATGGTCCAGGTCAGCGAGCTCCCCGGAGCAGGCGAACGCAGATGGGAGAGCAACGCGGGCGGCCAGGCGTCCACCAGCGCCAGCAGGTGGGTTTCGCTGACCGGGCATGCCTCGTGCTCTTCCTTCAGTCGCACCCAGCCGCCCATTTCCCGCGAGCGGTCGTGGCTGAAAGGCATCCCGCCGAGACCCCAGCGCATCGCCAGGTAACGGGTGAACTCCGGGGTCACGCCCTTGATGTAGGGCAGCTCCTGGCAGGCCTCGACCGCCTTCATCGAGGGCGCCGGCTCCGCTTCGACCCGCACCGCGGATTCCCGCGGCGCACCGAAGCTCCCCTGCACCAGGGTCACCACCTGGCCGTTCTGCACTGCGCGGCCGAGCACCTGGCTCACCGCCTTGCCCTCGCGAAGGACTTCAGCCTCGAAGCTCACCGGCACGCCCGGCTCCACCGGACCGACGAAGGTGATCGCCAGCGAGCGCACCGGGCGTCCCTCGGGCACGCGGGACGCCATGGTCTCGTAAACCAGCGCGGCGACCAGGCCGCCGAAACTCGCCCGGCCCTGCGCCCATACGCTGGGCAGGACCATGGATTGCGGGGTCAGGCGCACCGCCTGGATCAGTTCGGAAAAGTTCATGTCGAGGCGCTCTGCGAAAGATCCTTGGATCTTAGGGGAAACGGCGAGCGCACCGGAAGGCGCAACAGGCGCCGCTCCCGCCACATCGGCTGGGAAAAGCGCCGTATCGCGCCAGCGCTCAAGCGAAGGCCCTGCGCAGGGCCTTCACCGATGCGTCGGCGCGCTTTTCCGCCGCGCGCATGCCCCGCTGCCAATCCGCCCGACAGGGCGCCAGATCGGCCTCGCCATCGGCGCGCAGCAGCCATTCATGGCGATCGTGCCAATCGCCCAAGGCAGCCTGGGCGTTCTTCAGAAGGGCTGCCGCGCTGGCGGGCAGATCGGCGATGTCGGGGTAGGTTTCCGCGCCGTAACGCACCCGCTTGATCAACAGGCGCAGGTGATGCCGGTCGAACTGCGGGTCATGCAGCGCATCGAGCAGGCGCAGCTGCTGTTTGCACTGGTGCTTGAGCAGACGCTTGTGCAGCCCGTGCAGGTCGCCCTCCCGTTGCATCAAGCGCCAGAACGACGGCAACGCGTCAAGCGTCACGAACAGGCGTTGCAAGGCCTGGCTGGAGAGCAGCACCGGATAGCCACGCTCCAGGTGGGCCCGCCGGCGCACCGCCGCCTCGTGTTGCCCATGGCGTTCCAGTTCCGCGGTGAGCACTTCCAGATCGCGCAGCGGTCCGCCGAGGCCTCCCACTTCGCGCGCCGCCTCGCACAGGGGCTGCACCATCGGCAGTTTCTTCAAGGGCCGCAGCAGGCTGCGCAGGCGCCGCAGCGACACGCGCAGGTCGTGCAGGCCCTCCTCGTCCGTACGGGCGCGCAACCGGGCGCGACAGCTGCGCAAACGGATTTCCTCGGTGAGGATCCGTGCGATCAGCGAGTCGATCAACTTGGCCATACTTGTCTTCCTTGTATCGATTGTCCGGTGGCGACCTGGCGCGGCGGCTCAGCGCTCGATGCGGGTCAGGCGCCAGGGCAAGGCCCGGCGCAGCCTACGCAGGCCTTGTTTCAGTTCGTGGGGTCGTACCGCCTGGCCGGCGTAGCGCTGCCGCTCGTAGGCGTCGGCGAACGCCTGGATGGCCGTCGCCTGTTCCGGCAGGGCCCGGGTCGCCCGCTCGGCGAACGCGCGCGGACCCTCGCCCGCCTGGCGATGCAGGCCGTGGCGGGCCAGCAGCCTTTCGAAACGCAGGAACAGACGCACCTGCGGGTCCTGGCGGCCCTGCCAGGGCTTGAACAGCAGCAGCGCCAGCAGCCCGAGCGCCAGCCCACCGCCGCCCACCAGGCCCGAGGCGAGCACCCGCGCGTCCATACCGCCGAACCAGCGCTGGAAGAACTCCAGTTGCTGATCGCCCTGGTAACCGAGCACCCAGCGCTGCCAACCGTAGTTCAGCTCGTCCCAGGCCATGCGGGCAGCGTTGAGCCAACCGAGGTTGCGATAGCGCAAGGGGGACAGCGGCGACTCCTCGAGGAAGCTTCCTTCCGCCGCCAGCGCCTCCTCCAGGCCCAGCTCGATGCGCTCCGGCGCCACCTGAAAGGTGGGGTCGACGCTGGTCCAGCCCACCTCGGGTTGCCAGTACTCGACCCAGGCGTGGGCGTCGAACTGACGAACCTGGACATACTTGCCCGAGGCGTTCGGTTCGCCGCCCTGATAGCCGGTCACCACCCGCGCCGGCACCCCCGAGGCGCGCAGGACGAAGGTCATGGCGCCGGCGTAGTGGGCGCAGAAACCGCGGCGGGTATCGAAGAGGAAGGTGTCGATGTCGTCCGGCCCGCTTTCGCCAGGCCGCAGGGTATAGACGTAGGGCTCCCGGTTGAAATGCTCCAGCACCGCCTGCACCCGCTGCGGGACCTGGGGATAACGGGTCTGCAATTCAGCGGCCCAGGCTCGGCTACGCGGATTGCCCTGGGGTGGCAATTGCAGGTCGCGACGCAGGCTCTGCGCCGGTACCCCGCTTTCGCGCACCGCCTGGGGCCAGGAGGTGACCCGGTAGAGCAGCGAGCGGTCCATCGGGCGACGACGTTGCAAGCGGAAATCCGACATCTGCCGCGCGCCCTCGAGGTCGGTCTCGGCGATATCCAGGCTGAACAGCCAGGGTTGCGTGCTGGGCTGCATGACGATGCTGTAGCGCAACGGCGCGCCCTGTTTCCGCCAGGCGGGCGGCGGACCGGAAGCCTGCGCCGTGTAGGCCTGAGACCAGCGGCGCCCGTCGTAATGTTCGAAGGTCAGGGCACGCCAGTAGAGCTCGCGCCGCGGCGGAATCTCGCCTTCGAAACTCGCGCGGAAGGCCAGCTCGGCCGAGCGACTGAGTTCGGCGATGTCGCCGGGCGACATGTTGTCGGACAGCCCGGTCACGCCTTTTTCGTTGGGCACGGGCAAGGACCACAACGGCCCCATCCGCGGGAAGAACACGAACAGCAGCAACATCAATGGCAAGGCCTGGGCCATCAGGGTCGCGGCCAGGCGCAGGGTCGCGGTCGGCCGGTCGGCGGTCGCGGCGCTCTGCTGCAAGCCGATCGAGGCCGCCAGCAAGGCGGTGATCGGCAGCAGGCTGTACAGCGCGGAGAGGAGACCGTCGTCGAACAGGTAGGCGGTGACCACCACGAAGAAGCCCAGGAAGACCAACACCAAGGCATCGCGCTGGCTGCGCATCTCGACCATTTTCAGGATGAAGGCGGCGATCAGCAGCACCACACCGCCGTCCAGTCCCACCAGGCTTCCCCGGCTGAAATAGGCGCCGCCGCACGCCAGAACGACAAGGCCGACCTTGGCCCAGGCGGTCGGATAACCGGCGCGCATGCGGAAGATCTGCACCCGCCACGCCAGGCAGGCCAGCCAGAGCGGCAGCATCCACGGCGGCAGGTGCAAGAAATGCGGCAGGATCGCCAGGGATTGCGCCACCAGCAGCCAGGTCAGGCTGGCACGCGGGATCGTGTGTACGGCGCTCATGACTCGATGCCCCACAGCGCCAGCGCCCGCAGACAGGCGTCGCGATGGGCTTCTCCGGTATCCGGCGCGCGCTCCAGCCCTGGCAGGCGCAAGCCGAACGCCTGGCCCCGCTCGGAAAACGCCAAGACCCAATGGCACAACAGGGCCAGGCGCAACTCCGCATCGCCCTGCAGGCTGTCGTAGTCGAGCCACAGGTCACGGCCGCTCAAGGCGGCGAAATCCTTCACCAGCAACCCCTGGCCACGGGAATAGGCCTTCCAGTGCAGGCGACGTTTCGAATCGCCTGGCTGATAGAGTTTCAATCCCTGGTAATCGTCGGTGCCCTGGCCCTGGGTTCGGCTTCCGCCTTCCTGATCGTCGTCGCGCCCACCCGCCGCCAGCGGCAACTCCCCTGGAATCGGCTGCGGGTAAACCAGCGCGGCCTGTTCCAGATCCACCCAGCTCCAGGCCACCAGCACCCCAAGCGGGAAGCGCGTTTCCACCCGCAAGCGGCCAGGCCTCAGCCAGCCGCGACGGGTCGCGGGCAAGGCGAGCACGCATTCGCAGGTGCCTCGCGGGGGCACGTCGCTGACCTGTAAGGGTCGCGGCGGCCAGCCGAGGGCGATGGCCCGATGGGCTCGACCGGCACTCTCCAACTGCACGCGGAAAAGCGCCTCTTCGCCGACGAACACCGCATTGCCGCCGCCGGCCTTCAGCACCAGGGTGGCCAGGTTTCGATAGGTGTGCAGGATGGCGACGATGAACACCGACAGCAGCAGGAAGGTCATGCCATAGGCCAGGCTGTTCTGGTAATTGATCGCCGCCAGCAGCATCAGCAGCAGTGCCAGGCCGAAGGCGGCCCCCACACGGGTGGGAATGATGAAGATGCGTCGCCGATCCAGGGCGACACGGGTCGCGGGCGGGATCCGCCGCGCCAGCCAGCGGTTCCAGCGCAGCGAGAAGCGGGCGTTCACCATCGGCTCGCGCCCCGGGAGGAACAGGGGTCGCATGGACGCGGCCGGCTCACAGCACCGGCACTTCGCGCAGCAGCCACTGCACCAGGCCGCCCCCGCCGTGCCCGCTGGCGTCGGCTCGCTCACGGAGGCGATGGCCCACCACCGCACCGAGTACCGCCTGGACGTCCTCGGGGATCACGTAGTCGCGCTCGCCGAGGAACGCCCAGGCCCGCGCGGCCGCCAGCAGCGCCAGGCTCGCCCGCGGCGAGAGGCCCCAGGCGAACTGCGCCTGGCTGCGGGTGGCTTCCACCAGGCGCAGCACGTAATCCACCAGCGCGTCGCTGGCGCGCACGCGGCTCACCTCGGCTTGCAGCGCCGCCAGCTCGGCATGATCGAGCAGCGGCTCCAGGCGCGGCAGCAGTTCGCGTCGGGCCTCGCCGAGCAGCAGGGCTTTCTCCGCGGCCTTGGCCGGGTAACCGAGGGACAGGCGCATCAGGAACCGATCCAACTGCGATTCCGGCAAGGCGAAGGTGCCACCCTGGGTGACGGGGTTCTGCGTGGCGATCACGAAGAAGGGCTCCGGCAGCGGCCGGGTCGCGCCCTCGATGGTCACCTGGCCTTCCTCCATGGCTTCGAGCAAGGCGCTCTGGCTCTTCGGCGTGGCGCGGTTGATCTCGTCGGCCAACACCAGCTCGGCGAAGACCGGCCCCGGATGGAAGATGAACTGGCCGCTGTCCTTATCGAACACCGAGGTGCCGAGGATGTCCCCCGGCAGCAGGTCCGACGTGAACTGGATGCGCTGGAAACTCAGGCCGAGGATCTTCGCCAGCGCGTGACTCAAGGTGGTCTTGCCCATGCCGGGCAGGTCCTCGATCAACAAGTGGCCGCGCGCCAACAGGCAGGCCAGTGCCAGCCTGACCTGGGGCTCCTTGCCCAGCAGCACCCGATTCACCGCGTCCAGACAGGCATCCAGCTTGGTTCGCATCGTTCGCTCCTTCGTTAAAGACTGTCGATGCTACTGTCCGGCCGCCCGCGGGCAAAGCCGGATGTAACCTTTGCTCACGAAACGGGTTCGCGGCCGCTCTTCGTTTGGAAACCGCCAAGTCCGGACGTTTCGCCTTTTTCGGCTCGTGCAGCTTCCGCAAGCCATGCGGTTCGGGCCTGTACAGCGATAGTCTCGCCCCGTCTGAAGTCGATCACTTACAAAAAAGCCGTTTGCTTACTTGTGGCCAAGCCAATCGGCGACATCGTTACGGGAAAAAAAGGTCGATGACCTGTATAGACGATGGCAATTAGCCGATGAAGATGGATAGACTCACTCTCGCACCAAGGCTAGGAGCGATCAGGCGCACCAGATGCACGGGAGTGCCGCCTTTCATGTCAAGGAGACCGGCAAGGGAGCGCAAAACCGCCCATACCCTCCTGACAGGGATGGACGCCGCAGTGTCAATTCGAGCAGTAGACCATGCGTACCATGCGCTTCACGACGATCATCGCCGCCCTCTCGCTGTGCCTCGCGCCTGTGTGCCAGGCCGGCCAGAACCAGGGCGACCTGGACATCCGCATGACCATCCTCGAGGCCTGTCAGGTGTCTGCCGTCGCCACCTCCGACAGGCTCGCCCTGCGAAGTCCCCCGTGTGCCGATCGCGGCAGTTACCGGGTGCGCTACGACGCTGACGGCAGGCACATCGATCGATCCGGCGCTCAGCGCCACCTCGACCCCATAAAAGGCGGCACGGCTGGCGCGCCGATCCAGGTGACCCTCTACTGGTGAGCCGGGCTCACGCCGGCCGTTCGAGTTCGAAGGTGTCGCGGGTGAAGGTATAGGCCTTGCCGCCCAGGCGCCCGACCAGATCCAGCTTGCGCGGGTCGATCCGGCCCTTGGCATCCAGCACCGCGTCGTCCACATGGGCGAGCAGCACTTCGGCGAAGATCAGGTGGCAGTTCGGCGCATGCCGCGGATAGGGCTGGATCTCGGCGAGCCGGCACTCGAAGGCCACCGCGGCTCCCTCGACCCTTAGCGCCGCGACCCGCTCCGCCGCGCGGGTGGCGATGCCGCAACGCTCGAACTCGCTCACTTCGTACGGCAGCAGAGCGGCGCTGGCATTCATCGCCTCGACCTGAGCCGCCGCGACCAACTGGATTACCAGCTCGCCGGTCTCGCGCACATTCAGCAGGGTGTCCTTCAGCGAACCGTCGTCGCGGTTGCCGACGTTGACCATCAGGGTCGGCGGTTCGTCGCTGATCACCTGGAAGAAGCTGAAAGGCGCCAGGTTGTCGATGCCCGCCGCCGAACGGCTGGAAACCCAGGCGATCGGCCTGGGCGTGACGGTGGACGCCAGCCAGCGATAGGCGTCCAGGGGCGAGAGGGAGGCGAAGTCGAGACGCATTCAGCGGCCCGCCCTGGATTCGCGGATATAGAAGCGCGCCTTCTCGGCCTTCTGGGTGCAGCCTTCGAAGCGCTCGAACTGCTGCTGGGTCTTGGCCCCGGTGAGCAGGGACAGCGCCTTGGAATAGCTGATGGTGCCGGCGAAGCCCTCGGCCTTGGCCAGGTCCAGTTCTTGCCAGGCGCTGTCCAATTGGCTGGCACAACTGTCGCGGTAAGCCGTTCTCGCCGAACAGCCGCCCAGCACCAGGGCGACCAGCGACAACGCGATCCAGGATTTCATCGAGACACTCCTTCGGTATCGGAAAACGGAAAACGGCCGCTGTCCGATGACGGTCAGTACAGCCTGGAAGCCTGGCCGGGAGCCAGCCTGTCTCTGACTGGAGCCTGCCCGATACGTTCCGCGCGGGCGAAAACCCCGCGCAGGGAATCCGCCCGCGACCAAGGTCGGCCGGCCCCACCCTTGGCGGGCCACGCGCGGGCGCGTATGGTCGAGCGCTTTACCAAGGGGGGCGAAGATGGGCAAGCGAGTGGCGCTGGTACTGGGCTCGGGCGGCGCGCGCGGCTACGCGCACATCGGCGTGATCGAAGAACTGGAGGCTCGCGGCTACCGCATCGACTGCATCGCCGGCTGCTCCATGGGCGCGGTGGTGGGCGGCATCTACGCCGCCGGCAAATTGCGCGAATACCGCGAGTGGACCGAAAGCCTGGATTACCTCGACGTGCTGCGCCTGATCGACGTCAGTTTCCGCCTGGGGGCGATACGCGGCGAAAAAGTCTTCGGGCGCATCCGCGACATCGTCGGCGAAATCGATATCGAGGACCTGCGCATCCCCTATACCGCGGTCGCCACCGACCTCACCAACCAGCAGGAAATCTGGTTCCAGGAAGGCTGCCTGCACCAAGCCATGCGCGCCTCAGCGGCGATCCCCAGCCTGTTCACCCCGGTGATCCAGGGCTCGCGCATGCTGGTGGACGGCGGCCTGCTGAATCCCCTGCCCATCGTGCCGGTGGTGTCCAGCCATTGCGACCTGATCGTCGCGGTCAACCTCAACGCCACCAACCCGAAGCACTACCGCCTGCCGGTGCTGGAGCGCCCGCCGGCGATCAAGAGCCGCATCGACCTGCTGGTCGGCTCGCTGGGCTCGCGTCTGCCCTTCCTGCGCCGGGAACAGGAGCTGGACGGAGCCGGGGTCGTCGCGCCGAATCCCTGGCTGGACGAACCCGCCTCGCCCCTGGCCCAGCAACCGGCCGCTGCCCCGCAACGGGAAGGCGCTCCCAAATCCGCCAGCGGGTCGCGGGTCGCCGACATCATCGGGCCGGCCTCGCTGCTGGAGCTGATCAACCAGAGTTTCGAGGTGATGCAGACGTCCCTGGCGCAATACAAGATCGCCGGTTATCCCCCGGACATCCTGATCAACGTGCCGAAACGGGTCTGCCGCTTCTTCGAGTTCTACAAGGCGCCCGAGCTGATCCAGCTAGGCCGTCAGGTCGCCCGCGACACCCTGGACGCCTACGAACTCAATCACTGACCGGCCGGGACACGCCTGCCTGGGCGAGCCGGCCCGGCGTTGCCAGACCGATGAAGCTCAGAAGATCGACCAGCCGATCCGGCTGGACAGCTTCTCCAGGGCCGCAAGCCCGGCCAGCGAATTACCGGATGGATTCAATTCCGGCGACCACACGCAGACGGTGAAGCGCCCCGGCACCACGGCGACGATGCCGCCCCCGACCCCGCTCTTGCCCGGCAGCCCCACCCGGTAGGCGAAGTTGCCGGCCTCGTCGTACAGGCCGCTGGTGGCCATGATCGCATTGACCTGCTTGACCTGGCGGGGGCTGAGCACCTGTTCGCCGCTGTGCATGCAGTAGCCTTGGTTGGCCAGGAAGCAAAAGGCGCGCGCCAGGTCCGCGCAGCTCATGCGCAACGCGCAATGGTGGAAATAGCTGCGCAGCACGGCCTCGACGTCGTTGTTGAAATTGCCGAAGGCCTGCATCAGGTAAGCCATCGCTGCGTTGCGCGCGCGGAACTGGTACTCCGAGCGCGCCACGCCTTCGTCCGAAACCACATGGCTGTTGCCGCTCAGGCGCCGGACGAAGTCGCGCATGGACTGCGCCGGCGCGGCGAAGCGCGATTGGTTGATGTCGCAGATCACCAGGGCGCCGGCATTGATGAAGGGATTGCGCGGAATGCCGCGCTCGAACTCCAACTGCACCAGGGAATTGAAGGGCTGCCCGGAAGGCTCGTGGCCCAGGCGCCGCCAAATGTCCTCGCCGGAATGCTGGATCGCCTGGACCAAGCTGAACACCTTGGAAATGCTCTGGATGGAAAAGGGCACCAGCCCGTCGCCCGCGCTGTAGAGCTCGCCGTCGTTGCTGTACACAGCGATGCCCAGTTGGCTCGCCTCCACCCGCCCCAACGCCGGAATGTAGTCGGCGACCTTGCCTTGCCCGATCAGCGGGCGGACCTCGCTGAGGATTTCGTTCAACAGTTGCTGCATGCTGCTCATTCATCCTGACTCGGCGCGGCCGACCCGCGCGTCATCGCTAGACGCCCGCCGCGATCCGCGCATCACGGCCGCCCGCTAGCGACGGCGGAGTTGGACCGGGCGAAAACGCGCGGGTTTCGCCGTCCGGCGAAAACTCCAGGCGCGCGATCTTGTATCCGCTAGGTTACAAAGACGACACCTTGAGGATACCTGGACGCAACAGCATGAAGTCGCGCGACCCGGTTCCTGGGCCGAGGAAACCGCTTCTCATCCAGCCGCCCCGCCTCGGGCGGGCGTCCTTCGGAGTTCGGCATTGTGGAAAACCCGAGAACCACCCGCGCGCTGATCGTCGACGACAACGTCGAGCTGCGCGAACTGCTCGGCGGCTACCTGAGCCGCTTCAGTATCGACAGCGAGGCGGTCGGCGACGGCCAGGGCATGCGCCGCGCGATGGCCCAGAGCCGCTTCGACGTGGTGATCCTCGACCTGATGCTGCCAGGCGAGGACGGCCTGGCGCTGTGCCGGGAAATCCGCGGCAAATCCGGCATTCCGATCCTCATGCTCACCGCCCGCTGCGAACCCACCGACCGCATCATCGGCCTGGAACTGGGTGCCGACGACTACATGGCCAAGCCGTTCGAGCCTCGCGAACTGGTGGCGCGCATCCAGACCATCCTGCGCCGCGTCCGCGACGACGGACCGCGCAGCGAAAACGGCAAGCACATCCGCTTCGACGCCTGGCAACTGGACGGCGTCCTGCGCCAGTTGCAGTCCCCGGAGGGCCTGCTGGTGCCGCTGTCGAACGCCGAATTCCGCCTGCTCTGGACCTTCCTCGAATGCCCGCGGCGCGTATTGAGCCGCGAACAACTGCTGGACGCGGCGCGCGGCCGCTCGATCGAGGCCTTCGACCGCAGCATCGACCTGCTGGTGTCGCGGCTGCGCCAGAAGCTCGGCGACGATCCGCGCTCGCCGCGGTTGATCAAGACCGTGCGCGGCGAAGGCTACCTGTTCGACGCCCGCGAGATCGGCTGATGCGTTCCGCCGATACGCTGTTCGCACGCCTGTTCGGCCTTTCGCTGCTGGCCATCGTCCTGGCGCACCTGCTGGCGTTCGCCTGGTTCAGCCTGTATGCCAAGCCGCATTTCCCGCCACCACCGCCCGCTTTCCGGGGCGAATGGACGCAACGCCCGCCTCCCCCGCCGCCGCCATTGGGCGGCCCGCTGCTGCCGCTGCTGCTGCAGTCGATCACCCTGGTGATTGCCGCCTGGTACGGCGCGCGCCTGCTGAGCCGGCCGATCCGACGCCTGTCCGAGGCGGCCGAACGCCTCAGCGAGAACCTCGACAGCCCGGCGCTGGCGGAGGACGGGCCGATGGAGTCGCGCCAGGCGGCCCGCGCCTTCAACCTCATGCAGACGCGAATCCGCGAACAGATGCAGCAACGCGGGCGCATGCTCGCCGCCGTCTCCCACGACCTGCGTACCCCGCTGGCGCGGCTCAAGCTGCGCGTGGAACAGGTGGCCGACGATCCGCTGCGCGAGCGCATGGCGCGGGACCTGGATGAAATGGTCGGGATGCTCGACGCCACCCTGAGCTACCTGCACGAACAGCGCGCCAGCGAAGCGCCGCAGTGGTTCGACCTGCAGGCGCTGGTGGAATCGATGGCCGAGGACGCCCAGGAGCGCGGCCTCGACGTCCAGGTCGAAGGCCGCTGCGCGCCCCTGCGGGCGCAACCCATGGCCCTGCGCTCCTGTTTGAACAACCTGCTGGACAATGCCTTGCGCTATGGCGGCGACGGCGTACGCATCCAGTTGGCCGAGCGCGACGCCGGGATCGACGTGCGGGTCATCGACCACGGCCCCGGCATCCCGGCGGCACAGCGCGAGGCGGTGTTCGAGGCGTTCTTCCGCCTGGAAGGCTCGCGCAATCGCAACTCCGGGGGCGTCGGCCTGGGCCTGACCATCACCCGCGAAGCCGCGCGGCGCCTGGGCGGCGACATCCGCCTGGAGGACACCCCCTGCGGCGGCCTCACCGCCGTGCTGTGCCTCCCCCGCTCCTGAGGCGCCTGTATGAAAGCGGATACAGACTGCACATATCGCCGACATGCGCCGGGGGCAGCCTGGCAATACCGGAGGACCCTCTCCGGTTTCGCCAACGTCTAGAGGAGCGAATGCCATGATCGGTGGTATCAGCGGCAGTTCGGGGTACGGCGCCTATCGCTCGACCCTCGCGAATCTCTCGTCCACGGCGCGCTCTGCCGCGAATACCGGCAATACCAGCGCGTCCGGTTCGGGAGGAGGAAAAATCCAGGAAAAGCTGTTCGCCCTGCTGGACAGCAACAGCGACGGCACGGTCGCCAAGGATGAATTGAGCAGCGCCATCGACGCGGCTCAAAAGAGCGACAGCAGCCTGAGCGTCGATATCGACGATCTGTTCAGCCAGCTCGATGCGAACCAGGACGGCAGCCTCGACACCTCGGAGACCGCCGCCCTGGCGCCGCCTCCACCCCCGCCGCGCGATGGCGGGCAGGCCGACCAGGACCTGTTTGCCGCCCTGGACGCCGACGGCAGCGGCGGCATCGGCCAGGACGAGTTGAGCAGCGCGCTGGGCGTGGCCAGCGACGACAACGACGCCGCCTCGCTGTTCGCCGCCCTCGACACCGACAGCGACGGCAGCCTGAGTCAGACCGAAAGCGCTGCGTTGAACGCACCGCCTCCCCCGCCGCCCGCCCGGGATGCCAGCGCGAACGGCCTGGACAGTGACGGCTTGTCCAAGTTGTTCAGCGCCCTGGACAGCGACGGCAGTGGCAGCGTCAGCCAGGACGAGCTGGGCAGCCTGTTCGGCGGCAGCGGTAGTGGCAGCGGCGCGTCGGCCGGCACGGATGAGAGCGGCAGCGCCTCCCAGGAAGGCTCGGCCTACGCCAAGCTGCTGGCCAATCTGGTCAAGCACTACCAGAGCGACGTCGATAGCGCGGTCAGCCTGGGTAGCCAGTTGAACCTGTCGGCCTGACGTGGGCGGGAGATGGTGAAACGAGTGCCGCCCCGAAGGTCGCGACGGAAGGGTCCCGACCTTCGCCTACCCCAGGCTTCGCCAGCGGACGCTTCAGGTCCGGCCGGGTGTTCGCGGCTTAGCCGTCACTCGGCTTCCGGCGCCGCTTCGTCTTCGTAGGGCGGCTCGTCGGGTTCTTCGCCGCTGTCTTCATCGGCGCCCTGCGGGAGGACGCCGGCCGGCGCGCCGGCCATGCCCAGGAAGGTGTCGAGGAAAGCCTGCAGGCTGGAGCGATTGCCATTGAAATCCACCTGGCCGTCGGCGTAGGCGAGGCTGGACACCAAGTCTTCGCCTTGCAGGGTCGCCATGCCGGTGGCCAACGCCATGCCGCTGGCCATCTCGGTCGCCGCCGCAGCCTCCTGGGCGATGGCCTGCGGGTCGCTGCTGTCGCTCTGCAAGGCGGCCAGGTCGCCGATGCTTCCCTTGGCCACCGACAACCGCGCATCCAGCTTCTCGATGATCTGCTTGGCCAAGCGGTCGGCGGGCTGCTCGAAGGAATCGGGCTGCGCCAGGTTCAGCGACAGGTTGAAGCGGCTTTCCCCGTGGGGGGTTTTCAGCGACAGCGTCTCCAGGGCGACGCTCGGCTTGGCGGCCAGCAGACGCTTGAGGTCCGCTTGCAGGCGGACCTTTTGCTCGGCGCTGAGCTCGGCGTTTTCTTGCCCCTTCACCTGAGTCTGCGCCGCGTACGCCGTATAGAGTTCGCCGAGGGACTTCAGCGCCGCGCCGTCCAGGTTCTTCAGGCTCCAGATCATCTGCAGGGCGCCGACGTCCTTGCCGTCGTAGCCGAGCATGCCGATGTCGTAGCCCATCCGCGCGGCGACCTTGTCGCCTTCCTGCTGCAAGCTGTCGTTCTCGACGAAATCGCGGAAGGTGATCGGCGGCTTGCCCTGGGCGGCGATCTGCGCCTGCTTGATCCGCACCTCGCTGGCACCCAGGTAGAGATCCTGGAGGCCCTTGCTGTAGTCGCTGCTCAGCTGCAAGCCGCTGATCGCGAGGTCCACCGGGCCGGTGGTCGACTCCTGGGCCGTCATACGCAGGCTGTCCATGCGGGCGTCGAACTTCATCCGCTGGGCCTCGCGGGTGTTGGAATGGGTCACCTCGAGGCCGGAAAGCGTCAGGTGGGTCTGCGCATCGAGATCGCTGTCGAAGGGCAGCAGCTTGCCTGTGCCTTCCACGGATTCGTCGTAGCCGATGCTCGCCTGCCCGACCAGCGGCGACGCTCCACCGGTGGCCTCGAACCACTTGTCCACCAGGGGATTGCGCTCCAGGCGATAGTTGCTGGCGGCCATCACCGGCATCAGCTTGAGGGCTTTCAGCCGCGACAGCGGGAAGGGACCGTGGTCGATCTCATCGACGAGCAGGAGCTCGACGTCGCGCATTTCGCCCTTCAACTCGCCCTTGTAGGTGAAGCGATAGTGCGCGGTGCTGCCGAAAACGCCGGTCTCCAGCGAGGTCAGCTGGAGGCCGGCGCCCGGCATGACACCTTGCAGCGCCTGGTTCGCCTGGACGAGCGAGGTCTGCAGCACCCCTTCCAGGCGGCTGCCGGTGTACCAGGCTGCGGCGGTGATGGCCGCGCCGGCGACTACGATGATCCCTACAGCGATTCCTGCTGATTTATTCATGAAAGGACTCTGAACGTTTCCATTGGAGGTGATGGACGCCCGCGCGGACGCGCCGGCGTTGGGCCGCTCACGCGGTGGGCGGCAGCGATTGGCGCGGCTCTCCGGCCAGCCAGTCGGTGATCAGGCTGTAGGCGACGGCCAACAGCGTCGGGCCGAGAAACAGCCCCATGAAGCCGAACGCGAGGATCCCGCCGAACACGCCCAGCAGCACCACCACCAGGGGCAGGTTGCCGCCGCGGCTGATCAGGTAGGGCTTGAGCACGTTATCCACGCCACTGACGATGAAGGTGCCCCAGATCCCGAGGAAGATCGCGTAGCCGTATTCGCCGTGCCAGAACAGCCAGGCGGTGGCGGGTACCCAGACCAGCGGCGGTCCCATGGGGATCAGGCTGAGCAGGAAGGTCAGGATGCCCAGAACCAGGGCACCGGGGATGCCGGCGATCCAGAAACCGATGAGCGCCAGCGCGGCCTGGGCGGCGGCGGTGCCTATGACACCGTTGACCACGCGCTGCACGGTACCGGCCACCAGCGCCAGGTAATGTTCGGCGCGCTCGCCGATCAGGCGTTCGAGGGCGCGGCGCACCAGCTCGGCCATGCGCGGGCCGTCGCGGTAGAAGAAGAACACCAGGGCCAGGCTCAGGCCGAGTTCCAACATGCCGCCGCCGATCTGCGCGCTGCGCGCCAGCAGCCAGTTGCCCATCAACCCCATGTAAGGCTTCAGGCTGGCGAAGAACGCCGCGCCCTGTTCGTCGATGGTCTGCCACAGCTGCACCAGCCGCCCCCCGACCAGGGGAACGCCGGCGAGCCAGTCCGGCGGCTGCGGAAAGCCGTCCACCTGGATGTTCTTCACCAGCTCGGTGGCGTCGCGGATGTGGTCGGCCAGGTTGAACCCCAGCCACACCAGCGGCAGCGCCACCAGCAGCGTCCAGCCGGCGGTGAGCAGCGCCGCCGCGGCGGTGTGCCGGCCGCCCAGCGCGCGGGTCAGTAGGCGCATCAGCGGCCAACTGGCGAACGCCAGCACGGCGGCCCAGAACAGCGCCGACCAGAACGGCGCCAGGACCCACACGCACGCGCCGAGAAGGCCAAGCAGCAGGATCTGCACCAGCAGACGGTCGTTATTGAACATGATGGCTCCGGGGCG
This sequence comes from Pseudomonas sp. RIT-PI-AD, assembly GCF_025642785.1. GTDB lineage: Bacteria > Pseudomonadota > Gammaproteobacteria > Pseudomonadales > Pseudomonadaceae > Pseudomonas_T. The sequence goes on from NZ_JANZKU010000007.1 coordinate 161,078, forward strand.
GCGGAAAGGCGGGGCTATGCTAGCGGCTTAGCCATCGCCAGGGGGGACACAGGTCTCGATCAGCGCAACCAGGTCAAGCGAAGGCGCTCGCTGGGCGTTTCGTCCAGCTCCAGCCGGGCGCTGCGCACACCCGCCTCCACCAATGCCTCGCGCCAGCGCTCGGCTGCCGGACCGGCGATGGCCACGCGCAGGGAAGTGTCGGTGCGCAGGGTTTGCGCGAGCAGTTCCAGCCAGGGCGCCTCCGGCTCGCCCGTGGCCTGCTGCAAGGTCAGGGTGCCGCTGGCGCGCAGCTCGCGCAGCAATGTCGCGGCGTTGGGCAGCAGGTCGCCCAGGGGCGCGCTGGCATCCAGTTGCTCGGCATGCAGGTAGGCCCGGCGGTTGCCCCGGGTGATCGAGTAGAGGGCCAGCAGGCTGTCCTGGCGCGGGCTGGCCAGACGCAGGAGCAGATAGGCCTGTTCGTCGTCGGAACCATAGAGTATGGGATTGCCGAAGACCGTGTTGGCCCACAGGCTGCTCGATCCGCAGTCGCGGCCCTGACACCAGTACAGCGGCTCCGCACCCTGGGCGAGCAGCGCCTGGCGGGCGAAATCGAAGGCCTCGGTGGCCGAATGCCCGCTCGGCAGCAGGTAGGTCACGGCGGTCTGCCGGCCCTGCACATCGACTTTCCGCTCGTAGCGCAATTGGTTGCTGATGCGGCGGATCGGCCCGAGCGGATAGATTCGCTCCACCGCGTCGCCTTCCTTGAAGACGGCGATTTCCGCCTGGGGATAACGCGGCAACGTCTCCGGGTCGTGGCTGCCCGGCGGCTCGGCCGCTTGTACCGAAGCGAGCGACAGCAGCCCCAGCAGGGCCGGCAAGTATGAACGCATGGTGCTCCTCAGCGCGTCAGGATGGTTTGTGCGCTGGCAACCAGCTCGTCGCTCGCTTGTAGCGGCTTGGGAATCTGCAGGCCACGCTGCACCGCCGGCCGCGCGTCGATCGCCGCTATCCAGCGCTGCAGGTGGTCGAGGCCTTCCAACGAGACGCCGGCCCAGCCGTGCAACCGTACCCAGGGATAGGTGGCGATGTCGGCGATGCCGTAGCTGTCGGCGAGGTATTCGGCTTCCGCCAGGCGCCCGTCGAGAACCTCGTAGAGGCGCCGGGTCTCGTTCTGGTAGCGGGCGATGGCGGCGGGGAGCTTTTCCGGGAAATAACGAAAGAACACGTTGGCCTGGCCTTGCATCGGGCCCACCCCGCCCATCTGGAACATCAGCCACTGCACCGCCCGGGAACGGCCCTTGGGATCGCTCGGCAACAGGTGCCCGGTCTTCTCCGCCAGGTACAGCAGGATGGCGCCGGACTCGAACACTGCAAAGTCTTCCTCGCGATCGACGATGGCCGGGATGCGCCCGTTGGGGTTGATGCGCAGGAAGGCGGGGGTCTTCTGCTCCTGCTTGTCGAACGACAACGCATGCACCTCGTAGGGCAATCCCAACTCTTCGAGGGCGATGGAAATCTTCTGGCCATTGGGCGTGGCGGCGGTATAGAGGTCGATCATCGGGGGCTCTCCTGTCCGAGCCGCCAGCCTCCGCACTTGCCCCAGGCAAGTCAAGGCGCCTTTGCCACAGGGTTTTTCCTGTCCGCCTAGGCGCCTTCGAAGAAGCCCTCGAAACAGGCGGCCACCGCTTCGGCGCCGGCCTCGTCGTCGAGGTGCAGATGGTGCCCGCCGGGCACCCGGCGCATGTCCATCGACAAGCCCTCGAGCAAACCGGCGACCCGCGGTTCCTCCAGCAGGATGCCCCGCTCCGCCACCACCAACCGGGCCGGACAGCGCAAGGCATCGAGCAGCGCCAGCGCATGGGCGTGGGTGAGTCGCAGCGGCGACGGTAAGGTCAGCCGCGGGTCGCTGCGCCAGGTATACCCGCCGGCCACCGCCATCAGCCCGCGCTGGGCGAGCAATTCGGCGGCCTCGCGACTGACCGCACCGGTGGACTTCATCCGCGCGGTCACGGCGTGTTCCAGCTCCGCATAGATGGGCTTGCGCTTGCCGGGCAGGGCCAGTTGCGCCCGCAATGCGTCGCCGAGCCGGCGCGACGTCTGGTCGGCCTCGCCGGTGGGCGGTATCAGGCCGTCGATCAAAGCCAGGCGTTCGACCCGCTCGGGCAGCGCCGCGGCGAGCATCACCGAGACGATGGCGCCCATCGAATGCCCCAGCAGGGAGAACCGCTCCCAGCCGAGGAACGCCGCCACTTCCAGCACGTCGTGGACGTTGTCCCAGAAGGAATAGCTGCAACCCACCGGGCGATGGGCGGAATAGCCATGGCCGGCGAAGTCCAGGGCGAGGATGCGCACGCCTTGCAGCTTCGGCGCCAGGCGGGCGAAGCTGGCGGCGTTGTCCAGCCAGCCGTGCAGGGCGATCACCGGTTTGCCGTGCTCGGGCCCATAGAGCCGCGCGGCCAGTTCGATGTGGGGCAGGTTCAGGCGGACTTCCTCGACCACGGTGCTCATGCCGTCGCCTCCTGGTTACGCCCTTGCCAGCGGCCGAACAGCGCCTTGAGCAGTTCGGCGGTTTCCTGCGGCCGCTCGAGCGGGAACATGTGCCCACCGGGCAGCGTCAGGTATTCGCCATGGGGAATGCGCGCCACCGGCCGTGCGTGGTGCGGCAATACCACCCGGCTGTGATGGCCGCGCACCACCGCCAGCGGCACCTTGAGCTGGCGCGGTCGGCCGGGGCTGCGATGGGGCACGCTGCGGTAGATGCGGATTTCGGTCTCCGGGTCGAAGGTCAGCCGAAGCTGCCCGGCTCGCGGCGCTAGGGCGTGACGCACGTAGGCCTCCAGGCAATCCGGGTCGAAGGCGCGGAACAGGCTCTTGCCGGCGAAGTAGCGGCGCGCCTCGTCGAGGTCGGCGAACACCTCGCGACGCCCCAGGGTGCGTCCCGCCGGGGTGATGCGGTCGATGAAGCCGAAGCGTTTGGCGGCGCGGATCACCAGGCGATCGGCGAAGGTCAGCACCGGGGAATCGAGCATCGCCACGCCCCGGTAGAGGTCGGGCCGGCGCAACGCGGCATGGTAGTGCAGCACGCCGCCGAGGGAATGCCCCACGCCCCACACCGGCTCGCCCAACGCCGACAGATGCAGCAGCAGTTCCTCCACCAGGCCCTCCCAGTTGTCGTCCACCGGAAACCGCGGGTCGTGGCCATGCTGCGGCAGGTGATGCACGTGGAAATCCGGCGCCAGGGCGGCGAACAGCTTGCCGTAGGTGGCCGAGGGAAACCCGTTGGCGTGGGCGAAGAAAATCGGTTCGGACATGATCGGACTTCTGCTCGATAGGCTGCCGCGATTGTCCAGCAGGCACCGGGCCCAGGCAACGTCCGTAACTGCCACTGATGAGGGCGCAAAGGCCAAATCCAATGGTCGAAGGCCGGTTCGGCGTCGCGAGAGCGGACGGCGATCAGGGTCCGCCACACGGCGGACCTCGCCGCCTGCCCTCGCGACGGCAGGCTGTGGTCAGTCCCGCGCCGGCGGTTGCTCGCCGAGGGGCACCACCGCCACGGTCAGGCGCGAGATACAACTGAGCTTGCCATCGTCGCCACTCAGACGGATGTCCCACACATGGGTGGTACGGCCGACGTGTACCGGCCGCGCCACCGCCGTCACCCGCCCGCTGCGCAGGCCGCGCAGGTGATTGGCGTTGACCTCCAGGCCGACGCAATAGAACCGACTGCTGTCGATGCACAGGTAGCTGGCACTGGAGCCCAGGCTTTCCGCGAGAACCACCGAGGCGCCGCCGTGCAACAGCCCATAGGGTTGGTGGGTACGGGCGTCCACCGCCATGCTCGCGGTGAGGGACTGCTCGTCGAAGGCCTCGAAACGGATATCCAGTCGCTCGCCGATGGTGTTTTTCTGCAAGGCGTTGAGCGAATCGAGATCGGGGGTTTGTCGCCACAGGCTCATGGGGTCGTTCCTCTAGAAACCGGGTTGCCGAAGGGTGTCGGGGCAGCCAGTCCCCTCCAGCCGGACATGATGCCGCGCCTGGGCGGCAAGCGGCCAGCGCTCACTCATGCCAGAGCACCGCCTCGCGACGTTCCTGCCATTCCTGGAAACGGCCACCATAGGCGGTTTCCACCACGTTGCGTTTGATCTTCAGGGTTGGCGTGAGGAAACCGTTGTCCACGCCCCAGATGTCCGGCACCAGCACCAGGCCCTGGAGCCGCTCGTGTTTTTCCAGGGCGCGATTGACCTCGTCGAGCAGGCCCTTGAGGCTGCTCTCCAGCGCGCCGCGCCCGGCGTTGGCGGCCTCTCGCCGGCCGACCTCGGAGAGCACGCAAAGCGCCAGGGGTTGCGGCATGCCATCGCCCACCACGCATACCTGCTCGATCCGCGTGTGGGCGGCCAGGCGGTTCTCGATGGGCGCGGGGGCGACGTACTTGCCCTTGCTGGTCTTGAAGATTTCCTTGATCCGCCCGGTCAGCCTCAGGTTGCCATCGGCGTCCTGCTCGCCCTTGTCGCCGGTGCGCAGGAAGCCGTCGTCGGTGAGGGCCTCGGCGGTCTTCAAGGGCTCCTTGTAGTAGCCCTGCATCACCGTGCCGCTGCGTACCTGCACCTCGCCGTCCTCGGCGATGCGCACCTCCACGCCGGGACAGTTCTGGCCGATCCAGCCGGCCTTCTGCCGGCCCGGCAGGCAGAGGTGGGAGTAGCCGCAGTTCTCGGTCATGCCGTAGACCTCCAGCACGTCCAGCCCCAGTCGCCGGTACCATTCCAACAACGCCTGGGGGACCGGCGCGGCGCCGCACAGGGCGTAGCGCAATTGGTCCAGGCCCAGGCCGGCGAGCACCTTGCGGCCGACCAGGCGGCCGATGATCGGCAGCCTCAACAGCCGGTCCAGCCGGCGCGCCGAGACCTTGGCGTACACCCCCTGCTGCAATTTGCTCCAGATCCTTGGGACGCCGAAGATCAGCGTCGGCCGAGCACGTCGCAAGTCTTCCAGGAAGGTATCCAGGCTGTCGGCGAAGAAGATCGTCTCGCCGGCGTACAGCGCGCCCATTTCCACCACCATGCGCTCGGCCACGTGGCACAGCGGCAGGTACGATAACAGGCGGTCGTCCTCGCCGACTCCGAAGAGTTCGGTGGCGTGCCCGGCGGCGAAACCCAGGTTACCGAAGGCGTGCATCACTCCCTTGGGCATGCCGGTGGTGCCGGAGGTATAGATCAGCGTGGCGAGGCGATTGCCCGGTGGGCTGGGGTTGTCGCGGATCGGCGCGCAGACCTGCAACGCCTCCCAGTGGTGATCGAAATGGCCCTCGGGGTGCAGCGGCAGCGCCACGCTGGGTAGGCCCTCCGGCATGCCCGGCGCCATCGCCGGCCAGTCGTCGAGCTTGCCGATCAGCACCAGCGCCGACTCGGAATGCTCGAGCACCTGGCGCATCGCCTCGGCGGTGAGGTTCGGGTAGAGCGGGACCGAGACGTGCCCGGCCATCCAGATCGCCAGGTCGGCGACGATCCAGTGCGCGCAGTTCTTCGACAGCAGGGCGATCCGGCTGCCCGCGGGCAGTTCGCGTCCACGCAGCCAGCAAGCGGCTCGCCGGGCCTGTTCGCCGACCTCGCCCCAGCTCAGCTCCTCCACCCGTCCATCGGCAAGAGGCTGGACGAGAAAGCGTTTGCGGGGATGGCGGGCTTCGCGTTGGTAGAACACGTCCAACGGCAACCGGGGTGATGGGTTCACAGGCGTCCTCCTTGTTATTTTTGTGGGATGACCGAGCAACTGCTCGGGCGAATATTCCACGCAGGCCAGGGAGGCGCAAGTTACGAAATGTAGCCCGCCCGCAGGCTGCCGATGCCTGGCGCTGCGCGGGGATCGAGGCAAGTCAGCCGTGCACGGCGCCTTTGACGGAGGCGCGCTGCGCAGGCCGATCGATCCCCGGAGTCGGGGAAGGACGGCGGGCAGAACAGGGAGGGTGGACCAGGCTCAGTCAGGCGAATGCAGCGCCTGCAAATCCATGCCGCCAGCCAGCAGCAGTTCGCCGCTCAGCTCGGCCAGGTCGGCGGTGCCCATGGGGAGCGGCTGTTGCACATGGCCGTGCAACAGCAAGCTCAGCAGAGACCCGACGAAGGGCTGATGGGTGACCAGCAACCATTCCCCGGCACGATACTCGGCGAGCCGGTCCAGCGCTTGGCGCGGCACGCTCTCCGGGGTGATCCACGGCAGGGTCACCACCGCATCGCGGAAGCCCAGGGCTTCGCGGACCAGCGCCGCGCTCTGCTGGGCACGCACGTAGGGGCTGGCGAAGATCGCCTGCAACGGCCGGCCCTCCAGGTGGCGCGCGCTGCGCAGCACCGCCGCGCGGCCGGCGGGCGTGAGGCGGCGCTCGGCGTCGCTGCGCGCCTGCGCCTCGGCTTCCCCATGGCGTAACAGCCAGAGCTTGACCGTCATGGGCGGGGCGCCTCGTCCGCCGCCGGAACGGCGGGCGGCGGCTGGCCGGCATCGCCGTCGACCGGGCGCGGCGCGGGCCAGTCGGCGAACGGCCAGGGTTTGCGCTCGGTATTGAAGGTGCCGAAGCGGCCGATCTGCGCCAGGTACTGGCTGAGGCTGTCGCCGAACCCGAGCAGCCCCGCGTTGGGCGCGGCGTAGATCAGGCGATGGCCCAACTGCAGCAGGACCACGGCGACGAGCACCAGTTCGGCCACTTGCCAGACAATGACGAAAATCACCATCCACAGGATGCGCAGCAGGAGGGTTTCGGAATGCTGGCCGTCGCGCGGTTCGCTCATGGGAATACCTCGTTCGATCGGGATACCTGGCCGCGACGGCGGCTCAGAATCCGCTGGTGGAAATGAAGTCGACGTCGGTCTTGGGCTCGGCGCTCATCAGCACCTCGATCACCTGGGTCAAGGTACGCCCCTCGAAAAGGATCGCATGCAGGCCCGCGACCAGCGGCATGTAGACCTGAAACTCCTCCGCGCGGACCTTGAGCACCTTGAGGGTGTTCACCCCTTCCGCCACCTCGCCCAGGCGCGCCACCGCCTCGTCCAGCCCGAGCCCCTCGCCGAGGGCGAAGCCGACCTGGTAGTTGCGGCTCTTCGGCGACGAGCAGGTGGCGATCAGGTCGCCGACCCCGGCCAGGCCGAGGAAGGTCATCGGGTTGGCGCCCAGCTTCACCGCGAAGCGGGTCATCTCGGCCAGGGCCCGGGTGATCAGCATGCTGCGGGTGTTTTCACCCATGCCCAAGGCCGCGGCCATGCCGGCGATGATCGCGTAGACGTTCTTCAACGCCCCGCCGAGCTCGACGCCGAAGCGGTCGCGGCTGGCGTAGACCCGGAAGGTGCGCCCATGGAGCGTCTGCTGCACGCGCTGGCAGAGCCTGTCGTCCTCGCTGGCGATCACGCTGGCGGTCAACCCGTGCTCGGCCACCTCGCGGGCCAGGTTCGGCCCCGAGAGCACACCGATGTGCGCCTGGGGCGCGATTTCACCGAGGATCTCGCTCATCAGCTTGAAGCTTTGCGCCTCGATACCCTTGGTGGTGCTGACCAGGAACTTACCGGGCAGATGCCCGGCCACCGGCTCCAGGACCTTGCGCAGCGCGCTCGAAGGCAGCGCCACGAAAATCAGCTCGCAGGCCTCCAGCACCGCCGGCAGATCGTTGAGCGGCTCGACGCCGGGATGAATCTTCACGCCGCGCAGGTAGCGCGGATTCTCCCGGTTGGCGCGAATCGCCTCCGCCTGGTCCGGGTCGCGCATCCATTGCCATACGCGCTGGCCGTTGCCCGCCAGCAGGTTGGCGATGGCGGTACCGAAGCTACCGCCGCCGAGGACCGCTACGGGTCGTTGCTGCTCAGTCATGACGAATCCATCCCATGCCATCGAATGGCGAACCGCCGCATTATACGGAGGCGCGGGCGGCCGAACAGTCGGCCGAGACGCGTCGGGCACTGGCAAAGCCGGTCCGCTCGGTTAACATTCCTGAAACATCCGTCAAGAAGTGATCCCCCTTGCCGTCACGTTTTCCCATGCCATTCACCCCCTTCCCGGTCCGGGTGAGCGCACCCGGGGCCTCGTCGAGCCCACTGCGGGAGCCTGGTCTTCGGCGTCCCCCGGCCCGTCGGCCGGGCACGGCTACCCCATGAGTCTTCGGCGAGACTGGAACATCCACGCCCGCACCCAGTTGATCGCCCTGGGGCCGGCCTTGCTGCTGACGCTGTTGTTGACCGGGTTCCTGACGTTCACCCGGCTGCAGGAGTTGCGCCAGGAACTCGACCAGACCGGGCAATTGATCGCCGACCAGCTGGCGCCGGCCAGCGAATTCGCGGTGCTTTCCGACAACCTGCCGTTGCTGGAAGGCCTGTTGCGGGCGACCCTCGATACCCCGCACGTCCGCTTCCTGGAGGTGCGCGACCGGCGCGACAAGGTGCTCGCCCACGTCCAGCGCAGCCCGGAAGCCGCTCTTGCCGATTCGTCGACCGATGTGTTCCATGCGGCGATCCGCCTGCAACGAGCCCCTCAGGAAAACCAGCCGCCAGCCCCCGTCAGGCAGGCGAGCCATCACCTGATAGACGACTACCTCGGCCGGGTGCTGGTGGGCATGTCCAACGACGCCTTCAACAGCCGCCAGCAGGCCATCCTGACCAAGGCGATCCTCCTCGCCCTGTTCGCGCTGTTGCTGACGTTTTTCCTGGCGCGGCAACTGGCGACACGCCTGTCCCGACCGATCGCCGCCATGGGCCGCGCCGTCGAGGCGATCCGGGCCGGCGACTATCGCACCAGCGTTCCAGTGCTGGACGACAGCGAGCTCGGCGAGCTGGCCCGGCATATCAACGATCTCGCGGCGGCCCTGCAGCGGGCGAGTTCCGAGCAGGGCCGGACCATCGACGAACTGATCCGCGCACGGGAGGACGCCGAGCAGGCGAACCGCGCCAAGTCCGACTTCCTCGCCATGATGAGTCACGAGCTGCGCACCCCGATGAACGGCGTGCTGGGCATGCTGCAACTGCTGGAAACCACCCGCCTCGACCCGGAGCAGACCGAATACGCCAACCTGGCCACCGAATCCACCGAACACCTGCTCAAGGTGCTCAACGACCTGCTCGACTTTTCCCGCCTCGAACGCGGCGTGCTGCCCCTGGAACACCTGCGGTTCGACCTGCTGGAACTGGTCCACGAATCGGTCCAGGTGTTCCAGCAGAGCGCCCAGGAGCAGGGCCTGGAGCTGAACCTGGACATCCAGCCGGGCCTGGAAGGCATCCAGGCGAAAGGCGACCCGGCGCGGATACGCCAGATTCTGGTCAACCTGGTCGGCAACGCCTTGAAGTTCACCGAAGCCGGCGCCGTGCGGATCGAAATCCGCTGGATGCCCCTGGACACCGAGACCCTGCTGTTCACCTGCGCTGTGCAGGACAGCGGAATCGGCATCTCCCGGGAGCGCCTCGAATACATGTTCGACGCCTTCCAGCAGGCCGACACCTCGATTTCCCGGCGCTATGGGGGAACCGGCCTGGGCCTGCCGATCGCCCGGACCCTGGCCGAGCGCATGGGGGGCACCCTGCGGGCGCACAGCGAGGAAGGCCAGGGCTCCACCTTCATCCTGGAAATCCCCCTGCCGTTCCGCCTGGACGCGTCGGCCCACGCCGACGTCCGGCGCTGGGACACCGAGGCCGGAGAAAACCGCCAGGTCCTGCTGGTGGAAGACAACCCGATCAGCCAGACGGTGATCGAAGCCATGTTGCGCAGCCTCGGCTACCGGGTGAGCCTGGCGGGGGACGGCATGCAGGCGGTGAGCAGCGTGCAACAGCACCGCTATGCGGCGGTGCTGATGGACTGCCGCCTGCCGCTGCTCGACGGCTACGCCGCGACCCGGCGAATCCGCCAGTTAGTGGGCGAGGAGCTGCCGATCATCGCCCTCACCGCGAATGCCGGCAGGGGCGACCGCGAGGCCTGCCTGGCGGCCGGGATGAACGATTACCTGGCCAAGCCGTTCAAACGAGCAGACCTGCAACGCGTCCTGGCGCTCTGGCTGCCCCGGCCCGCGGAATGACCCGCTTGGCGGCCCGGGCAAGAGTGTTACAGTGCGCGCCAAATACCGAACGCCGAACGCCGAACGCCGAACGTCGGCATGATCCGCGACAATACGCTCGCTGAAGTTGTTGTGTACACCTGTGCTCAGAGCGCTGTGACTTTCACTACAACGCAACAGTCTATGACTAGGCTGCGGCAGATGCGGACCCGACGGCGCGCGCCGTCGGGTCCGCCGCCCCTGCCACACAGGGACCATTGAGGAGCTCGCATGACCAAACAAAACGCCTATTCCCGGGAAGACCTGCTGCGCTGTAGCCGCGGCGAACTGTTCGGTCCCGGTAATGCGCAACTGCCCGCGCCGAACATGCTGATGATCGATCGCATCGCCCACATCGGCGAAAGCGGCGGCAAGTACGGCAAAGGCGAAATCGTCGCCGAGCTCGATATCCATCCCGATCTCTGGTTCTTCGCCTGCCACTTCGAGGGCGACCCGGTCATGCCCGGCTGCCTCGGCCTCGACGCCATGTGGCAACTGGTCGGTTTTTACCTCGGCTGGCAGGGCAACCCCGGTCGCGGCCGCGCCCTCGGCTCGGGCGAGGTCAAGTTCTTCGGCCAGGTCCTGCCGACCGCCAAGAAGATCACCTATAACATTCATATCAAACGCACCATCAACCGCTCGCTGATCCTCGGCATCGCCGATGGCACCGTCAGCGTCGATGGTCGCGAGATCTACAGTGCCGAAGGCTTGCGCGTCGGCCTGTTCACTTCTACCGACAGTTTTTGAAGGATTTCCGCATGCGTCGCGTCGTGATCACCGGTCTGGGCATCGTCTCCTGCCTGGGCAATGATAAAGACACCGTCTCCGCCAACCTGCGCGCTGGCCGTGCGGGCATTCGCTACAACCCGTCCTATGCCGAGATGGGCCTGCGCAGCCAGGTCTCCGGTTCGGTCGAGCTGAATCCGGAAGAGCTGATCGATCGCAAGTTGTTCCGTTTCATGGGCGACGCCGCGGCCTACGCGTACCTCGCCATGCAGCAGGCCATCGCGGACTCCGGCTTGAGCGCGGACCAGGTGTCCAACCCGCGTACCGGCCTGATTGCCGGTTCCGGCGGCGCCTCGACCATCAACCAGATGGAAGCCATCGACACCCTGCGGGAAAAAGGCGTCAAGCGCATCGGCCCATACCGCGTCACCCGCACCATGGGCAGTACCGTCTCCGCCTGCCTCGCCACGCCGTTCCAGATCAAGGGCGTGAACTATTCGATCTCCTCGGCCTGCGCCACCAGTGCCCACTGCATCGGCCAGGCGATGGAGCAGATCCAACTCGGCAAGCAGGACGTGGTGTTCGCCGGCGGCGGCGAGGAAGAACACTGGAGCCAGAGCTGCCTGTTCGACGCCATGGGCGCCCTCTCGACCCAGTACAACGACACCCCGGGAAAAGCCTCCCGGGCCTATGACGCCAAGCGCGACGGCTTCGTCATCGCCGGCGGCGGCGGCATGGTGGTGGTCGAAGGGCTGGAACATGCCCTGGCTCGCGGCGCGAAAATCTATGCCGAGATCATCGGTTACGGCGCCACTTCCGACGGCTACGACATGGTCGCCCCGAGCGGCGAAGGCGCGGTCCGCTGCATGCAGCAGGCACTGGCCACCGTCGACGGCCCGATCGACTACCTGAACACCCATGGCACCTCGACGCCGGTCGGCGACGTCGCCGAGATTCGGGGCGTGCGCGAAGTGTTCGCCGACAAGGCGCCGCTGATCAGCTCGACCAAGAGCCTGTCCGGCCATTCCCTGGGCGCGGCCGGCGTGCACGAGGCGATCTACTGCATGCTGATGATGGAGGGCAAGTTCATCGCGGCCTCGGCCAATATCGATGAGCTGGACCCGGAAGTCGCCGACCTGCCGATCCTCCGCGAAACCCGCGAGAACGTCACCCTCGACCGGGTGATGAGTAACAGCTTCGGCTTCGGCGGCACCAACGCCACCCTGGTGCTGAAACGCTGGCAGGGCTGATGCCCCTCGCCGTGTCTTCCGCGAGGAAGGCACGGCACTCCCCTCTCAATCTCGCCGCCCTCCCCCTCGCATCCTGCGGCCGCAGCCCGACGATCCGGTGTCAGCGGACGTCGAAATGCTGCTCGGCGAGCAAGCGATCGCCCTGGAACACCAGGAAACGCCACTCCCCCTTGACCATTTCGTAGGGTTCGGTGAACTCGAACGCCATCACGTCGCTCGGCGCCTCCACCACCAAGGCCTGGGTGACCTCGAACTTGTCGTGGCGCTGACCATCCGCGCCGATCACCCCTGGCGTCAGGTACAGCAGGGTCAAGGGAGTGTCCCCGGTCCGCTTGCCGACTAGCCGGTAGCGCATGCCGAACTTGGTGCCGAGGGTGGCAGGAATGCTCCGGGTCGGCTCGATCGGTTGGTTCTCCCGGGTCAGCACCCGCTCGCCGGGCTGGAAATGCGTGTACTGACTGACGAAGACACCGACCTCCGGCGCTCCCTCGATGCTCACCTCCGCCAGACACAGGCTGGAGGCCAGCCCACAGGCCAGGAACAGGCTCCAACGGGAAAGACTCATCGCGCACTCCTCGGCTAAAAGCGCGAGGCTAGGCAACCCGGATGACCGCCTGATGACAATCAGGGCGCCTTCTGCACCTTCTTCGGCAACACGTCGAGGAAGTTGTCCCGCGCCACTCGCCGCGCGACCTTTTCCGGCAGCGCATCGAGGAAGGGGTCGAAGCCCCGCATCAGCTCGCCCAGGCTGTCGAAACGGCCGACCACGTCCGAACCGAGCATGAAGCGTTCGGGATAACGCGCCACCAACGCCAGCCACTGCGGATCGGGACGACCCCTTTCATCCAGCAGGTAGGGGTCGAGCACCGACCAGGAGAGGTCGACATAGAGGTTCGGATAATCGCCGAGCAGGCGTTCCAGGGTCGGCAGGAGAAAATCCAGGCGCTCCTGGTGGCGGTGGAGCTCCATGCTGCTGCCCGCGTGGGCCCAGATGAAGCGCACATGGGGATGATTGCGCAGCGGCTCCTCGATCTCCTCCAGATACAGCGGGTTCTTTTCCCGTTTCGAGGTGATGTTCGAGTGCAGCATCACCGGCAGGTCGAATTCGGCGGCCAAGTGATAGACCCGCATCATCGCCTCGTTATTGGCGCGCGGGGTGTCACCATGGATCAGCGCGGTGAGGTCGTCGTGGCGGGTGAACACCTCGCCGATGCCCTGCCAGAGGCCGGGATCCAGCTCCAGCATGTTGCGGATCAGCGCGTCGGCGTTCTTGTCGCTCGGGTTGAAACCCGAGAGGAACGGATGGAAGCGCTGGCGCTGGGTCGGCGGCAACTTCTTCAACGCGGCCGCGACCAGGGTATCGGTGGCGCTGTACCAATAGGCATCGGCGTCGTCGCCGGCGTAGTACCGCGGGCGCTTAGGTTCGTCCTCGTGCCAGGTCTTCGCCACCGGTATCCCGGAAATCATCGCGTGTTCGATGCGGTTGGCATCCATGGCCTTCAGCAATCCGGCCATGCCGTCGGTTTCCTGGAAAAAATCGACGTAGTGCAGGTGCGCGTCGCTGTAGCGGTATTCGCGCGCCTCGACGCAGCAGGCAGCGAGCGCCAACAGGGCAAAACTTAAACGGATCAAGGACATACTCCTCGGGATCAAGGCTTGGATAGACCCTGGGGGAAGAAACCGGGTTCAGTGAATGTCGTTGGCGTTCCAGGCCTATGGATCGTCGTCCATCCGATAAGTCGCCACTGGCGGCGCTCCGGATTCTGTTGGCGAAAGCAGCGCGGGCCCTGAAATCGACCGGCGAACCGCCCGGATTCGGTTGTCGCCGCGCATAGGCGGCCTCGACCGATCACCGATAACACCTCACCACACCGCCCTTCGCGTGCCGCACCCCGCGCTTCAGCAGCTTGAAGGACGCCATGGAATCCACCCCGGCGGTGCTCACGGGCTGTTTCACTGTAAGCGAAGTCCGATCCAACCCGCCCCCGCCGGTCATTCGCACGCAAGCCTCGGCCAAGGTGATGGCCGAATGCATACCCTGCGGGAGCCACCACCGGCGATCGCCACTCGGTGCTCGCATCCGACGCGAAACGGTCTACGTACCTGGTGGATGTCGTGCCCAGCGCCGAAGACTCGCGGGCCACTCATCACTTCCTTCGCCAATGGACATCGCCGCCAGACCGGGTCGGACGCGCAGTACAGTCCTGCGCAACCTCGATCCCAACGCCCTGAGGGCGCCGAAGGGCGACCCGGTCGCTTGTAGGGTCGGCCCCGCCTTCGCGGGCCACGAAGAAGCACTGCCGGAGCGGATAGCAGCGCAACACTCCCAGGCAAGCCCTCGCCAAGGCGGTGACGGCCTCAGCCCTGGGTGATCTCCCGGATGCTCTGGCTGAACAGCGGGTCGCTCAGGTACGCCACGTTGAGCCGCGTCCAGGGCGCGGCGTGCTTCGGCTGCGTGGAGAAAATCGCCCCCGGGGCGAGCATGACGCCCCGCGCCAGGCACTGGCGGGTGAGCAGGTTGGCGTCGTCGATGCCTGGGAAGCGCGCCCACAGGTAGAGGCTTTGCTCCGGCCGGCAGAACACCTCCGCGCCCAGTTCGTCGAGCAGCTTCAGCCCCTCGGCGGTGGCGTGGCGGAGACGGTCCTGGAGGCGCGAGAGATGCCGCAGAAAATGCCCTTCGCCGAGGATCACCTCGACGGTGCGCTCGCTGTACTCGGCGCCGCTGTTGTGCAGCACCATCTTGATGTCGGCCAGCTCCTCGATCCGCTGCTTGCTGCCGGCGATGAAACCGACGCGCAGGGCGGCGGAAATGGATTTGGAGAAGCTGCCCACGTAGAGGGTTCGCTGCAACTGGTCCAGGGCGCTGAGCTTGATCGAGGAACTGGGCTTGAAGTCCGCCATGGCGTCGTTCTCCACCAGCAACAGGTCGTAGGTTTCGGCAATCCGCAGCAGTTGATGGGCCTTGGCCGGCGAGAGGTCGGAGCCGGTCGGGTTGTGGCCGATGGATTGGAGAAAGAACAGCTTCGGCCTGTGCGCCCTGACCAACCGCTCCAGCACCTCCAGGTCGGGACCATCCGGCTCGCGGGGTACGCCGAGCATGTGCGCGCCCTGTAACTGGAGCTTGCCGAACAGCGGATAGTAGCCGGGGTCTTCGACCAGTACCGGGTCGCCCGGCGCTACGTAGCGCCGGATGATCAGGTCCATGCCGTGGTTGGCGCCCAGGGTGGTGACCAATTGGCGCGGCGACAGCGGAATGCTGTAGTCGGCGAGCTTCTGGATCAGTCGGGTGCGCAAACCCGGATTGCCGAAGCGCGTGCCGTAGCGGAACAACGTGGTCACGCCGGCACGCACCACCTGCCGGTGAAACTTGTCCAGGCGCATGTCCATCAGCCACTCCACCGGCGGGAAGCCCTCGCCCAGGTGGGAATGCCCGGGGTCGCGGACGAACTGCTGGCGCATCATCCAGATGGTGTCCAGCGCCCGGTTGTAGGGCTGGCTTTCCTCGTCCTCGACCGGCGTGGCGATGTGCTTGATGACGAAAAAGCCTTGCCCGTGCCGTGCCTCCACCAAGCCTTTCGCCGCCAGGCTCTCGTACGCGGTGATCACGGTGTTTTTCGAGTGGCCGTGCAGGCGGATGTATTCGCGCAGCGAAGGCAACTTGTCGCCGGCCTTGAGGGCACCGTCGGTTATCTGCTGGGCGATGGCAGCGGCAACCTGCTGCGCGAGTGTCTGGCGAGCCATATCGAAATCCGCGATGGGTACATGAGGGGTAGCTGTCCGGCAAAACTGTACCTTCTTTAAAGGATACAGATGCGGCAATTTGTCACCAGCCAATAACAAATGACTCTTCTAAGGAGCGCCCCATGCCTGTCGATTCTCGCTTGCCCAACTTCCGCAGCCTGGCGCCCGCCCAGCGTCTCGAACACCTCCAGCAACTCCTGGGCCTGGGCGCCGAGGACGTTGCGCTGTTGCGGGACGCCGGCGCGCTGTCGCTGGAAGTGGCCGACGGGATGATCGAAAACGTCATCGGCAGGTTCGAGCTGCCCTACGCCATCGCCAGCAACTTCCGCATCAATGGCCGCGACGTGCTGATCCCGTTGGTGGTGGAAGAGCCGTCGGTCGTCGCCGCCGCCTCGTTCATGGCCAAGCTGACCCGCCCCGCCGGCGGTTTCCTGACCTCCAGCAGCGAACCGCTGATGCGCGCCCAGGTGCAGATCGTCGGGGTGAGCGACCCCTTCAACGCACGCCTGAGCCTGCTGCGCGCCAAGGACGAAATCATCGCCCTGGCCAACAGCAAGGACCAGGTACTGAACAAGCTCGGCGGCGGGTGCCGCGACGTCGAGGTGCACACCTTCGCCGACAGCCCACGCGGCCCGATGCTGGTGGCGCACCTGATCGTCGACGTGCGCGACGCCATGGGTGCCAATACGGTGAACACCATGGCCGAGACGGTCGCCCCCCTGATGGAGCGCCTCACCGGCGGCAAGGTGCGCCTGCGCATCCTTTCCAACCTGGCCGACCTGCGCCTGGCCCGCGCCCAACTGCGGATCGCCCCGGAACACCTGGACACCGCCGAGTACAGCGGCGCGCAGGTCATCGAAGGGGTGATCGACGCCTACACCTTCGCCGCCATCGACCCTTACCGCGCGGCAACCCATAACAAGGGCATCATGAACGGCATCGACCCGCTGGTGGTCGCCACCGGCAACGACTGGCGCGCGGTGGAAGCCGGCGCCCATGCCTACGCCTGCCGCAGCGGACACTACGGCTCCCTGACCACCTGGGAAAAGGACAGCGAGGGCCACCTGGTGGGCACCCTGGAAATGCCCATGCCGCTCGGCCTGGTGGGCGGCGCCACCAAGACACACCCGCTGGCGCAACTGTCGCTGCGCATCCTGGGGGTGAAGACCGCCCAGGAACTGGCGGAAATCGCCGTGGCCGTCGGACTCGCGCAGAACCTCGGCGCCCTGCGGGCCCTGGCGACCGAAGGCATCCAGCGCGGCCACATGGCGCTGCACGCGCGCAACATCGCGCTGTCGGCGGGCGCCCGGGGCGAAGAGGTGGATTGGCTGGTCAAGCGCATGGTGGAAACCAAGGACGTGCGCGCCGACCGCGCCGAAACCCTGTTGCGCGAAAAGCGCGGGCAGTGACGATGGACGCCGTCAGGTTGGTGGAAGTCGGCGCGCGGGACGGTTTG
Source organism: Pseudomonas sp. RIT-PI-AD (assembly GCF_025642785.1). GTDB lineage: Bacteria > Pseudomonadota > Gammaproteobacteria > Pseudomonadales > Pseudomonadaceae > Pseudomonas_T. The sequence goes on from NZ_JANZKU010000007.1 coordinate 178,275, forward strand.
CAGAACGAGCCACGCAGCCTGGCCGTCGACACCCGCGTGGAACTGGTCGAGCGGCTGGTCCGGGCGGGGCTGCGCACCCTCGAGGTGGGGGCGTTCGTCTCGCCACGCTGGGTGCCGCAGATGGCCGGCTCCGATGACGTCGTTCGCCGGCTTGGGCGACGGCCCGGCGTCACCTACACCGCGTTGGTGCCGAACCTCGCGGGGCTGGAGCGGGCGCTGGCGTCCGGCTGCCAGGAGGTGGCGGTATTCGCCGCGGCGTCGGAAGCGTTTTCCCAACGCAACATCAACTGCTCCATCGCCGAGAGCCTGGAACGTTTCCTGCCGGTGCTCGCCACGGCCCGCGAGGCCGGTGTGAAGGTGCGCGGCTACGTATCTTGCGTGCTGGGCTGCCCGTTCACCGGCGACGTGCCGGTGGCGGACGTGGTCCGCGTCACCCGCGCGCTCCACGACATGGGCTGTTATGAGGTGAGCCTGGGCGACACCCTCGGCCGCGGCACGCCGGCGCGCACCCGCGCGCTGGTCGAGGCCTGCGCCCACGAGGTGCCGGTCGCCGCCCTGGCCGGGCATTTCCACGATACCTACGGCATGGCGGTCGCCAATGTGCAGGCCGCGCTGGACGCCGGCGTGCGCGTGTTCGACAGCTCGGTCTCCGGCCTCGGCGGCTGCCCGTATTCGCCGGGCGCCACCGGCAACGTCGCGACCGAGGAGCTGGTGTACCTGTTCGATGGACTGGGCTTGGCGACCGGGGTCGACCTGCCGTCGCTGATCGAGGCCGGGGCCTTCGTCGACGAAGCGCTCCAGCGTAGCACCGGCTCGCGGGTCGCCCGGGCCATGATCGCCAGGGCGGGCCTCGAAGCTGCCTGAAACCCACCGGTTGCGCGTATAAAAGCTGCGCCTATAACAACAACGGAGAACCTATGACTCCTCTCGCAGAAACACTCGCGACGCTCGGCAAGACCCTGGGGCCGCTCAAGGGCGTGACCATTCTCGACCTCACCCGCGTGGTGGCGGGCCCCTACTGCGCCATGCTGCTGGCCGACATGGGCGCGACGGTGATCAAGATCGAGCATCCCCGGGATCCCGACCTGACCCGCGAATTCCCGCCCATGAGCCGCGACCCGGAACAACCGCGCAGTGGTTTTTTCGCCCAGTACAACCGCAACAAGATGGCAGTGAGCCTCGACCTGAAGCAGCCCGAAGGCAAGGCGACCTTTCTCGAAATGGTGCGCAAGGCGGACATCGTCATCGAGAACTTCCGCCCCGGCGTCATGGACAAGCTCGGCCTCGGCTACGCGGTGCTGAAGCAGGTCAACCCGGCCCTGGTGTTCACCGCCATCAGCGGCTTCGGCCAGCACGGGCCCAATGCGTCGCGCCCGGCGTTCGACAGCAGTGCCCAGGCGAGCGGCGGCCTCTGGTCGATGAACGGCACGGTGGAGGAACCGATGCGCGTGGGGACCGTGCTCGGCGACCTCGCCGCCGCGCTCTATGCGGCCATCGGCACGCTGGGCGCCCTACGCGAAGCGGAAAGCAGCGGCATCGGCCAGCTGGTGGACATCTCGCAGCAGGACGCCATCGTCTCGCTGACCGAGAACGCCCTGGTCACCTACACCGAGACCGGGACGGTGGTGAAGCCCGAGGGCAATGGCCACCCCTTCGTGAAACCCTACGGACGCTACGCCTGCAAGGACGGCTTCGTGTTCTTCGGCGCCTACACCGACAAGTTCTGGCGCGAGGCCTGCATCGCCTTCGGCGACCCGGACATGGCCACCGACCCGGACGTCGACACCATGGCCAAGCGCTTCGAACAGGACACCTACCTGCGCAAGGTCAAGCCCACGGTCGAGCGCTGGTGCGCCGCCTACACCAAGGCCGAGCTGGAGGCCATGACCGGGGACCGCTTCCCCTTGTCGCCGATCAAGACCATGGACGAGGTGGTCGCCGATCCGCATCTGCGCGAGCGCGACATGGTGGTCTCGGTGGACTACCAGGGCACCCCGTTCGAAGTCTTCGGCAACCCGGTGAAGCTTTCCGGCGGCACCCTCGAGCGAGGTGCCAGCGCACCCGGCGTGGGCCAGCACAACCAGCGGATCTACCGCGAATGGCTGGGGCTGGAGCAGGCGGAGTACGACGAACTGGTCCGGCTGGGGGTGATCTGATGATCTTTTCAGCCCCCCGATTCGAGGGCGTGCCCGGTCACAGGGTGGACCGCTCATGAGCCTGCTCAGCCCGTCGATCAAGAGCCGGATCGGCACCTCGTTGCCGCCACTGCGCTTCGAGGTGACCCGCAGCGACCTGCGCAAGTACGCGGTCGCGACCGGCCAGCGCCAGGCCCGCTACCTCGAGGGCGACGAAGCCCCGCTGCTGTTCCTGTTCAGCGTGCTGATGCCGATACTGCCCCTGGAGCAGCTGCTGGAAGACGGGCGCCAGCCGGACAGCGCCTTGCTCCCCGAGCTGCCGCTCAAACGCATCATGGCCGGCGGCAGCGAGTACGAGGTGCACCGGCGGATTTTCGCCGGCGATGTCCTGATGCTGCGCCAGACCCTGGCGGATATCTACGAGAAACAGGGCGCGGAAGGCCCGTTGATTTTTCTGGTGTTCGAAAACCGTTTCGAAAGCGAGACGGGCGAACCCCTGGTCACCGAACGCCTGATCCGGATCGCGAGGTAAGCATGCTCGAAACCCATTTCCCGGAGGTCGGCCAACGCCTGCCGGAGCGGCATTACAGCGCGGGCACGGTGCAGTTGTTCCTCTACAACGCGGCCATCTGGAACCCCCATCGGATCCATTACGACCTGCCGTACACGCAGCAGCAGGAAGGCCACCCCGGGTTGCTGGTGGACGGCCCGCTGCAGGGCGACTGGTTGACCCAACTGGTCTACGACTGGATGGACGAGGCCGACGAGTTGCTGGCGTTCAGCTACAGCAACCGGCGCGCGGCCTATGTCGGCGACGAGCTGGTGGCCGGCGGCGAAGTCAGCGCCGTCGAAGGCGACCGGATCACCCTGAAATTGCAGTTGCTCAACGCGCACGGCCAGGCCACCACCCTCGGCCAGGCCACGCTCAGGCGAGCCGCGCCGCGCTGAGGATCGCCCGCGGTCGCTCAGCCGAAAAAACGCCGTCCACCGGATGGCGCATTCCTCGATAACAACAAAAAGGCCCGACGGGCCGGAGGACACCATGAATCAACCTCTCGCAAAGCCATACGGGACGCCGATCCCCGTTCCAGCGACGGCAGGCGCCCCGCTGAACCTCTACGAAGTCTGGGGCGACACGGTGGCGGGACGCGACCTGATGCTGTCCATCCTCATTGGCGGCGCCGTCAGCCTCGGGACCTTCGGCATCGCCCACGTGTCGCTGCACAACCTGGTGGACTCGGTGCAGATGGCCAAGGCCTATTCCATGCTGGTCGGCATCCTCGGCTGCCTGGCCGGCGGCGTGATCAGCGCACGGCTGTTCAAGCCCAAGCGCGAAGTGCTCGAACAGGTGGTCGACCCCGCGTTCCGCGAGCAAGTGGTGGCCGAGTTGCTGAAGGAATACGGCAGCCTGGGGCGCCTCGAAGAGGTCACCCCCCACGTGATCGACGAGCTGCACGAACTGGGTCTCTATGAACTGTTCCGCGAGGCCCAGACCCGCGAGGAAAGCGCACGCGCCGCGGAGGCCGCGGCCGAGCGCCAGGTTCCGCTCGGCGCCGGCCTGGTCGGGGGGCGTCCGTGATGGAAGGCTTGCTCTATGAAATTCTCATGGCCTTCGCCCTGGGCCTGCTCGGCGCGGTGGTGTTCGCGGCCATCGGGCTGGTGTCCGGTACCGACGAAACCACCACCCTCGCCCCCCTGACCATGCTGGTGGTGCTGCTGGGCGCCCCGCCTGCCGGCGTGTTGACGTTCTTCCTGGCCGGCGCCGTGTCCAAGCACATGACCCATGCCGTGCCGACGGCACTACTGGGGATACCGGGCGACACCGCCGCCACCGCGCTGCTGGCGGACGCCAATTACCTGCGCCGGCTGGGCGTGCCGCACATCGCCCTGCGCAAGATGATTTCCGGCGCCGCCGTGGCGGCGGTGATCGCCGTGCCGTTCTCGGTCCTGTTCGCCGTGCTGCTGGCGCCGTTCGGCGACCTAATCAAGGAGTTCGCGCCCTGGGTGTTCCTTTGCGCGGCCCTGACCATCGCCTACTTCTCGGCCGGTCGCTGGGCCGCGGTGCTGGCCCTGGTGCCCTTCGTGCTGGTGATCGTGGCCCTGCAGACGCTGACCGCCAAGTACGGCGTGAAGCTGGCGGTGAGCTACTTCCTCGGCATCGCCGTGGCGCCCCTGATCGCCTCGCTGTTCGCGCTGCTGGCGCCAGCCGAGCGCGAGCGGATGCGGCGCGACGAGTACCGCCTGTTCTCCCTGGCACCGGACGTGAAGGGCTGGAGCGGCTACTTCCCCAACCCGTTCAAGGTGATCACCCCGAAGCAGACCCGCATGACCGCCGTGGCGGCCAGCGTGTCGAGCGCCACCTTCGTGTTCAGCCCGGTGGCGATGACCGTGGTCATGGGGGAAATCATCGGCTCGCGGATCAAGCAGGCCTATGACCGCCTGACCACCGTCATCACCGCGCGTAACGGGGTGACCGAGTCCACCTACATCGCCGAGACCCTGATCCCGCTGATCGCCTTCGGCCTGCCCCTGAGCCCGGTGGCCGCCGGCCCGGCCGCGCCGCTGTTCAACGCGCCGCCGCGCTTCTTCGTCGACAACGCCACCGGCCAGATCAACAACCTGCACAACCTGCTCGGCACCTATGAGTTCCTCGGCTACGGCATGCTTTCGGTGATCATCGCGATCCTGGTGGCCTACCCGTTCACCATGAACTTCGCCCACCGAGCGGCCTCGTTCGTGGCGCGCAAGGTCAGCCACGAGTCGGTGATCGCGACCTTCATCGGCCTGGTCATGGTGATCGGCATCTGGGAGGGCGGCCTGCTGGGGGTGATGGTGATCCTCACCATCGGTTTGCTGGGCGGCTTCCTGGCACGCTTGATCGGTTTCAACATGGGGGTGCAGTTCATGGGCTACTACACCGCCGTGCTGACCGTGCCGGCGATCGTCGCACTGACCGGCGCCTGACGCTCGAGCGGGCGCCCCGCTCCTTCCAACCTCGACACTTTTCATCCGAACGCCGATTCCGCGATGGGTCGCCCGACCCGCGTGGACGGCGGCTGCCTGCAAAAAAGGAATAATAAGAATGAACGTCCTTTTCAACGCCACACCCGCCCGCGCCAACCTGGGCTCCAAACTCTGCGTCACCTGCCTCGCCTTCAGCGCCGGGAACACCTGGGCGCAGGATTTCATCGACGATGCCAAGGCCGCGCTGACCCTGCGCAATTTCTACATCAACCGCAACTTCGTCGATCCCGCCTACCCCCAGGGCAAGGCGGAGGAATGGACCCAGAATTTCATCCTCGACGCGCGCTCCGGCTACACCGCCGGGGCCCTCGGGTTCGGCGTGGATCTGCTGGGGCTCTATTCGGTGAAGCTCGACGGCGGCAAGGGCACCGCGAACACCCAGTTGTTGCCGGTGCACGACGACGGCCGGCCGGCGGACGACTTCGGGCGACTGGGGGTCGCGCTGAAGGCCAAGTTTTCCCGCACCGAACTGAAGGTCGGCGAATGGGCGCCCATGCTGCCGGTGCTGCGCTCGGACGACGGCCGCTCCCTGACGCAGACCTTCCGCGGTGCCCAACTGACCTCCCAGGAGATCGACGGCTTCATCTTCTATGGCGGCCAGTTCCGCGGCAACAGCCCGCGGAACGACGCGAGCATGGAAGACCTGTTCATGAGCGGGCGCCCCACCGCGACTTCAGACCGCTTCAACTTCGCCGGTGCCGAATACCTGTTCAACGACAAGCGGACCCAGGCCAGCGCCTGGTACTCCGAACTCGAAGACGTCTACCAGCAGCAGTACTACAACCTCGTCCACAACCAGCCGCTAGGGGACTGGCTGCTGGTGGCCAACCTCGGCTACTTCGTGGGCAAGGAAAACGGCGGCGCCCTGGCCGGCGACATGGACAACCGCGCCACCTCGGTGATGCTGTCGGCCGCCACCGGCGGCCATACCCTCTCCCTGGGCCTGCAACGCATGATGGGCGACACCGGCTGGATGCGGATCAACGGCACCGCCGGCACCAGCCTGGCCAACGACAGCTACAACTCCAGCTACGACAACGCCCGCGAACGCTCCTGGCAGGTGCGCTACGACTACAACTTCGCCGCCGCGGGCATCCCGGGGTTGACCTTCATGACCCGCTACATCAGCGGCGACCACGCCCACGTGGGCGACGTGACCGATGGCAAGGAATGGGGCCGGGAATCCGAACTCGCCTACGTCGTGCAGAGCGGCACTTTCAAGGCGCTGAACTTCAAGTGGCGCAACTCCAGCCTGCGCAGGGACTTCAGCAGCAACGAGTTCGACGAGAGCCGGCTGATCCTGAGCTATCCGCTCTCGATCCTTTGAGGGGCCGAAGACGGGGCCGGCGGCGCAGGCATGCCGCCGCCACGTCCACTCCGGGAAAGTCCCCGGGCGCTGCCGCCCGGGCGCGCCGATCCGCTTTCAAGAGGAACCGACATGAAGCCTTTGGACAACCTGGTGGTGCTCGACCTGACCCGGGCCATCGCCGGCCCCTACTGCACGCTGTATTTCGCTGACCTGGGCGCCACGGTCATCAAGATCGAGAACCCCAACGACCCGGACTTCATCAGGGACTACACCCCCACCATCGGCCCGGGGAGCGACGGGATGAGCGCCCCCTTCGCCCAGTACAACCGCAACAAGCTGTCGGTGACCCTCGACCTGGGCCGCCCCGAAGCGCAGGACATTTTCCGGGACATGGTCAGGAAGGCCGACATCCTGATCGAGAATTACCGGCCGGGCGTCATGGAGAAATTCGGCCTTCACTACCAGGCGCTGAAGACCCTCAACCCGCGGCTCGTCTACACCGCCATCAGCGGCTACGGCCAGGACGGCCCCTACAGGAAGCGCCCGGCCTACGACAGCTGCGCCCAGGCCCTGAGCGGCCTGTGGTCGTTGAACGGCCCCAAGGACGGTCCCGCGGTGCGGGTCGGCACCATCATCAGCGACCTGGCGGCCGGGCTCAACGCGGTCATCGGCACCCTGGCCGCCCTCCGGGTGGCGCAAGCCACCGGCCAGGGGCAGATGGTCGACGTGGCGCAACTGGACTCGACCCTGGCGTTGACCGGCTACGCCGTGCCCAACTACACCGCCGGCGGCATCCTCGGCGCGCCGCTGGGGGACGAGGACTCCAACGTGCGGCCCTTCGAAAGCTTCGCCACCCGCGATGGCCAGGTGTTCTTCGGCGGCTTCAACGACAAGTTCTTCCACCAGGTCTGCGCGTACTTCGGCGAGCCCGAGCTGGCGCGAGACCCCGAGATAGGGGCCTTCGCCACCCGCAATCTGCCGGAGGTCTACGCCAGGCGGGTCAAGCCGAAGCTGGCGGGCTGGTTCGCCAGCCGCACCACCGCCGAACTGGAAGCGGCGCTGGCCGACCAAGTTCCGCTGGCGCCGATCAAGAACATCGCCGAGGCCCTGGCGGACCCGCAGGTCAAAGTCCGCGAAATGATCGTCACGACCACCTACCCCGAGGGGAGCCTCGACAGCTTCGCCCTGCCCATCAAGTTCAGCGAGACCCCGGCGAATTCCGAGGGGCTGGCGCCCCGCGTGGGGCAGCACAACGACAAGGTCTATCGCGAACTCGTTGGCCTGAGCGGCGAGCGGCTGGCTGCGCTGAAGGACCAGGGCATCCTTTAGGCCATCCGGCCTTCATGAGCGACGAGAGGAAGACCGATGAATTACACCCATATCGCCCGCGTCCAGAAAGACGGTGTCCTGACGGTGACGCTGAATGTCCCGGAAAAGCTCAACTGCATGAATGACGTCATGATCCAGGAGCTGCGGCACCTGCTGCGTGTCGCCGACGCCGACGAGACGGTCGGTGCCCTCGTCATCACCGGCGCCGGGCGAGCCTTTTGCGCCGGCGGCGACATAACCGAGATGATGCGGACGACCCACACCGCCGACACCGCCCAGCGGCACATGGAAGGGTACCACGCGTTCACCCGGGAACTGGTCAACCTGAAGAAACCGGTGATCGCCGCGGTGAACGGCGTGGCGGCGGGCGGCGGGTTCTCCCTGGCCCTGCTGTGCGACCTGGTCATCGCCAGCGAGGACGCGCGCTTCCGCTCGGCCTTCGTCAACATCGCGCTGGTTCCGGATCTGGCCTTGATCTACAACCTCACCCGGATGCTCGGTGCCCAGAAGGTCAAGGAAATCGTCTTCGTCGACAAGCCGATCGACGCGAGCGAAGCCCACCGGCTGGGCTTCGTCAGCCGGGTGGTGCCTCGCCAGGACGTGATCGAAGAAGCCTTCCAGCTCGCCAGATCCCTGGCCGAAGGGCCGAGGATCATGCTGCAGTGCGCCAAGCGGATGATCCACATGGCCGCGGAAAACACCTTCGCCACCATGCTGGAAACGGAAGCGCGCATGCAGGCCGAATGCTTCACCAGCCAAGACCACCTGATCGCGCGCCAGGCGTTCGTCGACAAGGCCAAGCCGACATACATCGGGAAATGAAAGCGCCCTCGGGATAAGGGACCTTCCGGAACACCGGGCGATTCTGCCTCGCAGGCGAATCGCTTCGCGGCGCGGATAGGGCGTACCGCTCAACCGAAGGGCAACACCACCCGCACTTCCAAGCCACCCTGCTTTCGGTTGCGCAGCGTCAGGGCGCCTCCGTGTTCGAGTACCGTTGCCCGGGCCGCGGACAGGCCCAGGCCGACGCCGCCGGTGTTCTTGTTGCGGGAACCCTCGAGGCGGAAGAAGGGTTTGAACACCGCCTCGTGGTGCTCGGGCGCGATGCCCGGACCGCGGTCCAGCACGCGAATTTCCACCCGATCAGGGCCCGTCTTCATCTGAACGCTGGGCGCGTGTCCGTACTTGATGGCGTTTTCCACGAGGTTGATCAGCATGCGCTTGATGCCTATGGGGCGCCCCAGGTAGACGAAGCGACAGGGCCCGGAAAACGGCACCTCGGTGCCCGAATCCTTGAAATCGTCGATGACGGTGTGCAACAGCTCGGCGAGATCGAACGCGGTCGCCGGTTCGAGCCGGGCATCGTCGCGGAAGAACTCCAGGGCAGCGTTGACCATCGCCTGCATCTCGTCGACGTCCCGGAACAGCTTGGATTGCTGCTCGGCGTCGTCGATGAACTCGCCGCGCAGGCGCATGCGCGTCAAGGGCGCGCGCAGGTCGTGGGAGATCGCTGCGAGCATCTGCGTGCGGTCGTTGATGAAGTGCTGCAACTGCGCCTGCATAGCGTTGAACGCGAGGATCGCCTGGCGGATTTCCCGAGGGCCTTCCACCGGGATCGGCGGCGCCCTGAAGTCCGTGCCGAAGCGCCGCGCGCCTTGTGCGAAGCGTTCCAGCGGGCTCGCCAGATGACGGGTCGCGACCAGGGCGACGACGATCGTCGACAGCACGACCAGTGCGATGACGATCAGGTTGCGCGGCAGCTCGTCCAGCCCCCAGCTGCGGGTGACCACCGAGAACATCACCCAGGAGCCGTCGGTCAAGCCGATCAGCAGCGCGTAGCCCTTGCCGTCCGCCTCCTGCGGCCAATCGCTGGGCTGGTAGGCCTCGATCCGGGCGGTGGGGTTCCGCAACTGACGACGCAGGAACTCCGAACCCACGCTGAACTCCGGATCGTCCAGGCGCGGCATCCGCGCATCCTCGTAGTGCTGCAACCATTCGGTGGTGAATGCCGGTTCGCTGGCCGCCCTGGCGATCCCCGGGCGCTGCCCGGGCGCTGCCGAATCGAGGATTCGGGTGATGGTGGCGAGCCTTTCCATCAGCCCGGTTTCCATCAGCGGCGGCCGCGCCCATACGCCCGCCAGCAGGCCGAACAGCCCGTTCAGCGCCAGCGCGGTCACCATCGCCACCATGGTGGTGAGCGCGATCCAACCGGCCACGGTATCGCGGGGCCGATGAAGGCTCTCCAGCACCCTGCGCACCCGGCTCATCGCTTGACCAACACGTCGGGCGTGAACAGGTAGCCCCCGTTGCGGATGGTGCGGATCATCGGCGCGTCGCGGGTGTCCGTCTCCAGCTTGCGCCGCAGGCGGCTGACCTGGACGTCGACGCTGCGATCGAAGGCGTCGTAGGTCTCGCCATGGGCCATGTCGAGCAACTGCTGGCGCGTGAGCACCCGGCGCGGATGCTCGGCGAACACCAACAGCAATTCGAATTCCCCGCCCGACAGCGGGATCATGACTTTTTCCGGCGAACGCAGTTCGCGCCGGGTGACGTCCAGTTGCCAGCCCGCGAACTCCAGGATCGGCCGCGGCCGGTCATTCGAGACACTGCGGATCTCGCCGGTGCGCCTGAGCACCGCGCGCACCCTGGCGAGCAGTTCCCGGGCGTCGAAGGGTTTCGTCAGGTAGTCGTCCGCGCCCAGTTCCAGCCCCACGACCCGGTCGCTCAGTTCGCCCATGGCGGTCAGCATGATCACCGCCACCGCGTGCCGGGCGCGCAGTTGCTGGCAGAGCACCAGGCCACTGTCCCCGGGAAGCATGACGTCGAGGATGACTAGGTCCGGCACGCGACGCTCCACGGCCTGCCAGAGCGTCGGGCCGTCGGTGGCCACATCGACCCGATAGCCATGTTGCTCGAGGAATTTCTTCAAGAGGGCGAGGACTTCGAGGTCATCGTCCACAAGCAATAGGTGGATCACCGGGGGCACGCTGCGAAGTGGTCAGGGGAGCGACCATCTAAAACCATTGGCGGAGGCGCGTCATATATTTCAATCGGGCAACAAAACGACCGGCCCGAAACACAGGGGAAATCTTGAAGCAAAAAAGCCTCGGCAGTATCGCTGGCAGTCCCTACCGAGATCGCCGGCATGCCCAGTCCCACGTTCGTTTCGCCTCGTACCCATCGTCCCGTTTTGATCGGCCTGCTGGCGCTGCTCGCCAGCGGCTGTAGCAGCTCGCCCGTGACGACGGCGACCTCCTGCCACCAGGTCGCCCACTACGCGCCCTACGACCCCGCCGAACCGCTCAACCGGGGTCTCTTCGCGTTCAACCGGACGATCGACGATTACGCCGTGGCGCCGGTCGCCCGCGGTTACCGACACCTGCCGGGTTTCTTCCAGGCCGGGGTGCACAACTTCGTCGCCAACTTCGGCGAACCCAAGGTGTTCATCAACGACGTGCTGCAAGGCAATCCCCGTCGTTCGGTGAATACCGTCGGGCGCTTCCTGCTCAACTCCACGGTCGGGGTCCTTGGCCTGATCGACGTGTCGGGCCGGCTGGGAATGGAACGGCACAAGGCGGACTTCGGGCAGACGTTCGGTGTCTGGAACATCGCCAACGGCCCCATCGTCGAGCTGCCGTTGCTGGGTACGTCCAACCTCAGGGACGCCGCCGGCAAGGTGTTGGGCTTCGCCATAGACCCCTTCGGCGGCAACAGCGACACCCTCGACACCCTGGGTACCCTCGACACCGCCGGAGGCATCGTCGACGGCCGCGCGGAAGCCCTGCCGTTGACCGACGAGCTGCGGAAAGAGCCGGACTACTACCAGGCCTTGCGCAATTCCGTCGCGACGCGGCGCGCCCATTTCGTCGGGGAAGGGAAAGTCGGCGCGCTGGATGCCGCTTCCTGGAATTGCGAGGACCCAGTCGATGGCGGCCGATGAGGTGCTGGTGTTGCACCGCCGCATGAGAAGCCCCCGCCTGGAGTCCTTGCATTGCCGGGCGTTCGAGCTGCGGCTCGCCGAGGACGGGCGCCACCTGATCCTCAGCCGCTACACCGAGCTGTATTGCGAGGACCGATCGGCCTGGGAATCCATCGGCCATCATCGGGTGCCGCTGGTGAGCCTGGTGCGCTGGATGATCGGCCATGGCGCTCAGGAGGATGCCTAGCCCTTGGCGGATTCGGTCAGAGATTACCCACGGCGGTGCCGTATCGGGCTGAAAGTCAGGTTCTGGCGCGACGTCCGAGGGAGCGCAACGGCGGGGGAAACGTTGCCCTCCTCCATCCCGAACCTTGGGCCCTGCAGGGCCCGCAGTGGGCGACCCTTCCGCGCAGGGAAGGGTCGCTGCGATCAGGCGAAGACTTCGTCCAGCAGGTCGTTCATGGCCCGATAGGCGCGACGCGCGACCTTGGGGTTGTACTGCTGCTTGCCGGGATTGTTCGCCTGGGGATCGGTGAACGAATGCACCGCGCCGCCGTAGCTGGTGAGCTGCCAGTCCACCTTGGCCGCGCTCATTTCCCGCTTGAAGGATTCCAGGTGCTCGCGGGGCACCAGCGGATCGTCCGCGCCGTCCAGGGCCAGGACCGCGCCCTTGATGTTGGCGGCATCGGCGGGATTCGGCGAATCGAGGGTCCCGTGGATCGACACCGCCGCCTTCAGCGGTGCGCCATCCCGCGCCAGGTCGAGGGCGCAGCAGCCGCCGAAGCAGAAGCCGAAGGCGGCGAGGCGCGCCTTGTCCAGGACGACTTCGCTTTGCTCGGTCAACGCCTTCAGCGCAGCCTGCATGCGGCGCCGCAACAGAGCGCGATCCTCCTTCAAGGGAGTCATCGCCGCCAGCGCCTGGTCGGCGTTCTGCGGGCGTACCGCCTGGCCATAGAGGTCGGCGATGAGAATGACGTAGCGCTGCCCGGCGAGGGCGCGGGCGATCTCCTCCGCCCCCGCGGTGATGCCCATCCAGTTGGGCGCCATCACCAGGCCGGGACGCGGGTCCCGGACAGCGGGGTCGTAGACCAGCCGGCTTTCATAGGATTGGCCGTCGATGTCGTAGCGCACCGGTGCCACGCGAAGCTCGCTCATGCATGTCCTCCTTCTGAAAAAAAGAAGCCCGCTGGGCGCGGGCTTCGATCTGGCGTCAACTCAAGCTGACAGTTCCACCAACAGCTTGTTCAACCGCTGCACATAGGCGGCAGGGTCCTTCAGGCTGTCGCCGGCGCTCAGGGCGGCCTGGTCGAACAGGATGTGCGACAGGTCGACGAAACGGTCCTCGTCCTGCTCGGCGTCGAGCTTCTCGATCAACGGATGCTGCGGGTTGATCTCGAAGATCGGCTTGGAGTCGGGGACCTTCTGCCCGCTGGCTTCGAGGATCTGGCGCATCTGCAAACCGAGGTCCTGCTCGCCGATGGCGAGGATCGCCGGCGAATCGGTGAGGCGATGGGAGACGCGCACCTCGGCGACCTCTTCGCCCAGCGCGGTCTTCAGGCGCTCGACCAGTCCCTCCTTGGCCTTGGCGACTTCTTCCTGGGCCTTCTTGTCCTCTTCGGAGTCGAGCTTGCCCAAGTCCAGGTCGCCGCGGGCGACGTCGACGAACTGCTTGCCGTCGAAATCGGTGAGATAGCTCATCAGCCACTCATCGATGCGGTCGGTGAGCAGCAGCACTTCGATGCCTTTCTTACGGAAGACTTCCAGGTGCGGGCTGTTCTTGACCTGCGCGTAGGTCTCGCCGGTGAGGTAGTAGATCTTGTCCTGGCCTTCCTTGACACGGCCCAGGTAGTCGGCCAGAGAAACGTTCTGCTCGCCGTCGCTGCCGTGGGTGGACGCGAAGCGCAGCAGGCCGGCGATCTTCTCCTTGTTGGCGAAGTCTTCCGCCGGGCCTTCCTTGAGGACCTGGCCAAAGGCTTTCCAGAACGTCTTGTACTGTTCCGGCTCGTTCTTCGCCAGCTTCTCCAGCATGTCCAGCACGCGCTTGGTCAGCGCCGACTTCATCGAGTCGATCACCGGGTCCTTCTGCAGGATCTCCCGCGATACGTTCAGCGACAGGTCGTTGGAATCGACGACACCCTTGATGAAGCGCAGGTAGAGCGGCAGGAACTCGTCGGCCTGGTCCATGATGAACACGCGCTGCACGTAGAGCTTGAGACCCTTGGGCGCTTCGCGGTGATACAGGTCGAAGGGCGCGCGGCCCGGCACGTAGAGCAGCGAGGTGTATTCCAGCTTGCCTTCGACCTTGTTGTGGCTCCAGCTCAGCGGGTTCTCGAAGTCGTGGGCGACATGCTTGTAGAACTCCTGGTATTCCTCGTCCTTCACGTCGCTGCGCGAGCGGGTCCACAGGGCGCTGGCGCGGTTGACCGTCTCCCATTCGGGTTCCGCCGGCTTGTCCTTCTCCTCGCCGTGGAATTCCTTCGGCAACTCGATCGGCAGCGCGATGTGGTCGGAGTATTTCTTGATGACGTTGCGCAGGCGCCAGCCATCGGCGAACTCTTCTTCGTCGGCCTTCAGGTGCAGGACGATACGCGTGCCGCGCTCGGCTTTTTCGACGGTGGCGACCTCGAAGTCACCCTCGCCCTTGGACGACCAGTGCACGCCCTCGGCGGCCGGCGTACCGGCGCGGCGGCTGTAGACATCCACCTTGTCGGCGACGATGAAGGCCGAGTAGAAGCCCACGCCGAACTGGCCGATCAGGTGGGAATCCTTCTTCTGGTCGCCGGACAGATTCTTCAGGAAATCGGCGGTGCCGGAACGCGCGATGGTGCCCAGGTGGGCGATCACATCCTCGCGGTTCATGCCGATGCCGTTGTCCTCGAGGGTGAGGGTCTTGGCCTCCTTGTCGAAGCTGATGCGAATCTTCAGCTCGGCACCGCCCTCGAGCAGCTCCGGCTTGGCCAGGGCTTCGAAGCGCAGCTTGTCGGCGGCATCCGAGGCGTTGGAAATCAATTCGCGAAGGAAGATTTCCTTGTTCGAATACAGCGAATGGATCATCAGGTGCAGCAGTTGCTTCACTTCTGTCTGGAAGCCCAGGGTTTCTTTTTGAGTTTCCACACTCATGGTCATCGAACTCCACATGGATGGCAGACCGCATTAGCGGCGGATGACATGCAGGTGGGGGCACGGTAGGGGATTTCAAGGGCTGCGGGGCGGATCGCTGCGGCGACCGCCCGGCGCGGAGTCAGGGTTCGAGCAACTCGATCCGCTCGATCTCGTCGGCGGCGAGCACGAAGCTGGCTTCGCCCTGCCCGCTGACGTGGTGCCGGATGACCAGGCGCCCCTCGGCATCGATGCCGGTGAAACGCCCTTCGGCATTGCTGCCGCGCTTGGTCTGCAAACGCATGCTGAGGTTCTGGTAACGGCTCGGGTTGCTCAGCAGGCGATCCAGGGAGAAGCGCAAGCGCCGGTCCACCGGGCGCGTCGGCTCGCTGGCGGGCGTGGCCTGCTCGGCGGTTTCCCTGGGAGGCGGCGCAACCGCCTCCGGCGACTTGGCAGCCGTTTCCGCCAGCGCCGGAAAGCGATCGCCCTGGACCGTCCAGCCGCACCCCGGACGTTTGCTCAGCAGCAACGGCAGGCGCTCCGGCGCGCCTTTGACGCGCGCCTCCACCTGCACCTCCAGCTCGCGGGCGGGCAGACTCAGCGGCGGCAGGTTCGCCAGTTGCACGTCGCGGGTGGCGAATCGCCGTTGCAGGTAGTCCTCGATCACGTAGGCCAGGGTATCGCGGGAATCGTGCTGCGGGTCCACCTTGCCGTCGCGGTAGCGCAGCCGGTCGGTGAAGAGTTCCAGGCGGCCGCTGAGGGTGGTCTTGAACGCGGCCGGCAGCACCAGATGGAAATCCCCGGCCAGCTTATTCGGCACCTGGGGATCGGGGCGCAGGTCAAGGTGCAGGGTGTAGCCACGGTTCAGGCGCCGCGCCTCGGGCAGCTCCTGATCCGGCAGCAGCCAGCTCACTTCCACCTCCGGCAAGGTCCCGCTGTCCTGCGGCAGCACATCCAAGCGCAGCTCGCCACGGGGCTGCGGCCCCAGGCGCAGGCTGACCTCCCGGCGCGCGAAGAAATCCTGGCCTTCGCGCAACGTGAGCACGCCATCGATCAATTCCGCCTGCTGCGGCAGGAAGGGCTGGCCGTTTAACTCGCCCTTCAACTGGATCGCCAATTCCGCCGGCGCGCGCTCGGGCTCGGCCTTGAGCCAGCGCAGGCCGAGGATCGCCTCCAGCCGGGTCGGGTCGTGGCTGGCCAGCATGGTCAGGCCGACCACCAGGGGAATGATGCCGAAGGCCGCGAACAGCACCGGCGGCCGGGCGCTACGCCAATGCCGGAAGACATAGGCCAGGGCGATCGGCGGCAACAGGCTGCCCCATCCCCACAGCAGGCCGGTCCCGAAGGCGCGCATGACCAGCCAGACCAGCCCGGCGAGGATCGACAAGAGGCCGCCGAGAATCAGTAGAGCATCCATCCGGGAAAATTCCTTGTACGTCACCCCGCCAGGCGCAGGGCGATTCTGGACGACGGCCGGATCAGGACTCGTTGACCTTGAAATGCGCACGCGCGGTGGCGATGGGTTCGGTTTGCGTGGTTTGCCAGGCGGTGACCGCGACATTGGCCACGCGGCGACCCTGTCGCCACACCTGGCACTGGGCGAAGGTGTCACGATAATGTCCGGCGCGCAGATAGTCTGTCGAGAAGTCGATGATTTTGGGTAAATGTGGGATTTCCATGAACATCAGCAGGTGCAGCATGGCCGCGTGCTCCATGAAACCGGCGATGACGCCGCCATGCAGCGCCGGCAGGATGGGGTTGCCGATGTTGTCCGGGTTGGCCGGCAGGCGAAACACCACGTCGTCGCCCAATCGCAGGCAATGGATGCCCAGCAGGCGCGCGTAGGGGATTGCCGCCAGCAAGGGCTCGTAGTCGTTGCTGCGGTGAGCCTCGCGGACCATGCGTTCCAGATCGACGGGATTCATGTCGGCGATGCCCCTGCGTCGATGTCGCCGCGTAGCCGGGTATTGCCCTGGATGTCCTTGCCCATGCGCATGAACGTGCTGACGACGTGGGCGATGGGCTCCTGCGGATCGTCCTGATAGGCATAACCGCGGGCGAAGATCACATTCGGCGTGACCCGATAGCATTCGGCGAACCCGAAGATGTCCTTGTCCGGCTCGGCCGGATGCATGTAATCGATACGCAGGTCGAGGGTCGGGCAGATCTCGAATGCCGGCAGCACGCATACCGTCGAGATGCCGCAGGTGGTGTCCATCAGCGAGGTGATGGCGCCGCCGTGGATCACCCGGCTGGCCGGGTCGCCCACCAGGCGCTCGCTGTAGGGCAGGCGCAGGGTCAGGCCGGCGGCGCTCGCCTGGTGCACGCTCAGGCCGAGGAGCTGGCAATGGCGGAGCGCCGAGAGGAATCGCTGGGCGCGCTGGAGGATGGCGTTGTCGCTCATGCGGAGCTTCCCTTGGGGCATCGTCGAAGGCGCATGATACCCGTTGGTCGGAATAGAAAAGGAACTTACTCAGCCCGGCCTCGTTCCAAGAGTGGACATTTGGAAAGTCACCCAGGAGAACCACCATGAAGAAGTCGTTGCCTTATGCCCTCATGCTTGCTGCCACCCTCGGCCTCGCCGCGTGCGACAAAGCCTCGGAAAACAAACAGCAAGATGCCCAGGAGCATGCCAACGATGCTCAAGAACTGCGTAACGATGCGGCCAAAGAGCAGAGCAAAGCGGTGAAAGACACCAACGAAGCCAATCAGAAACGCGCGGAAGAAGCTGCGGACAACAACCAGACTCCGCCGCCGCCCGCCCCGCCGCCGGCACCGCAAACCAACCAGTAAGCCTCGCGCTACCGGTCCGGTCATGAAAAAGCCCGCTTCGGCGGGCTTTTTCATGGGCGGCGTTCGCTCAGATACCGCCCCCCAGCCCGTTACGCAGCGCCGGGCTCAGCATCAACAGCAGGCAGCAGAGCATGCCGACCGCCCACACCAGGCTGCGCTGCCAATGCAGATCGCGAAGGTAGCAGAACAGGTACAGCACCCGCGAAACCACGAAGATCACCGCCAACAGATCGACGAGATAGCCGAACACATGGGCGGAGTGCGCCATGAGCACCCCCGCGGCGAACAGCGGGAAGATCTCGAAGCTGTTCTGGTGCGCGGCATAGGCCCGGGCCCCGAAGCCAGTGAGTTGCGCCTGCTGCGCCCGCGGGTGATGGTTGTCGTATCCCCCCTGCGCGTTCATGGCCTTCGCCACCGGCCATTTCGCCACGTAGATCAATACCGCCGCGATCAATACACACCAGAACGGCACGCTCATTCGACTTTCTCCTTGGGCGGTTCGACCGCCGGGGTTGGGGTATACACCATCACCTGAAGCACCGAGGAATGGAATTCGCGGCGGTACAGCACCAGCACCACGCCAGCGGTCACCAGCATGAAGCACCAGGGATTGAGAAACCAGGCAAGCGTGGCCAGCCCGAAGTAATAGGCGCGCAAGCCCAGGTTGAACTGGTTGGCGGCCATGGAGATCACCCGCGCCGCGCGCTCCGCGAAGGCCTTGCGCTCCAGTTCCGTGACATGCCGCTCGGCGATCATCGGCGCCGAGCCGATCAGGATCGCAGCGAAATTGTACTGGCGCATGCACCAACTGAAGGTGAAGAAGGTGTAGACGAACACCACTGCCAGGCACAGCAACTTCAGTTCCGACATGCCCTTGCTCACCGGGTGCACCAGGGGCAGGTCCGCCAGGACAGACACCGCGCGATCGGTGGAGCCGAGCAGCGTGAGGATGCCGGCCAGGATGATCAGGGTGCTGGAGGCGAAAAACGAGGCATTACGTTCGAGATTGCCGATCACGCTGGCATCGGCGATGCGGTTGTCGCGCAGCAACAGGCGCCGCATCCAGTCCACCCGGTAGAGGTGCAACACCGAAGCCAGGCAGGCGGTGTCGCGACCCCTCCAATTCGCATAGAGCGTGTAGCCGCCCCAGAGCCCGAGGAACCAGACAAACGCCAGCGCATTCAACCATTGGTGGGCATTGAGGGACATGCGGACTCCTTGTTCAGAGGCGCCGATTATGCCAGCGAAGCCGATGAGCGCCCATGAAAAAGCCGCCGGCGACGGGGTCGCGGGCGGCTTCGGCGAACAGCTGGAAAATCAGGCCAGTGCTTCGCTCCGCTTGCCCAGCAAACGGTCGCAGCAGGTCGCCACGGCCAGCATGGCGACGGCGGGCAGCAGCCATGCCAACCCCTCGTCCGCCAACGGCAGGTGCGCGAGCCAGGTCGGCATCCAGGCGTCCAGGCCTGCGGCCTTCAGGCCGTCGAAGATGCCGAAGACCAGCGCCACCAGCATCACCGGGGCGATGATCCGACTCGACGAATGCCACATGCCCCGGCAGAAGCTGAGGGCCACCAGGGCGATGCAGGGCGGGTAGATCGCCGTCAGCACCGGCACCGAGAACTGGATCAGCTTGGTCAGACCAAGGTTGGAGACCAGCAGGGAAAACGCCGCCAGGAGGATCACCAGGGTGCGGTAGGAAAGCGGCAGGCGCTCGCTGAAGTATTCGGCGCAGGCGCAGGTCAGGCCCACCGCGGTCACCAGGCACGCCAGGGAGATCAACACCGCCAGGAAGCCGCTGCCGAGGGCACCGAAGGTATGTTGCACGTAGGCATGCAGCACCGCCGCGCCGTTGCTGGCGCCAGCGGCGATGGAGTAGCTGCCGGCGCCCAGCCGGAACAGGCTGATGTACACCAGCGCCAGGCCGACGCCGGCGATCAGGCCGGCGATGATCGCGTAACGGGTGATCAGGCGCGGCGACTGCACCCCGCGGGAGCGGATCGCATTGACGATGACGATGCCGAACACCAGCGCGCCCAGGGTATCCATGGTCAGGTAACCGTTGATGAATCCCTGGGAAAAGGGCGCGGCCTGGTAGGCCGGCGTCGCGTCGCCGGTTTCGCCGAGCGGCAGCAGGAAGGCGGCGATGCCGAGGATCGACAGGGCGACGATCTTCATCGGCGCCAGCACGCGGCCGACGGTATCCAGCAGGCGCCCGGGATACAGCGACACGCCGAGGACCACGAGGAAGTACACCAGGCTGTAGAGGAACAGCGGCAGCGGACCGTCGCCGGTCAAGGGCGCCAGGCCCACCTCGAAGGATACCGTCGCGGTCCGCGGCGTGGCGAACAGCGGGCCCACCGACAGGTAGCAGACCACCGCGAGCGCGCCACCGGCCAGGCGGCCGATCGGGCTGCTCAGCTCGTCCATGGCGCCGCCCACCTTGGCCAGGGCGATGACGGTGATCACCGGCAGGCCGACCGCGGTGATCAGGAAGCCCAAGGCCGCGATCCAGACGTGAGGACCTGCCTGCAAGCCGACGATGGGGGGGAAGATGATGTTGCCTGCCCCGACGAAGAGGGCGAAGGTCATGAAACCGAGTGCCAGAATGTCCTGGCCTTTCAACACATTCATTTGAGGAAATACCACATGACTGAAACGGAGGTTCGCAGAGGGTTTCCCTGAAGGGGTTGAGGGGGAAACGTCGCCACGCCGGTTAGGCGCGGCCGCCAGGCGCGCCGACGACCGGGTAAGGCGTGGCGCATGGGTGGGCACCTTAATGGAAAGCCTCGGAGCGGGCGACCCATGGTCGGTGCGGCGTCGACCTCCAGATACCGGATGTCGCGAATCCGAACGTTTTATGACGCTTGGGTCGAAGTATTTTTCCTCAGACCTGGAAGTGCTCGATGAGCGATCGCAGCCGCCCTTCCGCCTGGCGGATATCCCCGGCGGCGGTGCGCGTCTGCTCCACGGTGGTGAAGATCCGCCCGCTCACGCCGTTGGCCCGCTCCACCCCGGCGCTCACCTCGTCGGCCACCTTGGCCTGCTCCGCGGCGGCGGCGACGATGCTCTGGATGTGCTCGTCGATGGCGCCCACGGCGGCGGTGATCGCCCGCAACGACTCGCGGGCCTGCTCGGCACTGTCGCTCACCCGCACCACCGCGCCCTGGCTGTCGCCCATCATGTCGATGGCGGACTGGGTGCGCCCTTGCAGGCCCTGGATGATGTCCTGGATTTCCGCGGTGGATTGTTGGGTACGCTGGGCCAGGGAACGCACCTCGTCGGCCACCACGGCGAATCCGCGGCCCTGCTCGCCGGCTCGCGCGGCCTCGATGGCGGCGTTCAACGCCAACAGGTTGGTCTGCTCGGCGATCGCCCGGATCACCTCCAGCACCGAGCCGATCTTGCCGCTGTCGGCGCGCAGCGTATCGATCACACCGGCCAGGCGCGTCACCTTGTCGGTGAGCGTGGCCATCGCCTGGCGGTTCTCTTCCACCCGCGACAAGCCGCCGCCGGCGGCCTCGCGCGCCTGCCGCGCCAGGTCCTCGCCGGTTCCCGCGCCACGGGCGGTCTCCTGGGCGCTGGCGGCCATCTGGGTCATCGCCGAGGCGATCTGCGCGCTTTCGTCGCGCTGCTGCTCGACGTCCCGGTGCGCGGACTCGGCGGAGCCTTGCAGGCGTTCCGCCGCGCGCTCCAGGTGACGGGTGGAATCGGCCACTTCCACCACCGTATGGCGGATCTTCTCGACGAAAGTATTGAAGCTTTCGGCCAGCCGCCCCAGGTCGTCGCGGCTGCGTACCGGCAACCGGCGGGTCAGGTCGCCCTCCCCTTCGGCCATGTCCTGCAGCAGGCGGTTGATTTGCTGGAGGGTGCCCACCAGGGTGCGGCCCACCCCGAAGGCCACCAGCCCGCCGAGCAATACCGCGGCGAAGACCAGGCCCCAGAACAACCGGTTGACCTGGGTGACGGTGGCGTCGGCCGCCCCGGCCGCGCCCTGCATCGAGGTCATGATGCTTTGCTGCAATTGGCTGGCGAGGTCGGCGATCTGCGGATCGATCTGGTCCATCTGCAGCAACGCGGCATTGCGCGCGTCCACCAGCTTCACCGCCTCGGCCGCCGAGGTCCGGTAGCGCTCCAGTTGTTGCAGGGCGCCATTCA
This sequence comes from Pseudomonas sp. RIT-PI-AD, assembly GCF_025642785.1. Lineage (GTDB taxonomy): Bacteria > Pseudomonadota > Gammaproteobacteria > Pseudomonadales > Pseudomonadaceae > Pseudomonas_T. The sequence continues at coordinate 200,038 of NZ_JANZKU010000007.1, forward strand.
GCTTGTCCTTGGTGCTTTGGCTGGAGGTGCGGTCGCGCAGGACGCCCAGGGTGCTCTGCGCGTTGTCCAGTTCGCGCTGGAACGCCTGGGCCTGCTCCGGCTGGTTTTCCTGCAGGTACTGGTAGAAATACTGGTTGCCCAGCAGCAGATGGCGCATGCCGGCGCTGGAATAGAACACCGCGTCCAGGTTGAAGTCCTGCTGGGCGTTTTCCAGGATCGAGGTGAGCACCTTCTCGATTTCCGGCCCATAGCGGTCGAGCTCCTCGCTCACCAGGCGCTGACGCTGTTGGCTGAGGGGCACCAGTTGCTCGCGGAACAAGCGGCCGTACCGGTCGTGCAGGTCCTGCATAGAGGCCAGCAGGCGCTGGCGATCGGGGTGGTGCAGGCGGGTGCGGGTCTGCTCCAGCGCCTCGACGAGACGCTTGTCCAACTCGCCGAACTGTTGCTCCGCCGCCGGTTCGCTGGTCCGCGCATAATGCCGGACGCTGAGCTGCAGCCGGGCCATGCCATCGGCGACCTGCGCGACATGGTCCATGCTCGGGCCCAGGTCCTGGGTCACGACATGCATGCGCCGGGCGATGCTGCCCAGCGAGACGCTGGACACCACGCCCAACACGATCAGCAAGGTGCACAGGGCGAAAGGGACGAGGGCAATCTTGTAGGCGACGCGCAAATCGGAAAACCACTGCATGAAGGGCTTCCTCGGAGGGAATCGGACGGCGAAGTTCACTGTAGTGATTATCGGCGGCGTCGTCTCCTCACTTGAACGGAGCGCCAGAACGAAAAAGGCCACCCGAAGGTGGCCTCTTGCGTGACGCGAAACGCTTTACTTCACGGCCCAACCGGTCAGCTCGGCCAAGGCCTTGCCGATGTCGGCCAGCGAACGCACGGTTTTCACACCGGCGTCCTGCAGGGCGGCGAACTTCTCGTCCGCGGTGCCCTTGCCGCCGGAAATGATCGCACCGGCGTGGCCCATGCGCTTGCCGGGCGGTGCGGTGACGCCGGCGATGTAGGACACCACCGGTTTGGTCACGTGCGCCTTGATGTAGGCCGCGGCTTCTTCCTCGGCGGAACCGCCGATCTCACCGATCATGACGATGGCTTCGGTCTTCGGATCCTCTTGGAACAGCTTGAGGATGTCGATGAAGTTGGAGCCCGGGATCGGGTCGCCGCCGATGCCGACGCAGGTCGACTGGCCGAAGCCGGCGTCGGTGGTCTGCTTCACGGCTTCGTAGGTCAGGGTGCCGGAGCGCGACACGATACCGACCTTGCCCGGCAGGTGGATGTGACCCGGCATGATGCCGATCTTGCACTCGCCGGGAGTGATCACGCCCGGGCAGTTCGGCCCGATCAGGCGCACGCCCAGCTCGTCGCACTTTACCTTGGCTTCCAGCATGTCGATGGTCGGGATGCCTTCGGTGATGCAGACGATCAGCTTGATGCCGCCGAATGCCGCTTCGAGGATGGAATCCTTGCAGAACGGGGCCGGGACGTAGATGACCGAGGCATCGGCGCCGGTCGCGTCGACGGCTTCCTTGACGGTGTTGAACACCGGCAGGCCGAGGTGGGTGGTGCCGCCCTTGCCGGGCGTCACGCCACCGACCATCTGGGTGCCGTAGGCGATCGCCTGTTCGCTGTGGAAGGTACCCTGCGAGCCGGTGAAACCCTGGCAGATGACTTTGGTGTCTTTATTGATCAGGACGCTCATTACTTACCCTCCGCGGCCTTGACGACCTGCTGGGCAGCGTCGGTAAGGCTGGTTGCCGCGATGATGTTCAGACCGCTTTCGGCCAGGACCTTGGCACCCAGCTCGGCATTGTTGCCTTCCAGACGGACCACGACCGGAACCTTCACGCCGACTTCCTTCACTGCGCCGATGATGCCTTCGGCGATCATGTCGCAACGCACGATGCCGCCGAAGATGTTCACCAGAACAGCTTTCACGTTGCTGTCGGACAGGATGATCTTGAACGCTTCGGTCACGCGTTCCTTGGTCGCGCCACCGCCCACGTCGAGGAAGTTGGCCGGCTTGCCGCCGTGCAGGTTGACGATGTCCATGGTGCCCATGGCCAGGCCGGCGCCGTTGACCATGCAGCCGATGTTGCCTTCCAGCGCGACGTAGTTCAGTTCCCACTTCTGCGCGTGGGCTTCACGGGCGTCGTCCTGGGACGGGTCGTGCATGGCGCGCAGCTTGGGCTGACGGTACATAGCGTTGCTGTCGATGTTGATCTTGGCATCCAGGCAGTGCAGGTCGCCGTCCTTCTTGATCACCAGCGGGTTCACTTCCAGCAGGGCCAGGTCGTAGTCCTGGAACAGCTTGGCCAAGCCGACGAAGATATGGGTGAACTGCTTGATCTGGTCGCCTTTCAGGCCCAGCTGGAACGCCAGGTCGCGGCCCTGGTAAGGCTGCGCGCCGACCAGCGGGTCGACAGTGGCCTTGAGGATCTTCTCGGGAGAATCGTGAGCGACTTTCTCGATGTCCACGCCACCTTCGGTGGAGGCCATGAACACGATGCGGCGGCTGGAGCGATCGACCACAGCGCCCAGATACAGCTCTTTATCGATGTCGGTGCAGGATTCCACCAGGATCTTGCTGACCGGCTGACCGCTGGCGTCTGTCTGATAGGTCACCAGACGCTTGCCCAACCAGTTCTGAGCGAAGGCTTTGGCGTCTTCCTTGCTCTTGACCAGCTTCACGCCGCCCGCTTTACCGCGGCCACCGGCGTGCACCTGAGCCTTGACGACCCACTCGTTGCCGCCGATCTTGTCGCAGGCTTCTGCGGCTTCTTCCGGGGTGTCTACGGCATAGCCCTTGGATACGGGCAGGCCGTATTCAGCGAACAGCTGCTTACCCTGATACTCGTGGAGATTCATGCTTATCTACCGTCTTCGTTAGGTATTGCGCATTTCGACGCTGCATGGATGCCGCGCCACCTGTGACTGTCCTTCATGTAACAGTCCGACGGGCGTTCCGCGGTGAGCCCTTCGGCTCACGACGGGCGGCCCGTCGTGGTTCTTTTTATGCGTTAGCGTTTCTTGCGATTGGCGATGTGGATGGCCTGGCCATTCACCGCCAATGCCGCCTCGTGCAAGGCTTCGGAAAGCGTCGGGTGCGAGAAGACCATCATGCCGAGGTCTTCGGCGCTGGTGCCGAACTCCATGGCGATGGCGCCCTGCTGGACCAGTTCGGCCGCGCTCGGGCCGATCACATGGACGCCCAGCACGCGGTCGGTCTTCGCATCGGCGATGACCTTGACCAGGCCGGCGGTGTCGTTGGCGGCCATGGCGCGGCCGCTGGCGGCGAACGGGAAGGTGCCGACGTTGACTTCGACGCCCTCGGCCTTCAGCGCCTGCTCGGTCTTGCCGACCCAGGCCACTTCCGGGTGGGTGTAGATCACTGCGGGGATCAGGTCGTAGTTCATTTGCGCCTTGTGCCCGGCGATCCGCTCGGCCACCACAACGCCCTCTTCCGACGCCTTGTGCGCCAGCATCAGGCCACGTACCACGTCACCGATGGCGTAGACGCCCGGCACGCTGGTCTCGCAATGGTCATCGACGAAGATGTAGCCACGCTCGTCGAGGTTCACGCCGCTGTCGGACGCCAGCAGGTCGGTAGTAACCGGACGGCGGCCGACGGCCACGATCAGCTTGTCGAAGGTTTCCTTCTGCTCGCCGTTGGCGTCGGTGAAGTTGACGGTGACTTGGTCGCCCTGCACTTCGGAGCCGGTGACGCGCGCGCCCAGGCGGATTTTCAGGCCCTGCTTGGTGAGGATCTTCAAGGCTTCCTTGGCGATCTGCTCGTCGGCCGCGGGGAGGAATTTCTCCAGCGCTTCGAGCACGGTCACTTCGGCACCCAGGCGGGCCCATACGGAGCCCAGCTCGAGGCCGATCACGCCGGCACCGATCACGCCCAGGCGTTTCGGCACGGCCTGGAATTCCAGCGCG
>NZ_JANZKU010000070.1 GCF_025642785.1 Pseudomonas sp. RIT-PI-AD
GTTGAACGACAGCACCAGGTCGGGATAGTTGTTGATCCATGAGACCGGTGGGTTGCAGTAGATCCCGGTCGGCGGCACGCGCTCATAGCTGGCCTGGATGATGGTCTGGCCGGTGCCCTCGACGGCGGACTCCACCTCGCTAACATCCGGCGTTTCGCTGCCCATGTGGTACCACATGCAGAACCCTTGCTCGCCGGAATACCCCTCGGTCAGCGGGTTCTGCCAGCCGAACAACTGGTTTTTCTGCCACAGCCGCGCGAACCGGTAATCAGCCTCTATTTCGAAGCGCGTCGTCATCCCGTCCAGATTGGCCGGATCTACGCTCACGCTCTCGAAAATCGTGCTCCCGGGCTGGTAGGTCCGAACCGGCGGCGAGGCGAGCCAACTGGTCAGGCGAAACTGGCCGGTCGGGCTGATATCCAGGGAGCCCGCCACCGACCGCATGCGCTCGGTCAAATAGTCCCACCGGCTGCGGCCATCCAGCGGCTCGAACACGTCGGCCGACCAGAACGCCGTCGGCGTCAGCGCATCGATG
>NZ_JANZKU010000071.1 GCF_025642785.1 Pseudomonas sp. RIT-PI-AD
AGCGGCTTCACCGGCGTGGACACCGTCACCTACAGCATCGCCGACGGTAAGGGCGGCACTGCCAGCAGCACGGTCACCATCACGGTCGATGCCGTCGTGCCGACCAACACTGCGCCGGTCGCGGTGGCCGACAGTGCCAGCACCACCGAAGGCACGCCGGTCACCGTCAACGTACTGGGCAACGACAGCGATGCCGACGGCGATCCCCTGACCGTCACCGGCGCCAACGCCACCAATGGCAACGTGACCGTCAACGCCGATGGCACCCTGAGCTATACGCCCGGTAGCGGCTTCACCGGCGTGGACACCGTCACCTACAGCATCGCCGATGGCAAGGGCGGCACGGCCAGCAGCACCGTGACCATTACCGTGAATGCGGATATTCCCCCGGTAATCGGCAGCGGTAGCGGCTCGGTCGTGGAGCAGACCCAGCCCAGCGTCACCGGCAACCTCAGTGCGACCGACGC
>NZ_JANZKU010000072.1 GCF_025642785.1 Pseudomonas sp. RIT-PI-AD
TAAGCGCGGCCATGCGGCGGGGCGTGCGCGGGGTATGGCGCCGGGGCGGCTGTTCACCCTGGAAAATCACCCGGTGGGCAGCCAGAACCGCGAGTACCTGATCGTCGCCACCGACTATCAGTTCAGCGACAATGACTACGAGTCCAACTCCAGCTCCGACAGCCACGTGCTGCGCATCAAGCTGGAAACCCACCCGTCCGACCTGCCGTTCCGGCCCGAGCGGATCACCCCCAAGCCGCAGACCATGGGGCCGGACACCGCGGTGGTCACCGGTCCCAAGGGGCAGGAGATCTACACCGACGAATTCGGCCGGGTGAAGGTGTCCTTCCCGTGGAACCGCTACTGCAGCAAGGACGAGAACAGCTCCTGCTGGATCCGGGTTTCCCACCCGTGGGCGGGTTCGGGCTTCGGCGGCGTGCACATCCCGCGGATCGGCCAGGAAGTGT
>NZ_JANZKU010000073.1 GCF_025642785.1 Pseudomonas sp. RIT-PI-AD
GCACTTCCTGGCCGATCCGCGGGATGTGCACGCCGCCGAAGCCCGAGCCCGCCCAGGGGTGGGAAACCCTAATCCAGCAGGAGCTGTTCTCGTCCTTGCTGCAGTAGCGGTTCCACGGGAAGGACACCTTCACCCGGCCGAATTCGTCGGTGTAGATCTCCTGTCCCTTGGGACCGGTGACCACCGCGGTGTCCGGCCCCATGGTCTGCGGTTTGGGGGTGACCCGCTCGGGCCGGAACGGCAGGTCGGACGGGTGGGTTTCCAGCTTGATGCGCAGCACGTGGCTGTCGGAGCTGGAGTTGGACTCGTAGTCGTTGTCGCTGAACTGGTAGTCGGTGGCGACGATCAGGTACTCGCGGTTCTGGCTGCCCACCGGGTGGTTTTCCAGGGTGAACAGACGCCCCGGCGCCATGCCCCGCGCGCGACCCGCCGCATGGCCGCGCTTG
>NZ_JANZKU010000074.1 GCF_025642785.1 Pseudomonas sp. RIT-PI-AD
CAGGCCGGGCCCGCCCGCGCCGATCCCTGTCGACCCGGTGATGCCGCCGGGCTACGTCCAAGACCCCGCCCCGGCGGGGTTTTCTTTTATCTGGCGGGCGTTCGTGGTGATGGGCGGTGTGGATGTGAGCGGCCGGGTGTGCGCCGACATCCGCATCAATCGCCCCGAGGGCGGCGCTGCCGAGGCGGAGTTCTCTCTGGCGTACCAGCAGGGCGAGGCCGTGCCGGCGAACCTGCAGGGTGCCGTCGTCACGGTGGATTACCAGAGCCAGGACGGCGGCGACCTCACTCAGGAACGACGCTTTACCGGGGTCGTGACCATCCCCAGCTGGGACCCGCGAACCCGGGAAATGCGGATCACCGCGAGCGACCGGCTCCAGAACCGCATCGAGGAAACCAGCGTCGCCGG
>NZ_JANZKU010000075.1 GCF_025642785.1 Pseudomonas sp. RIT-PI-AD
TAGGCCGGGCCCGCCCGCGCCGATCCCTGTCGACCCGGTGATGCCGCCGGGCTACGTCCAAGACCCCGCCCCGGCGGGGTTTTCGTTTATCTGGCGGGCGTTCGTGGTGATGGGCTGTGGATGTGAGCGGCCGGGTGTGCGCCGACATCCGCATCAATCGCCCCGAGGGCGGCGCTGCCGAGGCGGAGTTCTCCCTGGCGTACCAGCAGGGCGAGGCCGTGCCGGCGAACCTGCAGGGTGCCGTCGTCACGGTGGATTACCAGAGCCAGGACGGCGACGTCCTCACCCAGGAACGACGCTTTACCGGGGTCGTGACCATCCCCAGCTGGGACCCGCGCACCCGGGAAATGCGAATCACCGCGAGCGACCGGCTCCAGAACCGCATCGAGGAAACCAGCGTCGCCGC
>NZ_JANZKU010000076.1 GCF_025642785.1 Pseudomonas sp. RIT-PI-AD
CCCCCTACCTCCCTTGCTGAGGCTATGGGGTCGCTACGCGCCGTCAAGCAGAATGCGCCTGCGGCGGCCCCTACGGGGCGCGGAACCCACCGCTACGCGGCGGGGCCCCCGCCATTCAGCTTGACCGCTCTTCGCTCAGGAAGGGCCCTTGGCGGGGCGCTGGTGGCGTTCCTGACCGATTAGCAGCGCCCGATGCACCTGGAGCACGTCGCCGGCCGGGCCGGCGACGAGGCGACCGGCCGGGCCTGTACGTCAAAACACACAAACAACCTGGCGCTGTACGAGCTGCTGCAGCTGGTGGACGTGGCCACCGTGACGGCCGGCGCCGGCCGCGCGGATTCTGCAGGCGAATTGCAATCGTTTTTCCGTCCTCGAGGATCCACCAGGTCAAGAGAATGCAATCA
>NZ_JANZKU010000077.1 GCF_025642785.1 Pseudomonas sp. RIT-PI-AD
CCAGTTCTTGCCGATGTCGTCGCTTTCGTTGCGGTCGACGGTCTTGGTGCGGTTCTTGTGCACCGTCACCTTTTCGTTGCCGTCCACCTCTTCCGTGCGGTTCTTGTGGATGCTGATCTTCTCGTTGCCGTCCACTTCCTCGGTGCGGTTGCCGTGCACCGTGATGGTTTCGTGGCGGTCTACGGTCTCGGTGCGGTCACGCTTGACCTGGGTGGTCTCGTCGCGGTCGATGGTCTTGCTGCGGTCGTTGCCCACCCAGTGGGTCTCGTCGTGCTCGACCTCGATGTCCTGGTTCTTCTCGGCGTGGATCCACACCTGTTCTTCGCCGCGCTTGTCCTCGAAGCGCAGGGCGTTGGCGTTGTCGTAGCCGCCGCCATGGCTGGAGCGGGTC
>NZ_JANZKU010000078.1 GCF_025642785.1 Pseudomonas sp. RIT-PI-AD
GGTGGGCGTGTGACCTCCACCGGGGGAACCGCGGCGCCCGCGCCGGCCCCGGATGTTCCGTTGAGGGGCGCGCCGTTCAATGGGTGGCCGTTGAGCATTCAAATCTCCCTGCAGGTGATGGTCCAGGACCGCCGCGCCCCCACCTCCGCCGCCGTGCTGCGAGACAGGTTGGCCTTGACCCAATAGGTGGGCATCCAGTGAACGCGGTAGAGCAGCGCATCAGGCACCGCCGGCGCCGTGGCCACGCCATCGGCATAGGAGGCATTGCCGATCTCGCGCCATTGCCCATCAACCCAGGCATATGCCCAGGGGGCAACGTC
>NZ_JANZKU010000079.1 GCF_025642785.1 Pseudomonas sp. RIT-PI-AD
AGCGGCTTCACCGGCGTGGACACCGTCACCTACAGCATCGCCGACGGTAAAGGCGGCACCGCCAGCAGCACCGTGACCATTACCGTGGACGCGGCAGTTCCAACCAACACCGCACCGGTCGCGGTGGCCGACAGCGCCACCACCACCGCAGGCACGCCGGTCACCGTCAACGTACTGGGTAACGACAGCGACGCCGACGGCGATCCCCTGACCGTCACAGGGGCCAACGCCGCCAACGGCAGCGTGACCATCAATCCCGATGGCACCCTGAACTACACACCGGGG
>NZ_JANZKU010000008.1 GCF_025642785.1 Pseudomonas sp. RIT-PI-AD
GGCGGGCAACTCCTCGGCGGTCGGGCGCGAAGGCGCCGGCCGTCCCGACGACAGGGGGATGCGGAGTTTTTAGAGTAATTGCTCTAACCTGTCAATCGTCGCACTTGGGACTAGGCTCAACGCCGTTCGGCGCCTGCTCCGGGACATTCCGGAAGTGTCGATGGGGTTCCGGTATCGGTCGATGTTTACGTGTACCTTTGCCGCTCGCCCATCCCCGCGCCCCACCGTCACGAGAACGAGTACAGATGGCAGCAACGAAAACCCGCGACCGCATCGTCCAGGCGAGCCTGGAGCTGTTCAACGCCCAGGGCGAACGCAACGTGACCACCAATCACATCTCCGCCCACCTGGGCATGTCGCCCGGCAACCTGTATTACCACTTCCGCAACAAGCAAATGATCATCGCCGAGCTGTTCCTGCAGTACGAGGACAAGGTCGACAGCGTGCTGCAACGGCCACCGGGCCGGGCCATGACGGTGGACGACAAGACCTTCTACCTGGAGTCGCTGCTGGCCTCGATGTGGCACTACCGCTTTCTCCACCGCGACCTGGAGCACCTGCTGGAAGCCGACCCGGAACTGGCCTGGCGCTACCGCTGGTTCGCCCGGCGCTGCCTCAACCGGGCCCAGGACATCTACCTGGGCTTCGTCGAGGCCGGCATCCTGCGCATGACCCCGGTGCAGATCGAGGCCCTGGCGCTGAACGGCTGGATCCTGATGACCTCCTGGGTGCGCTTTCTCTGCACCACCCGTGGCGACCCCGGCGACCTCAGCGAGGAACTGCTGCGCCGCGGCATCTACCAGGTACTGGCCCTGGAGGACGGATACATCGCCGAGGGCGCCCGCGCGGCGATCGACGCGCTGTACCGCCGGCTGCACGTGCCGCTGGACCAGGTAATCGCCGAGTCGCCGACCCTGTCCGTCTGAACCGCGGCTCCGGGCGACGCCGCCGCCCGGAGCCCGCCGTCACTCCTCGCGGAGCACCGGCGGGGGCGGCACCAGCGGATAGCCCGGGTCGTTGTCGCCGTCCCAGCGCACCAGCAGCGCCGATTGGCTGAAGTCGATCATCAGGCTGTCGTCGAGGGGGTAGAAGGCCTCGTAGAGCTCGCAGACGAAATGCAGCAGGCGTTGGCCGTTCTCCAGGCGCGCCAGGTCGTAGCGGGCCGCGCCATACGCCGGGTTGTGCACCAGCCGCTCGGCGAAGAACAGGGTGTTGCGCCACCAGACCTTTTCCTTGTCGCCCATCTCCCGGACCCCGTCCGGGTCGAGGGGCGGCTTGTAGTACAACTGCTCGTTGGCGCTGGCCTTCTGCTTGGCGAGTCGCGCCTTCAGGTCGACAACCTTGTTCGGATGGTTTTCCTTCATCGCTCATTCCCTATGAATTGCCTGTGTTGATCGAGCGGCGTCCGGCCCCCCATGGCCGGCGCCTATGACATGCCCGCGTCGCCCTCCAGCGGTAGCCGGCCCTGGTCGCCGGCTACCGCCGGTCGATTCAGGCAGGCGAGGGCGAGCAGGTCTTCCAGGCGCGCACCGCGGGCGCGCCATTCCTGGAACAGCGCCTCGCCGACCAGCGCATAGCGCCAGGGCAGGCCGTCCGGCCGGGCATCCGGCCAGGTGTCGAGGCGCGCGCACCAGGCCGCCGCCGCGGCGGCCTTGCGGCGTACGTCGGGGTGCCGCAGCTGTGCCTCGGCCTTGGTTTCCACCAGGTAGATCGCGCGTTCGCCGCGCACCAGGAAGTCCGGCGAGTAGCGTGCCTGGCGGCCGTCCTCGCGCAGGTAGTGCAGGTGCAGGAGGCCGTGGCGCTGCTCGCTGATGCGGCAGAACGCGCGGATGCCGGCGTCGGCGTCGGCCCATTCGATGAAGGCGCGCTCCAGGCCACCGTGGTGCGAAGGCAGCGGCAGGTGGGTGTAGATGCACTTGCGCACGCCGAGGGCGAGGCCGGTGCGCAGGGTCAGCTGCGGCACCTCCGACAGGCGGCTCAGGCACACCCGCGCGGCCTGCGTCGGCGCGCGGCGTTCGGCGCGCACCAGGGCCAGGGCGAACACCCGCACCAGGTGCTCGCTCACCGGGCGCACCAGCAGCAGTCGCCAGCCTTCGTCGACGAAGGGATCGAAGGGCCCGTCGAACAGCCGCTCGCGGATGTAGCGGTCGAGGCGCGCGGCCAGCCAGGCGGTGCGGGTCTGCAAGTAGGGATGCGGTTGGCGCGGCGCCACCCGGCCGCTGGCGGGCAGCGGCTGGCTCAGGGCCTGGGCGATGCGCCGGGTCAGCCGCGACAGCAGCTCGTTGTAGCCGCCGACCCGCATCACCGCGCCGTCCACCCGGTAGTCGCCGAACAGGGTGCTGCTCTGCAGGTCGAGGGAGGTGAAGGTGTCGCCCTGGCCGAGCAGCGCGGCCAGGGCGCGCCGGTCGAGGGCGGTGAACGGCGGCAGCGCGGCGTCGTCGAGGTCGGCGTAATCGGTGTGCTCCTCGGCCTCCTCCAGCAGGGTCGGCACGAGGAAGTCGAAGCGCGCGAAGTCGGCGCGCAGCCCCACCGTGGCCAGGTCGCCGGTGCCGGGGATCTCCGCGTCGCCGCTGTGGCCGAGCAGGCCGTCGGCGCGCAGGTCGTCGTAGAAGCGCTCGAAGGCCGGGTGCTCGATGATCGAGAGGATGTCGATCAGGCTCGCCGGCTCCTCGCCGCGGTCGATGCGCTCGCGGTTCTCCCGGCGCAGCTCGGCGTAGGCCTCGCCGCGCCACATCAGGCGCAGGCCGCGGCCCACGGTCTGTTCGACGAGGATCGAGGCGCGGCTGGCGCGCAGCGGCACGATCACGCAGATGGTGCTGACGTCGAAGCCCTCGCGGAGCATCAGCACGCTGACGATCACCCGTGGCCGCGCTTGCCGGTCGAGGTCGGAGAGGCGCTGGCGCAGCGGCGCCCACTCGCGCTCGCCGAGTTCGGCGCGGCGCCCGGAGTCGACCCGCAGCACGTCGTCCGCCGCCAGCCCTTCCTCGGCGAGGAACTCCGCCACCCGCGCGGAGACGGCGGTGTCCTCGCAGACGATCAGCAGCTTCGGCGGGCGCTGCGGGTCGAGGGCGGCGAAATCCCGCTCCAGCCGCGCGCGCTTGTTCAGCCCGGCGCGGATCATCAGCCGCTGGCCCTCGGACAGGCGCAGGCGGCCGTCCGCGTCGCGCTCGGCGAGGTAGTCCAGGGGCAGCGCGGCGATCTCCTTGCGGCGGTCGAGCACCAGCGACTTCACCAGCCCGGCGCGCAGCGCGCGCTTGAGGTCGAAGTCCACCAGGATGTGCGGGAAATAAGCCTTGCGGCCGCCGCCGAGGTCGTTGTACGGGGTGGCGGAGAAGTCCACCTGGACGAAGCGCCGGCCCTTGCCGGCGGCCAGGCGCAGCAGGCTCTTCTGCCATTCCACCTCGCTGTCGTCCTCGCCCACCCCGTGCACGTGGTGCGCCTCGTCGTTGAACACCAGTAGGTCCGGCAGCGCGGCCAGGGCGAGCAGCGGATCGCCGCGGGCGTGGCGCCGGTCGAGGCGGTCCAGGTCGTTGCCGGCGCTGCGCCCGGGGCTCAGCGGCAGCACTCGGTAGGCGCCGCGGTATTCGGCGGCCAGGGGCGAGGCCTCGTCGTCGGCGGCCTCGGGGTCGCCGCCGGCGTCGGCCAGCAGGTGCCAGTTGGTCAGCGCCAGCAGGCCGTTGCCGGTGCACTTGCGGCCGATCTCGTGCTTCTCGCAGAGGTTGCCGAGGACGAACTGGCGCAGCGGCTCGCGCAGCTCGGGCGGGACGAACAGCTCGGCGTGGCGGTTCAGGTCGGCGCTGTCGGCGTCGCGCCCGCCGTCGGCGCGGCGCTTGCCGAGGAAGGCGTCGAGCAGGCGTTCGTAGACCACCAGCCCCGGCGCCACCACCAGGAAGCGCCGGCCGAAGCGCGGGTCCTCGCGGCCCTCGGCCAGGGCCGCGCGGTGGTTGGCCCACTGCCAGACCAGCAGCGCCTGGAGCACCCAGGTCTTGCCGGTGCCGGTGGCCATCTTCAGGCAGTACTTGGGATGGGCGTGGCGCGGCCGGGCGAGTTCGGCGCGCAGCGTCGGGTCGGCGTCTTCCAGCAGGCCGAGGCGCGCGTGGAGGTCGGCGAGGTCGGCGGCGCCGAGCACCTCGTGGGCGATCAGCGTGTGCAGGATCGCCTCGCGCTGGCCGGCGTGGAAGTTCACCGGCCGCGCGGCGCAGGCCTCGGCACCGAACCACCAGCGCAGCAGCCCGGCGCTGGTCGGGGTGAGGCGCTGGAGGATCTCCGCGCGCTCCTCGTCCAGCCCGGCGCAGAGCCGCGCGGCGAGGCGTTCGAGGGCGCCGGCGAGGCGCAGCGGCTGGAGGGCGGCGCTCATGGGGCGACCTCCGCGACGTCCAGGCTGACTTCCGCCTCGAAGCCGAACACGTCCACCGCCCGCACGCAGAGGCGTCGCGGCCCGGCCCGGTAGGGCACCGCGAAGCAGGCCTCGGCGGTCACCCGCAGCGGGTCGGCATCGCCACGGGCGGCGTTGCCGCGATAGTCCTGCCAGACCGAGCGGAACACCTCGCCGTCGTAGTCCGGGTCCACTGCCCAGTACTCGATCAGCGCCAGCGGCTCGGCGTTCATCACCCGGTGCAGCTTGGCGCGGTTGGCTTCGTCGAGGTTGATCGCCTCCGGCGACAGCAGCACGTAGTTGGCCAGGCGCACCCGCAGGTGTTCCCGGTCGCCGTGCGGACGGCGCTCCACCGGGTGCAGGCTGAGGTATTGCAGGCTGGAGAAGCGCACCTGCAGGCGCAGGCGCTCCAGGCCGCCGCGCTTGAGCCGGTCGAGCAGGTCCGGCGGGATCACCAGCACCTCCAGGCGCGGGTCGGCGAGGGCATCGATGCTCTGGCCGATGGCCGGGTCGAAGTTCCAGCCGAGCACCACCACCTTGTCCCAGCCGCCGAGCAGGCTGTCGCGCAGGGCCACCGCGCGGCGCAGGGTGGCGCCGCCGGTGAGCTTGTTCGGCGAGTCCACCAGCACCAGGGTGCGGCGGCCCTCGTCGAGGGCGCCGAGGTTGCGCAGCGGGTTGTCCTCCGCCGGCAGCGGGCGCGCGCCGAACAGCGAGAGGACGATGCCGGAGAGGTCGCCGATGCGGAAGCTGCGGCCCAGGGTGCTCTTCGCCGCCTCCAGTTGGTAGTCGCCGATGGCCTGGTAGAGGAACGGCCGCGCGCCCTGGTCGATCAGGCGCTTGCGCATGATCATGCAGGCCGGCTTGCCGAGGTCGCTGGTGATCCAGCGCCGGCCGAGGCGCTCGGCCACCGCGGCGGTGGTCCCGGAGCCGCCGAAGAAGTCGGCGATCAACTGGTCCTCGCGGGTCGAGGCGGCGATCACCCGTTCCAGCAGACCGCTGGGTTTCTGCGTGGCGTAGCCGATGCTCTCGTTGCTCTGCAGCGAGCGCACGTCGGTCCAGACGTCGCGGCAGCGCACGCCCTCGGGGTTCTTGTAGAGCTTCTTGCCGGGGACCTTGCCCGGCTCCACCAGCAGCAGGCCCTTCTGCAACCAGTCGAGGGCGGTGGCCAGGGGCATGCGGTAGCCGTTGCGCGGCAGCTTCTCGCCCAGGCCGAGGTCGTAGACGTACCCGCCGCCGCCGGGGTTGTCCACCGGCGCCAGGCGGTAGCGGCCGCCGGCGTCCTGGCGGTTGTAGAGCTTGTCGCTGGCGCCGCTGAAGGCCTGGAAGACGTCGTTCCACACCGGCTCCACGCCGCCCTTGCGGTAGAAGAACAGGGTGTCGTGGGACTTGATGAATTTCTTGTTCTTCGCCGAGGTGTCGCCCACCGCGCCCTGCCAGATCAGCTCGTTGACGAAGTTCTCCTTGCCGAACACCTCGTCCATCACCAGCTTGACGTAGTGCCCGACGTGCCAGTCCAGGTGCACGTAGATCGAGCCGTTGGCGGCCAGCAGCTCGCGCATCAGCAGCAAGCGCGGGGTGATCATCGCCAGGTAGGAGGCGGTGCCCTCGGACCAGGTGTCGGAGTAGGCGAACTGCTCGATCACCGTCGGCCGCTGTTCCAGCTCGACGCCGGGGAGGACCACCTTGGTGCGGTAGTCGGCCTTGGAGTCGAACGGCGGGTCGATGTAGATCAGGTCGATGCGGTTGCGCAGGCTCGCGGTGTGCTCGTCGCCGGCCAGCAGCGCGGCCATCGCCAGCAGGTTGTCGCCGTAGATCAGGCGGTTGCTCCAGGCGTCGGCGTCCGGCGCCTGGGGACGCAGCCCGTCGACCCAGTCGGGCATCGCCGCGTCGCGGGCCGGCAGCACCCACTCGCGGGTCTGCAAGGCCACCCGATGGCGACCCTCCAGACTTTCGAGGATGCGTTCGGCCTGTTGTCGCCCTCGGGCGACGATCTCGGGGAGTTGCTCCAGCAGACTTTTGGACATGGATCACGCACCGGCGGATTCGTGACCGAAAGTCTATCCAAAACTTAACCGATTAATCCATACGATTACGTAATTGGTTTGCAATTTCCCGTAACGTTCGCGCTTTTACCCCAGTGCCCGCCCGATGAATAACGCCAAGATGAAATTCGCCGAACGCCTGCAGGACGCCATGCGCCGTGCCGGCTACGAACCCCGCCCGGCCGTGCTGGAGCGTGAGTTCAACCTGCGTAGCTGGGGCCGCACGGTCACCCTGCACGGGGTGCGCCGCTGGTTGCGCGGCGAGACCTATCCCTCGGAGGACAAGGTGCTGGTGCTCGCCGAATGGCTGAAGGTGCCGCCGCAGTACCTGCGCTTCGGCACCGACGTCGATAACCGCATCAACGAATACGAACAGCGCTGGAAAGACCTCAACTACCTCGAGCGGGAAACCATCGACGCCTTCCTCTGCCTGCCGGCGAGTCAGCGCAAGATCGTCCGCGAGGTGATCTTCGCCTTCTCCAAGGTGGCCCGGCAGGAAAACCCCGACGAGACGCCGCTCTCCGAGCGCGTGCAGCAGGCGCGCCCGGTCGAGCCGGGCGAAGCGGACGACGCCGACTGAGCCGGGCCGCTCGACGCCCGCTGCCCTGTCTGTCCGCTCGGGTTCCCGCCCGGTCGGGCCTTCACGCTAGGTAATCCCGCGTCGAACCGCTTCCCGCTCGGCGCGGCCTCGCGCCGTGCCCTTCAATCCGCCGCGGCGGCCAGCCAGGCGGGAATCCGCCGTTCCAGGTAATACCCCGGCGCCCCGGGCGACCCCTCGACGAAGCCGACGTGACCGCCATGGGGCCACAGCTCGAACCGGGTGCAGGCGGACAGCTCGGCCGGCTCCGGCAGGCTGTGGCGGAACACGAAGGGGTCGTCGGCCGCCTGGATCAGCAGGGTCGGCGTGCGGATCGCGCCCAGGTAGTAGCGGCTGGAGGCGCGCCGGTAGTAATCCTCGGCGTCGCGGTAGCCGTGCAGCGGCGCGGTGAAGCGGCCGTCGAAATCCCAGAAGGTGCGCAGGCCCTCCAGGGAGCCCAGGCGCTCCAGGGCCGACAGGTGCTCGACCTGGCCCTGGCGGACGAACAGGCGCTGCTTGTCCTTCACGTAGGCGAGCATCTCGCGCATGAAATGCGCCTGGTAGAGCCGCGAGAAGCCCAGGCCGATGCGATCGGCGCAGTGGTCCAGGCGGAACGGCACCGACACCGCCACCGCCGCCCGCAGCGGGCATTCGCCGCCGTGCTCGCCCAGGTACTTGAGCAACACGTTGCCGCCCAGCGAATACCCCACCGCGTACAGCGGCGCCAACGGCCGCTGCGCCTGCAGGTGCGCGACGGTCTCGGCGAGGTCGTCGCTGGCGCCGGAGTGGTAGGCCCGCGGCAGCCGGTTGGGTTCGCCGGAACAGCCGCGCCAGTTGAGCGCCACGCTGGCCCAGCCCCGGGCCGCCAGGCGCTGCTGGAGGCCGAGGACGTACAGCGAGGACGAGGAGCCGGTCAGCCCGTGCAACGCCAGCACCAGGGGGGCCTCGGCGTCGTGGGGGCCGTGCCAGTCCAGGTCGAGGAAGTCGCCGTCCGCCAGCCACAGCCGCTCGCGCCGCCGTTGCAGGGCCGGCGGGCGCCGGCAGAACGGCGACCAGAGGGTCTGCAAGTGCGGGCCGGGTAGCCACCAGGCGGGGCGGAAGGGGGCGTCGGGTGCGGTCATGGCGAGTTCAGCGCGGCACGGTCGGCCATGCTAACGCGCCGGCGCGGTGCCGGGCAGCACCGCCGGCGCGCCGGGGGTCAGCCGCGCTGCCAGAGTGCGTAATGCACGTGGCCGGCCTTCTTCTCGCGGTGCAGGCGCCAGTTGCCCGGCAGGCCCAGGCCGGAGGGCGGGGTTTCGCTTTCGCTGTAGATCCAGGCGTGCTCGGCCAGCCAGCCGCGCGCTTCCAGGCGCTCGCAACTGGCCAGCAGCAGGTTCTGGTGGAAGGGCGGGTCGAGGAACACCAGGTCGAAGGGCTGCGCGGGCTGGTTTTCCAGGTAGCGCAGCACGTCGCCCTGGACCACCTGGCCGCGGTTGCAGCCGAGGGTGTCGAGGTGGCTGCGCAAGGCTGCCAGGGCCTCGCCGTTGGTGTCCAGGGCCAGGGCCTGGGCGGCGCCGCGGGACAGCGCCTCGAGGAATAACGCGCCGCTGCCGGTGTAGGCGTCCAGCACGCGGGCGCCCTCCAGGTGCGGCGCCAGCCAGTTGAACAGGGTCTCGCGGACCCGGTCCGGGGTCGGGCGCAGGCCCGGCCCGTTGGGGAAGGCGAAACGCCGGCTGCGCCATTCGCCGCCGATGATGCGCAGCGAGCCCTGGCCGCCATGGGGTCTGGCGGAGGAACCGCGGGCCGGTTTCACGCTCTGGCCGCGCATCAGTGCTCCGGCACCGACAGCGGCTGCTGGCGCGGCGTGGCGGTGGGCGACGGCAATTCCTGCTGCGCCACGCTCGGCCCGGCGCTGACGATCACCAGGGCGTCGGGGTCGAGGTGCTTGGCCATCGCGGCCTTCACCTGCTCGACGTCGAGGCTCTGCACCTTGGCCATGAAGTCCTCCAGGTAGGTCAGCGGCAGGTCGTAGAAGCCGATGGCGCCGAGTTGCCCGACGATGTCGGCGTTGCTCGCGGTGGACAGCGGGAAGCTGCCGGCGGTCTCGCGCTTGGCGTCGTCCAGCTCTTTCTGGGTCGGTCCCTTGGCCAGGTACTCGGCGAGGATCTGGCGCACCAGCTTGAGGGTGTTCTCGCTGAGCTCGGCGCGGGTCTGCAGGTTGATCATGAAGGGGCCGCGCGCCTGCATGCCGGTGAAGGCCGAATAGACGCCATAGGTCAGCCCGCGTTTCTCCCGCACTTCCTCCATCAGCCGGGTGCCGAAGCCGCCGCCGCCGAGGATCTGGTTGCCCAGGTAGAGCGCCGGCCAGTCCGGGTCGTTACGCTCGATGCCGAGCTCGGCGAGCATCAGGTGGGTCTGGCTGGAGGGGAACTCGATGTGGCTGGGGCCGGGCTTGGGCGCCACCGGGGCGGCCACCTTGGGCAGCGCCGGTCCCTTCGGCAGGGCCTTGGACACCTGCGCGGCGACGGCTTCGGCCTCCGCGCGGCTGAGGTCGCCGACCAGCGCGATCACCGTGTTGCCGGCGCTGTAGGCCTTGGCGTGGAAGGCGCGCATGCGCTCGGCGTTCAGGCCCGGCAGGGAGCGCTCGTCGCCGTCGCTCGGGTGGGCGTAGGGGTGATCGCCGTAGAGCCGCTTGAACAGTTCGTTGGCGGCCAGCTTGCCGGGGTTCTGCTTCTGGAACTCGAAGCCGGCGAGCACCTGGTTCTTGATCCGCGCCAGGGAGTCCTCGGGGAAGCTCGGCTGGCCGACCACCTCGGCGAACAGGTCGAGGGCCGCCTTGCGCGTGTCCGGCGCGCTCAGGCTGCGCAGGGAGGCGACCGCCATGTCGCGGTAGGCGCCGTTGCCGAACTGCGCGCCCAGGCCTTCGAAGCCCTGGGCGATGGCGGTGGCGTCCTTGCCGGCGACGCCTTCGTTGAGCATGGCGTTGGTCAGCATGGCCAGCCCCGGCGCGTCGCCGTCCTGGCTGCTGCCGGCGGCGAAGGTCAGGCGCAGGTCGAACATCGGCAGCTCGGAGGCGGCGACGAACAGCACCTTGGCGCCTTCGGCGGTACGCCAGCTCTGGATGTCCAGCTTGCGCCGGCTGGGCGCCTGGCCGTCGAGGGCGGCGAGGGATTCCAGCGCCGGACGCGGCGCGGGGTCCGCGGCCAGGGCCGTGTGGGCGGTGACGGCGAACAGGCCGCCGAACAGGATCGGGGCCAGGCCGAGCAGGCCGGAACGCAGGCCGTTACGCTCAGTCATGGGGGGCTTCCTCGGGCAGAACTTGGGCCACGCTCAGGCGCGAGCGGGTGAAATAGGTGGCGGCGGCGGCCTGCACGTCGGCCGGGGTCACCGCTTCCAGGGCGGAGAGCTCTTCGTCCATCAGCTTCCAGGACAGGCCGACCGTCTCCAACAGGCCGATGGTGTTGGCCTGGCTGGCGATGGAGTCCCGCTCGTAGACCAGCCCGGCGATCACCTGGGCGCGCACGCGCTCCAGTTCCGCGGGGCTCGGCGGGTTCTTCTTCAGCTCGTCCAGCTGGCCCCAGAGGCCGGCTTCCACTTGCTCGAGGGTCTTGCCCTTCTGGGTGTTCGGCGTGGCGGTGAGGATGAACAGGCTGTCGCCGCGGGTGAAGGCGTCGTAGCTGGCCGAGGCGCCGCTGACCAGCTCCTCGCCGCGCTCCAGGCGCGAAGACAGGCGGGCGCTGTAGCCGCCGTCGAGCAGCGCGGCGATCAGGCGCAGGGCCTGGGCTTCGTGGGGCTTGCCGGCGGTGGCCAGGCTGGGGACGTTGAAGCCGAGTATCAGGCTCGGCAACTGGGTCTTGAGGTGCAGCTGGATGCGCCGCTCGCCGGGCTCGGCCAGCTCCAGCGGGCGCTTGGCCGGCGGCACCGGGCGGCTCGGGATGGCGCCGAAGTACCGCTGCGCCAGGGCTTTCACTTCGCCCTCGGTGACATCGCCGACCACCACCAGGGTGGCGTTGTTCGGCGCGTACCAGGCCTGGTGCCAGGTACGCAGTTCCTCGATCTTCATCCGCTTGAGGTCTTCCATCCAGCCGATGGTCGGCGTGTGGTAGCCGCTGGCGGGGTAGGCCATGGCGCTGAAGCGCTCGAAGGCCAGGGCGCCGGGCTTGTCGTCGGTGCGCAGCCGGCGTTCTTCCTTGATCACTTCGATTTCCCGCTCGAACTCGTCGGCGGGCAGGGCGAGGCTTCCCAGGCGATCCGCCTCCAGCTCCAGGGCCACCGGCAGGCGGTCGCGGGCCAGCACCTGGTAGAAGGCGGTGTAGTCGTCGCTGGTGAAGGCATTCTCCTCGGCGCCGAGGTCGCGCAGCACCCGCGAGGCCTCGCCGGGGCCCATCTTGCTGCTGCCCTTGAACATCATGTGCTCCACCGCGTGGGACAGGCCGGTCTGGCCGGGCGTCTCGTAGCTGGAGCCGACTTTGTACCAGAGCTGTGAAACTACCACCGGGGCGCGGTGGTCTTCTCGGACGACCACCTTGAGGCCGTTGTCGAGGCTGAATTCGTGTGTGGCTTGCGAGTCGGCGGCGTCGGCCAGTGCCGGCACGCAGAGGATGCCGAGCAGCAGGCCGGCCGTACGGCGGGCGATGACATTCATTGGTATTTCGGACCTTCTGAGCGGCCCGGGCGCTTTTGGCGCCTGCGGGCGAAGAGGTGCTAGGATACCCCATCCTTTTACGGGGCGGCGATGCAGGCCGGGCAAGGCCCGGCGCGAGCGCCCCCTTGAGATGCAAAGCACCCATGTTTGGTTCCAACGACGACAAGAAAACCCCGGCCGAGGCCGGCGAGAAGAAATCCCTGTTCGGCTGGTTGCGGCGCAAACCCCAGGACACGCCCGCCGAGCCGGCCGCGGAACCGGAAAAACCCGCTGCCGAGGCGTCCGAGCCGGTCCAGGCCGCACCGCTGGCGCAGCCCGTCCCCACCGAGGACGCCGAGCTGCCGGCGCCGGCCGGCGCGCCGAGCCCCGCTGCGGCCTCTGCCCCCGTCGCGCCGTCCCAACCCGCGCCCACCGAAGACGCCGAGCTGCCGATACCGGCCGCCGAGGCGATCCCCGCTGAGCCGTCCCTCGCGCCCGTTGCCGCGCCCACCGAGGATGCCGAGCTTCCGACCCCGGCCGTCGAGCCGGCCTCGCGCGAATCGGATGCGGAACGGGCCCCGCTAGCGCCCGAGCCGCTCGAGGCGCGCGCGTCCTCGCCGCTGGCCGCGCCGCCCGTGGAGGCGCCGCCGGCGATGCCCGCCACGCACACGGCGATCACCGCCGACCCCGAGCTGCCGGCCAGTCCGGCGCCGGCGGAAACGCCCCCGCCGGCCCGTGGCGGCTTGTTCGCTCGGCTGATCGGCGGCGAGCCCGCGCCTGTCCCGGCGGAGCCCGAGGCGCCGACCGCGGTCGCCCCGGCCGAACCCCGCCCGGCCCCCAGCGAAGAAGCCAGGGGCGGATTCTTCGCCCGCCTCAAGCAGGGTTTGTCGAAGACCAGCGCCAGCCTGGGCGAGGGCATGGCCAGCCTGTTCCTCGGGCGCAAGGCCATCGACGACGACCTGCTCGAGGAGATCGAGACCCGCCTGCTCACCGCCGACGTCGGCGTCGAGGCCACCGGGGTCATCGTGCAGAGCCTGACCCGCCGCGTGGCGCGCAAGGAACTCAACGACAGCGGCGCCCTGTACAAAGCGCTGCAAGAGGAGCTGGCCGCCCTGCTGCGCCCGGTGGAACAGCCGCTGCGCATCGAGGCCGGCCGCGCGCCCTACGTGATCCTGGTGGTCGGCGTGAACGGCGCCGGCAAGACCACCACCATCGGCAAGCTGGCGAAGAAGCTGCAGCAGGACGGCAAGAAGGTCATGCTCGCCGCCGGCGACACCTTCCGCGCCGCCGCCGTCGAGCAGTTGCAGGTGTGGGGCGAACGCAACGCCATCCCGGTGATCGCCCAGCACACCGGCGCCGACTCCGCCTCGGTGATCTTCGACGCGGTGCAGGCCGCCAAGGCCCGCGGCGCCGACGTGTTGATCGCCGACACCGCCGGGCGCCTGCACACCAAAGACAACCTGATGGAAGAGCTGAAGAAGGTCCGCCGGGTGATCGGCAAGCTCGACCACAGCGCGCCCCACGAGGTGCTGCTGGTGCTCGACGCCGGTACCGGGCAGAACGCGATCAATCAGGCCCGGCAGTTCAACCAGGCGGTCAGCCTCACCGGCCTCGCCCTGACCAAGCTGGACGGCACCGCCAAGGGCGGGGTGATTTTCGCCCTGGCCAAGCAGTTCGGCCTGCCGATCCGCTACATCGGCGTCGGCGAAGGCATCGACGACCTGCGCACCTTCGAGGCCGAGGCCTTCGTCCGGGCCCTGTTCGCCGAGCGGGACGCCTGACCTTGGCCGCTGCGCGCGCCGGCGGCGCGGCCTCGCGCCGGAAAAGAGCCCCCATCGCCCCCACCAGGATGCTGCGCCCGGCCGCTTGCGCGGACGGGCATGCGCACAGCCGAGGTCGAGTCCCTTCATGATCCGTTTCGAACAGGTCGGCAAGCGTTACGCCAACGGCCATGTGGGTTTGCACGAACTGAGTTTTCGCGTGCGCCGCGGCGAGTTCCTCTTCGTCACCGGGCATTCCGGCGCCGGCAAGAGCACCCTGCTGCGCCTGTTGCTGGCGATGGAGCGGCCCACCACCGGCAAGCTGCTGCTGGCCGGCCAGGACCTGGCGCAGATCACCAACGCGCAGATTCCCTTCCTGCGTCGGCAGATCGGCGTGGTGTTCCAGAACCACCAGTTGCTGTTCGATCGCACGGTGTTCAACAACGTCGCGCTGCCGTTGCAGATACTCGGCCTGTCCAAGCCGGAGATCGCCAAGCGGGTCGGTGTCGCCCTGGAGCGGGTCAGCCTGGCGGATAAGGCCGAGCAACTGCCGGCGGACCTGTCCACCGGCCAGCAGCAGCGGGTCGGCATCGCCCGGGCGGTGGTGCACCGGCCGGCGTTGCTGCTGGCCGACGAACCCACGGGTAACCTCGACCCGCGTCTGGCGGCGGAGATCATGGGCGTGTTCGAAGACATCAACCGGCTCGGCACCACGGTGCTGATCGCCAGCCACGACCTGGCGCTGATCGCGCGCATGCGCCATCGCATGCTCACCCTGCAACGTGGCCGCCTGATCGGCGACGGGGAGGCCAACTGATGAGCGCCACGCGCAACTCCCAGCCGCAACCGGCGGAACGCGTCGGCGCCGCGCCCAAGGGGCCGCCGCAGAAAGGCGACGAGGGCCCCGGCTTCCAGCAACTGTTCCACGCCTGGCTGGAAAGTCACCGCGCGAGCCTGGTGGACAGCCTGCGCCGGCTGGCGCGGCAACCGATCGGCAGCTTCTTCACCTGCTTGGTGATGGCCATCGCGCTGTCGTTGCCGATGGGCCTGTCGTTGCTGCTGAACAATGTCGAGCGGCTCGCCGGTTCCTGGCAGCGCGCGGCGCAGATCTCCCTGTACCTGCACATGGAGACCGGCGAGACCGAGGGCCAGCGCCTGCGCGACGAAATCGCCGGCATGCTCGACGTCGCCGAGGCCGAGTGGATCAATCGCGAACGCGCCCTGGCGGAATTCCAACAGGACTCCGGCCTCGGCCAGGCCCTCAAGGAACTGCCGGACAATCCGCTGCCCGGGGTGATCCTGGTGACCCCCGCGGAAATCGATCGCGCCAAGCTGGAGGCCCTGCGCACCCGCCTGGCGGAGTTGCCGGGCGTCCAGCAGGCGCAACTCGACCTGGTCTGGGTGGAGCGCTTGGGGGCGATCCTCAAGCTGGGCGAGCGTTTCATCTTCGGCCTGACCCTGCTGCTGGTGCTGGCCCTGCTGCTGGTGATCGGCAACACCATCCGCCTGCACATCGAGAATCGTCGCAACGAGATCGAGGTGATCAAGCTGGTGGGCGGAACCGATGGCTACGTGCGGCGTCCCTTCCTTTATATGGGCGCGTTGTACGGCGTCGGCGCCGGCCTGCTGTCCTGGCTGGTACTGGCCTACGGGCTGCATTGGCTGAACGACGCGGTGACCCGCCTGGCCGGCCTCTACGGCAGCGATTTCGCCCTCACTGGCGTGCCGGTCGGCGACGGCTTCTCCCTGTTGCTCGGTGCGGTGCTGTTGGGGTACATAGGCGCCTGGCTGGCCGTGGCGCGTCATCTGAGCGAACTGGCGCCGCGCTGAGCGGGCTATCGATGCGGTCGATGAGCACTATCTGTAAAGGAACTTTTCCAGTGGTGTTGCCTCTCAAGGGCCAGTGCTACACTGCGGACGTTTCGTGAATCGGAGGATTCGCATGACCACTTCATTGCAACCTGTCTATGCCCTGGCGCCGGGAGCGAATCTCGAAGCCTACGTGCACGCGGTCAACAGCATCCCGCTGCTGAGCGCCGAACAGGAGCGCGAACTGGCCGAGAGCCTGTTCTACCAGCAAGATCTGGAAGCGGCCCGGCAAATGGTGTTGGCGCACCTGCGCTTCGTCGTCCATATCGCCCGGAGCTATTCCGGTTACGGCCTGGCCCAGGGCGACCTGATCCAGGAAGGTAACGTCGGCCTGATGAAGGCCGTGAAACGCTTCAACCCGGAAATGGGCGTGCGTCTGGTGTCCTTCGCGGTGCACTGGATCAAGGCCGAAATCCATGAGTTCATTCTGCGCAACTGGCGCATCGTCAAGGTCGCGACCACCAAGGCGCAGCGCAAGCTGTTCTTCAACCTGCGCAGCCAGAAGAAACGCCTGGCCTGGTTGAACAACGACGAAGTGCACGCGGTGGCCGAGAGCCTGGGCGTCGAGCCCCACGAAGTGCGCGAGATGGAAAGCCGCCTGACCGGCCAGGACATGGCCTTCGACCCGGCGTCCGACGCCGAGGACGATGCGGCCTACCAATCGCCGGCCCACTACCTCGAGGATCACCGCTACGATCCTGCGCGCCAGCTGGAAGAGTCGGACTGGAGCGACAGCTCCAACGCCAACCTCCACGAAGCGCTGGAAGGCCTGGACGCACGCAGCCGCGACATTCTCTACCAGCGCTGGCTGGCGGAGGAGAAAGCGACCCTGCACGACCTGGCGGCCAAGTACAACGTGTCCGCCGAGCGTATTCGCCAGTTGGAAAAGAACGCCATGAACAAGCTCAAGGGCTTCATCCAGGCGTAATCCGCAAGGCCCGCGAAAGCCGCACCTCGGTGCGGCTTTTTGCTGTCTGGGGTTCGGCAACCCGAAGCAACCGAGGAGCGCTGCCCGCCCCGATCCCGCCGTGAAGGTGGCGGATACCCGTGACCGGTATTTCTCGATCCGCGGCGGTGCGCAGGCAGGGATGCGTGCGTGTTCGGCCAGCCTGGCGGCGCGGCTCCTCCGACGAAGGATACCGATGGCCCTCGGCTAGCGGGGTGTCCGCGGCCACCAGTCGGGGTAGCGAGGGGCGAGCCGTTCCAGGTAGTGGCTGCCGCCCAGCTGGTAGCTCTGTCGGCGAATCCAGCCCGCGCGGCGCGCGACATAGGCGCCAGGCCGGCTCGGGCTCCACTCCCGCGGGTTGGGCAGCACCGCCGCCAGCAGGCTGGCCTGCTGGGCCGACAGGTAGGGCGCGTCGACGCCGAAATGCTGGCGGGCCGCCGCTTCCGCGCCGAACACGCCGTCGCCCCATTCCACGCTGTTCAGGTAGACCTCGAGGATGCGCTGCTTCGACCAGCACAGCTCGATCAGCGCGGTGAACCAGGCTTCCAAGCCCTTGCGCAGCCAACTGCGGTCGGACCAGAGGAACAGGTTCTTCGCCACCTGCTGGCTGAGGGTGCTGGCGCCGCGCAGGGTGCCGCCGCGCTCGTTGTGGGCGATGGCGGCCTGGATGGCGCCGACGTCGAAGCCCCAGTGCTCGGCGAATTTCTGGTCCTCGGCGGCGATCACCGCGATTTTCAGGTCGTCCGGCAGCTCCCGCCAGGGCCGCCAGTCGCGGCGCAGTTCGATGGGCGTGCCGTCGATCCAGGATTCCACCTTGCGTTCGAGCATCAGCGCGCTGCCCGGCGGCGGAATCCAGCGCAGCGCCAGGACCACCAGGGCCGAGCCCGCGGCGAACCAGGCGATGCAGACGAACAGGCGGCGGAACAGGGTGCGGATCATGCGCGGCTTGGCCTGGGAGTCGGAGCGGGCCATTATACAGGCCGCGCCCGAACCCGCCGCCTGCCGGTGCCGGGACCTGCGTCGCGGGCGCGTTCGTCCTTCACGGAGATTTCCATGGCTCGACTGTTCCTGTTGCTGGCGGCGTTCGCCGGATTCAGCGGTGTCGCCCTCGGCGCCTTCGCCGCCCACGGCCTGCGCAGCCGCCTCAGCGCGGAATACCTGGCGGTGTTCCATACCGGCGTGCAGTACCAGTTGGTCCACGCCCTGGCGCTGCTGGGCGTCGGCCTGCTGGCGCTGCAGGCGCCGAGCCGCGGCCTGGGCTATGCCGGCGGCGCCTTCGCCTTGGGCATCCTGCTGTTTTCCGGCAGCCTGTATGCCCTGACCCTCAGCGGCGTCGGCAAGCTGGGGATGATCACGCCGATCGGCGGGGTGGCATTCCTGGCCGGCTGGCTGTGCCTCGGCCTGAGCGCCTGGCGCCTGGCCTGAGCGCCGCGGCGGCGGGATGAATGGTGTCCTTTAGCCTTGGTCGTCGTCGCGGTTGGAGCTAGAATGCCGACCCCCTCACAGTTGCGACCGTCCGTCATGCGCATTCAGTTGAACGGTGAATCCTTCGAGCTGCCCGATGGCGAACACGTCGCCGGCCTGCTCGAGCGATTGAACCTGACCGGCCGACGCGTCGCGGTCGAGCTCAACCTGGATATCGTGCCGCGCAGCCAGCACGCCGCCACCGCGCTACGCGAAGGCGACCGCGTCGAAGTGGTGCACGCCATCGGCGGCGGCTAGGGCTTCGCCGGTCAACCCTTCCGCGCCCGCATTAGAGGAATCCCACGATGAGCCACGTTCTGCGCGACAAGCCCTTCACCCTGGCCGGCCGTACCTACGGGTCGCGCCTGCTGGTGGGGACCGGCAAGTACAAGGACCTCGACGAAACCCGCCGCGCCATCGAGGCCAGCGGCGCGGAGATCGTCACCATGGCGGTGCGGCGCACCAACCTCGGCCAGAACCCCGGCGAACCCAACCTGCTCGACGTGCTGCCGCCGGACCGCTACACCCTGCTGCCGAATACCGCCGGCTGCTTCGACGCCGACGAGGCGGTGCGCACCTGCCGCCTGGCGCGCGAGCTGCTGGACGGCCACACGCTGGTCAAGCTGGAAGTCCTGGCCGACCAGAAGACCCTGTTCCCCAACGTGATCGAAACCCTCAAGGCCGCCGAAGTGCTGGTCAAGGACGGTTTCGACGTGATGGTCTACACCAGCGACGACCCGATCATCGCCCGCCAGCTCGCCGAGCTCGGCTGCATCGCGGTGATGCCGCTGGCCGGCCTGATCGGCACCGGCCTGGGCATCTGCAACCCCTACAACCTACGCATCATCCTCGAGGAAGCGAAGGTGCCGGTGCTGGTGGATGCCGGCGTGGGCACCGCGTCGGACGCCGCCATCGCCATGGAGCTGGGGTGCGACGGCGTACTGATGAACAGCGCCATCGCCCATGCGCAGGACCCGCTGCTGATGGGCGAGGCGATGAAGCACGCGATTCTCGCCGGGCGCATGGCCTACCTGGCCGGGCGCATGCCGAAGAAACTCTACGCCAGCGCTTCCTCGCCGCTGGACGGCTTGATCCGCTGATTCCTCGGGCGGGCGGCGTGCCCGCTCCCAGGGTTGACCGGTGCCCAGGCGCACCCTTCGAACACACAGGTTTTTCATGAGCGAACCACAGGCGCGGCCCGAGGCCGAACGGCCCCAGCGCACCATCAAGAGTTTCGTGATGCGCGCCGGGCGCATGACCGAAGGCCAGCAACGCGGGCTGGATCAGGGCTGGCCGCGTTTCGGCCTGGAGCTGGCCGGCGGTCGCCGCGATTTCGCCGAGGTCTTCGGCCGCCGCGCGCCGCTGACCTTCGAGATCGGCTTCGGCATGGGCCATTCCCTGCTGGAAATGGCCGCCGCGGCGCCGGAGCAGGACTTCATCGGCGTCGAGGTGCACAAGCCGGGCGTCGGTGCCTTGCTCAACGGCCTGCTCGGCCAGGGCTTGAACAACGTGCGGGTGTATAGCTGCGACGCCCTGGAGGTGCTGCGCGACTGCGTCGCCGACGCCAGCCTGGACCGCCTGCTGCTGTTCTTTCCCGACCCCTGGCACAAGTCCCGCCACCACAAGCGGCGCATCGTCCAGCCGGCGTTCGCCGAGCTGGTGCGGCAGAAGCTCAAGCCCGGCGGCGTGCTGCACATGGCCACCGATTGGGAGCCCTACGCCGAGCACATGCTGGAGGTGATGAACGTGGCCCCCGGCTATCGCAACCTGGCGCCCGACGGCCGCTGGGTGGAGCGCCCGGCCGAGCGCCCGGTGACCAAGTTCGAGCGGCGCGGCGAGCGCCTCGGGCATGGCGTCTGGGACCTGAAGTTCGAACGTATGGCATGAACCGTTGCAACGGCGGGCGCCCGGGCGTCCGCCGGTAATACCGCACTACCCATAGACCGGGCCCACCCGGCGTACAAGACGGTACCTCACCTCGAAAGCAACTGAGCTGCCTCGGCCCACGGGCCGCCGGCATAACAAAAAAGCGTGCGCGGCCTTTCGGTCAGCGCCGCAAGGAGAGCGCTGTGTTGAAATCCTTAGGGGCATTGTTATTGGCCGCCTGCGCCCTGCAGGCCCAGGCGGAAATCGCGGAATCCCAGGCTGTGCGCCTGGGCAAGGAACTCACGCCGCTGGGCGGGGAGCAGGCCGGCAACGCCGCCGGCACCATTCCCGCCTGGAACGGCGGTCTGGCCACGCCGCCGGCCGACTACCGGCCGGGCATGCACCATCCCGACCCCTTCGCGGCCGAGAAGCCGCTGTACGTCATCGACGGCAACACCCTGGAGAGCCACCGGGCGAAGTTGCCGGCGGGGCTGGCGGACCTGCTGGTGCGTTATCCGGACTACCACGTGCGGGTGTTCCCCACCCATCGCAGTGCGGCCGCGCCGCAGCGCATCTACGACGCCACCCGCTACAACGCGACCCATGCGCGGCTGATCTCCGGCGGCAACGGCGTCGAGGGCGCGGCGGCGGGGATTCCCTTCCCGCTGCCGGCGACCGGCCAGGAGGCGATCTGGAACCACATCATGCGTTACCGTGGCGACCAGATTCACTTCGTCACCAACCAGGCCGCGGTGCTGGCCAACGGCGGCTACAACCTGCTCAAGCTGGATCGCGACGTCTATTTCGTCTATGGCCGCGACGGCATGACGCCCCAGGAGCTGCAGAACACCCTGTTCTACTACAAGTACACGGTGATCGCGCCGTCGCGCCTGGCGGGCTCGGCGCTGGTGGTGCAGGAGACCCTGGACCAGGTGCTGTCGATCCGCAAGGCCTGGCGCTTCAACCGCAGCGAGCGGCGCGTGCGGCGCCTGCCGATGCTGGCCTACGACGCGCTGCAACCGGATACCAACGGCATGGCCACGGCGGACATGGTGGACGCCTACAACGGGGCGCCGGATCGCTACGAGTGGACGTTGCGCGGCAAGCAGGAGATGCTGGTTCCCTACAACAGCTACCAGGTGCACCAGAAGGGCATTCCCTACGAGCGCATCCTCAAGACCAAGTTCGTCGACCCCGAGCTGCTCCGCTATGAATTGCACCGCGTCTGGGTCGTGGATGCCGAACTGCGCAAGGGCTTCGGCCACCCCTTCGGCAAGCGGCGCTTCTACCTCGACGAGGACAGCTGGCAGATCCTCGCGGTGGACCTGTACGACAAAGCGGGACAACTGAGCGGCTTCCAGGAAAGCCACCCGATCAGCTACTACGACGTACCCATGTTCGGCAGCACCCTGGAAACCCTGTACGACCTGACCGGCGGCCGCTACTTCGTCGACGGCATGGACAACAACGAGCCGATGTACGACTTCCACGCGCCCCTCGGGCCGCGGGATTTCACCCCCCAAGCCTTGCGTCGCGAAGGGATCTGAACGACTTTCGCTTTCCGGCCTGCCTGGCCATCCGCCGCCTTCGGGCGGCTTTTTTTCGTCCGCGCGAAAGGCGCTTCAGCTGCGCTCGGCGAGCAGGCCGATCAGGCACAGGCTCAGCAACAGCACCGGCGCCAGGGTGTAGTTGTTGAAGTAGCCGAGGCCCTTGGCCACCCAGGGCGTGAAATAGATCATCGCCAGACCGTAGCCGAGCATGCACAGGACGACGAACAACAGGCTGCGCAGGACCACGTTGAGCCCGCCCAGGCGCTGCTGCACCCGGGCGTTGATGCCGGGGCCGAGCAGCACCAGCAGGGTGGCCATCAGCGCCAGGGCGATCTCGGACAGGTGGCCGCGGCTCCAGCGCGACAGGCTGGCGATCAGGTCGAGGGCGTAATGCATGGGAAGGTTCCTTGTGAACGTGCGTCAGGCCGAGACGACCCGGTTGCGCCCGGCGCGCTTGGCTTGGTAGAGCGCGGTGTCCGCGCGCTTGAGCCATTGCTCCAGGCTTTCCCCAGGTTGCGCGGTGGCGGCGCCGATGCTGACGGTGATCGGCAGCGGCTCGGCGTCCGCTGCGCGGTAGGGGCTTTCGGCGACCCGTTCGCGCAGGCGGTCGCCCACCCGCGCGGCCTGGTCGGCGTCGGTGTTGCGCAGCAGCAGGACGAATTCCTCGCCGCCGTAGCGGCCGAGCGCCTCGTTGGCGCGCAGGCCGGTGCCGAGCACGCGCACCATGTGCTTGAGCACCTCGTCGCCGGTCTGGTGGCCGCGCTCGTCGTTGACCCGCTTGAAGTGATCGATGTCCAGCAACAGCAGCGACGCCGGCTCGCGGCCGGCGGCCAGCTCGTGGGTGGCCATGTCGATGACGATGTGGCGGGTGTAGGCGTTGGTCAGCGCGTCGTGGCTGAGCTGGTGCACCAGCAGCGCATGCAGCCGTTCGTTGAGCATCAGGATGAAGCCCACCGAGATGCAGATGGCCAGCAGGCTGTGGGTGGAGAAATACAGCACGTTGATCAGGGTCGGCGCGAGGAAGTCGCCGCTCTGGGCCGGCACGACGAGGGTATTGAGGATCCGCAGGCAGGAGATCAGTACGTCGAAGAACACGCTGCCGGCGGTGAACAGGTAGGGGAACTGCGCGCGGTCCTCGTCCCGCGGGCGGTAGCGCACCACGTTCACCCCGAAGTAGGCCATCAGCGCGCCCGACAGCGCGGAGAAGATCACCACCCGCGCCGCCAGTTGGTCGTTCAGGTAGAAGAAGTAGAACATCGCGAGGTTGGCCAGCAGCACGCTGCCCGCCAGCCAGGCGGTGCGCGGCGGGCGTTCGAAGAAGCAGCGGCCGCCGGCGCAGATCAGCGCGATGGCGGTGAGCGCGGCGAAGTTCGCCAGCACCAGGGAGAACAGATCGGGAATCACCGAGCGCAGCCCGTAGCACACCGAGGCGATCGCCACCGTGAACATCGAGGCGCTCCAGTAGCGCGCCCCGCCGACCCGCTCGCGCACCGAGCTGGGCATGGCGAACAGCACCACCGCCATCAGCAGGCTGAGGGCGGAGAGGATGAAAATGATGCTGCGCGGATCCAACACTATGGCCGGGCCTCGGGTGGTCTGTCGGCGAAAGCGGCATAGCCTACCGGAATGGTTGGGCGTTTGCGCAAGGCGGCGCAGGACTTTCTATTCGCCGGTTTTCCGGCGTCAGCGGCTCGGCGAAAAACCCCGGGAAAGCCCGGCCCACGGGTTGTCCATGGGTTCCCGGAGGCGCGAGCCTTGGCTCAGGGAAGGAACAGTTGCAGCAGGTCGTTGAGGAACAGCTGGCCCTCGGCGGTGGCCGCCAGGCGGCCGGGATCGGCGCGCAGCAGCTTGCGCGCCTCGGCGTCGCGCCGGGCCTTCGCCAGCACCGTCAGGGGCAGGCGGGTGCGCGCGACGAACAGCTCGGCCGCGACGCCCTCGCTCAGGCGCAGGGCGTTCATCAGGAACTCGAAGGGCAGTTCACCGGCGTCCAGTTCGCGCTCGCCGGCGAGGAACGCCTTGCCGGCGTCCAGGTAGTCCTTCGGCAAGCGGGTTTTCCAGGTGCGGCGGATGCGCCCGTGGGGATCGCTGAGCTTGCCGTGGGCGCCGGCGCCGATGCCGAGGAAGTCGCCGAAGGTCCAGTAGTTCAGGTTGTGCCGTGCGCGCCGGCCCGCGCGGGCGTAGGCGGAGACCTCGTACTGGGCGAAGCCCGCGTCGGCCAGCAGGGCCTGCCCGGCCTCCTGGATGTCCCACAGCAGGTCGTCTTCCGGCAACTGCGGCGGCTGGCTCCAGAACACCGTGTTCGGCTCCATGGTGAGCTGGTACCAGGACAGGTGGGTCGGCCCCTGGTCGATGGCGATGCGCAGGTCGTCCAGGGCCTCGGCGAGGCTCTGGCCGGGCAGGCCGTGCATCAGGTCGAGGTTGAAGTTGTCGAAGCCGGCCCGGCGCGCCATGTCCGCCGCGCGGATGGCCTCGTCGCCATCGTGGATGCGGCCGAGGGCCTTGAGTTTGTCGCCCTGGAAACTCTGCACGCCGATGGACAGGCGATTGATGCCCAGGGCGCGGTAGTCGGTGAACTTGGCCTGCTCGAAGGTTCCGGGATTGGCCTCCAGGGTGATCTCGATGTCGTCGGCGAAACCGACGCGCCGCTCGACGCCTTCCAGCAGCCGGCCAAGGGCGCGGGCGGAGAACAGGCTGGGGGTGCCGCCGCCGAAGAAGATCGAGCCCAGGGCGCGGCCGTGGACCTGGGCCAGGTCCTGCTCCAGGTCGGCGAGCAGCGCGTCGACGTAGGCCTCTTCCGGCAACTCGGCGCTGGCCGCGTGGGAATTGAAGTCGCAGTACGGGCACTTGCGCACGCACCAGGGGATATGGATGTACGCGGCCAGCGGCGGCAGCGCGAAGGCCGGGCTCGGCTCAGCGGCCATCGCGCGGGTGCTCGTGGTGGGACCGGCCGCGGGCTTCACGCATCGGCGAGGCCCAGGCGCTGCTTGAGCAGGACCATGGCGCGGGCGCGGTGGCTGAGCAGGTTCTTCTCCGCCGGTGCCAGCTCGGCGCTGGAGCAGCCGCGTTCGGGCACCCAGAACAGCGGGTCGTAGCCGAAGCCCTGGGCGCCGCGGGCTTCGCGCAGGATGCGCCCGTGCCAGAGCCCTTCGCAGAGGATCGGCAGTGGGTCGTCGGCGTGGCGCACCAGGGCCAGCACGCAGACGAACTGGGCGCCGCGCTGGTTTTCCGGTACCGCGTCGAGGGCCGCCAGCAGCTTGGCGTTGTTCGCCGCGTCGCCCTGGCCGTCGGCGTAGCGCGCGGAGTAGATGCCCGGCGCGCCGCCCAGGGCGTCCACCGCCAGGCCGGAGTCGTCGGCCAGCGCCGGCAGGCCGGACAGCCGCGCCGCGTTGCGCGCCTTGAGGATGGCGTTCTCGACGAAGGACAGGCCGGTTTCCTCCGGCTCGACCTGGCTGAATTCGCCGACCGAGCGCAGGCGCACGGTCTCGCCGAGCATGGCCTGGAGTTCCTTGAGTTTGCCGGCGTTGTGACTGGCCAGCACCAGTTGGGTCAGGGTCTTCATTCGTCGGGGAACATTTCCTGGTTGAACTCGAAACGGTGCGGTGCTTCGTCGCCCTGGCGCACTTCCAGGCTGAAACCCAGCACTTCGCGGCTCTCCAGCGGGAATTGCGCCAGGTGGTAGAGGGCGTCGCCCTCGCTGACGTCCTTGAACTGCAAGGGCGTACGCTTGCCGAGCAGGTCCTTGATCTCGCCGCTCACCTGCGCCGGCACCGGTTTGCCGCCCTTGAGCACGGCGACGTTCACCACCCCGAGGGTCTTGCTGCGCACCAGGCCGGATGCGGCGGCCACGTCGGGCTGGAGAAAGCCGGAGTTGAACACGTTGTAGTGCACGTCGAGGTCGCCGAAGCGCTGCAGGCGTTCGGCGGCGGCGGGTAACGCCAGGCACAGGGCGAACAGGAACTGGAAGAAGCGGCGCATGGGGGGTTCCTCTATGGAGCCGGCGGCGGGCCGGCGTTGACGGATGGCCGTGCGGTTCAGATGGCCAGGCGGTGGTCCTGCACGCGCGGACCGCTGACCCGGTAGATGCCGATCTCGCCCAGCAGGTTCGGCCAGGCGCGGCTGGCCCAGCCATGGCGATGCTGGCGGTCCACCGCGAGGCGGTCGAGCACCTTCACCTGCATCTGGTGGCACAGCGCCTCGAAGTCCTCGAAGGTGCAGAAGTGGATGTTCGGCGTGTTGTACCAGGTATAGGGCAGGAACTCGGACACCGGCATCCGGCCCTTGCTCGCCAGGTACCAGCGGCAGCGCCAGTGGCCGAAGTTGGGGAAGGTGATGATGCACTGGCGTCCGACCCGCAGCATTTCCTCGAGTATCCGGTCGGGGTAGTGCACGGCTTGCAGCGCCTGGGTCATCACCACCACGTCGAAGCTGTCGCTGGCGAAGTTGCCGAGGCCCTTGTCGAGGTCCTGCTCGATGACGTTGACGCCCCGCTCGACGCAGCGGGCGATGTTCTGCGCATCGATTTCCAGGCCGTAGCCGCTGACCTGCTTGTGGTCGCGCAGCCAGGCGAGCAGTTCGCCGTCGCCGCAGCCCAGGTCGAGCACCCGGCTGCCGGCGGGGATCCAGTCTTGGATGATGTCCAGGTCGGCGCGCATGCTCATAGCGGAATCCGTTTCATGTAGGCGCCGAACGCCTGCAGGTAGCGCGGGATCGGCATGAGGAAGGCATCGTGGCCCTGGGGCGCATCGATCTCCAGGTAACAGACGTTCTTGCGTGCGACGGTCAGGGCGTCGACGATTTCCCGCGAGCGGGCCGGGGAGAAGCGCCAGTCGGTGGTGAAGGACATGATGCAGAAGTCCGCCTCGACCCCCGCCAGGGTCTTCGCCAGGTCGCCGCCCAGGGGCTCGGCGGGGTCGAAGTAATCCAGCGCCTTTGTCATCAGCAGGTAGGTGTTGGCGTCGAAGCGCCCGGAAAACTCCTCGCCCTGGTAGCGCAGGTAGCTTTCCACCTGGAACTCCACGCTGTGGAAGTCGTAGTTGAGTTTGTCGCTTTTCAGGCCGCGGCCGAATTTCTCGCCCATGGCGTCATCGGACAGGTAGGTGATGTGGCCGACCATGCGCGCCAGCATCAGCCCGCGGCGGGGAATCACCCCCTGCTCCTGGAAATGCCCGCCGTGGAATTCCGGATCGGAGAGGATCGCCTGGCGCGCCACCTCGTTGAAGGCGATGTTCTGCGCCGACAGCTTGGGCGCCGAGGCGATGGCCAGGCAGTGGCGGATACGCGAGGGGTAGCTGATGCTCCATTGCAGCGCCTGCATGCCGCCGAGGCTGCCGCCGACCACCGCCGCCCAGCGCTCAATGCCCAGGGCGTCGGCCAGGCGCGCCTGGCTGTGCACCCAGTCCTCCACGGTCACCACCGGGAAATCCGCGCCGTAGCGCTGGCCGGTCAGCGGGTTGAGGCTCGCGGGGCCGGTGGAACCGTTGCAACCGCCGAGGTTGTTCAGCGACACGACGAAGAAACGGCGGGTGTCGATGGGCTTGCCGGGGCCGATGCAGCTGTCCCACCAGCCCGGCTTGCGGTCGTCGGGGCTGTGGTAGCCGGCGGCGTGATGATGGCCGGAAAGGGCGTGGCAGATCAGCACGGCGTTGCTGCGTGCGGCGTTCAATTCGCCGTAGGTTTCGTAGACCAGCTCGTAGTCGGCCAGGCTGCGCCCGCAGGCGAGCGCCAGCGGCTCGCTGAAACGCATCGTCCGGGGCGTGACCAGGCCAACGGAATCTTCGGGAAAGACGGAGGGCATGAGCCTGCTCTGAAAGCCGGGGAGGGCTCCAGTCTAAAGAGCACCGCCCCCTGCGGCAAGAACGCCGCCGGCGCCGCGCCGTCGGGCGTCGCCGGGGTCAGGCCTCGCCGAGGCCATGCGCCCGTGGCGCGCCCGGCAGAGTGACCACCTTGCCCTGGCGCTGGATCGGAGCCGGGCGGCGCAGCACGCGGAGCATGTCGTTGGCTTGCAGGAGCTGGTGCTCCAGCTCGCGGGCGTACTGGCCGAGGTGCTGGACCCGCTGGCTGGCGTTCTGGGTTTCCTGGGCCAGCGACTTGAGCCGCAGCATGTGGCTTTCCAGCAATTGCTTGTGTTCCAGGGTGTGCTGCATCAGCGGCATCAGCGCGTCGTTGGCCCATTGCGCGGCTTCCTGGCGCAGGCGCTGGTGCAGGCCGATGACTTCCTGCACCAGGGTGGCGAAGAAGCGCCGGGTCAGCAGGCGCTGCTCGGTGAGCAGGGTGCCCAGGCCGAGGCGGAACTGGTGGGCCTTGCCGCGCAGTTGGGCCAGGTCGCGCTGATAGCGCTTGATGTCGAAGCGCGGCGCGTCCACCCCGTGCAGCGGATTCTCTTCGTTGTGCCGCCGGTAGATGGCCGCGACCATGCGGTTGGCCATGTCCGCCTCGTGCTCGAAGGCGTGCAGGTCGGCTTCCACCGAACGGAAGAAATGCAGGATCGCCTGGTTGATGCCGAGGGTGGTCCAGCTGTCGGTGAGGTCGTGGCGCACCCGGTTCAGGTGCAGTTCGAGGCGGTCCGGGCGCGCGGCCATGCGCAGCAGGTCGCCCTGGCGCTTGAGCAGGCGCTGGTTGGTCTTCAGGCCGAGCAGCCGGCGATGGTGCTGGGCATGGTCGTCCTTGGTGCGGGCGGTGAGCTCGAAGAGCAACTGGCCGTTGTCCTGCTGGTGGCCGCCGAGCAGGTCGCGCTGCTCGCGCACCTTATCCAGGCGCAGGCCGAGCACGTGCTGGCTGTTCTGCAACAGGGCGAGGACCTGGTTCACCACCCGGTCCTCGATCAGCCGTTCCTTCTGCGCGACGATGCGCTCGCACAACAGCGTTTCCAGGCGTTCCATCTGGCTGCGCTCGAGCAGGGCGTGGTCGCCGCGCACCTTGGCCAGCAGCGCCTGCTTCGCCGACAGCGGCAGCACGTCCTCGCGGCGCAGGCCGAGTTGCCGGGCGGTGCTTTCCTGGATCTGGCGGATCGCGTTCTGCACGAAGCTTTCGCCGGCGAGGTCGTCCCAGAGCACGTCGATCTTGTTCAACACGGCGAACAGGCTGGTCTGGGTGTCCTCGTCGAGCTGGCGGATGTGCTGCTGCCAGATCGCCATGTCGCTGGCGGTGACGCCGGCATCGGCGGCCAGCAGGAAGATCACCGCCTGGGCCGCCGGGAGCATCGACAGGGTCAGCTCCGGCTCGCTGCCGAGGGCGTTGAGCCCGGGGGTGTCGAGGATGCGCAGGCCCTGGCGCAACAGCGGGTGGTCGAAGTTGACCATGGCGTGGCGCCAGGCCGGGACCAGCACGTGGCCGGCCTTGTCGGCGCTTTCCAGGGCGTCGGGGTGGAAGCCGAGCTGGATCGCCTGTTCCACCGGCATGGGCTTGCTCTTCGCCACCTGGGCGAAGGCGCGAACCATGTTGGCCGGGTCTTCCAGGTCCAGGGGAATGTTCACCCAGTGCCGCGGAATCCGCTTGAACTGGGCCACGCTGGCATGGGCGGCGCGGGTCTCGATGGGCAGCAGGCGGATGTAGGAGCGTTCCGAGCGCGGGTCGAAGTACAGCTCGGTGGGGCACATGGTGGTGCGCCCGGCCTGCGACGGCAGCATGCGCTGGCCGTACTGGGAGAAGAACAGGCTGTTGATCAGTTCGGTCTTGCCGCGGGAGAACTCGCCGACGAAGGCCAGGGTGATGTGGTCGGTGCGCAGCAGGCGCAGGGCGCGCTCCAGCTTGGCCTGCACCGGGTCGGAGTTCAGCCGGTTGTGCTCCAGCCAACTGCGGTAGCGGGTGATCTCGCGGATCAGCTCGCGCTTCCAGCCGACGTAGGCATCGACCTGCTGGCTGAGACGTTCCATGCTCATCCTGGCTTTCCTCTCAAGGCGGGGGCGGCGGCGGATGGCTCGCGCGCTCGGGCATCGGCGCATTATGCGGGGTGCCGGGGTCGCGTCAATCCGGGCGGCGCGCGGGGCCGCCTTAAGGTCGCTCAGGCGGGCCGAGCGGTCAGTCCGGGCAGGTCCGGCAAGCGGCGCGGGCCGCGGATGCGCACGCGCTTCTGGCGGTTCAGCTCGCCGCTTTCCAGCACCACCAGGCTCTTCGCCACGCCGAAGGCCTCGGCGAGGAACGCCAGCAGGTGGGCATTGGCCTTGCCCTCCACCGGCGGCGCGGTGAGGCGGATTTTCAGGCGTTCGCCGTGCAGCCCGGCGAACTCGTCGCGGCTGGCCTTGGGCTGCAGGTGGCAGTCGAGGATCAGGTCCTCGCCGTCCCAGCGATAGAAGCTCATGGCGCGCTCGCGCGTCGGTTCGCGCCCATCGCCGTCACATGAACGGGCTGAGGATTTTCGGCATCCCGGTCATCACCGCCAAGTTGCCGATCACCAGCATGTCCAGCAGGTTGAGCGCGAGGAAGGCGAAGATCGGCGACAGGTCGAGCCCGCCGAGGTTGGGCAGGATGCGCCGGATCGGGCTGAGCAGCGGTTCGCAGAGCTGGTTGACCAGTTGCGCGCCGGGGTTGTAGCTGCCCGGGGCGACCCAGGAGAGGATCACGCTGACGATCAGGGCGAAGAAGAACACCTTGAGGAACAGCGAGGTGACGCCGATCAGCGACCACACCAGGATGTTCAGCAGGACGCCGCCGATGCCGAAGCCCATCAGCGCCAGGGTGGCGATCATCAGCAGCATCTGCACCAGGATCGCCAGGACCAGCGAGGCCAGGTCGAGGCCGGCGAAGCCCGGCACGATCCGCCGCAGCGGGCGCAGCAGCGGCTGGGTGGCCTTCACCACGAACTGGCTGAGCGGGTTGTAGAAGTCCGCGCGCACCAGTTGCAGGATGAAGCGCAGCAGCACGATCAGCAGGTAGAGGCTGCCGAGGGTTTGCAGCACGTAGATGGCTGCGGTGTTCAATCCGGTCATGTTGGCTCCGTGGTTTGTCGGGTCAGTTGCCCAGTTGCTCGGCCAGTTCGGCGGAGCGCTGTGCGGCGGCGTCGAGGGCGCGCTGCACCAGGGCTTCGAAGCCGCCGGCTTGGAAGGCCTTGACCGCGGCTTCGGTGGTGCCGTTCGGCGAGGTTACCCGGCGGCGCAGCTCGGCGGCGTCGGCCTCGCTGTCCAGCGCCATGTGGGCGGCGCCGAGGGCGGTTTGCAGGGTCAGGCGTTCGGCGACCTCGCGCGGCAGGCCGAGGCGCTCGCCGGTGGCGGTCATTGCCTCGATCAGCAGGAAGAAATACGCCGGGCCGCTGCCGGACAGGGCGGTGACCGCGTCGAGCTGGCGTTCCTCCTCCAGCCACAGCGCCAGGCCCACCGCGCCGAGCAATCGTTCGGCCTGCTCGCGTTGTTCGGCGGAGACCGCGTCGGTGGCGTACAGGCCGCTGGCGCCCTGGCGCAGCAGCGCCGGGGTGTTCGGCATGCAGCGCACGATCGGCCGCGGCGCGCCGGCCGCCGTGCCGAGCCAGGCGGAGAGGCTGGCACAGGTGATGCCGGCGGCGATGGAGACGATCAGGGCGTGCGCCGGCACGTGTTCGGCCAGGCCTTCGCACACGCTCTTCATCACCTGTGGCTTGACCGCGAGGACCACCACGTCGGCGCCGGCGACGGTCTCGGCGTTGCTCTCGCTGACCCGGATGCCGTGCTCGGCGGCGATCTTCGCCCGTTGCTCGGCGCCGGGATCGCTGGCGTGGATGCGGTCGGCGGCCAGGCCTTGGGCGCGCAGGCCTCCGATCAGGCTGGCGGCCATGTTGCCGGCGCCGATGAAGGCGATACGGGGTGTGCTCATGGAAAGGCTTCCTATATCCGTGCGGGGTCGAGGTCAGTGGGCGGGGGCCGGCGCGCCGTAGTCGCGCGCGCCGAACAGGGCGGTGCCGATGCGCACCCAGGTGGCGCCCTCGGCGATGGCGGCCTCGAGGTCGTGGCTCATGCCCATGGAGAGGGTGTCGAGGTCCAGGCCGAGGTCGTCGCGCAAGGCGCGCAGGCGGGCGAAGGCGGCATGCTGCACGGCCGGGTCTTCGCTGGGCTCGGGAATCGCCATCAGGCCGCGCAGGCGCAGGTTCGGCAGGGCCGCCACCGCGCGGGCCAGCGCGGGCAGCTCCGCCGCGTCGCAACCGGACTTGCTGGCCTCGCCGCTGACGTTCACCTGCAGGCAGACGTTCAGCGGCGGCAGGTGGGGCGGGCGCTGCGCGGACAAGCGCTCGGCGATCTTCAGGCGCTCCACCGAGTGCACCCAGTCGAAGCGCTCGGCGATGGCGCGGGCCTTGTTCGACTGGATCGGGCCGATGAAATGCCAGCGCAGCGGCAGGTCGCCGAGGACCTCCTGCTTGGCCAGCGCTTCCTGCAGGTAGTTCTCGCCGAAATCGACGAGGCCGCAGGCGAAGGCGTCGCGAATCGCCTCGGCCGGCTGGGTCTTGCTCACCGCCAGCAGGCCGATGTCGGCGAAATCTCGCCCCGAGGCTTGCGCCGCCTCACGGATCCGCGCGCGAACCTTTGCAATATTCTTTGCTATCGTGGACATTACCTGCGCTCTGTGGCCCGGCCTTCTTGAGTCCGCGGCATTCTAACAGGCCGTTGAAAAACGTTGCGAGCGAAGGCCGCCGACCCCTTCGGGGCGCCCGCCATCTGCCCATCCGCCTCGACGGTCGATCACCGCTTGCCTGGAATTTTGGGGAGTCCCCATGGATATTACCGAGCTGCTCGCCTTCAGCGCCAAGCAGGGCGCGTCGGACCTGCACCTCTCCGCCGGCCTGCCCCCGATGATCCGGGTCGACGGCGACGTGCGCCGGATCAACCTGCCGGCCATGGACCACAAGCAGGTCCACGCGCTGATCTACGACATCATGAACGACAAGCAGCGCAAGGACTACGAAGAGTTCCTCGAGACCGACTTCTCCTTCGAAGTGCCCGGCGTGGCGCGCTTCCGGGTCAACGCCTTCAATCAGAACCGGGGCGCCGGCGCGGTGTTCCGGACCATTCCGTCCAAGGTCCTGAGCATGGAAGACCTGGGCATGGGCGAGATCTTCAAGAAGGTCTCCGACGTGCCGCGCGGCCTGGTGCTGGTCACCGGCCCCACCGGTTCGGGCAAGTCCACCACCCTGGCGGCGATGCTCGATTACCTCAACGCCACCAAGTACCACCACATCCTCACCGTCGAGGACCCCATCGAATTCGTCCACGAATCGAAGAAGTGCCTGATCAACCAGCGCGAGGTGCACCGCGACACCCTCGGCTTCAATGAGGCGCTGCGCTCGGCACTGCGGGAGGACCCGGACATCATCCTGGTGGGCGAGATGCGCGACCTGGAGACCATCCGCCTGGCGCTGACCGCCGCGGAGACCGGCCACCTGGTGTTCGGCACCCTGCACACCACCTCGGCGGCGAAGACCATCGACCGGGTGGTCGACGTGTTCCCCGCCGAAGAAAAGTCCATGGTCCGCTCGATGCTCTCCGAATCCCTGCAGTCGGTGATCTCGCAGACCCTGATCAAGAAGATCGGCGGCGGCCGGGTGGCGGCCCACGAGATCATGATCGGCACCCCGGCGATCCGTAACCTGATCCGCGAGGACAAGGTGGCGCAGATGTATTCGGCGATCCAGACCGGCGGCGCGCTGGGCATGCAGACCCTCGACGCCTGCCTGAAGAACCTGGTCGCCAAGGGCCTGATCAGCCGGGAAAACGCCCGCGAGAAGTCCAAGACCCCGGAAAATTTCTAACACGCGGCGGCGTCCCCCGGGGCGCCCGACGCAGGCCGACGGCGCCCACACGCCCGCGTCGGCGTGTCGCCGAATGGCGGCAAAAGGATAGGCGTGGCTAGGTGAGAGCCCATGGAATTCGAAAAACTGTTGCGCCTGATGGTGGAGAAAGGCGGCTCCGACCTGTTCATCACCGCCGGGGTCCCACCCTCGATGAAGGTGAACGGCAAGATCATGCCGGTGACCAAGACCCCCATGTCCCCCGAGCAGACCCGCGAGACGGTGCTCGGCGTGATGAACGAGCAGCAGCGCCGCGATTTCGCCGAGAACCATGAGTGCAACTTCGCCATCAGCGCCCGCGGCATCGGCCGCTTCCGGGTCAGCGCCTTCTACCAGCGCAACCTGGTGGGCATGGTGTTGCGCCGGATCGAGACCAACATCCCGACCCTGGACGACCTCAAGCTGCCGGAAATCCTCAAGAAGCTGGCGCTGACCAAGCGCGGCCTGGTGATCTTCGTCGGCGCCACCGGCACCGGTAAATCCACCTCCCTGGCGGCGATGATCGGCTACCGCAACCGCAACACCAGCGGCCACATCATTTCCATCGAAGACCCGATCGAATACATCCACCAGCACCAGAGCTGCATCGTCACCCAGCGCGAGGTGGGCATCGACACCGAGACCTTCGAGGTGGCGCTGAAGAACACCCTGCGCCAGGCGCCGGACGTGATCATGATCGGCGAGGTGCGGACCCGCGAGACCATGGACTACGCCGTGGCCTTCGCCGAGACCGGGCACCTGTGCCTGGCCACCCTGCACGCCAACAACGCCAACCAGGCGCTGGACCGGATCATCCACTTCTTCCCCGCCGACCGGCAGCAGCAAGTGTGGATGGACCTGTCGCTGAACCTGCGTGCCATCGTCGCCCAGCAACTGGTGCCGACCCCGGACGGCAAGGGGCGTCGCGCGGTGATCGAGGTGCTGCTGAACACCCCCTTGGCCGCCGACCTGATCCGCAAGGGCGAGGTGCATGAGTTGAAGGCGTTGATGAAACGCTCCACCGAGCAGGGCATGCAGACCTTCGACCAGGCGCTCTACCAGCTCTACATCCAGGGCGAGATCACCTACGAAGACGCGCTGGCCCACGCCGATTCGGCGAACGACCTGCGCCTGATGATCAAGCTCGGCTCGGAAACCGATGGTGAGCACCTGACCAGCGTCGCCCAGGGGCTTTCCCTGGAAGTCAGCGACGAAGACCAGGGCCGGCGCTTCCGCTGAGCCAGGCGAGGCGTCGCCCTGGCGGCGCCTTTCGCGCGATCCTCATCGCTCCAGTTGCTCCAGTCGGGACCTTCGGCAAGAAGGTCCTGACTCATGCCGAACCTTCACTATCGCCTGCGATTCCGCGATGACGATCCCCCACCGTCTCGCAGTCCCCTTCAGGTCTCCAGCCGGACAGTGGCATCTCCGGCTGGCCTCGCGGTGGACCTCTACCGAACCGGCGGGGCGAGGCTGCCCGTGGCGAAGGTGCCCGGCTTGTGCCGGCGGGTCCACCACCCCGGCGTAGCCTTTCGCGATGCAGGATGGCGGCCGAGCGATGACGGCCATGGCTGCGCGCATCCCCCTCGGGTTTTCAGCCGAACAGCGACGACTGCGGCCTGGCCCCGCGCTAGGCGTCTGCCGAACCGGTCGGGCCCGGTTGCTCGTGCTGGAGGCGTCCGGCTTCGGCCAGTGCTTCCACCAGCGCGGCATACAGCGCTTCGCCGCCATCCTGGGCGCGCAGGACGGCGGCCGGGTGTGGCGCCACCAGGATCCAGCGATCCAGGTGTCGGAACGGCTTGCCGGCGAAATCGGCGAGGCGCAAGCGTTGCGGATTCTGCACCTCCAGCAGCGACGCCAGGGCGGTGCGGCCCAGGGCGACGATCACCCGCGGGCCGACCTCGCGAATTTCCTTGTCCAGCCAGCTGTGGCAGGCGCGGATTTCCCCTGGCTTGGGCGTCGCGTGCTTGCGCGTGGCGGCGCGCCCGGTAGGGCCGCCGCGGGGCTCCCATTTGAAGTGCTTCACCGCATTGGTCAGGTACAGCGCCTCGCGGCGCAGGCCGGCCGCCGCCAGGGCCCGGGCGAGGACCTCGCCGGCGGGGCCGATGAAGGGGCGCCCGGCCAGGTCTTCGTGGTCGCCGGGCTGTTCGCCCACCAGCATGATGGCCGCCTGGGCCGGCCCTTGGCCGGGTACGGCCTGGGTCGCATCGCGCCAGATCTCGCAGTTGCGGCAGGCGTCCAGCGAGGAGGGCAGGGGGCGCCGAGGCTGGGCGCGCTCCTGGGCGATGAGTACCTGGCGGCCGGGCTGCTCGCCCACCGCGGCGGTCTGGGCCAGCCGTTGCTGGCCGGCGCGGGCGCGGCTCATCAGGTCGGGAATCAACGGGCCTTCCGGCAGGTGTTTCCAGAAGCGTGCGGGCATGTGGTTGAGCATGACCCTGGGGTTGAGCCGCGCCGGGTTGAAGGTGCTGGTGTAGTACGCCTGCCAGAGGCGTTCGCCGCCGTCGTGCAAGCCTTCGGCGAAGGCGCGGATGTCCGTCGGGCAGGGCCGCTGGTAGCGCAGCCGCTGGCCGTCGAAGTGCGCGGCGCCCTCGGGCGTCGCCACCAACCAGGTATGCCGGCCCATGCGCTCGGCGAAATGCTCGGCGCCCAGGTCCAGCACATCGTGGGCGGTCTCGTGCCAGGCGACGAATTGCGGTGCGCCCAGGGCGGCGTCCCGTTCGCGGAAACGCAGGAATGCGTGCATGTGGTGGGCCTCGCGGCGCACCGCCTTGATCCGCCGGTGCAGCGTGCCGCCATCCACATCGCCAGCGAGCATGGCGCTGCGGTCGCCGTTGCAGACGCGCCAGAGAATCCGGTAGAGCAGCGCCCAACGGTCGTCGGCGCGAAAGCGCGCGGCCTGTTCCAGCAGTGCCGGCAGCTCCCGCGGCACCCGCAGCGGATTCTTCTCCGGCACCTCGTCGGCTCCGGCGGGGCTGTCCGCGAACAGGTCCTCGCCCGCGCCCTCCACCTGCCAGGTCAGGCTCTCCGGCGCCACGCCGGCGGCCAGCAGGCGCCGGCTGAGCCGCCGCCAATCGCCGAACTCGCCGGAAAAGCGCACCGGACGCATCACCACAGGGCCATCTGCGCCGGGGCTTCGCTCAGGCGCTGGCGCAACACCCAGGACTCGTGTCCCGCCTGCAACGGACGGTAGTCCTGGGTGACGATGAACGGCTTGGCCTTTTCCATGGCGCAGCGCATGCGTGTCAGGTCGGCGTAGCGGATGCGCCGCTGGCGACGCAATTCCACCAGGCGCTTGGCGGTGAGCACGCCGATGCCCGGCACCCGGGCGATCAGGGTCGGCTCGGCACGGTTGAGGTCCACCGGGAAGTGCGCGCGGTTGGCCAGCGCCCAGGCCAGCTTGGGGTCGATGTCCAGGGGCAGGTTGCCCGGCTCGCCGAGCAGTTCCTCGACGCGGTAGCCGTAGCCGCGCAGGAGGAAGTCGGCCTGGTACAGGCGATGCTCGCGCAACAGCGGCGGGGCCTCGAAGGGCACGCTGGCGGGGCTCTGGGGAATCGGGCTGAAGGCCGAGTAATAGACCCGTTTCAGGCGGTAGGCGCCATACAGGGTCTGGGCGGTCTGCAGGATGGTGCGGTCGTCGGTCGCGTCGGCGCCGACGATCATCTGGGTGCTCTGCCCGGCGGGGGCGAAGCGCGGGGCCTTGGGTTCGCCGCGGGCCTCCTCCTCGCCGAGGCGGATGGTGCCCATGGCCTGCTTGATGGTGGCGACTTTCTTTTCCGGCGCCAGGCGGATCAGGCTGCTTTCGCTGGGCAGCTCGATGTTGACCGAGAGCCGGTCGGCGTAGCGCCCGGCGGCGGCGATCAGTTCGGCGGAGGCGTCGGGAATGGTCTTCAGGTGGATGTAGCCGCGGAACTCGTGCTCCTCGCGCAGCAGCCGGGCGACCCGCACCAGTTGTTCCATGGTGTAGTCCGCCGAGCGGATGATCCCGGAGCTGAGGAACAGGCCGCTGATGCAGTTGCGCCGGTAGAAGTCCAGGGTCAGGCTGACCACTTCCTCCGGGGTGAACCGGGCGCGGGGCACGTCGCTGGAGCGACGGTTGACGCAATACTGGCAGTCGTACAGGCAGAAGTTGGT
The DNA here is from genome assembly GCF_025642785.1 of Pseudomonas sp. RIT-PI-AD. GTDB lineage: Bacteria > Pseudomonadota > Gammaproteobacteria > Pseudomonadales > Pseudomonadaceae > Pseudomonas_T. The sequence goes on from NZ_JANZKU010000008.1 coordinate 36,906, forward strand.
CAGCAGGATCTTCAACAGGGCGACGCAACGACCGTCCGGGGTGAAGCTGTGGCAGATGCCCATGCCGTCGGTGGCGCCCAGCCCGGATTTGCCCCGCGAGCCGCGCTTGGGCGCGCCGCTGCTGGCGCAGGACACGTCGTACTTGGCCGCGTCGGCGAGAACGGTAAGCTTGTCGATGAGCTGCATGGGGAGATCGCTTGGCTGTATGTGCATACAGTATCGAGCGGTCGTTTAGGATCGGCAAGGGCGGCGGACGCCGTTCGGCGGTTTTCTCCGGCAACCGTCGCGCGCGCGGGCGGTCGATATCCAGCAGAATCCAAACCCCAGGAGTTTTCCATGCAGGCGAATCAGGACACCCACAGCAAGGTCATCGGCTATCTACTGTGGATATTCGGTTTTCTCGGCGCCCACCGCTTCTACTACGGCAAGCCGATCACCGGCACCTTGTGGTTCTTCACCTTCGGCCTGCTGTTCGTCGGCTGGTTCATCGACCTGTTCCTGATCCCGGCGATGGATCGCGAGGCGGACCTGCGTTTCAACGCGGGTGGGCTGGATTACAACGTCGCCTGGATCCTACTGACCTTTCTCGGCGCCTTCGGGGTGCATCGCATGTATCAGGGCAAGTGGATCACCGGGCTGCTCTATCTGGTGACCTTCGGCCTGCTGGGCGTCGGCGTGCTCTACGATTTCTGGACCCTGAATAGCCAGGTTTCGCTGCGCAACGCCGGCCAGCGCATCTGATCCGCATCCTCCGGGCAATCCGGAAGACGTCGCGAAGCGTCGATCCAGGCGCTTCGTTATGCGTTCCAATCATTAAATTAAGTTCAAAAATTCTTTTTAATTATTAAAAATACCTTTTAAATTCGGCGCCTAGGCGGAAACCCGCTCATGGACGAAAGAATTATGGCGGTTTTGCGCCCGTTTTATTAGGTTGCGCGAATCGCCGCCCGGTGGCACGGGGCATTCCTTCCGGCAATTCGAGGCGGCAGCGGCGCTTGGCATGTTCTCTGCCTTAGCGTGACGACCGGGCCAGCTGTCGCGATTCCGGTCTATAACAAGAGTGCTCGGGGAATTCAGATGCCGCATTTCGTCGATCCCGCGGTCCAGGCCTTCCGGCCGGATCGCCGTGTATCCGCCAGGCTGTCCCGAGCGTCCTTGAACTACCCGTCGTGCTCGACAGGGGGGTCATCAGTTGCATCGATGCCTGTCGAGCGCGATTTTCGTGTGATTCCCACGGGCCTGCCGGTTCCGCGCGCGGTGAATCGCCAAATCACCTTCCACAAGAGAAAGTCACAAATGAAAAGATCCTTTCTGGCCATGGCGGTCGCCGCCAGTTCCGGCATCCTCGCGCAGTCGGCCCTCGCGGCGGGCTTCATCGAGGACAGCAAGGCGGGTCTGACCCTGCGCAACTTCTACATCAACCAGGACAACCGCGACGGCGCGGCGGCGCCCTCCAAGCAGGAAGAGTGGGGCCAGGGGTTCATTTTCAACTTCACCTCCGGCTATACCGCCGGCACCGTCGGCGTGGGCGTCGATGCTCTCGGCCTGGTCGGCCTGCGCCTGGATTCGGGTAAAGGCACCCACTACAACCCCACCAGCGCCAACCGCGGCGGCCTGGTGTTCCCCACCGACAGCCATGGCGAGGCGGTGGACGAGTTCAGCAGCCTGGGCCTGACCGGCAAGGTGAAGATCTCCAAGACCGAGGCGCGCCTGGGCACCCTGCAACCGAAGCTGCCGGTGGTGACCTACAACGACGGCCGCCTGCTGCCGCAGACCTTCGAAGGCGGGCAGATCACCTCCAACGAGATCGACGGGCTGACCCTCACCGGCGGCAAGCTGGAGCATGCCAAGGGCCGTAACTCCAGCGACGACGAGGCACTGGCGATCGCCGGCGCGGGCGGCGCGAGCGGCCAGCGCAGCAATGCCTTCTACTTCGCCGGCGGCGACTACAAGATCAACAAGGACCTGTTGGCGCAGTACTACTACGGCAACCTGGACGACTTCTACAAACAGCATTTCCTCGGCCTGACCCACAACCTGGCTCTGCCGGTGGGCGCCCTGAAGAGCGACCTGCGGTACTTCCTCAGCAGCTCCGACGGCAAGAACGGCAGCACCTCGGGCCGCGCCGACGGCTACCGCAGCGCCGGTTATTGGAAGGCCGGCGACAGCGATCGTGGCGAAGTCGACAACCGCACCTGGAGCGCGCTGTTCACCTACACCCTGGGTGGCCATGCGTTGAGCGGCGGCTACCAGCAGGTTTCCGGCGACAGCGATTTCCCCTTCCTCAACCAGGGCGACGGTTCCACCGCCTACCTGATCACCGACCGCCAGATCGGCAAGTTCCAGCGCGCCGGCGAGCGTACCTGGCTGGCCCAGTACGGCTATGACTTCGCCACCCTCGGCGTGGCCGGCCTGAACGCCTCGGTGGTCTACCTGAAGGGCGACAACATCGACACCGCCACCGGCGACGCGCAGGAATGGGAGCGCGACCTGGTCGTCAACTACGTGGTACCGGAAGGCACCTTCAAGGGCGTCGGCCTGTCCTGGCGCAACGCCTCGCTGCGCAGCGAAGTCGCCAGCCAGCGCGACCAGGACGAGAACCGCCTGATCCTCAGCTACACCCTGCCTCTGCTCTGAGGTCCCTCGCACCCGCGCGGGCAGCCTTCGCCGCTGCCGCGCGTGGGGTGATCGGCCGACCCGCCCATCGTGCTCGAGGGCGGGTCCGCTGCCTTTTCCGAGCGTCGATCGATTCAGCGCCTGGACGCGTATTCCGGAGCGCCGTGTCGTGGCGTTCGCTTGGAGTTTCCGCGGGCGCGCGCCCGGAGCCCTCCGTGATGAAGCTCGGTATCGAACCGATGACGCCGTGTCCTCTGCTTATCCTTATAAGTTATAAATAAATTTATATTTATTCTTTTTAATTTGATCCGCGCCTGAGCATAGTGGTCCCCAGCCCAAGGAACCCTTTCAGGAGCATCGTCATGACCATCCGCCTCGGCGACATCGCCCCCGATTTCGAACAAGACTCCAGCGAAGGCCGTATCCGCTTCCACGAGTGGCTTGGCAACAACTGGGGCGTGCTGTTCTCCCATCCGGCCGATTTCACCCCGGTGTGCACCACCGAGCTGGGTTTCACCGCCAAGCTGAAGGATGCCTTCGCCGCGCGCGGGGTGAAGGCCATCGCCCTCTCGGTGGACCCGGTGGACTCCCACGTGAAGTGGATCGAGGACATCAACGAGACCCAGAACACCCTGGTGAATTTCCCGATCCTCGCCGACGCCGACCGCCGCGTATCCGACCTCTACGACCTGATCCACCCCAACGCCAGCGACACCCTCACGGTGCGTTCGCTGTTCATCATCGATCCGAACAAGAAAGTGCGCCTGATCATCACCTACCCGGCGAGCACCGGGCGCAACTTCAACGAGATCCTGCGGGTGATCGATTCCCTGCAGCTCACCGACACCCACAAGGTGGCCACCCCGGCCAACTGGGAGGACGGTGACGACGTGGTGATCGTGCCTTCGCTGAAGGACGAGGAAGAGATCAAGCGACGCTTCCCGCGCGGCTACAAGGCGGTCAGGCCGTACCTGCGGCTGACCCCGCAACCCAATCGCTGATCGCCCGGCCGCGCCGGTAACCGGCACCGGTCGCCTTCCACCCCGACGGGCTCCGCTGGAGCCCGTCCAACACTGATCCGGCCTTCGCCGCCCATGCGGCGGCGAACCGCCACACTTATCGAAGGAGCGCGCGAATGCGCCATCACAGCCTGCGCCTGAGCCTGGCTGCCCTGTTCACCGGGGCCCTGACGCTCGGCCTGTTGAGCCCGGCCCAGGCCGATACCTTGCGGATCGGCTATCAGAAGTACGGCACCCTGATCCTGCTCAAGGCCAAGGGCACGCTGGAGAAACGCCTGGCGGAGCAGGGCATCGACGTGAAGTGGACCGAGTTTCCCGGCGGTCCCCAATTGCTCGAAGGCCTCAACGTCGGCTCCATCGATTTCGGCGTGACCGGCGAGACGCCGCCGGTGTTCGCCCAGGCGGCCGGTGCCGAACTGCTCTACGTGGCCAACGAACCGCCCGCGCCCACTGGCGAGGCGATCCTGGTGAGCAAGGACTCGCCGATCCGCTCGGTCGCCGAGCTGAAGGGCAAGAAAGTCGCGCTGAACAAAGGCTCCAACGTCCATTACCTGCTGGTGCGCGCGCTGGAAGACGCCGGCCTGAAATACAGCGACATCCAGCCGGTCTACCTGCCGCCGGCCGATGCCCGCGCCGCCTTCGAGCGCGGCAGCGTCGACGCCTGGGCGATCTGGGACCCCTTCGAGGCGGCCGCCGAACAGCAATTGCAGGCGCGCACGCTGCGTGACGGCACCGGTCTGGTGGACAACCTGCAGTTCTACCTGGCGGCGCGCAGCTTCGCCGAGAAGCACCCGCAGGTGCTGACCAGCCTGGTGGAGGAGATCCGCGCCGCCGGCGAAGAAGCCAAGGCCGACCCCGACAAGGTCACCGAACAAGTGGGGCCGCTGCTCGGCCTGTCGCCGGCGATCACCCGGCTTTCGGTGCAGCGCCAGGGCTTCGGCGCCCAGTTCATCACGCCTGAGGTCACCGCCGCGCAGCAGCGCATCGCCGACGCTTTCACGGCCCTGAAGCTGATTCCGAAACCCCTGAACATTCGCGACGTGATCTGGACGCCGCCGGCGCCCGTAGCCACCGCCCCCTGACCGAGGGCCGCGCCACGGCGCCGGCCCCAGCCCACGAGGACTGATTTTCCATGAGCCTGAACATCTTCTGGTTCTTGCCGACCCACGGCGACGGCCGCTACCTGGGCACTGCCGAGGGCGCCCGCGCGGTGGACCACGGCTACCTGCAACAGATCGCCCAGGCCGCCGACCGCCTGGGCTTCGGCGGCGTGCTCATCCCCACCGGGCGGTCCTGCGAGGATTCCTGGCTGGTGGCGGCGTCGCTGATCCCGGTGACCCAACGCCTGAAGTTCCTCGTCGCCCTGCGCCCGGGGATCATTTCCCCCACCGTGGCCGCGCGCCAGGCGGCGACCCTGGACCGGCTGTCCAACGGCCGCGCGCTGTTCAACCTGGTCACCGGCGGCGATCCCGACGAACTGGCCGGCGACGGCCTGCACCTGAGCCACGCCGAGCGCTACGAGGCCTCGGTGGAATTCACCCGCATCTGGCGCCGCGTGCTGGAAGGCGAGTCGGTGGATTTCGAAGGCAAGCATTACCAGGTGCGTGGCGCCAAGCTGCTCTATCCGCCGATTCAGCAACCGCGTCCGCCGCTGTACTTCGGCGGTTCTTCCGAGGCCGCCCAGGACCTGGCCGCCGAGCAGGTCGAGCTGTACCTGACCTGGGGCGAACCGCCGGCGGCGGTGGCCGAGAAAATCGCCCAAGTACGCGCGAAGGCCGCGGCGCAAGGGCGCAGCGTGCGCTTCGGCATCCGCCTGCACGTGATCGTCCGCGAGACCAACGAGGAAGCTTGGCGCGCCGCCGACCGGCTGATCGCCCACCTGGACGACGACACCATCGCCCGTGCCCAGGCGTCCCTGGCGCGTTTCGATTCGGTGGGTCAGCAACGCATGTCCGCGCTGCACGGCGGCCGTCGCGACCGCCTGGAAGTCAGCCCGAAGCTCTGGGCCGGGGTCGGCCTGGTGCGCGGCGGCGCCGGCACCGCGCTGGTCGGCGATGGCCCGACCGTGGCCGCGCGGGTCAGGGAATACGCCGACCTGGGGATCGACACCTTCGTCTTCTCCGGCTACCCGCACCTGGAAGAGTCCTACCGGGTCGCCGAGCTGCTGTTCCCGCACCTGGACGTGGCGCGGCCGCGCCAGCCCGAGGCGCGCGGCTACGTCAGCCCGTTCGGCGAAATGGTGGCCAACGACATCCTGCCGAAGGCGGCAGCGGCCAGTTGAACCCGGCGGTACGCCGGACCGCGCGCGCCCCACGGGGCGCCGGCGACCGGCATGGCCGACTACCCCTCACGGGACCGACGTCATAGCTCAATTCGGATAACCATCATGGCGACACCTTTCGATACCTTGGCCCGGCGCCTGGCGCCCTGGGCATTGCCCCTGGGGCTGCTGGCGGCCTGGCAATTGGCGGTGGTCTCCGGGCTGCTGTCGACGCGCATCCTGCCGGCGCCGAGCGCGGTGCTCACGGCCGGCTGGAGCCTGCTGAAAACCGGCGAAATCTGGCAGCACCTGGCGATCAGCGGCTGGCGCGCCGGCATCGGCTTCGCCATCGGCGGCGGCCTCGGCCTGCTGCTGGGTTTCATCACCGGGCTGTCGACCTGGGGCGAGCGCCTGCTGGACAGCTCCATCCAGATGGTGCGCAACGTGCCCCACCTGGCGCTGATCCCGCTGGTCATCCTCTGGTTCGGCATCGACGAGTCGGCGAAGATTTTCCTGGTCGCCCTCGGCACCCTGTTCCCGATCTACCTGAATACCTACCACGGCATCCGCAACGTCGACCCGGCCCTGGTGGAAATGGCGCGCAGCTACGGCCTGTCCGGCTTCGGCCTGTTCCGCCAGGTGATCCTGCCGGGCGCGCTGCCGTCGATCCTGGTGGGCGTGCGCTTCGCCCTCGGCTTCATGTGGCTGACGCTGATCGTCGCCGAGACCATTTCCGCCAGCTCCGGCATCGGCTACCTGGCGATGAACGCCCGGGAATTCCTGCAGACCGACGTGGTGGTCCTGGCGATCCTGCTCTACGCGGTGCTCGGCAAGCTGGCCGACCTCGCCGCGCGCGGCCTGGAACGCATCTGGCTGCGCTGGCACCCGGCCTACCAGGCCAAGGCGGGTGGGCTATGAGCAGCCTGTCCCCGGTGGATTTGCGCCGCGGCATTCCCCTGGAAGCGCGCGGCCTGGGCAAGGCGTTCGGCGAACGGCAAGTGCTTCGCGACATCGACCTGAACGTGCCGGCCGGCGAATTCGTCGCGGTGGTCGGGCGCAGCGGCTGCGGCAAGAGCACGCTGCTGCGTTTGCTGGCGGGGCTCGACCGTCCCAGCAGCGGGCAATTGCTCGCCGGCAAGGCGCCCTTGGCGGATTCCCGCGAGGACACCCGGCTGATGTTCCAGGACGCGCGCCTGCTGCCGTGGAAACGGGTCATCGACAACGTCGGCCTGGGGCTGAGCGGCGACTGGCGCCCGCGTGCCCTGCAGGCGCTGGAAGCCGTGGGCCTGGCGGACCGCGCCCGGGAATGGCCGGCGGCGTTGTCTGGCGGGCAGAAGCAGCGGGTCGCCCTGGCGCGGGCGTTGATCCACGAGCCGCGCCTGCTGCTGCTCGACGAACCCCTGGGTGCCCTCGACGCACTGACCCGCATCGAGATGCAGCAACTGATCGAGGGTCTATGGCAGCGTCACGGTTTCACCGTGCTACTGGTGACCCACGACGTGAACGAAGCGGTGGCCATCGCCGATCGGGTGATCCTGATCGAGGAAGGCGAAATCGGCCTGGACTTGCGCGTCGGCCTGCCGCGTCCCCGCCGGCGCGGCTCGGCGGCCTTGGCCGCGCTGGAGGCGCAGGTGCTCGACCGGGTACTGGCGCAGCCCGGCTCGCCGCCCGAGCCGGAACCCCTCTCACCCCTGCCCACGCAATTGCGCTGGGCCCTGTAGCAAGCAAGGGCCGCCGGCGAACGCGCCGGTGGCTTCAAACCGAAAACCGAGGAGAGACACCATGACCATCAAAGCCATCAACGTCCGCAACCAGTTCCGCGGCACCATCAAGGAAATCGTCGAGGGCGACGTGCTTTCGGAAATCGACGTGCAGACTGCCGCCGGCATCGTCACTTCGGTGATCACCACGCGCTCGGTGAAGGAGCTGGAGCTGGGCGTCGGCTCCGAGGTGATCGCCTTCGTCAAATCCACCGAGGTGTCCATCGCCAAGCTCTGAGCCCGGCGGGCGAGCGGCGCTCAGTCGGCCTGTTTCAGGGTGGAGGCGAACTGGCTGATGGCTTCCACCACATGCTGCGCGCCGTCCTGGATTTCCTGGATCACCTTTCCCGCCTGGTTCGCCAGACTCACCCCTTGTTCCGCCTGGTTACGGCTGACCACCATGCGCGCCACGGCCGCTTCGGCGAGGTCGTGGTTCTTGCGCACCACCTCGACGATTTCCACCGTGGCCTGACTGGTGCGGGCGGCGAGGTGGCGGACCTCGTCGGCCACCACTGCGAAGCCGCGGCCCTGCTCGCCGGCGCGGGCCGCCTCGATCGCGGCATTCAGCGCCAGCAGGTTGGTTTGTTCGGCGATCCCGCTGATGGTGCCGACGATGGTGCTGATCATCTGCGACTGCTGGCTCAGCGCCTCGATGCCCTCCGAGGCCTGCTGCACCTCGTCGGCCACCTTGCGCATCACCTCCACGGCTTCCTGCACCACCGTGCCGCCCCGGTGGGCGATGGTGTCGGTCTGTAGCGAGGTGGTATAGGCAATGTGCGCGGCCTGGGACTCCGCGTCGTGGCGGTTGACCTGGTCGGTAATGTCGTGGGCGAACTTGATCACCTTGTAGGGCCGCTTGTCCTCCCCCAGCACCGGGTTGTAGGTGGCGTTGAGCCAGATCACCCGGCCGTTGCGGTCGATGCGCTTGAAGCGGCCGGCGATGAATTCGCCGCGGTTGAGGCGTTGCCAGAACTGCTGGTACTCGGCGGACTCGGTTTCGCCGCGTTCGCAGAACAGGCTGTGATGCTTGCCCTTGATGGCGTCCAGGGAGTAGCCGAGGGTGTGCAGGAAATTGCCGTTGGCGGTGAGGACCTCGCCGGCGAGGTTGAATTCGATGACCGCGGTGGAGCGGTTCAGCGCGTCGATGATGCTGGCGTGCTCCTGGCCCTGCGCGACCGTGGCAGTGACGTCGGCCGCCTGCTCGATCACCTTCAGGATGCGACCGTCCGTGCCGCGTACCGGGTTGTAGCTGGCTTCCAGCCAGACCGGCCGGCCGCCCTTGGCCAGGCGGAGGAACTTGCCGGAGACCGTCTCCCCGCCGTTCAGGCGGCTCCAGAGGCGCTGCTCGTCGGCACTGGCATGCTGATCCGGCGGGCAAAGCATCCGGTGGTGCTGACCCTGGATGTCTTCCAGGCGGTAGCCCAGGATCGCGAGGAACTTCGGGTTGGCAGTGAGGATGGTGCCGTCCGGTGCGAATTCGATGAACGCCAGCGAGCGGCCGATGGCGTCCTGTTCGGCGCGCAATGTCTGCAGGGCGGCCTGGCAGTCGGCCAACTGGTGCTTCAAACGGGCATTGAACATCTCGACCTCGGGACAAGGATCTACGGCGGAATGAGTGATCCGCAGGATCGACTCCGATTTGTCCGTTCAGCGCTCGATGCTCGTCGCTGCGCGTTAGGCGCCATGGGCACGGACCGCCCGGCGAATAGTTAAGCTGAATAAAATCTATACGATTTTATTATCTTGTACAACATTTGTATAAGGTGGTGGCGAGGTTCGCCGAGGGTGGAAAACGCGTTGATATGGTGGTGGAACACGCCCGCCGCGAGGGCGGGCGCGCGCCTCAGCCGCGTTGCGCGGCGGGCTGCTGCTGGGTGATACAGTGGATGTTGCCGCCGCCGAGCAGGATCTCGCGGCCGGGCACCAGCACCACTTCGCGGTCGGGGAAGAGACGCTGGAGCAGGGCCCTGGCGTCCTCGTCGTGGGGGTCGTCGAAGCTCGGCGCGACGATGCCGCCGTTGACGATAAGAAAGTTGACGTAGGAGCCGGCCAGGCGCGAGGTCGCCTCGCGGGCCTGGCTGCCGCTCAAGGCATCGACGCCGGCGCATTCCTCCTCGGTGGCGTACAGCGGCCCGGGGATCGGCATCTTGTGCACCTTCAGCGGGCGTCCGCGGGCGTCGCGGGCCTGCTCCAGCACCCTCAGCGCCGCCTGGCAGCGTGGATGGTTAGGGTCCTGCGGGTCGTCGGTCCAGGCCAGCAGCACTTCGCCGGGGCGCACGAAGCAGCAGAAGTTATCCACGTGGCCGTCGGTTTCGTCGTTGTACAGGCCTTCCGGCAGCCAGATCACCTTGTCCACCGCGAGATGGTCGCCCAGCAGCGCTTCTATGGCCTCGCGGCCCAGGTGCGGGTTGCGGTTGGGGTTGAGCAGGCATTCCTCGGTGGTGATCAGGGTGCCTTCGCCATCCACGTGGATGGAGCCGCCCTCGAGGACGAAGCCCTCGGTGCGATAACGGGCGCAGCCTTCCAGGCCGAGGATTTTGCCGGCCACCTGGTCGTCGCGCAGCCAGGGGAAGTACAGGCCGCCGAGCAGTCCGCCCCAGGCGTTGAAGGCCCAGTCGACGCCACGCACTTCGCCGCGCGCATCGGTGACGAAGGTCGGCCCGGTGTCGCGCACCCAGGCGTCGTCGTTGCTGATTTCCACCACCCGGATCGAGGTGTGGGCGAGCCGCGCGCAGGCGTTCTCGTACTGCGCCGCGGATACGCAAAGGGTCACCGGCTCGAAACGCGCGATGGCTTCGGCCACCGCGGTGAAGGCGGCCTGGGCCGGCTTGCCGCCGTTGCGCCAGTTGTCCGGCCGCTCGGGCCAGACCATCCAGGTCTGCGCATGGGGTTCCCATTCCGCCGGCATGCGGAAGCCGTCGGCGCGCGGGGTGCTGTTCAGGGTCTTCATGTCCTATCGCCTGTGTCGTCGGGGGCGCGCTGCGCCCCGGGCCGCCGGGCGCGAGCGCGTACCGGCGGGGATCGGAGTTTTCGGCGGGCTCAGGACTCGAGCTGGCCGTCGAGGGTCTTCAGCGGGCCGTAGAGGTTCGGCCGGCGATCGCGGAAGCTGCCCCAGGCGCTGCGGATGTGCTCCAGCTGGTCCAGGTCGAAAGCATGCACCCGCACGCCTTCCTCGGTCTCGTTGAGCTCCTCGACCTTCTCGCCGAACTGGTTGGCGATGAACGACGAGCCGTAGAAGGTGATGTCGTAGCCGTCCTGCTCTTCCTTGCCGATGCGGTTGGAGGCCACCAGGGGCATCAGGTTGGCGCCGGCATGGCCCTGCTGCACGCGCTGCCAGTGGTCTCGGGAGCTGATGCTCGAATCGTGCGGCTCGCTGCCGATGGCGGTCGGATAGAAGAGGATTTCCGCGCCGAGCAGCGCCATGCTGCGGGCGCATTCGGGGAACCACTGGTCCCAGCAGATGCCCACGCCGATCTTCGCGTAGCGGGTGTTCCACACCTTGAAGCCGGTGTCGCCCGGGTTGAAGTAGTACTTCTCGTGGTAGCCGGGGCCATCCGGGATGTGGCTCTTGCGGTAGACGCCCAGGTTGCTGCCGTCGGCGTCGATGATCGCGATGCTGTTGAAGCGCGCGCGCCCGGCCAGTTCGAAGAAGCTGATCGGCAGCACCACCTGCAGTTCCTTGGCCAGCGCCTGGAAATGGCGGATGGCCGGGTTGTCCTGCACCGCGGTGGCCAGTTGCAGGTAGTCCGGGTTGGGCTTCTGGCAGAAGTAGGGGGTTTCGAAGAGTTCCTGGATCAGGATGATCTGCGCGCCCTGGGCGGCCGCCTGGCGGACCAGTTTCTCGGCGGTGGCGATGTTCGCCTCGCGATCCCAGGAACAGGCCATCTGGGTGACGGCGACGGAAACGATACGGGACATGGGCATACCTCGTGATGGAAAGCGACCAAGCATCCGACCCCGAAACGGGCGCGGCGCTCGCCAAGACTCCGACGAATGAGCGAAGGCGGGGGCGAAGCGCGCGGGGCCAGGCATGAAGCACGATCGGGACGCCGTGCATTGCCGGTCTTTATAGTCGATATAAATCCGGTTAGACAGCGGACATTTTCTATCGCGGGATGAATTCTGATTGAAATACGGATAAATATCCGTCTGTAAGCGCCTTGCAGCGATCCCGCCAGAGGTCTAGTCCTCCGGCCGCTCGCGCTTGGGCAGGTAGGGCGGCAGGTACAGCGCGAGGTAGGCATCGAACACCCGCATACCCTCCTCGGCGAAGCGCGGGACGATGTCGCCGTACTGCTGCACCGAACGGGCGTAGACCCGGTCGCCCAGCTCCATGGCCAGGGCGAACACGTCGAGGTCGTCGGGCAGCGGCGGCAGCGGGAAGTGGCGGGCGAACAGGTCGCGCATCAGGCGACCCAGTTCGAGGTCGTGCTGGCGGTCGGCCTGGGTCACCTCGGCGAGCCCGTGCTGGGCGAGGATCAGTTGCCGCGCGGCGCTGTCGGCGGCGTAGACCGCCAGCATGCGTTCCTCGACGATCCGCGCCAGGTCGCGCCAGTCCTCGAGGGCGTCGTGTTCCACAGGCTCCTCGAGGCAGCCGCGGAAGGCCGCGTGCACCTCGGCGGTGAGCGCCTGGAGTACCGCGCCGACGTTGGCGAAGAAGTGATAGACCGACGACGGCGGCATGCCGGCGAGATCGGCCATGGCGTAGATCGACAGGCCGGACATGCCGTGCCGGGCGAGCAGCAGGCGGGCCGCATCGAGGATCGCGGCGATCCGTGTCTGGCTGCTCGGGCGGGGTTTGCGAACGGTGGCGGCACGCGACATGTAGATCTCCTGGGCATCGCACGCTATTGGACGCCAGCCGGCTCGCCCGCTGCAAGCCTTCGGTCGCAGGGCTTGTGAGGTGGAACACGGACTCGGGGTGCGCGTGCATGGGCCGACAGGCGCGCCGGGCACCCAAGGAGACCACGGGCACGTTGTCCGCAGGCCGTCGTGGCGGAGGGCGTGGCGATTCAGCGAAGAAGGCGTTTCGCGCAGGCGTCGAGGCGAATGGCGGGCGCAGGGCCGGGGTCGCGATGCGGCCGCCACCGGCCCGCGAAGGCCGGTGGCGAAAGCGTCAGACGGTGTGCAAGTACCAGTTGTACTCGAGGTCGGAGATCGAGTGCTCGAACTCCTCCAGCTCGCTTTCCTTGCAGGCGACGAAGATGTCGATGTACTTGGGGTCGATGTAGCGGGCGAGGATCTCGCTGTCGTCCAGCTCGCGCAGGGCATCGCGCAGGTTGTTCGGCAGGCTCTGCTCGTTCTGCTCGTAGGAGTTGCCTTCCACCGGCTCGTTCGGCTCGACCTGGTTGGTCAGGCCGTGGTGCACACCCGCCAGCACCGCCGCGAGCAGCAGGTAGGGATTGGCGTCGGCCCCGGCGACGCGGTGCTCGATGCGCACCGCGTCGGACGAGCCGGTCGGCACGCGCAGCGCCACGGTGCGGTTATCCAGGCCCCAGCAGGGCGAGTTCGGCACGTAGAACTGGGCGCCGAAACGTCGGTACGAGTTGACGTTGGGGCAGAGGAAGGCCATCGACGCGGGAAGGGTCTCCAGCACACCGCCGATCGCGTGACGCAATGCGGCGTTCTGCTCGGGGTCCTCGCAAGCGAAGATGTTCTTGCCGTGCTTGTCGAGCAGCGAGATGTGCACGTGCAAGCCATTGCCGGCCTGGCCCGGGTAGGGCTTGGCCATGAAGGTGGTGTCCATCTCGTGGTCGTAGGCGATGTTCTTCACCAGACGCTTGAGCAGCACCGCGTAGTCGCAGGCCTTGAGCGGGTCGGCGACGTGGTGCAGGTTCACCTCGAACTGTGCCGGGGCGCTTTCCTTGACGATGGCGTCGGCTGGGATGCCCTGGACCTTGGCCCCTTCGAGGATGTCCTGCAGGCAATCGGAGTACTCGTCGAGGTCGTCGATCAGGTAGACCTGGGTCGACTGCGGGCGCTTGCCGGAGATCGGCGACCGCGGCGGTTGCGGGCGGCCATTCACGTTCTCCTGGTCGATCAGGTAGAACTCCAGCTCGAAGGCGGCGCAGATGGTCAGGCCCAGCTCGTCGAACTTGCTCACCACTTGCCGCAGCACTTCCCGGGGATCGGCGAAGAACGGCTCGCCTTCCAGCTCGTGCATGGTCATCAGCAGTTGCGCGGTGGGGCGCTTCTGCCAGGGCTCGTCGCAGAGGGTATTGGGAATGGGGTAGCAGATGCGATCGGCGTCGCCGATGTCCAGGCCGAGGCCGGTGCTTTCTACCGTGGAACCGTTGATGTCGAGGGCGAATAAGGAGGCGGGGAGGTTGATGCCTCGTTCGTACACTTTGTGGAGGCTGGCGCGTTCGATGCGCTTGCCCCTCACGACTCCGTTCATATCCGCGATCAGGAGGTCTATGAACTGGACCTCAGGATGTTTCTTGAGGAACTCGTTAGCTTCATTGAGCTGAACGGCACGCAGGGGTACCGACATGATGCAACACCTATTTTGTTAAAAATATCAATCACGCGCTGATTGAGGTATGAGTCAATCTTAATCGTTTATGGATGTCAATAGCGCTCCCTTTTGCCCTAAAAAGAGGCCTGGAGGCCGTTTTTGGGGCGTTTTCGAGCCTTTGTATCCCTCGCCAAACCGCTGGCGACGGGGTGCTCAGTGGGGTGTGTTCGATTTTTTACAGCCCTATTGTGTAAAAAAATGAACAAGGCTAAGCTCGGTCGCACCTTGTGGGCAGTTGCGAAACGTCACGAGCGCGCCAGGCGGACCGGTCATTCGATACCGTCGGCCGAGCGCAGTCGCTTTGCTGCCGCTTCACCCATAACAGCAATAATACGGGTGTCCCATGTCTCGCCTGCCGTTGATCGGCGTGATCGCCTGCACCAAGCGGATCGGTCTGCATCCTTACCATATCGCCGGCGACAAGTATGTCCGCGCGGTGGCCGAAGCCGCTGGCGGGCTGCCCCTGATCGTACCGGCACTGGGTGCGGACATCGACCCCGCCGCGCTTCTCGAGGTCTTCGACGGCCTGCTCTTCCCCGGCTCGCCCTCCAACGTGGAACCCCATCATTACCAAGGGCCGGCCAGCGCACCGGACACGCTCCACGATCCCGCCCGCGACGCCACCAGCCTGCCGCTGCTGCGGGCGGCGCTGGCGGCGGGCGTGCCGCTGTTGGGCATCTGCCGCGGTTTCCAGGAAATGAACGTGGCCCTCGGCGGCAGCCTGCATCAGAAGGTGCATGAGGTCGCGGGGCTGATGGATCATCGCGAGCCGGCCGAGCAGCCCCTGGACGTACAATACGGGCCGCGCCATCGGCTGCGGGTGCAGCCCGGCGGAGTGTTCGCCCGCCTCGGCCTGCCGGAAACCTTCGAAGTCAACTCCATCCATGGCCAGGGCATCGAGCGGCTGGCCCCGGGCCTGCGGGTGGAGGCCCTGGCGCCCGACGGGCTGATCGAGGCCTTCTCCGTCGAAGGGGCACAGAGCTTCGCCGTGGGCGTGCAGTGGCACCCCGAGTGGCAAGTGAGCGCCAACCCGAATTATCTCGCGCTCTTCCAGGCCTTTGGTGAGGCTTGCAGGAAGAGGGCGGGGCAACGTTGAACCGGCCCGGCCGGTTCTCAATCCCGAGGTCTTTATGACTACCAAGCTCGACCGGCTGACCAGCTGGCTGAAAGAACGCAAAATCACCGAAGTTGAATGCTTGATCACCGATCTTACCGGTATCGCCCGCGGCAAGATCTCGCCGACCAACAAGTTCCTCGACGAGAAGGGCATGCGCCTTCCCGAGAGCGTGCTGTTGCAGACGGTCACCGGCGACTACGTCGAGGACGACATCTATTACGAGCTGCTGGACCCGGCGGACATCGACATGTTCTGCCGCCCGGACGAGAGCGCCGTGTACCTGGTGCCCTGGGCCATCGAGCCCACCGCCCTGGTCATCCATGACACCTTCGACAAGATGGGCAACCCCATCGAACTGTCCCCGCGCAACATCCTCAAGAAGGTGCTGAAGCTGTACGCCGAGCGCGGCTGGCAGCCCATCGTCGCGCCGGAGATGGAGTTCTACCTGACCAAACGCTGCGAAGATCCCGACCTGCCCTTGCAGGTGCCGCTGGGCCGCTCGGGACGTCCGGAAACCGGGCGCCAGTCCTTCTCCATCGACGCGGCCAACGAATTCGACCCGCTGTTCGAGGACATGTACGACTGGTGCGAGGCCCAGGAGCTGGACCTGGATACGCTGATCCACGAGGAAGGCCCGGCGCAGATGGAGATCAACTTCCGTCACGGCGACGCCCTGCACCTGGCCGACCAGATCACCGTGTTCAAGCGCACCATGCGCGAGGCGGCGCTCAAGCACAACGTGGCGGCCACCTTCATGGCCAAGCCGATCACCGACGAGCCGGGCAGCGCCATGCACCTGCACCAGAGCGTGATCGACATCAAGAGCGGCAAGAACATCTTCTCCAACGAAGATGGCTCCATGAGCGAGCTGTTCCTGCACCACATCGGCGGCCTGCAGAAATTCATCCCCGAGTTGCTGCCGCTGTTCGCGCCCAACGTCAACTCGTTCCGCCGCTTCCTGCCGGACACCTCGGCCCCGGTCAACGTCGAGTGGGGCGAGGAGAACCGTACCGTCGGCCTGCGGGTGCCGGACGCGACGCCGCAGAACCGGCGCGTGGAGAACCGCCTCGCCGGCGCCGACGCCAACCCTTACCTGGCGATCGCCGCCAGCCTGCTCTGCGGCTACATCGGCATGACCGAAGGCATCAAGCCCAGCGCCCCGGTAAAAGGTCGCGGTTATGAACGACGCAACCTGCGCCTGCCTCTTACCATCGAGGACGCCCTGGAGCGGCTGGAGAACTGCAAGCCGCTGGAGAAATACCTCGGCGCCAAGTTCATCAGCGGCTATGTCGCGGTGAAGCGCGCCGAGCATGAAAACTACAACCGGGTCATCAGTTCCTGGGAGCGCGAGTTCCTGTTGTTCTCTGTCTGACCCGAACCCCGGACAGCGGGACCCGCCGCCGGCCTGCACGGCCCGGCGGGACCCGCCCCACCTACAGTTCCGGCTCGCTCCGCCGAGCCCGTTTGCAGGAGATATGGATATGAATGCCCCATCGAAAAGCGCGCAGACCCTGAAATGGCAGGCCCTCAGCCGCGACCATCACCTGGCGCCCTTCAGCGACTACAAGCAGTTGGGGGAGAACGGCCCGCGGATCATCACCAAGGCCGAAGGCGTCTACCTGTGGGACAGCGAGGGCCACAAGATCCTCGACGGCATGGCCGGCCTCTGGTGCGTCGCGGTCGGCTACGGTCGCGAGGAACTGGTCCAGGCGGCCAGCAAGCAGATGCGCGAGCTGCCCTTCTACAACACCTTCTTCCAGACCGCCCACCCGCCGGTGCTGGAACTGGCCCAGGCGATTTCCGAGCTGGCCCCGGAGGGCATGAACCACGTGTTCTTCACCGGTTCCGGCTCCGAGGGCAACGACACCATGCTGCGCCTGGTGCGCCATTACTGGGCACTCAAGGGCAAGCCGGAGAAGAAGGTCATCATCGGTCGCCTCAATGGCTACCACGGCTCCACCGTGGCCGGCGCCAGCCTCGGCGGCATGAAGGCCATGCATGAGCAGGGCGACCTGCCGATCCCGGGCATCGTGCACATTGCCCAGCCCTACTGGTTCGGCGAGGGCGGCGACATGACCCCGGAAGCCTTCGGCATCTGGGCCGCCGAGGAGCTGGAGAAGAAAATCCTCGAGGTCGGCCAGGACAAGGTCGCGGCCTTCATCGCCGAACCGATCCAGGGTGCTGGCGGGGTGATCGTGCCGCCGGACAGCTACTGGCCGAAGGTTCGCGAAATCCTCGCCAAGTACGAGATCCTGTTCGTCGCCGACGAGGTGATCTGCGGCTTCGGGCGCACCGGCGAATGGTTCGGCAGCGACTACTACGGCAACAAGCCCGACTTGATGACCATCGCCAAGGGGCTCACTTCCGGCTACATCCCCATGGGGGGCCTGATCGTCAGCGACGAAGTCTTCGAGACGGTCAACGCCGGCGGCGACTTCAACCACGGCTTCACCTACTCCGGGCACCCGGTGGCGGCGGCGGTGGGCTTGGAGAACATCCGCATCCTGCGCGAGGAGAAGATCCTCGAGAAGGTCCGGGAGGAAACGGCACCCTATTTGCAAAAGCGTCTGCGCGAGCTGGCCGACCACCCGCTGGTGGGCGAAGTGCGTGGCGTGGGCATGCTCGGTGCCATCGAATTGGTGAAGGACAAGGCCACTCGCGCGCGTTTCCCCGGCGAGGTGTCGGCGGGCATGGTCTGCCGCGGGCACTGCTTCGAGAACGGCCTGATCATGCGCGCCGTGGGCGACACCATGATCATTTCGCCGGCGCTGGTGATCAGCAAGGAAGAGATCGACGAGTTGGTGACCAAGGCGCGTCTCTGCCTCGACCTCACCGCCCGCGATATCCTGGGCTAGGGCCCTCGGCCGGGACGGCGCGACCCGTCCGGCACCGCCGGACGGTTGTAAATACGCCCCGGTCCTTGCCAGACTGCGCCAGTGCGTTGGCCAGGCTCACCCGGCGGTGACGCGAGGGAATCGAAAGGCCCGCGGCGCGGGAGCGCGCCGCTCGCGAGGGACGGATGGGAGTCCGCCCTTCGGCGGGAACCGGAACGGCTCGTCCGTGCCGGCCGCCCGGAATGTCCGCGGGTCCGCCCGCGGCCTTCCCCGGCACGACGCCACCCCGGATACATCGACAACAACGGAGCTACCCGCATGATCAAGACCTTCGGCAAGACCCTGCTCGCCGCGACACTGGCGAGTACCCTCGTCGGCCTGGCCCAGGCCGACGACAACGTGCTGCACGTCTACAACTGGTCCGATTACATCGCCCCGGACACCCTGGAGAAATTCCAGAAAGAGACCGGCATCAAGGTGGTCTACGACGTCTACGACAGCAACGAAGTGCTCGAGGCCAAGCTGCTCGCCGGCAAGTCCGGGTACGACGTGGTGGTGCCTTCCAACTCCTTCCTCGCCAAGCAGATCAAGGCCGGCGTCTATCAGCCGCTGGACAAGTCCAAGCTGCCGAACTGGAGCAACCTGAACAAGGACCTGCTGAAGACCCTGGAGGTCAGCGACCCGGGCAACCAGTACGCCTTCCCCTACATGTGGGGCACCATCGGCATCGGCTACAACCCGGAGAAGGTCAAGGCCGCCCTTGGCGCCGACGCCCCGGTGGACTCCTGGGACCTGGTGTTCAAGCCGGAAAACATCGAGAAGCTGAAGTCCTGCGGCGTGGCCTTCCTCGACTCGCCCACCGAGATCATCCCCGCCGGCCTGCACTACCTGGGCTTCAAGAGCGACAGCGACAAGAGCGATGAGCTGAACAAGGCCGAAGCGCTGTTCCTGAAGATCCGCCCGAGCGTGACCTACTTCCATTCCTCGAAGTACATCGGCGACCTGGCCAACGGCAACATCTGCGTGGCGATCGGCTATTCCGGCGACATCTACCAGGCCAAGTCCCGCGCCGAGGAAGCCAAGAATGGCGTGACCGTGAAGTACAACATTCCCAAGGAAGGCGCCGGCAGCTTCTTCGACATGGTCGCCATTCCGAAGGACGCCGAGAACGTCGAGGGCGCCCATGCCTTCCTCAACTTCCTGATGAAGCCCGAGGTCATGGCGTCGATCACCAACGTCGTGCAGTTCCCCAACGGCAACGCCGCGGCCACCCCGCTGGTGGACGAAGCGATCCGCACCGACGCCGGGATCTACCCGAGCGACAGCGTGATGAAGGCGCTCTACACCTTCCCCGACCTGCCGGCCAAGGTGCAGCGCACCATGACCCGCAGCTGGACCAAGATCAAGTCCGGTAAATGAGTCGGCCATGGCGCGGCGGCGGCTCGGAAGCCGGCGCGCCATGCTGTCCCGCCGCCCGCTGGCCGGCGCGCATGCCGCGCCCGGGCGCGGCGTGCCTGCGCTAGCGCGGCACGGCCATAGCGAGCGCGGTCGTCCGCGAGCCAACACAGCAGCTACCCTGGCAGTCGGGTGGCGGTACAACAAGAGGGTCATCCTGTGCTTTTCTCACTCCGCAACGCCCTGATCGCCTCGGTCGCCGCCCTGGCACTGGCCTCTGCCGCCCAGGCCGAGCCCGTGGTGCACGTCTACAACTGGAACGACTACATCGGCGACAACACCCTGCCCGCGTTCCAGCAGGAGAGCGGGATCAAGGTCATCTACGACGTCTTCGATTCCAACGAAACCCTGGAGGGCAAGCTCCTCGCCGGGCGCACCGGCTACGACGTGGTGGTGCCGTCCAACCATTTCCTCGGCAAGCAGATCAAGGCCGGCGCCTTCCAGAAGCTCGACCGCACGCTGCTGCCGCACTGGGAGAACCTCGACCCGGCGCTGCTCAAGCAGTTGCAGGCCAACGACCCGGGCAACCTGTACGCGGTGCCCTACCTGTGGGGCACCAACGGCATCGGCTACAACGTGGCGAAGGTCAAGGCGGTGCTCGGCGTCGACCACATCGACTCCTGGGCGATGCTCTTCGAGCCGGAGAACATCAAGAAACTCTCCACCTGCGGGGTGGCCTTCCTCGATTCGGCCGACGAGATGATCCCGGCGATGCTCAACTACCTCGGCCTCGACCCCAACAGCCAGAAGCCCGAGGACTACCAGAAGGCCGAAGCCAAGTTGCTGGCGGTGCGGCCCTACGTGACCTATTTCCACTCCTCGAAATACATCGGCGACCTGGCCAACGGCGATATCTGCGTCGCCGCCGGCTTCTCCGGCGACGTGCTGCAGGCCGCCGACCGCGCCGAGGAAGCCGGCAAGGGCGTGAAGATTGCCTACAGCATTCCCAAGGAAGGCGGCAACCTCTGGTTCGACATGCTCGCCGTGCCCGCCGACGCGGCCAACGCCAAGGAGGCCCACGCCTTCATCGACTACCTGTTGCAGCCGGAAGTGATCGCCCACGTCAGCGACCACGTCGGCTACGCCAACCCGAACCTGAAGGCCGGCGAATACATGGACCCCGGGGTGCGCGGCGACCCCTCGGTGTACCCGCCGCAGGAGGTCCTCGACCGCCTGTTCGTGTCGGCCGAACTGCCGCCGAAGGTGCAGCGTCTGATGACCCGAAGCTGGACCAAGGTCAAGTCGGGCAAATGATCGGGGCACCCGGCGGGTCGGCCGGTGCGCCGGCAGGGCGCCGCCCGCCCGGGCTGCTCGAACGGACCGCGGTCCGCACTAAAAACGCGTCCGGCCATCGTGGCCGGGCAGCAAGAATCTTTGGGAGTGTGTGGTAATGGCGATAGCCTCCGGTGCCTACAAGAAAGCCCTCGAGGGCGAACAGCAGCCGAAAGAGGTGCTGGTCAAGATCGATCGGGTGACCAAGCAGTTCGACGAGACGCTGGCGGTGGACGACGTGTCCCTGACCATCAACAAGGGCGAGATTTTCGCCTTGCTCGGCGGGTCCGGCTCGGGCAAGTCCACCCTGTTGCGGATGCTTGCCGGGTTCGAGCGGCCGAGTTCCGGGCGCATCTTCCTCGACGGCGTCGACATCACCCACATGCCGCCCTACGAGCGGCCGATCAACATGATGTTCCAGTCCTACGCGCTGTTCCCGCACATGAGCGTGGAACAGAACATCGCCTTCGGCCTGAAGCAGGATCGCCTGTCCAAGGCCGAGATCGATGCGCGGGTCGCCGAGATGCTCAAGCTGGTGCACATGACCCAGTACGCGCGGCGCAAGCCGCACCAATTGTCCGGCGGGCAGCGGCAGCGGGTCGCCCTGGCGCGCTCCCTGGCCAAGCGGCCGAAGCTGCTGCTGCTCGACGAGCCCATGGGCGCGCTGGACAAGAAGCTGCGCTCGCAGATGCAACTGGAGCTGGTGGAAATCATCGAGCGGGTCGGCGTGACCTGCGTGATGGTGACCCACGACCAGGAAGAGGCCATGACCATGGCCCAGCGCATCGCGATCATGCACCTGGGCTGCATCGAGCAGATCGGCAGCCCGGTGGACATCTACGAGACTCCGATCAGCCGGCAGGTCTGCGAATTCATCGGCAACGTCAACCTGTTCGACGGGCAGATCATCGACGACGGCGCCGCCCACGCGGTGATCGCCTGTCCGCAACTGGACAAGCCGATCTACATCGGCCACGGCATCAGCACCCGCGCCCAGGACACCCACGTCACCTACGCGCTGCGCCCGGAAAAGCTGCTGATGGGCACCCAGTTGCCGGATGACCACGAGCACCCGGAATACAACTGGTCGCGCGGCACGGTGCACGACATCGCCTACCTGGGCGGGCATTCGGTGTACTACATCAAGCTCGCCTCCGGGCAGGTGGTGCAGGCCTTCATCGCCAACGCCGAGCGCCGCGGCAAGCGGCCGACCTGGGACGAGCCGGTGGTGGTGTACTGGGAAGACGACAGCGGCGTGGTGTTGCAATCATGAAGCTGCGCAGCCTGACAAAACGCCTGCCCAACGGCCGGCACGCGGTCATCGCGGTGCCGTTCTTCTGGCTGTTCCTGTTCTTCGTGCTGCCCTTCGCCATCGTGCTGAAGATCAGCTTCACCGAAGCCGACGTGGCGATCCCGCCCTACACGGAAATCTACACCTGGGCGGAAAACCAGCTGTCGATCGTGCTGAACCTCGGCAACTACCTGATGCTCACCGAGGATCAGCTCTACCTGGCGGCCTACCTCGGTTCGCTGAAGATGGCTTTCTTCAGCACCCTGATCTGCCTGCTGGTGGGGTACCCGATGGCCTATGCCATCGCCCGCGCCGACAAGGACGTGCAGACGGTCCTGCTGCTGCTGATCATGATGCCGACCTGGACCGCGATCCTTATCCGCGTCTATGCCTGGATGGGCATCCTCAGCAACAACGGCCTGCTCAATGGCGTGCTGCAGGGCCTGGGGCTGATCGACGCGCCATTGCAGATCCTCAACACCGACATCGCGGTGTACATCGGGGTGGTCTATTCCTACCTGCCGTTCATGGTCCTGCCGCTGTTCGCCAACCTGGTCAAGCACGACCTCAGCCTGCTGGAGGCGGCGTCCGACCTGGGCTCCAGCCACATCAACAATTTCTGGAAGATCACCGTTCCGCTGTCGAAGAACGGCATCATCGCCGGCTGCATGCTGGTGTTCATCCCGGTGGTGGGCGAGTTCGTCATCCCCGAACTGCTCGGCGGGCCGGAGACGCTGATGATCGGCAAGGTGCTCTGGCAGGAGTTCTTCAACAACCGCGACTGGCCGGTGGCGTCCGCCCTGGCGGTGGTGATGCTGGTGATCCTGCTGATCCCGATCATCCTGTTCAACCGTAACCAAGCCAAGGAACTGGAGGGCAAGGTATGAAGCGCTTCGGTTTCTCTCAAGTGATGCTGTGGATCGGCCTGGCCTTCATCTACCTGCCGATGCTGATCCTGGTGATCTACTCGTTCAACGCCTCGCGGCTGGTGACGGTGTGGGGCGGCTGGTCGCTGAAGTGGTACCTCGGCCTGCTCGACAACACCCAGTTGATGAACGCGGTGATGCGCTCCCTGGAGATCGCCTGTTACACGGCGGTCTCCGCGGTGTTCCTCGGCACCCTGGCGGCCTTCGTGCTGACGCGTATCCCGCGCTTCCGCGGGCGCACCCTGTTCGGCGGCATGGTCACCGCGCCGCTGGTGATGCCCGAGGTGATCACCGGCCTGTCGCTGCTGCTGCTGTTCGTGGCCATGGCGCAGTTGATCGGCTGGCCGCAGGAGCGCGGCATCGTCACCATCTGGATCGCCCACACCACCTTCTGCTCGGCCTACGTGGCCATCGTGGTGTCGGCGCGGTTGCGCGAGCTGGACCTGTCCATCGAGGAAGCGGCCATGGACCTGGGCGCCAAGCCCTGGAAGGTGTTCCTGTTGATCACCATCCCGATGATCGCGCCGTCGCTGGCGGCGGGGGCGATGATGTCCTTCGCCCTGTCCCTGGACGACCTGGTGCTGGCGAGTTTCGTCTCCGGTCCCGGTTCCACCACCCTGCCGATGGAAGTGTTCTCGGCGGTGCGCCTGGGGGTGAAGCCGGAGATCAACGCGGTGGCCAGCCTGATCCTGCTGACCGTCTCGCTGTTCACCTTCTTCGCCTGGTATTTCAGCCGGCGCGCCGAGGAACGCCGCAAGCGGGCGATTCAGGAAGCCATGGAGACCACCGCCAACGAAAGTGGCTCGACTTGGACGCGCGAACGTCCGGCGACGCCGAGCGCGGGCTGATCCCCGCGCAAGAAAAAGGCCGCCTCCGGGCGGCCTTTTGCTTTCTTCAGGCGCAGCGCGAGCGTCAGCCGCGATAGCTGACGTGGCCGTCCACCAGGGTGTAGCGCACCCGGCCCGGCAGGCAGTGGCCGATAAAGGGGCAGTTGTCGCCCTTGGAGAACCAGGTCTCCCCGGCCAGGGTCGAGCCCTGCGGGTCGAACAGCAGCACGTCGGCCGGGTCGCCGACCCGCAGGCGGCCGGCGGGCAGGCGCAGCGCCTCGGCCGGGCCGGCGCTGAGCCGGGCGAGCAGGGTCGGCAGGTCGAGCAGGCCATCCTGCACCAAGGTCATGGCCAGCGGCAGCAGCAATTCGACGCTGCCGATGCCGGGTTCGGTGGCGCCGAAGGGCGCCAGCTTGGCATCCGGTTCGTGGGGCTGGTGATGGCTGGAGATCGCCGAGATCACCCCGCGTTTCACCGCGTCGCGCAGGCCCTCGCGGTCGGCGTGGGTACGCAGCGGCGGCTGCACGTGATAGAGGCTGGAGAAGTCCCGCAAGGCCTCGTCGGTGAGGATCAACTGGTACAGCGCCACGTCGGCGGTGACCGCCAGGCCGCGTGCCTGGGCCTCGGCGATCATCTGCGCGCCGCGGGCGCTGCTCAACTGGCTGAAGTGGGCGCGCACGCCGCTCTGTTCCACCAGCAACAGGTCGCGGGCCAGGGCGACGGTCTCGGCGATCTCCGGAATCCCCGGCAGGCCGAGGAAGCTGGCGGCGGCGCCCTCGTGGGCCAGGCCGCCGGCGGCCAGTTCGGCGTCCTGGGAATGGAAGATCACCGTCAGGTCGAAGGTCGCCGCGTATTCCAGCGCCCGACGCAGGGTGCGGTTGTTGGCCAGGGGCGCCAGGCCGTTGCCGAAGGCGACGCAACCGGCATCGCGCAGGGCGACCAGCTCCGCCAGTTGCTCCCCGGCCAGGCCCTTGGTCAGGGCGCCGATGGGGAACACCTTGGTGTGCCCAGCCTCGCGGGCGCGGTCGAGAATCAGCTCGGCCACCGCCGAGGTATCCAGCACCGGCTTGGTCAGGGGCGGGCAGCACAGGCTGGTGACGCCGCCGGCCGCCGCCGCCAGAGTTTCGCTGGCGATGCTGCCCTTGCGGCTGTAGCCCGGCTCGCGCAAGGCGACCGACAGGTCCACCAGGCCGGGCGCGGCGACCAGGCCGCGGGCATCGATGTCCTGTTCGGCGACGAAGCCGGCCGGGGCCTGGTCGAGCGCGACGAGCCGCCCGCCCTCGAGGTAGAGGTCGGCCGGCCGGTCGAGGCCGCTGGCCGGGTCGATCAGGCGGGCACCGAGGATACGGGTACGCATCAATTGTGCTCCTCGGATTCTGGGTTCGACTGGCGCTGGGCGGTCTGTCCGCTCATCGCCATGGACAGCACCGCCATGCGGACGGCGATGCCATAGGTGACCTGGTTGAGGATCACCGACTGCGGGCCGTCGGCCACCGCCGACTCGATTTCCACGCCGCGGTTGATCGGCCCCGGGTGCATCACCAGGGCGCCGGGTCGCGCCAGGGCGAGGCGCTGGGTGGTCAGGCCGTAGAGCTTGAAGAATTCCCCTTCGCTGGGCAGCAGGCCGCCCTGCATGCGTTCGCGTTGCAGGCGCAGCATGATCACCACGTCGACGTCCCTGAGGCCTTCGGCGAGGTCGGTGAAGACGCGCACGCCGTACTGCTCGATGCCCACCGGCAGCAGGGTCTTCGGCCCCACCACGCGGATGTCCGGGCAGCCGAGGGTCTTCAGCGCGAGCATGTTCGAGCGCGCCACCCGCGAATGCAGGATGTCGCCGACGATGGCCACCGAGAGGTTCTCGAAGCCGCCCTTGTGCCGGCGGATGGTGAGCATGTCGAGCATGCCCTGGGTCGGGTGGGCGTGACGGCCGTCGCCGCCGTTGATGATCGCCACGTCCGGGCAGACGTGCTCGGCGATGAAGTGGGCCGCGCCGGAGTCGCCGTGGCGCACCACGAACATGTCGGCGGCCATCGCTTCCAGGTTGCGCAGGGTGTCGAACAGCGTCTCGCCCTTGCTGGTGGAGGAGGTGGATACGTTCAGGCTGATCACGTCGGCGGACAGCCGCTGGGCCGCCAGCTCGAAGGTGGTGCGGGTGCGCGTGGAGTTCTCGAAGAACACGTTGCACACCGTCTTGCCGCGCAGCAGCGGGACCTTCTTCACCGCGCGGGCGCCGACTTCGAGGAAGGAGTCGGCGGTGTCGAGGATTTCCGTCAACAGTTCGCGGGGCAAGCCGTCGAGGGAAAGGAAGTGGCGCAACTGGCCCTGGTCGTTGAGCTGGAGCGGGCGCTTGGCGTCTGTCGGCATGGTGCAGGCCCTAAGGTGAAATGATTCAGGAAGCGGAGGCGAGGACCTGGCGCTGGAGCACCAGCGGCGCGGGACCGAGCACTTTCACCCGTTCGCCGGGGGCCAGGGAGAGGGTCGCGCCGACCACGTCCGGGCGGATCGGCAACTCGCGGTCGTCGAGGTCCAGCAGGCTGACCAGGGTCACGCTGGCCGGCCGCCCGTAGTCGAAGAGTTCGTTCAGCGCCGCGCGCACCGTGCGCCCGCTCATCAGCACGTCGTCGATCAGCACCAGGTGCTGGTTCTCCACCTCGAACGGCAGGGCCGACGGCCGCACCTGCGGATGCAGGCCGTTGCGGGTGAAGTCGTCGCGGTAGAAGGAAACGTCCAGGGTGCCCAGGGGCGCGTCGCTGCCCAGGGCCTCCAGCAGCGCCCGGGCGACCCAGACACCACCGCTGTGGATGCCGATGAAGCGTGGCGTTTCGATCCGCCGGGCGTGCAGGTGGGCGGTCAGGTCGCGGGCCATCCGCGGCAGCAGCTCGGCGGGATCGGGCAAAGACATCGGCATTCCTCGCTAGGCGTTCGTGGCGTGATGGGCCAGCCAGCCTTCCAGCAGCAAGGCGGCGGCGAGGGCGTCCACCGGGCGCTCCCGATAGCCGCCGCGCTGGCCCTGGGCGAGGCGTTCGCCCTTGGCTTCGAAGGTGGTCAGGCGTTCATCGTGGGTATGCACCGGCAGGCCGAAACGGCCGTTCAGGCGGCGGGCGAATTTCTCGGCGCGGGCGCTCATCTCGCTGGGCGTGCCGTCCATGTTCAGCGGCAGGCCGACGACGATGGCGTCCGGTTGCCATTCCTTGACCAAGGCTTCCACCCGGTTCCAGTCCGGCACGCCGTTCTGCGCTTTCAGCGTGCAGAGCTCGCGGGCCTGGCCGGTGACGGCCTGGCCGACGGCGACGCCGATCTGTTTGGTGCCATAGTCGAAGCCGAGCAGCAGTCGCAGCGGTTTTTCCGCGCCCGCGCCCATCAGGCGTGGCCGGCCTGGCTGGTGAGCAGACCGAGGGTGATGCCCAGGCGGTTCGCGGCGGCGTTCAGGCGTTGCTCGGCCGGCAACTCGAAGAGGATCTCGGCGTCGGCGGGGCAGGTCAGCCAGGCGTTGTCCGCCAGTTCGGCGTCCAGTTGCCCGGCGTCCCAGCCGGCGTAGCCCAGCGCCACCAGGCTGCGCGCCGGGCCGCTGCCGTCGGCGATGGCGAACAGCACGTCCTGCGAGGTGGACAGCGCCAGCTCACCCAGCTCCAGGGTGGCCTGGAAGCGCTGGCCGGCCGGATGCAGGACGAAGCCGCGATCGGTCTGCACCGGGCCGCCGGAATAGATCGGCAGGCTCTGGCAGCGGGCCGTGGGTTGGTAGTCCGGGCGCAACTGTTCGAGGACATCGCCCAGGGTCAGCCCGTTGGGCCGGTTGATCACCAGCCCCATGGCGCCCTCGTCGCTGTGCTCGACCAGGTAGATGAGCGTCTGGGCAAAATTGGGATCGGCCATGTGCGGCATGGCGATCAGCAGATGATGCTTGAGATAACTCGGCGCGGTGCTTTTCATAGGCGGCTAGCTTAAAGCGTCGGACGCCCAGCGCAAAGCCGTAAGCGTCGTGCCACCCATCGGCCGGAGCAGCGGCGCAGGCCTTCCGTGCGGCGCGCATGCGGAGCCCGGGCGGGCATCCAGGCCGGGCTCTAGTGTGGCGAGCGTCCGAATGGGGCGGGTCCGCCGTGCCGTCAGCGGCTGGACAGTTTGTCGCCGCGCTCGAAGCGCCAGGTGCGGATGATTTCCAGCCGGTCGATGTCCGAGAGGTCGCCGGTGAAGGGCGCGAACGGCGCGGCCAGGCGCACGATGCGCATGGCCGCCTGGTCGAGCACCTGCTGCCCGGACGACTCCAGCACCTGCACTTCGTAGAGGGTGCCGTCGCGGTTGATCGACACCAGCAGCCGCAGGCTGCCGTAGATGCGCTGGCGCCGTGCTTCGTCGGGATAGTTGAGGTTGCCGACGCGCTCGATCTTCTTGCGCCATTCCTCCTTATACCAGGCGCCCTTGTCGCGCATGGTCGAGGCCGCGTTCAGGCGATGGATCTTCGGGCGCTTGGCGTACAGCTCGCGTTCCTGGGACAGTTGTGCCTCCAGGCTGGCGATCTCCGAGGACAGTTGCGCGCTGTCGAACACCGGCGCGCGGCGCGCCTCGGGCTCGGGCTTGGCTTCCTCGTTCTTCACCGGGGTCTTCTGCGGTTGCGGCGAGCGGGTGGCCAGCGCCGCCTTGGGCGCTTCCTGGTGGGCGGTCTGCCTGGGCGTGCTGGGCGGGGTGACGCGCTTGATTTCGCTGTCCTGGAAGATCGCCTGCTCGGGGGTCTTCGGCGTCGCCTTGTGGTCCAGGGTGCCGCTGCCTTGCTGGTTGTCCTGGGCCAGGTAATCGGCTTCCTTGGGTTTCTCCCGGCTCTTGAAGGTCGAGAGGGTGATCTCCAGGGTTTTGCTGATCTGCGCCGGCTCTGCCAGGCTGAAGCCGACGCCGAGGATCAGGGCCAGGTGCAGGAGGGCGGCGAGGAAAAGGGTGAAGCCCAGACGGTCGGCCGGGCGTACGCCGGAATTCGCGAAGTCGGCTGGATAAGGGCTGGGATTCATTGCGGATCGGCTTGGCTCGGGTTGCGCGCAGTCTGCCCAGCGGCTCGCTAAAAGTCTATGAAGCAGGTAACAGCCTGGAGAGAAAGCCGCGCGCCGGGCGCGGCCTCGACCTCGTTCAGGCGCGGCGCTTCTCTTCCAGCTTGCCGGCGATGGCGTCCATCAGGCGCTCGCCGATGCGGGTGTCGAAGGCGCGGTCGATTTCGCGGATGCAGGTCGGGCTGGTCACGTTGATTTCGGTGAGGTGCTCGCCGATCACGTCGAGGCCGACGAACAGCAGCCCGCGCTCGCGCAGCGCCGGGCCGACCTGGGCGGCGATCCAGCGGTCCCGCTCGCTCAGCGGGCGGGCCTCGCCGCGGCCGCCGGCGGCGAGGTTGCCGCGGGTCTCGCCGGCCGCGGGAATGCGCGCCAGGCAATAGGGCACGGGTTCGCCGTCGATCATCAGGATGCGCTTGTCGCCGTCCTTGATCGCCGGCAGGTAGCGTTGCGCCATGATCTGCTGGGTGCCGTGGGCGGTCAGGGTCTCGAGGATCACCGAAAGGTTCGGGTCGCCGGCGCGGTGACGAAATATCGAAGAACCGCCCATGCCATCCAAGGGTTTGAGAATGATGTCACGCTGTTCTTCGGCAAACTCGCGCAGAATGTCGGCTCGCCGGCTCACCAGAGTCGGCGGGGTGCATTGGGTAAACTGGGTGGCGAAGAATTTTTCGTTGCAATCGCGTAGACTCCGCGGGCGATTCACCACCAGTACGCCGGCTTGCTCCGCCTGTTCCAACAGGTAGGTGGCATAGACGAACTCGTTGTCGAACGGAGGATCCTTGCGCATAAGGATCACATCCAGGTCATGCAGCGGGGCGTCGACCTCGGCTTCCAGCTCGAACCAGTGCCCCGCATCCTCGAAGACCCGTAGCGCTCGCATCCGTCCGCGGGCTTCGCCGGCTTTCTGGTAGATGTCCTGGGGTTCCATGTAGAACAGCGACCAGCCACGGGCCTGCGCGGCCAGCAACATGGCCAGGGAGCTGTCCTTCTTGAAGGCGATGCGCGCGATGGGGTCCATGACAATCCCGAGGCGAACGCTCATGGGGGATTTCCTCCGATGCAAACGGCGGCAGGACGCCGCCGAGACGTGAATTCAGGCGCCCAGGGTGGCGCCGGTGCCCCTCCCGGTCAAGGGAAAACCTTGGCATTCCGGGGCTTATAGATTGCATGTTGAGAGTGTGCTAAAAAGGCCCCACGATCGGGTTGCAGCCCATCGCTGGTAAGGCCTCAGGCGCACTGCAAACGCAAAAATAACGACTCACCGAGGCGATGGTAGGGCGAACATGGAACAGCATTCCGAGGGTTTGAGGGTGATGGTGATCGACGACTCGAAAACGATTCGTCGCACCGCGGAAACTCTGCTGAAAAAAGTGGGCTGCGAGGTCATCACCGCTGTCGATGGCTTCGATGCGTTGGCCAAGATCGCCGATACCCATCCCAACATCATCTTCGTCGACATCATGATGCCGCGGCTCGATGGCTATCAGACCTGCGCCCTGATCAAGAACAACAGCGCTTTCAAATCCACCCCGGTGATCATGCTGTCCTCCAAGGACGGTCTGTTCGACAAGGCCAAGGGCCGTATCGTCGGTTCGGACCAGTACCTCACCAAGCCCTTCAGCAAGGAAGAGCTGCTCGGTGCGATCAAGACGCACGTGCCCGACTTCACGCCGGTGGAACAAGCCTCCTGACCGCTCGGCCGCCCGGCCGGAGACGCCTCTTCCGTATAGGAAATACCATGGCTCGAATTCTGATTGTTGATGACTCCCCGACCGAAATGTACAAGCTGACCGCCATGCTGGAAAAGCACGGCCACCAGGTACTCAAGGCGGAAAACGGCGCCGACGGCGTCGCCCTGGCACGCCAGGAAAAGCCGGATGTCGTGCTGATGGACATCGTGATGCCGGGGCTCAACGGCTTCCAGGCGACCCGCCAGCTGACCAAGGACGCCGAAACCAGCCACATCCCGGTCATCATCGTCACCACCAAGGACCAGGAGACCGACAAGGTCTGGGGCAAGCGCCAGGGCGCGCGCGATTACCTGACCAAGCCGGTCGACGAAGAAACCCTGTTGAAGACCCTTGGCGCCGTGCTGGCCGGCTGAGGCCGCTCGCCCGCACTCCTGATAAATAGAGGCCACGGCCCGGCATGTCCGATATCCAGACTCCTTTCCAGCTTCTTCTCGAGATCGACCAGCGTTGCCGGACGCTCGCCGCCGGGCTGCCTTCGCAGCAGGCCGCGGTGCAGACGTGGAGCGGTATCGGTTTTCGCATGGGCGAGCGCCTGTTCGTGGCGCCCATGGGGGAAGTCGGCGAGGTTCTCCACGAGCCGCGCTACACACTGCTGCCGGGCGTCAAGAACTGGGTCAAGGGCGTGGCCAACGTGCGCGGCCGCTTGTTGCCGATCATGGACCTGTGCGGATTCTTCGGCGGCGAACTGTCGCCCCTGCGCAAGCAGCGCCGGGTGCTGGTGGTCGACCATCAGGAAATCTTCGCCGGGCTGATCGTCGACGAAGTCTACGGTATGCAGCATTTTCCGGTGGATGCCTTTTCCGAGCGCTTACCGCCGCTCGAGGCATCGATCCAGCATTTCATTCATGGGGTGTTCCAGCGCGAGCAGCCGTGGCTGGTGTTCAGCCCGCACGCGTTGGCGCAGAACCAGACCTTTCTCGACGTCGCAGTCTAGCGCGACCCGATAAGCGTGCCGGAACGGGTCTGCATCCGTTCTGGCACGATCGTTCAAGTGTTTCGCGGTGGCAGCCGGTGTGCTTCCACCCGTAGCCGGGCCCTCGGGCCCGCAAGGTGCGATGGGAGCCTGGCTCCGCATCGTGCGCGATGCCCAGGCGTCGCATGTTCAAGGTTGGGCCGGCGCTGCCGGCCCTTTGGCGTTACATGGGAAACGTAGTGTGTGGTAGGTCCAGGCGGGGGCCAGATAATGAAAAGACTAAACGCAGGCAATCCTTTAGCGGGTATGCGCAGCAGCACTTTGATCGCCGGACTCTTCGTGGTCCTGATCGTGTCCATCGTGCTGCTGTTCGCCAACTTCGCGTACATCAACACCCAGTCGAACTACGACAAGGAGTACATCAGCCACTCCGGCGAGTTGCGCGTGCTGTCGCAGCGGATCGCGAAGAACGCCACCGAAGCGGCGGCGGGCAAGGCGGAAGCCTTCGCCCTGCTGAAGGACGCGCGTAACGACTTCGAGAAGCGCTGGGGCATCCTGGTCAACGGCGACGAGGCCAGTGGCCTGCCGCCCGCGCCGGAAGCGGTGCGCGACGAGATGGGCGTGGTGCAGCAGGACTGGGACAGCCTGCGCAAGAACACCGACGCCATCCTGGCCAGCGAGCAGACCGTGCTGTCCCTGCACCAGGTGGCCGCGACCCTGGCGGAAACCATTCCGCAGCTGCAGGTCGAGTACGAGGAAGTGGTCGACATCCTGCTGGAAAGCGGCGCACCGGCCGCCCAGGTATCGGTCGCTCAGCGCCAGTCGCTGCTGGCCGAACGGATTCTCGGCTCGGTGAACAAGGTGCTCGCCGGCGACCAGGACTCGGTCCAGGCCGCCGACATGTTCGGCCGTGACGCCAGCCTCTTCGGCCGCGTACTGAGCGCGATGATCGAAGGCAACGCCGCCATGGAAATCACCAAGGTGACCGACCAGGAGGCGCTGGAGCGGCTGCAGGAGATTTCCGAACTGTTCGAATTCGTGTCCGGTTCGGTGGACGAGATCCTCGAGACCTCGCCCGAGCTGTTCCAGGTCCGCGAATCCGCCAACAACATCTTCACCGGCTCCCAGACCCTCCTCGACAAGGCCTCCAAACTGGCCCAAGGCTTCGAGAACCTGGCCGCCGGCCGTTACGCCAACACCCTGGCCGGCTACGTATTGGGCGCCCTGGCGCTGGGCTCGATCATCCTGATCGGCCTGGTCATGGTGCAGAGCACCCGCAGCCGACTGGCCGAGACCGCCGAGAAGAACGACCGCAACCAGGCGGCGATCCTGCGGCTGCTCGACGAGATCGCCGACCTCGCGGACGGCGACCTGACGGTGGCGGCGACGGTGACCGAG
Source organism: Pseudomonas sp. RIT-PI-AD (assembly GCF_025642785.1). Classification (GTDB taxonomy): domain Bacteria; phylum Pseudomonadota; class Gammaproteobacteria; order Pseudomonadales; family Pseudomonadaceae; genus Pseudomonas_T. The sequence continues at coordinate 69,895 of NZ_JANZKU010000008.1, forward strand.
GATTTCACCGGCGCCATCGCCGACTCGATCAACTACTCCATCGACCAGCTCCGCGACCTCGTCGAGACCATCAACCTGACCGCCGTGCAGGTGGCCGCGGCCGCCCAGGAAACCCAGGCGACGGCGATGCACCTCGCCGAGGCCTCGGAGCACCAGGCCCAGGAAATCGCCGGCGCCTCCGCGGCGATCAACGAAATGGCCGTGTCCATCGACCAGGTATCGGCGAACGCCTCGGAATCCACCGCGGTAGCCGAACGTTCCGTGGCGATCGCCAACAAGGGCAACGAGGTGGTGCACAACACCATCACCGGCATGGATAACATCCGCGAGCAGATCCAGGACACCTCCAAGCGGATCAAGCGCCTCGGCGAATCCTCCCAGGAGATCGGCGACATCGTCAGCCTGATCAACGACATCGCCGACCAGACCAACATCCTCGCCCTGAACGCGGCGATCCAGGCCTCCATGGCCGGCGACGCGGGACGCGGCTTCGCCGTGGTAGCGGACGAGGTCCAGCGCCTCGCGGAACGTTCCTCGGCGGCGACCAAGCAGATCGAGGCGCTGGTGAAGACCATTCAGACGGACACCAACGAGGCGGTCATCTCCATGGAGCAGACCACTTCCGAGGTGGTTCGCGGTGCGCGCCTGGCGCAGGACGCCGGTGTGGCCCTGGAAGAGATCGAGAAGGTATCCAAGACCCTCGCGGCCCTCATCCAGAACATTTCCAACGCGGCGCGCCAGCAGGCGTCCTCGGCGGGCCACATTTCCAACACCATGAACGTGATTCAGGAGATCACCTCGCAGACCTCCGCCGGCACCACGGCGACCGCCAAGAGCATCGGTAACCTGGCGAAGATGGCCAGCGAGATGCGTAAGTCGGTATCCGGCTTCAACCTGCCGGAAGCGCCGGAACAAGCCTGAGCGAAGGGAGCGCGGCGATCCTAGCGGTCGTCGCCGGTGGCCATGAACGAGGGCGAGGGGCACGGCATGCAGCCAAGTGGCGTCTGGGCCTTGAAACCCCTGGCGGATATGTCCGCGGCGGAGTTCCACGACTGGCGCGCGTTGCTCGAGGATCGCACCGGGCTGGTCATCGGCGACCAGCGCCGCGCCTTCCTGCAGACCAACCTGAGCGCCCGCATGCGCGAGCTGGGCGTCGACGACTATGGCAGCTACTACCGCCAGGTGACCGACGGGCCGCGGGGCGCGGTGGAATGGTCGACGCTGCTGGATCGCCTGACGGTGCAGGAGACCCGGTTCTTTCGCCATCCACCTTCCTTCGAGGTGCTCGACGTCTATCTGCGCGAGCGCACCGCCCAGGTGGAGCAACGTCCCTGGGCGCTGTGGAGCGTCGGCTGTTCCAGCGGCGAAGAACCCTATTCATTGGCGATCGCCGCTGCCGAGGCCTTGCGTGACACGCCCTGGCCCGAGCATTTCGGGGTGACCGGCACCGATATCAGTCTGAATGCCTTGAGCAAGGCCCGGGACGCGTCCTACGGGCCGCGCCGGCTGCAACAGTTGGACGAGGTCCTGGCCGAGCGTTATTTCCGCCGCCAGGACGACGGACGTTTCAAAGTGGTACCGAATCTGGCGGCGCGCGTATGTTGCGCGCGGCTGAATGTGCTGGAACTGGCCAAGGCGCCAATGTCCGGCATGGACGTAATTTTCTGTCAGAACCTGCTGATCTATTTTCGTCGCTGGCGTCGCCGCGAGATCCTCAACCGCCTGGCCGAGCGCCTGGCGCCCGGGGGATTGCTGGTGGTGGGCGTGGGAGAGGTGAGCGGTTGGCATCATCCGGACTTGCAGCCGGTGGCCGACGAGCGGGTTCTGGCCTTTACCCGGAAGGGGTAGCTCAGGTGAACAGTGGAGTCGCAATGGGTGATCGGCACGATTATGTCGCCCTGGAATGGGTCAAGGGCGAGATCGCGGAAACCCTGAAACAGGCCCGTCAGGCCTTAGAGGCGTTCGTCGAGAACACCCAGGACCCGACCCGCATGCGTTTCTGCCTGACCTATATACATCAGGTCCACGGCACCCTGCAGATGGTCGAATTCTACGGCGCGGCCCTGCTCGCCGAGGAAATGGAGCAGCTCGCCCAGGCGTTGATGGACGGGCGCGTGGCCAACCAGGGCGAAGCCCTGGAAGTCATGATGCAGGCGATCCTGCAACTGCCGGTCTACCTCGATCGTATCCAGACCGCGCGCCGCGATCTGCCGCTGGTGGTGCTGCCGCTGCTCAACGACCTGCGCGCCGCTCGCGGCGAGAAGCTGCTGTCGGAGACCAGCCTGTTCTCGCCCGACCTCTCCGGCCGCTTGCCGGCGTTGTCCCACGAATCCCTGGCCCAGCTGCGCACCGCCGAACTGCCGGTGCTGCTGCGCAAGCTGCGGCAAATGCTGCAACTGGCCCTGGTCGGGGTAATCCGCAATCAGGACCTGGCGACCAACCTGGGCTACATGGCGCGGGTGTTCGCGCGCCTCGAATCCCTGTGCAAGGAAGCCCCCCTGGGTCCGCTGTGGCAGATCGCCTCCGGCCTGGTCGAGGGCCTGGCCAACGGCAGCGTGGTGAACGGCACCTCGGTCCGTACCCTGCTGCGCCAGGTGGACAAGGAACTCAAGCGCCTGCTCGACCAGGGCGCCGAGGGCATCAACCAGCCCGCGCCGGAAGAGCTGACCAAGAACCTGCTGTTCTACGTCGCCAAGTCGTCCGCCCAGTCGCCGCGCGTGCGTGCCCTGAAGGAGCGCTACCGGCTGGACGATGCGCTGCCGGATAACGAGGTGGTGGACGAGGAGCGCGCGCGCCTCGCCGGGCCCGATCGCGACGCCATGCGTTCGGTGGTGGCGGCGTTGTGCGAAGAGCTGGTGCGGGTCAAGGACAGCCTGGATCTCTTCGTGCGCAGCGACCGTTCCGGGGTCGCCGATCTGGACGCGCAACTGGCGCCGCTCAAGCAGATCGCCGACACCCTCGCGGTGCTCGGTTTCGCCCAGCCGCGCAAGGTCATTGTCGACCAGATCGACGTGGTGCACAGCCTGTCCCTCGGCCAGCGCGAGCCCAACGACGCGGTGCTGATGGACGTGGCCGGCGCGCTGCTGTACGTCGAGGCGACCCTGGCCGGCATGGCCGGTCCCGCCGAGGAAAGCCGCGGCGAGCAAAGCCACCTGCCGACCACCGACGTGGGGCAGATCCACCAGTTGGTGATCAAGGAAGCGCGCAATGGCCTGGAGCAGGCCAAGGACGCGATCATCGAATTCATCGCCTCGCAATGGAACCACGACCACCTGGCGCGGGTGCCGAACCTGCTGACCCAGGTCCGTGGCGGCTTGGCGATGATCCCCCTGACCCGCGCGGCGACCCTGCTGGAAGCCTGCAACCGCTACATCCAGGAACAATTGCTGGTACGCAAGGCGGTTCCCGACTGGCAGAGCCTGGACACGCTCGCCGATGCCATCACCAGCGTCGAGTACTACCTCGAGCGCCTCGCCGAAGACCACGCCTCCCAGGGCGACCTGATCCTCGACGTGGCCGAGGACAGCCTCCACGCCCTCGGCTACCCGCTCCAGGAAAGACCCTCGATCCTCGACCGCGTGGAGCCCGAGGACGAGTCGCCGGCGCCGTTGGCCGACCCGCTGCAGGACCTCGAAGTGCTCGCGGCCGAAGAAAGCGAACAGATCGAAGCGCTGGCCGCGCCTTCGCCGGAGCCCGTCGCGGAGGCGGGCCAGGACGTCCCGTTGGAGAACGATTTCGCCGAGCCGCTCGCCGGGCCGGAGCCGCTCTGGAGCCTGGACGATATGGCCGAAGCGCCGGCCGAGCCGACTTCGCCCGACTGGGGTTTCGACGAAGCCGACGCCGCCACGCCGGACGAACCCTTCGGCGCCGAGCCCGAACTGTCCCTCGACGCGCCGGCGCTCGAGCCGCTCCCCGAGTTGGACGAGAGCCACCGGGACGTTTCGCTGGATGAAGGATTCGTCCTGGAAGAACTGGACTTCGACGACCCCGAGCAGGCGCCGCAGCCGCTGGACGAAGCGGAAATCGCCGCCCTCGACCTGCCGGAGGTCGAGCTGCCGGATGCGGCGCCCGCCGCGCCGGCGCCAGTCGAAGAGACCGAGCGGCCGCTGTCCATGGCCGACGTGATGGCCGCCCCGGTGCAGTCGATCAACCCGCCCGCCCGCGATGTCCCGCCGAGCCTGCTGCCCCCGCCGGCGGACGAAGAACCGGTGGACGAGGAACTGCTGGACGTCTTCATCGAAGAAGCCAGCGAGGTGCTGGAAACCATCGCCGAATACCTGCCGAAATGGCAGGCCGACGCCGAGGACAAGGAGGCGCTGAGCGAAGTGCGCCGCGCCTTCCACACCCTCAAGGGCAGTGGGCGGATGGTCCGCGCGCTGATCATCGGCGAACTGTCCTGGTCCATCGAGAACCTGTTCAACCGCGTGCTGGATCGCAGCATCCAGCCCAGCGCCGAATTGAATACCGTGGTGAACGACGTGGTCGCGCTGCTGCCGGAGCTGGTCGACGAGTTCGCCGCCAAGGCCCAGCGCCAGCGCGACGACGTCGACCGCCTGGCGGCCACCGCCCATGCCCTGGCCAAGGGCGAGACGCCGCCGGCATTCGACGACGCGGCGCAGCCGGTCGAGCAGGCCCCCGCGCCGGACGCGCCGCCCGAGGCCGAGTCCGTCCCCGAGGCGGATACGCAGTTGCAGCCGACCCTTGCCGCGGAGGCTTCGCTGGCGTTCGCCCCGGAACCCGCGGCGCCTTCCGCCCTCGCGGCCGACGACGACCTCGATCCGCAGCTCCTGGAAATCTTCCGCAACGAGGCCGAGACCCACCTGGATGCGCTGGTCGGTTTCCTCGCCGATTGTGCCCAGCACCTGCCGCAGCCGGTGACCGATTCGCTGCAACGCGCCCTGCACACGCTGAAGGGCAGCGCGCACATGGCCGGCATCCTGCCGATCGCCGAAATCGCCACGCCGCTGGAGAAGATGGCCAAGGAGTTCAAGACCAACCTGGTCGCCATGGACCTGGCCGAGGCGGAATTGCTGCACGACGCCGAACAACTGTTCCGCCTCGGGCTGGAGCAACTGGAGAGCCACCCGCTGGCGCCGATCCCGGGCACCGCCGAGTTGCTCGCGCGTATCCAGCGCTTGCACCAGGAGCGCCTGGAAGCCGCCGAGGCCGCGCGCCTCGGCGAGCAGGGCGAGGCCCGCGATCCGCAGCTGATCTCGATCTTCCTGGCTGAAGGCATGGACATCCTGCTGGATGCCGGCGACCTGCTGCGGCGCTGGCGCGATCATCCGGCGGAGCGCCAGGAACTGGGCGCCCTGCTGGCGGAACTGCACACCCTGGGGCGCGGCGCCGACATGGCCGAGCTGCCGCAGATCGAGGGGCTTTCCCTGGCCCTGCTCGACCTCTACGGCGCCGTGGAAAGCGGCAGCCTGGCGGTCAGCGAGCGCTTCTTCGACGAAGCGGAAAAGGCCCACGAGGCCCTGATCGGCATGATGGACCAGGTCGCCGCCGGCCTGCAGGTCACCCCGCATCCCGAGCGGGTCGCGGCCCTGCATGAGCTGCTGGCGGAAGCCCTCGACCCCGCTTCGCTGGCCCTGCTGGAGCCCGGTGCGGGCATGCAGGTGGAAGAGCTGGACGACCTCGTCGGGTTGCCGGCGGACTGGCAGACTCAGGAGTCGGTCGAGGAGGCGAGCGTCGAAGCGCTCGCCGACGAGCCGACCCTGGCGCCTGCGCAGAGTGTTCCGGCCCCGGAGCCCCTGGACGAGGAGATGGTGGAGATCTTCCTGGAAGAGGCGGTCGACATCCTCGACAGCGCCGGCCAGGCACTCGACCGTTGGCTCGGCGACCCGGAAAACACCCTAGCGCTGTCTTCGTTGCAGCGCGACCTGCATACCCTCAAGGGCGGCGCCCGGATGGCGGTGATCCGTCCGGTCGGCGACCTCGCCCACGAATTGGAGTCCCTCTACGAGGGGCTGATGGACCATCGCTTCAGCTATTCCCCCAGCCTCGCCGGGTTGCTGCAACAGAGCCATGACCGCCTCGCGGTCCTGCTGGAGCACCTGCAGGCGCGCCGGCCATTGGCCGACCCGCTCGATCTGATCGAAGCGATCCGCGCATTCAGGCAGGGGGCCGGCAGCCCTTTTCCGGTAGCGGCAGCGCACCCTGAGGCCGCCAGCGAGCGGCTCCAGGATGAGGAACTGCCGCCGTCGGACCCCCTGCTGGATTCGCGCTCTGAGGCCGAGTCGGACGACGATGCGCTGGGCGCTGTCGAGCGCGACTTAGCCGCCCAGGATGCTCCGAACGGGGCGCCGGCGGACGAGGATTCCCTCGACGCGACCCCGTTGGACATCCAACCCTTCGAGCCGCCGATCCTCGATGACCTGCCGTTGCCGGCCGAGGAAACGCTGGAGACCGGTGCGGAGGACGAAGCCGTCGGCTTCGACGAGCAGCCCCTCGCGGAGGCCCCGACGGACGCCGACGTGGAGGCTGAGGCCGTCGCCGAAGCTGAGTCCGAGGATGTCCTCGCCGACGCCGCGCCCGCCGCGCCCGACCGGCTCCTCGGGCTCGACGAACTGCCCGTGCTGGAACCCGTCGCGGACGATCAGCCGCTGCAACAGGGCCACGACTGGCTGGTGGACTCGACCCTGGAAGAGGTGGCCGATCCCGAGGCCGCGCTGGACGCCGACGACCTGTCGGCCGCACCCGACGAAGCCTCCGAGGACCTCGCCGGCGAACGGGACGCGGAGGCTTTCCCGCCCCTGGATGCCCTGCCGGTGCTGGAAGACACTGAATCCGAGCCCGAGCCCGAGCCCGAGCCCGAGCCCGAGCCCGAGCCGCGTCCCCGCGAGGCGGACGCACGGGTGGTGGAAGACCGTGACCCGGAGCTGGTGGAGATTTTCCTCGAGGAAGGCTTCGACATCATCGACAGCGCCGGCGCGTCGCTGCAGCGCTGGATGGAGGACGTCGATAACAGCCTCGAGCTGGAAGCCCTGCAACGGGATCTGCACACCCTCAAGGGCGGTGCGCGGATGGCCGAGATCCGCGAAATCGGCGATCTCGCCCACGAGCTGGAGTTTCTCTACGAAGGCCTGGGCAATGGGCGCCTGCGCGCCAGCCCGGAACTCTTCAACCTGTTGCAGCGTTGCCACGACCGTCTCGCAGAGATGCTCGAGGCCGTCCGCGCGCAGCGTCCGGTTCCCCACGGCGACGAACTGATCGAGGCGATCCGGGCGTTTCGCGCCAATCCCGACGAACAGCTCAGCGTTCCCTCGAGCATCCACCTGCACCCGGCCGAGGCCGACGAGCGGGACGACGAAGCCGAAGCCGACATTCTCGACATCTTCCTCGAGGAAGCCGATGACCTGCTGGAGTCCATGGAAGGCGCCCTGGGCCGCTGGGAAGAGGCGGGCAAGGATGGCGGCGCCATCGACGACCTGCTGCGCACCCTGCACACCCTCAAGGGCGGTGCCCGTCTGGCCGGCCAGAAGCGCCTCGGCGACCTGAGCCACGCCTTGGAGCAGCACCTGACCGAGGCCCAGCAGCAGGGCGCGCCCTGGCCGGAAAGCCTGGTCATGGACGTTCAGAGCGGCTTCGAGGGCTTGCAGGCCGAGCTGGAGCAGTTGCGCCAGCGCCTCGACGCCAGCGAGCAGGAGCTTCCCGCCGCGGCGGCGGATCTGCCGCCGGAGCCGGTGGCCGTGCAACCGGTGCTCAGCGCGCCCATCGTCGCGGCGGCCAGCAGCGTGCCGGCGCCCAGCGCCGAGGCCAAGGTGCTGCCGTTCATGCGGCGGGCCGAGGAGGCTGCCCAGGAAGCCGCTTCGCGGCGTGCCCCGCAGGAGCTGGTCAAGGTGCCCGCGGAGTTGCTCGAAGGCCTGGTCAACCTGGCCGGCGAAACCTCCATCTTCCGTGGACGCGTCGAGCAGCAGGTCAGCGACTTCAGTTTCACCCTGGGCGAGATGGAAGCCACCATCGACCGGGTGCGCGATCAGTTGCGCCGGCTGGACACCGAGACCCAGGCGCAGATTCTCAGCCGTTACCAGGCCGAGGCCGAGCGCGCCGGCTACGAGGATTTCGACCCGCTGGAGATGGACCGCTACTCGCAGTTGCAGCAGCTGTCACGTGCCCTTTTCGAATCCGCGTCCGACTTGCTCGACCTGAAGGAAACCCTGGCCGCGCGTAACCGCGACGCCGAAACCCTGTTGCTGCAACAGGCGCGGGTCAACACCGAGCTCCAGGAAGGCCTGATGCGTACGCGCATGGTGCCGTTCGACCGCCTGGTGCCGCGCCTGCGGCGGATCGTCCGGCAAGTGGCCGGCGAGTTGGGCAAGCAGGTCGAGTTCGTCGTCGGCAACGCCGAGGGCGAGATGGATCGTTCGGTTCTCGAACGCATCGTCGCGCCCCTCGAGCACATGCTGCGCAACGCCGTCGACCACGGCATCGAAAGTGCCGAGGTGCGCCGCGCCGCCGGCAAGCCCGAGACCGGCACCATCCGCCTGAGCCTGGGCCGCGAAGGCGGCGATATCGTCCTCGCCCTGAGCGACGATGGCGGCGGCATCCGCCTCGACGCGGTGCGCCGCAAGGCCATCGAGCGCGGCATGCTGAACGCCGACTCCGAGCTGTCCGACCACGAGATCCTGCAGTTCATCCTCGAGGCGGGTTTCTCCACCGCCGAGCGTGTCACGCAGATTTCCGGCCGCGGCGTCGGTATGGACGTGGTGCACTCCGAGGTAAAGCAGCTCGGCGGCTCCATGAGCATCGAGTCCACCCCGGGCGTAGGCACCCGCTTCCTCATCCGCCTGCCGTTCACCGTGTCGGTCAACCGCGCGCTGATGGTGCTCTCCGGCGAGGATCTCTACGCCATCCCGCTGAACACCATCGAAGGTATCGTGCGGGTCTCGCCCTTCGAGCTGGAAGCCTATTACCAGCCGGATGCGCCGCGCTTCGAATACGCCGGTCAGGCCTACGAGCTGAAGTACCTCGGCGACCTGCTGAACAACGGCCAGCATCCGAAGCTGGTGGGTCAGAGCCTGCCGCTGCCGGTGATCCTGGTGCGTTCCGCGGAGCACGCCGTGGCGGTCCAGGTGGACAGCCTCGGCGGCTCCCGCGAGATCGTGGTAAAGGGCCTCGGCCCGCAGTTCGCCGGCGTGCCGGGCATTTCCGGGGCGACCATCCTCGGCGACGGCCGTGTGGTGGTGATTCTCGACCTGCTCGCCACCATTCGCGCCATGCACGCGCAGCTGCTGTTCCAGCCCCTGCAGCGCTCGGCCAGCGCCACCGCGTCGGCGGCGGAGTTGGAGCACGAGCGGCCGACCCTGGTCATGGTGGTCGACGACTCGGTCACCGTGCGCAAGGTCACCAGCCGCCTGCTGGAGCGTAACGGCATGAACGTGCTGACCGCCAAGGACGGGGTCGACGCCATCGCCCAACTGCAGGAACGCAAGCCGGACATCATGCTGCTGGACATCGAGATGCCGCGCATGGACGGCTTCGAAGTGGCGACCCTGGTGCGCCACGACGAGCGCCTGAAGGACCTGCCGATCATCATGATCACCTCGCGTACCGGCGAAAAACACCGCGAGCGCGCGATGGCCATCGGCGTCAACGAGTACCTCGGCAAGCCGTACCAGGAATCCCTGCTGCTCGACACCATCCTGCATCTGGTCAAACGTCCATGACAGACAAGTCCGCCGCCCGTATCGCGGTGCTCGCCGACACCTCGTTGCAGCGCCATGTGCTGCAACAGGCGTTGACCGGCAACGGTTATCGCGTGGTGTTGAACAACGACCCGGCGCGTCTCGACGAGGCCGACCTGTCCGCTTGCGAGGCGGACCTGTGGCTGGTCGACCTGGCGCAGTCCGAGGATTCCCCGCTGATCGACAGCCTGCTCGAGCATGCCAGCTCGCCGGTCCTGTTCGGCGAGGGCCATGCGCCGGAGCGCCATTCCGAGCACTACCCGCGCTGGGAGCGACGCCTGTTCGGCAAGCTGAAGCGCCTGGTCGGCGACCCGGCCCAGGCGGTCGGCCCGAGCCTCGACACCCTGCTCGACGAGGCCCAGCGCCCGGCCCGGGTAGAACTGCCACGGGTGCTGGCGGACAGCCCGTTGATCGCCGGCGGACCGGCACGCCAGGTCTGGTTGCTCGCGGCCTCGCTCGGCGGCCCGGCGGCGGTGAAGGCGTTCCTCGACGCCCTGCCCGGCGGCCTGCCGCTGGGTTTCGTCTACGCCCAGCACATCGACCCGGCCTTCGAAGGCGCCTTGCCGCAGGCGGTCGGGCGGCACAGCCAATGGCACGTGAAGGGCGTCCGCCCCGGCGACGCGGTGCGTTGCGGGGAGGTGGTGGTGGTGCCGATCAGCCACGAGCTGACTTTCGGCGAGGAGGGCGCCATGCAGGTCGGCGAGCGCCCCTGGCCGGAACCCTACAGCCCATCGATCGACCAGATGATGCTCAACCTGGCCCAGCACTTCGGCGCGCGTTGCGGCGTGATCGCGTTCAGCGGCATGGGCAGCGACGGCAGCGCGGCGGCGGCCTACCTGCGTCGCCAGGGCGGCGCGATCTGGACCCAGCGCGCCGACAGTTGTGTGTGTTCGAGCATGCCGGACAGCCTGCGTGAAGCGGGCTACAGCAGTTTCAGCGGCGATCCGCGCGAACTGGCCAGCCAACTGGTGAATCATCTGGCGACCCAGTGCGGCTGAGCCGCACGCATCGCCCACAGGACCCCCCATGAGCCAAGCCGTAGTCAATCCGAACACCGCCAATGCCCTCACCGCCCTGCTGGTGCCCCTGGCCGACCGCACCCTGCTGCTGCCCAACGTGGCGGTGGCCGAGCTGATCCCCTACCGGGCGGCGCAGACCAGCGAAGGCATGCCCGACTGGTTCCTCGGCCAGGTGGCCTGGCGCGACCTGCGCCTGCCGCTGCTGTCGTTCGAAGCCGCCTCCGGGGCGCCGGTCAAGACCGGCAGCGCGGCGCGGGTCGCGGTGATCAACGCCCTGGGCGGGCGACCCCATGTGAAATTCCTCGCCCTGCTGGTGCAGGGCATCCCCCGCGCGGTCAAGGTCGGCAACGAACTGGTGCGCGCCAGCGCCGAACTGGCGCCCCTCGAGTTGGACGCGGTGCAACTCGGCGGCGACGTGGTGCGGATTCCCGACCTGGTCGCCCTGGAGCAGAAGCTGGCGGACGCCGGCCTGATCTGACGCCCTCCGTCCAGGCGACATATCGCGTCGCCAGACCCCGATCCTCCATTCGCTCCACGGCGTTCCGCCGGTCGTTCGCGGCCCGGGGCCGCCCGTGGAGGCGCGCTCCAGGGCGGCGCGATAAAACTTTTCCGGGCAGGGGTACTCACACCTCAAGCAAGTCGAGAAACCGGCCGCAGAGCCGGAGTTTTCAACCGGACGAGTCAATGGAGAACGAACATGAACACCACACAACTGACGGATGTACGGACCCTTCGCGAGCGTGCCCGCCGGCACATCGAGAACGGCGCGGTGACCGAAGACTATCGCGCCGACCGGCCCACCGTGCTGCGCCTGCTCAACGAGGCGCTGGCCACCGAACTGGTCTGCTACCTGCGCTACAAGCGTCACTACTTCATGGCCACCGGGCTTAAAGCCAGCGTCGCCGCCGATGAATTCCTCGAGCACGCCGGCCAGGAGCTGGCGCACTCCGACAAGCTCGCCGAGCGGATCATGCAACTGGGCGGCGAGCCGGATTTCAACCCCAACGGGCTGGAGCAGCGTTCCCACGCCGAGTACGTCGCCGGCGAAACCCTGAAGGACATGGTCACCGAGAACCTGGTGGCGGAACGTATCGCCATCGAGAGCTACCGCGAAATCATCGCGTACCTGGGTAACGACGATCCCACCACCCGCCGCCTGTTCGAGGAAATCCTCGCCGAGGAAGAAGAGCACGCGGACGACATGGCGGACATTCTCGAAGACCTCTGAGTCTCGACGCCACAGGAAAAACCGGAGCCCGTCTCCGGTTTTTTATGGCCGGGCGATCGCCTGGGCCAAGGCCCTTATTGGAAATCGCCCCAGAGGTGCTGGACGACGCTGAGGGCCACCACCGGCGCGGTTTCGGTGCGCAGCACCCGCGGCCCCAGGCGCAGGCCGTGGAAGCCGCTCGCGCGGGCCTGGTCCACCTCGGCATCGGCCAGGCCGCCCTCCGGGCCGATCAGCAGCGCCAGGGTGCCGGGGCGCGGATGGCCGAGCAGGGAGTCGGCGAACGGGTGCAACACCAGCTTCAGCTCCGCCTCCACCGCCGCCAGCCAGTCCGCCAGGACCAGCGGCGGGTGGATGATCGGCAAGCGCGAGCGGCCGCACTGTTCGCAGGCACTGATCGCGATCTGCCGCCAATGGGCCAGGCGCTTGTCGGCGCGCTCGTCCTTCAGGCGCACCTCGCAACGCTCGCTGACGATCGGGGTGATCTCGGCGACGCCCAGCTCGGTGGCCTTCTGGATCGCCCAATCCATCCGCTCGCCCCGCGACAGGCCCTGGCCGAGGTGTACCCGCAGCGGCGACTCGGGTTGTCCGTCGAGCCGCTCGCGCAGTTCCACGCAGACGCGCTTCTTGCCCACCTCGACCACCTCGCCGCGATACTCCGCGCCGCTGTCGTCGAACAACTGCACGGCGGCCCCGGCGGCGAGGCGCAGGACCCGCCCGAGGTAATGGGCCTGGGCGTCGGGCAGCTCGTGCTGGCCGAGGGTGAGCGGGGCGTCGACGAAAAAACGGGAAAGGCGCATGGGATCCCTACCGGACTCTGGGGCCGACAGTTTACCGGTTGGCGCCGGGCGTAGGGACAGGGTTGCGAATCGGTCGCTGGCGGGTGGGTGGGTGGTGGATGAAAAGGGCGTCATCCACCCTACGGGAGGCGTGCGTGAGGTGGGGTGTAGGGCGGATGTCGCTTCACCCATCCGCCATCGCGGTGGCGGATGAGTGGTGGATGAAAAGGGCCTCATCCACCCTACGGGAGGCGTGCGTATGGTGGGGAGGTGTAGGGCGGATGCCGCTTCATCCATCCGCCATCGCGGTGGCGGGGTGGTGGATGAAAAGGGCGTCATCCACCCTACGGGAGGCGTGCGTATGGTGGGGTGTTCGTAGGCGGATGTCGCTTCATCCATCCGCCATCGCGGTGGCGGGGTGGTGGATGAAAAGGGCGTCATCCACCCTAGGGGAGGCGTGCGTATGGTGGGGGGGCGTAGGGCGGATGCCGCTTCACCCATCCGCCATCGCGGTGGCGGGGGTGGTGGATGAAAAAGGGCGTCATCCACCCTACGGGGCGTGCGTGAGGTGGGGGCGTAGGGCGGATGTCGCTTCATCCATCCGCCATCGCGACGGCGGGGGTGGTGGATGAACGGAACCTCATCCACCCCACGGAGGGCTCAGCCTGGGTCGCGGTGGTTGGGGTGCAGGTCCAGGCCCACGGTCACGCGGACGGTGTCGCGGGTGGCGAGGTCGATGCCTTCGCTGGCGACCTCGGCGAGGAAGTCGATCTGCTCGGGGGTGATCACGTAGGGCGGCAGGAAGTACACCACGTTGCCCAGCGGCCGCAGCAGGGCGCCGCGTTCCAGGGCGTGCTGGTAGACCCGCAGGCCGCGGCGTTCCTGCCAGGGGTAAGCGGCCTTGGTAGCCTTGTCCTGCACCATCTCGATGGCCAGGGCCATGCCGGTCTGGCGGACTTCCGCGACGTGCGGATGGTCCGCCAGGTGCGCGCAGGATTCGGCCATGCGCCGCGACAGCGCCCGGTTGGCGTCGATGACCTTGTCCTCCTCGAAGATGTCCAGGGTCGCCAGGGCCGCCGCGCAGGCTAACGGGTTGCCGGTGTAGGTGTGGGAGTGGAGGAAGGCGCGCAGGGTGGCGTAGTCGTCGTAGAAGGCCTGGTACACCTCGTCGTGGGTGAGCACGGCGGCCATCGGCAGGTAGCCGCCGGTCAGCGCCTTGGACAGCACCAGGAAATCCGGGGCGATGCCGGCCTGCTCGCAAGCGAACATCGTGCCGGTACGGCCGAAGCCGACGGCGATCTCGTCGAGGATCAGGTGCACGCCGTAGCGATCGCAGGCCTCGCGCAGCAGCCTGAGGTACACCGGGTGGTACATGCGCATGCCGCCGGCGCCCTGGATCAACGGCTCGACGATCACCGCCGCGACCTCGGCGTGGTGCTCGGCGAGGCAGCGCTCCATGTGCGCGAACATGGTCCGCGAGTGTTCTTCCCAGCACATGCCCGGCGGCCGGTGGTAGCAATCCGGGCTGGGCACCTTGAGGGTGTCCAGCAGCAGCGCCTTGTAGGTGTCGGTGAACAGCGCCACGTCGCCCACCGACATCGCCGCGACGGTCTCGCCGTGGTAGCTGTTGGTCAGGGTGACGAAGCGCTGCTTGCCGCTGCGGCCGCTGTTGAGCCAGTAGTGGTAGCTCATCTTCAACGCCACTTCGATGCCGGAAGAGCCGTTGTCGGCGTAGAACACCCGGTCGAGCCCGGCCGGCGTGACCTTGACCAGACGCTCCGACAGCTCGATCACCGGGGAATGGCTGAAACCGGCGAGCATCACGTGCTCCAGCCGGTCGACCTGGTCCTTGATGCGCTGGCCGATCCGCGGGTTGGCGTGGCCGAACACGTTGACCCACCAGGAACTGACCGCATCCAGGTAGCGCTTGCCGTCGAAGTCCTCCAGCCACACGCCTTCGCCGCGGCGGATCGGGATCAGCGGCAGGCGTTCGTGATCCTTCATCTGAGTGCAGGGGTGCCAGAGCACGGCCAGGTCGCGTTGCATCCAGTCGGCATTCTGCTTCATCGGGAGGCTCCTCGTTTTCGAACGCCGAAGCCTATCAGATCGAGACGACGGAATACGTCTGGCCGGCCTGCGGGCGCTATCGTATCCTGCGGCCTCTTTCACGAGGGAGTGGAATTCGATGTCGGCAGGTTGGTTGCGCGCTACCGCGCTGCTCACGATGGGGTTGTTCAGCGCGCTGGCGCTGGGCAAGGACAAACAACCGACAGCGATCGTGATCGGCGGCGGCATGTCCGGGCTCACCGCCGCCTACGAATTGCAGGAAAACGGCTGGCAGGTCACCCTGCTGGAGTCCAAGCCGAGCCTCGGCGGCCGTTCCGGGCTGGCCACCACCGAGTGGATCGGCAGCAGCCGGCTGCAACCGACCCTGCATCACTACCTCGACGAATTCAAGCTGAAGACGGTCGACGCGCCGGAGTATGTGCGGAGCACCGGCTACTTGATCGCGGGCCGCTATTTCTCCGAGGAAGACCTGCTCAAGGCCTCGCCGGACGTCGCCGAAGGCCTGAAGCGCTTCGACAAGAGCCTCGACGAGCTCGCCGCGTCCGTTTCCGACCCGCTCAAGCCGCTGGCCAGCAGCACCCTCAGGACCCTCGACTCGATCAGCGTCAAGCGCTGGCTCGACAAGCTGGCCCTGCCTCCGGTGGCCCGCGCCCTGGTGGACCAGCGCATCCGCTCCCGCTACGACGAGCCGTCGCGGTTGTCGCTGCTCTATCTGGCGCAGCAGGCGCGGGTCTACCGTGGCCTGCCGGACGCCGACATGCGGGCGTCGCGCCTGCCCGGCGGCAGCACGGTGCTGGCCCAGGCCTTCGCCAGCAAGCTGAAGATGGTCAAGACCGATGCGCGGGTCTCGGCCATCGTCCAGGAAAAGGACAAAGCCACGGTGAAGGTCGGCCCCACCGGCTACAGCGCCGACTACGTGGTGCTCACGGTACCGCTCGCCGCCCTCGACAAGATCGCCATGACCCCGGCGCTGTCGCCCTTGCAGCAGCGCGCGCTGAAGGACATCAACTACGGTTGGCGCGACCAGATGCTGCTGAAGTTCAAGAAGCCGGTGTGGGGCAAGACCCGCCTGTCCGGCGAGGTGTACAGCGACCAGGGGCTGGGCATGCTCTGGGTCGAGCCGGCGCTCAAGGGCGGTGCCAACCTGCTGATCAACCTGTCCGGCGACAACGCCCGGCTGATGCAGGCATTCGGCGACAAGCAGTTCATCGACCAGGTGCTGATCCGTTTCGACCGGATCTACCCCGGCGCCCGCGAATTCTTCACCGGCTACGAATTGCGCCGTTACGGCAAGGACCCCCAGGTCGGCGGTTCCTACCTGGCCTATGGGCCGGGCGAAATCAGCCTGTACTGGCGGATGTGGGAAAAACCCCTGGGCCGGGTGATCTTCGCCGGTGAACACACCGACGCCCTGTACCCCGGCACCCTCGAAGGCGCCCTGCGCAGCGGCGAGCGGGCCGCCGAGCAGGCGCAGAAGCTGGTAGCCGGCAAGACCATCGAACCGGCCGAGGAACAGGTCGCCAGCGGCGGGCCGGCACCGGTGGTCAACCAGGCCAAGGCCGGCGAAACCGCGAAGAAAGGGTTCTTCTCCCGCTGGTTCAACTGATCGCCCCACGCCCGGCCGCGTGCCGGGCGGTTTCCCCGCGAAACCCTTCCGACGGTGCGCTCGCCTTGGGCGTACCGGACGCTCCCGCCCCAGGCATCGCCGGCGCAACTATCTGTTTGCTCGATATTTCAAAGCGAAATTTTCCGCTTTAATTCGATAGATTTGCCGCTAGGCTGTACCACTCTCAAACCCGGACATCCTTTTCCATGCAATGGCGCAATTCCCCTACCCGCTATGGTCTGGTCAGTATCCTGCTGCACTGGGTCGTGGCGCTGGTCGTCTTCGGTATGTTCGCCCTCGGCCTGTGGATGGTCGGCCAGGACTACTACAGCCCTTGGTACCGGACCGCCCCGGAAATCCATAAGGGCATCGGCCTGATCCTCTTCGCGGTGATGCTCGCCCGCCTGGCCTGGCGCTTCCTCAGCCCACCGCCGCCGGCGCCGGCCAGCCATGGCCGCCTGACCCGGGTAGGCGCCAAGGCCGGCCACGCGCTGCTCTACCTCGGCCTCTTCGCCCTGATGATCTCGGGTTACCTGATCTCCACCGCCGACGGTCGCGGGATCAGCGTGTTCGGACTGTTCGAGGTGCCCGCCACCCTCACCGCGATTCCCGATCAGGAGGACGTCGCCGGCAAGGTCCACCTGTATCTCGCCTGGGCCCTGGTGATCTTCGCCGGCGTGCATGCCCTGGCCGCGCTCAAGCATCACTTCATCGACCGCGACGCCACTCTGGTCCGCATGTTCGGCCGCGGCGCCAATCATCGCGCTTAAAGAAAACCCGCGATCAACCGTCGTTACTTGATACGCGATTCGTTCACCATCCCGTAAGGAGCTCCACCGATGTTGAAGAAAACCCTCGCCAGCCTGACCCTGGGCGCCGCTCTGTTCGCCGGTCAGGCCATGGCCGCCGACTACCACATCGACAAGGAAGGTCAGCACGCCTTCGTCAATTTCAAGATCAGCCACCTGGGCTACAGCTGGCTGTACGGGACCTTCAAGGACTTCGACGGCGACTTCAGCTTCGATGCCGACAAGCCGGAAGCCAGCAAGGTCAAGGTGACCCTGAAGACCGCCAGCCTCGACACCAACCATGCCGAGCGCGACAAGCACCTGCGCAGCGCCGAGTACCTCAACGTCGAGAAGAATCCGACCGCCACCTATGAGTCCACCTCGGTGAAATCCACCGGCAAGGGCACCGCCGACATCACCGGCAACCTGACCCTGAACGGTGTGACCAAGCCGGTGGTGATCAAGGCCAAGTTCCTCGGCGAGGGCAAGGACCCGTGGGGCGGTTATCGTGCCGGCTTCGAGGGCAACACCATGCTGAAGCTCGAAGACTTCGGCATGAAGGGCCCGGGCCCGGCTTCCCAGGAGCTGGAGCTGATCATCTCCGTGGAAGGCGTACGCCAGTAAGCATCCTGCGGAAATGAAAAACGCCGGCCCTGGGGCCGGCGTTTTTCATTCACCCGAAGCGGGGCGGCGCGAAGCCGCCCCGTTCGTTCAGCGGTTGCGGGTCAGCAAGGCCGGCTTCTCGCCGCGCGGCTTGTTGTTCTGCAACTGATCCAGCTGTTCCGACGTGGGAAAACGCTCGCGCGATTCCTTGTGGATGATCTTCGGCTGCGGCTTGGTGCGGCTGTCCTGCACCGCGGGCTCCTGACGATCGCTGCGCGCGGAATCGCGGCGGCTGTCGTCGCGACGCCCTTGTCCACCGGTGTTCCCCCGGGGCTGGCCACCGCGTGCGGCAGGCTTGCCCGCGGCACCCGCGCCGCCGCCTGGACGGCCCTTGCCCGGAGCGGCTTGCGCCGGACTGCGTTGACCGCGGGGTTGAGGCTTCGGCTGCACCGGTACGTAGTCGGCGCGGTTGCCAAAGTTGTCGTAATCGTCATCGAGGAATTCTTCCGGATCACGATCCGAAGCCGGCTTCGGCGCACGCGCTTCGCTGGGTTTCCGTTCGGCCGACGCGGCCGCTTGCGCCTTGCCTTTGCGGGGAGCCTGGCGGCTCCCCGCGGGCTGACGCTCCTCGTTTTTTCCCTTGCGCGGCTCGGCGGAGGCCTGCCCGGCGCGCGGCGCGCGGGTCTGGCGCGTAGGACGCGGTTCGCGCACTTCCGGCTTCTCCGCTTCCACGCTGCTGGCGTCGAAACCCTGCGGGTCGCCGTCGGGGATGCGCTGCTTGGTCAGGCGCTCGATGCCCTTGAGCAGCTTTTCCTCGTCCGGCGATACCAGGGAAATCGCTTCGCCGCTACGCCCGGCACGACCGGTGCGGCCGATGCGGTGCACGTAGTCTTCCTCGACGTTGGGCAGCTCGAAGTTGACCACGTGAGGCAACTGGTCGATGTCCAGGCCGCGGGCGGCGATGTCGGTGGCCACGAGGATGCGGATGGCGTTGGCCTTGAAGTCCGCCAGGGCCTTGGTCCGGGCGTTCTGGCTCTTGTTGCCGTGGATCGCCTGGGCCGGCAGGCCGTGCTTGTCGAGGTACTCGGCGAGCCGGTTGGCGCCGTGCTTGGTGCGGGTGAACACCAGCACCTGCTCCCAGGCACCCTGGGTGATCAGGTGGGCCAGCAGGGCGCGCTTGTGGCTCGCCTGGAGGCGGAACACCCGTTGTTCGATACGCTCGACCGTGGTGTTCGGCGGGGTGACCTGGATGCGCTCGGGATCGTGCAGCAGCTTGTTCGCCAGGTCGGTGATGTCTTTGGAGAAGGTGGCCGAGAACAGCAGGTTCTGCCGTTTGGTCGGCAGCTTGGCCAGGACCTTCTTCACGTCGTGGATGAAGCCCATGTCGAGCATCCGGTCGGCTTCGTCGAGCACGAGGATTTCCACGTGGGACAGGTCGATGGCCTTCTGGTTGGCCAGGTCCAGCAGCCGGCCGGGGCAGGCCACCAGGACGTCGACGCCCTTGGAGAGGGCCTGGACCTGCGGGTTCATGCCGACGCCACCGAAGATGCAGGCGCTGACCAGGGGCAGGTCGCGGGCGTACAGCTTGAAGCTTTCGTGGACCTGGGCGGCCAGTTCGCGAGTCGGGGTGAGCACCAGCACACGGGGCTGGCGGGGGCCATGGCGTTGCGACTTGTCCGGATGGCCACCGGGGAAGAGGATTTCGAGTACCGGCAGGGCGAAGCCGCCGGTCTTGCCTGTGCCCGTCTGGGCAGCGACCATCAGATCGCGACCTTGCAACACGGCGGGGATGGCCCGCTGTTGCACCGGAGTGGGCTGAGTGTAGCCGGCGGCCTCGACGGCGCGGGCCAAAGCCTCGGAGAGACCGAGGGAAGCAAAGGACATGAGCGATCCTGTCTAGTATGGGCTGGGCCCGATGGGAATCAGCCTGGCGCGAATCGCCGGTGGCGAGAGATCCAGGGTTGGAGAGCTCTGCAGGGCGCGATCCCGTCCGGTCTCGCTGGGCCACTGTGGGCCGAGCGTCCGGGCGTAAGCCTGGCGGGAAGGGCGAGTATAACAGAGCCGCATAATCGCGCAGCTACCCTGCTGCTCAACGGTTATGCCTGTCAAGTCGCAGGAAAAGGGCAGGGCGGCCAGGCCGCCCTGCGGTGAAACCGACCCATGACGGCCGCGAATCCATTCTTGACGATGGGCTTCCGGGCGGCGTGGCCGCGATCGCTGCGACCCGTCCCTCGGGGGCGGGCGCAGCGGACATCGTCCGGGCTGCCGCCTTCAGCGTTGCAGGCCGAGATTGCGGCAGATCGCCAGGCTGGGGTCCGCCTGGTTCAGCGTATAGAAATGCAGCCCCGGGGCGCCGCCCTTCAACAGCCGTTCGCACAACTGGGTGACCACCTGCTCGCCGAATGCCTGGATGCTGGCCATGTCGTCGGCATAGGCCTCCAGCTGCTTGCGCACCCAGCGGGGGATTTCGGTCCCGCAGGCGTCGGAGAAGCGCGCCAGCTTGCTGTAGTTGGTGATCGGCATGATGCCCGGCACGATGGGGATGTCCACGCCCAGCTTGCGCACGCGCTCGACGAAATAGAAATAGCTGTCGGCGCTGAAGAAATACTGGGTGATGGCGCTGTCGGCACCGGCCCTGGCCTTGCGCACGAAGTTCGTCAGGTCGGCCTCGAAGTCCCGCGCCTGCGGGTGCACTTCGGGGTAGGCGGCGACTTCCACGTGGAAGTGGTCGCCGGTCTCGGCGCGAATGAACTCCACCAGTTCGTTGGCGTAGCGCAATTCGCCGCTGGCCATGCCCATCCCGGACGGCAGGTCGCCGCGCAGGGCGACGATGCGCCGGATGCCGGCGGCCTTGTAGCGCTCCAGCAGCGTGCGCAGATCGGCCTTGGTATCGCCGACGCAGGACAGGTGCGGCGCGGTCGGCACCTTCACCTCGCCGTCCAGCTCCAGCACGGTGCTCAGGGTGCGGTCGCGGGTCGAGCCGCCGGCGCCATAGGTGCAGGAGAAGAAGTCCGGACGCTCGCTGGCCAGCCGACGTGCATGGGCCAACAGTTTTTCATGCCCGGCTTCGGTCTTGGCGGGGAAGAATTCGAAGCTGACGTTGGGGCGGGAAGAAATCATCGCGAATTCCGTCGGGCGGGCCGGCCCGGAGGCGACCCGCCCCGTTGGGGTGGTCGTAGCGGTGGGCCGTGCCCTGCGGCCGGCCCACCCTGGCGCGTGCAGCCGGGCTCAGTAGCGGTAGCTGTCCGGCTTGAACGGGCCCTCGGGGTTCACGCCGATGTATTCGGCCTGCTTGTCGGTCAGGCGAGTCACCACGCCCCCGAAGCCCCTGACCATTTCCAGCGCGACTTCCTCGTCCAGTTTCTTCGGCAGGACCATCACGGTGACGTTCTGGGTCTTCTCCACCACCGGCAGGTCGGCGAACTTCTCGTTGAACAGGTGGATCTGCGCCAGCACCTGGTTGGCGAAGGAACCGTCCATGATCCGGCTCGGGTGGCCGGTGGCATTGCCCAGGTTCACCAGGCGACCCTCGGCCAGCAGGATCAGGTAGTCGTCGTTGTGCGGATCGAAACCGTCCTTGCCGGTGCGGTGGATCTTGTGCACCTGCGGCTTGACCTCTTCCCAGGCCCAGGTCTTGCGCATGAAGGCGGTGTCGATCTCGTTGTCGAAGTGGCCGATGTTGCAGACCACCGCACGCTTCTTCAGCGCCTTGAGCATCGGCGCGTCGCAGACGTTGGCGTTGCCGGTGGTGGTGACGATCAGGTCGATCTTGCCCAGCAGCGCGGCGTCGACGCAGCCTTCGCTGCCGTCGTTGAGGCCGTCCTTGTAGGGCGAGACCACTTCATAACCGTCCATGCAGGCCTGCATGGCGCAGATCGGGTCGATTTCCGAGACCTTGACGATCATGCCTTCCTGGCGCAGGGACGCGGCGGACCCCTTGCCCACGTCGCCGTAGCCGATCACCAGCGCCTGCTTGCCGGAGAGCAGGTGGTCGGTGCCGCGCTTGATGGCGTCGTTGAGGCTGTGGCGGCAGCCGTACTTGTTGTCGTTCTTGCTCTTGGTCACCGAGTCGTTGACGTTGATCGCCGGGACTTTCAGGGTGCCGGCCTTGAGCATGTCGAGCAAGCGGTGCACGCCGGTGGTGGTCTCCTCGGTGATGCCGTGGACCTTCTCCAGCACGTGCGGGTACTTGTCGTGGAGGATCTGGGTCAGGTCGCCGCCGTCGTCGAGGATCATGTTGGCGTCCCACGGCTTGCCATCCTTGAGGATGGTTTGCTCGATGCACCATTCGTATTCTTCCTCGGTCTCGCCCTTCCAGGCGAATACCGGGATGCCGGCGGCGGCGATCGCCGCGGCGGCCTGATCCTGGGTGGAGAAGATGTTGCAGGACGACCAGCGCACTTCCGCGCCCAGGGCGATCAGGGTCTCGATCAGCACGGCGGTCTGGATGGTCATGTGGATGCAGCCGAGGATCTTCGCGCCCTTGAGCGGTTGTTCGCCGGCGTACTTGCGGCGCAGGCCCATCAGCGCGGGCATTTCCGACTCGGCGATGATGGTTTCGCGGCGGCCCCAGGCGGCCAGGGAAATGTCGGCGACCTTGTAGTCGGTGAAACCGGCGGGCGTCATTACAGCGCTCATGAAATGAGTTCTCCATTCGTTGTCTGCGAATGGGCGCCGTTGATGCGTTTACAGGGCCGGGGGATGGCCGCTGTGGAGACGCTCCCTCCGAGCCTGACAGGCAAACGGCCTGCTGCAGCGCCCCTCGGATGGGTGGCGGAGCGGCCAAGGCTGGCCGCCGTGAAACCCGTGGATTATAGCCAGGTCGGGCGGCGAGCCCAAGCGTTCTGTCGAGGCAGGCCGTCCGGATCCGCCGGAAACCGGCGGCGCCCTTCGCGCGTAACTGGCATGCTGCCGCCTCTTCCCTGCCGAGACCTTCCATGAACTTCCATACGCGCAAATGGGTGAAGCCCGAAGACCTCAACCCCAACGGCAGCCTGTTCGGCGGCAGCCTGCTGAGATGGATAGACGAGGAGGCGGCGATCTACGCCATCGTCCAGCTCGGCAACCAGCGGGTGGTGACCAAGTTCATGTCCGAGATCAATTTCGTCAGCACCGCCCACCAGAGCGACATCATCGAAATGGGGCTGGCCGTCACCGCCTTCGGGCGCACCTCGCTGACCCTGAGCTGCGAGGTGCGCAACAAGATCACCCGCAAGAGCATCCTCACCATCGAACGGATCGTCTTCGTCAACCTCGACGAGAACGGCCGTCCCGCGGCCCATGGCAAGACCGAGAAGGACTACCTGCAGGACGAGCGCAGCGACTGAGGCGAGCCCCCGCGGAATCGGCTCCAGGCCGCGGCAACCGTGGGTCGCGGTCGGCGAACTCTTGGAGAAAGGCCGGGGTCACAGCTTCGAGGCCGCCTTCCGGCGGCGAGCACGGAATGCGGGAGATACCGACCATGTCCAGCCTATTGCGCAGCGCTGCATTCGTCCTGATGGGGGCCGGCAGCCTGCCGGCTTTCGCCGAATCCTGTTATGTCACCACCGAGCCGGCCATGGCCGGGCCGAGCGGGGCGCATACCCAGCTCTGTTATGAGCACCAGGGCATGGACGCCGGTTCCCTGGACTGGTCGTGCAACAACAGCACCAAGGACGTGCAGAAGACCCACAAGGAAAAGCGCGGCAGTTGCCCGACCGGTTATTTCGGCTCCTGCACCGCGGCGCTGACCCAGGAGGCCCTCGGCAACCAGGCGTCGTCGGGCCGCAAGGGCGAGCCCACCACCGCGCCGCAGATTCCCGAGGGCGCCACCCTGGTGACCCATTACTACCAGGTCCAGGACAAGGGGCAGGCCCGGGTCGACTGCGAGAACGGCGGCGGCCAGTGGTCCACGCCCTGACGGCTTTCCGGCGGTGCCGTCCGTGGGGCGCGGTACCGCGCGGTACGGACGCTGCGACAAAGCGTCGCCCTGCTTGGTATTTCCCGGGCATCTGCGGATACTGGCGCCGCCTTGTATCACCGTGACTCCTAGCCCATGAAAACCAGAATCATCCTGCCGCTCCTGGCCGTGCTGGCACTGTCCGCCTGCGGCGGCGTCGACCCCAATTCGCCCTTGGGCAAGCGCAAGGCCATCTTCAAGGACATGCTGCACACCAGCGAAGACCTCGGCGGCATGCTGCGCGGGCGGTTGAAGTTCGACGAACAGCGCTTCAGCGCCGACGCCCTCAAGCTGGACCAACTGTCGGCCCAGCCCTGGCAGCATTTCCCCCAGGCCAAGGAAGACAAGAGCAGCGCCCGCGACGACGTCTGGCAACGCCAGGCGCGCTTCCAGGCCCTGGCCGACGACTTGCAGGCGCACACCCGGCGACTGGCCGAAGCCAGCGCTGCCCGCCCCCTCGAACCGAACGCCGTGGAACCGCTGGTGAAGCGGGTCGAGGACAGTTGCGAGGCCTGCCACAAGGAATTCCGCGCCTACTGAAAGCCTTCGATCCCCGCCTGGCGCAGCCGCTCCCGTAGCGCCAGGACCTCCGGGTGTCGGAAGAACGCGGCCAGGCGTCGCGCGCGCGTGGCCCCTACGCCGTCGAGCTGGCGCCAGGCGCTTTCGTCGCGCGCGGCCAGCGTACGCCAGTCGCCCGCCAGCGGCGCGGCTCCGGCGGGCGGCATGCCCAGGGCACGCAACCATTGCCCGAATGGTCGCTCGCGGGCGCTGGCGAAGGCGCGCTCCACCCGCGCCGCGCGGCGTTCGGCGAAGCCCGGCAGGCGGGCCAGGGCCTGGGCGTCCAGGGCCAGCCAGTCGAGCAGGCCGTCCAGCTTGCCGGCCTCGCGCAGGGCGACCCAGGTCCCCGGTCCCAACCCCTCCAGGCGCAAGCCCTTGGCCCCGCCGAGCCACTCCAGGCGCGCCTGGAACTGGCTGGCGCAACCGGGCGTCGGGCGCCAGCAGGTAAGGAAGTCGTAAGCCGCCGGATCGGGCATGTCCAGCGCCGGGCGCTCGCGGGCGTGCCAGGCCACGCCGTCCAGGTGCGGGATGGTCTGGCCGGCGAAGCTCACTTCGATGTAATCGCCCGGGCGGATGTCCAGTGTCTGCCAGCGCGACAGCGAGCCGGCGCTGACCCGGCGCACGCGGCGTCCGTCCAGGTCCACCGGGAACAGATTGACGACCGGCGTGATGCGGCCGCTGCGGCCGATTTGGAAGGCCACCGAGCGGACCTCGGCCAGGGCGCGGGCCGCAGGATACTTCCAGGCCACCGCCCAGGCCGGCGGCTCGGCGCGCCAGCGTTCCGCCGGGGGGCGCTGACCCTGGCGGATCACCACGCCGTCGCGGGCGAAGGGCAGTGGTTCGCGGTACCAGCGCTCGCGCCATTGGGCCGCCTCTTGCGCCGTTCGCAGCGGCAGGGTCAGGTGCGCGCTGTCGGCGAAGCCGAGGCGTTCCAGCCCGGCAAGCCGTTCTTGCATCCGCTCCGGGCCGTTCGGCCAGTCCCAGACGAACAGGCCGATGTTCGCCAGGCTGGCGGCGGGTTGGTCCTGCCGTGCCAGGGCGCCCGCCACCTGGGCCCGAGCGTTGGCGCCGCCGGCCCGGGCCTGGACGTGCTCCGGCAGGCGCCAGTACAGCTCTCCTTGCAGGATCAGTTCGCCGGACCCCTCCGCCAGTTGCGCCGGGATGGCCGGGATGTGCCCTGCCTTGGCCGTCCAGTCCTGGCCACTGGTGCCGTCGCCGCGGCTGATGGCCGTCTCGAGCTTGCCGTCGCGGTAGACCAGGGTGACCGCCACGCCGTCCACCTTGGGCTGGATCCACAGGTCGTCGCGGCGGGCCATCCACTGGTGGACCGCCGCGATGTCCTTGAGCTTGGCCAGGCCGGTCTGCGCCACCGGGTGGCGGCGCTCGCCGGCCGCCGTGCGCAAGGGGGCGGGGGCCGGCGAGGCCTGCTCGGGGAAGCAGGCGCTCCAGCCGTCGCGTCGGGTGCGGGCCTGGTCGTAGAGGGCGTCGTCGACCGTCGAGACGCCCTGGCGGTAATAGGCGTCGTCCCACTCGGCCAGCCGCCGGTCCAGGGCCTGCAGTTCTTCGGCGGCGCGCGCGGCGGTCCAGTCGGGGCAGTCCGGCGCGGCATGCAGGGGAAGGCAGGGGAGGCCGCACAGCACCAACGCGATCCAGCGGTTCATCGGGAGCATCCTTGCTCGGAGGTGAAAGCCGCAGTCTAGCCAAGGATGCCGAGTCGTCGACCCTCCCTGGCCTGTGGGTGCTGGCACAGGCGCTTATCCTCCAGCGGTCGGCGGTCGCACTTACGCCGACCGCTGGAGGGGCCGGCCGTCACAGCGACAGCGTATCGATCAGCCCGCCCGGCCCTAGCCTGTGCCCCGCGACGTCAGCCGCGAGCGCGCTCGTCGAGGCCTTCGGTTGAAAAAGCCGGCCATGAAAAAGCCCCGCCGAAGCGGGGCTCGGGTGGCGCGCCGGAGGCTCAGAGCCCGGCGGCGGCCCGCAGGGCGTCGGCCTTGTCGGTCTTTTCCCAGGTGAAAGTGGTGAAGCTGTCGTCGCCGACGGTGACCCGCTCCGGCGTGCGGCCGAAGTGGCCGTAGGCGGCGGTAGCCTGGTACATCGGGTGCAGCAGGTCGAGCATCTTGGTGATCGCGTAAGGACGCAGGTCGAAGTGTTCGCGCACCAGCGCGACGATCTTGTCGTCGCCGATCTTGCCGGTGCCGAAGGTGTTGATCGAGATGGAGGTCGGCAGGGCCACGCCGATGGCGTAGGACACCTGGATTTCGCAGCGCTCGGCGAGGCCGGCGGCGACGATGTTCTTCGCCACGTAGCGGCCGGCGTAGGCGGCCGAGCGATCGACCTTGGACGGGTCCTTGCCGGAGAAGGCGCCGCCGCCGTGGCGGGCCATGCCGCCGTAGGAGTCGACGATGATCTTGCGCCCGGTCAGGCCGCAGTCGCCGACCGGGCCGCCGATGATGAAGTTGCCGGTCGGGTTGATGTGGAACTGGGTGTCCTTGTGCAGCAGCTCGGCGGGGATCACGTGCTTGACGATCAACTCCATCACGCCTTCGCGCAGGTCGGCGTACTTCACGTCCGGGTTGTGCTGGGTGGACAGCACGATGGCGTCGATGCCGACCACCTGGCCGTTCTCGTAGCGGCAGGTGACCTGGGATTTCGCGTCCGGGCGCAGCCAGGGCAGCAGGCCGGATTTGCGCGCTTCGGCCTGGCGCTCGACCAGGGCGTGGGAGAAGCGGATCGGTGCCGGCATCAGCACGTCGGTCTCGTTGCTGGCGTAGCCGAACATCAGGCCCTGGTCGCCGGCGCCCTGGTCTTCCGGGCGTGAGCGGTCGACGCCCTGGGCGATATCCACCGACTGCTTGCCGATGATGTTGACGATGCCGCAGGTGGCGCCGTCGAAACCGACCTCGGAGCTGTTGTAGCCGATGTCGAGGATGACCTTGCGCACCAGCTCTTCGAGGTCGACCCAGGCCGAGGTGGTGACTTCGCCGGCGACGATGGCCACGCCGGTCTTCACCAGGGTCTCGCACGCCACGCGGGCGTGCTTGTCCTGGGCGATGATGGCGTCGAGCACGGCATCGGAGATCTGGTCGGCGATCTTGTCCGGATGGCCTTCGGACACGGACTCGGAGGTAAACAGGGAGTATTCGCTCATTTCAGGATCCTATTCATACCTGGGTTTGCTTCGCATCCGGCTTGGCAAAGTGCCGTACCTGAATCTGAAAGCCGTTTCGTAAGCCAATGTAGAGGCTTTCGCCGGGCGTGAGCCCCGCGGCGGCGGCCCAATGGGCCAGTTCCTCCTGTTCGAAGCCGAGCCAGAGATCGCCGCAGGCCTCCCTGGCCCAACTCTGGTCGTGGCGGCACAACTCGGTGATCAACAGGCTGCCGCCGGGCCGCACCCGGCGCGCCAGGTGCCGCAGGGCTTCCGCCGGCACGGCGAAATGATGCAGCACCATGTTCAGTACCACGCAATCGGCCGGGGTTCGCGTCGCGTCGAGGGCGTCGGCGAGGACCAGGTCGACATTGTCCAGCGCATCGGCGCCGCAGCGCATGCGCGCCAGTTCGAGCATCGCCGGGCTGTTGTCCTCGGCCACCACCCGGCTGAAGCGTCGTGCCAGGTCGGGCAGGAAGCCGCCGTCGCCGGGACCGACCTCCAGCGCCGTGGCGCCCGGCGGACGGGGCAGGGCGTCGAGCAGCGCCAGCACGCTGTCGCGGTATTGCGGCAGTCCTGCGATCAGGTCCTGCCGCGCCTGGAAACTGTCGGCGATCCGCGCGAAGAAATCGCTGCTGGCCGCGGCCCGTTGCCGGTGCACCGCGGCGACCCGTTCGCGTACCGCCGACGGCAGGTGCAGGCCGTCCACTTCCATCAGCAGGGCGGTGTGCAGGGCGCCGCCCGGGCGTTCGCTGGCGGGTAGGGCGCGGCGGTAGAAAATCGCATTGCCTTCGCGCCGGCTGGCCACCAGTCCGGCCTGGGCGAGCACCTTCAGGTGGTGGCTGATGCCGGACTGGCCGATGGCGAAGATCTGCGCTAGCTCCAGCACGCCGAACGAATCGTTGGCCAGGGCGCGCAGCACGTTCAGGCGCAGCGGGTCGCCACCGGCCTTGCAGAGGGCGGCGAGGTCGTCGCTGGGCTCGAATCGGAGCTGGGGAACGCGCAGGCTCATGGGAAGCGGAGTCTAGTCGGCGATTTTTCATACAGCAATGGCTGTATCAAAAAGTTTTGATATTGCCGCTCGAGGGTTCCACCTGTTCCAGGACCATGGCGAGGAAGGCCGCCGGCGCCGGGCTCAGGCTGTCGGCGCCACGCCACAACACGTGCAGGTCGCGCTCGATGCGCAGATCGCCCGGCGCCAGGCGACACAGCTTGCCGCTGGCCAGTTCGTCGACCACCACCCGCTCGGACAGCCAGGCGATGCCGCGTCCCTCGGCGATCAGGCGTTTCAGGGCCTCGGTGCTGCCGATGGACATCTGCGGCTCCAGGGCCAGCCCGTGCTCCCGATAGGCCTGCTCGACGCTGGCGCGCGCGCCCGATCCTTCCTCCCGCAGATACAAGGCATGCCCGGCCAGGTCCTCGGCGCGCAGGGATGCCCGCGACGCCAGCGGATGGGCCGGGCCGACCACCGGCAGCAGCGCGTCCCGGGCGATCAGCCGGTGGGCGTAGAGGCTGCGTTCGAAAGGACCCTCGACGAAACCCAGGCCGATGCTGGCGTCGTCCAGCAGCGCCGAGACCTTGCGGGTGTTGCTGACTTGCAGGTCCACCTGCACCTCCGGGTGGTGCGCATGGAAGCGCTCGATCAGCGCCGGCAATACATAGGCGCCGAGGGTGGCGCTGGCACCGAGTCGCAGTTCGCCGCTGACCAGGCTGGCGAAATCGCGCAGTTCGCGTTCCGCCGCCTGTTCCAGGGCGAAGATGCGTTGCGCGTAGTGGAGCAGGCGCCGCCCGCCTTCGGTCAGGGCGACGCCGCGTGGCTGGCGGTCGAACAGGGCCAGCCCGGTGCTGGCTTCCAGCTCGCGGATTTCCCGGGTCACCGCCGGCTGGCTGATATGCAGGCGCGCCGCGCCGGCGCTGATGCCGCCCGCTTCGGCGACGGCGAGGAATACCTTCAGGTGGTGCATGTTCATAATAAAAAGGTATCCACTGGATGCTTAACATGTATTTTCATTATGGAATGGCGATCTCCAGACTGGCCACCCCTTGAGTCTGCACGGGTCCACCCGACCGGAGTCGCCATGCCTCGCCCCTTCACGCGTATGCCCGAGCCTTGGGCCTTCGTCCGCCACTTCACGCCCAACTGGTTCGCCATGACCATGGGCACCGGGGTCTTCGCCCTGGTGGTGGCCGGCCTGCCCTGGCGCTTCCCGGGGCAGGGCTATCTGGCGGAAGGATTGTGGCTGTTCAACCTGGGCCTGTTTGCCTGTTTCGCACTGCTCTTCCTCGCCCGCCTGCTGGTGTTCCGCGAGACCCTGGCGCCGATGCTGCTGCATCCGGTGCAGTCGATGTTCCTCGGCGCGATCCCCATGGGCCTGGCCACCCTGATCAACGGCCTGGTGCTGTTCGGCGGTCCGCGTGGCGGCGCGGGGGTTTACGCGCTGGCCCAGCACCTCTGGTGGTTCGACGCGTGCCTGGCGATCGGCTCGGCGATGCTGGTGCCCTACCTGATGTTCACGCGCCAGGACCACGCCCTGGAGAAGCTCACCGCCGTCTGGCTGCTGCCGATCGTCGCCCCGGAAGTGGCGGCGGCCAGCGCCGGCCTGCTGGTGCCGCACCTGGAGCCGGCCGCGGCGCGGCGGATGCTGGTGATGGGCTACCTGATGTGGGGCATGTCCCTCAGCCTGGCGTTTTCCCTGGTGACGCTGGTGCTGCTGCGGCTGGCCCTGCACAAATTGCCGGATACCGATTTCGCCGCCACCAGTTGGCTGCCCCTGGGGCCCCTCGCCACCGGTTGCCTGGGGTTGCTGACCCTGGGCCGCGATGCGCCCCTCGCGTTCGCCGGCACCTCCCTGCAGGCGGCGGCCGAGCTGGCGCGGGGGTTCGGTCTGGTCGGCGGGCTGGCGTTGTGGGGCGCGGGGCTCTGGTGGCTGGTGATGGCCATGCTGTTCACCCATCGCTACATGCGCCAGCGCATGGCGTTCAACCTCGGCTGGTGGGGCTTCACCTTTCCGCTCGGGGTCTTCGCCCTGGCCACCTTCGAACTGCACCGGCTCACTGGGCTGGACGCCTTCGCCTGGCTCGGCAGCGGGCTCGGGCTGCTGCTGGCGGCCGTCTGGCTGCTGGTCCTGCGGCGAACCTTGGGCGGCATCTGGCATGGCGAACTGTTCCAGGCACCTTGCCTGGCGGGCGCCAACTGAGACGGCGAAGCGGGCCCACAGGGGCGGTCTCCGGCCGTCCGGACGGGGGCGCGGCCGGTTGCAGAACCGCCGATGGGAATCCGGTCATTGCGGGGGCCGGTCGCGCTGGGCGAAAATAGCCGCCCTTTTCAAGCGATACCCCTGCAGGAGATCAGCGATGCCCAGCCGTCGTGAGCGTGCCAATGCCATTCGTGCCCTGAGCATGGATGCCGTGCAGAAAGCCAACAGCGGCCACCCGGGTGCCCCCATGGGCATGGCGGACATCGCCGAAGTGCTCTGGCGCGACTACCTCAAGCACAACCCGGGCAACCCGCACTGGGCCGACCGCGACCGCTTCGTGCTGTCCAACGGCCACGGCTCGATGCTGATCTACTCGCTGCTGCACCTGACCGGCTACGACCTGTCCATCGACGACCTGAAGAATTTCCGCCAACTGCACAGCAAGACCCCGGGCCACCCGGAGTTCGGCTACGCGCCGGGCGTAGAGACCACCACCGGGCCGCTGGGGCAGGGCATCGCCAACGCCGTCGGCTTCGCCCTGGCGGAAAAGATCATGGCCGCCCAGTTCAACCGCGACGGCCACGCCATCGTCGACCACCACACCTACGTGTTCCTCGGCGACGGCTGCATGATGGAGGGCATCTCCCACGAAGTCTGCTCCCTGGCCGGCACCCTCGGCCTGGGCAAGCTGATCGCCTTCTACGACGACAACGGCATTTCCATCGACGGCGAGGTCCACGGCTGGTTCACCGACGACACGCCCAAGCGTTTCGAGGCCTATGGCTGGCAGGTGATCCGCAACGTCGACGGGCACGACGCCGAAGAGATCAAGACCGCCATCGAGACCGCGCGCAAGAGCGAGCAACCTACGCTGATCTGCTGCAAGACCATCATCGGCTTCGGTTCGCCGAACAAGCAGGGCAAGGAAGAAAGCCATGGCGCCGCCCTCGGGGTCGACGAGATCGCCCTGACCCGCGCCGCCCTCGGCTGGAACCATGCCCCCTTCGAGGTGCCGGCCGACCTCTATGCCGAGTGGAGCGCCAAGGAAGCCGGCATCGCCGCCGAGGCCGAGTGGAACCAGCGCTTCGCCGCCTATTCCGCCGCCTACCCGGAACTGGCCAACGAGTTCGTCCGGCGCATGGCCGGCGAATTGCCGGCGGACTTCTCCGAGAAGGCCTCCGCCTTCATCCGTGCGGTGGCCGACAAGGGCGAGACCATCGCCAGCCGCAAGGCCAGCCAGAACTGCCTGAACGCCTTCGGCCCGCTGCTGCCAGAGCTGCTCGGCGGTTCCGCCGACCTGGCTGGCTCCAACCTGACCCTGTGGAAGGGCTGCAAGCCGGTGGTGCAGGAAGACGCCTCGGGCAACTACATGTACTACGGCGTGCGCGAGTTCGGCATGAGCGCGATCATGAACGGCCTCGCCCTGCACGGCGGCCTGATCCCCTACGGCGCGACCTTCCTGATGTTCATGGAGTACGCGCGCAACGCGGTGCGCATGTCGGCGCTGATGAAGCAACGCGTGCTCTACGTGTTCACCCATGACTCCATCGGCCTGGGCGAGGACGGCCCGACTCACCAGCCGGTCGAGCAACTGACCAGTCTGCGCACCACGCCCAACCTGGACACCTGGCGCCCGGCCGACGCGGTGGAAGCCGCGGTGGCCTGGAAACACGCCATCGAGCGCAAGGACGGTCCGAGCGCGCTGATCTTCTCCCGGCAGAACCTGCCGCATAACCTGCGCGACCACGAGACCGAAAGCGCCATCGCCCGCGGCGGCTACGTGCTCAAGGGCTGCGTCGGCGAGCCGGAGCTGATCCTCATCGCCACCGGCTCGGAAGTCGGCCTGGCCATGGCCGCCTACGACAAGCTGACCGAGCAGGGCCGCCAGGTGCGCGTGGTGTCGATGCCGTCGACCAGCGTGTTCGACGCCCAGGACGCCAGCTACAAACAGTCGGTGCTGCCGGTGGAAGTCGGCGCACGGATCGCCATCGAAGCCGCCCATGCCGATTACTGGTACAAGTACGTCGGCCTCGAGGGACGCGTGATCGGCATGACCGGCTACGGCGAATCGGCTCCGGCCGGCGCGCTGTTCGAGCATTTCGGCTTCACCGTCGAGAACGTCCTGGCGACCGCCGAAGAGCTGCTGGAAGACTGAGTCGAGCGAACCCGCAGGGTGGCGCGGGCCCGGCCCGCGCCCTCCGACTCCCGAGGGGCCGCGTGTTCGCGGCCTTTCCCGTGGCCTACGATTCACGCTCGACCGACGCGGAATGCCCATGTCCAAGCCTGCCTACAAAGTCGCCCTGAACGGTTACGGCCGCATCGGCCGTTGCGTGTTGCGCGCGCTCTACGAGCGGGGCGCCGGCGCCGGTTTCGAAATCGTCGCGCTGAACGACCTGGCGGACCAGGCCAGCCTGGAATACCTCACCCGCTTCGATTCCACCCACGGCCGTTTCCCCGGCGACGTGCACGTGGAAGGCGATTGCCTGCACATCAACGGCGATTGCGTGAAGGTGCTGCGCAGCGCCACCCCGGAAGGCATCGACTGGTCCGCGCTGGGCATCGACCTGGTGCTGGAGTGCTCCGGCGCCTACCACACCCGCGCCGACGGCCAGCGGTTCCTCGATGCCGGGGCGCCGCGGGTGCTGTTCTCGCAGCCGATGGCCAGCGAGGCGGACATCGACGCCACCCTGGTCTACGGGGTCAACCACCAGGACCTGCGCGGCCACGAGCGGCTGGTGTCCAACGCGTCCTGCACCACCAACTGCGGCGTGCCGCTGCTCAAGGTGCTGAACGAAGCGATCGGCCTGGACTATGTGTCGATCACCACCATCCACTCGGCGATGAACGACCAGCCGGTGATCGACGCCTATCACCACGAGGATCTGCGCCGCACGCGCTCGGCCTTCCAGTCGGTGATCCCAGTGTCCACTGGTCTGGCGCGGGGCATCGAGCGCCTGCTGCCGGAACTCTCCGGGCGTATCCAGGCCAAAGCGGTGCGTGTACCCACGGTGAACGTGTCCGCGCTGGATATCACCCTGCAAACGGCGCGCGATACCACCGCCGAGGAGGTCAACCGGGTGCTGCGCGAGGCCTCGCGGCACGGCCCGCTGCAGGGGTTGCTGGCCTACACCGAGTTGCCCCACGCCAGTTGCGATTTCAACCACGACCCCCATTCGGCGAT
Organism: Pseudomonas sp. RIT-PI-AD; assembly: GCF_025642785.1. Taxonomy (GTDB): domain Bacteria; phylum Pseudomonadota; class Gammaproteobacteria; order Pseudomonadales; family Pseudomonadaceae; genus Pseudomonas_T. Next base: position 103,687 of record NZ_JANZKU010000008.1, read on the forward strand.
CGTCGACGGCAGTCAGACCCGTGTCTCCGGCCCCCGGCTGGTGAACCTGCTGGCCTGGTTCGATAACGAATGGGGCTTCGCCAACCGTATGCTCGACGTCGCCGGCCATTACCTGCGCGTCGCAGCCCCGACAACAGCCCCAAAGGACTGAATTCCATGACCGTGCTGAAGATGACCGACCTCGATCTCCAGGGTAAGCGCGTGCTGATCCGCGAAGATCTCAACGTGCCGGTGAAGGATGGCGTGGTGAAGAGCGATGCGCGCATCCTCGCCGCGTTGCCGAGCATTCGCCTGGCCCTGGAGAAGGGCGCCGCGGTGATGGTCTGCTCGCACCTCGGGCGTCCCACCGAAGGCGAATACTCCGAAGAGAACAGCCTCAAGCCGGTGGCCGACTACCTGAGTCGCGCCCTCGGCCGCGACGTGCCGCTGCTGGCGGACTACCTCGACGGCGTCGAGGTGGAACCTGGCCAGGTGGTGCTGTTCGAGAACGTGCGTTTCAACAAGGGCGAGAAGAAGGACGACGACGAGCTGGCGCAGCGCTACGCCAAGCTGTGCGACGTGTTCGTCATGGATGCCTTCGGCACTGCCCACCGCGCCGAGGGCTCGACCCACGGCGTGGCCAAGTTCGCCAAGATCGCCGCGGCCGGCCCATTGCTGGCGGCCGAGCTGGAGGCCCTGGGCAAGGCCCTGCGCGCCCCGGAAAAACCCATGACGGCGATCGTCGCCGGGTCCAAGGTGTCCACCAAGCTCGACGTGCTCAACAGCCTGAGCGGCATCTGCGACCAGTTGATCGTTGGCGGCGGCATCGCCAACACCTTCCTCGCCGCGGCTGGCTACAAGGTCGGCAAGTCGCTCTACGAGGCGGACCTGCTGGACACCGCCAAGGCCATCGCCGCCAAGGTCAGCGTGCCGCTGCCGGTGGACGTGGTGGTGGCCAAGGCGTTCGCCGAGGATGCCGAGGCGACGGTCAAGGCCATCGCCGACGTCGCCGACGACGACATGATCCTCGACATCGGCCCACAGACCGCCGCGCAGTTCGCCGAACTGCTCAAGGCCGCCAAGACCATCCTGTGGAACGGCCCGGTCGGTGTGTTCGAGTTCGATCAGTTCGGCAACGGTACCCGCACTTTGGCGCTGGCCATCGCGGACAGCCCGGCCTTCTCCATCGCCGGCGGCGGCGATACCCTGGCGGCCATCGACAAATATGGCGTCGGCGAGCGAATTTCCTATATTTCCACCGGCGGCGGCGCCTTCCTCGAATTCGTCGAGGGCAAGGTCCTGCCGGCGGTCGAGGTGCTCGAACGGCGCGGGTGAGACCGGCCAAACGATGGCGGGAGGTCGTGGTCCTTACCTTAAGGACCATAGACAGGAGTTCTCGCCATGCGTAACGCGCTCGTATTCTTCACCCTTTGTTTCAGCTTGGCCGGTTGCGCGGGCGGTTCGTCCGTCAATACCTGCGAAGTGATCAGCCCCTCGCAGGTGATCCTGCCTTCGAACCAGGACGATCAACGGGTCGAGGCGCAGAGTACCGGCGACCCGACCGGCAGCGGTCAGGCGGAACAGCGTTGCCCCTAAGGCCTGGCCCCGGGCGGCGCGGCGAAAGTCACGAGGGCGGCATTGCCGGCCTCATCAATGGATGCAGCGCCGGGAACCCGGCGTCCACCGAGGATTGGCGGATGAAAACGGGCATGACCCTGGTGCTTCTCGCGTTGCTGGCCGGTTGCGCCGGCCAGCGGGACGCCGACGACTGGACCCGCTGGGTTTGCGACAGCGAGGCCGAGGTGCTCTGGCGCTACGTGGATGCCGGGCACTCCATCGTCGACCTGCGCTTGGGCGAAGGCGACGTCGTGCATCACCTGGAAAAGGAACCGGCGGCCTCTGGCGCCTTCTATACCGACGGACGTCTCGCGTTCGACCTGCAAGGCGAACAGGGACTGGTCTACTGGGTCGCCACCGACGACCTGATCGGCCGCGGCTGCAAGGCCCACTGAGGGCCGGCCGTACGAAATCCCGCGGTCGCGCCTGGCGCGGCCGCATCGGCTCCGGGGCAGGCCCGGCCCGATCGAGTTGAACGAGACCTGCCGCTGCGGCAGGCTTCACATCGAAAACAGCCCACCCACTTGGGAGACTGCAAGACAATGGCACTCATCAGCATGCGCCAGATGCTGGATCACGCCGCCGAATTCGGCTATGGCGTACCGGCTTTCAACGTCAATAACCTGGAACAGATGCGCGCCATCATGGAAGCGGCCGACAAGACCGATTCCCCGGTGATCGTGCAGGCCTCCGCCGGCGCCCGCAAATACGCTGGCGCGCCCTTCCTGCGCCACCTGATCCTCGCCGCCATCGAAGAATTCCCGCACATCCCGGTGTGCATGCACCAGGACCACGGCACCAGCCCGGCGGTCTGCCAGCGCTCGATCCAGCTGGGCTTCAGCTCGGTGATGATGGACGGCTCGCTGCGCGAGGACGGCAAGACCCCGGCGGACTACGAGTACAACGTGCGCGTCACCCAGGAAACCGTCGCCATGGCCCATGCCTGCGGCGTGTCCGTGGAAGGCGAGCTGGGTTGCCTGGGCTCCCTGGAAACCGGCCAGGCCGGTGAAGAGGATGGCATCGGCGCGGAAGGCACCCTGGACCACAGCCAGATGCTCACCGACCCGGAGGAAGCCGCGGACTTCGTCAAGAAGACCCAGGTAGACGCCCTGGCCATCGCCATCGGCACCAGCCACGGCGCCTACAAGTTCACCAAGCCGCCCACCGGCGACATCCTCGCCATCGACCGGATCAAGGCGATCCATACCCGCATCCCCAACACCCACCTGGTGATGCACGGTTCGTCCTCGGTGCCACAGGACTGGCTGGCGATCATCAACGAGTTCGGTGGCGACATCAAAGAGACCTACGGCGTCCCGGTGGAGGAGATCGTCGAGGGCATCAAGTACGGCGTGCGCAAGGTGAACATCGACACCGACCTGCGCCTGGCGTCCACCGGGGCGATCCGCCGCTTCATGGCGAAGAACCCCAGCGAGTTCGACCCGCGCAAATACCTGGCGAAGACCGTCGAGGCCATGCGCGACATCTGCATCGCCCGCTACGAGGCGTTCGGCACCGCCGGGCACGCGTCGAAGATCAAGGCGATCTCCCTGGACGACATGTACCTGCGCTATGCCAAGGGCGAGTTGAAACCCCAGGTCAACTGAGCCGCGCGTTACCGAAGAGCCCGCCGCGCGCGGGCTTTTTCGTGTCCGCGTAGCACGTCCCGCGCCGTCCTGCGCGACGGCCGGCGAGGGTTGCGACGGTTTTCGCAGAATTGGAACCCGAGTACCAATTTCGTCGAGAAATAGGTACGAACGTGCTGTTTTGCACGTTGCGCGATTCGTCATTTGGCTAGGCTCCCGGCTCCCACAACCAGAGAGCGGAGCCTTCCCATGCTCAAGGAAACCTCTTTCATGCTGTGCCGCGGCGCCTTGCTGATCGGCCTCAGCCCCTTCGCCGTGGCGATCGCCCAGGCCAACCAGGCCCCCGAGGTTCGCGGCCACGCCGAGTACATCGCCGCCGGGCAGCCCCACAGCAGCTGGATCTGGGCGCGCGACGCCGATCTGGACCGCATCACCTACGCCATCACCCGGCAACCGCGTTCCGGCAGCCTGACCCTGGACTGGAACACCGGACGCTACCGCTACACCCCCAGCGCCGAGGCCGGCCACGATTCCTTCGAGTACCGCGCCACCGACGGCCAGGCCTGGTCGGACACCGCCACCGTGCAATTGACCCTGCTGGCGCAGGATGGCCGCGACGGCAATCGCGCGCCGGTGGCGAGCGACCAGACCCAGCGGGTCGATGCCAGCCGCGAAGTGACCGGTCAACTGATCGCCCGCGACGCCGATGGCGATGCGCTGAGCTATGCGGTGATCGACTGGCCGCGCTTGGGCTCGCTGCGGCTCGACGTGCAGACCGGCCAGTACCGCTACCGCGCCGCCCGCGACGAGGACGGCCAGGACAGCTTCGCTTTCCGCGTCAGCGACGGCCGCGCCCATTCCAGCATCCTCCAGGTCCGGCTCGACCTGCACGCCTCGGGTTCCGCCGAGCCCGAGCCGCCGCAGGACCCGCCGCTCGATCCGACGCTGCACAGCAAGGACGACTTCTCCCCGCTGGTGCGCGAAGTGCTGGACAACGAGTTCTTCGTCGAAACCTTCGACCACCGCAAGGCCGGGCGACTGGAGGACGTACTGGCGGCCATCGACTTCCTCGCCCGCCAGCAGGCGATGGAGGACCCGGACCTGGACCGCCTGCTGTACTTCCTGCGGGCCTACAACTACTACCACGGCCTGGGCAAGGCCGATCCGGCGCAGCAGGCGATGATCGAGCGGGCGCTCTACCAAGTGGCGCAGATGAAGGACCTGCTGGTCTACCAGGCGGCCTCCGGCGCGGTGCTCGAAGGCTACGTGGTGGCTCTCGGCGGCCTCGCCTCGGGCGAGGGCAGCGCGGCGCTGGTGCGTCACTTGCCGCGCCTGCTGGCGCTGCTCGAGCACCTGGATGCGGTGCCGACGCTCAGCGCCGAGAACAGCTACGCCGACGCGGTGTTCGAGACCCTCAACCTGTTCGATCGCTTCGGCTACGCCACCGGCGCGCTGCGCGAGGCGGTGGCGGCGGAGCCGCGCTTCCTCGAGGCCATCGCGCGGCTGGGCAGCGGTCACAACGCGTTGTGGCGCAACAATGACGGCTTCATCGTGATGAACGCCATCGAGGCCCTGGGCAAGCTCCACGGCCTTGGCGACGCGGCCTGGGGCGCGCAGGCCGACCAGGCGGCGCGACGGGTGATGCAGGCTCACCTGGGCGGCGGCAAGCTCGACGATCTGGAGCTGAAGAGCAACTTCCGCAGCTATTACGTCGAGTTCGCCTACCGCGACGACGTGGAAAACAGTTGTTCCAGCCGGTTCGAGGGGCTCTGCCACCGCTTCGAGATCGGCGAGGTGTTGCCGCAGACCCACGTCTGCGGGCCCACCCTGAAGGTCCGCGCGCAGAAACTCGATGCGCCCCATCTCACCCAGATCTGCCAGAGCCTGGCGACCCAGGAGCAGGACTTCCACCGCATCATGCAGACCGGCAACCAGCCGGTGGCCGACGACTACAACCAGGCCCTGGAACTGGTGGTGTTCTCCAGCGCCGAGCAGTACCAGAAGTACGCCGGCCTGCTGTATGGCGTCAGCACCGACAACGGCGGCATCTACATCGAGGGCGACCCGGCCGACCCGGCCAACCAGGCGCGTTTCTTCGCCTATGAGCGGGCCACCCCGACCTGGCAGGTATGGAACCTCAACCACGAATACGTGCATTACCTGGACGGGCGCTTCGACCAGTACGGTCCCTTCGGCCATTACCCGCTGAACCTGACCACCTGGTGGTCCGAGGGCCTGGCCGAATACCTCGCCTGGGGCGATGCCTTCCCCCGTGGTCTGGACGACATCAGCCAGAGCGAGCCCTCCCAGCGTCCGGGGGTCAAGGAGATCCTCAACCTGTCCTACGAGAGCGGCAGCAGCATGGTCTACCACTGGTCCTACACCCTGCACCGTTACCTGCAGACCTTCGACCCGCAGCGCCACCTGGCACTGGCCGGCTACCTGCGGCGCAACGACCTGGCCGGCTACCAGGAGGCCCTGGCCCAGGTGGAACAGGTCCACGGTGGCTACTACCCGGCCTGGCGCGACCAGTTGATCGCCGACTGGAACAGCCGTCCACGCGCCGCCCGGCAACTCGCCAAGGCGGCCGAGGCCGATAGCCTTCGCGAGGCGCGTCCTCATGCCAGCGCCCACCAGCGGCTGCTGGACGAAAAGGCCAGCCTGGCGCGTCCGCCGTTGCGCTGACGGGCACGCGGGACGCGGTTCATCCGCGCCCCGCGGCCGAGGGTGTGAACGCCGTCCGGGTAGCCATCGGCTGCCCGGCGGCCCATGGCGGGGCGATTCGGCTAAACTGCCGCCCCCGACCGTTTCGCCCGCCGATCATGACCGCGCTGACCTACCTCTCCGCCTATCCCGCTTCCGTCCAGGACCAGGTCCGCCGGCTGATCGCCGAAGGCCGCCTGGAGGATTATCTGCAGCGCCGCTACCCGGCCCGGCACGAAATCCAGAGCGACAAGGCCCTGTATGCCTACACGGCGGCGCTGAAGCAGGAGCATCTGCGCAACGCGCCGGCGCTGGACAAGGTGCTCTACGACAACAAGCTCGACGTGGTGCAGCGCGCGCTCGGCCTGCATACCGCGGTCTCGCGGGTGCAGGGCGGCAAGTTGAAGGCGAAGAAGGAAATCCGGATCGCCTCGCTGTTCAAGGACGCGGCGCCCGAGTTCCTGCAGATGATCGTGGTTCACGAGCTGGCCCATTTGAAGGAGTTCGCCCACAACAAGGCGTTCTACCAGCTCTGCGAGTACATGCTACCGGGCTATCACCAGTACGAGTTCGATGCCCGGGTCTACCTCACCTGGCGCGACTTGCGGGCTTGAGTCCCATAAGTCGGGCCCTCAGCGCTTGGCGGCCAGCGCGCGGTGTTCGATCAGCAATTGGTCGAAAGTCGCGCTGCCGGCTTCGGTCTCGTAGCCGCTGTTGTCCTGGATGTAAACGCCTGCCTTGAAGTACAGCGGCTTGGGTGCCCAGGTGGAGGACAACTGGGTCGACCAGGTGCTGCCGTTCAGCTTGATGTTGAGCATCCCGGTGGGCGTCAGGTTGAGGCTGTAGGTGAAGCGCTGGTTCAGCGGAATGCCTTGCAGCAGCGTGTATACCGCCCCCTCCGCGTCGTAGGGGGTGAAGCGGATCTTCGCCACCAGGTTGCCGGTCTTGGTCTTGGGCTTGTACTGGTATTCCAGCTTGAGCATCGGCTTGTCGCTGTTGTACGCGTGGATCTGGCCCACCACCATCTTGCCGCTCGAGGGGACCTGGTTGACCTTCAGGCCGGCGGACAGGAAGTTGTCGGCGGCGGGGTAGGTCCAGTTGCGCAGGCCGCCGCTGGCGAAGGTCTCGCGCAGCTCACTGCGCGGGTAGGCGGCGTTCTGCGTGGTCGACCCATTCACCGGGGTCCAGAAAATCACACCGCCGGTGTTGCTCTTGAAGTAGTAGTCCTGAAAACCACCGACCAGCATCGGGGTGGCAATGGTGGTGGCGGGAACGCCGACAGGAATGGACAGGTTCCAGGTGGACAAATCGATCATGACTGACTCTCCAGAGAGAAATCTCAGTCGGACACATCTCTTCCTCGAGGCAGTAAGACTTACTCGGCTTCCAGCCGGTGACACGGACCAAGCGATGGTGGAAACAGGACGGTTGTCCTGTAAGCCCCGGGATAGGGCGTTCGCGTTGGCTTTATCGTGCAACGGGCCGTTTTGGTTAAGCGCCATTCGTCGTGGTTTTGGCGTCAAAAAAACATTCAGCCGCTTTTTATTCCCTATACCCGAGTTAAATTCTCGGATTTGTCTTTTTTTGAAAAAGGCAAAGCCTTATCCGCAAAAGATTTTTTGGCGCGAGTTTTTTGGCGTTGAAAAAAGGTGGCATTTCGATATGCCAGCACCCTCAGGGGCGCGGTTTCAGGGGCGATTCTGACCAACGGTAGCCTTGCAGGTGAGTAGTCTGAGCCCAAAGCGGTACGAAAGCTGGCCGGGGGCCATCAGTAAAGCTGGTTCGAGGCTCGCCAGGCGAAGGCTCAGGCGATGCGGAGCACCTCGTAGAATTGGCGTCGATTGCCGATGCTCAATTCGACTTCATCGCCCTCGCGTTTACCCAGCAAGGCGGCGCCGAGCGGGGAATGGGGCGTGATGACGCGAACCTCCTGGCCGTCTAAACGCAGGGTCAGGCCGGCCGCATCCGGACCCAGAAACACCTGTTGGCGGTCGCCCTGCGCATCCGCCAGGGTGACCAGGGTGGTGAGCTGGATGCACTGGGTGCAGGGGCGGATTTGCAGCGTCCGGTACGACGCCAGCGCCCGGCGGATCTCATCGGCGCGTCGCGCCTGCCCGGTGGCCAGGTAGGAAGCTTCCAGGCCCAGGGTGTCGTACTTGTTCTCGGCGATGTTTTCCTCGTGGGTGGCCGCCTCATAGGCGGTCCGCGCCGCGTGCTGGGCGTGTTCCAGGTCGACTTGGAGGTGGGCGAGGATCAGCGCGGGCAGGGCGTCTTTGGGCATGGGGCTCGGCGACAACGGAAAGCGGCGGGTCGGCCACTATTCCACGAAAGCCGCACGCCCGGAAGGCGGCGTCGAGAGGCGGTGCAGCGTGGCTGGCGCCCGGGCAGGGCGCGCCAGTCCCCCGGCTTCCCGCGACGTGTTCTCGCCCGATGCCAATCGCTTGCGCAAACCCTCTACACTGCGACTCTTTTTCGTGCATCGGGAGGTCCGCGTGTCCAAGGGTGTGGCGTTGTCGGTGATCGCCTCGGTGCTGTTCACCGTGCTGTATTCCTATACCACCCTGCTGGCACCGCTGAGCGGCGAGCAGGTGTTCGGCTGGCGGATGTTGCTCACCTTCCCCTGCGTGAGCCTGTTCATGCTGGTCAGCGGGGATTGGCAGCTGGCCCGCGACGTCGCGCAACGGATTCGCCGCACGCCCGCGCTGTTGCTCGGGCTGCTGGTCCTGTCGGGGTTGATCGCCGTGCAGCTCTGGCTGTTTCTCTGGGCACCGCTGCATGGCCGCGGCCTGCACGTGTCCCTCGGCTATTTCCTCCTGCCGCTGACCATGATCCTCACCGGGCGCCTGCTCTACGGGGATCGGCTGTCACGCCTGCAAAAAACCGCCGCGGCCTGCGCGGCGATGGGTGTGGCCCATGCGTTCTACCAGGTCGGCAGCCTGTCCTGGGAAACCCTGCTGGTGGCCTTGGGTTATCCCCTGTATTTCGCGCTGCGCCGCCGCTTGCGCACCGACCACCTGGGCGGCCTCTGGTTCGACATGGCCCTCATGCTGCCTGCGGCCCTGTGGTTCGTCCAGGCCGGCGAACCGATCGGCCTGACCTTCGCCGAAAAGCCAGCGCTCTACGGGCTGATCCCCGTGCTGGGCATGCTCAGCGCGTCCGCCCTGATCTGCTACATCCTCGCCAGCCGGGCGCTGGCCTTCAGCCTGTTCGGCCTGCTCGGCTACGTGGAGCCGGTATTGCTGGTGGCCGCGGCCCTGGCGCTGGGCGAAACCATCGCGCCGGAGGAGTGGTTGACCTTCCTGCCGATCTGGCTGGCGGTGCTCCTGCTGGTGCTGGAGGGCGTACGCCACCTGGCGTCGCGCCGGACACCCTGAGGCGCGGGAAGCGGGAGCCCGCCCAAAGGTCCTGCGCCGCGCTCGCTGCTACGCTGTCGGAAGATTCGCGCGCCCTGGGCGGCGTTTCCGGGGTATCGGACGCCGCCCCCATTGGGGCGCGACAGGCATTCCAGGCGATCGGTGGCCGCCCCGTCGTACGGCGATAGGCGGATCAGGCGGCTGGGGTGCCGTGGGTCGGCGGTTGAAGGCCCGGCTGCCGGGGCGCCCGGTGGTCCGCGCGCCGTTTCCGCCCGGGCGCGATACGCCCGTTTTCGGGTAGCTCGGTCCCTGGCGTGCGATATTGTGGCGCATGGCTATCATTCGACTGGGCGTCCCCGGCCGGAAAGCCCCATCGGAGCCCGTGCCGGTGCATGGCGCGGCTCTTGCGTAGCGGGATCCATCGGGCCTCTTTCGCTCCAGGGGCCGAACTGCAACGAGGTCGACCATGATCGCTGTGCTCAAGCCGGGTGTGCGTCTGCTGGAAGGGTTCAGCTTCGCACGCAAGTTCCAGCTGCTGTTCATCCTCTCCATCCTGCCGTTGGGCTACGCGTTGTGGGTCATGGCCACCGACTACCGCGCCCGCCTGCAATCCATGGATGGCGAGCTGAGCGGCATGCGGGTGATCCAGACGCTCGCCGGCGTACAGCGCGCCCTGGACGACCAACGCATTCTCCTGGCGCGCTGGAAGGGCACCGAGCAGCAGGCGCAGGCCTTGTTGCAGCAGCAGGAGGGGCAACTGGACGCCGCCTTGGACAAGGTGGCGGCGCAACTGAAGGACGAGCGCCTCGGCGAACAGAGCCAGCAACTCTTCGCGGCGTTGCGCGCGCGCCGGGGCGACCTGGGCCTCGAGGCGCTCGGCAAGCTGGCGTTGCCCGATGCGCTGGATCGGTACGAGGGTACGCTGCAGCAATTGCAGGCGCTGCGCGAGCAGGTGGCCACCGAAAGCGGACTGATCCTCGACCCCTGGCTGGATACCTACCTGTTGATGGAGCAGCTGACTTACACCCAGCCGCGCCTGCTTGACCAGCTCGGCGCCTTCGCCAGCAATGGCCATGGCGCCGTGGTCTCCCAGCACTTCACCTTGCAGAGCCGGGTGCTGATCCGCGACCTGCGGCGTTCGCTGGACGATTCGGTCGGCCAGTTGCACAAGGCCCAGCTCACCCTGAGCCAGCGCTCGCCGGAAACGCTGCAACCGATAGAGGCGCCCTTGGAGCGGGCCGACAAAGCGCTGGCCGCCTTCCTCGCCCAGGTCGACCAGCATATCTTCGAGGCCAATCCGTTCAGCATCACGCCCTCGGACTTCCTGGAGGCGGTGAGCCGCCTGGCCGGCGACCTGGACGCCCTGCAGCAGGCGTTCGCCGAGCGTTTCACCCAGCGCATCGTCGAGTATCGCCGGGAAGCGCTGGTCAGCATGGCCGAGGTGATCGGTGCCTTCGCCGTGCTGACGCTGCTGGCGCTGTACATGCTGCTTTGCCTCAATGCCTCGATACGCCAGGGGACCGCTAGCATCACCGAGGCGGCCGAAGGGCTGCGCGCCGGCGACCTACGGGTGCGCGCCGGGGTGCACGGGCGCGACGACCTCGCGGTGATCGCCGGCGCGATGAACGCGGCCCTGGTGCAGTTGCGCGAGTCGTTGCTCGGCGTCGACCGGGAAAGCCAGCAACTGGGCGGGACCGCAGCCTCGCTGAAAAGCCAGGCCGAGGAAACCCTGGGCTCGGTGGAGAACCAGCAGGCGCAGGTCAGCCAGATCGCCGCCGCCGCCCATCAGCTGGCGGCCACCGCCCGCAGCGTGGCGGAGAGTTGCGAGGGCGCGGCCCAGGAGGCCGCGCAATCCCGCGAGGTCGCCATCCAGAGCAGCCAGCGCAGCGCCCGCACCGGCGCGAGCATGCGTGAGTTGAGCGCCCGCCTGGGCGGCACCGTGCAGGCGTTGCAACAGTTGCGCGAGCAGGCGCAGCAGATCAACCGCGTCGTCGACGTGATCAAGGGCATCGCCGAGCAGACCAATCTGCTGGCACTCAATGCCGCCATCGAGGCCGCCCGCGCCGGCGAGCAGGGGCGCGGCTTCGCGGTGGTCGCCGACGAGGTTCGCAGCCTCTCGCAGCGCACCCAGGACTCCACCCAGGAAATCGGACAGACCGTGAGCGCCTTGCAGGGCGTGGTGGTGCAGGCGGTGAACCTGATGGAGGAGGCTTATCGGCAGGCCGAGGGCGACGTCGGCAGCGTAGTGGCGATGGGCGACGATTTGCAGGGGATCGCCGAGTCGGTGCTGCGGGTCAGCGATCGATTGGCCCAGATCGCCACCGCTGCCGAGCAACAGGCGTCCACCGCGGACGAAGTGAGCGGCAATATACAGCGGGTCGATGCCGCGGCCGTGCTTCTGCTGGACGGCGCCCAATCGGTGCGCGGCGCGGCGGAGCAGTTGCATCGCGGCAGCCAGGCGCTCGCGGAAAACACCGCGCGATTCCGCTTGCACTGAGCGCAGGGGTTTCCGGCGCAGCCCTTCGCGCGCGCCGAGCCTGCCTAAGCGCGACGACTTGTCATAGAATGCCGCCCGCCCCGGCGCGGCCTCTTCTCGTCGTCCGCGGTACCCCGGTGGGCGCGGCTTCGCGCAGGAGCGACTCCAGAGGATTCATGGAAAGGCTTATTCGCAAGCACCTCGCGCTCGATGCAATGGCCTGGCTGGTGTTCGGCCTGGGCATGCTGAAAATGTGCTGGGTGGTCCTCGGCGAGCCGGTGTATGGCTATGCCAACAGCTACGACTACGTGCGGCAATCGGCCTGTTTCGGACTCTGGCAATTCGTCGAGGGCGTGCCCAAGTACGCCGGCAGCTATTTGTCGACGTCCGCCCGGCTGCTCTACGACGGCGAGACGTTGCCGGCCACTTGCCTGTTTTCCAGCGACAACCTGTTCCCCTGGTTCGCCAGCGCCTGGCATTCGCCGGGGGACTTCCTTTCCTGGGCCTGGATAGCCGTGCCCAAAGTCGCGCTGCTGGGGATGCTCGCCGTCCTCCTGCTGGCGCGCATGCCCGCCGTGCTGCGCTTCTGGAGCGCCTTGCTGTTCGCGCTGGTGTTCGGCGACATGGCCTATCTGGGCTACGTGAACACCCTGTACACCGATTTTTCCGTGATCAGCGCGGGCGTGCTGGCGGTGCTGGCGATGGTGTCGCGGTTCGCCCAACCCGGGCGTCGCGACCTGCCAACGCAGGTAATCCTGCTGCTGGCGCTGGTCTGGCTGGGCCTCAGTAAGCTCCAGTACGTGTTCCTCGCCAGCTTCCTGGCGTGTTTCTATGGCATGTGGCTGTGCTCGCAGCGGGCGAAGCCGGTGCTGGTCGCGGCGCTGTTCGGCCTGGCCCTGGCGCTGCCGGCGGGCTATCTGTATCTCAATCAGTCCAGCAACCAGTTGCTGGCCGGCTATCGGGTCGCCAACCGGGTCGATACGGTGTTCGGCGCGGTCCTGCCCGCCGCACCCGAACCCGAGCGCGCGCTGCGCATCCTGAACCTGCCACCGAACTGCGGCGCGCTGTCTGGAAAGACCTGGTACAGCTTCGAGGGTGTTCAGGAAAAGCCCTGCCCGGAGATCATGAACGCGACCTTTCCGCGCCTGATCCGCTTGTTCCTGGAGCAGCCCGCGACTTTCTTCCATCCGCTCGCCGAGGGCCTGCGCCAGGCGCGCCCGCTCTATCCGACCTACCTGGCGAATACCCAGGGCCGGGCGGGCTTCGTGGAGGATGACCACCGCCTGGTTAGGCAGACCTCGTTCACCACCCATCTGGCCAGCCTTCCCCTGGCCCTGTTCAGGGGGCTCTTCCTGGCGGGATGCGCATTCGGGCTGGCGGCGGCCGTCGCCTTGTTCCTCCCGCGGAGGATAGAATCCCTCCCTTCCCGCGAGACCTTGCGCGGCCTGCTGGGGTTGGCCGCGTTGGGCGGCTCGCTGAGCCTGTACGCGTTACTCTCCTCGGTGTTCGGCGATGGCTATATAGAAGTGCAGAAGCATACCGTCCTGTTCGGCATCGGCTTGTGCATGCAGGGGATCGCCGGCTTGGCGGGCCTGTGCCTGATGGGCGAGCGCTTTCGAGCCCGCTCGCGCCCTGTCTAACCCTGCGGTGTGCGAGGCGCTTGCCGCCCGTTCCCGGCAAACCTGAACATTGGAGCCACTTTGTCCGCGTCATCGATCAACCCGCTCGACCCTTCCGACGCGCCGCGCGTAGCGGTGATCGTGCCGGTGTATTCCGGCCGGGCGCAGACCCTGGGCTGCCTGGACAGCCTGTTCGCCGGCCGCGCCGACCGCGCCGGGCGCGTGCGCTGGCGGGCCGTGGTGGTGAACGACGCCAGTCCGGATGGAGAACTGGTCGCGACGCTCCAGGAGCAGGCCGCCTCGGAGCGCTTTTCGTTGATCGAGCACCCCGCCAACCTGGGCTTTCCTTCCGCGGTCAACAGCGGCCTTGCGTTTCTCGCCGAAAGCGACTGGGCCGACGCCGACGTGGTGCTGCTCAATGCCGACACCCTGGTTCCCCCGGGTTGGCTGGACAAGTTGCATGCCCTGGCGCATTCCAGGGCAGACGTCGGTACCGTCACACCGTTCTCCAATAACGCGAGCATCTGTAGCCTGCCTTTCGCGGATGCGTGCCAGCGCAATCCTTTGCTGGATGTCGTCCGCCTGGATGCGGCCGCTGCCAGGGCCAACCCGGGCGTCGGTATCGAGCTGCCCACCGGCGTTGGCTTCTGCCTCTATATAAAGAAGGAATGCCTGCGCCGCGTGGGACCCCTGGACGTCCCCAGCTTTGGGCGCGGCTATGGGGAAGAAACCGACTTCTGCCGGCGCGCCGTCGGCGCGGGCTTCGTCAATCTGCTGGCTTGCGATACCTATGTCTTCCACGAGGGGCAGGCCAGCTTCGGCGCCGCCGAGGGAGACGCCCGGCGCCTGGCGGCGGAAGGCCTGCTGCATCGGCGTTACCCGGATTACCCCCGGGCGCTGCTGGGCTGGTTGCGGCGGGACCCGGCAGGCCCGGCACGGATCGCGCTGTCGCTCGAACTGATGCGCGGCTCGGGCGTGCCGGTGATCCTGATGGTGACGCACCGCATGGGCGGTGGCGTCGAGCGGCATGTGCGCGAGTTGCGCGATTTGCTGTCCGGCAAGGCCTGGGTGCTGGTGCTGCGCCCAGGCGAGCGCGCCGATACGCTGGAGCTGGAGATCGGCGAGTCCAAGCCGGAGACGCTGCTTTTCTCCCTCGTCGACCGGGATGAAGAGATGCTTGTCGGGATTCTGCAGGCGGCCGGGGTCGGGCGCTTGCACGTTCACCACGTCGCCGGCTTCCCGATGGCCACCTGGCCGCTGCTCGAGCGCCTCGCGCTGCCCTGCGACCTCACCTTGCACGACTACGCGATCATCAACGGCAACCCCACCCTGGCCAACCGGGCGGGGCGCTACGATGAGGCGCTGGATCCGTCGCTCGCGGATGACCAGACGGACCCACAGCAGGCGGCCTGCCTGCAACGCCTGGCCCGCCAGGCCCAACGCTGTATCGTGCCCACCGCCGAGGCCGGTCGTCATCTGCACAGGGCGCTGCCCTGGCTGCGGCTCGATGTTCGTGCCCATCCGGACCGGGAGCTTTTCGGGTTCTATCCGGCGCCGTCGTCACCGGGCCTGGCTGAGGGGCAGGCATTGCGTGTCCTGTGCCTGGGCGCGCTGGGGCGGGAGAAGGGCGCCGAAGCGTTGCGATCCGTCGCGGACAGGGCTCGGCGTGCAGGCTTGCCGCTGGAGTTCGTGCTCCTGGGGACGGCCCATATCCCCCTCGGCGATTCGGTGCGCCAGCTCGGTCCCTACAGGGATGAACGGCTACAGGAGTCGATCCGGCGCGAGCGTCCCCATCTCGTCTGGTTTCCCGTCCAATGGCCGGAAACCTGGAGCTACACTTTGAGCGCCGCCCTGGAGGCAGGGTTGCCGGTGCTCGCCACCGATATCGGGGCTTTCCACGATCGCCTCGAAGGGCGCCCCGCGAGCTGGCTGGAGGTCCATCCTGTGAGCAGTGAAACCTGGCTGTCCAGGCTGCTGGAGATACGGCAGCTTCTAGCTGCTGGGTCGCGAGAGTCTTGGCATCAGCCCTCCCCGGCGCATTTTTATGGGGCGGGTTACCTGGCCGAGGTCCAATGGCCGGCGCCGCGGGCGGAGAGGGTGCCGATGGAGGGCCTGGCGCGCTGTCATCGTTCGTTCTTTCGCAAGGATTCCACGGCAGGCTCGCGGCAATGGCTTCTGGCACTGGCGCTGAGGCTGAGGGAGGCACCGCTGCTGGGCAGGATTCTGGGCAGCATCCCCTATGCCCAGCAGCGGCGGATCAAGCGATTGCTGTCCCGGCGCCCACTCCATTAGCTTCGGACGCGTTGCAATCGACCGAATGGAAAAAACCCGCCGTTTACGGCTTGTGCTCCTTTTGGCGTTATACATATACTAACAATGCTCCATAGCAGTAGCAGCAGATAGCTTCTATGTCGCGTGTTGGTTGGGGGCTTAGTCTGTTGGATGCGAATTCAATCGGCTAAGCCCCCGATTTATTTGACAATCTGCTGCCGAGCTGCTGCCTGCACCGGGATGGTGAGGCCATGTGGGCATGGTGGGACGTGAAAAGGCTCGCACCATTTCGCGAAAATTGACGTAAGCGCGCAATTTTTCGTAAATTATTCCTGGCGTAGGCTTGCAATGGCGCGGATGGCTGGATAGCATGATCCAGCGCTTTGTGAGCAAACCTGCAATAAGCTGTTCAACACGTTACATACAAGCTGAAAAGGAATCTCTGCAAATGAAAAAGTCTTTGCCAAAGGCAATTGCACTTGCTGCTAGCCTGGGTGCTGCAGCGTCCGCTCACGCGGTGAACCACAACCCGGAAGGTCTGGGTCAGGTTCTGCTCTATCCTATCTACACTTCGGAAGCTGGTAACTTCACTGCTGTGCACGTTACCAACACCACCAACCAGTACAAGGCTGTCAAAGTACGTTTCCTGGAAGGCATGAACTCCCAGGAAGTACTCGACTTCAACCTGTATCTGTCCCCGCAAGACGTTTGGACTGGCGTAGTTACTCAAACTGCCGATGGTGCCAAGCTGAGCACTGCTGATACCTCTTGCACCGTTGGTGATATTGGTTCGGCTGGTCAGGAATTCCGTAGCTTCCTCTATGACGGCACCGTTGGCACTGCTGACTCCGTTGCTACCAAGGCTCGTGCTCGTGTAGGTCACATCGAAGTGATCGAAATGGGTGTGATTGATCCGGCTAGCACAGATGCCAACGTGGTTGCTGCTCGTAACGCCATTGTGCACAACAATGGTGTTCCTGGCGATTGTGGCGTTCTGCGTAATGCATGGCGTAGCGGCGGCTTCTGGGCCAACAACGCTGCTCTCGGTATTCTGCCTCCGGGCGGTGGCCTGTACGGCTCCGTGACCATGGTCAACGTTGATGCTGGTAGCGAAATTGCTGCCGACGCTGTAGCTCTGGACAACTGGTCCACTGCTCAGCAGCACAACCTGCCGGGTGACGAGGCTCCTTCGTTGAACGCTGGTGATCCGGTTGCCTTCTTCAAGAATGGTACTGATTCCGTATTCAACACCGGGATCGACGCTGTCAGTGCTGTGCTCATGAAGACAAGTCTGTCCAACGATTATGCGGTTGGCGCTGGTCTGAACGCTCAGACTGACTTTGTTGTTACCTTCCCCACCAAGCGCGCTTACGTGAATACTGGCACCACAACTGCCAATGCTCCGTTTACTGCTCCTTGGGTTCCGGCCAGCAGCTCCGCTTGTGAAGCAATCGGCATCAACTACTGGGATCGTGAAGAGCAAACTGCAGTCATCGACGAAGACCAAGTTTCTCCTCGTCCCCCGGTTCCGGGTCTGGCTCTTTGCCACGAAACCAACATCCTGAGCATTGGTAACAGCAACCTGTTGGGTGGCGCAAGCATCCGCAATCAGCTGACCATCAATAGCTTCCAGACTGGTTGGATGCGTTTGGCATTCACTAACGTTGGCAACCAGCTGCTTCCGATTGGCGGTGGTACTACCACCCCGCTGCTCGGTCTGCCGGCCATCGGCTTTGCCGCCATCAACATCCAGAATGGTGACGTAGGTGGCTTGCTGTCCAACTACAGCGCCAGCTACCTGCACAAAGCAGTTACTAGCCGTGATGTTGGTCCTCTGTAACTAGAGGAAGAAAAAAGCCCGCTAATGCGGGCTTTTTTTTGCGTTGTCTATCGCTATTTTTTGAACTAAAAAACTTACCTGTTGTTTTGACATGCCAATTGGCCTATCCTCTAAATGTGCACACTCTTTCGATTGGTATTGAGAAAGGGTCTTGACAGTATTTTTGAGGGTTTTGGTATGAGCACACAGCATTCAGCCTTGGGACTTGTCGCAGCCTCTCTGCTATTCGTACAGGGCACTGCTTATTCGGGCGATTTGAAGTTCAGCGGCGAGAGCTGCGGCACTTACACCGCGGCAGCTATTGATTCTTCTGGCGCTATTGACTTGGCTGGAGTGCATATCTCCAATTCATCGTGTGGGGTAACGCCGACGCCGACGCCGACGCCCACACCGACACCGACACCGACGCCCACTCCGACACCGACGCCCACACCAGGGTGTACTACTCCTGAAAATGCCAACGTGGTCGTGCGTAACTGGGGCAACATGACCTCTAGTTTGGCGGGAACCGGCGGCTCGGGTGATAAGAGCTATTATGCTGTTAAAGTGGATGCCAGCAAGTTTTCCGGTGCGCTCTATCCGTCCAGTCTCGCTTACTACGGTACGCTATCTACGGTGAGATCTACCCTCAACCCGTCGACACGCCGAGTCTCAATTTCTCGTTGCCCGGGGGACTTCACCAACGTGGGCAGCTATTGCTCTTCCACCTATGCTCAGGATTCCACGATTCGTTGGACGCAGGAAGCGAACCCGACTGGTGTGCGTCGTTATTATTGCCAGTTGGAGAAGACTGGAACTTATTATATTAACGTGACTCATATACCCGAGACCGGGGCTTCGCCTGCCAACTGTACAGCTGGTAGTCTGTGCTACTTTAACTACAGCAACTCTGCCAGTAGCGTTGCTGACTAGTTCGATCTTGTAAAAAAACACCCCGCTACTAGCGGGGTGTTTGCATTTGTCACTTGGAGTTTAAAGAGGATTTGAAGTGTTTAAGAGAAATGCAGCGCAATGGCTTCTGGTAGGTATTTTTGCTTGCTTCGGAAATGCATATGCGGGCGAGGCTATTATTTCGAGCTCGGCAGCATCCATCACAAAGGACGAATATCAAAAGCTAATTGATGTGATGTTCACCGGAGAACAGAAGAGCGATATTTTTGCCAATGAACGGAAGTTGCGTGAGCTGCTGGCTGATGTTTATGTTAGTAAAGTATTAGCCGGTGAAGCTGAAAAGCAAGGAATGGACAAGACCGAGCAATACAAACTTCGCCATGAATATGACGGAGAGCGATTGCTGTCGCAAATGGTATTGGATAAGGCAGTAGCAGACGCTAAAAAGCCAGATTTTCAAGCAGCTGCTCGCGAACAATATCTTTCCAATAAGGAAAAATTCCGCACTGCAGAGCGGGTGCATGCTGAGCATATCCTCATCGCAACCGGAAATGTGCGCGGCGAAGCTGAAGCGAAGGCCCGGGCTGAAGAGGTGTATAATAAGGCTTCGAAAAATGCCGAGCTTTTCAAGAAGTTAGCACAAGAATACTCCGATGATCCCTCAGTGAAGAATAACTCCGGAGATCTCGGTTTTTTCGAGCGTGACAAAATGGTAAAGCCATTTGCCGATGCGGCCTTTGGTCTTAAACCTGGACAGATCAGTGCACCGGTGAAGAGCCAGTTTGGCTATCACATTATTCACCTCGTTGAAAAGCGTCCTGCTGGCCAGCAGTCCTTCGACGATGTCAAGGCTGCTCTTATGGAGCAGGCACAAGCTGAGTTCGAGGCCGGCGTACGTCGCCAGAAAGTAGAGTCCATTCGCGCTGCTTCGGACGTGAAGTTCAATCCAGACGCCTTGCGTACCTTCATTGAAGGCAACGTGGAAAAGACTAAGAAGTAAGCGTTGACTCATGCCTCTGGTCGTCACCCGGCCAGGGGCAGTTTATTTTGGCGGTGGTTTCACTCGAGTGCTGTGTGAATAAAAAAATCTGGCCATCTTTTAGACGAGAATTGGCGTCAATTATCGAGGTCACCATAGTGGCCTTTTTGGTTTTCCTCCTTCCGTGGCGCTTGGCCTTTAGGGGGATACGTTTTTTGACGCGTTACACTTTTTTTCAAGTTTCGTCTGCCGCATCGGCTAGTGGCTTAATGGAGCGTTACGGATTTGCCAGGCCTTATCCGGTGAGATTGTTCGCACTGCATCGCCTGGTGGATATGGCCGACTTCTTTCTCACCATGAAAGTGGGACGCTCTTGGCTAGACAGGAATGTACTGATGTCGGGTGCGGATGCTTTAGATAAGTTGTCCGCCAAGAATATCTTCTTCGTCACCTTTCATTATGGGCAAGGCTTCTGGGCCCTGAAGTATCTGCGCGACAAGGGGCTGCCCGTGGCGTGGCTTCATGCTCCTCCACCTGTTCGTCCCGCATTGGGAGAAATATTCATAGGGTGGTTGGGACGTAGGCGTATAAGGCAGGTAGCGCGCTTATGCGGTGCGTCTGCCATCCCGGTTGGCGGAAGCGTAGCGAGCATGCGCGAGCGTTTATGCCGAGATCGGCTTCCCGTTATGGTGATGCCTGACGCACCCTTGCAGCCTGGGCAATCCAGTCTGCCCGTGACCTTGTTCGGTCGGGAGGCGCGTCTGCCCGCCGGTGCATTAAGGATGGCGGCCCGGGAAGCGGTACCAGTGATCGTCTACAGCATTTCCGTGAATCCAGTGGATGGGAAACGGCATATGCGATTTGAGGGGCCCTTCACGGAGCCCACGGCGGAGTCTTTGGCGCAGCGTTTATGCGATCATCTGCAATCCGCTATCGAGAAAGACCCCACGGCATGGCATGTATGGCCATGGGTAGAGGGGTTCTTCGCCAAAACCTCCACGGCTGGAACGTGCGAGTCATCCGTTACCGCGTAATCTGATGGGCCTTCGATGAAGCATTACCTCTACCTGATCCTGCAACTCGGCAGGCGCGAAGTGTTGTCGCGCTACCGTGGCACGATGATGGGCATTTTCTGGTCGTTCCTTTCGCCGATCGTCATGCTGGTCGTCTACACTTTCGTTTTCAGCGTGGTGTTCAAGGCCCGCTGGGGCGTGGGCGGCGACGACAAGACGGCCTTTGCGGTGAACCTGTTCGCCGGGATCATCGTCCATGGGTTCTTCGCCGAGTGCGTGAGCCGTTCGCCCAGCCTGATGCTGCAATACGTCAGCTACGTGAAGCGGGTGGTGTTCCCCCTGTGGATATTGCCGCCAGTGGTGGTGGTCTCGGCGCTCTTCCATACCTTCGTCAGTGTCGTGGTGTTGTTGGTCGCGCATGCGGTGTTGTATGGCTTCGTGCATTGGCAAGCCGTCTTCCTTCCGGTGCTCCTGCTGCCCTTGATCCTCGTCGTGCTGGGATTCAGCTGGCTGCTGGCGGCGCTTGGCGTATTCATTCGCGACATCAGCCAGATCATGCCGGTCATCATTACCGTACTGATGTTCATGGCGCCGGTGTTCTACCCGGTATCCGCCTTGCCCGAGGCTTACCAGGGATGGCTGTATCTGAATCCGCTGACACCGGCGATCGAGGGCGTGCGAGGGCTGCTGCTGCACGGGCAGTTTCCGGATGCCTCGCTGTATGCGATCTACCTGGCCTTGAGCGCGCTCTGGGCGGTACTGGGCTGGGCCTTCTTCGAACGCGCGCGCAAGGGGTTCGCCGATGTCCTCTGAGATCGCCATTTCCCTGCATTCGGTGAGCAAGACCTACCGGATGTTCAGGTCCTCCGCGCAACGCCTGATGCATCTCATGTTCGGCGTCCGGCGTGGTCAGCAGGCGGAGTTCCATGCCCTCGGCGACGTATCCTTCGAGGTCCGGCGGGGTGAGACCCTCGGCATCATCGGCCGCAACGGCGCCGGGAAGTCGACCTTGCTGCAGATCATCTGCGGCACCCTGACGCCCACCTCGGGCCAGGTGAAGGTCAACGGCCGCATCGCCGCGTTGCTCGAGCTGGGTGCCGGCTTCAGTCCGGAGTTCACCGGTCGCGAGAACGTCTACATGAGCGCCGCGATCCACGGCCTGAGTCGCGCGGAAATCGACGCCCGCCTGGACGCGATCCTGGCGTTCGCCGAAATCGGCGACTTCATCGATCAACCGGTGAAGACCTATTCGAGTGGCATGTTCGTCCGTCTGGCCTTCGCGGTCATCGCTCACCTGGACGCCGACATTCTGGTGATCGACGAGGCGCTGGCCGTGGGTGACGTGTATTTCACTCAGAAATGCATGCGGTTCCTGCGCAAGTTCGCCGAGAGCGGCACCCTGCTGTTCGTCAGTCACGACACCCATTCCGTGGTGAACCTCTGCCAGCGCGCGCTCTGGCTCGACAAGGGCCGGACCATGATGTTCGGCGAAGCGCGGAAAGTGAGCGACGCGTACCTGGGTTCGTTCTACGAGAATCGCCTGGCCCCGGCGGAGGCCGCGGAGCAGGAGACGCAGCCGTTGCCGGCCGACGGCCAGGAAGAGGTGCGCAACGAGTTTGGCCTGGGTGGCGGCCGCATCGACAGGTGCGAGTTGCTCGACGAGAACGGCGCGCCCCTGCGCGTGCTCGACCGCGCCCAGCGCGTGACGCTGCGGATCTGCTGCACCGCGAAGGTGGCGATCGACGCGCCGATCCTGGGTTTTTTCGTCAAGGATCGTTTGAGCCAGGCGCTGTGTGGCGAGAATTCCATCGAGTGGCTGCCCGAGTGGCGGCATATCGCCGCGGGCGAAACCTGCCAGGTGGCGTTCGAGTTCTGGTTGCCGCATCTGGCGACCGGCCCCTACACCATCAGCGTCGCCCTCGGGGCGGGAACGCAGCAGCAGCATGTCCAGCACCACTGGATTCACGACGCTCTGGCCTTCAAGGCCCAGGCCGACGCCAGCCTCACCGGGTTGTTCGAGTTGGAGCGGTTCGCTTGCCGGCTGGAGCAGGGCGCCGACGCCTGAGACCCGAATCCGGCCTCGCCGGCGCCAGCACCGTCGGCGAAATTTCCCAGCAGAACGCCTTCATCGGAAGGATAATGTCGCCCGCTCAAGCGCTGCCGGCGCAGCACATAACGATTTGAACAGATGATTAGCATGCCTCAACCGTTCGACTTACTGGATTACCTCGCCCAGGTGGAAATGCCGGACAGGCTGACCGCCATCGAGTCCTGGCACCGTCATATCCCGTTCGCCTTCGCCGTCCTGGCCATGACCCGCCCGCGGGTCTTCGTCGAACTGGGCACCCACCGCGGCGACTCCTACAGTGCGTTCTGCCAGGGGGTCGCCCACCAGCGCCTCGGCACCCGTTGCTTCGCGGTCGACACCTGGCAGGGCGATAGCCAGGCCGGGCATTACGACAGCGAGATCTACGACGACCTTGCCGCTTACCACGATCCCCGCTATTCCGGCTTTTCCAGCTTGCTGCGGATGACCTTCGACGACGCGCTGGTGCATTTCGTCGATGGCAGTGTCGACCTCCTGCACATCGATGGGCTGCACACCTACGACGCCGTGCGCCATGACTTCGAGTCCTGGCTGCCGAAGATGAGCGAGCGCGGCGTGGTGCTGTTCCACGATACCAACGTACGGCGCGGCGATTTCGCCGTTTGGCAGCTATGGGAAGAGTTGACCCAGCGCTATCCGGGCTTCGAGTTTCCGTTCGGCTTCGGCCTGGGCGTCCTCCTGGTCGGAGCGACGCCGCCTGCGCCCATCCTGGGCTTCCTGGAGGCCGCGCAGGCCGATCCGCACCGCATCATCCAGGTGTTCCACGGCATGGGCGATGCCATCGCCTATCGCAAGGCCCAGGCCGATCTGGACCTGAACCGCGAGCGCGTCGAATCCCTCGGCGGTCAGTTGAGCCAGGCGCGCGCCGTGGTGGAAATCCGGGACGACCAGTTGCAGGCCCTGAACGCTGCGCGCGAGCGCGCGGAACTGGAGGCCCAGGCGATCGAGACTCGGCGCCAGGCGATCGAGGCTCGGCGTCAGGCGTTCGAGCGCCAGACCATCGAGCTGGGCCATGAGCTGAAGGCGCAGGCGCAGTCCCTGGAGGCCCTTGAGCGGCGAAACCACGGTTTGCAGCAGGGCATTGTCAATGGCGTGGCCAGCAGTCGCGAGCTCGAGCGGCGCCTGAACTGGGTGCTGGGCAGCCGCCTGTGGCGGACGCGCAATCGGTTGATGCGCCTGGCCGGCATGTCCCATCGCGTGGTCGAGCCCGTTCCGGCGGTACCCGTCCAGGCCTGGCCGCCCGAGGCCAGGCCGAAGATCGACATCATCATTCCGGTCTACCGGGGCCTGGACGATACCCGGCGTTGCATCGAGAGCGTGCTGGCGGGCGGTTACCGGGCCGAGGCCGAAGTCGTGGTGATCAACGACGCCAGCCCGGATCCGCAACTGGTGGCCTGGCTGAATACCCTCGAAGGGCAGGTGACGTTGCTGCACAACCCGCACAACCTCGGGTTCGTCGGCACGGTGAACCGAGGCATGGCCCTGCACCCGGAGCGCGACGTGGTGCTGGTCAACAGCGACGCCATGGTGGCCAACGACTGGCTGGATCGTTTGCAGCGCGCCGCCTATGGCGCGGAGAAAGTCGGTTCGGTCACGCCGTTCTCGAACAACGCGACCATCTGCAGCTATCCGCGCTTCTGTCAGGACAACGCATTGCCGGAGGGCTACTCGCTCACCCAGTTGGACGAACTGTTCAGCCAGGTGAACGCCGGGAAGACCCTGGACATCCCGACCGCCATCGGTTTCTGCATGTTCATTCGGCGCGACTGCCTGAGCGACAGCGGTCCGTTCGACGCCGAGCTGTTCGGCCGCGGCTATGGCGAGGAAAACGAGTTCTGCATGCGCTCCGCCGAGCGGGGCTGGCGCCATTTGCTGTGCGCTGACACCTTCGCTTATCACAAGGGGGGCGTGAGCTTCGCCGAGACCCAGAGCGAGCACCAGCGGGCCGGCCATCGCGTGCTGACGCGCCTGTATCCGGACTACGACCGCCTCATCCAGCTACACATCGCCGCCGACCCCGCGGCCCATCTGCGTTTTGCCGTGGATGCGGCGCGGACCCGGGCGAGCGGCCTGCCGGTGATCCTGATGATCAACCATCGGCGTGGCGGTGGCACCGAGCGTCACCTGCGCAGCCTGGCCGAGGAACTGGCCGGGGTCGCCGAGGTGTACGTCCTGCGCCCGGACATCGAGGGTGGCAAGGCGGCCCTTGGCTCGCTGGACCCGGGCAAGCCCGCCCAGTTGCTGTTCGATCCCGGCACGGATTTCGAATTGCTGCTGGCGACGTTGCGGAGCCTGGGCGTCTCGCGCATCCACTTCCACCACACCATCGGCGTGCACCTGCAATTCCTGTTGCTGCCGGAAAAGCTCGACGTCCCCTACGACGTCACCGTGCACGATTACTACCTGGCCTGCCCGCAGGTGACCCTGGCCGACGCCCAGGGCCGCTATTGCGGCGCGCCGGACGAGGCCGGTTGCAATGCCTGCCTGGCCGAGCGGCCGGCCCCGGGCGGTTCCGACATCGCCACCTGGCGCCGCTTCGGCGAGCAATTGCTGTACGGCGCCGAGCGGGTGTTCACGCCGTCCCAGGACACCCTGGAGCGCATGCGGCGTTATTTCCCCGATGCGGCGCTGCGTTGCGTGCCCCATGAACGCCATCTCGTGGAGGCCGAAGTACAGCCCATCGCCTTGCCCGCCGAGCGTTCGCTGCGGGTCGTGGTGATCGGCGCGCTCAGTCCGTTCAAAGGGGCCGATACCCTCGAAGGCGCGGCCCTGGAGGCACGGCGGCGGCGCCTGCCATTGGAGTTCCACCTGCTCGGCTTCGGCTATCGCCACCTGCGCAGCCACCCGGTGAGCAACCTGCGGGTGCACGGCGCCTACCAGGAAGACCAGCTCCGCGCCCTGCTGGACGAATTGCAGCCGGACCTGGTGTGGTTCCCCGGCAGTTGCCCGGAAACTTACAGCTATACCCTGTCGGCCTGCCTGGAAATGGGCCTGCCGATCCTCGCCTCGCGCATCGGCGCCTTCCCCGAACGCCTCGCCGGCCGACCCTGGAGCTGGTTGGTCGAGCCCGACCGCGAGATTCCGGAGATCGTCGAACATCTGCTGGGCGTGCGCGAGCACCTGATGAACCGCCAGGCGCCGGAGCCTTCGCCCGCGTGCCAGGCACCGCAGGCGTTCTGCTACCGTGGCGACTACCTGCCTGCCGGACCGGAGACGCTCGAGGGGCGTCCGACCCCGGCGGAGCTGGTGCCCGCCTGGGCCCGCCTGGGGCATCCGACGGTGCCGCGCGACGTGCAGCCGAGAATCCTGCGGGCCGCGCGGCGCGTGCTGTCGCTGCCGTTGATCCGGCCGCTGTTTAACCGCGTTCCGACGGCATGGAAGCAGGGCGTCAAGCGATTGATAGTGCACCGCGCATGAGCCGGCAGGGCGCATGGCGGGCGGAGAACGAGCTGTGATAAATCGATTGGGTGATTGGCTGGTCGCTGCGGGAAAACTCTCCGAGGCGGACCTGCAGCGCGCCGTCCAGGTGCAAAAACTGTCCGGCGGCAAGCTGGGCAGCATCCTCATCCGGCTGGGCATGGTGGCCGAGCGCGACATCGCCTCGATCCAGGTGGAACGCTTCGGCTATCGCCTGGTGGTACCCGACGACTATCCGGAAGTGGCGGTGCTGGAGGAGGGGCTGGTGTCGCCCCTGTTCCTGCGCGAACAGCACGTGGTGCCCCTGGCCGACGATGGCGAGCGCCTGCTGGTGGCGATGCTCGATCCCTCCGACGAATACGTGCTGCGTTCCCTCGAGCTGGCCACCGGCCGGCGCGTGGAACCGGCGCTGGCCTTGTCGTCGGAACTGGAGAATGCCTATGAACGGCTCTACGGCGCCGGAGCCAACAAGCCCAGCGGCGAAGACGTGGAGGCCGAGGACGCCGGGCTCGGCGCCAACATCGACGACGTCGAGCGCTTGCGCGACATGGCCAGCGAGGCGCCGGTCATCCGCCTGGTCAACACCATCTTCGCCCGGGCCCTGGAAAGCCGCGCCTCGGACATCCACATCGAGCCGTTCGAGCACACCCTGGTGGTGCGTTTCCGCATCGATGGCGTGTTGCAGGAAATCGAGGCGCCTTCTTCGCAGATCGCGCCCGCGGTGATCTCGCGCCTGAAGATTCTTTCGCGGCTGAACATCGCCGAGCGTCGCCTGCCCCAGGACGGCCGCATCCAGTTGCGCATGCAGGGCCGGGCGATCGATTTGCGGGTGTCGACGGTGCCCACCATGCACGGCGAGAGCGTGGTCATGCGGATTCTCGACAAGCAGAGCATGAGCTTGGAACTGGAATCCATCGGCTTGTCGGACCGCGTGCTGGGCGACTTCAAGTCGGTGCTGGAGCGGCCGAACGGGATTTTCCTGGTGACCGGCCCCACCGGTAGCGGCAAGACCACCACGCTTTACGCGGCGCTGAACCGCTTGAACACGGTCGATCGCAAGATCCTCACCGTGGAAGATCCGGTCGAGTACCAGATCCAGGGCGTCAACCAGATCCAGACCGCCAGCAAAGTCGGCCTGGACTTCGCCAGCGCGTTGCGCTCGATCCTGCGTCAGGACCCGGACGTGGTGATGATCGGCGAGATGCGCGACAAGGAAACCGCCGGCATCGCCATCCAGGCGGCGCTGACCGGCCACATCGTGCTGTCCACCCTGCACACCAACGACGCGCCCAGCGGCATCACGCGCCTGCTCGACATGGGCATGGAGGACTACCTGCTGACGTCCACCATCAATGCGATCATGGCCCAGCGCCTGGTGCGCGTGCTCTGTCCGCACTGCAAGCAGCCGGAAGCCCTCGGCGACGAGGAAATCGAGCACATGGGCGTGCGTCACCTGACCCCGGACGGCGCGGTGCAGGTCTGGCGCGCGGTCGGTTGCGATGCCTGCGCTCACACCGGCTACCGCGGGCGGATGGGCATCCACGAACTGCTGGTGATGAACGACGAAGTGCGTAACCTGGTGCTGCAGCATGCCAGCAGCGAGATGATCTATCGCATGGCCCGGCAACACGGCATGCGCACCATGTTCGAAGACGGTTACCTCAAGGCGCTGGAAGGCCTGACCTCGGTGCCCGAGGTCCTGCGCGTCGCTCAACTCGCCCGCTGACAGAAACGGATAGGTCGCCCATGCCGCATTTCAAATACCGCGCCATCGATCGCGCCGGCAAGCTCAGCGACGGGGTCGTCGAGCAGCCGTCGATCGAGCGTGTCGCGGATCACCTCGCCCGCGAAGGGCTCACCGCCGTCAGCATCCAGCCGCTGGGCAAGTCCGCGGCCAAGGCGTCGGCCGGGGCTTCGCGCGCGCCCGCGGGCGGCAAGGTGCGGCGCCGACGCATCAACGATCGCGACCGGGTGCTGCACTTCACCCGGGAAATGGCGGTAATGCTGACCTCCGGCCTGCCGCTCGACCGCAGCCTGAGCATCCTCGAGGAACTGGCGGACGATCACGGCCGGGCGATGATCAACAGCATCCGCACCTCGGTACGCAAGGGCCGCACCCTCGCCGATTCCTTCGCCGAGCGGCCCGAATTCACGCCGTTCTACATCAACATGATCAAGGCGGGCGAGGCGAGCGGTTCGCTGGAAGCGTCCATGCAGCGGATGGCCGAATACCTCGAGCGCAGCAAGGCGCTGCGGCAGATGATCGTGTCCGCGCTGACCTACCCGACCATCCTGTTCAGCGTCGCCATCCTGTCCCTGGTATTCCTGCTGGCCTACGTGGTGCCGAGCTTCTCCGACCTGTTTTCCGACATGGGTGCGCAGTTGCCGGCCCCGACCCGCTTCGTCATGGGGCTCGGCGACTTCATGGCGAAGTGGTGGTGGCTGGTGCTGGCCATGATGGGCGGAATCTATTGGATGATCGGGCGGCTCTGGCGGGACGAGGCGGTGCGGGTGAAACTGGATCGCCGCGCTTTGCAGTGGCCGCTGATCGGCGAGTTGGTGAAGAACGTCGAGACCACCCGTTTTTCCCGTACCCTCGGCGTGCTGCTCCAAGGCGGCGTATCCCTGGTGAACGCCTTGACCATCGCTCGGGAAACCGTCAGCAATCGCACCTTGCGCAGCGAGCTGGACGTCGCCGGTGCGGCGTTACGCGAGGGGCGCTCGCTGAGCGCGGTGCTGCTGGAGGGCAACCGGTTTCCCAACTTGGCCCTGCACATGATCCAGGTCGGCGAGGAAACCGGTCGCCTGGAAGAAATGCTTCTCAAGGTGGCGACCATCTACGAGGACGAGGTGGGTTCGGTGACCAAGCGTCTCCTGGCGCTGCTGGAGCCCGTTCTGATCCTCAGCCTCGGTGTGCTGATCGCGGCGATCATCATGTCGATCCTGTTGGGCATCCTGGGGGTGAACGAATTGGTCGGCTAGCTGTCCAAAGCCGCTATCGCTGACCCCGGTCGCGTTCCCCTCTCCACCGGCTCCGCCGGAAAGCGCTTCGCCCAGTCCGAAACACGTTCTCACTGAATTATTCGAGGTACTCCTATGAAACTGTCCCGGCGTCGCCAGCATGGCTTCACCCTCATCGAGTTGCTGGTGGTCTTGGTCATCCTGGGCTTGCTGATGTCCGTGGTGGGGCCGCGGGTGATGAAATACGTCGGCGGCGCGAAAAGCGACACCGCGCGCATGCAGATCCAGGAACTGGCTTCCTCGCTGGACATGTATCACCTGGAAGTCGGGCGCTATCCGGCCCAGGACGTCGGCCTGAAGGCGCTGATCGAGCGGCCATCCGGCGCCGATCGCTGGAATGGCCCTTACCTGCGCAAGTCCGCCATCCCGAAAGATCCCTGGGGCAACGATTACGTGTATCGCTTCCCCGGCCAGCACGGGCCCTTCGACCTGTTCTCCAACGGTGCCGATGGCCAACCGGGCGGGGAAGGCGAGGACGCCGACATCGTGAGCTGGGAATAACTTGAGCGGCCGCCTGCGCACCGGCTTCACCCTGTTGGAAATGCTGGTGGTACTGGTCATCCTGGGGCTTTCCCTGGCGGTGGTGGTCCCGGCCATCAACAAGGGCCTGGGCGGCTCGCTCGACGACGCTTCCCGGGATTTGCAGGTCGGTCTGCGCAAGGCGCGCTCCGAGGCCGTGCTGAACAAACGCAGCGTGGCGCTATGGATGGACGTGAACCGCAAGGTCTACGGGCTCGACAGCCGGCGCGGCGAACGGTCGCTGCCCAAGGCGCTGCTGATCAAGGCGCGGGTGGCCGACTCGGAAAGCCGTGGTCCGCGGGTGGCGGTGCGTTTCTTCCCCGACGGTTCCTCCACCGGTGGTCATATCCGCCTGTCCAAGGACGAAGGCATCGCGGTGGTGGATGTCGACTGGCTGACCGGGCGTGTCTCGATCCGCAACGGTGACGAGTGAGTCATGCCCAAGCTGCAGCGCGGTTTCACCATTCTCGAGGTTCTGGTCGCTTTCATGGTGGCGGCCTTGCTGCTGACCGTCATTCTCAGCAGCTTCACCAATGGTATGAGCAATCTGGCCAAGACCGACCGGCTGAGCGTGGCGGCCCTGGTGGCGCAGTCGCGGCTGGCCGAGTTGGGCGTTTCCGTGCCGCTGGAGGCCGGAACCTTCGAAGGCCAGGACGAATCCGCGCCGGAGTATCGCTGGCGGATCAGGGTGGCGCCGCTGGAGTGGGACTTCACCGACCAACTGAGCGCGGCGGGCGGCATCGTCTACAAGGTGGATATCACCGTTCTATGGCCCGGCACGAAGCGCGCCAACAGCTTCTCCCTCACCAGCTTGAGGACGGTATTCGCCCAGGAAGCCGGCAAGGAAGGCTCATGAAGTCCAATCGTGGTTTCACCCTGCTCGAAGTGCTGGTGGCGCTGACCCTGACCGGCTTGCTGGTGGTCGCGCTGTTCGGCGGCTTCCGCGCGGGCATCCGCAGTTGGCAGACGGTGGAGCGGCACACGGCCTTGGTGGAGGAGCCGCGCCAGCTCAGCGCCATGCTCTACCGTCATCTGGGGCAGATGATCCCGGCGGTTTTCGGGACGAATTCGGAGGGTGGTCAGGAGGCGGGGTTCATCGGCGAGGTGAACCGTATTCGCTATGTCGCGCCCCTGGCCATGTCGGCCAACGGCCTGCCCTACATTTTCGAGATGGTGAGCAACCGGGAGGGACAGGAGGGCGTGTGGGTCCGCTTCGCGCCTTACCAGGCAGACAAGCCTTCCGAAGAACAACTGGCCGGTTCGGATTTCCTGCAGGTCAGCAAGACGCTCGACGTGACCTTCCGTTATTTCGGGGTAGGCAACGACAGTAACGGCATCGAACGCTGGTCCGACACCTATTCCTCCAATGAGCTGCCGCGGCTGGTCTCCTTTCGCCTTGCCGGCAGCGAGCGGGCCTGGCCGGAAATGATCTTCCCCGTGACGCGGATAGGGGTTCCCAGTGAGTGAGCGTTGGGTACGGCAGCACGGCGTCGTGCTGATCGTGGTGCTGTGGATAGTCGCGTTGCTGACCTTGCTGCTGGTGGCTTTCAGCACCAGCGTCCGGGTGGACAAGAACATCGCTTCGGAAATCGTCTACCGGGCCAAGACCCGTGCGGCGGCTGAAGCGGCGTTGCATTACCTGGTCGCTCTCCAGCGCATCGGCGACGAGACTTGGTCCGGCTTGCCGGGGCAGGTGCTGATCCTGCCGTTCTCCGAGGGCGCGCGTTTCCGCCTGCTGCCCGAGGAGGCGTTCATCAGCTTGGTCGGCGCCCCGGACACCCTGTTGAACCAAGTGATCTCGCGAGTCGCGGATGACGATACCGACGTCGAGCAAGTGGTCGCCCATATCATCGAACGGCGGGAAGGAACGGTGGCGCCCAAAGAGGGCGAAGCCGCTCCGGCTGAGGGGCCCGCCGTCCCAGCCGCTCCGCTTCTGTCGATCGACGAGTTGATGCTATTGCCTGGTGTGAGCCGCAACTGGCTCGACCGGCTCGCGCCTTTGGTGACCGTGGATGGCACCCAGCCCGGCGTAGACGTGGCCCACGCATCTCTTTCGGTCCTGCAGGCGTTGACCGGCGACGACGGCAAGGCCGCCGAGCTCTATGGAAAGCAGGGCGCTGCCGATTTCAATCCCGCCGATACGATCGACCCGGCGCTGATCAGCACGCCGGAGGGCAGCCTTTTCCGCCTTCAGGTGGAGGTGCAGGCCGCCGGGAAGCCTCAGCAGGTGGAGGTTACGGTGATGTTCGGCGACGGCCCGGACGGGTATCGGATCGTTCGCTGGAACGAGTATACTGCTCGCTTTAACTTGGACTGACCTGCATGCGAATCGATGTCGGTAACTTGAATCTTTTCGGTGTGGATCTGAACAAGGCCCTTCGCTGGTGGGGGCGAGGCCTGCGGGAAAGTTTCCCGGTGGGTTTCGAGACGCTTTTCCTGCGTCCTTCCCCGAAGATCAAGGCCATCGTCGAAGGTGATTGGCTGTATTTTCAGCGTATCGATCACCTGCATGCGCGCGAAGCCGTGCGTATCGCCCTCGAAGATTTGAGCCTGACCCAGGATGGCGGTTTGCGCGGCGATCTGCTGGGTGCCGGGCCACTCAAGATGGACCTCGTCCAGCTCGAATTGGTTCTGCCGGACGCGCGAGTGCTGCGCAAGCATTTGCCTCTTCCCCAGGAAGTGCGCGATGAGGTGCGGGAGGTGGTCGGTTATCAGCTCGGACGCTTGACGCCGTTCCCGGCCGAAAAACTATATTTCGATGCACGCATTACCGAGCGGCCCGGCGCCGAAGGCATGCTCGACGTCGAGCTGGTCGCCGTGCCGCGAGCCTATGCCGATCCCTTCATTGAACAGGTCGAGCGCCTGAGCGGGTTTCGGGTCTCGCGGCTGGGGGTCGCCGGTGAACGCCCCTACAACCTGTTCGGCAGCCCCCGGGTCTCCAGCCGCTGGTGGCGGCGACTGAGCCTGAACAGCTGGCTCCTCGCCCTGTCGCTGCTCGCATTGCTCGCGTGCGCGGCGGTGCCGTTGCTCAAGGAGAGGCAACTGGTCATCGAGCGTAAGCAGCAGATCGCGGCGCTACAAGGCGAGGTGACCGGGCTCATGGCCACCAATGAAATGCTGGAGAAAGACCTCGCCTCGCTGAATCACATCCTTGATCAACGCTCGAAACTGCCGCAAACCTCGGCCATCATCGCGGAAATGAGCAAAGTGGTACCGGACAATATCTACATGGCGGACCTGCGCATCCAAGGCGATACCGTGACCATGACTGGCTATGGCAGCGATGTGGTCAACCTGATCGACCTGATCAATGCCTCCGAGCTGTTCGACGGCGCCCGCTTCACCTCGCCGGTCAGCCGCAATGCTCGTACCGGACTCGATCAATTCACCGTCAGCGCGCGGTTGACCGCGACGGGTGCCGGTGAATGAACGCATTTCTGAGCAAGCACCGGAGTCTGGCCAGTTGGCTGATCCTGCTCGGCCTGGTGGCCTTGGTGCTGATGGTGCTGGTCGCGCCCCTGCTGGATCGCCACGAAAAATACCAGTTCGAACTCGCCCGCGATGGCAGGACCCTGCAGCGCTTCCAGAGCATCGCGGGCTCGCGCGGCCAACTGGAGATCGCCCATCGGCAGTTCCAGGAGCGGGGCCTCGGGCAGTGGGTGTTTCCGGCCGCTACCGCACCCGCCGCCATCGAGCTGGATATCCAGCGGCGGGTGTCCGATGCCATTGCCACGTCCAAGGCACAGGTGCGCTCCATCGCGCCTCTGAACGCCCAGAGCCGCAATGGCTACATGACCATCGGTGTGCGCGCGACGTTCAGCGGCTCCATGCCCAACGTGATGGGGAGCCTCGACCGGCTGGAGTCGAGCCTGCCGCTGCTGGTGATTCAGGATTTCCGGATCAACCCGAGTCTGGTGAGGGCCCGGCCCAATGCGCCGGAGGAGCAACTCGTCGAAGTGCAGATGTCCGTAGTGACGTTCGTCCCGGTGGACGCCGGCGGAGGTGCGCAATGAGTCCATCGCGCGCGTTATCCATGCGGGTAAGGCTGGCTCTGGTCCTGGCCACGGTGATCGGCGTTTCGCTGGCGGCGTTGCTCTGGGTGACGACCACTGCGGACCCATTGCGCGTGGTGCGTTTGCCGGAATTTCGCCTGCCGGACGAGCAGACGCTGTTCGGCAAGGGGCCGCAGCGAAGCCTCGATACCGCGATTTCCCGCCCGCTGTTCTGGCCGAGCCGTCGTCCTGTCGCCGAGGTAGCGGATAACCCCACAGCCGAGGTGGCCAGCGCGGACGGCATTCAATTGCTCGGCGTCGTGGTGCAAGGGGGCGTCCGGATGGCGCTCCTCGGCACCAAGGGTGGCGTGGTGCGCGTGCGGATGAAGGATCTGGTGCTGGGCTGGACGGTCGAGCAGATCAAGCCGGAAGGGGTCCGCCTCGTCAATGGACAGCAGAAAGTCGAACTGCTGGTGGTGCCGCAACGCCGGGAAGGCATTCATATCGAGCCTGTAGCCCCCGCCAAACCATGACGGGCGACAGGTTTTTCACAGTCAAGCGTGTAGGCCGTGGTTCCTCGAACCAGGGGTCGACTGACAGAGAGCGTGTGTTATGACATTTATGAAG
The DNA here is from genome assembly GCF_025642785.1 of Pseudomonas sp. RIT-PI-AD. GTDB lineage: Bacteria > Pseudomonadota > Gammaproteobacteria > Pseudomonadales > Pseudomonadaceae > Pseudomonas_T. Next base: position 137,697 of record NZ_JANZKU010000008.1, read on the forward strand.
ACGGCCGGCGCGTCGTTTCGTTTTCCCTTGAGCCTGCTGTGCGCCGCTGTTCTGCTCTCCGCGTGCAGTGTGCTGCCGGAAGCGGAAAAAAAACCGGCGGAGCCGGCACCCAAGATCATCAAGCTCAACTCCGAGACGCCCGAAGCCTACGTCGAGCCCAATAAGGAGCTGGATCCCCAGGGCCGCACGCTGTTCGAACAGCGTGGCAGCGGCAAGTTCGTGGGCGCCCAGGGCAGTCCGAAGAGCGCCAGCACGGCGGCGGACGGCGTGAACGTCAATTTCGAGAACGCGCCCCTGGGCGACGTGCTCGCCGCGATCCTCGGCGACATGCTCAAGGTGCCCTACTCGCTGGAGGGCAACGTGGGCGGCAACGTCACCCTGGTGTCCAGCAAGCCGGTGCCCCAGAGCGCCTTGCTCGACATGCTCGAGTCGATGCTCGAAGCCCAGGGCATCGCCATGGTGCAGAGCGAGAACGGTATCTACCGGATCGGCCCGGCGGCCCAGTTGCGCCGTGACGTGCCGGTCAACCAGCGTGCCGCCAGCACCCAGCGCGGCTACAGCGTACAGATCATTCCGCTGCAATACCTTTCGGTGGACGAGGCGGTGAAGATTCTCGAGCCGCTCGGCATGAAGGACAGCGTCCTGCGCGCCGATCCGGTGCGCAACATCCTCATGCTCGGCGCCTCCGGCCCGCAGATGCAGAACGCCACGCGTACCCTGCAGATGTTCGATGTGGACGTGCTCAAGGGCATGTCCTACGGCATCTACGAGGTGACCAACCTGGACGCCAAGGTCATCGTCGACCGATTCAACGCGATGATCGGCAATCCCGAGTTGGGTCCCCTGGCCAACGTGGCCAAGCTGGTGGCCATGGAAGAAATCAACAGCGTGATGGTGATCACGCCGAACGCCAATCAGCTCGACTCGGTGCGCACCTGGTTGAAGCGCCTGGACAGCGTGGGGCTCGACGACAAGGACCAGGCCAACTCGCAGCTGTACGTCTATAACGTGCAGAACGGCGAAGCCAAGGTCATGGCCGAGTTGCTGGGGCAGATCTTCGGCGGTACCTCCACCGGGGCCAACCCGTCCACCAGCGGCAGCGTGGCGCCGGGCTTGAGCCAGACCGAAACCTCCAGCGATGGCACCAGCAGCATGGACGCTTCGTCGTCCACGATGGGGTCGTCCTCCTTGTCGGGAAACACCAGTCAGAAGACCAAGGGCGCGGCCAGCGTGACCACCCCTGACGGCACCCGCATCGTAGCGGATGAAGGCAACAACAGTCTGCTGGTGATGGCGGCGCCGAAAGAGTGGCGCAGCATTCGCTCGGCGCTGGACAAGCTGGATAAAACGCCGGCACAGGTGCTGGTGGAGGTGTCGATCTGGGAAGTCACCCTGACCGATGCGCTCCAGTATGGGGTGGAGTGGTACTTCGACACCCACCCCGGTGCCAGCGATGCGGTGGGCGGTGCGGTCAATGGAGGAGGCCGGCTGTCCCTCAACAACGCGGTCGGCCGGCTCGGCACCGGCTTCTCCTACGTCTTCACCGGGAGCGACTGGCGTTCGGTCATCAACATGCTGTCGACCCAGTCGCGGGTCAAGTCGCTGTCCTCGCCCTCGGTCCTGGTGCTGGATAACCGCGAGGCGAAGATCCAGGTCGGTACCCAGCAGCCCATTTCCACCGGCACCACCTCCTACCCGACCAGCGGAAATGCCACTACCACCCAGAACTTCACGTTGAAAGACACCGGGGTGCTGCTCAAGGTCAAGCCGCGCATCAACGCCGGCGGCCTGGTGGTGATGGATATCAACCAGGAAGTGACCGACGTGGGCGAGAAAGATGTCATCACCAACCAGAGCACCTTCCTCAAGCGCAGCATAGAAAGCTCGGTCGCCATCAAGGGCGGAGACACCATCATCCTGGGCGGTCTTATCCAGGACAACCAGAGCAAGAACAAGGCGGGCATTCCCTATCTGAGCCAACTTCCCCTGATCGGCCCACTGTTCGGCTACAAGGACGACAGCGACAAGCGTACGGAATTGCTCGTGACCATTAGCCCGCGGGCGATCAATCAGTACCAGGACTTCGAAAAGGTCGGCGAGGAATTCAGGGAGAAAATGCGCGGCGTGACCGAATCGTTCCGCGAGGAACTGAACGGACGTCCCTGATCGCGGCCTAATCCCGTCTTGAAAAATCGGCCCGCCGCATGGGTGGGCCGCCGATCTGCACACCTAGGAGGAACGATGAAATTCAAGTCAGGTTTAGCCTGTATGGCGCTCGTGTTGGTGTCCGCCTGCAGTACTTTTCATCCCAAGTCGAACGAAGAAGCGGTCATGGCGCGGGCTGAACAACGCCAGGAAGCGCTGAAGAAAGCCGAATACGAGAAGGCTTATTCGTTCATGTCGCCCACCTACAAGGCGAGCCACACGCTGGACCGTTTCAAGGCAACCGTTGGACGGGGCGCGGCCATGATGGTCGACTCCAAGGTGACCTCGGCCCAGTGCGATGAGGATGCCTGCACCGTGCTGGTGGATGCCAACTACAAATTTCTCGACAAGGGTTCGATGATACCCATGAAGCCCCTGCTGGTTCCGCGGACCAACAATGAGCGCTGGATCAAGGTGGACGGCGAGTGGTGGTTCATCAAGCTGGATTGATCTTCGCCTCAGGCCGCTGGAGACCTTTCCTCCGGCGGCCACTCACACGCATTGCCCCGCCGCATACCCCGAAGCCCAGGCCCACTGGAAGTTGAAACCGCCCAGGTGGCCGGTCACGTCGAGCACCTCGCCGATGAAGTACAGCCCGGGGGATTTCTGCGACTCCATTGTCTTCGACGACACCTCCCGTGTATCCACCCCGCCCAGGGTCACTTCCGCCGTCCGATAACCCTCGGTACCCGAAGGCAGCACCTGCCAGGCCGTCAGACGTTCGGCGATGGCGTCCAGCTCGGCGGCGGCGTAGTGCTTCATGGGTTTCGAAACGAACCAGTGCTCGGCCAGCAAGTTCGCCATCTTGCGGGTGAACAGCTCGCCCAGCAGCGTCTTCAGCTCGGCGTTCGGGCGTTCCCCTTGCTGCGTGCGCAGCCAGAGCGGCACGTCCAGATGGGGCAGCAGGTCGATCTCGAGGCGATCGCCCGGCTGCCAGTAGGAGGAAATCTGCAGGATCGCCGGGCCGCTCAGGCCACGGTGGGTGAACAGGATGTTTTCGCGAAAGCTCTGCCCGTTGCAACTGACCTGGCAATCCTCCACCGCGGTGCCCGACAGCTCGGTGCACATCGCCTTGAGCTGGTCGGTGATGGTGAAGGGCACCAGGCCGGCGCGGGTCGGCAACAGGCTATGGCCGAACTGTTGCGCCACCTGATAACCGAAGCCGCTGGCGCCCAGGGTCGGTATGGACAGGCCGCCGGTGGCGATCACCAGGGAGGTGCAGTCCACCAGGCCGGCGTGGGTGGTCAGGCGATAGCCGCCTTCGCGTTTGTCGATCCGCTCGATGCCGGTATTCAGGCGCAGATCCACGCCGGCGCGGGTGCATTCGTCGAGCAACATGGCGAGAATGTCGCTGGCCTTGTGGTCGCAGAACAGTTGCCCGAGTTTCTTTTCGTGATAGGCGATGCCATGGCGATTCACCTGTTCGATGAAGTCCCACTGGGTATAACGCGCCAAGGCGGACTTGCAGAAGTGCGGATTATGGGAGAGGAAATGGGCGGGCTCGGTGTAGAGATTGGTGAAATTGCAGCGACCCCCGCCGGACATGAGGATCTTCTTGCCGGCCTTGTTGGCATGGTCCAGCAGCAGCACCCGGCGGCCGCGATTCCCGGCGGTCGACGCGCACATCAGGCCGGCCGCCCCGGCCCCCACAATCGTCACATCGGTTTCCAGCACCGCCGCATCCTCCCCCAGGAAAAGGCCGCGAGTGTACTCCATGTCGACTGGCGGCTTCCGTGTCGATGCAATCCCGCCTAGTCTGGCTAGACTCTCGATTCGTTTTGCGGGTGGACGCTGGCATGTACTCGGCGCGCATGGTCCTTTGGCTGGTTCTATCGTTCGGCTGGGCAAGCGCCGGCCTGGCCGAACCCTTGCGCCTGGTGGGCGACGTCTGGCCGCCGTTCACCGATGTCAGCCTGCCCTCGGGCGGTCTCGCCAAGGAGCTGGTGGTCACGGTGTTGCAGCGCGCCGGCTATGCCAGCGAATACGTGCAGGTGCCCTGGGCGAGGGTACTGCGAGGCCTGCGGGCGGACGACTACGACGTGGTGGTAAGCGCCTGGTACGACCCCGAGCGCGCGGAGTACGGGTTGTTCTCCGACCCCTATCTGATCAACCGCCTGCGGTTTTTCCAGCGCCGCGAGGCCGGTATCCATTTCGAGCGACTGCCCGACCTGTACACCTACAGCATCGCGGTGGTGCGCGGTTATGCCTACGAGCAGGCGTTCGACCGCGATACGCAACTGCTCAAGGTGCCGGTGGTGGACTTCGCCATGGCCGTGCGCATGCTCGCGGCGGGTCGGCTCGACCTGGCGGTGGAGGACGAACGGGTGGCGCAATACCACCTGCAACGTGAGCTCAAGGGCCTCGGCGAGCTGCTGGAGCCGCTGCCGCACCCCCTGAGCGAGAACGGCCTGCACATCCTGGTGCGCCGCGATCATCCCCAGGCGCAGCGGATCGTCGAGGACTTCAATCGGACCCTGAAGGACATGCGCGCCGACGGCAGCTACGCGGCGATCTTCAAGCGCCACGGCCTGGCGAGCGACTGACCGGCCGCGCGGCCAGCAGGTGCGCCACCATGCTGCGCAACGGGGCGAGCTGCCGGCAGATCAGCCCCAGTTCGGTCTGCACCAGGCGATGGGTGTCGTCCAGTTCGTCCGGGATCTGCTCCAGTTGCCCTGCCAGGGCTTCCTCGGCGTCACTCTGCAACGCCACCGGGGTGCCCTGGAGCAGGGCCTGCGCCAGGCTTTCGAGGGTCTCCGCGAACTGTTCCCCGGCGGCTTCCAGTGGCCGGTTGCTGGCGTCCTCCGGCAGGCTCTCGCGGTGCGCGCCGAGGGCGGACAGGTAGCTCAGCAGGGTGTGGGACAGCGCCAGGAAGCGGAAGCCGGTCTCGGCGTCCTTACGGAAGTGGCCCGGCTCCATGAGCATGTTCGACAGGGTGGTGGACAGCGCCGCATCGGCGTTGTGGGCGTTGCGCCGGGCCAGGCGGTAGGCGAGGTCGTCGCGCTTGCCGGTGGCGTATTGCAGCATGATTTGCCGCAGGTAGCGGCTGTTACAGCTCAGGGTATTGGCCACCACGGCATTCAGCCGCCGGCCCTGCCAGTCGGGCAGGATCAGGAACACCGCCAGCGCGGCGATCAGGCTACCCAGCAGGGTATCCACCAGGCGCGGCCAGATCAGGCCGTAGCCATTGCCGACCTGGTTGAAACAGAACAACACCATCAGGGTGATGGCGGCGGTCGCCAGGGTATAACGGCTGGTGCGGGTGGCGAAGAACAGCACGCCGGCGAACACCGCGAACGCGGATTGCAGCAGCGGGTTGGGAAACAGGTCGAACAGCGCCCAGCCGGCGACCAGGCCGATGGCCGTGCCGAGAATTCGCTGGACCAGCTTGGTTCGCGTCGCGCCGTAGTTGGGCTGACAGACGAATACCGTCGTCAGCAGAATCCAGTAGCCCTGCTCAGCATGTACCGCGTGCAGCACGCCGTAGCCGGCGGCCAGCGCCAGGGCCATGCGCAGCGCGTGGCGGAACAGCAACGAGGTCGGCGTGAGTTGCAGGCGGATGCGCTCCAGCGCGTCCTTGAAGCTGTGCGGCGCCCGGTCGAGCAGACTGCTGTCCTGCTCCTCGGCGAGGGCATCGGGGTTGTTGGCGCTGGCCAGTTGGCGCTCCAGGGTGGTGAGGTTGTTGGACAGCGCGCGCAGGGCCCGCAGCAGGCCGCGCCAAGCCGGGTTGTTCTGTCGCTCCAGGTAGTCCAGCGAGGCCTGCAGGTCGAGCATCGCCTGGGCGCTGGCGTCGCCATAGTCGAACGGCTGGCGCATCTGAATCGCCTGGCCGAGTTCGCGGCAGGCATTGGCTTGCAGCTTGAGTAGGCGCTGGCAGCGATAGAGCACGTCGCTGTGGAAGAACGCCTCGGCCAGGGCGTTATAGGGCGAGTGCGAGGAACTGGCGCGCTCGTGGATGTCCTGGGCCATGAAGTAGAGCTTGAGGTAGGGGTTGACCTTGGGCCCGGGGCGGCCGTTGCCGATGCGGTTGAGCAGGGTCTCCTTGGCCACGTTCAGCGCTGAGACCACCTTGCCGTTCTGCCGCGCCAGCTCCAGGCGGCGGCCTTCCACGTCGAGTTGGCGCAGGGGCTCCAGCAGACGCGACTTGAGCTTGAGGTAGAGGCCCAGCTCGCGGTACAGCCGCGCCAGGTTCTGCTGCACCGGCTGGTGGGCGAAGAGGGCGCTCCAGAGCACCGACAGCGCGCCGTACCAGGCCGCGCCGGCGAGCAGCATCAGCGGCTCGTGCCAGAAGTCTTCAATCACGCCGTTGCGCTGGTCGACGCCGATCATGCTGTAGATCGACAGGATCAGCGTGGCGGAGGCGATCGCCGCATAGCGCTCACCCAGGGCGCCGAGCATCACCAGGCCGAAGGCCGAGCAGGCCAGGCCGGCGACGAACAGGCCGGGATAGGGGAACAGCCATTCCACCGCGAAGGCGGCCACCGCGAAGCACGGCAGGATCACCGCCAGCGCGCTGAGGCGCCCGAGCCAGCTGTCGTCGGTCTCCGCCAGGGCGCTGGCGATGATCCCGAGGAACAGCGGAATCACCAGGTCGGGACGCCTGAACCCGGCGCACAGCGCCATGACGCCGGCCAGGGCGATGAACACCCGCAGGCTGTAACCGAACTTGTCCAGGGCCCAGAGGCGGCGCAGGGAATGACGGAAAGGCATGGTGATCGTTCCGGGCGAATCGGTAAAAGGGCGCTAGGGGGCGGCGATAGTCCGTAGGTTACGGAAGTCGATCCGCGGCGGCGAGACGTTGGACGGGCGCCGGACGGCGGCGGTTCTCGCCCGACCGGACCGCCAGCCCGGCGCGCCGGAAGGCGCGTTCCCCGTCACTCGGAAATGGTACGGCCACGGCCTTCGCGCTTGGCCCGGTAGAGCCGCATGTCGGCTTGATGCAGCAGGCTTTCCAGGTCGTCCGGTGCGCCGTAGTAGACCCCGGCGCTGAACGACAGCGGCGGCGCGCCGACGCTGTACTTGAGGTGCGCGCAGGTATCCCGCAGGCGGTCGAGCGCGGCATGCAGGGTCGCCGCGTCCTGCTTGCTCACCAGGGCGAATTCCTCGCCGCCCAGGCGCCCCAGCAGGGCGTCCGGGAAGGCCGCGAGCAGACTGCGGGAGAAGGAGACCAGTGCCGCGTCGCCGCTGGCATGGCCGAACTCGTCGTTGATCGATTTGAACAGATCGAGGTCGAGCATCGCCACGCTGATGTCCTGGCCGCCGCGCTGCGCCTGGCGGAACAGCTGGATGCCCTGTTCGTAGAAGGCCCGCCGGTTGTACAGGTTGGTCAGCGAATCGAACTGCGCCGACTGCTTCAGGGCGCGCACCAGGTCCCGGCGCTCCAGGGTGGACATCACCCGGCAGTTGAGCTCTTCCGGGCAGAACGGCTTGCGCAGGAAGTCATCCGCGCCATGCTTGATGAACGTGGCGCTGAGGGAGCCCTTGTTGTCGGCGGACAGGCCGAGAATGATCAGCTCGTTGCGCTTGAGCTTCTGCCGCAGCAGTTTGACCAGCTCGAACCCGCTTAAGCCCGGCATGCTGTGGTCCACCAGGAACAGGTCGATGTCCGGGCGTTCCTGGAGGATGCGCAGGGCTTCGTTGCCATCGGTGGCTTCGATGATCTGGTACAGGTGCGGGGTGAGCACGCGGCGGATGAAATGCCGGGTGGCATCCGAGTCCTCGGCCACCAGGATCTTCACGTTGCAGTTGCTTTCCAGGCGGTGGATCAGGCGGAAGGCGAACTCGTAGGAGTACTGGCTTTCCTTAAGCACGTAGTCCACCACGCCCTTGAGCAGCAGCTCGTCCCGGCGTTGCTCGTTGTAGGAGCCGGACAGCACGATGCAGGGCAGGTTGTAGCGCATCACCAGGTCGACGATCTCGCCGTTGGGCGCATCCGGCAGGTTGAGATCGACGATGGCGGCGAACAGCAGCTCCGCGGAGGTTTCCAGCAACACTTCGGCTTCGCCCAGGGAGGCGCAGAACAAGGGTTGCAGGCCATGCTCCTGGCGGAACAGGTGCTCGAGGATCTTCAGTACCAGGGGGCTGTCTTCGACGACCAGAATATTGCGCACAGCGGTCTCCAGAATTCAGGTTCTGATGATGGCACAGCATGCGCGCCCTGGCATCCCGCCACGCGCGGAAAGGAGGGCGTGGCGCGTCGACGGGACGGCCGCGCCAGGCTCGCGTGTCGCTAAAGCGCGCGCACCTTGAGCGCGCGTCCCTTGATCCGGCCCTCGTTGAGGCGTTTCAGGGCCTGCCGGGCGATGCCGCGCTCCACCGCGACGAAAGCCTGGTAATCGAAGATGGCGATCTTGCCGACCTGGGTACCGGGGATGCCGGCGTCGCCGGTCAGCGCGCCGAGGATGTCGCCCGGGCGTACCTTGTCCTTGCGTCCGGCGGCGATGCACAGGGTCGCCATCGGCGGCAGCAGCGGCTCGCCGCTGGCGGGCTTGAGCTCATCGAGCGGGCGCCAGTTCAGCGGTTGCTTCTGCACCTCCTCGATGGCCTGGGCGCGGCTGGCCTCGGCGGGCGCCACCAGGCTCAGCGCCAGGCCTTTCTCGCCGGCGCGGCCGCTGCGGCCGATGCGGTGGATATGGATTTCGGCGTCCCGCGACAGCTCGACGTTGATCACCGCCTCCAGCCCGGCGATGTCCAGCCCGCGGGCGGCGACATCGGTGGCCACCAGCACGCTGAGGCTGCGGTTGGCGAACATCGCCAGCACCTGGTCGCGATCGCGCTGTTCCAGGTCGCCATGCAGCGCCTCGGTGACCAAGCCGAGGGACTTCAGGTGATCGACCACGTCCTGGCACTGCTGCTTGGTGTGGCAGAAGGCCACGCAGGATTGCGGGCGGAAATGCAGGAGCAGGCGGCCGAGGGCGTCCAGGCGCTGGCGTGGGTCGATCTCGTAGAACCGCTGTTCGATCTGCCCGTCGGCGTGCAGCGCTTCCACCTGGACCCGCTGCGGGTCGCGCAGGAAGGTGGCGGCGAGTTGATCGATGCCGGCCGGATAAGTGGCCGAGAACAGCAGGGTCTGGCGCTTGGCCGGGGTCTGCCGGAGGATGTCGGCGATGCTGTCGTAGAAGCCCATGTCGAGCATGCGGTCGGCTTCGTCCAGCACCAGGGTGTTGAGCCCGTCGAGCGTCAGGGTGCCCTTGCGCAGGTGCTCCTGAATGCGTCCCGGCGTGCCGACGATGATGTGCGCGCCATGCTCCAGGGAGCCGATCTGCGGGCCGAAGGGCACGCCGCCGCAGAGGGTCAGCACCTTGATGTTGTCCGCGGCGCGGGCCAGCCGGCGGATCTCCTTGGCGACCTGATCGGCCAACTCCCGGGTCGGGCACAGCACCAGGGCCTGGCAACCGAAGTAGCGCGGGTTCAGCGGGTCGAGCAGGCCGATGCCGAAGGCGGCGGTCTTGCCGCTGCCGGTCTTGGCCTGGGCGATGAGGTCGCGGCCCTTGAGGATCAGCGGCAGGCTCTGCGCCTGGATCGGCGTCATAGCCACGTAGCCGAGGGCGTCGAGGTTGGCCAGCATCGCGGCGGACAGCGGCAGGGAAGCAAAAGCGGTAGAGGTCACGGAACGGGCCTGCGCGAAGCGGAAAGCCCGCAGTGTAACAGGTGCGGCGGCGCGGCCTTCGGCGCGTCCGCCGGGTCTGGCGCTCAGCCTTCCACTTCCGGTTCCACCGGGAGGGGACGGCGCGGACTGCGGCCGTCCGCCGGGGACAGCTGCAGGAAGATCGCCGCGGCCAGCATCGACAGCAGGCCGATGCACAGGAAGGTGAGCTGGAACGCCTGATGCACGTCGCCGACGCCATCCGCACCGGTGGTCGAGGTGAAGCCGCCGAGCAGCGCCGCGGCCGAGGCCACGCCCAGGCTCATCGCCAGTTGCACCACCACCGACAGCAGGCCATTGCCGCTGCTGGCATCGGCGTCGCCCAGGTCGATCAGGGTGACGGTATTCATCGCGGTGAATTGCAGCGAGTTCACCGCGCCGATCAGGCCGAGCTGCACCAGCAGCACGGCGTGGGGCATCTCGTTGGATGTCAGCGCCAGGCTGGCGATCAGGGCGCCGAGCAGCAGGGTGTTGCCGGTGAGCACGTTGCGGTAGCCGAGGCGTTCGATCAGCGGTCGCGCCAGCGGCTTCATCGCCATCGCCGCCAGCGCCAGGGGCACCATGCTCATGCCCGCTTCCGCCGGCGAATAGCCCATCGCCACCTGCAGCAACAACGGGGTGAGGAACGGCAGGGCGCCGCTGCCGAGGCGGGCGAACAGGTTGCCGAGGATGCCCACGGCGAAGGTCCGGGTGAGGAACAGCGAGGGCGAGAACAGCGGCCGGTCGATCCGCGCCGCGCGCAACCAGTAGGCCGACAGGCAGGCCAGGCCGCCCATCAGCAGGAGCATCACCCGCACATGGGGCATGCGCAGTTCGCCCAGGCCTTCCAGGGCGATGGTGATCAGCACCATGGCGGCGCCGAACAGTCCGAAACCGATGCCGTCGAAGCGCGTGCGCTCGGAGCCGCGCAGGTCCGGCAGCAGTTTCCACACGGCATAGCCGCCGAGCATGCCCACCGGCAGGTTGATCAGGAAGATCCAGTGCCAACTGGCGAACTCCACCAGCCAGCCGCCGAGGGTCGGGCCGATCAGTGGTCCCACCAGGCCGGGCAGGGTGATGAAGCTCATGATCCGCACCAGCTCCGTGCGCGGGTAGGCGCGCAGCACCACCAGCCGGCCCACCGGCATCATCAGCGCGCCGCCCAGGCCCTGGATCACTCGCGCACCCACCAGCATGCCCAGGGTTTGCGACAGCGCGCAGAGCAACGAGCCGAGGCTGAACAGCAGGATCGCGCCGAAGAAGATCCGCCGCGTGCCGAAGCGGTCGGCGATCCAGCCGGACGCCGGGATCAGCAGCGCCACCGTGAGCATGTAGGCGATCACTACGCCCTGCATGCGCAGCGGGTCCTCGGCCAGGTCGCGGGCCATGCTCGGCAGCGCGGTATTGAGGATGGTGCCGTCCAGCGTCTGCATGAAGAACGCGATCGCCACGATCCAGGGCAGCAGGCGGGCGGTGCGGGCGTCGAGCTGAAGGCTGGGCATGGGCGACCTCTGAAGGTGGATGTCTGACTACAGACCGGCGATGGCCGCCCGGGTTGCGTGAACTCCCCGGCCGCGCGGCCGGCCGGGGTTCAGAGCGGGCAGCCCTTGGCGCGCAGGATGGCGTCGAAGCGCGCCGGGTCGAGGGTGCCGTTGCGGATCGCCGCCAGGGTGTCGGCCTCCCGTTGCAGCAATTCGCGGCAGCGGATCAGCAATTCGGGCAATTCCTCGCGCGCGGCGGCGACCACGCCGTCGGCGTCGCCGACCACCAGATCGCCGGGATGCACCAGCATGCCGGCGCAGGAAATCGGTACGTTGATCTCGCCCTGGCCATCGGTGCTCGGGCCGCGGTGCACGCAGCCCAGGGCATAGGCCGGCAATTCGCCGGTCTGCCATTCCTCGAAATCGCGCAGGGCGCCGTTGATCACCACGCCGACGATACCGGCCTTGAGCGCCATGGCGCGCATGATCCCGCCGAACACCGCGCGGGTCAGGTCGCCGCTGCCGTCGATCACCAGCACGTCGCCGGGGCGCGCCATCTGCATGGCCTTGAGGATCATCAGGTTGTCGCCGGGGCGGACGCGCACGGTCAGCGCGCTGCCGAGCATGGTGCCATTGCCGTGGTAGGGCTTGAGCCCCAGCCCGCCGACGTTGCGGCCCATGCAGTCGCTGAGCGCGGCGGCGGGAATCTTGCTGAAGGCTTCCAGCCAGTGGGGGTCGAGTTGCTCGACGTTGGGGTTGATCAGGTAGCCTGCCGGCCAGTGACCGGACGATGTGATCGCGAACATGCAAAGCCTCGCAGGAACGGCGTGCGCCGCGTACAGGGGTGGAAGACGGACCGATGCATGACCGGCCGGTCAGGTGTCAGGGTAACAGCCCGCCACGGCTTTGTCGGCCGCCCGGGCGATGGACCGCGCAAGGCTATCGTCGCGTACCGGGCCGACCCGCCCTCGATCGCGGCGCCCGCCGGCTGCTGCGAGTCTCGCCGGGAATGCCCTCTGGCGTCAGGTACCGATGCGCACGGCCGGGGCGGTTACAGGGATCGGATCGGTCGCGAGCCTCGCATCCCGCTCATGCCGCTCCTTATCTCGGAGCAAAAGGGCGTTCGGCGCCGAGGCGCGCGCGGGCGATGGCCGGACGCGCTCCACACCTTCGGCGGCGATACGGCCTTGAGAGCGTGATGGCGAAGGAGCCCGGCAAGCGCCCTCGCTACTTCGAGCGCTGGTGCCCTGTCGGACGGCGACCGGTGTCGGGCCGGCCTTGACGGCGGAGAGCCGACTTACGGCGTTTGCCGCCGTCGGCTGCCCCGATCCTCCCGGCGCTGCAGGCGCATCGCGCCACGCCGCCCGTAGGGTTCTGTCGGCAGGGTGGCGACGGGCGACGCCGGGGCGTGCGCCCGCTGCGGTGGCGTCGGTCAGCGTTGCGCCGCGCCGCGCACCGGGGTCGTGCCGGCCACGTAGTAGTCGGCGTCGCTGCGCGGCAGGGGCGTGCGCCCGCGGATGCGGTCGGCGAGCTTCTCGGCGAGCATGATGGTGGTGGCGTTGAGGTTGCCGGTGATGATCTCCGGCATGATCGACGCGTCGATCACCCGCAGCCCCTGCATGCCGTGCACGCGGCCCTGGCCGTCGACCACCGCCATGTCGTCCTCGCCCATCTTGCAGGAGCAGGAGGGGTGGAAGGCGGTCTCGGCGTGTCGGCGGACGAAGGCGTCCAGTTCGGCGTCGCTCTGGACCTCGGCGCCCGGGCTGATCTCGCGGCCGCGGTAGGGGTCGAGGGCCGGCTGCGCCATGATCTCGCGGGTGATGCGGATGGCGTCGCGGAATTCCTGCCAGTCCTGTTCGCTGGACATGTAGTTGAACAGGATGCTCGGGTGCTGCCGCGGGTCCTTGGAGCGTGCGCGCACGCGGCCGCGGCTGGGCGAGCGCATCGAGCCGACGTGGGCCTGGAAGCCATGCTCCTTCACCGCGTTGCTGCCGTTGTAGTTGATCGCCACCGGGAGGAAGTGGAACTGGATGTTGGGCCAGGCGAACTCGTCGCGGGTGCGGATGAAGCCGCCCGCCTCGAAGTGGTTGCTGGCGCCGAGGCCGGTGCCGGCGAACAGCCATTCGGCGCCGATCGCCGGCTGGTTCCACCATTGCAGCGCCGGATACAGCGAGACGGGCTGCTTGCAGGCGTATTGCAGGTACATTTCCAGGTGATCCTGGAGGTTCTCGCCCACGCCCGGCAGGTCGTGCACCAGGGGGATGTCCAGTTCGCGCAGCAGCGCCGCCGGGCCGACCCCGGAGCGTTGCAGGATCTGCGGGGAGGCGATGGCGCCGCCGCACAGCAGCACTTCGCGGCTGGCCCGGGCGGTCTGCGCCGTGGTTTCGTCGCCTTGGAGGTAGGCCACGCCAACCGCGCGCTTGCCGTCGAAGAGAATGCGCTCGGTCAGGGCATGGGTGACGATGGTCAGGTTGGGGCGCGCGCGGGCCTGGTCCAGGTAGCCGCGGGCGGTGCTGGCGCGGCGCCCGTTACGGGTCACCGTGCGGTCCATCGGGCCGAAGCCTTCCTGCTGGTAGCCGTTGAGGTCGCTGGTGCGCGGATACCCGGCCTGCACGCCGGCTTCCACCATGGCGTGGAACAACGGGTTGTTGCCCGGCTTGGGCGTGGTCACGCTCACCGGGCCATCGCCGCCGTGATAGGGGTCGGGGCCGATGTCGCGGGTCTCCGCCTTGCGGAAGTAAGGCAGGCAGTCGAGGTAGCTCCAGTCTTCCAGGCCGGGCGCCTTGGCCCAGTTGTCGAAGTCCAGGGCGTTGCCGCGGATGTAGCACATGCCGTTGATCAGCGAGGAGCCGCCCAGGCCCTTGCCGCGCCCGCATTCCATGCGACGGTTGTCCATGTGCGGCTCGGGGTCGGTCTCGTAGGCCCAGTTGTAGCGGCGGCCCTGCAGCGGATAGGCGAGGGCGGCGGGCATCTGGGTGCGGAAGTCCAGGCGGTAGTCGGGGCCGCCGGCTTCCAGCAGCAGCACGCGGGTGCCGGCGTCTTCGGTGAGGCGGGTGGCCAGCACGTTACCGGCCGAGCCGGCGCCGATGATGATGTAGTCGTATTCCCGGGACATCGGTGTCCTCCAGTGGAGCGATCGGTCGGATACCGGCGCCGCAGGGCGCCGGGGAGATGCGGTGGGTCAGAACACCGAGGCGTAGTCGCCCAGTTCCACCTGTACCGACTTGATCCGGGTGTAGTGCGCCAGGGTGGTCAGGCCGTTCTCGCGGCCGACGCCGGACTGCTTGTAGCCGCCCACCGGCATTTCGGCGGGGGACTCGCCCCAGGTGTTGATCCAGCAGATGCCGGCTTCCAGGCGGTGGATGACCCGATGCGCGCGGGCCAGGTCGCGGGTCACCACGCCGGCGGCGAGGCCATAGTCGGTGGCGTTGGCGCGGCGGATGACTTCTTCCTCGCTGTCGTAGGCGAGGATGCTCATCACCGGTCCGAAGATCTCCTCGCGGACGATGCGCATGTCGTCGCGGCAGTCGGTGAACACCGTGGCGGCCACATAGGCGCCGCGGGCGTACTCGCCCTCGGTGACACGTTCGCCGCCGATCAGCAGGCGCGCGCCTTCCTCGCGGCCGGAGGCGATGTAGCCGAGCACGTTCTCCAGGTGGGCGAGGCTCACCAGCGGGCCGAAGTTGGTGCTTTCCGCCTGAGGATCGCCGAGGCGGATGCGCTGCACCCGCTCGACCACCTTGGCCTCGAACCGCGCCTGCAAGGCGCGCGGCACGAAGACCCGGGTGCCGTTGGTGCACACCTGGCCGGAACTGAAGAAGTTGGCCATGACCGCGATGTCCGCGGCGCGGTCGAGGTCGGCGTCGTCGAAGACGATCAGCGGCGACTTGCCGCCCAGTTCCATGGTCACCTCCTTGAGCGAGGAGCTGGACGCGCTGGCCATCACCTTCTTGCCGGTGGCGGTGCCGCCGGTGAAGGAAATCTTCTCGACCCCCGGGTGTTCGGTGAGCGCCTGGCCGACGTCGCGGCCGCTGCCGGTGAGCACGTTGAACACGCCGTCCGGCAGGCCGGCCTCGGTGTAGATCTCGGCCAGCTTGAGGGCGCTCAGCGGGGTGACTTCGCTGGGCTTGAAGATCATCGCGTTACCGGCGGCCAGGGCCGGCGCGGACTTCCACAGGGCGATCTGGATCGGGTAGTTCCAGGCACCGATGCCGGCGACCACGCCCAGGGGTTCGCGGCGGGTATAGACGAAGGAGGACTCGCGCAGGGGAATCTGCTCGCCCTCGAGGGCCGGAACCAGGCCGGCGTAGTACTCCAGGACGTCGGCGCCGGTGACGATGTCGACGTTGCGGGTCTCGCTCAGCGGCTTGCCGGTGTCCAGGGTTTCCAGGGCGGCCAGGTCGTCGTTGCGCTGGCGCAGCAGGTCCACCGCGCGCCGGAGGATGCGCGAACGCTGCATGGCGGTCATCGCCGCCCAGACCTTCTGGCCTTCCTGGGCGCTGGCGACGGCGCGCTCGACGTCCTCGGCGCCGGCGCGGTGGACCCGCGCGAGGACTTCGCCATTGGCCGGGTTCAGGGTCTCGAAAGTTTCGCCGCTGGCGGCGGGCACGTAGCGGCCACCGATGTAGAGCAAGTGGTCGTCGAATCGGGGCATGTCATTCCTCTCTGAATAATGGGTGCGAGGCTCGGGTCGCCGATAGGCGGCATCGCTGCGAGCGGCTGTCGCCCGGCGAGGCGGACGCCTCTGTGCCGCTTGGTTGTTCGCCGGGTGGCGAATGAGGGAGCTCGCGTTCCGTCGCGGTGTGAAGCAGGCGAGGGACGAACCGGGCGGCCATCCGCGGCGAAAGACTGTTGCCGGATCAGGCGCGCAGCGTCCCGAGGCTGTGAAATCAGCCTACTTTATTTTTATTGAACGTTCAAACAACAAAGAATAAGCTCCCGTCCATGATCCGGTCTGCGGCAGATCGCCGCACCGCTTCAGCCGTCCGCCGGCGCCCATCAAACGGGCGCGGCCGTGGACGGCCTGTGGTTGGTCGCGCCTGCCGGCGCCAGCTTTCACTGCCTTGGAGTGCTCTGCACATGAGTACCGCGTCTCCGCTCACGACAAACCAACCGGGAAGGGCGCGCCTGAACCCGGTGGTGTTCTTCGCATCCACCGCGCTGATCCTGACACTCACCCTCGCCCTGATCGCCTTTCCCGAGGCGGCCGGTGCCTGGCTGCAACGGGCCCAGGCCTGGCTGTCGCGCAGCTTCGGCTGGTACTACATGCTGGCCATCGGCGCCTATCTGTTCTTCGTGCTCTACCTGGCGTTCTCGCGCTATGGCGACCTGCGCCTGGGCGAGGATCACGAGCGGCCCGACTTCAGCTATGGCGCCTGGGCGGGGATGCTGTTTTCCTCGGGGATCGGCATCTCGCTGCTGTACTTCGCCGCGTCGGAGCCCCTGGACCACTTCTACAACCCGCCGGAAGGCGAGGCCGGCAGCGCGTTCGCCGCGCGCCAGGCGTTGCAGCTGACCTTTCTCCATTGGGGTGTGCACGGCTGGGCGATCTATGCCTTGGTGGGACTGGCCGTCGGCTACTTCGCCTATCGCCACAAGCAGCCGCTGGCGCTGCGCTCGGCGCTCTATCCGCTGTTCGGCACGCGCCTGATGCACGGCTGGGTGGGCGACGCGGTGGACTGCTTCGGCATCTTCGTCACCTTGTTGGGGCTGGTGACCAACCTGGGCATCGGCTCGTTGCAGGTGTCCTCCGGTCTGGAATACCTGTTCGGCCTGCCCCACAGCCGTGCCGCGCTGCTGACGGTGATCCTGGTGATGAGCGCGGTGGCCACGCTGGCGGCGGTCTCCGGGGTGGAGAAGGGCATCCGCCGGTTGTCCAACCTGAACATCCTGCTGTTCAGCGGCCTGCTGCTGTTCGTGCTGTTCGCCGGGCAGACACTGCATCTGCTCAACGGCCTGGTGCAGAACCTCGGCGACTACCTCAACGGCCTGATCCTGAAGACCTTCGACCTGTACGTCTACACCGGGCCGGCGGCCCGCAGCGAAGCCTGGATGGGCCTGTGGACGCTGTTCTACTGGGCCTGGTGGATTTCCTGGGCGCCCTTCGTCGGCATGTTCATCGCGCGGATCTCCCGGGGTCGCACGGTGCGCGAGCTGATCTGCGGCGTGCTGCTGATTCCCCTGGGCTTCACCCTGGCCTGGCTGTCGATCTTCGGCAACAGCGCCATGGACCTGGTGACCGCGGGCGGTGCGGCGGACCTGAGCAAGGCCGCCCTCGAGCAGCCCTCCATGTCGATCTACCTGCTGCTGGAGCATTATCCTTGGGCCAAGGCGGTGATCGGCCTGTCGATCTGCGTCGGCTTCGTGCTCTTTCTCACGCCCGCCGACTCCGGCTCGGTGATGCTGGCGAACCTGTCGCGCAAGGGCGGCGAGCTGGACGAGGATGCGCCGCACTGGCTGCGGATCTTCTGGTCGGTGCTGATCACCCTGGTGACCATCGGCCTGCTGTTCGCCGGCAACTTCACCGCCATGCAGACCGTGGTGGTGCTGGCCGGCCTGCCGTTCTCGGTGGTCCTGCTGCTGTACATGGCGGCGCTGCTCAAGGCCATGCGCCTGGACGTGGAGACCCGCGCCATCGTCCAGGTCGCCCCGGTACCGGTTCCCGGCCCGCACTGAGGCGACGGGCGCCGCTAGCGGCTGGCGTCCTTTTCCAGTTGCAGGTCCAGGTAGTCGTAGGCGATGCCGAGGGCCTGCTGGATATCGAAGCGATCCCCGGAAAGCGCGCCGCGCAGCCACAGGCCGTCGATCAGCGCGGCCAGGCCGCGGGCGGCGCTGCGCGCTTCGGCCACCGGCAGCAGGCGACGGAACTGGCAGCAGAGGTTGCTGTACAGGCGGTGATCGTTGACCCGCTGCAGGCGGCGCAGGGCCGGCTGGTGCATGCTGCTCGCCCAGAAAGCCAGCCAGGTCTTCATCGCCGGGCCGTTGACCTGGCTGTCGTCGAAGTTGCCATCGATGATCGCCCGCAGGTGCGCGCGCGGGCTGCCTTCGGCGAGAGCGGCGCGGCGATCGCGCACCGCCTGGCTCAGCGCCTGCATCAAATGGCGCATGGTGGCGTCGAGCAGGCCGTCCTTGTCCTGGAAGTAGTGACTGATGATGCCATTGGACACGCCGGCGAGCCGGGCGATGTAGGCGATGCTGGCGTCGCCCATGCCGACCTGGTCCACCGCCTGCAGGGTGGCGGCGATCAATTGCGAGCGGCGTATCGGTTGCATTCCCACCTTGGGCATCGATGACTCCACGATTCGTGTGGTTATGGACGAGGTGCGGAGTCTAGGGCGGTTTTGATTGATCAATCAATCAACCTTGCCGCTCCGGGCGTTCATGTCGCAGGCCGCGGGCCCTGCCGATTCCACCAATCCCGCCGCACGCGCCAGGCGTCGCGGGCCGGCCCGCGTCCATCGCCAGGCACCCGCCCGCCACGGCGCGGGCCCATCCGGGTGCGCGGCCCGCGAGCTTTTGGTGCGCCCGGGCGGGTTCGGTTCGCCATGGGCGTGCGCGGGCGTCGGGGTCATGCCCGCCGGGCATGGGAAGGTCGGCCGTCATGGCTGCGAAATGCCCGCGCGGCGCGTTCCTTGCAAAGCCGTTCCGGAAGACGAGCGCAACCACGCGCGGCGTCTGCCCCGCGCTTTTCCGGGGTACGCCGGGAGGTTCGGCACGTCGCGCCGGATGGTTGTGCGCGCGACGCGATCCCCGGGCCTGCTCCGGGCCGCATGCCGCCCGCGATGCGCACCTGTGAGGAACCCCTATGTCAGCGTTCGAACGAGGCGCTTCCGCGCGCAGCCAAGCCCCCCAGGTCATCGGCTTCCTGTTGCTCGACGATTTCACCCTGATTTCCCTGGCTTCGGCGATCGAGCCCTTGCGCATGGCCAATCAGCTTTCCGGTCGCGAGCTGTACCGATGGCTCACACTGAGCCACGACGGCCGGCCGGTGAGCGCCAGCGACGGCCTGCGCGTTACGCCCGACGGTGGCTGTGCCGGCCTGCACGCCTTGGACATGGTCATCGTCTGCGGCGGCCTGGATATCCAGCGCCACCTCGGCGCCCCGCAGGCGCAGTGGTTGCAGCAGCAGGCGCGCCTGGGCCGCCGGCTCGGCGCCGTGTGCACCGGGAGCTGGGCGTTGGCCCGCGCCGGGCTGCTGGACGGCCATGCGTGCAGCGTGCACTGGGAATGCCTGGCGAGCCTGCAGGAGGCTTTCCCCCGCGTGGAGGTTACCACCCGCCTGTTCTCCATCGACCGCGAGCGCGCCACCGCCTCGGGCGGCACCGCGCCGCTGGACATGATGCTCAACCTGATCGGCCGCGCGCACGGTCGCGAGTTGGCGACGGCGATCTCCGACATGTTCATCTACGAGCGCATCCGCAACGAGGACGATCACCAGCGGATTCCGCTCAGGCAGCAGCTAGGCGGCCCGCAGCCGCGATTGCAGGAAAGCGTCGCGCTGATGGAGGCCAACCTGGAAGAGCCCATCGACCTGGACGATCTGGCCCGCTACGTGGACATCTCCCGTCGGCAACTGGAGCGGTTGTTCCAGAAGCACCTGCACTGTTCGCCGTCGCGCTACTACCTCCAGTTGCGCCTGAACCGGGCGCGGCAATTGCTCAGGCAGACCACCCTGTCGATCATCGAGGTGGCCGCGGCCTGCGGCTTCGTCTCCACGCCGCACTTCTCCAAGTGCTACCGGGAATACTTCGGCATGCCGCCGCGGGACGAGCGCGCCGGCGCGTCGCCCGCCGGGCCGGCCATGCTTCCGCCGCTTGAGGCGCGAGGTCGCACGGCCGTCTCCAGGGAGATACCGGCCGGGCATCGCCCCGCGCAGTGGGCCGGCGCGCGCGCCTGAGTCGCTCGCCGGCAGGCGCGCCGCGAACCTTTCGTCCCGCCCTGTCAGGGCGCGCTCATTCGCCCCGCCATCGCCTGCGAACGGTTGCCAGGCTCGTATCGGCGCCGTCCATCCAGGGGAAGGGCCGTGGCTCGGGCAGCCGGACCGCCGACGGTGAGACACGCGGGGTACGCCAAAGGGTGAATTCGACACACACCCGCGCGCCTGTCGTGACCGACGCCTCGGCCGCGTTCCTGGAAGGCCAGCCGCAGGACCTGAGGTCTTCGCCGGTTGTCGGGCTGTAACCGCCGGATGCACGACGCACGGACCGATACCGCCGGGCCGAGCGAGTACCGGTCGCCGCCTTCCGGCAATGGTGGGGAGTCGTTCCATGGCGGCGCTTCCTGCGATGCCTCGTGGACGTCGATCCCGTCCGGGCGTGCCCAGCGGGGAGCATGGCGCGTACCAGCCATTGCCGTCGCCACCCTGGGAAAGGGGCCAAGATCTTGATAAAAAAAACCCGCCGTGAGGCGGGGTCGAGGTACGAGTCTGTGTGGCAGTCTCGAAGAAAACCGGGGCGGCGACAGGGCGCCGCCGTGGAAAGGAACGGGTGGTCGGGCACCCGTCGCCGGCATGCCCGCCCCATAGGACGGGCATGCCGGGGATTACAGCAGCAGGGTGCGGATGTCCGCCAGCAGCTCGCCGAGGCGCTTGGTGTAGCGCGCCGCCGCGGCGCCGTTGATCACCCGGTGATCGTAGGACAGCGACAGCGGCAGCATCAGGCGCGGCTGGAAGGCCTTGCCGTCCCACACCGGCTGGAGGGTCGCCTTGGACACGCCGAGGATCGCCACCTCGGGCGCGTTGACGATCGGCGTGAAGCCGGTGCCGCCGATGTGGCCGAGGCTGGAGATGGTGAAGCAGGCGCCCTGCATGGCGTCGGCCGAGAGTTTCTTGGTCCGCGCCTTCTCGGCGAGTTCCGCCGCTTCGGCGGCCAGTTGCAGCAGGCTCTTCTGGTCGACGTTCTTGATCACCGGGACCAGCAGGCCTTCCGGGGTGTCCACGGCGAAGCCGATGTTGACGTACTTCTTGCGGATCAGCGCCTTGCCGCTCGGCGCCAGCGAACTGTTGAAGTCCGGCAGTTCCCGTTGCAGGTGCGCGCAGGCCTTGAGCAGCAGCGGCAGCACGGTCAGCTTGACCCCGGCTTTTTCCGCCACGGCCTTCTGCGCGACGCGGAAGGCCTCCAGCTCGGTGATGTCGGCCGACTCGAACTGGGTCACGTGGGGCACGTTCAGCCAGCTGCGGTGCAGGTTGGCGGCGCCGACTTGCATCAGGCGGGTCATCGGCACTTCTTCGACTTCGCCGAACTTGCTGAAATCGATCTCCGGCACCGGCGGGATACCGGCGCCGCCAGTGGCGCCGGACGGCGCGTTCTTGGCCTTCTGCAGGCTCGCCTTGACGTAGGCCTGCACATCCTCCTTGAGAATCCGCCCATGGGGACCGCTGGCGCTCACCGCCGCCAGGTCGACGCCGAACTCGCGGGCCAGCAGGCGCACCGCGGGGCCGGCGTGAACCTTGCCGCTCGGTCGTTCCGCCACGCTGGGGGCGGCGGGTGCCGCCGCTTGCGGCGCGGCGGGCGTGTCGGCGCTTTGCTTGGGCGCCGGGGCGGCCGGCTGCTCCGACTTGGCGGGCGGGGCCTTGGCCGCGGGAGCGGCGCCGGCGACTTTCAGGGTGAGGATCAGGTCGCCGGTGCCGACTTCGGCGTCCAGCTTGACCTGAATGTTCTCCACCACGCCGGCGGCCGGCGAGGGGATTTCCATGCTGGCCTTGTCCGACTCCAGGGTGATCAGCGACTGGTCGGCCTCGATGCGGTCGCCGGCCTTGACCAGTACCTCGATGACCTTGGCCTTGCCCGCCGAACCGATGTCCGGGACGCGGATTTCCTGGCTGCTTTCGCCGCCGCTGGGGGCGGATTCGGCCTGGGCCTGGGCCTCGGCGTTGGAGGCCGGGGCGTCTTCCTCGGCCTCGTCCACCGCCTGGCTGGGCTTGGCGGCCTCGGCCTGCGGCGCGGCGGCCGGGATCTCGGCGGCCTTGCCGGCGTCCTCGCTTTCCAGTTCGAGCAGCTCGTCGCCTTCTTTCAGGCGGTCGCCGAGCTTCACTTTCAGGCTCTTGACGATCCCGGCCTTGGGCGCCGGGATCTCCATGCTGGCCTTGTCCGACTCCAGGGTCAGCAGGCTTTGGTCGGCTTCGATGCGGTCGCCGACCTTGACCATCAGCTCGATGACTTCGCCTTCGCCACTGCCGATGTCGGGTACGCGGATCAATTCACTCACGGTGCGTCTCCTCAGCAGTCCAGCGGATTGCGTTTTTCAGGGTCGATGCCGAACTTGACGATGGCCTCGGCCACCACCTTGGGTTCGATCTCGCCGCGGTCGGCGAGGGCTTCCAGGGCGGCCAGGGCCACCCAGTAGCGGTCGACCTCGAAGAAGTGGCGCAGCTTCTTGCGGGTGTCGCTGCGGCCGAAGCCGTCGGTGCCCAGCACCTTGTACTCCTTGCTCGGCACCCATTGGCGCACCTGCTCGGCGAACAGCTTCATGTAGTCGGTGGAGGCGACCACCGGCCCCCGGCGGCCGCTCAGGCATTGCTCGACGTAGCTCTGCTGCGGCTTCTGCCCCGGGTGCAGGCGGTTGTAGCGCTCCACGGCCAGGCCGTCGCGACGCAGTTCGTTGAAGCTGGTGACGCTCCAGACGTCGGCGCCGACGCCGAATTCCTCGCGCAGGATGATCGCCGCTTCGCGGACTTCGCGCAGGATGGTCCCGGAGCCGAGCAGCTGCACGTGCTGGGCGGCGTCCTTCTTGTCTTCCTCGAGCAGGTACATGCCCTTGATGATGCCGTCCTCGGCGCCTTTGGGCAGGGCCGGCTGGACGTAGGCCTCGTTCATCACGGTGATGTAGTAGAAGACGTTCTGCTGCTCTTCGGCCATCTGCCGGATGCCTTCGCGGATGATCACCGCCAGCTCGTAGCCGTAGGTGGGGTCGTAGGTGCGGCAGTTGGGGATGGTGCCGGCGAGCAGGTGGCTGTGGCCGTCCTCGTGCTGCAGGCCTTCGCCGTTCAGGGTGGTGCGCCCGGAGGTGCCGCCCACCAGGAAGCCGCGGGTGCGGCTGTCGCCGGCGGCCCAGGCCAGGTCACCGATGCGCTGGAAGCCGAACATCGAATAGAAGATGTAGAACGGCAGCATCGGTTGGTTGTGGTTGCTGTAGGAGGTCCCGGCGGCGATGAACGAGGACATGGCGCCGGCCTCGTTGATGCCTTCCTCGAGGATCTGGCCCTTCTGGTCCTCGCGATAGAACATCACCTGATCCTTGTCCACCGGCTCGTAGAGCTGGCCGACCGAGGAATAGATGCCGAGCTGGCGGAACATGCCTTCCATGCCGAAGGTGCGCGCCTCGTCGGGGATGATCGGCACGATGCGCTGGCCGAGCTCCTTGTCCTTGACCAGTTGCGACAGAATGCGCACGAAGGCCATGGTGGTGGAAATCTCGCGGTCGCCGGTGCCGTCGAGGATCGCCTTGAGGGTTTCCAGCGGCGGAGTCGCGATGCTGAAGCTCTCGGTGCGGCGCTGGGGCACGAAACCGCCCAGGGCCGAACGGCGTTCCGCCAGGTAGCGGGCTTCGGCGCTGCCTTCCTCGGGGCGGAAGAACGGCAGCTTGTCGAGGTCCTCGTCGCGCACTGGGATGTCGAAGCGGTCGCGGAATTTCTTCAGGCTGTCGACATCGACCTTCTTGGTGTTGTGCGCGGTGTTCTTCGCTTCGCCGGCGCCGGTGCCGTAGCCCTTGATGGTCTTGGCCAGGATGACGGTGGGCTGGCCCTTGTGGTTGACCGCCTGGTGATAGGCCGCATAGACCTTGTAGGGGTCGTGGCCGCCACGGTTGAGCTTCCAGATCTCGTCGTCGGACAGGTCTTCGACCATCGACAGCAATTCCGGGCGGGCGCCGAAGAAATGCTGGCGCACGTAGGCACCGTCCTTCGCCTTGTAGTTCTGGTACTCGCCGTCGACCACCTCGTCCATGCGCTGTTGCAGCAGGCCCTCGGTGTCCTTGGCGAACAGCGGGTCCCAGAAGCGGCCCCAGACCACCTTGTTGACGTTCCAGTTGGCGCCGCGGAAGTTGCCTTCCAGCTCTTGGATGATCTTGCCGTTGCCGCGCACCGGGCCGTCGAGGCGCTGCAGGTTGCAGTTGATGACGAAGATCAGGTTGTCGAGCTTCTCGCGGCCGGCCAGGGAAATCGCGCCGAGGGATTCCGGCTCGTCGCACTCGCCGTCGCCCATGAAGCACCAGACTTTCTGCTGGCCCTCAGGGATGAAGCCGCGGCTTTCCAGGTACTTCATGAAGCGCGCCTGGTAGATCGCCTGGATCGGGCCGAGGCCCATGGATACCGTGGGGAACTGCCAGAAGTCCGGCATCAGCCAGGGGTGCGGATAGGAGGAGAGGCCGTTGCCATCCACCTCCTGGCGGAAATTGGTCATCTGCTCTTCGCTGATGCGGCCTTCGAGGAAGGCGCGGGCGTAGATGCCCGGCGAGGCGTGGCCCTGGAAGTAGATCAGGTCGCCGCCGTGCTCGTCGGTGGGAGCCTTGAAGAAGTAGTTGAAGCCGATGTCGTAGAGGGTGGCGCTGGAGGCGAAGCTGGAGATGTGCCCGCCGAGATCCGGGTCGTGCAGGTTGGTGCGCATCACCATCGCCAGGGCGTTCCAGCGTACCAGCGAGCGAATCCGGCGTTCCATGAACAGGTCGCCGGGCATGCGTGCTTCGTGGGTCACCGGGATGGTGTTGCGGTAGGGCGTGGTGATCGCGTAGGGCAACTGGGTGCCGCTGCGGGTGGCCAGTTCGCCCATGCGGGTCATCAAGTAATGAGCGCGGTCTTCGCCTTCCTTATCGAGGACGGATTCCAGGGCGTCCAGCCATTCCTGGGTTTCGACGGGATCGAGGTCTTGCATGGCTTGCTCCAGGGCGGAAAGGCTTCCAGAATCGGAAGCCTGTTTTTTCGCGACCGGCCTTGTGGGCGGGCGCGGCGAATTCTTGGATGACCGGGGAGATAAACCGGCCTTTTGTAGTTTTACTACAAATCGACGGTCGTTTCAGCTTTTCGGGCACATTCTTTAGTAGTAAAACTACAATCACGCGGTTGCCGGCCGCAAGTGGCGGGGTCTCAGGCGTATCCGAGGACGCGCGCGTCCGGGCCTGGAAGCCGCCGGGCGGCCGGCGCCCGGAAAGGATAGACCATGAGCCTGCCCCCGCTGGCCGCCGCGCCGGCCGCCCTGCTTTCTTTCGCCGAACGCCTCGAAACCGACCTGCGCGAGCTCGCCGCGGGCCCCGACACGGCGAGCCTCCTGGCCGACTGGCCGGAGGCGCGCTGGGAGGCCCTGCGGCGGGTCGCCGCCGCCAGCGACTTCGTCGCCGAGCAGGTGCGGCGCGACCTTCCCACGTTTCTCGAACTGGCCGCCTCCGGCGCCCTGGAGCGGCGTTTCGCCCCGGGGGAGTTGCGCCAGCAACTGGAGGCCCAGCTCGAAGACTGTGCCGACGAGGACCAGCTGGCGCGCTGCCTGCGACGTTTTCGCAATCGCCAGCAGGTGCGCATCGTCTGGCGCGACCTGACCCGCCAGGCCGATCTCGGGGAAACCTGCCGCGACCTGTCCGATCTCGCCGATACCAGCATCGACCTCGCCTATCGCTGGCTCTACGTGCGCCATGCCGCGCAGTTCGGCACCCCCACCGGGCGCCGCACGGGGCTGGCCCAGCACATGGTGGTGCTGGGCATGGGCAAGCTCGGCGCGGGCGAGCTCAACCTGTCCTCGGACATCGACCTGATCTTCGGCTTCCCCGAGGGCGGCGAAACCCTCGGCGCCCGTCGCGCCCTGGACAACCAGGAGTTCTTCATCCGCCTCGGCCAGCGCCTGATCAAGGCGCTCGACGCCATCACCGTCGACGGCTTCGTGTTCCGCGTGGACATGCGCCTGCGACCCTACGGGTCGGCCGGCGCGCTGGTGTTCAGCTTCAACGCGCTGGAGCAGTACTACCAGGACCAGGGCCGCGACTGGGAGCGCTACGCCATGATCAAGGCGCGGGTGGTGGCCGGCGACCAGGACGCCGGGCGGCAGTTGCTGGAGATGCTGCGGCCCTTCGTCTATCGGCGCTACCTGGACTTTTCCGCCATCGAGGCGCTGCGCTCGATGAAGCAATTGATCCAGCAGGAGGTCCGGCGCAAGGGCATGGCCGACAATATCAAGCTGGGCGCTGGCGGGATCCGCGAAGTGGAGTTCATCGCCCAGGCGTTCCAGCTGATCCATGGCGGCCGCGACCTCAGCCTGCAACAGCGGCCGTTGCTCAAGGTGCTGGAGACCCTGGAAGGGCAGGGCTACCTGCCGGCGGCGGTGACCGGCGAGCTGCGCGACGGCTACGCCTTCCTGCGCTACGCCGAACACGCCCTGCAGGCCATCGCCGACCGGCAGACGCAGATGCTGCCGGAGGGCGAGCCCGAGCGCAGCCGGGTGGCGTTCATCATGGGCTTCGCCACCTGGGAGGCGTTCCTCGAGCGCCTGCAGCACTGGCGCGAGCGCATCGAATGGCACTTCCGCCAGGTGATCGCCGACCCCGACGAGGACGAGACGGGCGCCCAGGAGCCGAGCATCGGCTGCGAGTGGCTGCCGTTGTGGGAGGACGCCTACGACGAGGAGGCGCTCTGCCGACAACTGGGCGAGGCCGGTTTCAAGGCGCCGGGACAGGCTTTGAAACGCCTCGGCGACCTGCGTGGCGGCGGCCAGGTGCGCGCCATGCAGCGGATCGGCCGGGAACGCCTGGACGCCTTCGTGCCGCGCCTGCTGGCGCAGGTGGTGGAGCACGCCGATCCGGACCTGGCGCTGGAGCGGGTGCTGCCCCTGGTGGAGCGGGTGGCGCGGCGCTCCGCCTACCTGGTGCTGCTCAGCGAGAACCCCGGCGCCTTGCAGCGGCTGATCATGCTCTGCGCCGGCAGCCCATGGATCGCCGAACAGATCACCCGATTCCCGCTGTTGCTCGACGAGTTGCTCAACGAAGGCCGCTTGTTCAAGCCGCCCCAGGCGCCGGAGCTGGCCGCCGAGCTGCGCGAGCGATTGATCCGGATACCCGAGGACGACCTCGAGCAGCAGATGGAGGCGCTGCGCCATTTCAAGCTGGCCCACAGCCTGCGGGTGGCGGCGTCGGAAATCGCCGGGACCTTGCCGCTGATGAAGGTCAGCGATTACCTGACCTGGCTCGCCGAGGCGATCCTCGAGCAGGTGCTGGCCCTGGCCTGGCGCTACACGGTGGCGCGCCACGGCACGCCGAAGCGCGTCGACGGCAGCCCCTGCGACCCGGATTTCATCATCGTCGGCTATGGCAAGGTCGGCGGCCTCGAACTGGGCCACGGTTCCGACCTGGACCTGGTGTTCATTCACGACGGCGATGCGCAGACGGAAACCGATGGCGCTAAACCCATCGACGGGGCGCAGTTCTTCACCCGCCTGGGGCAGCGCATCATCCACCTGCTGACCACCCAGACCACCTCCGGCGCGCTCTACGAAGTGGACATGCGCCTGCGCCCCTCCGGCGCCGCCGGGCTGCTGGTCAGTTCGCTCGCGGCCTTCCAGCGCTATCAGCAACACGAAGCCTGGACCTGGGAACACCAGGCGCTGGTGCGCGCGCGGGTGCTGGTGGGCTGCCGGCGGGTCGCCGCCGCCTTCGAGGCGATCCGCGCCGAGGTGCTCGCCCGACCGCGCGATCCCCAGGTGTTGCGTGGCGAGGTGAGCGACATGCGCGCCAAGATGCGCGACAACCTGGGCACCCGCGCGACCGACGCCGGACGTGCGCCCAATGCCTTCGAAGCCGCGGCAACCTTCGATCTCAAGCAGGATGCGGGTGGTATCGTCGATATCGAATTTATGGTGCAATACGCGGCCTTGGCCTGGTCGCAGACCCATCCCGACCTGCTGCGCTACACCGATAACATCCGCATCCTGGACGGTTTGGCAGACGCCGGCCTCATGGCCGCCGCCGATGTCGAACTGTTGCAAGAGGCCTATAAGGCCTACCGCGCGGTAGCCCACCGGCTGGCCCTGCAAAAACAGCCGGCGGCGGTCGGCGGCGAGCAGTTCCATGCACAACGCCACGGCGTGATGCGCCTCTGGCAGGCGCTCGGGCTGACGTGACGCGTCGGCGGGCCCCGCTCCCGTCCCGGGCAGGTTCGAAACGGCGCGCGTCCGTCCCGCGCCCTTCCGGCCCCGCGACGGCATGGCGAGGGCGAGACTTTCACTCTTTGAGGAGCTGGCAATATGTCGATGGCCGACCGTGATGGCGTGATCTGGTATGACGGCGAAATGGTGCCGTTGCGCGACTTCACCCCCCACGTCCCGACCCACACCCTGGGTTACGGGATGGGCATGTTCGAAGGCCTGTGCGCCTACGAGCCCTCCCAGGGCACGGCGATCTTCCGCTTGCAGGCGCACACCGACCGGCCGTTCGACTCCGCCCACATCATGAACATGAAGCTGCCGTCCTCGAAGCAGGGGATCCGCGAGGCGAACCGCGCCGCGCTGGTCAGGTGAGCCGGCCAGGTCTTCGGCGTCTTCAGGCGAGTCTCGTCTCGAATGGGTTCGCGGCTGACAGGCCGGCTTCCGCGGCCAGGTCGTCGCGGTTTCGGTTCCCGGTCCTTTCCCCCTCTGCGCAAGCGCATCGCTAACTTATGAACATTCTCATCGTAGGTCCCAGCTGGGTCGGCGACATGGTCATGGCGCAGACGCTGTTCGCCTGCCTGAAACAGCGCCATCCGGACTGCCGGATCGACGTGCTGGCGCCCGACTGGAGCCGGCCGTTGCTCGAACGCATGCCGCAAGTGCGCGAAGCGCTCAGCCTGCCGCTCGGCCACGGCGCGTTCGAGCTGGCCACCCGGCGACGCATCGGGCAGGGCCTCAAGGGTCGCTACGACCAGGCGATCCTGCTGCCGAACTCGTTGAAGTCCGCGCTGGTGCCCTTCTTCGCCGGCATCCCGCAGCGCACCGGTTGGCGCGGCGAGATGCGCTACGGCTTGCTCAACGACATCCGCACCCTCGACAAGCGGCGTTATCCGCTGATGATCGAGCGCTTCATGGCCCTGGCCTATCCGCCGGGCAGTGAATTGCCCACGCCCTATCCGCGCCCGTCCCTGCGCATCGAGCCGGCCGACCGCGAGGCCGCACTCGCCGCCTTCGGCCTGAGCCTGGATCGCCCGGTGCTGGCCTTGTGTCCGGGCGCCGAATTCGGCGAGGCCAAGCGCTGGCCGGCCGAGCACTACGCCAAGGTCGCCGAGCTGAAGGTGCGCGCCGGCTGGCAGGTCTGGCTATTCGGTTCGCAGAAGGACCATCCGGGGGGCGAGGACATCCGCATGCGCCTGATCCCCGGCTTGCGCGAGGAGGTCACCAACCTCGCCGGGCGGACCAGCCTGGCCCAGGCCATCGACCTGCTGGCCTGCGCCGGCGCGGTGGTCTCCAACGACTCCGGGCTGATGCACGTGGCCGCTGCCCTGGACCGCCCGCTGGTGGCGGTGTACGGCTCCACTTCGCCGCTGTTCACGCCGCCCCTGGCCAGCCAGGTGGAGGTGGTCCGCCTCGGAATCGATTGCAGCCCCTGTTTCGACCGTACCTGCCGCTTCGGCCACTACGATTGCCTGCGTCAGCTCAAGCCGCCGCCGGTGATGGATGCCCTGGGGCGGCTGGTCGGCGATCCGCTCGAGGCCATTGAATGAGGGTTTTGCTGGTCAAGACGTCTTCGCTGGGCGACGTGATCCACACCCTGCCGGCATTGACCGATGCCGCCCGGGCGATTCCGGGCATCCGTTTCGACTGGGTGGTGGAGGAGGGCTTCGCCGAGATTCCCGCCTGGCATCCGGCGGTGTCCCAGGTGATCCCGGTGGCGCTCCGGCGCTGGCGCAAGCATCTTTGGAAGACTTGGCGCAGCGGCGAATGGACGCGCTTCAAGCAACGCCTGCGCGAAGCCGACTATGACCTGGTGATCGACGCCCAGGGCCTGCTCAAGAGTGCCTGGCTGACCCGCTACGTGCGCGCGCCGGTGGTCGGCCTGGACCGCGATTCGGCCCGCGAGCCCCTGGCCGCGCGCTTCTATACCCATGGCTACGCGGTGCCCTGGGGGCAGCATGCGGTGGAGCGGCTGCGCCAGCTGTTCGCCCGCGCCCTGGATTACCCGCTGCCGGGAAACGTCGGCGACTACGGCCTGGACCGCGCGCAACTGGCCGCACCCGCGGACACGCCCTACCTGCTGTTCCTGCATGGCACCACCTGGCCGAGCAAGCACTGGCCGGAAACCTACTGGCGGCGCCTGGCCGAGTGCATGAGCGAACGGGGCTGGGCGCTGCGCTTGCCCTGGGGCAACGACACCGAGAAAGCCCGGGCCGAGCGCATCGTCGCCGGCCTGGACGGCGCGGCGGTGCTGCCGCGGCTGAATCTCGCCGGGGTGGCCAAGGTCATCGCCGGCGCCCGCGCCTGCGTGGCGGTGGACACCGGGCTCGGCCACCTGGCGGCGGCGCTGGACGTGCCGACCCTGTCGCTCTACGGTCCGACCCTGCCGGCGCGGGTCGGCGCCTATGGCCGGGGTCAGGTGCACCTCTGCGCGAGCGGTCCGAACGCCGGCCTCGGCGACCGCGAGCGCCCCTGCTTCGACGACCTGCTGCCCGAACGGGTGGTCGCCGAGCTGGAAACCCTGTTGCAGGCGCCGGAGACCCCTCGATGCGTTTAGCTTTCATCCTCTACAAGTACTTTCCGTTCGGTGGCCTGCAGCGCGACTTCATGCGCATCGCCCTGGAATGCCAGCGGCGCGGCCATGACATCCGCGTCTACACACCGATCTGGGAGGGCGAGGTGCCGCCTGGTTTCGACGTGCGCGTGGTGCCGGTCAAGGCGCTGTTCAATCACCGGCGCAACGAGAAGCTGCTGGCCTGGGTCGAGCAGGACCTGGCGCGGCAACCGGTGGACCGGGTGGTCGGCTTCAACAAGATGCCGGGGCTGGACGTCTACTACGCGGCGGATGGCTGTTTCGAGGACAAGGCACAGACCCTGCGCAACGGCCTGTATCGCCAATGGGGCCGCTACAAGCATTTCGCCGATTACGAACGCGCGGTGTTCGCCCCCGAGTCCAAGACCGAGATCCTGATGATCTCCGAGGTGCAGCAGCCGCTGTTCGTCAAGCACTACGGCACGCCCGCCGAGCGTTTCCACCTGTTACCGCCGGGCATCGCCAGCGACCGCCGCGCACCGGCCAACGCCGCCGGGATCCGCGCGGAATTCCGCGCGGAGTTCGGCCTGGCGGAGGACGAGCGGCTGGTGGTGCAGATCGGGTCCGGGTTCAAGACCAAGGGCCTGGACCGCAGCCTCAAGGCCATCGCCGCCCTGCCGCGCGAGCTGAGGCGGCGTACCCGGCTGATCGCCATCGGCCAGGACGACCCCAAGCCGTTCCTGTTGCAGATGAAAGCCCTGGGGATTTCCGACCGGGTGCAGATCCTCAAGGGCCGCAGCGACATCCCGCGCTTTTTGCTCGGCGCCGACCTGCTGATCCACCCCGCATACAACGAAAACACCGGAACCGTGCTGCTGGAGGCCCTGGTCTCCGGCCTGCCGGTGCTGGTCACCGACGTCTGCGGCTACGCCCACTACATCCGCGAGGCCGATGCCGGCCGGGTACTGCCCAGCCCCTTCGCACAGGAACGCCTGGACCGCGAGCTGGCCGAGATGCTCGCCGACGACGCCGCGCGCGCCGCCTGGTCCGGCCACGGGCTGGCCTTCGCCGACTCGGCGGACCTGTACTCGATGCCCGAGCGGGCCGCCGACGTGATCCTCGGAGTCCCGGCATGACGCACCCTTGCCGTGTGCCGGCGGCCGGCAGCGCCGCCGGCGATTTCTCCCGCGCAGGAGGGCCCGCCCGATGAAGCTCATCCTCGCCGAACCCTTCCGCACGCTCTGGTCCGGGCGCGATGCCTTCGCCGAAGTGGAGAAGCTCCAGGGCCAGGTCTACCGCGAGCTGGAAGGCCGCCGCACCCTGCGCACCGAAGTCGCGGGACGCGGTTATTTCGTCAAGATCCACCGGGGCATCGGCTGGGGCGAGATCGCCAAGAACCTGCTGACCGCCAAGGCGCCGGTGCTCGGCGCCGGCCAGGAGTGGACGGCGATCCAGCGCCTGACCGAGGCGGGCGTGCCGACCATGACCGCGGTGGCCTACGGCGAGCGCGGCGGTAACCCGGCGACGCAGCATTCCTTCATCGTCACCGAAGAATTGGCGCCGACCCTCAGCCTAGAGGATTTCAGCCTGGACTGGGCGCGCACGCCGCCGGCGCCGGCGCTCAAGCACGCGCTGATCGCCGAGGTGGCGCGGATGACCGGCGACATGCACCGTGCCGGGGTCAACCACCGCGATTGCTACATCTGTCACTTCCTGCTGCACACCGACCAGCCGGTGCGCGCCGGGTCGTTCCGCCTCTCGCTGATCGACCTGCACCGCGCCCAGACCCGCGCGGCGACGCCCCGGCGCTGGCGCGACAAGGACCTGGCCGCGCTGTACTTCTCCGCCCTGGACATCGGCCTGACCCGGCGCGACAAGCTGCGCTTCCTGCGCACCTACTTCCGCCACGCGGCCGGGCAGGGTTCGCTGCGGCCTATCCTGCGCGACGAGGCGCGGCTGCTGGGCTGGCTGGAGCGCAAGGCGGCCAAGCTGTATGCCCGTAAACAACGGTATGGGGACGCGCTCTGATGGCGAGTTGGAACCTGGCGGCGGAATACCGGGAGCTGGCGCAGGAGTTCGGCAGCCTGGAGGCGGTATTCGCCCTGGAAGGCGAGCGACTGACCCAGGACCCCCTGTCGGAAGTGGTGCGCGTCCAGCGCGCCGGGGTGCGCTACTACGTCAAGCGCTATTGCGGCGCCGGCAAGGGCCTGCGGCGCTTCCTCGGCCGCCCGCGGGTCAAGGCCGAGTGGCAGAACCTGCGACACTTCGCGCGCTGGGGCATTCCCACCGCGCCCATCGTCGCCTGGGGCCTGGAGCGCGAGGGCGGGGTGTTCACCCGCGGTGCGCTGATCACCCGCGAGTTGGTCGACACCGAGGACCTGGCGCTGCTGGCCAAGCGCGGCGATCCGCGCCTGCGCGACCCCGCCTGGGTCGAGGCGGTCGGCCGGCAACTGGCCGAGGCCACCCGGACCCTGCATGCCCATCACTTCGCCCACAACGACCTGAAGTGGCGCAACCTGTTGGTGGACGGCAGCGGCCGTCTGTTCTTCATCGACTGCCCGACCGGCTCGTTCTGGTGGGGCCCGCTGTTGCGTCGGCGCATCGTCAAGGACCTGGCCTGCCTGGACAAGGTCGCCAAGCACCAGTTGTCGCGCACCCAGCGGCTGCGCTTCTACCTGCACTACCGCGGCTATCGGCGCCTGACCGCGGCGGACAAGGTGCGGATCGCCCAGGTCTTGGATTTCTTCGAGGGGCGCGAATGAGCGATTTCATCGCCACCGGCGACCGCGCCTTGCTCGACCGCCACGGCCTGGCCGGCTACGACGCGCTGTGGGCGCTCGACCTGCCGGCGGTGGACGAACCCAACGTCGAGCGCGGCGGCTGGAGCAGCGTCTATCGCCTGGACCTGGGCGAGGCGGCCTTCTACCTGAAACGCCAGAGCAACCACCTGACCCGCAGCCTGCGCCACCCCTTCGGCGAGCCGACCTTCGCCCGGGAGTTCCGCAATATCCAGCGCTACCGGCAGCTCGGGATCCCGGCCCTGGAGGCCGTGTACTTCGGTGCCCGGCAGGTGCGAGACGAGCGCCGCGCGCTGCTGCTGACCCGCGCCCTCGACGACTGGCGCGAGCTGGACGGCTTCCTGGCGGGCTGGCAGGCCCTGGAACCCGCCCGCCGCCAAGCGATCCTGCGGGCCTGCGGCTTGCTGGCCCGGCGCCTGCACGCGGCCGGGCAGATGCACGGCTGCTTCTATCCCAAGCATATTTTCCTGCGTGAGACCGAAAGCGGCTTCGAGGCCTGCCTGATCGACCTGGAGAAAACCCGACCGCTGCTGTTCGGCTGGCGCGACCGGGTCAAGGACCTGGAACCCCTGTTGCGCCGTGCGATGGCCTGGAGCGAGGACGAGGTGCGCTACCTGCTCGGCGTCTACCTGGGCGACGGAACCCAGGTCGACACCTGGTGGCGGCGCCTGTCGAGACGCCGCCAGCACAAGGAGGCACGCCTATGAACCTCGCCGAGCTGGCCCGCGCCGGGCGTACGCCGGCGCTGCCGCTGCGGATCGAGCTGGCGGACGCCGCCGGTCCGGCCAGCCTGACCCTGCACCGGCTGTTGCGGGTATTGCCGGGCCAGCGCTACGTCGGCGTCGCCGAATGGCGGGGGCGCAAGGTGCTGGCCAAGCTGCTGGTGGGCACCAAGGCCGCCCGGCATTTCCAGCGCGAGCGCGAGGGCGCGCGCCTGCTGGCCGATCAGCGGTTGGCCACCCCGGCCCTGCTCGCCGAGGGCCTGGCGGAGGGGCAGGGCGGCTGGCTGCTCTTCGACTACCTGGCCGACGCCCACAGCCTGGCCGATGCCTGGTTGGACGTGGAGGCCCAGACGCCGCTGTCCGAGGCCCAGGCCGCGGTGCTCGGCGAGGCCCTGGCGGCCATCGCCGGCCTGCATGCCAAGGGGCTGTGGCAGGCCGACCTGCACCTCGACAACCTGCTGCGTCAGGACGACGTGCTGTACCTGATCGACGGCGGGGGCGTGCAGGCCGAGCAGCCCGGCCAGCCGCTTTCCCGCGAACGGGTGCTGGACAACCTGGGGGTGTTCTTCGCCCAGTTGCCGCCGGCCCTGGAGCCCTT
Organism: Pseudomonas sp. RIT-PI-AD; assembly: GCF_025642785.1. GTDB lineage: Bacteria > Pseudomonadota > Gammaproteobacteria > Pseudomonadales > Pseudomonadaceae > Pseudomonas_T. The sequence continues at coordinate 172,766 of NZ_JANZKU010000008.1, forward strand.
CACCGAAGAACTGTTGGTGCACTACCTGCTGGCCAACGGCGAGCATGCCCTGCCGCTGGAAGCCCTGCTGCAGCGGGTGGCGCGGGTACGCCGCTGGCGCCTGCGCGATTACCTGCGCAAGGTCGGCCGCGATTGCAGCCTGTTCAGCGCGCGGATCGGCGCCTTCGGCCTGCGCGTGGTCCGTCGCGACTGCGAGGGCGCGCTCGACGCCCTGCTGGCCGACCCCGACCCGTTGGTGGACGCGGGGCACCTGTTCAAGACGGGCGGCGCCGCCAGCGTGGCCAGGGTCGATCGCCAAGGCCGTTCCTGGCTGGTCAAGCGCTACAACGTGAAGAACCCCGCCCATTGGCTGAAACGCTTCTGGCGACCCAGCCGCGCCTGGCACAGCTGGTACGAGGGCAATCGCCTGGCGTTTCTCGGGATCGCCACCCCGCGCCCGCTGGCGGTGCTGGAGCGGCGTTTCTGCTGGCTGCGCGGACGCGCGTACCTGATTACCGAATATGTGCCGGGTGACGATATAATCGCGCGCTTCCAGCCCTACCTCGCGGCGAACGCAGGCGTTCCGCCGGAATCCGAGCTGGTCGCCCTGGATCGTCTGTTCGCCGCGCTGATCCGCGAGCGCATCAGCCATGGCGACCTCAAGGGGCATAACCTGTTGTGGGAAGGGGACCCCGAAGGCGGGCGCTGGTCGATGATCGACCTGGACGCCATGTGCCAACACCGCAGTCCGCGCCGCTTCGCCCGCGCCTATGCCCGCGACCGCGCCCGCTTCCTGCGCAACTGGCCGGCGGACAGCGGGTTGTACCGGCTGCTCGACGCACGTATTCCCGTAGCCAGCGTCAGCGCCGACCCGGCCTGACGCGGCTGCAAGGGCTCCGCCAGCGGGCGGAGCGACCCATATAAACGACCGCCGCGGCTTCGCTTATCGAGCCGCGCTGTTTGAAGAGGCTTTATCTGTGGCATTGACGATCCTCGGCCTATCCGGCGCCCTGAGCCATGACCCCTCGGCGGCGCTGTACATCGACGGCAAGCTGATCGCCGCCGCCGAAGAAGAACGCTTCGTGCGCGACAAGCACGCGAAGAACCGCATGCCCTACGAGTCGGCGAAGTTCTGCCTGGAACAGGCCGGGATCACCCCCGCCGACGTCGACGTGGTGGCGATCCCCTTCGCCCCCATCAGCCTGTTCGGCAAGGCCCGCTGGCACTACGCCAAGCGCTATTTCTACGCGCCGGACCGTGCCCTCGACGCGATCCTGATGGGCAACCGCCGCTACAAGCGCTACCGCCGCAAGATCCTCTGGTGCCTGGAGCAGCTCGGCTTCGACGCGAAGAAGGTCACGCTCGAACCGGTCGAGCACCACCTGGCCCACGCCTCCAGCGCCTACCACTGCTCCGGCTTCAAGGAAAAGACCGCGATCCTCGGCATCGACGGCAAGGGCGAGTACGCCACCACCTTCTTCGGCTATGGCGAGAACGGCGTCATCCACAAGCTCAAGGAATTCTACGATCCGGATTCCCTGGGCGGCCTGTACGGCGCCATCACCGAGTTCCTCGGCTTCGAGATGCTCGACGGCGAGTTCAAGGTGATGGGCATGGCGCCCTACGGCGACGCGGCGAAGTACGATTTTTCCCGCCTGGCGAGCTTCGAGAACGGCGAGCTGGTGATCAACACCGAATACGCCAACGTCATCGGCTTGCGGCGCTACAAGGAAAACGGCAAGGGTTTCTATTTCTCGCCCAAGCTCATCGAGTGGCTGGGGCCGAAGCGCCAGGGCGACATCGCCGACGACCCCTACATCCATTACGCGGCGAGCATGCAGGCACTGTTCGAGAAGCTCGCCCTGGAGATGATGGATTACTACCTGGGCGACATCATCCGCGAGACCGGCAAGATCGCCTTCGCCGGCGGCTGCGCGCTGAACGTCAAGCTCAACCAGAAGATCATCGCCCGCGAAGAGGTCAAGGAGCTGTTCGTGCAGCCGGCCTCGGGCGACGCCGGCACCGCGGTGGGCGCCGCCGCCTATGTGTCGCAGCGCCGTGGCGTGCCGGTGGAGAAGATGGAACACGTCTACCTCGGCCCGTCCTACAGCAACGAGGACGTGATCGCCGCCTGCGCGCGGCACCCGCACAAGCCGGTGTGGAAGAAGATCGACGACATGCCCCGGCGCATCGCGCGGATCATGGTGGCCGGCAACCCGGTGGCCTGGTTCCAGGGCCGCATGGAGTTCGGCCCACGCGCCCTCGGCGGGCGTTCGATCGTCGGCTGCCCGAGCAGCGCCGGGGTCGCCGACCGGATCAACGAGCAGATCAAGTTCCGTGAGCGCTGGCGGCCGTTCTGCCCGTCGATGCTGGATACCGTGGGCCCGCAGATGCTCAAGGTCGACCACCCGTCGCCCTTCATGACCTTCACCTTCGAGGTGCACGAGGAGTGGAAGAGCCGCGTGCCCGAAGTGGTGCACGAGGACGGCACCTCCCGCGCCCAGGTGCTCAAGCGCGACTACAACCCGCGCTACTACGACATGATGAAGGAGCTGGAGAACCTCACCGGCAACGGCGTATCCCTGAACACCTCGCTGAATCGCCGTGGCGAGCCGATGGTCTGCTCGCCCACCGATGCGCTGAACATGTTCTACGGGTCCGACCTGCGTTACCTGATCATGGAAGACATCCTGGTGGTCAAGGATGGCATGGACTGGCATGAGCCGGTCTGAGCCCTCCCGGGGTTTCGCAGCGTGAGCCCGCCGGTCGGGGACGTGCCGGTGGAGGAGCCGTCGGGCGCGCCGCGCGCGCGCCGGGACGGGCCGCGGGTGTTGCAGTTCTGCCATGGCTACGACGGTCCCTTCCTGGACTGCGCCCGGCAGTACGCGAGCCTGTTCGCGGGGACACCTTACGCGGTGACCACCGTCTACCTCACCGGCGCGCCGAGCGCGGCGGTGGAGCGGGGTTCGGCCTCCGACGAGGTGATCTTCCTCGACTACAGCAGCCGCGACGTACGCGGCCTCAAGCTGAAGGCCATCGCCGATCTGCGCCGCCTGCTGCGCGGGCGGGATTTCCGTTTCTGCATCGCCCACCGTTTCAAGCCGGTCTACGTGGCGCTGTTGGCCAGTACGTTGCCGGTGATCGGCGTGCACCACGCCTTCGGCGACTACCGGCGCCTGTCGCGGCGCCTGTTCGCCCGGCTGTTCCGCGCACGCCTGAGCCTGCTCGGCGTTTCCAACGCGGTGCGCGACGACATGCGGGCGTGCCTGCCGGATTGGCCGGCCGAGCGCATCGAAACCCTTTACAACCGCCTGGACCGCCATGCCGTGCAGGGCGCCCTGCTGGAGCCAGGCGAGGCGCGGCGTGCCTTGGGCCTGCCGGAAACGGCCTGGATCCTGGGCAACGTCGGCCGCCTGCATCCGGACAAGGACCAGGCCACCCTGATCCGCGCCTTCGCCCAGGCCCTGCCCGGGCTGCCCGCCGGCAGCCTGCTGGCGATCATGGGCAGCGGGCGCCTGGAGTCTGAGCTGAACGCCCTGGCCGACCGGTTGGGCGTTGCCGGCCAGGTGCGCTTCCTCGGCCAGGTGGCGGATGCGCGGCATTATTTCCGGGCCTTCGACCTGTTCGTCCTGAGTTCCGACCACGAGCCTTTCGGCATGGTGTTGCTCGAGGCGATGGCCGCGGGCGTGCCGGTGGTGGGCAGCGATTGCGGCGGCGCGCCCGAGGTGCTGGAAGGCGCGGGCACCTGTTTCCCCTTGGGCGACGTCGTGGCCCTGGCGGCCGCGTTGACGCAGGCCTCGCGCCGGGAAGCGGCGCAGGTGGAGGACGAGCGCCGGCGCCAGCTCCAGCGGTTGGACGCGCTGTTTTCCGATGCCGCGGCGCGACAGCGTTTCTGGACGCTGCCGATGACCGCCGGCTATCGCTGAGGGCCGCCATGAGCCAGCCGCCCCTCGACGACAACCCCTGGCGCGCCAAGGCCCGGGCCCTGGACCGCTACCGCTGGCAATTGCTGCGGGAGCGCCACGGGCTGTTCGGCAGCCTGCTGCGATTTGTCCGCGAGGCCTGGTTCGACCTGTTGTTCGGCTGGCGTGCGCGGCGGCGCCTGGACGATGGGGTACAGACGCTGGCCTGCGAACTGCTGCTCCTGCAATCGGCGCCCAAGGTCATCGCGTTCCAGCGCAAACGGTTGCTGATCGACACCCTGAGGGCGCGCGGTCACCTGCTGCTGGAGACCGCCCTCGACGAGCCGGCGCGCCTGCTCGCCGGCCGCTGCCTGGCCGCGCCCCCCTATCCGGTGCCCTTGCGGTATTTCGGCTATGCCGCCCACGCCCAATGGCTGGAGCGCCGCTACCAGCCCCGGCTCTTGCTGAACGACCGCAACGGCAGCTTCTACGTGCCGTTCCTGCGCCTGGCGCTGAACGCGCGCGGCGCCTTGCTGGTGCACCTGGCCCACGCCAGCACGGTCGAGGGATCGCGGCGGCTGGGCATGAACGACTATGACTACTACCTGCTGTTCGGCCGCAGTTCGCTGGAAGCGCTGCTGGCGCGGCGCCTGCGTTTCGGCAGTTCGCGGGCGGTGCTGTGCGGCTCGCACATGATCGACGGCAGCTACGAACTGCCGCCGCCGCAGATGGGCGAGCGAACCCTATTGTTGCTGGGGGTCGGCCCGGACAAGGAAAAGCTGCCGGGCTATCGCCGCACCTATCGCCTGCTGCGCGAATGGGCGCAACGCCATCCCGAGCAGCGTTTGCTGGTCAAGGCGCATCCGCGCAGTTCCGCCACCTTCTGGCGCGAGGCCGCCGCCAGCCTGGGCAACGTCGAGCTGCTCCCCCCGGGCTGTGGGCTCGCCGATGCGCTGGCCCGGGCCTCGGCGGTGTTCAGCGTGATCTCCAACGCGGTGATCGAGGCCACCCTCGCGGGCAGGCCGGTGATTTATGTGAACGTTTCCCAGGAAACGGATATCTTCCAGCAGGAGCGTTTCTTCGGCCCGGCGGTGCGGGACCTGCCTACTCTGGAATCGCGCCTGCGGGCGCTGGAGCACGACTATCCGATGGAAGTGGAAAAAGCGCGTCAGTTCTGTGAATACCATCTGGCGCATCGCGTCGCCGGCCTGGCCAATACCCTGGAAGTCCTTGAGGCCCTGCTGCAAGGCCGGCCGCAAAGCATCGCCAGCCATCCGTTGCCCGCCGCGCCTTCCGGTTCGGTGTGACATGCGCTTCCCTTCCTTTGCAGCGAGTTTCCGAGCGTGAGCGCCAAGCCGAACAAGGCCTGTTTTTTCGACCACGTCCTGGTGATCAACCTGGATTCCCGCGAGGACCGCTGGGCGGAGATGCAGCGGCAGTTCCAGCGTTTCGGCATTCAGGGCGCCGAGCGGCTCTCGGCGATCCGCCCGGACCTGGACATCCTGCAGCGTCCGGAACTGGTCGAACTCCACGCCTTCCTGCGGCGTACCGACGGCGAAAGCCCGGGCCTGGCGAGCAAGGTGCGCGCCACCTGGGGTTGCATGCAGAGCCACCTGGACGCCTTGCGCCACGCGCAACGACAGGGCTGGCCCCATGTGCTGATCCTCGAAGACGACTGTGTGTTCGAGTCCTACACGCTGCCGGTGCTGAACCGGGTCGAGCGGCAGCTGCGCGGGCAGGACTGGGACCTGCTCTACCTCGGCGGCACCCTGAAGAAGAAAGGCGGTCGCAAGACGGCCGTCTCCGCCAACCTGGCGCGCGTGTCGCGGGTCAGGCTGGCCCATGCCTACCTGGTCAGCGAGCGCCTCTATTCGCGGATTCTCGATGAGGCGGCGGCCTCTGGCCTGCCGCTGGATTGGTACTACTCGGAAGTCCTGCAACCGCAGGTGGCGACCTTCATGGTCAAGCCGGTGCTGGCCAACCAGCGGTTGAACGACATGAGCGACATCGAGGCGGTCAGCCGCCGTCCCAAACTGAAATTCCGCAAGGCGCTCACGCGCGGGTGGAGCCGAATCCGCTATTGGAGCGAGTTGAGTTGAATCAAGCGGTATTGTCGCCATCCCTGGACACGCGCCGAACGGGCCAGGAGTTACCCATCCAGGGCGCCGCATCGGCTGCGGGTCGCGATTGGCTGGCCCTGTGGCTGGCCGCCGGGCTGCTCTGGTGGCTGGTCGGGATGCCGTTGCTGCCGTCCAGCAAGCATTATCACCAGGGATTGATGGCGCTGTTCTGGCTGCCCGGCGTGATCGCGTTGGTCCGCCATGCCTCCCTGCGCCGCGCCTGGCGCCAGCCGTTGGCCATCCTCCTGCTGCTGTTCACCGGCTGGTCGGCGCTGAGCTGGTTTTGGAGCCCGGCGGACATAGCCGGCGACGAGACCAAGATATTCCCCTATGTACTGCTCGCCGCCAACGCGGTGATCGCCCTCGGCTGCCTGGCGCCGGCGTTGTTCTGGCGAACCCTGGCCCTGGCCTGCCTGCTCAACGGGCTCTGCGCCTGGGTCGCGCTGGGTTATTTCTACGGCTGGCAGGAGCACGGCTGGCGCGACCGGGTGGTCGGCACCGGCCTGCTCAACCACCCGATCCTCGGCGCCCAGGTGTTCACCGCCCTGGCGGTGTTGCTGGCGGGCCTGCGCCGCCATCTGCCGGCCGCGTTGCGCACTTGGGCCTGGTGCCTGGCCGGCTGTGGCTACCTGGGGTTCCTGGTCATGTGTCAGTCCAAGGGCCCTTGGCTGGCGGCGGCCATCACCGTGCTGCTGACGCCGCTGTGGTGGCGCGATACCCGCGCCGGCGTGGGCGTCGCGCTGTTCTCCGCGCTGGGCCTGTTCGCCTTCTGGATGTGGCCGGACTTCATGCTGCAACGGGGCCTCTCGTTTCGCCCGGAACTGTCCGACCAGGCCTGGCTGGAATTCCTCCGGCATCCGCTGCAGGGTATCGGTTTCGCCAGCGGCTACGTGCTCAAGGTGGGGCCGGACATGATCGCATTCGAACATGCGCACAACGTCTACCTGCACATCGCCATCCGCTTGGGCGCGGTCGGCCTGGCGCTGTGGTTGGCGATGCAGCTCATGGCGTTCTGGCGCACCTGGCGCGCCCATGCCGAGGTGGAGGCGCGCGCGCTGTGCGCCCTGCTGTGCTTCGCCGGGCTGGCGATGCTCACCGACGGCGTCGGCCCCTGGGTCAAGCCACGGGAAGAGTGGTTCTGCACCTGGCTGCCGCTGTTCCTGGTATTGGCCTGGCTGAGCATTCGCCGCCAGGCGCGCAGGGCCGACGAGGCTCGGGAGGTGGGCGGCAATCATGCTTGAACAGATCACCCAGGCGGCGCTGCGGCAGCGCTTGCAGGCGTTTCTCGACAGCGACCGGCATTTCGCCCGGATGCGCGGCAGTCACTCCGGACCGGTGGTGATCTTCGCCTCCGGCCCCTCCGCCGGGGCCTTCCCGCTGGAGCGCTACCGGCACCTGCCGATGTTCGCGGTGAACGGTTCCATCGTGCGGTTCGTCGAGCACGACATCCATCCCCTGTTCTACCTCTGCGACGACGCCGGCTTCGTCAGCGCGCGCTTGCCGCTGGCGGTGCAGGGCGTCGCCTGGGCGCAGCAGGCGGCATTCGGCTACGACGCCTTGAAGACCTTGCTGGAAATGGCGCCGGACAGCGTGGAAGGCCAGTCGGTCTACCTGATGCAGCGGGTCAACCGGCCGCTGGAAGGCGAGCCCTTGTCCAACCGCCGCTACTCCTGGAGCGTCCGCAACGACCCGGATATCGAGTGCGGCTTCTCGCTGTTACGGCAGAAGCCCAACCGCATCGGTTTCAGCCGCGACATGTCCAAGGGGTATTTCGGCGGCCGCACCATTCCCTATGCGGGCCTGCAAATGGCCTATCACCTGGGCTTCGACAAGGTCTTCTTGGTGGGCTTCGATCTCAACGCCCACCCGGGGCGCTTCTACGAGCAGGGCGAGCAGGCGTTGAACAGTCGCCTCGACGACGACTACGGCGGCTACATCCTGCCCAGCTTCGAGTTGATGGCGCGACGGGTGATCAACCCGGCGTTCCAGGTCTACAACCTGTCCGGCGAGAGCCGCCTGCCGGCGACCCTGGTGCCGAAGATCGGGCTGGATCAGCTCGACGAACTGCTCGCTTCCGTATAGCAGTCCATCAGCCTGTCCCAGGGGAAGTCCTCGACCTTGCGCCGGTGCAGGTAGTTGCGCAGGTGCTCGAAGTTGCGCTGCACCAGGGTCCGCCCCAGGGGGCGGCCCTTGAAGCGCATGTCGAGGAAGTCGATCAGGCCGAATTCGCCTTCAGGGGTCAGCAGGATGTTGCCCAGGTGCAGCGAGCGGAAATAGATCCCGCGCCGGTGCAATTCGAGGATGTAGCGCGCCAGCGCCGGCAACTGCGAATCGAAGGCGCTGCGCGACTGACGGTAGAGGCTGTCCAGCGGCTGTCCCACCAGCGGCCGATAGAGGCAGGCGCTGACCGCTTGCTCGCGGTCCAGCCAATAGCAGTCGACGATGTGCGGGGTATGGATGCCGAGGCCCTGCAGGCGTTCGGCGTGGTGCTGGAAGCGCCGCGCGGCCGGGCGCAAGCGGTTGAGCAGGCGATTGCCGCGCGCGCGGAAGATCTTCAACAGCTCACCGCTGGCCAGCTTCACCACCTTGGGACCGAAGCTGTCTTTTTCCAGCAGCTCCCCCTGGCTCAGCCAAATTTGTAATTCGTTCGCTGTTACAATCCGCATCTTGTCTCTCTAGCCAGTCGTACGAGGCTCGCCGAATGGCCAATTCCGCCCAGCAGTCCAGTTTGAAAATCTACCTGAGATTGCTGAAATACGTGCTTCCCTACTGGGGCGCTTTCGCCATCAGTATCCTGGGCTTCCTGCTGTTCGCTTCCAGCCAGCCGATGCTGGCCGACATGTTGAAGTATTTCCTGGATGGCCTGCAGCAGCCGAAAGGGGCGCTGCTGCTCGGAATACCCTTGGTGCTCGGCGTGCCGCTGCTGATTGTACTCATTGCCCTCTACCAGGGCATAGGATCATTTCTCGGTAACTATTATCTCGCCAAGGTCGCCCGTGGCGTGGTGCATGACCTGCGCTGCGAGCTGTTCGACAACATGCTGACCCTGCCCAACGGCTATTTCGACGGCACCAACTCCGGCCACCTGATCTCGCGGATCACCTACAACGTGACCATGGTCACCGGCGCCGCGACCGATGCCATCAAGGTGGTGATCCGCGAGGGCATGACGGTGATCTTCCTGTTCGGCTACCTGCTACTGATGAACTGGCGGCTGACCCTGGTGATGCTGGCGATCCTGCCGGTGGTGGCGATCATGGTGACCAGCGCCAGCAAGAAATTCCGCAAGCAGAGCAAGAAGATCCAGGTGGCCATGGGCGACGTCACCCACGTCGCCTCCGAGGCCATCCAGGGTTACCGGGTGGTGCGCAGCTTCGGCGGCGAGGGCTACGAGCAACGGCGTTTCCACGACGCCAGCGCGGACAACATGAACCGCAGCCTGAGCATGACCCGCACCCAGTCGATCTACACGCCGATGCTGCAACTGGTGATCTACATCGGCATGGCGGTGTTGATGTACTTCGTCCTCTACCTGCGCGGCGACGCCACGCCGGGCGAACTGATCGCCTACATCACCGCCGCCGGCCTGTTGCCCAAGCCGATCCGCCAGTTGTCCGAAGTCAGCGCCACCATCCAGAAGGGCCTGGCCGGCGCGGAGAGCATCTTCGAGCAACTGGACAGCGAGGCCGAGCCGGACCACGGCCAGGTGGAGCGCGAGGCCCTCAACGGCCGCCTGGAAGTGCGCGACCTGACGTTCCGCTACCCCGGCGCCGAGAAAGCGGTGCTGGAAAACATCTCCTTCGTCGCCGAGCCGGGGCAGATGGTCGCCCTGGTCGGCCGCTCGGGCAGCGGCAAGTCGACCCTGGCCAACCTGATCCCGCGTTTCTACCGCCACGACACCGGGCAGATCCTGCTGGACGACGTCGAGGTGCAGGATTTCACCTTGCGCAACCTGCGCCGGCACATCGCCCTGGTGACCCAGCACGTCACCCTGTTCAACGACACCGTGACCAATAACATCGCCTACGGCGACCTCGCCGGCGCCCCCGAGGAAGCCGTGCGCCGCGCCACCGCGGCGGCCTACGCCGACGAGTTCATCGAGCGCCTGCCGAAGGGCTACGACACCCTGGTCGGGGAGAACGGCGTACTGCTCTCCGGCGGCCAGCGGCAGCGCCTGGCGATCGCCCGCGCGTTGCTCAAGGACGCCCCGCTGCTGGTCCTCGACGAAGCCACCTCGGCGCTCGACACCGAGTCCGAGCGGCACATCCAGGCCGCCCTCGACCAGGTGATGCGGGGCCGCACCACGCTGGTCATCGCCCACCGCCTGTCCACCATCGAGCGCGCCGACCTGATCCTGGTCATGGACCACGGGCGCATCGTCGAGCGCGGCACCCACGGCGACCTGCTGGCGCTCAACGGCTACTACGCGCGGCTCCACGCCCGGCAGTTCGAGCACGTCCGCGAAGGCGTCGGCCTGGAGCAGGGCGTTTGATTCCGCGTCTGCTGCGGGCCTGGTACGAGCGAGGCTGGACGACCCTGGATGCGCGCGCCTATGCCGAGGCCTGGGCGAGGTTCGGCGGCAGCGTCGCCACCCATCCGCAGGTGGTCGAACGCCTGGCCGGGCTCGCCGGTATCCCGGTGCGCTACCTCGGCTGGGTCCGCGACGGCGAAGTACAGGCGGCGGTGCCCACCTGGGGCCGGCACCTGGCGCTGTCCAAGGATGTGCTCAAGCGTCGCGGCAAACGCGGCCTGTTCGACCTGGGCAACGCCGAGGCGATCCTGCCGGTGGCCGAGACCGCGCGGGTCCCGGTGCGCCTGAAGATGCGCTACGTGTCGGCGCTCAACGCGGCAACCGTCAGCACCCTGCGCGAGCAACCCGAAGGCCTCGCCCTGGCGCGCCTGCCAGAGGACTACAGCAAGAAATTCCGCTACAACCAGCGGCGCGAACACCGCCTGCTGGAGGAGGCCGGCGGCGTCGTCCGGCCGATGCTCGAGCTCAGTCCCGATGAACAGGCGGCGATCTACGCCGACCTGTTCCGCCGTCGCTGGAACTTCGAGGCCACCGGCAAGGCCCATCTCGCCGAGGTCTTCGCCTTGTTGCGCGAGTTCATGACCGGCTCGCTGATCTACCTCAACGACGAACCGGTGGCGATCCAGGTGCTGTATCGGGTCGAGGCGCCGAAATGGATTAGCCTGGAATACATCAACGGCGGCGTCGACCCGCAGAACCGCGCGTTCAGCCCCGGCAGCGTGCTCAGCTTCATCAATACCCAGGATGCCTGGGCCGAGGCCCGCGCCCTGGGCAAGCCGCTGCGCTACTCCTTCGGCCGCGCCGACCGCGAATACAAGGACCGCTGGTGTCAGCGCGTAGCGGTCTACCAGGCCTGACAGCCGCCCCGAGGTGCCCATGAGCCGCAAGCAGGACCTGTTGAAACGTCACCGCCGGCACAAGCGCCTGGCCCTGTCGATCGGCCTGGCGCTGTTGGCGCTGCTCGCCGTATTGCTGGCCTGGTGGCTGCTGCCGCTGGGGCTGCTGCTGGGGTTCGTCGCCCACGAGGCCTGGTTCGCCGACCATCTGTTCTACGCCCCCGGCGACGACTATCGCCATGCCTTCCCCGCCGACACCCCGACCTTCGCCGCGCGCATAGAGGGCGGCACCCTCAGGCTCGAAGGCGACTGCGGCGAGGCCGATACCCTGATCCTGCAGGTGCGACTGACCGCCGACTGGCTCGGCCGCTGGCGCGATCCCCAGGTGTGGATCGGCGACGACCGCCAGGATTTCGAGCGCGGCGTCGACGGGCAGCGCTACCTCAACCTGTCCGGGCAGCAGGCCGCCCTGGCCGCCGGCGAACTGCGCCTGCGTGGGCGCTTCTGCCGCCTTGCCAGCCAGGCGACCCTGTACGCCATGCGCAACCCGGATTACCGTCAGGCGCGCGTGCTGGTGGTCGCGCCCCACGCCGACGACGCGGAACTGGCGGCCTTCGGCCTCTACAGCCAGTGCGCGGAGGCCAGCCTGGTGACCCTGACCCAGGGCGAGATCGAAGCGCAGCATTACCGGCGGCTGGGCCTCGACCCGGTGCAAGCGGCGCGCCTGAAAGGTCGCCTGCGCACCTGGGACAGCCTGGCGATCCCCCTGTGGGGCGGCGTGCCGCAGAGCCGCTGCGTGCAGCTCGGCTACTACTGCCTGCAACTGCCGGCGATGGCCGCCGAACCGACGCGCGCCTTCGCCTCGCGTGAAGCCGAACGGACGGACATCCGCGACGCACGGCGGCACAACCCGCTGCCCTTGCCCGGCGACGTCGACGGCCAGCCGACCTGGAACAACCTGGTGGCCGACCTGGCCGCATTGCTGGAGCGGCAGCGCCCCGAGGTGGTGGTCACCCCTCACCCGCAACTGGACCCCCACGGCGATCACGTCGCCGCCACCCAGGCGCTGCTGGAGGCGATCCTGCTCAGTGCCTGGCAGCCGCACACCCTGCTGCTCTACGCCAACCACCTGCACGACAACGACCGCTGGCCGATGGGGCCGGCGGAGGGCGGTGTGGCCCTGCCGCCGGCGCTGGAAGCCCTGCCGGCGGATCGCCTGTGGAGCCCTTGCCTGGACGCCGCCCTGCGCCTGGACAAGGCGATGGCCTTGGCGATGCAGCACGACCTGCGGGTGCCCCTGCCGGCGAAGAAGCGCCTGCGTCGCCAACTGCAGCGTTGGCTGGCGGGCCGCCGCTGGCCCGCCAGCGGCGAAGACGAATTCTTCCGCAAGGCCGTACGCCGCCACGAACTGTTCTGGGTGCGCGAACTGACCTAGCCGGGCCAGCGGCATCCCGGCTGCCTGGCGAAGCGCTCGGCAGGCCCGTTCGTCCCTCCCGGCTGCCTGTTCCTGTGCCTCGTTCGTCCTCCTTTGCAGGCCCCGGTGGTGGGGCCAGCCGGCTTCGGTCATCCGACATGGCGCTCGGCGAGACGGCGGCCATACTCGAAATGCTATTATTCGCGGCGTTTTTGCCGCCTCCGGAGTCACCATGAAGCTGACCATGCCCCGTTACGATCAAGCGCCCGTGTTGGTGGTGGGCGATGTCATGCTCGACCGTTACTGGCATGGCGGCACCTCGCGGATATCCCCCGAGGCCCCGGTACCGGTGGTCAAGGTCGAACAGATCGAGGACCGCCCGGGCGGTGCCGCCAACGTCGCGCTGAACATCGCGGCCCTCGGCGCCCCCGCTACCCTGGTCGGGGTCACCGGCGTCGACGAGGCGGCCGAGAGCCTGGGCGACAGCCTGGCCGCCGCCGGGGTCAAGGCGCGCTTCCAGCGCATCGCTGGGCAGCCGACCATCGTCAAGCTGCGGGTCATGAGCCGCCACCAGCAACTCCTGCGCATCGACTTCGAGGAACCCTTCGCCACCGACGCCGAGGCCCTGGTCGCCGAGGTGAGCGACTTGCTCGCCGGCATCCGCGTGCTGGTGTTGTCCGACTACGGCAAGGGCGCGCTGAAGAACCACCAGGCCCTGGTGCAGGCGGCGCGGGCGCGCGGCATTCCGGTGCTGGCCGACCCCAAGGGCAAGGATTTTTCCATCTACCGCGGCGCCAGCCTGCTCACCCCCAACCTCAGCGAGTTCGAGACCATCGTCGGGCGTTGCGCCGACGAAGCCGAACTGGTGGCCAAGGGCGCCGCGCTGATGAGCGAGCTGGAGCTGGAGGCGCTGCTGGTGACCCGTGGCGAGCACGGCATGACCCTGTTGCGCCCCGAGCATCCGCCGCTGCACCTGCCGGCGCGCGCCCGCGAGGTGTTCGACGTGACCGGCGCCGGCGATACGGTGATCTCCACCCTGGCCGCCAGCCTCGCCGCCGGTGCCGAACTGCCCCACGCGGTGGCGCTGGCCAACCTGGCGGCCGGCATCGTGGTCGGCAAGCTCGGCACCGCGGCGATCAGCGCACCGGAGCTGCGCCGCGCGGTGCAGCGCGAGGAGGGTTCGGAGCGCGGCGTGCTCAGCCTGGAGCAATTGCTGGTGGCCATCGACGACGCCCGCGCCCACGGCGAGAAGATCGTCTTCACCAACGGCTGCTTCGACATCCTCCACGCCGGCCACGTGACCTACCTGGAGCAGGCGCGGGCCCAGGGCGATCGCCTGGTGCTGGCGGTCAACGACGACGCCTCGGTCAGCCGCCTCAAGGGGCCGGGCCGGCCGATCAATTCCATCGACCGGCGCATGGCGGTGCTCGCCGGGCTCGGCGCGGTGGACTGGGTGGTGAGCTTCAGCGAGGACACGCCGGTCAACCTGCTGGCCGAGGTGAAGCCGGACGTGCTGGTCAAGGGCGGCGACTACGGCATCGACCAGGTGGTCGGCGCGGATATCGTCAAGGCCTATGGCGGCGAGGTGCGCGTGCTCGGCCTGGTGGAAAACAGTTCGACGACGGCCATCGTCGAGAAGATCCGCCGCCAGTAACGGCGGCCCGTCCTTCGCCCGCCCTGGTCGGCGGGCCCGCTGCGCCTATGCGTGGCGGCTCCCCTCAGGGCAGCGTCCTGGCCGGCGCCGCGTCACTCGCGCCGCTCCGGGCGAGCCAGTCCTTCCAGCGGATGCGCTCGTCCTGCACCACCCATCCCTCCTGCTCGGCGAAGCTTTCCGACAGCCACAGGCCGCGGGTCGACGTCGGCGCCAGCTCGCCGTGGCGCAGCACGAACAGGCCGCCGGTGGGGCGCCCGCCGTCCAGTTGCAGGAGATAGAGGTCCGGTCGGCGCCGGTCCAATCGCGCCACCAGTTGGCCGTCTTCGAGCTTTTCGTCGACGTGGAACAGGCTGAGGCGACGGGTTTCCTTGGGCAGGACCAGGCTCAGGTCGTAGACCAGTTGCAGCGAGGCGGTGGGCAGGTGGACGTAGGCGTGCGGCCGCTCCAGCAGGGTCAGGCTGCCGCTCTGCACCGGCCGCGCGGCGCCGGAGCGCGGGGTGAGGCGGAAATGCACGGCGTCGCGGTAATGCAGGCTGGCCTGGTAAGGCGTGGGCAGCCAGGTGTCGCCGAAGCGCCCGGCCAGCCAGCCTTCGGCGGTCTCCAGCAGGCATTCCTCGGCGACCTCCTGGATAGCGGTGAGCAAGGGCAAATTCAGCTCGTGGGCCGGCACGTAGCCGGAGATCAGCTTGAGCACGGTGTCGCCCCGGTCCGGGCGCTGCTGGCGCACCAGCAACCAATAGTCGCGGCCTTGCCAGGAGAGGGTGAGGCGCACCGAGACGCCGAGGTTGGCCAGTTCGAGGGTGAAGCGTTGCGGGTCGGCGACCTGCACCGGCCGGCGGCGCTCCAGGGTCTGGGCGAAGTTCAGCGGCAGGCCGACGCTCTTGTAGATCAGGCCTTCCGGGCCGGCTTCCACCCTGAGCGGCAAGGTCTTGAACGACCCCGGGTTCTTGCGGACGAGGGTGCGGGGCATGGCGGCTCCTTGCTGTTCATCGGTCGCGCGGACGGTGTCGGCTGCGCGCGATGGGGTTCCTGTGGGGCGTATCGAGCCAGGGTGGCGCCTGCGGGGGCCGCTCGGCTAGCCCGGGCTACGCAGGGTTTCCGCCGCCACCGCGACATTGTGGGCCAGGTGCAGCGGATCGATGGTACCCACGATGGCGCTGGTGACGCCAGGATGGGCGAAGATCAGCTCGAAGCTGGCGCGTACCGGATCGATGCCCGTGCCCAGGCAGGCATGCCCGCTGGCCAGGGCCTTCTTGACCAGGAGACCCTTGCCGTGTGCGGCGGCGTAGTCCAGCACCGGCCGTTCGCCGCGCGCGGCGAGGTTGTAGGTGACCATCGCACAGTCGCCGTGCTCCAGGGCCAACAGGCCGCCCTCGACGGTCTTCCCGGACAGACCGAAGGCGCGGATCTTGCCCTCGCGCTTGAACTCCGCGAGGGTCTCGTAGACGCCGCTGTCGCGCAGGATCGCCAGGTCGTCGCCGTTGGAGTGCACCAGCAGCAGGTCGATCCGATCGGTTTCCAGGTGCCGCAGGCTGCGCTCCAGGGAGCGCCGGGCATGCGCCGGGGAAAAGTCGAAGCGTGACTCGCCGAGCTCGAATTCCTCGCCGACCTTGCTGACGATCACCCAGTCGTCGCGCTGGCCGCGCAGCAACGGGCCGAGGCGCTCCTCGCTGCGCCCGTAGGCCGGTGCCGTGTCGATCAGGTTGATCCCCAGCTCCCGCGCCAGGCCGAGCAACTGCCGCGCGGTGAAGTCGTCGGGGATGCTGAAGCCCTGGGGGTACTTGACCCCCTGGTCGCGGCCCAGCTTGACCGTCCCCAGGCCGAGGGGGGAGACCTGGAGGCCGGTGGCGCCCAGGGGGCGATGCAGATCGTGCAGGCTCTTCATGCCAGCCATTCCTCCCAGATGGGGCGGGCCAGGGCAGGGCGCGGCAGCCCGGCCGGCGGTGGCGGCGCGCTGGGGCGGATGGCGTCGCGCCGCAACGCGGCCAGCACCCGGTCGGCGAAGTCCGGCGCCAGGGCCAGCTTGGTCGGCCAGCCCACCAGCAGGCGATCCTGCTCGGCGAGAAACGCGTTGTCCGGGCGGACGAGCCCGCTTTGCAGGGGCTCGGCGCGATCCACCCGCAGGGTCGCCCAACGGGTCCTGGACTGATCGATCCAGGGCATCAGTTCGCCGACCTCGCGGCGCGCCGCGTCGATCTGCGCCGCTTCGTCGCGGGCCACGCCCTCGGCCTCGGCGAGATCGCCGCCCAGGTACCAGACCCACTCGCCGTCGGCGGCCGGGTGGCTGGTCACGGTAATCCGCGGCTTGGGTCCGGCGCCCATGCAATGGGCGTACAGCGGTTTCAGCGCTGGCCCCTTGGCCAGCACCATGTGCAGCGGCCGCAGCTGCTGCGCCGGGCGCTCCACGCCGAGGGCGGCGAGCAGCGCGGCATTGCCGGCGCCGGCGCTGAGCACGATGCGTTGGGCGCGGATGTCGCGCTCGTCGACCCGCAGCCCGACCAGTTCGTCTCCGTCGCGCAGCGGTTCGATGCGCCGGGCGGCCAGCAGGCTGTCGCCCGCCAGGTCCGCCAGGCGTGCGATCAGGCTGGGCACGTCGAACACCAGCTCGGCGAGGCGATAGACCTTGCCCTTGAAGCGCGGGTCCTGCAACGCCGGCGGCAGCTCGGCGCCTTTTACCGGGTCGACCCGGCCGCGCATCGCCTTGCTGGCGAAGAAGCTGGTGAGGTTGCCGGCCAGGGTGCCGGGCGACCACAGGTAATGGGCCTCGGAGAGCAGGCGGACGCCGCTCAGGTCCAGGTCGCCGTATCCTGCATGGGCATCGCGCCAGCGGCGCGGCATCTCGGCGATGGCCTCGGAAGACCCGGTGAGCACGCCCTGCAGGGCGTACTTGGTGCCGCCGTGGATGATGCCCTGGGATTTCAGGCTTTGCCCGCCGCCGAGCGCGGCGTTTTCCACCAGCAGGGTCGAGTAGCCATCCCGGCGCAGGCGGGCGTTCAGCCAGAGTCCGGCGATGCCGCCGCCGACGATCAGCACGTCGGTGGAGAGGGAAGTGAGCATGGACTGCACTCGTGGGAAAAACAGGCCCGGAGTATAACCCGCGCGCCACGACGGCGGCCGTGGCCTCCCGCCGCAGGGCGGCCCCCGGTGCGGCGGTTCAGTGGCCGGTGCTGGCCGAGAACAGGCGGATCACCACCACGCCGGCGACGATCAGGCCCATGCCGAACACCGCCGGCAGGTCGAGCTTCTGCCCGTAGAGGAGGTAGGCGGCGATGCTCACCAGGACGATGCCCAGCCCCGCCCAGATGGCATAGGCGACCCCTACCGGAATGGTCCTCACCACCAGGGTGAGCATCCAGAAGGCGATGGCGTAGCCGCCGATCACCAAGGCCAGGGGCAGGGGTTTTTGCAGGCCGTCGATGGCTTTCATGGACGTGGTCGCCACCACTTCGGCGCCGATGGCGATAGCGAGGTACAGATAGCCGCTCATGCGGTTCCTCCGCGGTCGAAACCACGCATTCTAACGATCTTTGCCCCGCGACATCGGCTGGCCTGGCGGAAGGACCGCGATGAGCGGGCTTTCGGAACCCGCGCCGGCCGGGCGCCGAGGTTTTTTGCTACCCTGCCGCCCCATGAACCGGACCCTCTATACCCTGCTGTTCCACCTCGCCCTCCCGCTGATCCTGCTGCGCCTGGCCTGGCGCGCCTGGAAGGCCCCGGCCTATGCGCGGCGCCTGGGCGAGCGCTTCGCCTTCGGCCTGCCGGCGTTCGCCCCGGGCGGCATCTGGGTCCACGCGGTCTCGGTGGGCGAGAGCATCGCCGCCGTGCCGATGATCCGGGCCTTGCAGGCGAAGCATCCGCACCTGCCGATCACCGTCACCTGCATGACCCCGACCGGTTCCGAGCGTATTCGCGCGTCGCTCGGCGACAGCGTGCAGCACTGCTACCTGCCCTATGACCTGCCCTGGGCCTCGGCGCGCTTTCTCGAACGGGTGCGGCCCCGCCTGGCGGTGATCATGGAGACCGAACTCTGGCCTAATCACATCCACCAGTGCGCCCGGCGCGGCATTCCCGTGGCCCTGGCCAATGCGCGCCTGTCGGCACGCTCCGCCCGTGGCTATGGGCGCCTGCATCGCCTCACCGCGCCGATGCTGGGCGAGTTGAGCCTGATCGCCGCGCAAAGCGAGGCCGAGGCGGAGCGCTTCCGCGCGCTGGGTGCCCGGCCCGCCTGCGTGGCGGTGACCGGCTCGATCAAGTTCGACCTGCGCGTCGATGCCGACCTGGTCGCCCGTGCCGCGCGGCTGCGCGGGGAGTGGGCGGCGACGCAACGTCCGGTATGGATCGCCGCCAGCACCCACGCGGGCGAGGACGAGGTGGTCCTCGACGCCCATCGGCGTTTGCGCGAGCGCCGGCCGGACGCCTTGCTGATCCTGGTGCCGCGCCATCCGGAACGCTTCGCCTCGACCTTCGAGCTGTGCCGGCAACAGGGGTTCGCCACCCTGCGCCGCTCCACCGGCGAGGCGCCGACGGCGGAGACCGGCGTCCTGCTCGGCGACACCATGGGCGAGTTGCTGTTTCTCTATGGGTTGGCCGATCTCGCCTTCGTCGGCGGCAGCCTCATCCCCAGCGGTGGCCACAACCTGCTGGAGCCGGCGGCCCTCGGCAAGCCGGTCCTCAGCGGGCCGCACCTGTTCAACTTCCTCGAAATCGCCGCCCTGTTGCGTTCGGCCGGCGCCCTGGTGGAAGCCGCCGACGCTCCCGCCCTGGCCGTTGCGCTGGATCGGCTGTGGCACGACCCGCGCCAGGCCGCCCGCATGGCCGAATCCGCCCTCGGCGTGGTGCGCGCCAACCAGGGCGCCCTGCAACAGCTGCTGGATGGGTTGGAAAAGCTGCTGCCCTAGGGCGTAGGCCCCGGCACGCGAGTGGTTGAAGAGCATTCGGGCGCGATAGCGCTGCGCGTGTTCGTATCCACAGCAGCGGTTGCCCGGGCGAACCAGGGATGGCCCGGCGGCTTAGGCGCCCGGGCGGTGGATAAGCTGCGCGTTATCCACCCTACTTGGAGGT
>NZ_JANZKU010000080.1 GCF_025642785.1 Pseudomonas sp. RIT-PI-AD
GGCGATGCGGCAGAAATAGCGCGCCCCAATACACAGGATCCGGGTGGAGACTATGCAGAGAGGGCGAGTCGCTCACTAGCGGCTATCGCTCAAGGTGACTGTGGCTGGTGAACAACAAGAGGGACAAGGATTCCACAATTTAGGCTGCCAGCCCCTGTGGGCAAGGCAATCGGCCCTTGCCAGATGAGGCAACCACCAGCCCACAGTGACCTTTGGCCGCTCGCCGGAAGCGTCTTGAGCTTACGGGCAGCGCTCAGTGCTTGTATGT
>NZ_JANZKU010000081.1 GCF_025642785.1 Pseudomonas sp. RIT-PI-AD
GCCTACTCGATGCTCAGCGAATTCCGCACCTCGGCGGTGATCGCCACGCTGATCGCGGTGGTGCTGATCATCCTGTTGCTGGGCATGCTGATCCGCGTGCTGCTCCAGCCGCTGCACCAGATGAGCCGGGCCATGGAAGACATCGCCCAGGGTGACGGCGACCTGACCAAGCGCCTGCAGTTGCAGTCGAAGGACGAGTTCGGCGAACTAGCGCGGGCCTTCAACCACTTCGTCGAGCGCATCCACAGT
>NZ_JANZKU010000082.1 GCF_025642785.1 Pseudomonas sp. RIT-PI-AD
AATCGCTCTGCTCCTGCCAACGCTCGACCAGGGTATTACCCACCACCTGATGCACGAAACGGCCTGGATGCTCGATCTTCGCCGTGTTGCCCCAGGCCTTGTAGGTGGCCGACCAGACGATATGTCCGCTGACATCCGTCAGTTCACGCGGCGTGCCCAGGTGGTCGGTGTGGAAGTACAGGATTTCCGAAGTGCCCTGCGCCGATTCATCCTGGACCTCAACGACATG
>NZ_JANZKU010000083.1 GCF_025642785.1 Pseudomonas sp. RIT-PI-AD
TGGGCATCCGTTTGGCTCGCCTTTACCACCAGCGCCACTTGGCAGGGAGCAGTCATGGCCAGTGCCATCGCCATCCTGCGCGTTCTCTACGACGGGCAGGAAAAACGCTGGACTCGCATCGTCCTGGAGTCGTTGATCTGCGGCGGGCTGTCGCTCACCGCGTCGAGCCTGATCGAGTGGCTGAACTGGCCGTCGTCGATGGCCGTGGTGCTGGGCGGGTC
>NZ_JANZKU010000084.1 GCF_025642785.1 Pseudomonas sp. RIT-PI-AD
TATGTAGCTGAGGCCCAGAAAGAATCGGCGCAGGGCACGGCGGAAATCCTGTACTTCCACACCGACCACCTGGGCACACCGCGTGAACTGACGGATGCCAGCGGACATATCGTCTGGTCGGCCACTTACAAGGCGTGGGGCAACACGGCGAAGATCGAGCATCCGGGCCGTTTCGTGCATCAGGTGGTGGGTAATACCCG
>NZ_JANZKU010000009.1 GCF_025642785.1 Pseudomonas sp. RIT-PI-AD
GGTGTCCTGATCGAGCACCAGACCCACGTACCAGTTGGCCGAAGGCACCCCGGTGACCGGGGTGAAGGACACGAACTGCACGCCGTCGGCGGTCTCCACTTCCTGCACGCCCTTGGCGATGCGCGGGGCATGCCCGGCCGGATAGAGCTGGGCCAGGGGTTTCAGCAAGGCGCTCGCATCCGGGTGCAGCAGGACCTTGCCGTTGGCGTCCACCAGGAACGCATGGCCGTGGCCCTCGAAGTTCAGCGAATTGATGATCGAGGTGATGGCGTCCAGTTCCATGTCCGCGCCCGCCACGCCGAGTAACCCTTGCGCAGCCCTTGCCGGCGTGGCGATGGTGATCACCAGCTTGCCCGAGGACGCCGCGATGTAGGGCTCGGTAAGGATGGTCGCCTGGGCTTTCAGCGCGGCCTGGTACCAGCCCCGCGTGCGCGGGTCGTAGTCGCTGGGGCGGTTGCCGGCCGGAACCGAAAACATCACGCCGTCCTGGCCACCGAAATAGCGCAGTTGGAAGCTGCCGGCATAGACCGGCATGCCGACCGACCGGCCCAAGGCGTCGGCTTCGCTGCCCTGACGCTCGATTTGCTGGGCCAGGGCTTCCAGCAGGTGGATGCGCCCATCCAGCCAGTTCTGGATGTTGCGCGTGCTCAGATCGCCAAGCGCCTGCAAATTGCTCTCGACATCGGCGCGCACCGATTGCCGTTGTCGGTAATCGTTGAACAGGACGAAGCAGGCGAAGGCGATAAGGACCACCAGCGAGGCGGCGAAGAGAATCTTGTGGCTGAACTTCATACGGCTGTACATGGTTTTCCTTCGCGGCCAAGGGGGCGCGAGACGACGAGGTGGAAACGGAAGGGCCTAAGCCGGCCCACAGGCTATCGCCGCCCGCCACGCACGCGGGGAGCGCGCCAGGCACGGGCGGAGAGACGGTGAGGAACGGAACGAATCGCGGCGGAGCCGCTGGCCGCGGGAGGGCCCCGCGGCGCTGGCGGATGGTACGGAAGGGCGCTGCGCCGCGCCAGCCCCTGCGGGCGCCGGCCCGTCGGCCCGGGCGGTGAACGCATCGCCGGCGCGGGTTTGAACCTTGCCGCGCGCTGGCGAGTCAGCATGCATTCGGCTGTGACCCTCACGGATGGCGAGATTCCCGATGACGATGCGTTCCCCTGCTCTTCCCGGTGGCCTGGCGGCACGGGTTTCCACCCGTGTCGCGTTTTTCGTCGCCGGCTTCGGCATGTCGGCCTGGGCCCCCCTGGTGCCTTATGCCAAGCAACGCGCCGGGCTGGATGACGCGGCCCTGGGCTTGCTCCTGCTTTGCCTGGGGGCCGGCTCGCTGATCACCATGCCGCTCACCGGGGCGCTCGCGCCGCGGCTGGGTTGTCGGGCCCTGATCGTCGCCGCCGCGGCACTCGTCTGCCTCACCCTCCCCCTGCTCGGCTTTCTGCAGGCGCCCTTCGCCCTGGGACTGGCGCTGTTTCTCTTCGGTGCAGGGGTGGGCACGGTCGATGTGGCGGTGAACATCCAGGCGGTGCAGGTGGAAAAAGC
This sequence comes from Pseudomonas sp. RIT-PI-AD, assembly GCF_025642785.1. Lineage (GTDB taxonomy): Bacteria > Pseudomonadota > Gammaproteobacteria > Pseudomonadales > Pseudomonadaceae > Pseudomonas_T. The sequence continues at coordinate 1,543 of NZ_JANZKU010000009.1, forward strand.
CAATGGCCGCGCCCTGATGTCGGGTTTCCACGGGCTCTTCAGCGTCGGCGGCATCGCCGGTGCCGGCGGCGTCAGTCTATTGCTCTGGCTTGGCGCCGCCCCCCTGGAAGCGGCGCTGGCGGTCAGCGCGCTGATCGTGGTGGCGATCCTGGCCTGCGCCAGGCACCTGCTGCCCGATGCCGGCCCGGCGTCCGCGTCCGGCGCGGCCAAGGGCTTCGCGATTCCCCATGGCATCGTGCTGTTCATCGGCCTGCTGACTTTCATCGCCTTCCTCGCCGAGGGCGCGATTCTCGACTGGAGCGCGGTGTTGCTGACCGCCCACAAGCATCTGGATGCGGCGCGTGCCGGCCTCGGCTACGCCTCCTTCGCCATCGCCATGACCTTCGGTCGTCTGTATGGCGATCGCATCGTCCAAACCCTGGGCGGCAAGCGCGTGCTCGTGGTGGGAGGCCTGCTTTCCGCGGCCGGACTGGCGCTGGCGGTGTTCGCGCCCTATTGGCCGCTGGCCCTGGCAGGGTTCGCGTTGGTCGGGCTTGGGGCTTCGAACATCGTGCCGGTGCTGTACTCGGCCATCGGCCGGCAACAGGCGATGCCCGACCATCAAGCCGTCGCCGCCGTCACCACCCTGGGCTACGCCGGCATCCTCGCGGGGCCGGCGCTCATCGGCCTGGTCGCCCACCTGATCGGGCTGCCCTTCGCCTTGCTGGGCGTGGCCGCGCTGCTGACCCTGGTGGCCGCGAGCGCCCGCATCGGCGCCTGAAGGAGGGTCAGGCGCGTACGTCGATGCTGTTGCCCAGGTGCGGCGGATTGCTCGAGGGTTGCGGAATTGCCTGGATCAGCGCCACCGCGCTCTGCGCCTGCAGATCGATGGCTTTCTTCAGGGTCATGACCTTCACGTCGGACGCCAGCGCCGCGCCGCCCGCGCCGGATATGTCGGAGGCGCTCGCGTTGCTGCTGGCATTGTTGAAGGCCGCGCCGGTCGCGGCGCTGGCCTGTGAGACGGCATTGGCGATACGGGAAATGTCCACGGGTGAATCCTCCTGGCGACTCGACGCCTGCAAGGGCTTCGACAGACGAAGTCCTCCCTATGTTTGGCGCTATCGGCGGCAAAGCATTCATCTTGATCGCGGGCCGATGAAAGGTCGGCCTGTTTCGCTGTGATGCAACGCATCAGGCGGGCGAGAAACCGGCCCCCGTTATGACAAAAGGCTGTCGTACAGGCTAGGCTAAGAGCCTTTCTTCATTCCAGGGAGTTTGCCATGTCCTCCGAACCGGACGCCCCGGCCCCGCTGACCGCCAGCGAGGCGCGGATTCTCGGGTGCCTGATCGAAAAACAGGCCACCACGCCCGAGGCCTATCCCCTGACCTTGAATGCCCTGGTCACCGCCTGCAATCAGAAGACCAGCCGCGAACCCTTGATGAACCTCACGCCCGGTCAGGTCGGCCAGGGGCTGCGCAGCCTGGAGGCCAGGGGGCTGGCACGCCTGGTGATGGGCAGCCGCGCGGATCGCTGGGAGCAACGCGCGGACAAGGCCCTGGAGCTGGTGACGCCCCAGGTGATCCTGTTCGGCCTGTTGCTGTTGCGCGGTCCCCAGACCATCGCCGAACTCCTCACCCGAAGCGCCCGCCTGCACGACTTCGAAGATGCGGAGCAGCTCCAATACAACCTCGAGCGCCTGGCCAGCCGCGGGTTGGCCAGGCAGTTGCCGCGCCAACCCGGCCAGCGTGAGGAACGCTACGTACCGCTGCTGGTGGACCCCTCGGACATGGAGGCGCTGCTGGCCGCGCGACCGGTTTCCGCCGAACGCAGCGAGCGCTCCGCGGCCTCGGACTCGCGCCTGGATGAACTGGAGGCACGCCTGGCCGCTCTGGAAGAGCGCCTGGCCGCGCTGGAAGGACGCGACTGACGGACGGACCGACGCGAGCGGGCGGCGCGCCACGTCGACCCGGCTGAATCCCGGGTACGCTCGCAAAGCCACTGGTATCTCGTATCTCGAACAGGAACTGTTCTGTGACCCCGACCTCCCCTTCGTCGCTGGTCGCTGCCGAGGCTTTCATCGGCGATAGCGAAATGGCCGACCTGATGCGTCGGTACGATTGGGCATCCACTCCGCTCGGCCCTCCGCAACACTGGCCGGGATCGCTCAAGCTCGCCTTGCGCATCCTGCTCAGCTCGCGTTTCGACATGTGGCTGGGCTGGGGGCCGGACATCCGCGTCTTCTATAACGATGCCTACCGGCCAACCCTGGGGGTGAAACACCCCGGCGCCCTCGGCATGCCGATGCGCGAGCTCTGGGCGGAAGTCTGGGACGCGGTCGAGGCGCGTGTGCGTACCGTCTACGAACAGGGCGTTTCCACCTGGGATCGCGCCTTGTTGCTGATCCTGGAGCGTGCGGGCTACCCGGAGGAGACCTACCACACCTTTTCCTACAGTCCCCTGCTGGGGGACGGTGGCCAGGTGGAGGGCCTGTTCTGCGCGGTGACCGAGGAAACCGAGCGGGTGATCAGCGAACGGCGCCTGGAGTCGCTGCGGGACCTGGCGACCGCGCTGGCCGACGTCGATACCCGGGAGGCCTTGTTCCGCGCCGTGGCGCAGGCGCTGGGAGGCAACCCCTACGACCTGCCTTTCACCCTGACCTATGTCTTCGACCAATCGGAAGTCGCTCACCGCGTATGCGCCAGCGGCATCGACCCCGATCATCCCTACGCAGTCGAACGCGTCGGGCTCGACGAACGCGAGGACTGGGCGCTGGAGCGCATCCTCGCCGGCGCGGGCGCTCTCGAGCGGGACATCCTGTGCCCCGTCGCGGAGTTGCCCACCGGCGCCTGGGCACGGTCGCCCCGCAAGGTCGCGGTGATTCCCATCGTCGGTCAGGGCGACGCCCGGCCGCTGGGTTTCATCGTCGCCGGGCTCAATCCGTTCCGTCCCCACGACGACGGCTACCTGGGCTTCATCGAGCTGCTCGCCGGGCAGATCGCCTCCTCCCTGGCCAGCGTCGATGCCTACCAGGCGGAGCGCCAGCGCGCGCAGACGCTCGCTGAAATCGTGAGAATGCGCCGGCAGGCGGCCGAGGCGCTGCGCCGGGCCAATGCCGGCCTGATCGCCGAAGTGGAGCAGCGCACCGCCGAACGCGACCGGTTGCGCACGCTGTTCCAGCAGGCGCCCGGCTTCATCTGCGCCTTGCGCGGGCCGAACCATATCTTCGAATTGACCAACGATGCCTACCTCAAGCTGGTGGGCCATCGCGACCTGGTCGGTCAATCGGTGCGCGAGGCCCTGCCCGAGGTGGCCGGCCAGGGCTTCTTCGAACGGCTCGACGAGGTCTATGCCAGCGGCGAGCCCTTCGTCGGGCGCAACGTGCCGATCCTGTTGCAACGACGCCCCGACGCGCCGCTGGAGAAGCGCTACCTGCATTTCGTCTATCAACCCGTGCTGGAGGTGGACGGCAGCGTCGCCGGGATTTTCGTCGAGGGCAGCGACGTATCCGAGCAGATCGAGGCCGAGGAGGCGCTCCTGCGCCTCAACGAAACCCTCGAAGCCAAGGTCGCCGAGCGCACCGATGCGCTGGCGGAGGCGCTGCTGGACCTGAAGAACGAGTCGGCGATCCGCGAGGCGGCCCAGGAGGCGCTGCGCCAGTCGCAGAAAATGGAGGCGGTCGGCCAGCTCACCGGCGGTATCGCCCATGACTTCAACAACCTGCTCACCGGCATCATCGGTTCGCTGGATCTCTTGCAGCGTCGCCTCGCCACAGGCCGAAGCGACGGCCTCGAACGCTACATCGAGGCCGCGACGGTTGCCGCCGGCCGCGCCGCCGCCTTGACCAACCGTCTGCTGGCTTTCTCCCGCCGGCAACCCCTGGCGCCGCGCCCGGTGGACGCCAACCAGTTGATCGCCTCCATCCAGGAGCTGCTGCACCGCACCATCGGCGAGAAGATCGCGCTGGAATTCCATACCGCGCCGGACCTCTGGCAGATTCGCTGCGACGCCAACCAGTTGGAAAGCGCCTTGCTCAACCTGGCGATCAATGCCCGCGACGCCATGCCCGAAGGCGGCAGGCTGGTCATCGAAACCCGCAATGCGCCGCTGAGCGCCGCGCTGAACGTCGGCGGGCAGACCATGCCGCCGGGCCAATATGTCTGCATCAGCGTGGCCGATACGGGCAGCGGCATGCCCCGCGAGGTGATCGAGCGCGCCTTCGAACCCTTCTTCACCACCAAGCCGCTGGGCCAGGGCACCGGGCTCGGGCTGTCCATGGTGTACGGCTTCGCCCGCCAATCCGAAGGCAGCACCCACATCGATTCGAGCCTCGGGATCGGCACGCGGGTCAGCCTCTACCTGCCGCGTCACCTGGGGCCGACGCCGACCCCCACGCCCCCGAGCACGGAGCAGCCCGGCAGCGAGGCCAGCGGCGACGTGGTGCTGGTGGTGGAGGACGAGCCCGCGGTGCGCGCCCTGGTGGTGGAGGTGTTGCACGACCTGGGTTGCAGCACCCTCGAAGCGGCAGACGGACCCGGCGGGTTGTACATCCTCGAGTCGGACCAGTGCATCGACCTGTTGATCACCGACATCGGCCTGCCAGGCCTCGACGGCCGTCGCCTGGCGGAGGCGTCCCGCGCCCTGCGGCCCGAGTTGCGCATCCTGTTCATGACCGGCTATGCGGAAAACGCCACTTCGGCCGAAGGTTTCCTCGGCGCCGGCATGGATTTGCTGACCAAGCCGTTCGGCCTGGACGAACTGGCGCGCAAAGCGCGCGAGTTGCTCGGCCACAGCCTGGCCGAGGCCTTGGAGCCCGATCCCTTGTGAGCCCGCCCTGGCGCGGCGCCCTGTGGCTGGCGCGGGATTTCGCCATCCTGCAGGGCGAGGCCGGGAGCACCTCGGAGCATGCCCACTACGCCCACCAATATCTGCTGGCGGCCGCTCCGATGCGCATCCGCGTGGGCGGTGAAGAACGCTGCGGCCCGCGCCTGCTGATCGAATCGATGCAGGCGCATGCCGTGCTGGAAAGCATTCCGGCGCTGCTCAACGTCTTCGCCGAGCCGGCGACCCTGTCCGCCGCGGCCTTGGCCCAGGCGTTGGAGCCCCTCGATCCCGATCCGCTCGGCATCGCCGCCGCGCTGTGCGACGCGCGCCGGCCCCTGGCGGATCCGCGTTTGCGTCTGGCCCTGGAGACTGTCGACGCCTCCCTGGCGGACTTGAACGGCGCGCAGCCCCTGGCCGCCAAGGTCCGCCTCTCCCTGAGCCAACTGGAGCGGCTGTTCGCCGCACAGGTGGGTATTCCCGTCAGGCCGTTGCTGCGCTGGCGTCGCTTGCGTTTCGCCATCGCACTGGCGCTCCAGGGCCAGAGCCTTACCGTCGCCGCCCATGCCGCCGGCTTTTCCGACTCCGCGCATTTTTCGCGCACCATGCGCCGCCTGTTCGGCGTCCGCGCCGACCTTACGTTGCGCCATCTGCGGGTCCATCTGCTGGACTGAGCGCGCCTGAGCGTACGCTCAACCCTGCCGGCGGCCGTGGCGAGGGCCCGCTGGGCGCCGTGGGCACGAACGGCTCACGCAATTGCGCCAGGTACGCCTGCGGATAGTCCGGCTGACTGCCGATGCCCAGGTCGGCTCCGTCGACGCGATAGTCCGGTCGGTGGAAGGCGGTGCCCAATAGCCGATCCCACCCGGTGAAGAACAGCCCGAAATTCACGTCGCCCGCCCGGCCATATCGGAGATGGTGAAACCGGTGCACGGGCGCCCAGGCGAAAATATGCCGCAGGCCGCCGAGGCGCATGTCGACGTTAGAATGCTGGAGCATCAATTGCAGGGCCACGGCGAACGCCAGAAGCGCCGCTATCGCCTGGGGCATGCCCAGCAACAACAGCGGCAGCGTGCCCGCGACGGCCTCCAGTGCCTGGTGCAGCGGATGCTTCATCAGTCCGTTTAGTCCATACAGGCGACGGCGGCTGTGATGCACCGCATGCAGGCGCCAGAGCAGCGGGACGCGATGGCTCAGGTAATGCATCAGGGTAATGCCCAGGTCGGCCATGAGGATGGCTAGAAGCATTTGCAGGCCCACCGGCCAGTGCGTCGGCCACAGACCGCTCCAGGGAAGCCGCGCGGCCGCCAGCGGGATCGCGGCGACGGATAGCAGGTTCAACGCCTCGTTGATCGCGGCATGCAGGACATCGCTTCCGACGTCGCCCTGGGCGTTGTTCCAGTCTTGCTCATAGGGCAAGGCGCGTTCCGCGCCGAACGACGTCGCCAGCGCGAGCATCAGCAGCGGAATCAGCCAGACGCTGGAAAAGCCGGCGAGGGCCACGAGCCAGAAGGCGAGGCCGAGAAAGACGAACGCGAATGCGGGTGCGTAGAGGTAGCGAAAGAGAGTCATGGCGGCAGGCTTCGGGGGATGGAGCCCCACTATCCCGCCAGGGAAAAGGCTTTCGCTTGAACGAACGGCGCATGGGAAAAAGTTCCCCCGCGCGCCGGAAAAATTTCTGTCTGGAAGCGTTAGGCGCTATCCTCTTCCGCTCAGAACGCAGGTGAGCTATTTTCCTCCATCCATTTTTTCGGGGCAGGATCTTGGAACAACTAAAACGCCTTCGGAGCGGTATCGAAGGGCTCGACTTATTGTTGAAAGGCGGCCTGGTTTCCGGCGCTTCCTACATCGTCCAAGGGCGTCCTGGCTCGGGTAAAACCATTCTGGCCAACCAGATCGCCTTCAACCACGTGCGCGATGGCGGCCGTGTACTGGTGGCCACGCTGCTCTCGGAAACCCACGAGCGGCTGTTCCAGTTCCTCTCCACCCTGAGCTTCTTCGATCCGAACCGGATCGGCGCGGAAATCCAGTTCGTCAGCGCCTTCGACACCCTGGAGAACGAAGGCCTGGATGAGGTGGTCAAGCTGCTGCGCCGGGAGATCAGCCGGCAGAAAGCCAGCCTGCTGATCGTCGATGGCCTGCTGAACGCCCGCTCCAAGGCCGAAAACACCCTCGATACCAAGAAATTCATCTCCGAGCTGCAAGGGCACGCCGCCTTCGCCGGTTGCACGGTGTTGTTCCTCACCAGCTCCCGGTTGGACGATGGCAGCCCGGAACACACCATGGTCGACGGCGTCATCGAGCTGGGCGAAGAGCTCTTCGGGGTTCGTTCGGTGCGGCGCATCCACTTGCGCAAGACCCGTGGCAGCGGTGCGCTCTCGGGTCTGCACGAGTGCGAGATCACCGAGGACGGACTGGTGGTGCATCCGCGGCTGGAAAGCCTGATCAGCCGCCCTACCCGCCCCGACAGCTCGACCCTGCGACGCATTCCCAGCGGTGTCCCCAGGCTCGATGCGCTGATGGACGGCGGCTTGCCGAAATCCTCGGTCACGCTGGCCATGGGCCCGTCGGGCGTCGGCAAGACCAGCCTCGGCCTGCACTTTCTGTCCGGCTCGACGATCGATGAACCGGGGCTGCATTTCGGCTTCTACGAAACCCCCGAACGCCTGCGGATGAAAGCCCGCAGCATCGGCGTGAATCTCGACGAATTGATCGACGAAGGCGCCCTGGGCGTCATCTGGCAACCCACCACCGAAGGCCTGCTGGATGGCATCGGCGGCCGGTTGCTCAAGGCCGTGGAAGAAAAGAACGTCAAGCGCGTGATGATCGACAGCATCGGCGGCATGGCCCGAGTCGCCACCTCCCCCGCACGCCTCGTCGAGTTTTTCACCGTTTTGATGAACGAGCTGCGCGCGCGCGATGTCACTGTCTTTGCCACCTGGGAAATGCGGGGCCTTTTCGGCGGAGAAATCAATGCGCCAGGACCCGAGCTTTCGAGCATTGTGGATAACCTGTTCCTGATGCGATTCGTCGAACTTGACTCGGAACTCAAGCGCCTCCTGTCCATCCTGAAAATGAGGGACAGTACATACGATCCATCACTTCTCGAAGTCATCATCAACGAACATGGCGTCGACCTCAGTAAGGCCTTTAAAAATGCAGCCACGGTGCTTTCCGGTTCGGCAACACCTCTGCCTAAAGACTGAAACTGTCAGCTACCCGACTAGCGCAGTATGACAATCCTGATTGTTGATGACGAATACCTCATAGCCGACATCCTGGCGTTCGCCCTGGAGGATGAAGGCTACATGGTGGCCAAGGCCAGCAACGGCCGCAAAGGACTGGATGTGCTCGAACGCGAGCGTCCGCAATTGATCATCACCGACTTCATGATGCCGGTCATGGATGGCTTGGAATTCGCCCAGGCGGTGAAGTCCAGGCCCCAGTGGGCGCACCTCCCCATCATCCTCATGAGCGGCGCCCAAGGCAGCATCGGCAGGGCGAATTCGCACCTCTTCGATACGGTGTTCGACAAGCCCTTCGATATCTTCGCGGTGGTGGCCAAGGTCCAGGAACTGATCGGCCCCGGTCAGTAACCCTGCCTACCCATGTCCTGAAAGGCTCGGCAGAGCGGTACCGCCGTTGCCAGGTGACTGTTGCCTGAGCAACACCCGTTCAGCAGAAGTGTTGCCTGCTCCGCAGGAATCTTTCCTCCAGGGTCCGCAAGTGCCCTGAAACTGCACACTTGGGTTCTGGTACAGGTCTTGCTCCCGGTCACTGTACATCGGGCAACACCTACAGGACTCTGCCATGACATCTCCGTTGAAAGTGGTCGCCGTATCCGGCGGCACCTATCGCCCTTCGCGCACCTTGGCGCTCACCAAGGCCCTGCTCGCCGAGCTGGGAAGCTTGCTGCCGATCGACGGCACCATCATCGAGCTGGGCGACATCGCCCGCCCGCTGGGATCGGCGCTGTCGCGCCAGGAACTGCCTGAAGAGGTGGACGCGCAGTTGCGCGCCATCGAATCCGCCGACCTGCTGCTGGTGGCTTCCCCGGTCTATCGCGGGTCCTATCCGGGTCTGCTCAAGCACCTGTTCGACCTGGTGGAGATGAATTCGCTGATCGACACCCCGGTGTTGCTTGCCGCCACCGGCGGCAGCGACCGCCATGCCTTGGTGCTGGAGCATCAGTTGCGCCCGCTGTTCAGCTTCTTCCAGTCGCTGACCCTGCCGATTGGCGTCTACGCCGCCGAAGCCGACTTCGCCAACTACCAGATCGTCAGCGAGCCGCTCAAGGCGCGCATACGCTTGGCCGCCGAGCGCGCCGCCCCGCTGTTCGGCGTCAAGCCCAACGACCTGCTGAAAATCGCCTAAGGACCTGTCATGAACGTTTTCTGGTTCCTCCCCACCCACGGCGACGGCCATTTCCTCGGCACCAGCAAGGGCGCCCGCCCGGTCACCCTGCCCTACCTGAAACAGGTCGCCCAGGCCGCCGACACCCTCGGCTACCACGGCGTGCTGATCCCCACCGGGCGCTCCTGCGAGGACTCCTGGGTGGTCGCCTCGGCATTGGTCCCGCTCACCGAGCGCCTGCGCTACCTGGTGGCGATCCGCCCCGGCATCATCTCGCCGACGGTCTCGGCGCGCATGGCGGCGACGCTCGACCGGCTGTCTGGCGGCCGCGTGCTGATCAATGTGGTGACCGGGGGCGATCCCGACGAGAACCGTGGGGACGGCCTGCATCTCGACCATGGCCAGCGCTACCAGGCCAGCAGCGAGTTCCTGCACATCTGGCGGCGCGTGCTGCAGGGCGAGTCGGTGGACTACGAGGGCGAACACCTGCACGTGCAGAACGCCAAGGCGCTTTATCCGCCGGTGCAGAAACCCTATCCGCCGCTGTATTTCGGTGGTTCGTCGGAAGCGGCCCACGAACTCGCCGCGGAGCAGGTGGACGTCTACCTGACCTGGGGCGAACCGCCCGCCGCGGTGGCCGAGAAGATCGCCGACGTGCGCGCCCGGGCCGCCAAGCGCGGGCGTACCCTGAAGTTCGGCATCCGCCTGCATGTGATCGTCCGGGAAACCGCCGAGGAAGCCTGGCAAGCCGCCGACCGCTTGATCGAGCATATTTCCGACGAGACCATTGCCTCGGCGCAGAAATCCTTCTCGCGCTTCGACTCCGAAGGCCAGCGGCGCATGGCCGCCCTGCACGGCGGAAGGCGCGACCAGTTGGAGATCTACCCCAACCTGTGGGCCGGGGTCGGCCTGGTCCGCGGCGGCGCCGGCACGGCCCTGGTGGGCGATCCGCAGCAGGTGGCGGAACGCATCAAGGAATACGCCGACCTGGGGATCGACAGCTTCATCTTTTCCGGCTATCCCCATCTGGAAGAAGCCTACCGCTTCGCCGAGCTGGTGTTCCCGCTATTGCCCGAGCCCTATGCGAGCCTGGCGGGACGCGGCGTCACCAACCTGACCGGGCCCTTCGGCGAGATGATCGCCAACGACGTGCTGCCGGCCCAGGCGGCCGCGCGCTGAGCCCCCCTGCCCTTCGCTGACCGAAGGGCTTCGCCTATTTCGATGAGGAACACCGCGTGCACGCCAAGCCGACCCTCGCCTCCGCCCCCGAATGCGCCCGCCGGCTGGCCGCCCGCTTCGCCGAAACCGCGGCCGAGCGCGATGCCCGCGGCGGCACGCCGAAGGCCGAACGCGACGCCTTGCGCGACAGCGGCCTGCTTTCGCTGATCATCCCCCGTGAATACGGCGGCCTCGGCGCCGACTGGACCGCCACCCTGGAGATCGTCCGGACTTTCGCCCGGGTGGACAGCTCGATCGCCCACGTCTTCGGCTTCCAGCACCTGTTGCTGGCCACGGTGCGCCTGTTCGCCAAGCCGGAACAATGGCAGCCCTGGTTCGAGCTGACCGCCCGCAACCAGTGGTTCTGGGGCAATGCCCTGAACCCGCTGGATACCCGCACCCTGGCCAAGCGTTGCGCCGGCTGGCGCGAGTTTTCCGGGCAGAAGAGCTTCTGTTCCGGCGCCCTCGACTCGCAGATGCTGATCGCCTCGGCGCTCGACGCCGACAGCGGCAAGCTGTTGATCGCCGCGGTCCCCACCGCGCGTACCGGCATCACCCTCAACGAGGACTGGAACAACATCGGGCAACGCCAGACCGACAGCGGCAGCGCCCACTTCGAGCGGGTGCGCGTCGAAGAAAGCGAACTGCTGCTGGACCCGGGGCCCCTGAGCACGCCCTTTTCCTGCCTGCGCCCGTTGATCGCCCAACTGATCTTCACCCATGTCTACCTGGGCATCGCCGAGGGCGCGTTCGAGGAAGCCCGCACTTACAGCCTCAAGGAAGCGCGCCCCTGGTTCCGTTCCGGGGTCGAGCGGGTCGGCGACGACCCTTACGTGCTGGCCCACTATGGCGAGTTCTGGGTCGCCCTGGAGGGTGTCCGGGCCCTGGTTCGGCAGGCCACCGACCGCCTCGACGCCGCCTGGAGCCTCGGCGAGGCCCTGGACGAAACCCAGCGCGGCGAAGTGGCGGTGGCCATCGCCACCGCCAAGGTCGCCGCGACCCGCACCGGCCTGGACCTGTGCAGCCGGCTGTTCGAGGTCACCGGTGCGCGTTCCACCCATGCCGCGCTGCGCCTGGACCGCTACTGGCGCAACCTGCGCACCCAGACCCTGCACGACCCGGTGGACTACAAGGTCCGCGAACTGGGCGACTGGGCGCTGAACCGAACCTTCCCACAGCCGACCTTCTACTCATGAACAGCCGTTTCGCGGACGCCGAGGACCTGCTGGTCCTGCCCCACTCCCCGGCCCTGGCCACCTCGGTGCGCGCCACCGCCCAGGTCTTCGAGGACCCCAAGTCGCAGGCGTTGCTGAACCACTTGCGCCAAGTAGCGCCCAGCGAGGCCAGCGTCCTGATCATCGGCGAGACCGGCACGGGCAAGGAGCTGGTGGCGCGCCACGTGCATAACCTCAGCGCGCGGCGCAATGGCCCGTTCCTCGCGGTGAACTGCGGGGCGTTCTCGGAAACCCTGGTGGAGGCCGAGCTCTTCGGCCACGAGAAAGGCGCCTTCACCGGCGCCCTGGCGGCCAAGCCCGGCTGGTTCGAGGCGGCCAACGGCGGCACCCTGTTCCTCGACGAGATCGGCGACCTGCCGATGCCGATCCAGGTCAAGCTGCTGCGCGTGCTGCAGGAGCGCGAGGTGGTGCGGCTCGGCTCGCGCAAGAGCATCCCCATCGACGTGCGGGTCCTTGCCGCCACCAACGTGCAGCTGGAAAGAGCCATCAACGCCGGGCATTTCCGCGAGGACCTGTACTACCGGCTGAACGTGGTCAGCCTGGAACTCAGCCCGCTGCGCGAACGCCCCGGCGATATCCTCCCGTTGACCCGGCATTTCATCGGCGAATACAGCCGCCGCCTGGGCTACGGCCAGAGCGGCCTGAGCGCCGAGGCCGCGCAGAAGCTGCGCAGCTATTCCTGGCCGGGCAATATCCGCGAGCTGGAAAACGTCATCCACCACACCCTGCTGATTTGCCGCGACGGACTGATCCGTGCCGAGGACCTGCATCTGTCCAACCTGCGCCTGGAGCGCAACGACGAGGGTCGCCCGGACGGGCGCTCGGCGGATGCATTGCTCGACCAGGCCTTCCTGCACCTGTTCGAAGCCTACAACGGCAACCTGCATGGCAAGGTCGAGGATGCCTTGCTGCGGGCGGCCTACCGTTTCTGCCACGGCAACCAGGTGCATACCGCCAATCTCCTCGGCCTCAGCCGCAACGTGGCCCGCGCGCGGCTGATCGCCATCGGCGAACTGGTGGTGAACAAGCGCGGCAGCCGGCGCACCCCCTCGCGGGGCGCCGCCGCGGAGGTGCGACCGGCGCCCTGAGGCGAGCGTTCGGATCACCTGGCCACTAGATCACCTGGGCACTGTGCAATTCGGTCAGGGCGTCCGCCTTCAAGGCCGCCAGCCGCGGGTCGCGGCGGTCGCGCGGATGGGCCAGGTCCACCCGCAGCGTCTGCCGCACCCGGCTCGGCCGTCCGTCCATCACCAGGACGCGGTCGCTGAGGTAGAGCGCTTCGTCCACGTCATGGGTCACCAGCAGCAACGCGGTGGCATGTCGCTCGGCCAGTTCCAGCAACAACACCTGCAACTTCATTCGGGTGAAGGCATCCACCGCGCTGAATGGCTCGTCGAGCAGCAGCAAGGCGGGCCGCGCATAGAGCCCGCGGGCCAGCGCCACCCGCTGCGCCATGCCGCCGGAGAGTTGCTTGGGCAGCGCCTCGGCGAAGCCGCCGAGACCGACTTCCTCGATCAGCCCGGCCACCCGTGCGCGATCGCAGGCCGCGCCTTCGGCGAAGCCGATGTTCTCCGCCACGGTCAGCCAGGGCATCAGCCGCGGCTCCTGGAACACCAGCCCGAGCGTCGTCGCGGCGCGGTCCCCGCCGTTCACCCGCACCTCGCCGCTGAAGTCCCGCTCTAGCCCGGCGGCGATGCGCAACAGGGTGCTCTTGCCGCACCCGCTGGGCCCGAGCAGGCTGATCCGCTCCCGTGCCTCCAGGCGCAGGTGGACGTCCTGCAGCACCGTGGTCTCGGCGAAGCGCATGCGTTCGACGTGCACGTCCAGCAATGGCGCGCTCATGCCCGGGCCTCTCCGTCGAAGGTGTCGCGCCAGGCCAGGCAGCGCCGCTCCAGGGCGGCCAGCAGGCTGTCGCTGAATTTGCCCAGCAGCGCCAGGACGATGATCGCCGCCAGCACCAGATCCGGCCGCGAGGTCTCGCGGCCGTCGCTGAGCAGGTAGCCGAGGCCGCGAGTGGCGGCGATCAGTTCGGCGGCGACGAGGAACATCCAGGCCAGGCTCAACCCGCCGCGCAACCCGGTGAACAGCCCCGGCAAGGCCGCCGGCAGCAGGATCCGCCGGGTCAGGCGGGCGCGATCGAAGCCATACATGCGGCCCACTTCCACCAGCTTACGGTCGACGCTGCGGATCGCCGCGACGCCATTGAGGTACACCGGGAAGAAGGCGCCGATGGCGATCAGCACGATCTTCGAGGACTCGTCGATGCCCAGCCAGAGCAACAGCAAGGGCACCCAGGCCAGGCTGGGGATCGCCCGCAAGGCGGCGAACGTCGGCTCCAGGTAGGCTTCGGCCTCGCGGCTCAGGCCCACCCAAGCGGCGAACAGCAAGGCCAGGAGGCTGCCGATGGCGAAGCCCAGCGCCACGCGCGACAGGCTCGCCCCGATGTGCCTCCACAAGGGACCCTCGGCCAGCTCCCGCAGGGTCAGGAAGATCTCGCTGGGCGCCGGCATCTGGTAGGACGGCACCCAGCCGACGCGGACCAGGAGTTCCAGGGCCAGCAGTGCCAGCAGCGGCAGCGCCAGGCCTTTCGCCCGGCGGCGGAGATCGGCGTTCAATCCACCACGCCTGGCGGCGCGCGCCAGGGGCAAAGCCCCGTCCCGGCCGTTCATTCCCAGCCTCCGGCGGCCCGCCTCATGGCTGGATCACCGCCTTGGCGAAGCGCGGCTCGATCAGGCTGTCGACCACCTCTTCCACCTTCACCCCGCGCCGCACCAGCCCTTCGGAAACCAGGATCGGTGCGGCCGCCTTCAACGCGGCGATGTGCTCGGCGCCCGGCAAGGCGGTGCCGAAGTCGGTGCGCTCCAGTTGCAGGCGGGCCACCTCCAGGGGCAGCCCCGATTCCTTGGCCAGCAGCTCGGCCAGCGCCTGGGGATGTTCGCGCGCCCAGCCGCGCGCCTGCTCGTAGGCGCGCAGGACTTTCTCGATGGTTTGCGGATAACGGCTGGCGAAGGCCTCGGTGGTGCTAACCACGCCGTAGCTGTTGAACGCCAGGTTGCGGTAGAGCAAGCGCGAGCCGGCCTGCAACTGGCTGGCCGCCAAGTGTGGGTCGAGACCGGCCCAGGCGTCCACGTCGCCCCGCTCCAGGGCGACCCGGCCGTCGGGATGCTGCAGGTGGACCAGTTCCACGTCGTTCTTGCTCAGGCCGGCCTGCTTCAGGGCGCGCAGGGTGAACAGGTAGGGGTCGGTGCCCTTGGTCGCGGCGATCTTCTTGCCCTTCAGGTCGGCCAGGCTGTGCAGCGGCGAGTCCTTGGCCACGGCCAGGGCGGTCCACTCCGGGCGACTGGCGATGTACAGCGTCTTGATCGGGCTGCCGTTGGCCCGGCTGAGCACCGCGGCCAGGCCGGCGGTGGAGGCGAAATCGGTGCTGCCGCCATTGAGGTACTCCAGCGACCTGTTGCTGCCCTGGCTGAGCACCCAGGTCACCGGTGTGCCTGCGAAGGCTTTCTCTACCCAGCCGAAATGCCTGAGCACCAGGCTGGTGGGCGAGTAGTAGGCGTAGTCCAGGCGCAGCGCGGCGGGCGCTTCTTCCGCCTGGGCGGCGCTCCAGGGCATGACGAGCAACGCCAGCGGCAGGGCCAGCCGGCGCAGCAGGGAAGACGACAGGGAACGGACTTTCTGGGACGACATGCGCATGGCAACTCCTCGGCGGGCTTCGGACGACGACGGCGGGAGTCGTCGACGCGGTATGCGGGGAGTGCAGCCGCCGTGCCAAGGTCCGCGAGGCCCGGCCGACGGGGCCTGGGCTGCCCGCGGCGACCGGCATTCAGTTGGAGGGGAAACACTTGTGTCGACGCACTGTTGCCGGGCCGACAGTGAGGCCCTGGTGCCGCGGACTCCGGCCGGCCCTGGCGCCCCGTCGTCCAGCGGTGCGGAGGAAGCCTTTCAGGTGCCGTGGCTGGCGGTCAGCCACTCGCGACCCTTGAGCATCAGGTCGAAGTACACCCGCGGCATCACCCGAGTCTTCAGCGCCCAGGCGCTGCGCCGGGCCACGCGCGGGTCGAGGGGAAAGCTCGGCAGCAGCCGGCCGTCGTAGCCGAATTCCGCCAGTACCACACGGCCGCGTTCCACGGTCAGCGGGCAGGCGCCATAGCCGTCGTAGTGGGCGCTCGGTGCCTGGCCGGCGAGCACCCGTAGAAGGTTCTCCGCCACCACCGGGGCCTGCTTGCGCACCGCCGCGGCGGTCTTGGCGTTGGCGACGCCGATGATGTCGCCGAGGCCGAAGACGTTTTCGTGGCGAAGGTGCTGCAAGGTATAGGGATCGACCTCCAGCCAGCCTTCGGGATTGGCCAGCGGGCTGCTTCCGATGCACGCCGGCGGGCGCTGCGGCGGGACCAGGTGCAACAGGTCGAACTCGCGGGTCAGGGTGCGGCCGTTGCCTTCGGCGTCGTTGACGCGGAAGTGCGCGAGCCGCGCCGGCCCGTCCACCGCCACCAGGGTCTCGCCGAAATGCAGGTGCGCGTTGTAGCGCTCGACATAGCGCATCAACGCCGGGACAAAGGCCGCGACGCTGAACAACGCCGCCCCGGCCGAGCAGAAGTCCACCTGGATGGCGTCCAGCACCCCACGGCGGCGCCACCAGTCGCAGGACAGGTACATGGCCTTCTGCGGCGCGCCGGCGCACTTGATCGGCACCGGCGGCTGGGTGAACAACGCGCGCCCGCCACGCAGCGCTTGTACGCATTCCCAGGTGTAGGGCGCCAGGTCGAAGGCATAGTTGGAGGTCACGCCGTTGCGGCCCAGGGTCTCGTCCAGCCCCTCGATGGCGTTCCAATCCAGTTCCAGGCCGGTGCAGACCGCCAGGGCGCGATAGCGTAGGTGGCTGCCGTCCGCCAGCAAGACCCGGCTCGCCTGGGGATGGAAGGCTTTCGCCGCCTGCCGGATCCAGGTCGCCCGCGGCGGGATGCAGCGCTGCATCGGGCGGTGGGTATGCGCCTGGCTGAACACCCCGGCCCCGACCAGGGTCCAGCCGGGTTGGTAGTAATGGGTTTCGGCCGGCTCCAGCACGGCGATGCGCAGGCGGGGGTTGCGTTTCAGCAGGCTCGAGGTCACCGCGCAGCCGGCCGCGCCACCGCCGATGACCACCACGTCGAAGTCCGCGGACTCCGCGTTCCGCGGGGTTCGCGCGAGACGCTGGCGACGTTCGCGCAGCGCGCCGTCCAGGGGGCCTATGTCGAAACCGGCGCTGGCGGCGGTTTCGAGGATTCTTTCCGGCGCCTGGCTGGACGCTTCCGCCAAGGCCCAGAGGCGGACCGCGGCCTCGGCGTCCTGGCTGAGGATCAGCACCGGTCCGCGCTGGCCGCTGATCAGTTCCAGCAGCGCCTCGTCCTCGCTGGCCGTCGCGGCCGCCGGTCGATAGTCGAGACCGATGCGCCGCGCCTCGGCGGCCAGGCCCAGGTCGTGTCGCGGCCCGAGGTCCACCAGCAGGCGAAACCCCTGGGCGGCGATCCCCGGAATGTCTTTAGGGTCCAGTTGGGCGGCGATGAAGAGAAAGGGCGTGAGGCGTTTGAAGGCATCCATGCGCGGGCATCCTGTCGGGGGACGAAGTCACACAGCGTAGCCGCTGGGTGCGGTTTGTCTCGGACCACCCCGGCGCCCCTGGACGAACGGAAGGCCTAGAGGCGCTTGTTGAGGCGCCGCGCGAGGCTGTCGCCGCCGTACTGGATCAGCGCCACCAGCACCACCAGGACGATGATCACGGTGAGCATGACCTGGGTATCGAAGCGCTGGTAGCCGTAGCGATACGCCAGGTCGCCCAGGCCGCCGGCGCCGATGGCCCCGGCCATGGCCGAGGAGTTGATCATGGTCACCAGGGTGATGGTGAAGCCGCCGACGATGCCCGGCCGCGCCTCCGGCAACAGCACGTTCCAGACGATGTGACGCCGCTGGCAGCCCATGGCCTGGGCAGCCTCCACCAGGCCGAAGTCCACTTCCCGCAGGCTGACTTCAGCGATCCGCGCGAAGAACGGCGTGGCGGCGATGGTCAGCGGCACCACCGCGGCCCAGACCCCGTAGCTGGTGCCGACGATCAGCCGGGTGAAGGGAATCAGCGCCACCATCAGGATCAGGAACGGGATCGAGCGCAGCACGTTGACCACTGCCCCCAGGCCGCGATTCAGCGCACGCGCCTCGAAGATGCCTCCGGGGCCGGTGGTGACCAGGACCAACGCCAGCGGAATGCCCACCAGCAGGACGATCAGCGACGAGGCGCCGATCATCAGCAGGGTATCCAGGAAGCCCTGCAACAGGCGATCAAGCATGGGCGACATAACCCAGCACCTCCACGTGGTCGGCCAATTCGTACAAAGAGGCGGGTAGCGCCTCCGGGGCGCCGCCGATGCGCAGCAACAGGTGGCCCTGGGCATGCCCCTGGATGCGCTCCACCCCGCCATGCAGCAGGCTCACCGGCGCATCCAGGCTGCGGGCGATGGCCAGCAGGTCCGGCTCGCGGCGGCCGGCGCCGGTGAAGCGCAGTTGGACCAGCAGATCGCTGGGCTGGCCCGGCGGTTGCGCGTGCAGGCGATCGCGCAGGTCCTCCGGCAACCCCTCGCGATGCTGCCCCAGCAGGCTGCGGGTCACCGCATGGCGCGGGTCGCCGAACACCTGCCAGACCTCGCCCTGCTCCACCACCTGGCCACGTTCGAGCACCACTACGCGGTCGCAGATTTCGCGGATCACCGCCATCTCATGGGTGATCAACACGATGGTCAGGCCCAGGCGCCGGTTGATGTCGCGCAGCAGGGCGAGGATCGCCTGGGTGCTTTCCGGGTCCAGGGCCGAGGTGGCCTCGTCGCACAGCAGCACCTCCGGCTGATGCACCAGCGCCCGGGCGATGCCGACCCGCTGCTTCTGCCCGCCGGACAACTGCGCCGGATACATCCCGTGCTTGTCTTCCAGCCCCACCAGCGCCAGCAATTCCTCGACCCGCCGCTGGACGTGGGCCTTGTCCAGGCCGGCCACCTTCAGCGGCAGCGCCACGTTCTGCCAGACGGTCTTCGCCGACATCAGGTTGAAGTGCTGGAAGATCATCCCGATGCGCCGGCGCAGGCCGACCAGTTGCCGGTCGTCGAAGGTGCCGATGTCCTCGCCGTCGACCAGCACCTGGCCGCCGCTCGGCCGTTCCAGGCGGTTGAGGGTGCGGATCAGCGAGGACTTCCCGGCACCGCTGCGGCCGATGATGCCGAACACCTCACCGCGGCGGATCGACAGGTCGATGCCCTGCAACGCCTGCACGCTGCCGGCGTCGCTGACATAGCGCTTGTCCAGGCCGCGCAGGCGAATGTGTTCGGTCGCCGTCGCCTCGACGGACACCGGCGCGGCGACGGGCGGCCTGGCCGGGGCGAACCGCTCGGCGGCGGCCAACACGCGGGTCATGCCGTTCATTCCCAACCCGGTTGGTAGAGTTTGCCGTGGGCCTTGTCCAGCGCCGCGCGCACCTGCGGCGAGTGCTGGTAGATGTCGATGAAGCGGCGCAGCCGGCCGTCGTCCTGGTAATCGCTGCGGGTGACGAACTGGATGATGTATTCCTTGTTCTCGATGCCGTCGAACAGCAGCGCGCTTTCCGGGTCGATGGTGCCCGCCAGGCGGATGTAATGCGGGTAGCCTTGGGCCAGGTCGACGTCGTCCAGGGCGCGCACCAGTTGCACCGCCTCCAGCTCGATGATGTCGATGTGCTTGGGGTTGTCGAGGATGTCGTCCAGGGTGGCCTTGTAGCCAACCCCGGCCTTCAGGCGGATCAGCCCGGCCTTCTGCAGCAGTTGCAGGCCGCGCCCGCCATTGATCGGGTCGTTGGCAATGGCGACCTTGGCGCCGTCCGGCAGGTCGGCGATGCGCGTGTACTTCTTCGAATACAGCCCGACGTTGTTGATCACCCCCGGCGCGTAGGCCTTGAGGTCGAACCCGCCTTCACGTTTGGCGTTCTCCAGGAACGGCGTGTGCTGGAAGTAGTTCACGTCGATGTCGCCGTTGGCCAGGGTGATGTTCGGCGTGTTCCAGTCGCTGAACTCCACCAGTTCGACCTTCAGCCCTTGCTTGCCGGCCTCCTCCACCGCCACCTCCAGCGGCGGTGCGAAGGCCGCGGTGGTGCCGACCTTCAAGGGTTTGTCGTCGGCGGCGTGCAACGCCCCGGAAACCGCCAGCAAGACCCCGAGGGTCAGTGTTTTCGCGCGATTCAGCATCTTTCGCTCCCTAATGCGGAGTGGACGTGGGGAAAGGTGTCTGGAGACGCTCCAGTGGTCGTTGTCATCCCGCTTCAGGCCCGCAGGCGCTGGCCGGCGCGCCCGTGCCGCCAACTGGCGCCCACGTGTTCGGCCGGCAGGCGTGCGCGCCCGGCGCCGAACAATTTCTCCCGCAGGGTGCCCTCGGCATAGGCGGTCTTGTAGGAGCCCCGGCTCTGCAACTCGGGCACCACCAGGTCGATGAAGTCGGCGTAGCTTTCCGGCTCCACGGTGCGGGTCAGGTTGAAACCGTCCAGGCCGGTCTCGGCGATCCAGCTCTCCAATTCGTCGGCCACCTGCACCGGGTCGCCCACCAGGGTGATGTAGCGCCCGCCAAGGGCGAACTGGTCGAGCAGCTTGCGTACCGTGGAATCGGTCCGGGCCACGGTGAGGTTCTTCACCACCGACTCGATGGCATTGTTCTTCTCGTAGCGGATCGGCTCGTCGAGGCCATAGCGGGAGAAGTCGATGCCCGTGGTGCTGCTGAAATGCGCCAGGCCGGCCTCGGGGCTGGCGTGGCGGCAGTACTCGCGGTACTTCTCCTGGGCCTCCGCGGCGGTCGGCGCGACGATCACGCTGACGCCCATGAACACCTTGATCGCATCCGGGCCGCGGCCCTGTTCCAGGCTGGCGGCGCGGAAACGCTCGACCAGCTTGCGGGTGGCGTCCTTGGTCTGGCCGGAGACGAAGACACACTCGGCGTGCCGCGCGGCGAATTCCAGCCCGCGGTCCGAGGACCCGGCCTGGAACAGCAGCGGCGTGCGCTGCGCCGAGGGCTCGCAGAGGTGATAGCCCTCCACGTCGAAGAATTCGCCATGGTGCTCGATGCGGTGGACCTTGTCCGGCCGGGCATAGACCCGCGCCGCGCGGTCCGCGACGACCGCATCGTCCTCCCAACTGCCCTCCCAGAGCTTGTAGAGCACTTCCAGGTATTCGTCGGCGCGGTCGTAGCGCCGGTCGTGCTCGATCTGCCGCGTCTCGCCCATGGCCTTGGCGGTGCTCTCCAGGTAGCCGGTGACGATGTTCCAACCGACCCGTCCGTCGCTCAAATGGTCCAGGGTGGACATGCGCCGGGCGAACGGATACGGCGCCTCGTAGCTCAGGTTGGCGGTCAGGCCGAAGCCCAGGTGTTCGGTAACCTGGGCCATGGCCGAGACCAGCAGCAAAGGGTCGTTGACCGGCAGCTGGATCGCCTCCTTCAAGGTCACGTCGATGGACTGCTGGTAGACGTCGTAGACGCCGAGGATGTCGGCGAGGAAGAGCCCGTCGAACAGGCCGCGTTCGAGGAGCCGCGCCAGCTCCGTCCAATGTTTCAAGCTGCGGTAGTCCGTCGAGCGATCCCGCGGATGGGTCCAGAGCCCGTGGTTGATGTGGCCCACGCAGTTCATGCTGAACGCGTTGAAGAGCATCTGTTTCTTCGCCATCTCGGGCTCCTCAGAGCGTGCCGCGGCGCGGCGGCAGGCGGTCGTTCAGGTAGTAATCGCCGACCGCGTGGTACTTCCAGCGCACCGGATCGTGCAGCGTGTGGGTCCGCGCGTTGCGCCAGTGGCGGTCGAGGTTGAACTCGGCCAGGGTGCCGCGGCTGCCGGCGAGTTCCAGCAACTTGCTGCCGGCGCTGAGGGCGATCTCGGTGGTCAGGGCGCGGGCCTCGGCCACCGCGATGGAGGCGGCGGCCACCGACTCGGCGTGCGGATTCGCGGTGGCGGCGTCGAGGAACCGCCCGGCGCGCTCGAGCAGCGCTTCGGCGGCGTGCAGGCGGATGCTCAGGCGGCCGAACTCGTGGAGGGTCAGCGGATCCTCGCTGGCCTTGTCCACGCCCGAGTCGATCCACGGCCGCGAGCGTTCGCGGACGAAGGCCAGGGCGTCCTCATAGGCCGCCCGGGCGATGCCGGCGTCGATGGCAGCGTGCAGGATCTGCGCGAAGGGGCCGACCGTGGTGGGTCGGTCGAAGGCGCTCTGGAAGGGCACCACGTCCTCGGCGGCCACCGCCACGTCCTCGAACAGCACCGAGCCGCTGCCGGTGGTGCGCTGGCCGAAGCCGCTCCAGTCGTCGATGATTTCCAGCCCCGGTGCGTTGCGCGGGATGTAGGCGAATTGCTGGACCCCGTCGTCGTCGATCACCGAGGTGGGGATGCGTTGCGCGTAGAGGGCACCGGTCGCATAGAACTTGCGCCCCTTGACCCGGTAGCCGTCACCCTCGCGGGTCAGCCGGGTGGTGCGGTCGCTGGCGGTGCGCGTGCCGATTTCCGCCAGCGCGTTGCCGAAACGCTGGCCGGCCAGCACCTCGGCGTACAGCCGGCGCTTCTGCGCTTCGCTGCCGTTCACCCGCAACACTTCCAGGGCATAGAAATGGTTCTGCGGGATTTGCCCGAGGGAGCTGTCGGCGGCGCTGATGATCGCCACCACCTGCGCCAGGGTCACCCGGGAAACGTCGGCGCCGCCGTAGTCGCGGGGCACCACGATGCCCCACAGGCCGCTGCGGCTGAACGCCTCCAGCTCGGCATGGGGCAGGCGCCGCTCGCGGTCGCGCGCCGCGGCGCCTTCGCGGAAATCCGCGGCCAGGGCGTGGGCGACGGCCAGCGCCTCGGCGTCGTCGCGAATCACCGCGACCCCGTCGAAGGGTTGGTCAAGGGGGGTCAAGGGGTGTGCAAGGCTCATCCTGAGAGCTCCTCAAATCCAGGAATGCCGCGCCGGACGCGCGCCATTCAGGTGATAGTTGCCGACCGCGTGGTACTTCCAGCGCACCGGGTCGTGCAGGGTGTGTACGCGGGCATTGCGCCAATGCCGGTCCAGGTTGAACTCGGCCAGGGTCGCGCGGCTGCCGGCCAGCTCGAAGAGCTTTTCGCTGGCCGCCAGGCTGATCTCGGTGGTCAGGACCTTGGCCTCCGCCACCACGATGGAGGCGCGGGCGGCGGCGTCGGCATCCACCGGCGCGGCGGCGATTTCGTCCAGGGTCCGCGCGGCTTTTTCCAACAGCGCGTTGGCGGCATGCAGTTCGATCTTCAGCCGGCCCACCTCGGCGATGGTGTAGAGCTCGTCGGCGGCGCGCTCGACGCCGGCGTCCACCCAGGGGCGACTGCGCTCGCGCACGAACGCGATGGTATCCTCCACCGCCGCCTCGGCGATGCCGGCGTCGATGGCCGCCTGGATCAGTTGGGACACGGCGCCCTGGATGCTCGGGATTTCCGCGAGCAGGCCGTTGTGGATCAGCATGTCCGCGGCCACCGGCACCTGGTCCAGCAGCACGGTGCCGCTGGCGGTGGTGCGCTGGCCGAAGCCGGACCAGTCGTCGACGATGCGCAGGCCGGGGGCGCCGCGCTCGACGAACGCCATCACCGCGCGGCCTTGCTCGTCGAGGGCCTTCACCGCCACCCAATGGGCGAACAAGGCGCCCGTGGAGTAGAACTTCTCGCCGCTCACCCGGTAGCCGTCGGCGCTTTTCACCACCCGCGCCTTCATGTCCAGGGTGTGTTTGGTGTTGCGTTCGGGGCCGGCGTTGCCCAGCCGGCGTCCGCCGAGCACGCCGCCGAACAGCACACGCTTCTGCGCATCGCTGGCGACGTTGTCGATCACGTTGAGCATGCCGAACTGATTCTGCGGGATCTGTCCCAGCGCCGGATCGGCGGCGCAGATCACCCGGAACACCTCGGCCAGGGTGACGTAGGACACCTGGGCGCCGCCGTAGGCGCGCGGTACGCAGATGCCCCCCAGCCCCAGCACGGTGAAATGCTCCAGCTCGCGCCACGGCAACTTGCGCTCGCGATCGCGCAGGGCCGCCTCTTCCCGGGCCAGTTTCGCCACCTCGTGAGCGGCATGAATGGCCTGGGCATCGTTCTCGATCAGCTTCGCCGGCAGTAACCGGGGCGCCTGATCACGAAAATCCTTGGGTTCGGTTTCGTTGTGCATGAATTGGACGACCTTTGATATGAAAACGCCTCGTACGGCACTCCAGCCGCGAGGCGGATACCGGCTCCCTACGGGCCGGCTCCCGTTGTCGACAGGATGTCGAGGCACGCATCCATGCGCCGGCCCCGACCTCAGCGGAACGGCCGCCGCCCCGCTCCCACACCTTCCGCACCCGCGGACGGATAGGCTTCGCAAGAAGCGACGTGGCATGTGTCCGCGTCGAGCGGAATGGGCGGTTCGCTAAACGCGACGGCATCCACTGTTCCCAACTGCATTGCGCTCCGGCCGTTGCCGGATCGATGGGAAGCCTATTGCACAAGCCATGCCGTAAAAAAATATTCTTTTAAATCAACGTCTTAATATTAAAGAGCAACAGTGTTCGGCGGCCATGGGTGGGATCGGCCGGTTAACTGTTGCTGGAGAGACAGTCGCATCCCCAAGAAAGGCGTCAGGCCGCCGTGGCGCCGGGTTTACCGGCGCCAGGCCTCTGGACAGGGGATGTCAGGGGTGTTGCTGGAGCAGCAGTCGATCAGCACATCGTCTCTGGACCAGCGCTCGACGCCAGGATCGCGCGAGCGGCCGGGCTACGCTCGAGGATTCAGCTCGCGCCCGCGTCCAGGTGATTCTGCAGGTTGGCCTGGGTGACGTTGCTACCGGCCGGCACGCTGCGGGTCAGCCAGACGTTGCCGCCGATGGTGGAACCCTGGCCGATGGTCACGCGCCCGAGGATGGTGGCGCCGGCATAGATCACCACGTCGTCCTCGACGATCGGGTGGCGCGGCTGGCCCTTTTGCAGATTGCCCGACTCGTCTTCCGGGAAACGCTTGGCGCCGAGGGTGACCGCCTGATAGATGCGCACCCGGTCGCCGATGATCGCGGTCTCGCCGATGACCACGCCCGTGCCGTGATCGATGAAGAAGCAGGTGCCGATACGCGCACCGGGATGGATATCGATGCCCGTGGCCGAATGGGCGATCTCGGCGATGATCCGCGCCAGCAGCGGCAGGCCGGCTCGATACAGATGATGGGCGATGCGGTGGTGGATCACCGCGAGGATGCCGGGGTAACAGAGCAGCACTTCGTCGACGCTGCGGGCCGCCGGATCGCCCTTGTAGGCGGCCAGTACGTCCTTGTCGAGCAGGCGGCGCAGGGCGGGCAGCGCCATCGCGAAGTCCTGCACCAAGGCGCGGGCCGTCTCTTCGCGCTCGCCCTCCTCACCCTGCAGCCGCGCGCTATAACGCAGTTCCTGGCGAACCTGATGGAGCAAGGCATTGAGGGCGGCGTCCAGGGTATGGCCCACGTAGAAATCCTCGCCCTCGGCGCGCAGGTCGTTGGGCCCGAGGCGCATGGGAAAAAGCGCGCCGCTCAAGGCTTCGACGATCTGCCCGACCGCTCTGCGCGAAGGCAACTCGCGGGAGCGCTGGTCCAGGTTGCGGCTGTGGCTGGCCCGCCAATCGGCGCGCGCCTCGCGCAATTCGCCGACGATGCGCCCGAGTTGCCAGTCGACCGCGGTCGCCGGGGCGGTTAAGGAAGAAGGCTGATCGAAAGAACGACTCATGGGAGGGGCACCGGTGCTCGAACAATGGAAATGCGCGCCGGCTGCGCCAGCGCAACGCCTGGCGGCCAAGGCTGCTGGATAACAGCCTATTAATGAAACACTTTTTCTAGAGTTTTTTGATATGAGACTAGAACGAGATGCAAGGTTGGCCTGCCGTGATGAGCCTGCACGCGCTCGCTTTCTGGAGAGACGACCGAAACACCAGGGGTCGGTGCTCGGTTGCGCTTGGGGATGTTCGGCAAGGTATCGCGTGCGGCGAGGAATGACTGAAAACCGGATGTCGGGCTCCCTTCGTTTCCGCCCGCCTCGATCTAGTAGAGACGCGGGCCGAACAGGCACTTGAACAGGTCGATATCCGGCTTGCCGCGATGGCTGACTTGGCGGAACGGCTGGTCGGGCTGGGTGATGGCCCACCACAACGAGCAGTCTCCCTCCCATTGGAACCGCTCGAAGATGGAGGGGACCGCGCCCGGCGTCAGGCTCAGCCAGCTCCCCAACGCCTCCAGTTGCAGCAGGAAGGCGTCCGGGTCGAGTCCTTCGTGGAGCACCCGGGGCAAGGCCTTGGCCAGGTCGGCGAGGCGCGCGCAGAGCCCCGCTTGATCAGTGGCCTGCGCGGCACTCAGGGGGGCCAGCGCCACCAGGGGAAAATAACGCCCGACGCGGTCGACGCTGGGGATCAACGCCCCGCACAGGGCCTGCTCGTCCCACTGGCCGGGTGGCAGGACGAAACACCAGGCGGGCGCGATGAGGTAATGCTGCAACCAGTCGGCTTCGGTCTGCTGCAAGGTGCCCAGGCCTTCTTGCAGCCAGTGGTCCACCAAGGCCACCTGGGCGCGCGGCAGACCGCGCACGACGAAGTCGCCGACCGCGGGCATCTTGCCGTAGAAGCCGAAACGCGGCGTCGCTGCCAGCTCGCCGAGGAGGTTGAATTCCTCTTCCATCAGATCCGGCTCGGGCAGGAGAAGCTGGCCAGTTCGCCCAGGCGGAACGGGTTCTGCACGCTGCTGGCGGTGACCTCCAGCACGACTTTCTTACCCTGGACCATCAGCGTCGAGACGAATTTTTCCGGCCCGGAAACGTTGCGGCTCTCGCCCTCGTCGAACAGCCGCATCAGGGCCCAGGGACCGGTCTTCACCAGATAGGCGCTGGGCGCCGACGAATCGGCCAGTTCCAGGCGCACCTGGTTGCTGCCCCGCGGCCCCGGCCAAGTCACCCGCTGCGGAATCTGCGGGCCGTGGGCATAACGGAAAATCTGCCCATCGAAATCGAACGTCAGCTGGGTGATGGAGGCGTCCATTTCCAACACGCGGAATTCGAAGGACAGCTCGGGCGTGCGCCCGCCCGAGGGGAAGAACACATCGCGGATGCGCGCCGCCTTCTGGAAGGAAGTCAGGGGCACCTGGACCCCGCCTGGCTGGCGGAGCACCCAGGTGGAGCCCGACATGTCGGTCATCGCCGCCAGGTGGTCGCGATAGAACTGTTCCATCATGCCCCCGGGCGCGAACAGCCGGGAGAAGTCGGCCAGGGTGACATCCTGGTTGGAAGAGCGCTGGAAGGGATAACGGCCGCGGATCGCCTTGCGGCAGAACGCCCCCACCGAACTGTCCAGTTCGCCGCCCAGGGTACGGCGTACGCTGCCTACCGCTTGGGAAGTGCTGGAGTCGGCCAGTGCTTCGAGCATGGTCCGCAGCGGCATCGGCAGATGCGCCGCCTCGGCGCGGATGCGGGTCAGCGCCTCGGTCTGGGGGACATTCAATTGCGCCGAGGTCCCGCCGCTGCGCAGGGCCACGTCGGTGCTCGACAGGCTCATGTACATGTCGTTGAACATGCGCAACACGGTCTGGATCGGCACCGTGCCGCCGTCGGCGGTGACCAGTCGGCGGATCGGCTCGAAGCGGTCGTCGACGATGCGCTCGAGCTGCTCGACGCTCCCCTCGCGGCGGGTCAGGTTGGATGGGCCGAACACCCGTTCCAGATCGGCGGCGGCGCTCTTCACCCGATTGGCGGCTTGGCCGGCCAGGGAATACTGCTCGTTGGGCTTGGCCTCGGCGCGCAGCAGCGTGGTCTCCCGGGCGACCGAGCGCAGGAATTGGGCGATGGGCGAATCCGGCGCCGACAGAATGCGCGCGGTCTCGATGCTTTGCGCCATGGACTGGCTTTCGATCAGGCGGATATCGCCCAGGTATTCCTCCCAAAGCCGCACGTACTCGTGCAGGTACAGGCGCTTGATGTCGCGCTGGGTGGTGCCCTCCACGAGGTTTTCCGCTTGCTGCTGCACCGGCTGCGCGACGCGGCCGAGCACCCAGTTCTCCTCGCTTTCCAGCATCCCGAGGATGGAGCGGGTCTCCGGCAGGAATACCTTGTGGTAGCCGTTATAGGTGAACAGTCCGGGTATGCCGTCGGTCAGCGGTTTGCCGCTGGCGCGGGTGAAGACCAGCGAGGATTGCGGGCCGCCCGCCTCGGCCACGGTGAAGTCGGAGAGGCTGCCGTCCATGAGGCGGCGCTTCAGGCGGCTGTAGGCACGATGGGCCAGGGAGAAGCTGGCCAACTGCTCGCGCTTCTGCTTGACCAGTTCCTCGTCCAGGGGATACGGCGAAACCACCGGATGATCGCCCAGCAGGTTGTGCAGGTGGGCGAAGAGCTGCTCACGCTGATCGCGGGACACCGATGGCGGCAGGCTGCGTTCCCACTCGAGCTGGATGAAGGCTTCCAGGGCGCCGGCGTCGTAGCGCTTCGGATCGTTGAGCATCAGGTAGGCCTTGAGCACCTCATAGGACAATTCGAGGTTGTCCTCCGGCGTGGTGCGCAGCAGGTATTCCATGCGCCGCACGATGCGCGGCAACAGCGCCTGCTCCAGCGCGGAGCGATAGGTTTCCTGGGCTACCGCATCCAGCTTGCCCCCCTGGTAGAGGCCATAGGTGTAGTTCAGCGGCGGCTCGCTGGCCGGGAAGTCCGGTCCGGCCGCCAGGCCGTTGAGGTCGTTGAGCACCGGCACCAGCTCCAGCAGGCTGTCGCCCTCGGACTTGGCCAGCCCTTGCAACTTGCCCTGAACCTTGGCGGTGCGCGTATCCACCAGGTCGATATAGCGGGTGTTGTTGTGGAAGCTGAGCGCCCAGGCGCCGATGGCGGCCAGCAGCAGCAACGCCACGGCGCTGTGGCCGGCGATGCTGAGCAGGCGCTCGCGACGTTCGGCGCGGCGGTTGCGTCCGGCCAGGTGGGCCTCGGGGAAGATCACCTTGCGCAACAGGTCCTGGAGGAAAAAGCTCTTGCCGGTGGACGGCGAGGATTGCAACGCCACCCGCGCGTCGTAGCCGAGGCTGCGGCCGAGCACGCCGAGCACGCGGTCGAAGGGGGTGCCTTCCTGGGTGCCGCTGGTGAAGTAGACCCCCCGCAGCATCGCGGTCTGGGCGAAACGGTTCTCGGCGAACACGTCCTGCATCAGTTGGCTGAGCAAGGGTTTCAGGTTGGTGAAGTGCTGCGGCAAGGCGTAGGCGCGGGCCCGGCGCCCGGTGTCGTGCTCTTCGAGCATCAGGTCGGGCAGGCCCTCGAAGAGGCGCCGCGACAGCAGGTCCATTTCCTCTTCCAACTGTTTGCCCAGGGCTTTGCCGTCGAGCACGGCATCGGGCTGGTAAGGCAGCGTCAGGCCCCAGACCTGGGTCCGCTCTTCCTTGCTCAGACCGGCGAAATACTCGTTGAAGCCGCCGAGCAGGTCGGCCTTGGTCACCAGCACGTAGACCGGGAAGGCGATACCCAGGGACTCGTACAACTCGTTGAGACGGGCGCGCAGCCGCGCGGCATGCCGGGCACGGTCCTCTTCGCTGGCCGCGAGCAGGTCCGATACCGACACCGTGAGGATCGCGCCGTTGAGGGGCTGGCGGGGGCGGAATTTTTTCAGCAGGCGGAGGAAGCCTTCCCATTCGGCCTTGTCCGCCGAGGCATCGCTCTCGTGGGTGGTGTAACGGCCCGCGGTGTCCAGCAGGACCGTTTCATCGGAGAACCACCAGTCGCAGTTCCGCGTGCCGCCGACACCCTTGATGCTTTCCTTGCCGAACTCGTCCGCCAGGGGAAAGCGCAGCCCGCTGTTCACCAGGGCGGTGGTCTTGCCCGAGCCCGGTGCGCCAATGAACACGTACCAAGGAATCTGATAGACGTACTTCTGCCGCACGCGCGCCCACCAGCCCTGCTCCTGGCTGCCGAAGCGCACCTTCTTCAGCTTCAGCAGAGCCTGCTCGAAGTTGTTGTGCAGCTCTTCGAGGGCTGCGTCGGACGGGCCCGCCGGGGTCTTGGCGCTGCGCATGCCGGCGATGGCGTTGAGCAGCATGCCGTTGACCCGGCGACTTCTCCAGTAATGCACCAGGATGCGCAAGGCGATCAGCAACAGGATCGCGCCCATCAACCATAGGCGCGCCGGAATCGGCTCCAGCGGACGCCAGTCGGCGAAGGCGAACAGCGGGCCCAGGTACCAGATGGCCAGCATCAACGCGGCGATGCCCAGTGCGATGAACACGTAGCGGTTGAACAGCAAGGAGAAAAGCCAGCGCATTATCGAATCTCTTTCTGCAGATCGGCGGGGGACGCGAACACCGTGATCTCGACCCGCCTGTTCAGCGCGCGATTCGCTGCCGACGCGTTGGGCACCACCGGCTCGGAGGACCCGCGCCCCTGGGTGGTCACCCGTCCACTCGTATCGATGAATTTCTCCAGCAAGGCGGAGACCGTGGTCGCCCGCTCCATCGACAGGTGCCAGTTGGAGGGGAAGCGCACGGTGCGGATGGGCACGTCGTCGCTGTGCCCGGTGACCAGCACCTTGCCGTGGGTTTCGTTGATCGCCTCGGCGATCCGCTGCAGGATCGGGTAGTAGCGCGAACGGACCGAGGCACTACCGGAATCGAACAGGCCGTCGCCGAGAATGGTGACCGTGCTCTGTTCGGAGGTTTCCTTGACCGAGACCAGGCCCGCGCGGATTTCCGGCTCGAGGAAGCGCGCGAAACGTACGGGTGGCGCGGTATTGCGCTCCACCACCGGCGCCTCGGGCAGCTTCAGCCCGTTGATCGCGGCGAACGTCTTGTCGGAACGGTCCGACAGGTAGAAGGCGATGACCATGTAGATGGCGGTGCCGAGAAGCAAGCCGAGGATGGTGGAAACCCACACCGGCATGACCCGCCAGACCTTCGGCAGCTCGTTGGTGACGCCTTCCCAGTGCGGGGAAAGTGCCTTGAAACGGTCGCCCTTGGCATCGCGGATGATTTCCGCGAGGCGCCGACGCAGGGTCTCCAGCTGGCTCTGGCCATTGCTGATGATCCGGTAGCGTCCCTCGAAACCCAGGGAAATGCAGTAGTACATCAACTCCAGCAGGTCGCGATGCTGCATCGGCGACTGCGCCAGCTTGGCGAGCAACTGGAAGAACTTCTCGCCGCCCCAGGTCTCGTTATGGAAGGTCACCAGCAGGCTGTGGCGCGACCATACGCCGGAGCCACCCCAGGGGGTCTGCGCCGCGGTTTCGTCCAGCACCGTGCACAGGCAATAGCGCGCGGCGATCAGGTGCTCCTGGGAGATTCCCTCGAATTTCGCCCGCGCCTCGAAGTTGCGGACTTCCTGGGTGAGGAAGTCCCGCAGGCGCGCGGGCTCGGAGTTATGCACCAGCGTGCGGATCTGGTAGATCAGGTTGAGCAACGGGTTCGCCGCCGCCACCAGCGGATTGCTCCCCGAATGCACTTCGGGAAGATCGAACTCCGGCGCCCGGCTCCGCTCGTGGGTGCCCGCGTTACCGGGGCTCTCGCCACCCGGATTGGGCATCACGAACGTGCGGTCTTTGCCGGCGTTGAAGGGATCTAGTTCAGCCATGGCTTAAGCACTGCAAAATAGGAAACCGCTGATCAGCGGCGAATGGCCCAGCACTCGAGTTCGAGTTCGGGGAAATCGCCTGCCACGTGAAGCGCCAACGCGCCGGAAACCTGTAGCTGTTTCCAGAGATCGGTCGACGTATCCATCTCGAAATAGTGATACCCGGCGTGGTACGGAATCTGCCGCGGGGCGATCGGCAAGGAACGCAGCCCGACCCCTGGCAAGTGCAGGTTGACCAGGTCGCGAATCTTGTCCACCGGGCCGATTTTCACCTGGCTCGGGAAGTGCGAGCGCAGCGCTTCGGGCGCCATGCTGGAATGCACCGCGAGGACGAATTGCGCGTTACGCAGCAGCTCGCCATCCTTGACCTGACCCACGCGAACACCGTAGTTGCGGTCGAGCAGCTCGATCTGCACCGCGTTCTGCTCCAGCACCGACGACAGCGCCTTGCGCAGCTCGATCATCAGCGGCGGCAGGCAACCTTGCAGGTTGTCGTGATCGTATTTCGGCCAGTTGCCGGGGCGCCGCGATTGCTCGGTAAAGGTGGCCAGCTCGCCCGCCACCTGCACCAGGGTGCTGTAGAGGCGCTCGGGGTGGATCACCGACGACGCCATCATATGGGCGAATAGCGGCTGCACGCGGTTGAGCACCTGCAGGAGCAGGAACTCGCCGACTTCCGAGACCCCGCCGCGACCGGGCTGGCTCAGGCGCTCGGCCAGAACCTCGGCACGCTGGTTGGCGAGACCGTGCAGTTCGTTGAGCATCGACAGCAGGTTGGGGCTGGCATGGCAGACCACCACCGGCGGGATGTGCTGGGTGTCCAGCACCAGTTGCCGATCGCTGCGGCACTCCAGCACCCGCGCCACGCCGACGCCCAGCCAGGCGTCGGAGAGATCCTTCTCGAGGACCAGGCGAAGCCTAGGTGCAGCCAGTTGCAATTCCGCCGCCTCGCCCGCCACGGAGTTGGCATCGCTGACCGTCGAGTCCTCGACGCTGTAGCGTGCCAGCGAAGTGGGGCTGTCCTCAAAAGTCACTTCCTCGGTGCCTGGACGCTTCATCGGCAGCGCCAGGTAGATGCGCTGATCGATAGCGCCTTCGGTGAAATGCAGGGGTTCCGGGCATTCGCACTGCAACGGGAAGCTGAACGGCGTGCCGTCGGGCAGCAACCCTTCGGCTTCGAGCAGGGACAACTTGCCTACCGCCAGCGCCGCCAGATCGAACTTGAGCGAACGGAATCCCCAGAAGTACGGCTCCGCCGCCAACCCGCGCAGATGGGCGAAAAACTCCAGGTAACGCTCTTGCTGCTGGAAGTGTTGGGGGCGCAGGAACATCCCCTCCGCCCACACAACCTTCTGATAAGAATCCATCAAGCCATCCCTAGTTACTGATCGTGTTGAACCGGAGGCCCATCAATCCCGGCTTGGAAGCGAAAGGGTAACGGAGCGCTCGTCGAGCTTGGCGGAATAATCGAGAGTGCGGTCGCCCCAGCGCATGAATTCAGGCAATTCGAACCAGGGTTCGCGTGGTGCCGGGATATCGATGGCCGCACGCCAGGTGCTGGCTTCGAGATCGCGGTAGCCGACCAGTACGCCCAGTGCCCGTCCATCGTTCTCGACACTGTACTCGTGTACCTGGGTCTCGCCGGGATGCACCACGAAGGACTCGCGGAATAACAGGTCGCCGCCGAGGGCCTCCTGTTCGCGATCGGTGAGCGTGAAGTAATCGATGGAAGAAAACACCGCCGATTGTCGCAAACGGAAGAGCCTGACCACCACGGGCGAAGGCCTTCCGTTCATGTCGGGGTTCAACGAGTCCGTCGCGGTGAACGTCACGCGGATGGCGGTGGGTTCCACCTGCTTGGGCGTCGAGGAACAGCCTGCCAGCAAGCCCATTAACGCAAGCGCGCCTGCACCGCACAGCATGCTCCGGCCGGAGCTGAATCCTTTCCAAAAACGGGGTAATGGGCTCATGGCGTGTTTCGGCATTCCTGACCGGAAAAAGGGAGGAGTATTATCGACATCACAATGCTATCTATCCGATATCCAATTCGCATTACAGACATGCGGGCGAAGAAATATTTCCACTGGAACGCAGCACCGCCCCAGCGCTAACCATTGCTGAGACTGGCAGTCTTCATGCTGGAAGCGGCCCAGGGCACCGTGACGTCGTTGGGCGAACCCACCCAAACCGCCAGCGCGCTGTAGTTGTCCTGCCCGGGGGAACTGCGCTCCACGATCAGCCGCTCCATGCGCACCAGCCATTCTTCGGCGGCGCTGGCATACATCAGCTCGTCGAGCATTTCCGATTCGAGCACCACCTCCCAGAACCCGTCGGTGCAGATCAGGAAGGCGTCACCCTCCTCCACTTCGAACGGCACGTCGAGCGCCGCGGGTGGCACGTCCTCGCCCATGCCCAGGGCCGCGAACAGCAGGTTGCGCTCGGAATGCCCGCGCACTCGGCTCTCGCTGAGCATGCCGGCATCGACGAAGTTCTGCACGATGCTGTGGTCCTTGGTCAACTGGCGACAGCCGCGTCGACGGAAATGGTAGAGCCGGGTATCGCCCAGATGGATCCACTGCGCCTGGCGGGCATTGCCATTCAGGAACAACGCGGTCACGGTGGCGCTCATCTGCCGCAGGCTGCCGGTCAGACCTTGGCCATAACGGATGGCCGAGTCGGCCTGGGCAATCAGGCTTTCGATGTTTTCGCGGGTCAAGATCGGCCTGGCGGAAAACGCACTGAGCAGCGTGCGCACCGCCGTTTCCGACGCCACGTCCCCGCCTCCGTGGCCACCCGCGCCGTCGCACACGACGAAGCAGGCCCCGCCCTCCGATGTCCAGTATCCGCAGGCATCTTCGTTGTGTTCCCGGCGTCCTTGCCGCGAAAGTGTCGCGAATTCGACACGCGGCCCTTCGACGGCGACATATACGCTCATTCCTCTCTCCCGGCGTAAATTCGCTCGATCTCCTGCTCGTAGGCACGTGCGAAAGCGTTTTCGAACAGGGCCTCGAATTCTTCGCGCGCCTCTCCGGCAATTTCGGTGAAACCGTTTTCGTAAAGCTCCCAGAGCTTGGCCTTGCGCATCGCCGGAACCAGCGTCTGCAACAAGGTTTCCTCGCCCAGGCGTTTTTGCAAACGATCCGGGCTGAAGCGCCCGACCACATCGTACATAGCGCTTCGCGCCCCGGCCAACAAGCCCACCTGATGTGCGGACAAGTCATCGAAGGCATCCTCGACCGCCCGCAAGGGTTCCATGAACCCGGGGAAGCGATGCCCCAACAACTGGGAAATAGCGGACTGCCCGTCCGGGGCGAACTTGAGGGGATTGTTGCCGGCCGTGGCGATGATGGTCACGTTCGCGCGCATCTCGTGCTTGGTCGCCGAACGCGCATGGATCAAGCGGATCGTTCCGGCGGTCATGCTGGCGAAGATCTTCCCCAGCGTCTCCATGAAGGCCGGCGTCAACTCCGGCAATGCGCCCTCGGGAATCCCGCAACCCCTGGCGAAAGCGGCGCGCAAGCTGGCTTCCTCGCCCGAAGAGCTCACTGGCGCCGCGGCAAGGGGAGCAGCGGGAGCCGTAGCGTTTTCGGGAAGTCCGGAGCGCGGCGGAGCGTAGGCAGCGGTCGGGTTGGCCGTTGGACGGGGCCTGGAGGCCGCAGCCTCCGGTTGCTCCACCGCGGTGGCCAGCAAGGCCGCGAAAGGATCGTTGGCATCCAGAGCGGGCGAGCCGGAAGGCGCACCGCCGGACATGCTCGGCGAATCCGTGGCATTGCCCAGGGAAATACCATCGATGGACAGTTCGGCCGGCTCCCCCAGCGACGCCGGAATATGCGCCTGCTTGGCCTCCTGCAGAATGGCCGGGGTGTGGAACAACGAATCCACTTCCAGACCATGGTCCAAGGAGAAGCTTTCACCGGAGCCCGTGGGCTCGAGCAGGTCGGCCGTCGACGAACCGAACATGGCCAGGGGGTCGACCTTGTTGGCCGACACGTCGAGCATCTTCTCCCGATAGACCGCTTCCCCGAGGGGTTCGGGCAGCTCGGAGGCGCCACTGAGGGGCAAGTCATCGATGACCGCGCGCGCCAGTCCTTGAGGATCCTCGAAATCGGCGAGCGAGATTTCGCCGATGGATGAAGACTCCGTCGGCTTGGCAGGCACGGCGAACACATCGAAATCTTCCGGAATCACCGCCATGGGCGCCGAAGGCGCATAGGCGTTCGCCGGCTGCGCGAAGAAAGGATCGGCCGCTGCAGCGAACCCCTGGGTCGCCTGGATCGGATTGAGCGCCAGCAGGTAGCGTCCGACCAGCATGCGGTCCGTGCCTTTCATGGCGCCGGAGCAGCCAGGCTGCACTTCGGTGTCGTTGATGAGAATCAAGCTGTTGCTGCTTATATTGGCAACGGTCGCCGAGCCGCCCCTGTCGAGGCGGATCCTGGCCTGAAAGCGCGAAATCAGGCGATCGGGATCATCCAGCACGAGGTCATTCGTGGGGCTTCGCCCGACCGTCAGCTCTTCCTTGTCGAAGGATCGACTGAGTGGTACGTCTGGGGCCTCTCCGTTATAAGACAGGACCACCAGCTCCATCTTGGCCGCCGGCATTCATACTCTCCCTAGGATGCAGAACCACGAAGAACCCACGCTGGGTCGGGCAAGGAGACCGCCCATGCGTTCGGAGGTTCAATCGGGAACAGTCAATTTTCGTCGTTTCCTGTAAGGTGGCCTATCAGAAAACGACTAGAAATGTGGAACTCTCGACATATTCCAGAGGTCCCTTTGCAGGCAAACAGCCATCAAAAACGATGCCTCGTTCACAGAGCGACACAATAACCACTATGCCAGGCGGTTCAAATGGCCAAAACGAGACTCTCCGCTCAAATGTGCATGCCAATTTGAATTAAATTGGGCTTGCCATTTTTCTTTCTCACTTAAACGGTAAGTGTTGTCTGCATGGATGCCACCGTGAATCCGCGATCCCAGCTCGTCATGAACGCCGAAACCGCTTTGCGCAGCGATCTGCCCCCGGCTGGAGCGCTGCCCGCAGGCACGCGTCTGCACGAATTCAATCTGCTCGCCACCCTTGGCGAAGGCGGATTCAGCATCGTCTACGCTGCGCACGACACCCAACTGCACCGCGATGTGGCGATCAAGGAGTACATGCCGGCAGCCTTCGCCAGCCGCGTCGACGGCACCCAGGTGAAGCTTCGCTCGGAGCGCCACCGAGCCACGTTCGAGGCCGGCCTGCGCAGCTTCATCGACGAGGCGCGCCTGCTCGCCCAGTTCAAGCATCGCGCGCTGGTGGAAGTCCTGCGTTTCTGGGAAGAAAACGGCACCGCCTACATGGCCATGCCCCGCTACTCCGGTCGGACCATGCGCCACGTCCTCAAGGAGTACGACGTACAGTGCGACGAACGCTGGTTGCGGAGCATCTTCGCCCCCATCCTCGACGTTCTCGAGCTGCTGCATACCCACAACATCTTCCACCGCGACATCGCCCCGGACAACATCCTGATCCAGGACGACGGTATGCCGGTCCTGCTGGACCTGGGCTCCGCGCGTCGCGTACTCGGTGACATGCAGCACGCGCTGACGGTGGTGGTGAAGCCCGGCTATGCGCCCATCGAGCAGTACGCGGAAGATCTGGCCGTTCCCCAGGGCCCCTGGACCGACATCTATGCGGTGGGCGCCGTCCTTTATTACGCCGTCACCGGCAACGCACCGGTCGCCTCCGTCTCGCGGATGATGAAGGATACGCTGGAGCCTTTGTCCGGTACGCCTCGCCCGGGCTTCTCCCGGGAGTTCCTGGCCGCGATCGACCACACCTTGGCGCTGCAGCCGGGCGCCCGTCCGCAATCGATTGCCGCCCTCCGGGCGTTGCTCGGCATGAACACCGTGACCTGGACCGCAACGCCGCTGGGCAGCATGAACCAGAAAGCGGCAGCGACCGCTCCGCAACATATCGATGAAGCGAAGACGGTGATCCTGTCCTCCGAGGAAATGGCCCAACTGGCCTCCCGCTTCATCAACCTGGACAAGCCGTCCTCCCGTGACACGACGGTCGCCCAACCGCGCATCGAGCTGCCCGACCCGTTCCTGGATCAGAAGAAAGCTCAGGCGCCGAGCAGCAACAGCTTCCCGGAAATGGAAGAAATGCTGGCCGGCGATCGTTCACACAAGGCCGGCCACGTAGCCGTGCCGGGCGCCCAGAAATCCGCTCCGCAGACCCCGACCGCTGCCGAAGCGACACAAGCCAAGCCCATTCCGCCTGCTAAGAAAGAGTCCTCGTCCAAGGCCATGTGGCTTGGCCTGACCGCTATCGCCGCGCTCGCGGCCATAGGCGCTGGGGGCTGGTTGATGCTTCGCCCGAGCCAACCTGAGGCGACGTCTGTAGAAACCGTGCAGCCCGACACGCTCAAGCCTGCCGCGGAAGCGCCGAAACAAGCCGAACCGGCCATTCGTGCGCCTGTCGAGACTGCATCGACCTCCCGTACCGAAGCGGCCGGCGCAAGCGATCCGGCGCCGAGACAGCCCCTCGTCGAGGCGGCGCCCACGCTTGCGCCCGCCACCCCGCCGGTCTCGCCCATGAGCGAGGGTCTGAACGTAGAAGACGCGCCGCGTATCAGCCTGGACAGCACCCGCGAGGCGCCCGCGCAAACTCCCAGCGCCGATTCCGCGCCCAAGGCCACCCAATCGGAAGCTGCCTCCGCGCCAAACGCCGCGACACCAGGGTCACAAGCCTCGCCTACGCCCAATGCTCGCTCCGAGACGCCTGCCCGGGAAGCCGTGGCGCCCGTGAAAAAGACCGAAAAACCCAAGGCCACACCCGCGGTCGTGGCAACGGCCACCCTGGCCCTGAACGTCAAGCCCTGGGGCGAGGTCTGGGTGGACGGCCAACAGCGTGGGGTCAGCCCTCCGATCAAGACGCTCGATCTCGAGCCGGGTACCCATACCATCGAACTGCGCAACCCTGGCCTGCCGGCGTGGAGCAAGCGCCTGACGGTCAAGGAAGGTACGCCGCTCACGCTCGAACATGACTTCAAGGCGCCGGCTGCCGGAAGCGTGCGTACAGCGGAAGCCGCCAAGGAAACGCCCCGTGAAGCCGCGCCCAAGCCAGTCGCGAAGCCTGCGAGCGTGCCTGCCGCCGAGCAGAAGCCCGCGCCCGTCAAACCCAGTCAGCCGACCCGCGACAACGCGCCGCGTGCTTCCCTGGGCGAAGTGAGCAAGGGTGTCGTCGCCTTCAGCATTCATCCGTGGGGCGAGATCTGGATCGACGGGCAGAAACGCGGCGTCAGCCCGCCGCTGCACGACCTCAGGTTGCCGGAAGGAACCTATTCGGTCGAGTTGCGCAACCCGAGCTTCCCCAGCTTCAAGCAGAAGATCAGTGTCGGCGCCGATCAGCGGCTCAACCTGGAACACCGTTTCGAGTGAGCCGTGGTTGCCCTTGCGCAACGGCGGTTCCGCATCACCACTCAAGCGCTTATAGATAGAGAGTTATCAACCGACCATGAGCATTCAACAAAAACTCGCTACTCCGCTCCTGCTGCTGACGCTTTCCGTGGGGCTCGCGGGCTGCAATACCACTCCGCCGAAGCCCGTCCAGCCGCCCCTCACGGAGGCTCAGAAAGCTCAGAAGGCCATCGAGGACAAAGGCCATACCGTATTGGAAGACGGAATTTCGCTCTACCAGAACGGCTACTACTCGCAGGCCGAAGCCAAATTCCTGTCCCCCGATGTATGGGCGGCGGGTGATGCCACTCGCGTTCAGGCCCTGAAGTACCTCGCGTTCACCTATTGCGTCAGCGAGCGCAAGGTCCAGTGCCGCCAAGCGTTCGAGCGGGCCTTGCAGATCAATCCTGCCTTCACCCTGGACGCCGCGGAAAGCAGCCATCCGTTGTGGGGACCCGAGTTCAAGATCGCCAAATCGACCGTCAAGTAAAAAAGTGTTTTCAACCCTAGGCCAGAGGTTTCGATGTCCTTGAACGTAGAGACATTGCTCGCTCCGATCGGTGAGGAGAATCCCTGCGGCGTCGAGCTCGACTACGATGCCGACTACCTCGCCTTGGAGCGCAGCGTCGAAGGACAGCCCGAGCGGCAATATGGCGATACCGTCATCCCCGCCGAGGAGCCCGACTGGTCGAAGGTGCTTCAGCAGGCGCTGGCGTTGCTGGAAAAGAGCAAGGACTTCCGACTGACGGTGATCGCCACCCGGGCGTTGACCCATACCCAAGGCGTCGAAGGCACGGTGCAGGGCCTGACTCTTACGCTGGAGATGGCCCAACGCTATTGGACGGAGGCCTATCCCTCCCTGGCCTACGACGGCGAGAGTGATCCCCTGCCCCGCAGCAATGCGTTGGCTGGCTTGACCGCACTCAATGGCTTGATCGGCGACCTTCGCAGCATCGAGATCGCCAGTCGCCAGTTGGGCAAGCTGCCCCTGAGCACGCTGGAACGCATCGCCCAATCCCGAGAGGATACGGCCGGTGCGCCCCTGCGTCGCGATCAGTTGGAGCAGTTTCTCGCCGACGAGCTCGCCTTCGGCAATCCCGACCTGAGCGCCCTCGGCGAGGTGAAGCGCCTGGCGCTCGAGCTGGACCGCTTCTGCCGCGACTCCCTGGGAGCGGAGCACACGCCGGAGTTCCATCGGCTGGTCAGCCTGATCGACCTGATCTGTCCCAGCCACCTGAGCGCCGCCCAGGCGACCGCTCCGGCGGAGGAAGAGAATACCGGGGCCGAGGGGCCGCCGGGCGGTGCGCAGCCCGAAGCCAAGGCGGCCCCCGGCGTGGCACGCAGCCGCAGCGATGCCATCGCCATGCTGGACGCGGTGTGCGATTTCCTGGAAAAGAATGAGCCGGCCAACCCGGCACCTTTATTGATCCGGCGGGCCCGAAACATGATCGGCCAGGACTTCCTGTCGATCCTTCGGGATCTGGCGCCTGATGGCCTGGCCCAGGCAGAACTGATCGCCGGTGTCTCCAAGCGAGACTGAAATTTCCCGAATCATGACCGTTGAGCGGTTCAAGGAGAGAGATACATGAGCAGCCCTCGTTACGAAACAGTGAATCGTAAGAGCAGCCAGAAATTCATCGGCCGTAACCGGGCGCCGCGTGTGCAGATCGAGTACGACGTGGAGCTCTACGGTTCGGACAAGAAGGTCCAATTGCCCTTCGTCATGGGCGTCATGGCGGACCTCGCGGGCAAGCCCAAGGAATCGATGCCGGCGGTGAGCGACCGCAAGTTCCTCGAGATCGACATCGACAATTTCGACGAGCGCATGAAGTCGATCAAGCCGCGTGTCGCGTTCGCGGTGCCCAATACCCTGACCGGTGACGGCAACCTGGCCATCGACATCACCTTCGAGAGCATGGACGACTTCTCGCCCGGCGCCATCGCCAAGAAAGTCGACGCCCTGTCCAAGCTGCTGGAAGCCCGTACCCAGTTGAACAACCTGCTCACTTACATGGACGGTAAGACCGGCGCAGAAGAACTGATCGGCAAGATCCTCAAGGATCCGGCGCTGCTCAAGACGCTGGCGACGACCGCCAAGCCCGTCGCGAGCGAACGCCCCAGCCAAGACAGCAGCGAATCCTGATCCGGCCCCGCATAGATTCCAGGGAGTAACCAATGGCGCTTAACCAAACAGAAAGCCTGCAGCAGGCGCAACAAGTAGAGAACGACGAGTTCTCCGCGCTGCTGCAGAAAGAATTCAAGCCGAAGACCGACGAAGCCAAGGAGGCGGTGCAGAACGCAGTCCGCACTCTCGCCGAACAGGCCCTGGCCAACTCGGTGACCATCAGCAACGACGCCTACAAAGCCATCGAGGCGATCATCGCCGAGATCGACAACAAGCTGTCGGAGCAGGTCAACGCGATCATCCACCACAGCGACTTCCAGCAGATCGAAAGCGCCTGGCGCGGTTTGCACTATCTGGTGAACAACACCGAAGTCGACGAAATGCTGAAGATCCGTGTGCTGCCCATCTCCAAGAAGGAGCTGCACCGCACACTGCGTCGCCACAAGGGGATCGGCTGGGACCAGAGCCCGATCTTCAAGAAGATCTACGAGCAGGAATACGACCAGCTCGGCGGGACGCCCTACGGCTGCATCGTCGGCGACTTCTCCTTCGACCACTCGCCGCCGGACGTCGAGCTGCTGGCGGAAATGTCGAAGATATCCGCCGCGTCCCACTGCCCTTTCATCGCTGGCGCCGCGCCTTCGGTGATGCAGATGGAATCCTGGCAGGAACTGGCCAACCCGCGCGACTTGACGAAAATCTTCGAGAACACCGAGTACACCGCCTGGCGCAGCCTGCGGGCCTCGGAAGACTCCCGCTACATCGGCCTGGCCATGCCACGCTTCCTCGCGCGCCTGCCTTATGGCGTGCGCACCAATCCGGTTGACGAGTTCAACTTCGAGGAAGAAACCGACGGTTCGGATCACGGCCGTTACTGCTGGGCCAACTCGGCCTATGCGATGGCGGTGAACATCAATCGCTCCTTCAAGTACTTCGGCTGGTGCACCTCGATCCGCGGCGTGGAATCCGGCGGCGCGGTAGACGACCTGCCTACCCATACCTTCCCGTCCGACGACGGCGGCGTGGACATGAAGTGCCCGACAGAGATCGCGATTTCCGATCGTCGCGAAGCGGAGCTGGCGAAGAACGGCTTCATGCCGCTGATCCACCGGAAGAACTCCGACGTGGCGGCCTTCATCGGTGCGCAATCGCTGCAGAAACCCCACGAATACTATGACCCGGACGCCACCGCCAACGCCAACCTGGCCGCGCGCCTGCCTTACTTATTCGCCTGCTGCCGCTTCGCTCACTACCTGAAGTGCATCGTGCGCGACAAGATCGGCTCCTTCCGCGAGCGCGACGACATGCAGCGCTGGCTGAACGACTGGATCATGAATTACGTGGACGGCGACCCTTCCAACTCCTCGCAGGACACCAAGGCTCGCAAGCCCCTGGCGGCCGCCGAGGTACAGGTGGAAGAAGTCGAAGGCAATCCGGGCTACTACACCTCCAAGTTCTTCCTGCGTCCGCATTATCAGCTCGAAGGTCTGACGGTTTCTCTCCGTCTCGTCTCGAAACTGCCATCGGTCAAATACGGCGGCAGCTGAGTGTCGAGTGGCGTTGATCGGAGCGCCAAGCGACGAAATAAGCAGTATGCACGATGCAATACTGATCGTTATCTCACACAAAAGGAAAAATCATGGCTTCTCTTCAGGACTTCTTCATCAAGATCGATGGCATTCCAGGCGAATCCAAAGATTCCAAACATTCCGGCCAGATTGACGTACTCAACTGGGGTTATGCGGTCAGCCAGACCTCCACTTCCCACGTGGGTGGTGGTTCCGGCGCCGGCAAGGCCAATTTCAGCGAGCTGGTCTTCACCCACTACGTGGATAAATCCACTGCCAACCTGATGAAATACTGCGCCAGCGGCAAGCACGTCGCTTCGGTCGAACTGTCCTGCTGCAAGGTAGGCGACGGTTCCCAGGAGTATCTGAAGGTCACCCTCAACGAAGTGCTGATCACCCACGTACGGCCGATGGGTTCCACCAGCGACCCGCGCGTGATGGAAGAAGTGGGCATGTCCTACGGCAAGATCAAGGTTGAAGTGAAGGAACAGAACACCGACGGCTCCATGGGCGCCACCGTTACCGGCACCTGGGACGTCAAGCAGAACAAGGAGTAAAGGGGCTTGGCCGGCATGGAAATCTCCATGCCGGCCGCCTTCTCGCTATGAAAGATTTCGAAGTCAAAATCTCCGTTGGCGGCGCCGTAGGTCACATTATCCTGGGCGGAGGCGTCTTCGATGCCGAGGTCACCGACCTGAGCACCAACGAGCGCGCCCTCTACACCATCTACATGCTCGGTCTGGGCGTAGGCCTGCCCGCGTTCCGCGGAACTTCCCGCCCCTTCCGCTTCACCATGGACCGCGATACCACCTGCCGCAGCTTCGCCGGCTATGGCTACATGGGCGGCATATCCCTCGAGGCGGGCGCTGGCTTGAAGATCGGCGGCGGCATCAAGGTCCCCAACGGTCCCCTGGTGACCACCAGCGTGGGCACCGACTATGGCGGCGTGGACATCAGCGTGTCGCATAACATCACCCGGTGGGCACTGTGATGAGCGAGCACGTAGTGGTCACCCTGCTCTGCCTCGCCCTGGCGTTGTTCGGAGTGTTCATCGCGATCTTTTCCCGCAGCACCGCCGAACGGGTATCCCATTTCTACCGGCATTACCCGATCGTCCGTCTGGCGGACCCGAGCCAGTTCCGTCTCCGGCCCTTTTTTATTCGCGTTTTCGGTTTTCTTTTAGCCTTCGTCAGCCTCGCCGCGTTGTTCTTAAAGGGGTAAGCCTGGCGCCAGCCGATAGCGTTCGCCCCGTCGGGCTCGTTCGCCGTTCCACCGTTACCGGGTAAGCAGCCGTCTTCCCATGTGCGAGCCCCTCCGCACACCGTCGTTTCACGATTTCAGGAGAGCAGTACCCATGGATTCCGCTTCTCGCCACACCTTGCGCCACGACCTGCCTCTCAGCGAGCAACTGAACGAACTCACCGCCGCGGTGCGCAAGACACCGGGCGACGTCAAGCTGCGTACCCATCTGGCTCAATTGAGCATGGTGATGGGCAATTGGGAACGTGCGGTTTCCCAGCTTCAAACGGCTTCCCAACTCGACCCCGCGTCCATTCCGATGGCCCAGGCCTATCGCGAGGCGATTCGGTGCGAGCGCGTGCGGGAACGGGTGTTCGCCGGCGAGATCAGCGCGCAAACCGTTGGCGAACCCGCGCCCTGGTTCGCCCAGCTGGCGCAAGCGCTCACCAGTCGCGCACAAGGCGATGCCTCCCTGGCGGACGACTTGCAAGCCCAGGCATTCGACCAGGCCGCCGCGACTCCCTTTTCCATCGACGGGCGCGAAGTGGCCTGGCTGGCGGACGCCGATTCCCGGCTCGGCCCCCTCTGCGAAGTCTTCCTCAACGGCCAGTACTATTGGTTGCCCTTCGAGCGCATTCGCTCCCTGGAAATAGAAGAGCCCAGCGACCTGCGCGATCTGGTCTGGATTCCCGCCACCCTCACGCTGAGCAACGAGGGTCAGCATCCCGTGTTGATCCCCAGCCGCTACCCGCGCAGCCATGAGCAGGGCAACGATCGTCTCGCCCTGAGCACGCTCACCGAATGGCAGCCCCTGGGTGAGGACACCTGGGCAGGCCTTGGCCAGCGCATGCTGGTCAGCGACCAGGACGACCATCCGTTCCTGTCCGTACGCAAACTGCTTTCCCTGGCCACTGAAGAGTCGGTAGAACCGGCATGAGTGGCAACAAGCCGCTGAATACGGCTCGCAGCAACCGGCTGATGCCGGCATTGCTCGATCGACTGACCGATCACGAGCCGTTGAAGCGCAGC
Source organism: Pseudomonas sp. RIT-PI-AD (assembly GCF_025642785.1). Classification (GTDB taxonomy): domain Bacteria; phylum Pseudomonadota; class Gammaproteobacteria; order Pseudomonadales; family Pseudomonadaceae; genus Pseudomonas_T. Next base: position 46,132 of record NZ_JANZKU010000009.1, read on the forward strand.
GAGACCGCCCAGCAACGGGTGATCAGCAAGACCGCGTTCCGCGAAAGCGTGCTGCGCGATATGTCCTGGCTGCTCAATACCATCAATGCCGAATCCACCACCGACTTCCGAGGGGCCGACCATGCACGCCAGTCGGTGGTGAATTTCGGCGTGCTCGGCTTGTCCGGGCGACAGTTGGCGGACGAGGACTGGGCCGACGTGGAGAAGGCGATTCGCCAGGCGATCCAGAGTTTCGAACCGCGAATCCTGGCGGACAGCCTGCAAATCCGTGTCCTGCCGATGGAAACCCCCTACGCCACGCACAACCAGTTGTCGATGGAGATCAAGGGCCAGTTGTGGTCCGAGCCCTACCCCATCGAACTGCTGCTGCGCTCGCATATCGATCTCGAATGCGGGCAGATTCTCTTGGAAAACGTTGCGAGTTCCTGAGCATGGATCCAAGGCTGCTGACCTACTACAACAACGAGCTCGGTTATCTGCGAGAGCTCGGCGCCGAGTTCGCCGGCCACTATCCGAAGGTGGCGGCGCGCCTCGGCATGCAAGGCATGGAAGTGGCCGACCCTTACGTCGAGCGGTTGCTGGAGGGGTTCTGCTTCCTCACCGCGCGCGTGCAGTTGAAGATGGATGCGGAATTCCCGCGCTTTTCCCAGCGTTTGCTGGAAGTCATCTATCCCAATTACCTGGCCCCCACGCCGGCGATGTGCATCGTCCAGTTCGCCCCGGGGGAGATGACCGGCAACCAGAGCGGCGGCTTCACCATTCCCCGTGATACGCGGCTGAAGGAACCGCCCCAGAGCGAACGCAAGACCCAGTGCGAATTCCGCACCGCGCATGAAGTCGAGCTGTGGCCCCTGCGCCTGAGCAGTGCCAAGTTCGAAAGCGCCCCGGCGGACATCCGCCTCAATCGCGCGAGCCTCAAACGCCCGGTGAAATCCGCGCTGCACCTGCGCTTCGACTTCACCGTGTCCAGCAGCGGCAAGGCGCCCGATCCTGATCGCCTGTCGCTGCACCTGCGCGGCGGGCACCTGGCGTCGCGCCTCTATGAACTGCTCTGCGCCCACAGCCTCGGCGTGGCCGTACGCGCCGTGGGAGCGGAACGCAGCGAATGGCACACGCTGCCCGCCGAAGCCTTGCGCCCGGAGGGCCTCAGCGACGAACAGGCGCTGCTGCCCTATTCCATACGCGGCTTCCAGGGCTATCGCCTGCTGCACGAGTATTTCGCCTTTCCCTCGCGCTATCACTTCGTCGCCCTGGAAGGCTTGCGCCCGGCCCTGGCGTCCGCGCGCGACGTGCGCGGGTTCGAGGTCGTCGTGCTGCTGGATTGCGAAACCGCGGATTTCGAATCCGTGGTGGATGCCGGCAACTTCGCGCTGTTCTGCACGCCGGCGGTGAACCTGATCTCGATGCGCTCCGACCGGGTGCCCATCACCGACAGCCGTTTCGAGTTCCATGCCGTTCCGGATCGTGCCCGCCCGATGGACTACGAGGTCTACAGCGTGCAGTCGGCGGAAGGCTTCGGCCGCGATAACGCCGTCGAGGCGGAGTTCCGCCCTTTCTATTCCTGCATCGCCGGCGATCGCGGCAACCACGGCGCCTATTTCTCGGTCCGTCGCGAACCGCGCCTGCCCTCCGACACCATCCTGCGCAAGGGTGCGCGCAGCACCTACCTGGGCTCGGAGGTCTTCCTCTCCCTGGTGGACCAACACGATGCGCCCTACTCCAGGAACCTGCGCCAGCTCGGCGTGGACATGACGGTCACCAACCGCGACCTGCCGCTGCTGGTTTCGGTCGGTGGCGAACAGGACCTGATCCCGCTCAACTCGTTGCCGGTATCCGCCGTGCGCATCCTGCAAGGCCCGTCGCGGCCGGTGCCGGCGGCACCCGAAGGCGAGCTCACCTGGCGTTTGATCAGCCACCTGGGGCTCACCTACCAGACCCTGACCGAGCAGACACCCGAGCAAGGCGCCCAGGCGTTGCGCGAGTTGCTCGCGCTCTATACCTCGCTGGGCGATCCCGCCGTGGCCCGCCATGCCCAGGCCTTGTTGAAAACCGAGCTGAAGCCGGTCACCCGGCGCCTGCCCGGCGCGGGCCCGCTGACCTTCGGGCGGGGCGTGGCCATCGACGTGACGGTCGACGAAAGCCAGTTCGCCGGTACCAGCCCTTACCTGTTCGGGACCATTCTCGAGCAATACCTGGCACGCCACGTCAGCCTGAACACCTTCACCGAGCTGCGCCTGCACAGCGCCCAGCGCGGCGCGATCGGGCATTGGCCGCCCCGCTTCGGCACGAGGCCGGTGGCATGAGCGCCCTGCAGCAGGATAAGGGCGAAGCCCTATGGCACGCGCTGGAAGAGCGCCCCTTCGCCTATGACCTGTTCAACCTGCTGCGCAAGGTGGAAGCCTTGCACGCCCGGGCGCCGCGCCTGGGTTATGCGCGCCGCCCGCAACAGGAACCCTTGCGCATCGGCCAGGAGCCTTCCTCCGCCTTCGCTCCTGCGGCCATCGCCCGGCTCAACCGGCAGCACGCGGACACGCCGCCGAAAGTCTGCATCTACAGTTTCGGACTGTTCGGCCCGAATGGCCCGCTGCCCCTGGCCCTCACCGAATATGCGCGCGAACGCACGCTGCACCATGGCGACCAGACCCTGGTGGAGTTCGTCGACCTGTTCCATCATCGGCTGACCCTGCTGTTCTATCGTGCCTGGGCCGACGCGCAATCCACGGTCAGCCTGGATCGTCCGCGCGACGATGCCTTCACCCGCTACGTGTCCAGTCTCCTGTCCTACGGTTTCGAATCCTTGCGCGAGCGCGACTCGGTTCCCGACCATGCGCGCTGGAACCATGCCGGCCACCTGGTTCGCCAGACCCGCAATGCCGAGGGTTTGAGCCGGATCCTCAGCGACTTCTTCAAGGTGCCGGTGGCCGTGGAGGAATTCGTCAGCCGCTGGCTGCCCCTGCCGGACGAGCAGCGTACCCGGCTCGGTGCCTTGAGCGGCGCGCAGCTCGGCATCGACGCGGTTGCCGGCAACGCCGTATGGGACCGCCAGCATCGCTTCCGCCTGAAGCTGGGCCCGATGAACCGAGCCGCCTACGAGGCCCTGCTGCCCACCGGGGGACATCATCGCAAGCTGCTCGACTGGCTCAGGACCTATATCGGCATCGAATTCGCCTGGGACGTCCGCTTGGTCCTGCGCGCCGAGGACGTGCCGCGCGCCGGCCTCGACGGCGGCACCCGCCTCGGCTGGAGCACCTGGATGGGTGCCCAGGAGCGTCCCCGCGATCGCGACGACCTGGTCCTCGACCCGGAACGCCTGGCCGCTGGTCAATCCAGAAGAGCGGAGCCCGCGCTATGACCACCTCACAACCAGGAAAAGCGGCCATTGCCGCTTCTCCGTCCCCGTCTTCCCATGAACCCATCCGACTCGAGTCCGTAAAGATGAAGTCATTGCACGCACTGTTCTCCCGTTCCGCCCTCCTGCGCAACCTCACCGTTCTCGGGCTGGCCTTGCAGGTTCCCACCGTCCATGCCGAAGTCGACCCCAGCCTCGCCTTCGCCCTCGAAGGCGTCTGGCGCATCGAAAGCCCGGCGGTCTCCCTGCTCAGCGACGAATTCGACAGCAAGGAGCAGAAGGACGGCGTACGCCATGAGGCACGGGTGAAAGACACCCCGGCCTACATCACCTCCGGCGAGGAAGGTGCGACCGTCGAATACTCGCGTAAGCGCTTCCCCGCTACCGATACTCCCTGGGGCTCCTTCCCGCAGATCGACCTGGACAAGGCGCAACTGCTGGAAATGACCCTGCCGAAGAAACGCTACCTGGTGATCGCCGGCAAGGGCAAAGGCCTCTTCGCCATCAACGACTGGCAGCGTTTCGGCTTCCTGCACGTACTGGACGTGAGCTCGCGTTCGGCCCCGGTGTACTACCCGCTGGTGGCCGAAGCCGAGCTGGGCTCGCGGGTGCTCGGCCGCCTGCCGGGGTCGTCGGTGCTCAACTACGCCCGCCTGGTGCCGTCGCGCTGGGCCAGCAACGTCGAGCCGAGCGCCTATGAAGTGGTGCTCTACGCGCTGAAGCCCAAAGGCCCGGAGCAAGTCATCGAGAACGGCAAGCCGCTGGCCTATTCCCTGACGCGCACCGGCGCCGGTTGGAAGCTGGACCGCATCAAGCAAACGCCGGTGACCGATGCCCGCGACCAAGCCCATCGCCCGTTCACCGCCCCGGCGGTACAGGCCCCCGCCGCGAAGCCGGCGGGTAACGCCAGCCCCGCCCCGAGCCAAGCCGGCCAGTGAAGGATCTCTGAACGATGAGCGACATCAGCCGTACCGCCCTATTCGGCAAACTCAACCCCGTGCTGTACAAGGCCATCGAAGGCGCCACCGTCTTCTGCAAGCTGCGCGGCAACCCTTACGTCGAGCTGGTGCATTGGCTGCACCAACTGCTTCAGTTGAATGACAGCGACCTGCATCGCATCATCCGGCATTACGAGCTCGACGATGCGCAGCTGGCCACCGAGCTGACCCGCGCGCTCGACCGGCTGCCCACCGGAGCGACCGCCATCAGCGATCTCTCCGAGCACGTGGAAAGCGCGGTGGAACGCGGTTGGGTCTACGCCACCTTGATGTTCGGCGACGATCGGGTACGGGGCGGTACGCTGTTGCTCGGCATCCTCAAGAGTGGAAACCTGCGCAACGTCCTGGCCAACGCCTCTCGCGAGCTGGCGAGCCTGGACGCCGATACCCTCTCCCGGGAATTGCCGAAGATCCTTCGCGGCTCTCCGGAAGACGGCCTGGCGGCTACCGACGGCAGCCAGCTGGAAGGCGCGGTTCCCGGTGAAGCCAGCGGTGCCATGGGGCCTGGCCCGGGCAAGCAGGACGCGCTCAAGCGCTTCGCCGTCGACCTCACCGAGCGGGCGCGCAAGGGCGAGATCGATCCGGTCACCGGGCGCGATGAAGAAATCCGCCAGATCGTCGATATCCTCATGCGCCGTCGGCAGAACAACCCGTTGCTTACCGGCGAGGCCGGCGTCGGCAAGACCGCGGTGGCCGAAGGCTTCGCGCTGCGCCTGGCGAGCGGCGACGTGCCGCCGCAACTGCGCGACGTGTCCCTGCTGATGCTGGACATCGGTCTGCTGCAAGCGGGTGCCAGCATGAAGGGCGAGTTCGAGCAGCGCCTGCGTCAGGTCATCGACGAAGTGCACGCCAGCCCCAAGCCGATCATCCTGTTCGTCGACGAGGTGCACACCCTGATCGGCGCGGGCGGCACTGCGGGTACCGGCGACGCCGCCAACCTGCTCAAGCCCGCCCTGGCCCGCGGCACCCTGCGGACCATCGGCGCGACCACCTGGAGCGAGTACAAGAAGTACATCGAGAAGGACCCCGCCCTCACCCGCCGCTTCCAGGTCATCCAGGTGGGCGAGCCCGACGAGGACAAGGCCATCGCCATGGTCCGGGGGATCGCCGATATCCTGGAGAAACACCACAAGGTCCAGTTGCTCGATGAGGCCATCGCGGCGGCGGTGCGCCTGTCCCATCGCTACATCCCCGCACGGCAGTTGCCGGACAAGGCAGTCAGCCTGCTGGATACCGCCTGCGCGCGCGTCGCGGTCAGCCAGCACACGTCGCCGGCCGAACTGGAGGACAGCCTTCGGCTGATCGAAATCCTCCGCACCGAGAAGGCCATCATCGAGCGCGAGCGCGCGGTGGGCCTCGACGTCGCCGAACGCGAGAGCAAGTGCCTGGCGCGCCTGACCCAGGAAGAGGAACGCGTGGCCACCTTGCAGGCGCGCTGGGAACAGGAAAAAGTCATCGCCGAGCGCCTGCTGGACCTGCGCGGGCAACTGCGTGCCCTGCAGGCCGCCGACACCCAGGAGGCGCCGACGGAGCCCCAGGCCGACCCGACCGCCCCCGAGGTCGATCGCGAGGCCTTGCTGGCGGAACACGGGCGCTTGCAGGAAGAACTGGCCAGCCTGCAAGGCGAGTCGCCCCTGGTGCTGCCCGCGGTGGACGAATCCGCCGTGGCATCGGTGGTCGCGGACTGGACCGGGATTCCGGTCGGACGCATGGTGCGTAACGAGATCGCCGCAGTTCTGGGCCTGGTCGACACCCTCGATCAGCGGGTCATCGGTCAGCGTCACGCCCTGGAACTGGTGGCACGCCGCATCCAGACCTCCCGCGCGCGCCTGGACAACCCGAACAAACCCATTGGTGTGTTCATGCTGGTGGGCCCCTCGGGGGTCGGCAAGACCGAGACCGCGCTGGCCCTGGCGGAAATCCTCTACGGTGGCGAACAGAACCTGATCACCATCAACATGAGCGAGTTCCAGGAAGCCCACAGCGTATCCACGCTCAAGGGCGCGCCTCCCGGCTACGTCGGCTACGGCGAAGGCGGCGTGCTCACCGAGGCGGTGCGCCGCAAGCCCTACTCGGTGGTCCTGTTGGACGAAATCGAAAAGGCCCACCCGGACGTGCACGAGCTGTTCTTCCAGGTCTTCGACAAAGGCTGGATGGAAGACGGCGAAGGCCGCCTCATCGACTTCCGCAACACCGTGATCCTGCTCACCTCCAACGTGGGCACCGACCTGGTGATGAGCCTGACCCGCGAGCCCGAACTGGCTCCGGAACCCGAAGCGCTCGCCACCGCCCTGCGTGATCCCCTGCTGCAGGTGTTCCCGCCGGCGTTCCTCGGTCGCCTGGTGGTGATCCCCTACTATCCGCTGGCCAACGATACCCTGGCGAAAATCGTCGCCCTGCAACTCGACCGCATCCGCAAGCGGATCGACGAACAGCATGGGATTCGCTTCGAATATGCCCAGGAAGCCGTCGACCTGGTCATCCGGCGCTGCACCGAAGTGGAGTCCGGGGGCCGCATGATCGATGCGATCCTCACCCACACCGTATTGCCGGTGATCAGCCGCGAGTACCTGACCCACCTGGCCGAAGGGAAGGCACTCGCCTCGATCCACCTTGGCGCCGAAGCCGACGATTTCGCCTATCGCTTCGAAACCCGCGCCTAAGCGCATCCTGTCGGGGACACGGCGCCGGTCCGTGGCCCGACGGGATCGCCCGTTCGGCGGATATCACGAGCGGCTCACTGCCCGACCGATCCGTATCGCGCCAGCGACCTCGCGGCCGCGGGCACGGACGCCTACGCCGCCGAGGCATCGTTCCCATCAATGGATTCTCCGGAAAATGATCAGAATCGAACCGGCGGACGCGTCCCTCCTAACCTGGATCGAGCAAGGCGACTTCAGCTTCGCGGTGGAGCATGTCTTCGCCCCCTGCTTCGACAGCGCGGTGAGCGATCACCTGGCACCGGTGGAGCGCTATCGGAAAACCTACGGTAGCGACCTCGAGGAATGCCGCGATGCGTTGGCCGACAGTCAACGGGCGTTACTCGCCGCCAAGGGCGCGTCGGGCTGGGCGGGTTACTTGCTGGTCAGCGAAAACTGGAATGGCTATGCACTGGTCGACGATCTGGGCGTCGAATCCAGCTATCGCCGCCAGGGCGTCGCCCGTCTATTGATGGACGCCGCAGTGAGTTGGGCGAAGGCGCGGGGACTACCCGGCATCAGGCTGGAGACCCAGGACAACAATGTGCCGGCCTGCCTGTTCTACCAACGATATGGCTTCCAATTGGGCGGGATCGATCGGCTGCTCTACAGCGCCCAGCCGGAAACGCAGCGCGAGACCGCGCTGTTCTGGTATCTACGCTTTGAAACGACCGTCCGGGACGCCTGGGGCTCGGAGCACGAAGGCTGATCGTACTCAACTGTGCTGGGTCCGATGAGGCTTCGTTTGGTTGGGAGGTGGAGCGGAAAACTGCGCTCGCCCTTGGCCAAAGCTGTGAGCAAACAGGCCAAGGGCGATGCTAGACACGTTACCAGGACTTCCGTTGTCCTGTTTTCACTGTAGGCCACCTTGGCCGGGAAGGCCAATTATTTTCGCACCGCCCATCCACCGCGAGGGCTCAAGCCTGCGCTTTTCAAGCGTTGACGATGGCCACCGGCAGGTGGATGTCCACGCACACCTGGCCACTCTGGTTGCTGAAGGTGGAGTAGCCGCCGAAGCTTTCGCTCAGTGCCTTCACGATGGGCAACCCCAGGCCCCAGCCCTGGGTGTCGCTCTTCGAGGAAATGAAGTAAGGCGTCGCCAGGTTGGCGAGCACCTCTTCCGGCATGCTCCCCTGGTTGGTGACGCTCAGCACGATGTCGTCCTGGTCCCGGCGCTGGGCGATGAGGATGGGCGCATCCGCCACCCCGTGCTTGGACGCATTGATCACCAGATTATCGAGAATGCGCAGGAACGCCTGCTTGTCCCAATAGACGAACTGATCCTCGCTGCCGGACTCCAGTTGCAGCGGGTTGTCCACCTGCAGGCGCAGGTTCTCCACCGCCTCGTTCAGCAGCCCGCACAGGCCGATCTTCTCGCCCCGCAGCGGGACGCTGCCGCCCAGGCTGGCGTGGGAGATATCCAGCACGTTGGCGATCATCTCCTTCATGCGAAACAGGTTCTCGTCGAGGATCTGCAGCATTTCCTCGTTGCGCCGCTCGGGTTTCTTCTGCATCAGCTTGACCACCATGGTGGCGGCCGTCAGTGGCGAGCGCAGGTCGTGGCTGAGCGAGCGCATGAAGCGCTCGAGCATGATTTTCTCGGTTTCCAGGTTCTCGCTGCGGGCGACCGCGAGGTTGCGCTGGTTCTGGATGTGCTCGAAGCGGTTATTCGACTCCAGCAACAGGGCGATGGTCGCGAGGACCTCGTCCGGGTTGATCGGATGGGTCAAGTAGGCCTGGGCCCCGCTGTTGAGCCCCATGGCCTTGTCCTTGCCGGTGACGAAGGTCGCGGAAATATTGATGATCGATGGCAAGTTATCCTTGCCCAGCCGCGCCTCCAGCGCCTGGATCAACTCGAACCCGGACATGTCGGGCAGGTTGATGTCGATGATCACCAGATCGGTATGCTCGTCGATCATGTCCAGCCCTTCGCGCCCGGTACCGGCTTCGACGACCTCGTAATCGTGCTGACTGGTGAGAATCTTCTTCAACACATAACGGTTGGCGTCGGTGTCGTCGATGATCGCGATGCGCTTAAGTTCTTTCATGTTTCAGACTCCCCGACAAACCCTTCACCTGCCGCAATACTTGTTCGACGTAGCCCGGCTCCGATTTCTGCAGGATGGCGTAGCAGTACGGCGCCAGCCGGGCTCGGTCCTCATCGGTCAGATGCTTGGCGGTATTGACCAGGACGCGTCGGTGCATGCTCCAGTCCATGCTTTCCAGCAGGTCCTCGCCGCTTATGTCGGGTAGATCCAGGTCGAGAAAAATGATGTCGGGTCGGACCACGTTGAGTTTGTCCATGCTGGCCTTGGCGCTCTCCGCTTCGATCAGGATCGGGTCGAAGGCGGCCAGCGCCTTGGTGACGATGTAGCGGTCCGCCGGGTTGTCGTCGATCAGCAGGATGGTGGTGCCGGACAGGTCGAAATGGGTCGAGCCCACCGCGGACCCTTCGTACTCGAGCGGGAGCCGCAGATAGAACTTGCTGCCCACGCCTTCCCGGCTGCTCAGGTCCAGCTCGCCCTTGAGCAGGGTGGCGACCTTCTGTGCCAGCGACAGCCCCAGGCCCGTGCCTTCGATATTCCTCAGGCCGGAGGATTTGATCCGGTAGAACTCGTCGAATACGCGCCGCTGGTTCTCGGCGGAGATGCCGATGCCGGTATCCGCGACCATGAATTCCAGGGTATTGGCATCGGTGTGGTAGCACTTCACCTTTACCCGGCCGCGTGGCGTGTACTTGAAGGCGTTGGAGATGAGGTTGCGGAGAATCTGGAACAGACGGTTCTGGTCCGAGTGGATGACGATGTCCTCGGCCGGCCGATCGACTTGGTAGTCCACCAGCGGATAACGCAAGGACAACGCCGAGGTGAACGCCTCCAGCTTCTCCATGAACGCGCAGAGGCCGAACGCCTCCGGCTGGATGGTCATCCGTCCGGATTGCACTTCCGCCAGCTCCAGCAGCTCGTTGACCAGGTTCGACAGCTCGATGGCGGCGTCGCTGATGAAGCGGACCTGCTTGTTCTGTTCGTCGTTCAGGCTCCCATCCACCCCCGAGAGCAGGAGCTTGGAGATGTTCTCGATGATGTTGATCGGGGTCCTGAACTCATGGGTCATGTTGGAGAAGAAGCGGCTCTTCGCTTCGCCGGCTTCCTTGAGTTCCTGGGCGGTCTTCTCCAGTTCGGAATACAGCGCCACCACGCCCTTGTTGGTGTTTTCCAGCTCGAGGTTGGTGTCTTCCAGTTCCTGCTGCTTGTGCCGCAGCTCGGAGCTGGCGACCAGGAGCTCTTTGTTCTGCGCCTGCATCACCTGATAGGGATCGAGCGGGTCGGCCCGATCGACCTGCTGGCGAAAGGCGTTTATCTCCTCGGGGTCGGGAAACGGCCGTGCGGGAAAATGCCGGACCGCGTGGATACGCGTACCGCGCTCCGAGGACTCGAGGGTGAACTCGTCCATCAGGCGCTGGGCGCCGCGCAGGCCGATGCCCATGCCGGTCGTGGAGACATAGCTGCCATCGAGAATCGCCTGGACGTTCTCGATTCCCTTGCCCTGGTCGCGGGCCTCGAAACCGAAGCCATTCAGCTCGCCCTTGGCGTTCCGGTTCAGATAGAAGTCGAACCGCCCCTGAGCGGCGTACTGATAGATGTTCCGCGCCAGCTCGGACACGCAGGTGGCGATACGGATCTGGTCCAGCTTGCCCAGCCCGAGCCAGGCTGCGATCTGCTTGGCCTGCTGGCGGCAGCGGACGACATCCAGCTCGGTGGCGATGGGGACGCTGCACAGCGGCAGGCCAGGGTCATGCATTTTTCAGGACCAGCACAGTCGCATCGTCGTTGTGGCGCCTGAAGTCGCGGTGCAGCACCGCAGCCACCACCGCCGGATGCCGCTGGGTCAAGCCGGGGTAGCCGCTCATGCCACATTTACTGGTGAGGCCGTCGGAACTCATGATCAACAAAGAGGATTCATCCCAGGGATAGGAGTACGGCTGGATTCGACCGGCCTTGTACCCAATGGTGCCATTGGCCGAAACCAGTCCCCGCGATTTGTCGGCTACCAGGGAGCCGGCGATATTGCCGATGCCGCAGAAATTCAGCTGACCCTCGGCGAGCAGCACTTCGGCGAACGCCAGGGCGCCGCCACGGGTGCTCATCAAGGCACGGTGGAACTGTTCCATGAGTTGAGCGAGCGGCATCGCCGGGTCGTGGGCGAGGAACAGCTCGCGCGCCCGCTGGCCCACCAAATGCGCGGAAACCCCGTGGCCCAGGCCGTCGCAGACCATGACCCGGTTACCCTTCACCGCCCAGGCGTCGCCGCAAACCTCTTCGCCCGGATAAGGCGTGCTCAAGGCGCCGCTGATCAGGCCGTCGCGGGACTTGTCCGCGCCCAGCTCGAAGCGGGAGAACACCACGGTGCCACGGCCCGCTTGGGAGTAGATATCGAAGCGGTCCGACAACCGCCTGATGGCACCCAGGCCCGCGCCCATGGTGCCCTTGGTCGAATAATGATCGCTCAGGCACTGCGCCACGTTGGCCATCCCCGGCCCGCTGTCCACCGCCAGCAGGTCGAATCCCTGGCCGTTGCGATTGAAATGCAGCTCGCCGTGCCCGGCATGGAGCAGCAGATTACGCGCCATCTCCTGCACCACCAGCGCCAACCGGCCGAGGAAGGTCTCGTCCAGGGTCAGCCGGCGCGCTTCCCGCAACACTGCCCGCCGCGCCGCGTCCACATGGGCTTCATCCGCCACGGCCAGGTTGAGGTCGACCGGCGCGAGGGTCATCTCCACTTCCATAGCTCGACGCGGGTGCCGCGCCCGGGGGCGCTGTCGATGGCGAAGGCATCCACCAGGCGTTTGGCGCCGCTCAGGCCGAGGCCGAGGCCGTTGCCGGAGGTGTAGCCGTCCACCATCGCCCGCTCGATGTTCTCGATACCCTTTCCGGAGTCGGAAATGCTCAGGTAGACCGCCCGCCGCCCCTCGCGCTCGCATTCCTCGATCAGGCACTCGCCGCCGCCGCCGTAAATCAGGGCGTTACGCGCGATTTCGCTGGCGGCGGTGACGATCTTAGTCTGCGAAACGATGCCCAATTTCACCTCTTCGGCGTACTTGCGCACACGTTGGCGGATGAGGACGATGTCAGTCTCCTGCTTCAGCGGAAATATCTCTCTCTTCCCCACGCTCTGGCTCCAGGTAGAAATCTTCGCCGACCATCTTTTCCAGGCGGCTCATGCCTTTCTCGACATTCAGCGCGGTGGCGATGCCATCGAGCGAAAGACCGAGCTCCACCAGGGTGATCGCGACCGCCGGCTGCATGCCGACCACGATGACCTTGGCGTCGAGGATGCGCGACACATGGGCGATATGGGACAACATGCGGCCGATGAAAGAGTCGACGATCTCCAGCGAGGAAATGTCGATCAGCACGCCCTTGGAACGGTGCTTGACGATCTTCTCGGTCAGGTCTTCCTGGAGGTCCAGGGCCAACTGATCGTGCATGTCCACCTGGATGGAAAGCAGAAGGAAACGCCCCATCTTGAGGATCGGGATTCGCTCAACCATGGCGGCATTCCTCAGCGAAGGACCGGCTTGGAAACCAAGCGGACTTCGAGTTCTTTGAGCGCGAGCAGGAAGGCGTCGGCCAGGGAGGACTTGGTGACCACGTCGCCGAGCTCCACGCCCAGGTGGACGATGGTCGCCGCGATCTGCGGACGGATGCCGCTGATGATGCATTTGGCGCCCATCAGCTTGGCGGCGGTCACGGTCTTCAGCAGGTGCTGGGCGACCATGGTGTCCACCGTGGGCACACCGGTGATGTCGATGATGGCGATCTCGGACTCGGTCTGGACGATCTTCTCGAGCAGCGCCTCCATGACGATCTGCGTGCGGTTGCTGTCCAGCGCGCCGATCAGCGGGATCGCCAGCACCCCTTTCCACAGCTCGACCACCGGGGTGGAGAGTTCCAGCATGCTTTCCTGCTGTTCGCGAATGACCATTTCGCGACCGGTCATGAAGCTTTCCATGCTGTACAGGCCGAGGCTATCCAGCAGGCGGGTGGCGGCCCAGATTTCCTCGATGGGGTTTTCGCCGTAGGCCTGGAGGGTGGCGAACAGCGGCTCCTTCAGGGAAAACACGAAGGTCGCGGTTTCCGAGGGGGTGAAGCCCTGCCGGCTTTGCACTCGGGAAAGCCGCGCGAGCATGCCCTTGACCGGCTCCCAATGCTGCGCGGACAGGTCCTGGGTGCCTTCGGCGGCGGCGACGGTGAGGAGTTTCAGCAGCTCCTTGGAGTTGGCGATGACGGTATCGATGTCGATCAGGTCGGCGCGGATGCCCGAAGCCCGCTGGGCCTCGATCCAGGTTTCCAGCAGTTGGCTTTCGTGCTTCTTCAGAATTTCAGCAAGTACCGATACAGGCATCATCATCTCTCGTGTGCGGAGCAGAGTGGCGTTCCAGGGAGTGGCCTCGACGGATACGCGAAGCGGGTCCGAACGGAGCTGAGGAAAACGATCGGCGCAACATATCACGGAGTCCGCGGCCGCTCCATCGAGCTACGTCGGAAGTCGCGAAGCCCTCTGGAACGGCCGTCCCACACGGCGCCAGCGCCCTCAGCAGCGTCCTGCGGCCAAGCGCTTCGGGCGACCCGCCGGGGAGCCGTATCGCCGCGCGATGCGAACGCCTCCGGGCGCTTCCCGGGCGGGATCGCCTTTTTCGAAATCGGCCCTGTCGGCATTGCCGGTAAGCGTTCCCGCCATGAGCCAGGGAGACGGCGCCGCCCCCTGGCGCGGGAGACGGATATGGCCGCGCCTGCGGCAGGGCTCAGCGGCTGGCGTAGAAATCCTCTTCCAGCCTGGCGCGGCTGTCGGGGTGGGCGATGTCCAGCATCTTGCGCACTCGCTGTTGGAGCGACAGGCCGCGCAGGTCGGCCACGCCGTGCTCGGTGACCACCAGCCCGGCGTCGCTGCGCGGCACGCTGACCGGCCCGCTCAGCCGGGCGACGATACGGTCGCTGGCGCCGGCGCGCGATGGCAGCGCCAGGATCGGCAGGCCGCCCCGCGAGGCATGGGCGCCACGGAGAAAGTCGAGAAGCCCGCCCACCGCGCCGAGGTAGCGACCCGCGGCGACCTCGGAATTGGCCTGCCCGGTCAGATCCACCTCGATGGCCGAGTTGATCGCCACCAGGCGGTCGAGGCTCGCCAGCACGCCGGCATCGTGGGTATAGGCGGTGGAGCGCAGGCTGAACGCCGGATTGTCGTGGGCGAAGTCGTGCAACAAGCGGCTCCCCAGCAACACGCCGCCGACGCTCAGGCCGCGGTCGATGGACTTGCGCCGGTTGTTGATGGCGCCGCTCTGCATCAGTTTCGCCACGCCGTCGCCGAGGCTGCCGGAGTGCACGCCCAGGTCGCGACGGTCGGCCAGGGCGCCGAGCACCGCGTCGGGAATCGCGCCGATGCCCATCTGCAAGGTCGCGCCGTCCTCCACCAGGCCGGCGATGTGGCGGGCGATGTCCAGGTCATGGGGACGCGCGGGGCTGGCGGGGTTTTCCAGCAGCGGTCGGTCGCTGTAGAGCACGGCGTCGAGTTCGTCGCTGCGCAGCGTCCGCTCGCCGTGCACCCAGGGTGCCTGGCGGTTGACCTCGCCGATGATCACCCGGGCGCTGTCGAGGGCCGGCAGCAGGTATTCATGGGCCAGGGCGAGGCTGTGCCGGCCCTGGGCGTCGGCCGGCGACAGTTGCAACAGCAGGACGTCGATGCGCAGCGCGCCGCTGAGGATCAGCGCCGGCAGTTGCGAGTAATGGCATGGCAGGATGTCCAGCAGGCCGGCGCGGGTCAGCTCGCGGTTGGCCCCGGCGCCGCAGTAGCCGATGAAGTCGATGTGGTCGGCATGCTCCGGGCGGAAGGTATCGGCATGGGCGATGCCGAGCATGACCCGAAACCGTCCGAGGCGCTGCCGTTGCGCCACCAGGGCCTGGGTCAGGGGCAGCGGCTCGGCGTTGGCCTGCCCCCACATCAGGGTATCGCCGGGGCGAACCAGCCCGCTCAGGTCGGGGGCGGCGGCGTCGAGTATCGTCGGCATCGCGGAGTCTCGGGGGCTTCGGGGGCGAACCCGGCGCGCGACCGCGCCGGGATGATCGCGGGATGGGCGAGCGCCGGCCTAGAGGGCCGACGGGTGCTTCGCCAAGGGCGTGACCTGGATGGTCATGAAGGGAAACAGCGGCAGGCTGGACAGCAGGTCATGCAGTTCGTCGTTGCTCTCCACATCGAAGATGCTGATGTTCGAGTACTGCCCGACCACCCGCCACAGGTGAGGCCACTTGCCGGAGCGCTGGATATCCTGGGCGCGCTGTTTCTCCGCGGCCTTGATCACGTCGATCTTCGCCGGTTCGATATCCCGGGGAATGTTCACATCCATCTTCACGCAATACAGCATTGGGGTTCTCCTCTTGGGCGTCAGATCTTGCTTTCGGACAAGCGTGCGGTCGGCGGCAGGTCGGTCGCGTCGTCCTCACTGAGAATCTTCGCGTCGACATCTTCCAGGCGTACGCCACGGGTTTCCGGCAACAACAGCACGGCGGTCACCGACAAGGCATAGGCGACCAGACAGAAGGTGCCGATCGACTGCGCCAGGCCGATGCGCTCGGAGAGCATGCCGACGCCGGCGATGGACAGCGCACCGAGGGACTTGCCCAGGTTGTAGGAAAAGCCCATGCAAGTGGTGCGCACGTGGGTCGGGAACAGCTCGCTGAGGAACGGCCCGAGCACCGCGAAGATCCCGGTGGCGAAGGCGCCCACGGGGAAGGCCATCATCATCAGCAGGGTGGTGTTCATCGGCACCAGCATGTAGATCACGGTGAAGATCCAGGCCCCGATGCTGAACAGCAGCAGCGCGGGGCGGCGGCCGTAGCGGTCGGCCAGCCAGGCGGTGACGACGAAGCCGACGAAGGCGCCCGCGCACATGATCAGCATGGTGACGATCACCGGGCCGGGTTTCAGCCCGCGCACCGAGACCATCAGGGTCGGCAGCCAGGTCATGATGGTGTAGGCGGCGGCCTGCAGACCGGTCACCAGGACCGCGCCGAGCAGGGTCAGGCGAATCACATGGGGACGGAAGGCGGACAGGATCGAAGCGCGCTCCTCGGTCTGGGCCTTGGCGCGCTTGTAGATTTCCGGGTCCTTGACGTTGCGACGGACGAACAGCACGAAGCTCGCCGGGATGATCCCGACCCAGAACGCCACGCGCCAGGCCAGCTCGGCCGGCAGCCAGGCCAGCAACCCGGTCATCAGCACCGCCGCCAGGGCCCAACCCAGGGAAAAGCCGCTCTGCACGAAGCCCATGGCCTTGCCGCGATGCTCGGGGCGGATGATTTCCGCCATCAGTGCCGCGCCCACCGCCCATTCGCCGCCGAAGCCGAGGCCTTGCAGGGTACGCACCACCAGCATCTGCTCGAAGGACTGGGTGAAGCCGGCCAGCACGCCGAAGGCGGTGAACCAGCAGATGGTGAAGATCAGGATGCGCACGCGACCGTAGCGGTCACTGAGAATCCCGGCGATCCAGCCGCCCACCGAGGCCGACAGCAGCGCCGCCGTGCCCAGGATGCCGGCCTCGCCCTTGGATATCTGCCACACCGCCATCAGCGTCGGCAGCAGGAAGCTGAACATCTGGGCGTCGTAGGTATCCAGCGCCCAGCCCGAGAAGCAGGCCCAGAAGGTTTTTCGCTCTTGCGAGGAACCGGTTTTATACCATTCGAACATGTCGATCGTCCTTCTTGTTATTGGATTGCGGCTCATGGCTCGAGGCGGCCATCGCGTAGGTTCACTCCTGTGCCGGCCGTCGATCGTCGGTGCCGGCCGAGAGCATCGGCCTCGCTGCCGCGAACGCCATGGCAAGGGCGCCGCGCGACGATCTGGCTAACCGGATACTCGTGTCCTGTCTGCATCTGGAGCATGCGGCAGATTCCATCGGCCGCCCATTTCCGTTTACGAAACCCTGCCTTTCGGGTTGGCTAAGTGGGCTCAGGCGCGCGGCGCGATCAGGATGTCCTGGGCCATGCTGGCCAGCAGCCGGCCGCCGCGGTCATAGATGTGGGTCATCGCCAGGCCGCGTCCCGACAGGCTGCGCACCGCGTCGTTGACGAACAGCAGCCAGTCGCTGGCATCGATGTCCAGGCTGTGGAACCACAGCGTATGGTTCAGGTTGCTGACGTAATAGTCCTGCCACAACTCGAACATGCCGACCGGTGGCGCCAGGCTGCCGTTCAGCCAGCTGTCCGACATGTAGGCCAGCGCCGCGTGATGCAGGCAGCCCTCGAACGGCAGGGCGTGATTGAGTCTTATCCAGTAGGCGATCTTCGACTGCCGCGCCGGATGCTCGAAATAGCCCTCCGGGTGGATCGGCCGCACGTCCAGCACCGGGCGACTGGAAAAGCGCAACTGCACCGCCTCTGAGCGCTGCGGATAGCGGGCCGCCAGTTCGGCCAGGGTGGGCAGGCTTTCCGGCTCGGGCATCGGGTTCTCCAGACGATGCGGATTGCCCGGGTCGCCCTGCCCCACCTGGAAGGACGCATTGGCGCTGAAAATCATCCCGGTGCCCTGGGCGCCATAGAGATGCCGGCTGGAAAAGCGCCGGCCGTCCTGCAGGCGCTCCACGCTGAACTCGATGCAGTCCTGCGGGCGCGCTCCCTGCAAGAAGGTCAGTTGCAGCATGCCCGGGCTGCGCCCGCTGACGGTCTGCGCCGCCGCCCAGAGTGCCTGGCCGAGCAGTTGGCCGCCGTAGACCCGGCCGTTGGCGTTGGTGTCGCAGACATAGCTGCGGAAGCCCGACTCGCCGGCCGGCTCCAGGCAGAGCAGTTCGGTCAGATCGCGCTGGTCCCAGCGCCAGTCGGGAGAACGGGCGGCGGTGGTCATGCTCAGGCCTCGCCGCGGAGGGTTAGCTGACGACTCATCCGTTCACCGCCGTCGCGGCGGCGCGGCTGAGGGGGCGCTCGGGCCTGGTCGCGGCGTCCAGCGCGGTGAAGTCCAACGGCACCGCCGTGGCCGCCTGCAAGGCCTGCGCGGTGGTGTCGCCCACCAGCTCGACCACCTTCACGCCGTCGGCGGTGATGTCCAGGGTCGCCAGGTCGGTGTAGACGCGGCTGACGCAGCCCAGCCCGGTCAAGGGATAGCCGCAGGTATCCAGCAGTTTGCTGCGGCCCTGCTTGTCCAGGTGCTCCATCATCACGAAGATGCGCTTGGCGCCGATCGCCAGGTCCATCGCGCCGCCGACCGCGGGAATCGCGTCCGCCGCCCCGGTGTGCCAATTGGCCAGGTCGCCGCGCGCAGACACCTGGAAGGCGCCGAGCACGCAGATGTCCAGGTGACCGCCGCGCATCATGCCGAAGGAATCGGCGTGGTGGAAAAACGCCGCGCCCGGTTCCAGTTCGATGGGCTCCTTGCCGGCATTGATCATGTCCCAGTCTTCCTCGCCGGCCGGGGCCGCGTGCCAGCGGCCGAGCACGCCGTTTTCGCTGTGCAGGAAGATGTCCTTGTCGGCGGGCAGGTAGTTGGCCACCAGGGTCGGCAGGCCGATGCCGAGGTTGACGTAGGCGCCCTCGGGAATGTCCCGCGCGACCCGTGCCGCCATGGCGTTGCGTGTCTGTTTATCCATGAGCTCATCCCACCTGATTCTGGACGTCCGCCGGCGCGGTCACGGCCGTGCGCTGGACGATGCGTTTGACGAAGATGCCGGGGGTGACCACCTGCTCGGGGTCCAGCTCGCCCAGTTCGCAGACGCGGCCGACCGAGGCGACGGTGCAGCGCGCCGCCATGGCCATCACCGGGCTGAAATTGCGCGCGGTCTTGCGGAACACCAGGTTGCCCCAGCGATCGCCGGCCTCGGCGTTGATCAGGGCATAGTCGAGGTGGATCGGGTATTCGAGCACGTAGCCGCGGCCGTCGATGACCCGGGTTTCCTTGCCTTCCGCCAGTGGCGTGCCATAGGCGGTCGGGGTGAAGAAAGCGCCGATGCCGCAACCGGCGGCGCGCAGGCGCTCGGCGAGGTTGCCCTGGGGAATGATCTCCAGCTCGATCTTGCCGGCCCGGTAGAGCTCCTCGAAGACGTGGGAGCCGGTCATCCGCGGGTAGGAGCAGAGTATCCGCCGCACCCGGCCGGCCTTGAGCAGCGCGGCCAACCCGGTGTCGCCCTGGCCGGCGTTGTTGCTGACCAGGGTCAGCTCGCGGGCGCCCTGGGCGATCAACGCTTCGATCAGGTCCTCGGGCATGCCGGCGCCGCCAAAGCCGCCCACGGCGATGGTGGCACCGTCCGGGATATCGGCCAGGGCGTCCGCCGCGCTGGGTGAAAACTTGTCGATCATGGCTGCTTGTCCTCTTCTTCTTTTCGTGGCGCTGGGCCTGCGTGCGATCCGGCGGCCGGGCTGCCGGCACCTGCCGGAGAGCCCCGCGACGGAAGGCAAAGGCTGCCCTCCTCCGTGAAAATCAGCTTGCCAGCGCGGTCCGGCCGCCACAATTTCAGTCTGCGGAAGGCCCGGTTAACCCAGGATTAAGGTGGGGCACCCGCGCTATGGCAGGCGCACGGCCCGAAGGCTCGGGCCCGCGCCACGGCCACGCTCTTTTGTCGTGGGGGTGTCGGGAGATTCGCGAAGCGGTCCGTCCGCGCGAGCGGCGCGCTCGGCGGGTCGTGGGGGCAGGTACCGGTCGCTGCGGCGCCCACCGCCGACCGCTTGGCGACGGCGCGATCCGCCGCGCGCTCGGGCCACGCCGACGACAGCCAGGCCAGCGCGGATCGGCCACGGGCGCATCCGCCGCCGGGCCCTGGGGCTCTTGGGCCGGGGCCTGCACGGTGGGGCGGCCGGCGCAGCGCCCGCCGCCGCCGTGGGTGGGCCGAGGACGCGGTATACGCCCCTGGAGATCAGACGCCCGCGACGCCCACGGTCATGCCGCCGCAGACGTAGAGGACCTGGCCGGTGACGAAGCCGCTGCGAGCATCGAGGAAGAAGGAGGACGCCTGGGCGATGTCGTCGGGGATGCCGAGGCGCTTGACCGGCACCGAGTCGATGATCGCCTGGGTGCGCGGGCTGTCCGGGGGATTGGCGCGCTCGAACAGTTCGGTGCGGATCGGGCCGGGGCCGATGGCATTGGCGGTGATGCCGAAGCGGCCCAGCTCGAGCGACCAGACGCGGGTCATGCCGATCAGCCCGGCCTTGGTCGCGGCGTAGGCGCTGCGCAGTTCCTTGCCCAGGGCGGCACGCGAGGACATGTTGAGGATGCGCCCGAAGCCCGCCTCCTTCATGCCGGGCAGCAAGGCCTGCATGCATTGCAGCGAGCAGCGCAGGTTCAGCGCCCAGACCCGCTCCAGCTCTTCGAAGCTCTGCTCCTCTGCACTGTTCGGGCAGACCATGCCGACATTGTTGACCAGCCGGGTGATGGGGCCGTCGGCCAGCGCCGCGTCCAGCGCGGCGGCGGTGGCGGCGGTATCGCTGAGGTCGGCGATCAGGCCGTCGCCGATACGATCGATGATCACCGGCTGGTAGCCGTCTTCGCGGCAGCGCTGGGCGATGGCGGCGCCGATGCCGGAAGCGCCGCCGGTGATGAGTACGCGTTCTTTGGACACGAAGGTCTCCTTGAGAGGGTCAGACGGTGGCGATCGGGTTCAGCGGCGCGCCGACGGCGCCGGGCAGGCGCAGCGGCGGTGCGGTGAGCAGGAAGCGGTTGCGCCCATTGGCGCGCAGCCAGTTGGCCAGGGGCGTCAGGTGCCAGAGCTCGCCCAGGTGCACGCCGAGCTTGAACAGGCAGTGCTGGTGCAGCGGCATCACCGAGCAGCAGGCGTCGGCGCCGCTGGAGGGAAAGATCTCCACCGAGTAATTGTCGGCGGCGATGGCCACCAGGTTGCTGTCGGTGATCCAGTTCAGCAGCCGCGCGTCGTTGCCGTCGAGCACCGCGGCGAGGGTCTCGAGTTCCTTCGGGTCGGGGTTCTTGTTCATCCCCAGCAGGGCCTCGGCATAGCCGGTGTGCAGGCAGACCAGATCGCCGCTCTCCACCTCCACCTTGTCGGCGTCGAGCACCCGCATCAGCTCGTCGTAGCCGACGTGGGTACGGCCGAGACCGTAATGGTGATGCAGGTCGATCATCACCCCACGGCCCTGTACGCAGGTCTCGGCCATGCGCTCGATGCCCAGGGCATGGGCGCAGGAGGTGCTGTGGGGCTTGAGGGTGCCGGCGATGCCGCAGTCGGCCAGGTCGCTCGGTCCCTCGACGTCGCCGCCGGCGGTGAAGCCGTTGTAGTAGAGCGGCTCGGGCACGCCATCGGCGTTGGCGTCGAACAGCGCGCCGACGTGGGACAGCGCATCCCACTGGGTCGAATACTGCAGATGCAGGATCGCCAGGTCGTCGCTGAGCACGTCCGGGCGGCCTTCCTGGATCCACTGGTATTCGTAGTTCATGTTCACCCCGCCCTTGCGCAGCAGCGGGCGCAGGATCGGCGGCAGGCGGTTGACGTTCATCGCATTGCCGCCCGGGTAGTCCAGCGGCAGGCTCAGGCAGAAGGCCAGGCCCTCGCGGACTTCGGCGACGCCCTGGCGGACCTTTTCGGGGGTCAGCAGGTTGAGGCGGCCTTTCTGGTCGTCGGGACCGAAATCGCCCCAGTTCGAACCAGGCGGACGCTGCTTCCAGCGGTGTTCAGGCATGGGGATTCCCCTTTTCTTGTGGTGAAGGGTGGCGCCTGGACGGCCATCACCCGGCCCAAGCGTCCCAAAGCTGCGCGGCGCATTCAATTTCGCCCTGTGGAAGCCCGGCTTAACCTCGCGTTAAAGCGCCTCGCCCTCCTCGCTGCGGTACCAGCCGATCAGGCTGTCGGCGAAATCCCGGGCGAAGCTCGACAGGCCGTCGAAATCCTGTGCGCAGAGCTGGAAGCTGCGCACCGCCCAGGGATCGAGCAGGTCGCAGGAGCCCAGGCTCTGGCTGCCCTTGAGGCGGGTGAAGGCGGCCTGTGGCACCACCGCGATGCCGGCACCGGCGGCCACCATGCGGAACACCGCGTCATAGCTGGCCACCTGCACGCGAATCGTCAGCGGGATGTGCAGCGCCGCCGCGGCGCGACTGAGGAACACATGGATCGCGCTGCCCTCCAGCAAGGAGACGAAGGCATGGCTGAGGGAATCCTTGAAGAACACCTCGCGGTGCTCGAGGATCGGATGCCCCAGCGGCGCCACCAGCATCAGCCGGCTGGACACCAGCGGCACACTCTGCAAGCCGTCGGTCACCACGGTGCCGGAGACGATCCCCAGGTCCGCGCCGCCATCGCGCACGCTGCGCACGATGTCGTCGCTGAGCCGTTCGCGCATGTCGATGTGCACGTCCGGGTGGGTCTTCAGGTATTCGCCGACCACCGGCGGCAGGTACTCGGTGATCGCCGTGGTGTTGGCCAGCAGGCGCAACTGCCCCTTGAGGCCCTCGGCGAACTGCTGCAGGTCGCCGGTGAGCATCTCCAGTTGCGCGAGGATGATCCGCGCATGTTGCAGGTAGGTCTTGCCGGCGTTGGTCAGGGTGACGCCCTGGGGCGAGCGCTCCAGGAGTTTCATCCCCAGGTTGTCTTCCAGGTTCTTGATCCGGTTGCTGGTCGCCGGCACCGAGAGGAACGAACGCTCGGCGCCACGGGTCAGGCTGCTGGTCTCCGCCACGTTGATGAACAGGCGGAAATCGGTGATATCGAAGTGCATGGCCATGGTCGGTTGCTTCTCGGCGAGGTGCCATCACGGTAATGACTAACGCCAGCCGTGCCAAGGCAACCCGTCGAGTCCCTCCCTTACCAGCTCGCCGGTTCGAAGCGGAAGCCGTCGCCCTGGCGGCGGATGTAGCCGCAGTGGGGCTCGCCGAAGTGCACCGGCATGATCAGCGCCTCGCGATCGGCCGCGCGGTTGAGGAACGCCAGACGCGTCTGCCGCGCGGTGTCCTCCCAGATGCAGTAGCCGGAGTTGATTTCCGGACGGACGATCTGTACCGGGCTGTGCAGGATGTCCCCGGAGAACAGCCCTTCCTCGCCGCCGGAGCGCACGCGGAACACCACCTGGCCGGGGCTGTGGCCCGGCGCCGCCTCCACCAGCAGGCAGTCGGCGATTTCCTGGCCCGGCTGCATCATCTCGGCCAGGCCGGCGTCGACGATCGGCATCACGCTGTCGAAGAATGAATCGCCGAACACGTCGATCACGTCCGAGGCTTTGTTCTTGCCCTGGAAGCAGAAGTCGAAATCGTCCTTGGGCAGGTAGTACTTGGCGTTGGGGAAGGTCGGCACCCAGCGGTTGTCCTTCCAGGACGTGTTCCAGCCGACGTGATCGGAATGCAGGTGGGTGATCACCACGTGGGTGACCTTCTCCGGCGGCGCGCCGGCGGCGGTCATCCACTCGGTCACCCGGTTGTTGAGCATGTTCATCCGCGCCACGTCGGCCCGCGGCTTGAAGTTACCGACGCCGGTATCGATCACGATGATGTGGCTGCCGACCTGCACGATCCAGAACTGGATGGTGACGATCAGCTTGTTCATGTGCGGGACCCAGTGATTCGGCGCCATCAGTTGGCGGTGCTCGTCCAGCACGCCCGGCTCCATGCTGGGGAACAGGAAGGCCGGGTCGTGGGTAGGGCCGGCGTACTCCAGGATCCGGGTGACTTTGATATCGCCGATCATTCGGGACTGCATCATGGCGGGTTCCTCTTGTAGTTATGGTCTGGACTGCGGCGATTATCCGGCAAGCCTCGGCGGCCGGCTTTTCGCTTCTGCTTAAGCGCTCCTTAAGCGCCGCTTAAGCCGGTTCAGGCAGCGTGGCCGCTGGCGCCGAGCCGATGGGCGGGGTCGGCCATGAAGGCACGGTAGAGTTCGGCGCCCCCCGCGTCGTCGCGAATGAAGCCGCGCAACAGGGTCGCCACCAAGCGCGGGCTCTGCACCGACATGAAGTGCCCGGAGGCCACGTGCAGCGCCTCGATGTCCCGGTTGAACCCGGCCAGGCGGTCGATCTCCGCGGGCGGACGCAGGCCGTCGTACTCGCCGGCGACCAGCAGGGTGCGCCTTGGCAGGCGCGGCAGGTCCGCCTCCAGGTCCATGTCCGCGAGCATCGCGAAAATGGCGGCGAAGCCCTGGGGATCGCCGGCCTGCCAGCGCAGGCGGAAGGTGGCGTAGCGTTGCGGATCGCTGCGCAAGGGCGCCGGCCAGGTTTTTTCCAGCAGTTGGGCCACGGTGTCCACCAAGCCCTCGCGGCGGATCAGCGCGGCGCGCTGCAAGGCGCCCTCGCGCGCCGCGGCCGCGACGCCACAGGCCGGCGCCAGGCCGACCAGATGGCCGACCCGTTGCGGATGCCGGGAGGCGAAACGGATCGCGATGGCCGCGCCCACCGCGACGCCCGCCAGGGCGAGCGGACCCTCGATGCCCAGCACGTCGAGCAGCGCCCGCAGGTCGTCGACGTGCTCGTCGACGCTCACCGCGCCGACGATTTTCTGCGACAGGCCGGCGCAGCGCGTGTCGTAGCGCAACAGGCGGAAATCCGGCAGGGCCGCGCAAACCGCGTCCCAGCTTTCCAGCGACCCGCCCATCTCGTGGATCAGTACCAACGTCGGCCCATCACCCTCGCGCACTTCGTAGCGCAGGGCCATGCCGTTCGCTTCGCACCAGTTCATCGCGGTTCTCCTGATGGCGTTCCGACTAGACGCGCTCGAACAGCGCCGCGATGCCCTGGCCGCCGCCGATGCACATGGTTTCCAGGCCGTAGCGGGCCTCGCGGCGCCGCATCTCGTGAAGCAAGGTGGTCATGATGCGCACCCCGGTGGCGCCGATCGGGTGCCCCAGGGAAATCCCCGAGCCGTTGACGTTGACCCGGTCGAGGTCCTCCAGCTTCCAGGCGCGCAGCACCGCCAGGGCCTGGGCGGCGAAGGCCTCGTTGACCTCGATCAGGTCCATGTCGGCCAGGCTCAGGCGGGTGCGTTCGAACAGCTTAGCCACCGCCGGCACCGGGCCGATGCCCATGCGCGCCGGATCGCAACCGCTGGCGGCCCAGTCGACCAGCCGCGCCAGGGGCTTGAGGCCGTGCCGCGCGGCGTATTCCGGCGAGACCACCAGGCAGCCGGCGGCGGCGTCGTTCTGCTGGCTGGAATTGCCGGCGGTGCAAACGCCGCCGGGCAACAGCGTGCGCAGCGTACCGAGGGTCTCCAGGCTGGCGTCCTCGCGGATGCCTTCGTCACGGGCGAAGGTCTCGCTGGGGCCGCGCTTGCGCGGCACTTCCAGCGGCACCACTTCCTCGGCGAAACGCCCCTCGCGCCAGGCGGCCGCGGCCAACTGGTGGCTGCGCACGGCGAAGCGGTCGGCGTCCTCGCGGCTGATGGCGTAGTCGCGGGCCAGGTTCTCGGCGGTCTCCGGCATCCCGGAGATGTAGCCGAAGCGACCTTCCGGCTGGGAGCGCTCGCGGCCGCGCTCCAGGCGGTCGTGCAGCTTCACGCTGCCGGCGCGGGCGCCCCAGCGCATGTCGGTGGAGTAGTACTCGATGTTGCTCATGCTCTCGACTCCGGCCACCAGCACCGCCTCGGCGTGGCCGAGTTGCACGCGCATGGACGCGTCGACCACAGCCTGCAGGCCGGAGCCACAACGGCGGTCGAGGGTGTAGCCGGGCACTTGCAACGGCAGGTCGGCGAGCAACGCCGCGTAGCGACCCATGCAGGGCGCCTCGCTGGACGAGTAGGACTGGGAAACGATGACCTCGTCGATGGTCTCCGGCGGTACCTGGGTGCGCGTCATCAGGGTGCGTATGAGGGTTGCCGCCAGATGGTCGGCGGTCAGCGGCAGCAGGGCCCCGCCGAATTTGCCGATGGGGGTTCGAAGCGGTGAAACGATCAACGCATTTCTCATGGCGCGGGCACTCTTCTACGGCGGGAGGGGTCGGCCCAGCATGGGCGAGGCCAGCGCCGGGCGGCAATTTCGCATCGCGAAAGGGCGCCTTTCGCTGCGCTTAAGCGCCCGTCTCGCATGGGCGGGCCAGGCAGGCCCCATGCGGCGCGCCGAGTGTTTCGCAGAGCGGAAAGGCCGCTTAAGGAAAACCGAATTCCCAAGCCCGACGCCCCTGAGCATGCTGGCTCGCGCCGGACTCCGGTCCGCGACACTCCGAACATCACGACGGACATAACAATGCATAAGAACTCCTTCGCCCCCCTCTGCGGGTTGCTGGCGCTGCCCGCGCTCGCACAGGCCGACTTCATCGACGACAGCAGCGTCACGCTGCAATTGCGCAACTTCTACTTCAACCGGGACCTGCGCGATTCGGGCGTGGCCCAGTCCAAGCGCGAGGAGTGGGCGCAGGGCTTCATCCTCAATGCCAAGTCCGGCTACACCGAGGGGCTGGTCGGCTTCGGCGTCGACCTGTATGGCGCGCTGGGGCTGAAACTGGACTCTTCCGATGCCCGCGCCGGCACCGGCCTGCTGCCCAACGCGTTCGGCGATTCCGGGCCGGACGAATACACCGACCTGTCCGGCGTGCTCAAGGCGAAGATTTCCAAGACCGAACTCAAGGTCGGCGGCTTCATGCCCAAGTCGCCGGTGCTGCTCTCCAGCGACGCCCGCCTGCTGCCGCCGCTGTTCAACGGCATTACCCTGACTTCCGGCGACATCGATAACCTGCTGCTCGACGCCGGCCGCTTCGACCACGTCAACTACCGCAACTCCAGCAGCAACCACGACGACATCCTCGCCGGCAACTACGGCGTGGCCGGCGACCACTTCGACTACCTGGGCGCCAGCTACACCCTGGCGCCGTCGCTGATCCTGTCCTACTGGCGCGCCGAACTGGCCGACGTCTACCAGCAGAACTACTTCGGCGCCCTGGCCAGCCATACCCTGGGCGACTGGAGCCTGGGAGCCAGCCTCGGCTACTTCGACTCCTCGGAGGCCGGCGGCGCCCGCGCCGGCGACATCGACAACGGGCTGACCTCGGTCCTGCTCTCGGCCAGCACCGGACCCCACACCTTCCGCGCCGGCTACCAGGACAACGGCGGCGACTCGCCCTTCCCCTACCTGCAGGACGCCGATGCCAACGTCGCCAACGTGGTGCAGATCCTCGACTTCACCCGCGCCCAGGAACGCTCCTGGCAGGTGCGTTACGACCTGGACTTCGCCCGCCTCGGGGTGCCCGGCCTGACCTTCTTCACCCGTTACCTGAAAGGCGACGGCTTCGACGTGGGCAACCAGGGCGGCGAGGAATGGGAACGCGACATCGACTTGACCTATACGGTGCAGAACGGCCCGCTGAAGAACCTCGCCGTGCGCTGGCGCAACGCGATGGTGCGCTCCGACGCGGCCATCGGGGACCTCGACGAGAACCGCCTGATCCTGTCCTACAGCATCCCGCTGAAATGATGCGGGCGGGCGCCGTCGCCCGCTCTGGCCATCGCCCCTCCGAGCGGAGGGGCGATGGCTATTCGGCGGCCTGATCCGCCCGCTGCCCCTCCCGGGTCCGCCGGAGAGCCGCACCCTTCGAGCTTCGCCGGGCGTCCAATCGGATGCCCGCATTCGTGCCCCCAAGCCTGTATCCGTCGCGGCGAAAACCTGTGGCGGAACCGTTGCGGTACCGGCGCTGGCTTCATGGTGGATTCCACCCATGGCTGATCCACCCTACCGATGCCCGCTACGGCGGGTTCGCCGTCGCAGCATTTGCTCCGAGCGGCGGGTCGGAGGGGCCGCCTCTATCTCAGGCCGATTCGCAGGCAAGACGAATGGCGGAGCTGCCGCAGGGCGGACGCTGGCTTTACCCGGGATTACGCCCATGGCCGATCCACCCACGGAAACTTCGCCGTCGAATCCTGAGGGTTGTTTCGAGGGCGATGCCCGAGTCGGAAATCGTGGCTCATGGGTGTCGAATGCGCGGCGGATGGCCCAAGCCATGGGAAAGGACCTGGCCGCGATGAGGACTTGACTCGTGTTCGAGCCTGTCGGGGCGCGCGAAGCGCCCGCAGGCCCGCCCGGACACCAAACACAGGGGCCGATGACTTCGACCCGAAGTGCCGCGATTCGTGAATTACGGGCAAAAAAACGGGCGCGACGGGTGCGCCCGCGAGGAAAAGCGGTATTCAGCCGGCGGCGACGAGGATGCGCCGGGCGCGGGCGATGACCGGGGCATCCACCATCTGACCGTCCACCTTGAAGGCGCCGACGCCCTCCTCGGCGCCTTCGACCACCCGGCGCGCCCAGGCCACTTCGTCGGCGGACGGCGCCAGTGCCGCATGCACCACGGCGACCTGTTTCGGGTGGATGCACAGCATCCCGGCGAACCCCATGGCGCCGGCGTCGCGGGCGAAGCGGGTCAGCCCCGCCTCGTCGTCGATGCGCGGGAACACCGTGTCCAGTGGCTGCGCCAGGCCGGCCAGGCGCGATTGCAGCAGTAAAACGAAGCGCGCCTGGTCGAGGATGCGCTCGGCCGCGGCGCTGCCGGCGGCCAGGCCCAGGTCGACGCCCAGGTCCAGCCCGCCGAAGGTCAGGCGCTCAACGCCTGCCGCCCGGGCCATGGCCGGCAGTTCCTGCAACCCACGGGCGCTCTCGACGATCGGCCAGAGCGGCTTGCCGATGGCGGCGGCGCGCACCACCTGCTCCACGCTTTCCGCCTTGGGCAGGAGGATGCCGTCCACGCCGGGGTGGCGGCACGCCTCGAGGTCCGCCGCGTGTTCGGCATGGCCGGCCATGTTCACCCGCACCCAGACCCGGGCATCCGGCTGGTCATCGAGGAACACCTCGAGGTTGTCCCGCGCCTGGCGTTTCTGCGCTTCTTCCACGGCGTCCTCGAAGTCGACGATCACCGCGTCGGCACCGCTGGCCAGGGCCTTGGCGAAGCGTTCGGGACGACTCCCGGGGACGAACAGGGCGGTGCGGAGCAGGTGGCTGGACATGGGGCGACGGTTTCCTCAGAACGAACGGGGCAGGTCGAGCAGGTGCTCGGAGACGTAGGACAGGATCAGGTTGGTGGAGATCGGCGCCACCTGATAAAGCCGGGTCTCGCGGAATTTACGCTCGACATCGTACTCGCAGGCGAAGCCGAAGCCACCCAGGGTTTGCAGGCAGGCGTTGGCCGCTTCCCAGGACGCCTTGGCCGCCAGGTACTTGGCCATGTTGGCGCTGGCGCCGGCGTTGACCCCGCTGTCGTACTCGGCACAGGCGCGCCAGCGCATCAGGTCCGCGGCCTCCACCTCGATGTGGGCCTCGGCGATGGGGAACTGCACGCCCTGGTTCTGCCCGATCGGCCGGCCGAACACCTCGCGGTCGCGGGCGTAGGCGCTGGCTTTCTCGATGAACCAGCGGCCGTCGCCGATGCACTCGGCGGCGATCAGCGTGCGCTCGGCGTTGAGCCCGTCGAGGATGTAGCGGAAACCCTTGCCCTCCTCGCCGATCAGGCTGTCGGCGGGAATCTCCAGGTTGTCGAAGAACAGCTCGTTGGTCTCGTGGTTGACCATGTTGGCGATGGGCTGCACGGTCAGGCCGTTGCCGATGGCTTCGCGCAGGTCCACCAGGAAGATCGACATGCCGTCGACCTTCTTCTTCACCTCGGCCAGCGGTGTGGTGCGCGCCAGCAGGATCATCAGGTCGGAATGCTGGATACGCGAGATCCACACCTTCTGCCCGTTGACCACGTACTTGTCGCCCTTGCGCACGGCGGTGGTCTTGATCTTGGTGGTGTCGGTGCCGGTGGTCGGCTCGGTCACCGCCATGGATTGCAGGCGCAGCTCGCCGGCGGCGATCTTCGGCAGGTAGTAGCGCTTCTGCTCCTCGCTGCCGTTCCGCAGCAAGGTGAACATGTTGTACATCTGCCCGTGGACGGTGCCGGAGTTGCCGCCGCAGCGGTTGACTTCCTCGAGGATCACCGAAGCCTCGGCCAGGCCCAGGCCGGAGCCGCCGTACTCGATGGGGATCATCGCCGCCAGCCAGCCGGCGCGGGTCAGGGCCTCGACGAAAGCCTCGGGGAAGCCTTTCTCTTCATCGACCTTGCGCCAGTAGGCGGCATCGAATTCGGCGCACAACGCGCGCACGCCTTCGCGGATGGCATTCAGTTCTTCGTGTTGGCTATGCATGACGACCTCGTCGTGAAAAGGGTGACGGCGGGGAAAGGCCCCGCACTCATTCGTATTCGATGCGCGCCTGCTGGCAGAGGCCGCTGGCGTTGCCGGCCCAGAGCTCGGCGACGCCGGGTTCCAGCGACCGGCCGCCCACTTCGAAGGCCGCGGGCGCGATCAGCGGCCGCACGCCCCGGAAGCTGAAGCGTTTCGGCCGCCGCGCGGGATGCGCCTTGACGAACGCCGCCAGGTTCAGCGTCGCGGTCAGCGGGCCGTGCACCACCAGGCCGGGGTAGCCCTCGGCCTCGGTCACGTAGGGCCAGTCGTAGTGGATCCGGTGGGCGTTGAAGGTGACCGCCGAGTAGCGGAACAGCAGCACCGGGTCGGGCTGGATCGCTTCGCGCCATTGCGCCTCGGGCAGCGGCTCGCCATCGGCCAGCTTGGGCGGGCTGGGCTCGCGGTAGACGATGTCCTGTTCCTCGCGGATCGCCAGGCGGCCGCCCTGCCGGTATTCATGGTGCAGCGTGACGAACAGCAGGGAACCGCTGCGGCCGTTCTTCTCTTCTATATGGGCGATGCGGGTGGTGCGGCAGGCTTCCTCGCCCACCCGCAGGGGCGCGAGGAACTCCAGGCGCCCGCCGGCCCACATGCGGTTGCGCCCATGGGCCGGCGGCATGAAGCCGCCCAGCGCCGGATGGCCGTCGCTGCCCAAGCCGGCGGAATCCACCGGTTCCTGGAAGAAGCACCAATGCCACAACAGCGGCAACTCCTCGCCATGCCCGGGGGCCGCCACGTCGAAGGTGGCGGCGATGCGCCGGACCAGGTTGCGGCTGAGCTGGTCGTGAACCTCTTCGGTACGTCCCAGCCATTGCGCCGGATCGAAATCTGCCATGCCTCGTCTTCCACGTCGTCTCGAGTCGTACGCCATGATGCAAGGGGCGACCGAAGGGTGGAATTCGCTTTTCCATAAGCCCGCTTCAAGCCAGGGCTAATACCTGGGGCCAGGGAACTCGGCATCCAGGATTCGGCGCCGGGTCGCCGGAGGCATTCACGGCCTGCCGAAGCGTTGCAGTTGCATTTCCTGCAGGCGGCTCAAGGTCCGGCGGAACGGAAAGGTCAGCGCGCCCTGGGTATAGAGCGTCGTCAAGGGCACGGCCGCTTCGACGTAGAGCGGCACCCTCCGGTCGTAGCATTCGTCCACCAGGGCGATGAAGCGCCGCACGCCGTCGTCGGTGCGGGACAGCGCCTGCAGCTCGCGGTCGCCCGCCGCCACCCGGTTGACGCCGTCTTCGGTGCCACGGGCGATGCGGGCCTCGCGCGGGCAGGCACTCAGCTCCGGCACATCGCCGAGCAGGATGAGCGGGAAGCGATCGCAGAGGACGATGAAGTCGAAGGCCGCCAGGGGCCGCTCGCACAGGTCGGCGTAGCGGCACCAGATGATCCCCTCGGCGCGCTTGACCACCGGCAGCGGTCGATGCCCCAGCTCCACCGGCTCGGTGCTGGCCGGCGCACCGGCGGCGAGGCGCTCGAATACCGCGTCCAGCGCGACGGGACTGCCCGGTTCGGTGACCCAGTAACGCGGCTGCCGGGCGCCGGGATGCAGGCGGTGGTCCTGGGCGCCCTCGACGCGGACCACTTGCATATGTTCTTCCAGCGCCTGGATCGCCGGAAGCAGGCGCTCGCGGTTGAAACCGTCGGCGTAGAGTGCCTGCGGCGGTTGGTTGGAGGTGGCGACCAGCACCACGCCCTCGGCGAGCATCGCCTGCAACAGCCGGCCGAGGATCATCGCGTCGCCGATGTCGCTGATGAACAGTTCGTCGAAGCAGAGCACCCGCGCCTCCGCGCGCAGCTCGCGGGCCAGCACGCGCAACGGGTCAGGCGTGCCGCTCAACTGGAAGCAGCGCCGATGCACCCAGCGCACGAAATGGTGGAAATGCTGGCGCCGCTTCGGCACATCCAGGCTCTGGTAGAAACTGTCCATCAGCCAGGTCTTGCCGCGCCCCACCGGGCCCCAGAGATAGACGCCCTGCACCGGCTGGCGTCCCCGGCGGTGCAAGGCGTCGTGGCAGGCCTGCAACGCGTCCACGGCTTGGGCCTGGGCGTGGTCGGGCACGAAGCCCAACTCGTCGAGCGCGCGCCGATAGGCTTGCAGAGGGGTCGGGGGTGTCATCGGCGGCGTTCGGAAAAAGAGTCGAGGCCGCGATCCTATCCAGACGCCGCGGCGAAGACGAGCCCGAGTGCGGAAATCGTCACCGTCGATACGGTTATATGCTTATTCCTTATGCCCTTTTCGCTGCACATTCCTGTGGTACCTTTCGGTGGCGACAAGGCGTTGCACGGCCCGATGCACCCGACAAGAGCGTTCCTCAGTACGCCAAGAGGCCGCGCGGCAGTTCACCACCACCGTGATGAGGCTATCGATGAACACTACCCCTTGGCCCCTGGCGGGCCTTTGCGGCCTGCTATTCGCCCTATCGGCGCAAGCCGACGAACCCGGACAGAAAATCTACGCCCAGGGTGGCGCCAATCCGGCGGCGATGGCCTGCGCCACCTGCCATGGCGCGGATGGCATGGGCATGGGCGCTGCCGGCTTTCCACGCCTGGCTGGCCTGTCGGCCGGCTACATGGCCAAACAGCTCGGCGATTTCCGCTCCGGCTCCCGGACCAATCCGATCATGCAACCCATCGCGGCGGCGCTGACCGATGCCGAAATCGACCAGGTTTCCGCGCACCTCGCCGCCCTGCCCGCCCCGCATCCAGAACGCCTCGGCCGCGCCCGACAGGCTACGGGCGCGGGCGAGAGCCTCGCGCTGCGCGGCGCCTGGGAGCGCGACATCCCCGAATGCGTGGCCTGCCACGGCCCCGGCGGGGGCGGCGTGGGCGAAGCCTTCCCGCCCCTCGCGGGGCAATCGGCGCAATACCTGAGCGCGCAACTGCAGGCCTGGCGCCAGGGCGCGCGCAAGAACGACCCGAACGACCTGATGGGCCATATCGCCCGGTCGATGACCGACGAGGAAATCAACTCCGTCGCGGAATACTTCGCTGGCCTGGGCCAGAAGGAGGTTACCCCATGAATCCCTTCATCCCCGGCCTGCTCGCTTCGCTCATCGTCGCCCCGGCGATGGCGGCCAAGGTCGCCATGGACGATCAGTCGCAATTGCCCGCGAGCACCGCTAAGCCGGCGGAGAAACCCTATTTCCAGCCGCCCCAGGAAAGCGAGCTGCCGGATAACGCTTTTGGCCGACTGGTCCGCGAGGGTCACGCGATCTTCGTCGATACGCGCAACAAGGCACCCGAGTTCGTCGGCAACGGCCTGAGCTGCACCAACTGCCACATCGAACAGGGGCGCAAGGCCAATTCCGCGCCCCTGTGGGCCGCCTACACCATGTACCCCGCCTATCGGCAGAAGAACGACAAGGTCAACAGCTACGCCGAACGCTTGCAAGGCTGTTTCCAGTTCAGCATGAACGGCAAGCCGCCACCGGCGGACGGCCCGGTGATCGGCGCCCTGACCGCCTACTCCTACTGGCTGTCCACCGGGGCGCCGGTGGGCAAGGCCCTGCCGGGCCGCGCCTACCCTGAAATTCCCGAACCCAAGGGCGGCTACGACCTGGCCAAGGGCGCGCAGGTCTACGCCGCCCAATGCGCCGTTTGCCATGGCGCCGACGGCCAGGGGCAGAAATCCGGCGAGGACTACGTGTTCCCGCCGCTGTGGGGCGCGCAGTCCTACAACTGGGGCGCCGGCATGCACCGGATCAATACCGCCGCGGCCTTCATCAAGGAGAGCATGCCGTTCGGCAAGGGCCGCAGCCTGAGCGATGCGGATGCCTGGCACGTGGCGGCGTTCATGAACAGCCACGAACGGCCGCAGGACCCCCGCCTGATCGAGGGCTCCATCGAGAAGACCCGCGACAAGTTCCACGCCAACGACGGTGTGAACCTGTATGGCAAGCAGGTGGAGGGCGTGCTGCTCGGCCAGGGCATCAAGTAGCGGGATCGCCGGGCCCCGCCGCGGGCGGGCCCGGCTCGACCACGCCCGGAGGGCGGACGCAGGCGCGCCTCGTCCGGCGCGCCGACACCGGCTTACGGCCAACCTGAGCCTCGCTCCCGGGTTCCACGGGTCTCGAACGCGCTACCCTTGTCCGGGCCCGCGTTCTCCGGTTGCGACCCTGTCGTCGCGACGACGGCGATGCCGCATGCGCCGGAGGGCGGCCGCCACTTCGAACGATACCGAGGACACCCCATGAAACCAGCGAATCCCGATGCCGGCCGCGGCCTCCCGGGCCACCGCATCGCCGACCACATGCGCTTCCATCGGCCGATCGCCCACCTGACGTCGACCTTCGGCAACGATGCGTTCGCCCTCAAGGCGGAAGCCTTCGCGCGCTTCTTCGGCACCCCGCTTTTCCTCGGCGCGCAAACCCTCATCGTCGGGCTGTGGATCGCCCTCAACGTGCTGGACATCGCGCGCTTCGACGCCTACCCCTTCATCCTGCTCAACCTGGCCTTCAGCCTGCAGGCGGCCTATGCCGCCCCGCTTATCCTGCTGGCGCAGACCCGCCAGGCCGCTCGCGACAAGGCCAATGCCGAGGCGGATGCGCAACACCGCGAAGCCATCGCCGTGGCCAGCGAGCAACGCCAGGCCGAGGCCGCGCAGAACAGCGAGCAATTGCTGCAACTGTTACGGCAGAACACCGAGCTCACCGCCATCACCAAGGAATTGACCGAACGTGTCGAGAGCCTGACCCGGCAACTGCATGCGCACTTCATGAACGAGGGCGGCAAGCCGTGAATGCGAAAAGCGCCCGTTTGGCGGCGCCTGGCCGATCGGTGCGAGGTCCCCGAGAAACGCCCTGGTCCCCGACAGGGCCGATCCCCGGTTCAGTGGGCGAGCGGCCCAGGCTGGCGCTCGCCTCAGACGACCTGGGGTCGGCATGAAAGCCCAGTCCGAGGAGCTGGAGATCTTCGTCGCCGTCGTCGACTGTGGCTCGATCAGCGCCGCCGCCGACCAGCTCGGCCTAACGCCCTCGGCGATCAGCCGGAGCCTGGCGCGCCTGGAGCGGAAGTTCGCCACCACCCTGCTCAACCGCACCACCCGGCGTATGGAACTGACCGAGGAGGGGCGTTTCGTGCTGTCGCAGACCCGGGACATCCTGCGCCGCATGGAGACCCTGGAAGAAGGGCTGGCGCTGCGCCGCCAGCGTCCCGCCGGGCGCCTGCGGATCAATGCGGCGACACCCTTCATGCTGCACGCGATCCTGCCGCACATCGACGCCTTTCGCGCGGACTACCCGTACGTCCAGCTGGAGCTGAACACCGACGAACTGAACATCGACCTGTTGCAGCAGCGTACCGACATCGCGATCCGCATCGGCCCGTTGAGCGACTCCACCCTGCATGCGCGGCCCCTCGGCCGTAGCCGCCTGGCGATCATGGCCAGCCCTGGCTATGTGCAACTTCACGGAACCCCGCGGTGCCCGGAAGACCTCCTGAATCATTCGCTGCTGGGCTTCACCGAACCGCAGAGCCTGAACCTCTGGCCCTTGCGCCAGGCCGACGGCGCCTTGCTGGCCATCGCCCCGAGTGTTTCCGCCTCCAGCGGCGAAACGCTCCGCCAGCTCGCGCTGGCCGGACAGGGTATCGCCTGCCTGTCCGCATTCATGACCGAGGCGGATTTGCAGGCCGGACGCCTGGTCCGCGTGTTGCCGGAGCTGACCGAGGCGCAGTACCAGCCGATCCAGGCCGTCTACTACCGCAACGCCGAGCTGGCGCTGCGTATCCGGTGCTTCCTGGATTTCATCCAGGCGCGTCTGCAGGGCGCTTTCGAAGGGGATTAGCGAGCGGAACGCTCGAAGCGAGGTTCCGATGAGGTGCCTCGTCGAGCGACGCACCCTGTCCTAGGCTCAGGTTTCCCCCCTTCTATCAGGACGGATTCTGCCCATGAAAGCGATACTCTTCTTGTTCGTCGGCGCCCTCGCCTTTTCCTCCACGGCTCAAGCGGAGAAGGACCATCACCAGTGCGAGGAGGCGCTGTCCAAGCTGGATGCGGCGACCGACAGCCAACACACGTCGGACACCCATCACCAACACCAGCAGGCGAAGGAAGCCAAGGAATCGGGTGATTACAAGCGCTGTGCCGATCAGGCGCGCAAGGCGCTGGATGGATTGAAGAAATCGTAGGAAGGGATGGGGAGCCGATGCACCGCACGGCTCCCCTTTCGCGGGTCACTCGAGCTTCTTCAGCTCCTTGTCGTCGTGGTGTTCGGCTTTCTTCACCTCGCGATCGTCGTGCTTCGCACCGTGATCCACTTCATCGGCATCGTGCTTCACACCGTGATCGATAAGGGTCTCGTCATGCTTGACGTCGTGGTCGACACTCTTGCCCGCCGAGTCCACGCCATGCTCGACCTTGTGTTCTTCCTTGTGCAACTCCTTCAATTCGCCCTCTGCGGCCAGCGCGGAACCTGCGCTCAAGGCGAATGCGGTCAGCGCCACGAGGGCCTGGTTTTTCCATTGCATAGTGCTCTCCTGATTACCGGTAGGTTTTTTCTACCGCTCGCTCGAATATAGCCCGCACCTGCGCCCGGCGCCGCGAGGCTAGCGACCGGCCATCGCGCGAGGCAGGGCAAACGGAGATATACGAAACGGGCCTACGGCGGCACGAACAACGAGCGGCGCCTGAAAGGACCCGGCGTTGCGCCGGGTCCGTCGAACGCAGGATCAGTCGCTCAATTCGCCGAGATTGAAGCCGCTGATCGAGGCGATGGTGCCGCGCCACAACACGCCGTGGGGCGCCAGGCTGCCGGAAATGAAGAAGCGGGCGTTCTTCAGGTGGACGAACTGCACGGGTGGCGAACCCTCTTCGTCCTCGTCCAGCCACAGCGAATTGAAGGCGGAGCGAATTTCCTCGGTCTCGTCGGGCGAAGCGCCGGCGAACGCCTGGGAAATCGTCTTGAAATACTGCTTGCCGCTGATCAACTGACCCGACACCAGCCCGGCGCCCACCGTGAGGGTGATGCCGAATTCCAATTCGGTGTTGTTGACCATCTGCACCAGGCGCTGCAACAACCAGTCGGTCTGCCGGCCATGCCAGATCAGATTCAACTGGGCGGGGTCGCTCAAGGCTTTCCGGGTTTCTTCATACCAGGCGGGAAAAGAATCCTGAGTCTCTTGGTTCGGGTCCATGCGTTCAATCCTTAGTAGCCAAGGGGGAACTGCGGAAACCAAGGTACTACAGCCTCCTGCCCGCCGATAGCGGCAAGGGGCCCGCGCCCCTTGGTCTCCCTGCACTCGACGCGGGGTTGGTAAGCGCTCAAAGAAAGTGACCGATCATTCTTCGGATAGTGCCGACTTTCGCGGCCCGCCTCGATGCGGAGGACTGTCGCCTCGGCCGGTGGCCGGGCATCGCTTCCATACAACTGCCGGCACAGCTATGCGACAATGCGCGCCAATGTCCGGTACGACCCCGCGCCTAGCGCTCAGCAGCATTGGCCACGCCCATGCTGCTGTCGACCTATGCGCGTCGGCTCGACTCCAATTGCGATTGGAGCGACTGGAAAGCCGAGGCCGCCCCAGGCGCTCCCCAGCAGACAACGCCCAATCGTAAGTTATTGATAGGTAAGCCCTTTGATCTCCACCGCAAATATCACCATGCAGTTCGGGGCCAAGCCCCTGTTCGAGAATGTGTCCGTCAAGTTCGGCAATGGCAACCGCTATGGCCTGATCGGCGCCAACGGCTGCGGCAAGTCGACCTTCATGAAAATCCTCGGAGGCGAGCTCGAGCCGTCCGCCGGGCAGGTGATGCTCGAACCGAACGTACGCCTCGGCAAGTTGCGCCAGGACCAGTTCGCCTACGAAGATTTCAGCGTGATCGACACGGTGATCATGGGCCATACCGAGCTCTGGGCGGTGAAGGCCGAGCGCGACCGCATCTACTCGCTGCCGGAGATGAGCGAGGACGACGGCATGAAGGTGGCCGAGCTGGAGGTCGAATTCGCCGAGTACGACGGCTACACCGCCGAATCCCGCGCCGGCGAACTGCTGCTCGGCCTGGGCATCCCGCTGGACCAGCACTTCGGTCCGATGAGCGCGGTCGCCCCGGGCTGGAAATTGCGCGTGCTGCTGGCCCAGGCGCTGTTCTCCGACCCGGAAGTGCTGCTGCTCGACGAGCCGACCAACCACCTGGACATCAACACCATCCGCTGGCTGGAAGGCGTGCTCACCGCGCGCAACAGCACCATGATCATCATTTCCCACGACCGTCACTTCCTCAACAGCGTCTGCACCCACATGGCCGACCTGGACTATGGCGAATTGCGCCTGTTCCCCGGCAACTACGACGAGTACATGACCGCCGCCACCCAGGCCCGCGAGCAATTGCTGTCGGACAACGCCAAGAAGAAAGCGCAGATCGCCGAGCTGCAAACCTTCGTCAGCCGCTTTTCCGCCAACGCCTCCAAGGCCAAGCAGGCGACCTCCCGGGCCAAGCAGATCGACAAGATCCAGCTCGCCGAGGTCAAGCCGTCCAGCCGCGTCAGCCCGTTCATTCGCTTCGAACAGCACAAGAAGCTCCACCGCCAGGCGGTCACCCTGGAGAAGGTCAGCCAGGGGTACGACGGCAGCGTGCTGTTCAAGAATCTCGGATTGCAGATCGAGGCCGGCGAGCGGGTCGCCATCATCGGCCCGAACGGCATCGGCAAGACCACGCTGCTGCGCACCCTGGTCGGTGAGATGGCGCCCCTGTCCGGCGAGGTGAAATGGACCGAAAGCGCCGACGTCGGCTATTTCGCCCAAGACCACGCCGACGATTTCGCGGACGACGTGACCCTGTTCGACTGGATGGGCCAGTGGACCCAGGGCGGCGAGCAACTCGTGCGCGGCACCCTCGGCCGCATGCTGTTCTCCAACGACGACATCCAGAAGTCGGTGAAGGTGATTTCCGGTGGCGAACAGGGCCGCATGCTGTTCGGCAAGCTGATCCTGCGCCGCCCCAACGTGCTGGTGATGGACGAACCGACCAACCACTTGGACATGGAGTCCATCGAAGCGCTGAACCTGGCCCTGGAGAACTACCCGGGCACGCTGATCTTCGTCAGTCACGACCGCGAGTTCGTCGGCTCCCTGGCCACGCGAATCATCGAGCTTTCGGAAGATGGCATGACCGACTTCAGCGGCACCTACGACGACTACCTGCGCAGCCAGGGCGTCATCGTCTAGATCGCCTCGGTACGTCACCCATGAAAAAGCCCCGCCAGAGCGGGGCTTTTTCATGGGGCGGGTTCCAGGTTCGAAGCCGCCTGATGGCTCGACCGCAGTCGAGCCAGGCAAACGGGCCCAGGAGGATCGGCCACGCGTGCCCGAGCGACTCTTCGGCCTCGACGCCGGCCCGGCGGCCCGGCGGCCGACTGTCAGGCCGCGATGAAGCGCTGGTCGATCTGCGCCTGGGCGCCGGCCAGGGCTGCGGCGCGCGGCGCATCCCCGTAGGCGAGCCCTTCGGCGCGGACGATCTCGATGTCCCGGATGCCGAGGAAACCGAGGACGAGTTTCAAGTAATCCTCATGGGCGATGCCGCTCGGTTGGCCCGCATGCACGCCACCGGCGGTGGATACGATCACCGCCTTCTTGCCCACCGCCAGCCCTTCCGGGCCGCTCTCCGTATAGCGGAACGTCCTGCCGGCGACGCAGATGCGATCGATCCAGGCCTTCAGTTGGCTGGAGATGCCGAAGTTGTACATGGGCGCGTCGATGACGATGACGTCCGCGGCGAGAAATTCCTCCAGGACGGCCTCGCCCAAGGCGGCCTCGGCTTCCTGCAAGGCATCGCGCAACTCGGCGGGGGTGGCCGCGGCAGCCAGGCTCGATGCGGAAAAGTGATTCAGCGCATCGCCGGCCAGGTCGCGATAGGTCACCTCGAGGCCGGGCTCGGCGGATTGCCAGCTCTTCACCAGGGCTTGGCCGAGCTGCCGGGACGCAGAGGCTTCGCCGAGGATGCTGGAATCGAGATGCAAAAGTTTCATGGAAGGCTCCTGTCGATGTTCGCCGGTGGCGAGGAATGAGGGTCATCCTACCCATGAAACCAATGACCGATTAGCCCGACGGCTTGTGACGCAGCGTCCTATCCATGGGACGCTGCGGCTGAGATATTTTTCCGCGGCAAGCGCGAATCAGACGTCGCCGAGGAAATCCATCTTGCCGATCTCCACGCCGTTATGCCGCAGGATGGCGTAGGCGGTGGTGAGGTGGAAATAGAAGTTGGGTAGCACGAAATTCAACAGGTAGTCCTGCCCGGTCAACGTCAGGCTGCGGCCGGGAAAGCTGAGGTGGATGGTCCGGGTTTCGCTGCCCTCGACCTGCGCCGCCTGGAAGCCGCGCAGGAAATCCTGGGTCCTGGCGATACGGGCCTGCAACTCGTCGAACGTGGTCTCGTTGTCGGCATAGCTCGGCACCTCGACCCCGGCCAGGCGCGCGGCGCAACCCTTGGCGCCATCGGTGGCGATCTGCACCTGGCGGATCAGCGGCAGCATATCCGGCGCGAGACGCGCGTTGGCCAACACCGCCAGGTCGATTTTCTTCGCCGTGGCATGGGCTTGCGCCTTGGCGAGGATCGCCGACAGGTTGTCGAACATGCGCAGGAAGACCGGAATGGACGCTTGGTACATCGACAGGGACATGCTGTTCTCCAGAACAAGGAATGGATCCGAGCGCACAGACTAGCCGCTGCCACCGGTTCTCGCCGATGATTCATCGCTCGTGCGCCCTCGAGGCGCCTGGGGCTGGGCGCGGCGCTCTTCGCGTCGTGTCGCGGAAGGGTTAGGCTGCCCCCTCGCCCCGCGCCTGGAACCCCTCATGCACGACCTCAACGACCTCTATTATTTCGCCAAGGTGGTGGAATCCGGCGGCTTCGCCGCGGCCGGACGCGCGCTGGGGATACCCAAGTCGCGCCTGTCTCGGCGGATCGCCGACCTGGAGGAACGCCTGGGCGTGCGCCTGCTCCAGCGCACCACGCGCAAGCTGGCCCTGACCGACGTCGGCGAGCGTTACCTGCGCCATTGCCAGGCGATGCTGCTGGAGGCGGAACAGGCCGAAGAGGCGGTGGCGTCGCTGACCAGCGAGCCCAGAGGACGGATTCGCGTATCCAGCCCCGTGCAACTGGCCCACGACCGGCTACCCGGGGTGATCATCGACTTCCTGCAACGCTACCCCCAGGTCAGCCTGGACATCCTGCTGACCAATCAACGGGTGGACATGCTCAACGAAGGGGTGGACGTCGCGCTGCGCGTGCGCAACGAGACGGATGAAGACCCCAGCCTGATCACCCGCAAACTGCATCCGGCCCAGGCGTTCATCGTCGCCGCGCCGGCGCTGCTCGCCGGCATCGCCGTGACGACGCCCGAAGACCTGGAGCGGCTGCCGGCGCTGGGTGCGCTGGGCGCGGATCGAAAGGTACATTTCCGCTTGCACGACGCCCAGGGCAACCGCCGGGAAGTCACGTTGGAGGCGCGCCTGGGGATCGAGGACTTTTCCGTGCGCAAGGCGGCGGCGCTCGGCGGCTTGGGCGTCAGCATGCTGCCCTTGATGTATTGCCGGGAGGAATTGGCCAGCGGCCAGCTGGTTCGGCTGCTGCCGGAGTGGCACCTGCCGGACGAACACTTGCGCGCGGTGTACACCCATCGCCGAGGCATGCTGCCCGCGGTACGGGCCTGGATCGAACACCTCAGCGAAACCTTCGGCAGCGAAAGCGAGCCATCGCTCTGAGTGCGATCCGCGAGGCCTGCCCTCGCAGTGGCCGGGCCTCCCGCGATGCTGCCTCGGAGGCGGTCCGGACTTCACGTTTACGGCCAGGAAAAGTGCGTCGTGGCGAATCGATTTCGCCGCCCTGCTCTTCAAGGCAGCGCCCAGGCAGGTC
Source organism: Pseudomonas sp. RIT-PI-AD (assembly GCF_025642785.1). GTDB lineage: Bacteria > Pseudomonadota > Gammaproteobacteria > Pseudomonadales > Pseudomonadaceae > Pseudomonas_T. The sequence goes on from NZ_JANZKU010000009.1 coordinate 88,126, forward strand.
GTGTCTATCGTTCGTTCAGGGTCGAGCGGGGAAATGAAACCGGCCCCACTGCGGCAGCGGCGACTGAAACGCAGGGGGCCGGGGCGAGCCGGTAAAACCGGCTCAGGTAAATGACCGGCCCCGACAGGAATAAGTTCGCTTCAGAGATGAATCCATCGCTGATCTGCGAACGATGCGTGGAGCGGAGACGAACCTGACGAACAGCCCTCGCCGGCAAGGCTCGCCATCGGCTTCCGGCCAGTCGGCCGTGGCAACGGGGTTACGCCGATCGCCCGACCCGCGACCGGCGACCGGCGAGGACCGTCAGGCATCCACCCCCTGCCGGGTCTTCGCCAACAGGGCTTCCCGTTGTTCAGGCGTCAAACTGTTCAGTTTCAGCCGCATCTGCGCGACGCGCTCCAAGGCGCCCGGCGTCGCCTCGCCAGCCCTCAGCGCCGCCGCCAGGTGCGCCACACTGGGATGGTCGAAGACCACGCCGGGATGAACCTCCAGCTGCAACTGCTTGCGCAGCCCGGACACCAGCTTGATGACCAGCAAGGAGTGGCCGCCCAGCGCGAAGAAGTCCTGCTGGATACCCACCCGCTCGACGCCCAGCAGTTGCGCCATGCCTTCGGCGAGCAGAGTTTCCAGCGCATCGCGCGGCGCCACGTATTCGACCGCCGCCATCAGCGACTCGGGGTCCGGCAGGCCCTGACGGTCGATCTTGCCGTTGGCCAGCCGCGGCATCTGCGCCAGGGCGAACAGCTGCGACGGCAACAGGGCAGCGGGCAGGCGCTCCGCCAGTGCCTGGCGCAGCCGTTCCAGGCGGCTTGGCGTATCAGCGTCGGGCGGCGCGGCGCGCAGTTGCACGTAGCCGATCAGTTGCAGATCGCCGACCTCGCCGGGTTGCCAGGTGCGGACCGCCGCCTGGGCGACGTCCGGACCGGCCAGCAACGTCTGCTCGACCTCCGCCAGCTCGATGCGGAACCCGCGGATCTTGACCTGATGGTCCTTCCGCCCGCAAAGCAGCAAGGTTCCCTCGGGCAAGTATCGGCCCAGGTCGCCGGAACGGTAGAGCCGCTCGCCGGGGCGTAGCGGATCTTCGACGAAGACCTCCGCACCGGTCTCCCGCAGGTAGCCGCGGAACAGCTGCTGCCCGCCGATGCACACTTCGCCCAAGGCGCCGCTGGGCGTCAGGTTTCCCTGGGCGTCCAGTAGGCGTATCCGGCAATTGTCGAATGCCTGGCTCAGGGGAACGGCTTCCTGGGCCGGCCCGGCGCTCCGCAAGGGATGGAACAGCACCCCCACGGTGGTTTCGGTGGGGCCGTAGTGGTTGAACACCCGGCAATCCGGCGCGAGCCGGAAGACCGTTTCCAGCAGGCCGACGGGAATCGCTTCCCCGCCCAGGATCAACGTGGCCGGCAGGCGAGCGCTCTCGCCGTCGAGCAAGGCGGCGAGGTGGGACGGCACCATCTTCAGGCAATCGATGGCATGCGTTTCGAGGAAGCGGGCGAAACAGCTGGCGTCCCGTACGTCCTCCTCGCTGGCGATGTGCAGGTGGGCACCGCCGAACAAGGCGCCGAACAGGGTGGTGTGCCCCAGGTCGGCGGCGACGGTGGAGGTCATGGCGAACGCCTGGCAGTCGGCCAGGGCCAGACCCGCGTGGGACGCCTGCACATAGTTGAGCAATTGCCGGTGCTCGATCACCACGCCCTTGGGCACGCCTGTGGTGCCCGACGTGAAGAGCAGGTAGGCCGGCTGCTCGAGGTCGGTCGCCTCGAACGAGCAAGCCGAGAGCGCGGCGGCGTCCACCGGTTCGTCGAGGCGCATCAGACGGTCGTCGGCCGGGCCCGGCCAGGCAACCGAGTCGCTCAGCGTCAGGCTCGCGCCCGCCGCCTCGATCACCAAGTGCTTGCGCGCATCGGGCCATTGCGGATCGAGCGGAACCCAGGCCGCGCCGGCGCGCCACACCGCCAGCAACGCGACCACCAGGCTCACCGAGCGCGGCAGCACCAGGGCGACCACGCTGCCAGGGGCGATGCCTCGGTGGCGCAGGCGGCGCGCCAGGACCTCGACCCGTTCGTCCAGCCCGGCGTAGTCGAGCCGCTCATTGCCATCGGACAGCGCGAGACGCTGCGGATGTTGGCGCGCCCAGGCGGCGATGCGTTCGGGCAAGGCCGGTCCGGAAAGCGGCGTTTCGCGTCCCTCCAGGCGCTGCGCCCGTGCCCGCTCCGCGGGGCCGATCAGATTCAGCTCGGCCAGGGAGGCGTCGGCCTGCCCGGCGAGGCCGAGCAGGAGGGTCCGGTACTGGTCGAGCAGCACCTGCATCGCGGCAGCGTCGTACCGACGGACGTCGTAGCGCACCACCAGGCGTTCCGCCCGATCCGCGACGTCCTCGACCCGCAACGCCAGTTCGAAAGGAGCCTCCCCGCCTTCGCAAGCCACGGCGCTCCAGGACACTCCTCGGACGGTCTCCCCGGACGGGCATGCTTCCAGGACGAACCCACAGCGCAGATGGTCGTCGCTCGGCGGCGCTTCCACCGCCCAGTGCTCCTGCCAGGTGGAATGGTTTTCCAGGCACTGTTCGAGGCTCTCGAGCCAGTCACGGAATCCTTGTTCCGAAGGCAGTCCCAGGGTCAGCGGCAGGCTTTTCTCGAACAGGCCCAGGCTGCCGGCGAAATACTCGTAGTCACGGCGGCAGTCGTGGCGCCAGCCCACCCGTAGCGCGGATTGCCCGGCGATCCGGCCCAGCAAGACCCACCAGGCGCCTTGCAGGATCAGCGACAGCGGCTTGCCGATGCCACCGGTGCAGTTGCGCAGCGCGTCGGCCAGGGCGTCGTCCACGGCCATGGACAGGCAGGCGAAGGCCGCCGTACCACGGGCACTCGCCTTCCGGTATGGCAGGTGGGGCGGTTGCGGGGCCGAATCCGCCAAGTGGGCCTGCCAATAATCGCGACCGGCACGGGCTTCTTCGTCCTGGGCCATCTCCGCCCGCCACTCGACGTAGTGGGCGTACTGCGGTGCCTCTTCCTCGGCCTCCGCCGCGCCATCCTGTTCATAGGCATCGCGCAGGGCCGCCAGGAAGGCCTGCAAGCCGCCACGATCGCTGATCAAGTCAGCTACCACCAGGGCGAAGCCATGGCGATCGTCCGACACCCGTCCCAGGCAGGCGCGCGCCAGCCATTCGCCGTCGACGGCGAAACCGGCTCTCCGTTGGGTTTCGACTTTATTGAGGAACGCCTGCCAGGCGTCGGGCTGACCGCGCCAATCCTGTATGTCCAACGGCCATGGACGGCTCTCGAGACGGCTCGCCTGGCGCAGCCCACGGTAGGTGGGAACGCGGAAGAAGCGACTGCCGAGTACTCGCTGGCTCTCCAGCACCCGTGCCAGGGCCTCTTGCAGGCGCGCAACGTCCAGAGTGCCGTCCAGGCGGATCACCACGGCGAGGGCCGGGCGAGTCGTGCCCGGCTCCTGGGCCAGGCACGCCTGCTGCTCGGGACTCAGGGCCGAGCCGGTTTCATGAAGCTCCAGGTCCGACGGGTTCACGAGCCGACCTCCTCTTCCAGTACGCGATCCGCCAGGGGTTCCTCGTCGCTGGCGGAAGGCTGCTCCAGCGCGCTGCGATCGAACATATCCCCCATCGCCACGACGATCTTGCGCGGGCCCTGGAACGGATCGCGGGCGTGGGCGGCGAGCATGTTGTCCAGCAGCACCACATCGCCCTTCTGCCAGTCGAAGCGAACCGCGCAGTCTTCGTAGAGGCGGCCGATGGTTTCCATGACCTCGTCCGGTATCGGCGTGCCGTCGCCGTAGTAGACGTGGCGTGGCATGTTGTCGATGCCGAACAGCGCGATCAGGTCGTCGCGGACATCGGGGTCGAGACAATGGATGTGGTGCAGTTGCACCTGATTGAAGAACGAGCGCGCCCCGGTCAGCGGATGGCTGATGACCGCCGGGCAACGGGTGCGGGTCTGCAACTCGTCGTTGTCCAGCCAGCGCCAGTCGATGCCGGCGGCGCGGCAACGGGCCTCCACCTCCTCCCGGCTGTCGGTCTTGAAGAAATGCTGCCAGGAAACGTCGAGCTTCTCGGTGAAGGTGCGCACGTAGAGCAACCCCTTGCTCTCGAACGTCCGCAACAGGTCAGCGGGCAGGCGTTCGCACATTTCCCGGCAGTCGACGATGGGCGTCGCGCCGCCGATCGGCGACGGCTGTTCGCAATAGAACATCTGTTTGCGCGGCCAGCGGTCCTGGTGGGAGCTCTCGTTATGGAACAGGATCATCTTCTGTTCCGGATAGGGGGTGGAGCGGTAGGTGTTCTTTCCGCCCTCTTTCTTCGGCAGGTCGCCGTAGCGGCCATAGAGACCGGGCTGTACCGCCTCGGCGAACCGTTCGAATTCCTCGATGCCGGTCAGGCCGAAACCGCGGAACAGGATGCAGGCGTGGGTGGCAAGCTTTTCCTCCAGCAGGCCACGGTTCTGCCCGATCCACTCGACGACGTCCAGGTCGCCGTCGGCCGGTTCGGCCAGCAGCGGGAAGACCTGCCCCTCGCGCAATGCAGAGAAACGCACCGCGGGCAGGGTCGCCGGCGCGGCCGTTGCGCCTTTCTTCAGGAAGCGGTCCAGCTTGTCGAACTTCTTGCTTGCCGCCCGCGGCGGGACGGATGTTTCGGGTGCGACGGACATGACGAATTCTCCCAGCGATGTGTGCCGGTTCCGCAGGGCCTGCTCGAGGATGCCGATCCAGCTTTGCATCAGTTGCTCGATGCGCTCGCGCCTGAACAGCGCGACGGCGTAGGACCAATTGCAAACCAGGCTATTTCCGATCTCTTCGACGAACAGGCCCATTTCGAACTTCGAATGGCGCTCTTCTAGGGGCAAGGGCTCCAGGCGCAAGCCGTCGACCTGCAGGCTGGCCGTCGGCGTGTTGTTCATCACGAACAGCACCTGCACCAGGGGGTTGATCCCCTTGAAACGCTCTACGGCGCAGGCCTCGACGATCAGATCCAACGGCAATTCCTGATGCTCGTAGGCGTTCAGCGCGGTGGCCCGGACCTGAGCCAGGTAATCCTCGAACCCTTGACGCGGGTCGAAGCGCGAACGCATCGGCAGTACGTTGACGAAGAAGCCGATGAGGCCTTCCAGCGCCTGCCGCTGCCGGCCGGCGACGTCCGTGCCGACGACCAGGTCGTCGACGCCGCAGGTGCGGTGCAGGACCACTTGGAATGCGGCCAGCAGCAATACGTAGGGCGTGGTATCGAGTTGCCTGGCCAGCGCCTTGAGCGGTTCGTACAGGGACGCCTCGAGGCGGAACTCCAGGCTCTCACCGTCCAGCGTCGGTTGCTGCGGCCGTGGATGATCGGTCGGCAGGCGCATGCGCGGCGGCGCGTCTCGCAAGGCGAGCTGCCAGTACTCCACGTCCTTCTGCAACCAACCCTCCTCCCGCAAGCGCTGCTGCCAGAGGGCGTAATCCAGGTATTGCAGCGGCAGGGCGGGCAAACCGGCAGGCGAATCCTCGGCGCAGGCCCGGTAGAACGCGAGCAGCTCCTTCACCAGCACCCCCATGGACCAGCCATCGGAGATGATGTGGTGCATGGCGAAGAACACCTGGTGCTCATCCTCGGCCAGCTTGAGCAGATGGACGCGCAGCAAGGGTGCCCGTTCGATATCGATGGCTTCCTCGGCGCAGCGGCGCAGCCAGTCGATCCGCGCCCGCTCCCGCGCGGCGGGCTCCAGCCCGGACAGGTCGTCGAACCCGATGGGCAACTCGACGGAATCGCCGACCCGCGCCAAGGGGTTGCCCTCCTCGTCCTGGTGGTAGCTGGTCCGCAGGATCTCGTGCCGTTGCAGCAGCAGGTCGAACGCTTGCGCCAGCACCGGGCGCGACAAGGGGCCCCGCACGCTCAGGGCCGCCGGCATGTTGTACGCCGTTCCGCCCGCCGCTATCCGGTCCACCAGCCACAGGCGCTGCTGCGCCAGGGACAGCGGCAAGGGCGCGCGCCTGGGTTGCGCTTCCAGGGCGGGCAGTCGAGTCGCGGTAGGCGTCGCAGCGCCCCGGGCTTCCAGGCGTTCCGCGAGGGCGGCCAGGTTCGGGCATTCGAAGAGGTCACGCAGTTGCAGGCTCTCCAGGCCTTCGGCGCGCGCGCAGGACGTCACCCGGGTCGCCAGCAACGAATGCCCGCCACGCTCGAAGAAATTGTCATCCAGGCCGATCGACTCGGCGCCCAGGACCTGTGCCCAGATCCGTGCCAACTGCCGTTGCAGCGGGGTTTCGGGCACCCGGTGGGCGCCCTCGACGCCGTGCCTGTCGGGCACGGGCAATGCCCGGCGATCGAGCTTGCCGTTGGGGCTCAGGGGGAGCTCGGCGAGCATGACCCACTGGCCTGGCAGCATGTAGTCGGGCAGTTGGTTCTTCAGGTGATCGCGCAACTCGGCCTGCAGGCGTTCCGCCGCCGCGCCCTCTGGTAGCGCACCGACGGGCACCCAGTAGGCCAGGATGCGTTTATCGCCCTGCTCGTCCAGAACCAACACCACCGCTTCGCTCACCTGCGGGTGGGCCAGCAGGCGGGCCTCGATTTCACCCAGTTCGATCCGGAATCCACGGATCTTCACCTGATGGTCGGCCCGGCCGACGTAGTCGATCACGCCGTCCTCGCGATGACGGGTCAGGTCGCCGGTGCGATAGAGCCGACTGCCAGGACGCTCGGCGAAGGGATCGGGCACGAAGCGTTCGGCGGTCAGCGCGGCCTTGCCCAGGTAGCCGCGGGCGAGCAACTCGCCGCCGATCATCAGCTCGCCGGTAACCCCCACCGGTGCCGGGTTCAGGCTGGTATCCAGCAGGTACAGGCGGCGTCCGCCCAGCGCCCGGCCGATCGGCATGACCAGGGGCACCGCCTGGCGCCCGTTCAGGTAATCGGCGCAATCCAGGGCGGTCGCGCTCACCGTGGCCTCGGTCGGCCCGTAGGTGTTGATCAGGCGCACCCGCTCGAGCCCGGCCGCTTTCCAGGCCGACAGGCCCTCGGGCGGCATGGCCTCGCCGCCTATGTGCACTTGGCGCAAACGGCCAAGGTCGCGGGGCGCGGCGGCGAAGTCGCGTGCGAGCATGTACCAGTAGGCCGTGGGCAGGTCCACCACACTGATGCCCTGCTCGATCACCTGCCGGTGGAAGGTCTCGCTGTCCCACAACTCGCGGCCACGCACTACCACAGACGCGCCCTGGGTAAGGGCCGGATACAGCTGTTCGACGAAGGCGTCGAAGTTGAAGGTGCTGAACTGCAAGACCCGGTCGTTCGCCTGCAAGTCGAACAGCGCCGTCGCCACCTCGGTATGCCGGGACAACGCTCCGTGGCTGATGGCCACCCCCTTCGGGCGCCCGGTGGAGCCCGAGGTGAACATGATGTAGGCGAGGTTCTCCGGACGGGCCCGGCTGCAAGGATCGTGTTCCGCCGCCTCGACCGGGGCCGGCACCTCCCGGTCGATGCAGAGGGCCCGCACCTGTTCAGGGATCGGCAGGCTGTCCAAGACAGCCGAATGGGTCAGCAGCAGGCGCAGGCCGCTGTCTTCGATCATCCAGCCGAGCCGTTGCGCCGGATACTGGGGATCGAGGGGTACGTAGGCGCCTCCCGCCTTGAGGACCGCCAGCAGCCCGACGATCATCTCCAGGGAACGCTCCAGGGCAACGCCCACCGGCACGTCCGGGCCCACGCCCTGCTCGATCAGGCGATGGGCGAGGCGGTTGGACTGGCGATTCAACTCGCCATAGCTCAATTGGCGCTCGTCCATGATCAGGGCGATCCGCTCGGGCGCCGCGGCCGCCTGGCGCTCGATCGAGTGCTGGACGCAAAGGAGTGGCGCCCTCTCCGGCTCGCCGGGATTCCAGACGTTCAGGAGTTGGTGCGATTCGTCCGGCGTCGGCAGGGCCAGTCGACCCAAGGCGAGTTGCGGGGAGGCGACGAAGCGCTCCAGCAGATGCAGCAGGTGACCGGCGATACGCTGAATCTGCCCGTCGCTGAAGTGCTCGCGCTGATACCCGTAGCTCAGCGACAGGTGCTGCCCGGCGTTCAGGGTGAGCGCCAGCGGATAGTGGGTGCGCTCATGGTTCTCCACGGCCGAGAACGCCAGCCCGCTGGACTGACCCGCGCGCAGGCTCTGGGCGACGGGGAAGTTCTCGAATACCAGGATGCTGTCGAACAAGGCCTCGCCGGCGCGCCCCGCCCAGTGCTGGATATCGTAGAGCGGCGTGTGCTCGTACTCGCGCAAGGCGAGGTTCAGCGCCTGGACGTCCTGGACCCAGTCGGCCACCGAGCGTTCGAGCGGTGGCTCGGCGATCAGCGGCAAGGTGTTGATGAACAACCCGACCTGCTGCTCGATACCCGGCAACTCGGCGGGCCGTCCCGCCACCGTGGTCCCCACGGAGACCCGCCGCTGGCCGGTATAGCGCTGCAACAGCAGCAGCCAGGCCGCCTGTACCAGGGTATTGAGCGTGACCTTGTGGCGCCGCGCGAAATCGCCGAGGCGCGCGGTGGCGGCCTCGTCCAGGCGTTGATCGAACTCGCCGTAGCCCGGCTCCAAGGGCACCGCTCGCGGCAGCGCGGCGGCCAGGAGGGTCGGCCCTTCCAGGTCAACCAGTTGCGCGCGCCAGAAGGCTTCGGCCGCCGCCGGGTCCTTGCCTTGCAGCCACTGGATGTACTGGCGGTAACCGCCACTCGCCGACGGAAGGGTCTCACCCGCATAGCGGCCGAGCATTTCCCCGAGCAGGCGAGCGTTGCTCCAGCCGTCCATCAGGATGTGATGGCTGGTGTGGATCAGGTGGTGGCGGTCGTCTTCCAGGCGTACCAGGGTCAGGCGCATCAAGGGGGCCCGGGCCAGTTCGAAACCCCGCAGGCGGTCGTCCTCCGCCAGGGCTTCGAGGGCGGTCGGCGCATCCGCGCGTTCGCGCCAGTCCAGCTCGACGAAGGGCACCGCCACCCGGCGGTGGACGATCTGCAACGGCTGCCGGCCCGCCTCCTGCAAGACGAAACCGCTGCGCAGCACATCGTGAGCATCCAGGGTGGCCTGCCAGGCGTTGCGGAAGCGCTCCAGATCGAGGCCCTGGACATCCACCCGCAGCTGATTCACATAGGCGGCCGCGCCGGGTTCGTAGAGGCTGTGGAACAGCATGCCCTGCTGCATCGGCGACAACGGGTAGATATCCGCGACGTCCGCCGGCACCAGGCGCAACCCATCGAGCTGCGCCTGGGTAAGGCCCGCCAAGGGGAAATCGGAGGGGGTCACACCCTGGTGCAGGCCGTTGGTGCAGTGCTCGATCAGGGCCAGGAGTTCGCGCCGATAGTCGTCCAGCAACTGCTGGATGGTTTCATCGCGATAGACGTCGGCGCTGAACGACCAGTCCAGGCTCAACCTGCCGTCGAATACCTGGCCGTCGACGCTCAGCCAGTTGCCCAGGCTGGCCGCCGCACTCTGTCCCGCGCCACTGCTCTCTCCGGACGGACGCAACAGCGCCGTCTCTTCGAAACTGCCGTCGAACTGCCCCAGGTAGTTGAAGGTGACGCGCGCGGGGGGCAACGCGGCCAGCGCTTCGCGTAGCGGTTGCGCCGCCAGGTAGCGCAGCACGCCATACCCGAGCCCTTTATCGGGCACGCCGCGCAGTTGTTCCTTGATCGCCTTGATCGAGCCGTCCAGATCCTCCGTCGGCGTCAGGCGCAACGGGAACAGGCTGGTGAACCAGCCGACCGTGCGGGTCAGGTCGAGCTCGTCGAACAGGTCTTCGCGCCCGTGTCCCTCCAATTGCACGCGCACGGCGGGAGCGCCGCTCCAGCGACAGAGCACCCGCGCCAAAGCGGTCAGCAACAGGTCGTTGATCTGGGTGCGATAGCTGGCGCCGGCCTGCTTCAGCAGGCGCTCGGTCTGTTCCCGATCCAATCGCAGGCTCAGGCGTCGCAAGTAGGCATTGCTCAGGCTGCCGGCCGGGTTGTCGCGGGGCAATTCGGGCAGATCGCCAGCGGCCTGGTCATGCCAATAGTCCAGCTCCGCGCGTAGCGAGGGCGCGCGGGCATAGTCTTGCAGACGCTCCGCCCAGGCCTTGAACGAACTGCTCTTGGCCGGAAAGCGCGGTTGCTGCCCTTCGCGCGCCTGGAGGTAGGCGCTTTGCAGGTCTTCCAGCAGGATTCGCCAGGACACGCCGTCCACCACCAGGTGATGGATCGCCAGCAGCAGACGCTGGCCATCGGTGGTCTCGATCAGCACCGCGCGCAGCAGCGGGCCCCGTTCCAGGTCGAGGCTGGCCTGGGCCGCGTCGCATACCGCAGTCATTTCGGCGGCGTCCTCCGCGGTGCGCAGCCATAGCAGCTGCGCGCCGTCGCTCGGGTCGTCGCGGTGGCTGGCCCTAACGCCCTGCTCGCCGGCGACGAAGCTCAGCCGCAGCGCGTCATGCTGCTGCACCAGGGCCTCCAGCGCCCGCCGCAGCCAGGCCGCGTCGAGGAGCTCGCGGCTACGCAGCAATACCGACTGGTTCCAATGATGGGGCGCCGGGATGGCCGCCTCGAAGAACCACGCCTGGATCGGCGTCAGGGGCGACTCGCCCCGCACCCTGCCCTGTTCCGCCAGCGGGCCGCGTCCTTCCGCCGCGACCGCCGCCAGGCGCGCGATCGTCTGGTGTTGGAACAGGTCCTTCGGGGTGATCCGGATGCCGCCCTGGCGCGCGCGGCTGACGATCTGCAAGGACACGATGGAGTCGCCGCCGAGCTCGAAGAAGTTGTCGTCGCGCCCGACCTGCGCGAGCCCCAGGACCTCTTGCCAGAGGGTCGCCAGTTGGCTCTCCAGGCCGGCGGCGGGTGCGACGAACCCCGCCTGGAGCGTTTCGCTGTCGAGCGTCGGCAAGGCCTTGCGGTCCAGTTTGCCGTTGGGAGTCAGCGGTAACTGGGGCAACAGCAGCAGGTGGGCCGGTACCATGTAGTCCGGCAGCGTCGCCTGCATGTGTTCGCGCAGCGTCACCCGCAGCGCCTCGGGGTCGGCGTCGCCCACCCCGGCATAGGCGATCAACTGCTGGCCTTGCAGGCCGTCCCGCGCCATCACCACCGCCTCGCGGACCGCCGGGTGGGCCAGCAGGCGCGCTTCGATCTCACCCAGTTCGATGCGGAATCCGCGCACCTTGACCTGGTGATCGAGGCGGCCGACATAGTCGATGCTGCCGTCTTCGCGGTAACGCGCCAGATCGCCGGTGCGGTACAGGCGGCCGCCGTCCGCCGAGAAGGGATCGGGCAGGAATTTCTCCGCGGTCAGGGCCGGGCGATGCAGGTAGCCACGCGCGGTGCCCGCGCCCGCCAGGTACAGCTCGCCGGTCACGCCGACCGGCAGCGGCTGCCCCCGGGCGTCGAGGATGTAGCTACGGGTGCCGTCCAGCGGCCGCCCGATGTTCGACTGGCCACCGGCCCGGCGCAGCGCGAAGGTGGAATAGGTGGTGTCTTCGGAAGGCCCGTAGAGGTCGTGGACCCGCGCCAGGCCAGGCAGCCGATAGAGCGCGTCGACCAAACGCTGCTTCAGCGCCTCGCCGGCGAGGTTGATGATGCGCACGCTGGCGGGAATCGCGTCGGCGCGCAGCAGTGCGGCGATGGCCGAGGGCACCGTGTTGATCAGGCGCACCCGGTCGCGGGCCGGCAGCTCCGGCAGGGCCAGCGCGTTTTCCGCCAGCACCAGGAAACCGCCGGCGCTCAGGGTGACGAAGAACTCCCAGACCGACAGGTCGAAGCACACCGAGGTGGATGCCAGGACCCCGCACAGGTCCTCGCGGCTGTAGTGGCGCAAGGACCAGTCGATGAGCGCGGTGGCATTGCGCTGCTCGATCGCCACGCCTTTGGGCTGGCCGGTGGAGCCCGAGGTGTAGATCAGGTAGGCCAGGTCCTCGGGTTGCGCGAGAGGCGCCGGATCATGGCTCGGCTGGCGCGTCAGCCAATCCTGTTCGCGGTCGATGAACAGGGTCCGCGTGCCGTCCGGGACCGGCAGCTCGACCTGCAGGTCGCTGTGGCTCAGTACCACCCGCGCGCCGCTGTCGGCGAGCATGTAGGCGAGGCGCTCGCGGGGATAGCCGGGATCCAGGGGGACGTAGGCGCCACCCGCCTTGAGGATCGCCAGCAGGGCGACCGGAAGCTCCACCCGGCGCGGCAGGGCGACGCCCACCAATACGCCCGGCCTCACGCCCCACTCGCGCAGGCAATGGGCGAGACGATTGGCCTTTTCGTTCAACGCGGCATAGGTGTGGCATCGTTCGCCGTCGATCAGCGCCAGCGCCTCCGGCGTGCGCTTGACCTGGGCTTCGAACGCGCCGGCCAGCGTACCGGGCGGCGGTAACGCCTCGCTCAGGTTCCATTGCCGGAGAATGCGATCCCGCTCCTCCTCGCCCAGCATCGACAATTCGCCGATGCGCGCCTGGGGCCGTTCCAGCATCGCCTGCAACAGGTTCTGCCAATGGCCCGCCAGGCGCTCGATGCTCGCGGGCTCGAACAGGTCGCGGGCATAGGTGAAGGCGGCGTGGAGTTCCCCGTCACGCTCGTGGGTGTCCAGGCTGAGATCGAATGGCGTGACCCGCTTCTCCCATTCCAGGGTTTCCAGGCGCAGCCCGCTGCGCGTGGCGAGGCTGTCGAGGGCGACCACGTTCGGCTGGTGGTTGTACATCACCTGGAACAAGGGGGTGTGGCTGAGGTTGCGCTCCAGCTTGAGGGCTTCCACCAGTTGCTCGAAGGGCAAGTCCTGGTGGCTCTGGGCGCCGAGCGCGGTCTCGCGGATTCCCTGCAGAAAGGCGTCGACGCCGAGGTTCGGATCGATGGCTGTGCGCAGGACCTGGGTGTTGACGAAGAAGCCGATCAACCCTTCGATCTCGCCGCGGTTGCGGTTGGCGATGGGCACGCCCACGCGGATATCGGACTGGCCGGAGTGGCGCTGCAGGACCAGCTTGAAAGCGCCCAGCAAGAGCATGAACAGGGTGACGTTATGCTGCCGCGCGAAGCCGCGCAGGCGCTCGACCCAGGCGCCGTCGAGGGCGAACTCGAGGCGCGCGCCGCGGTGCGACGGCTGGGCCGGGCGCGGGTGATCCAGCGGCAGCTCCAGCACCGGGTGCTCGTCGCCCAGGCGGGCCTGCCAGTAGTCCAATTGGCGCTGCAATTCGCCGGCCTCCAGCCAGCAGCGTTGCCACAGGGCATAGTCGCCGTACTGGATGGGCAGCGGGTTCAGGGCGGGGGCCTCGCCCAGGGCGAACGCGTCGTACAGGCGGGTGAACTCGTCGATCAACACCGTCATCGACCAGCCGTCGGCGACGATGTGGTGCAAGGTCAGCAACAGCACGTGCTCCCGCTCGGCCAGGCGCAACAGGCCGATCCGCAGCAGGGGGCCGGCCACCAGGTCGAAGGGCGTCTGCGCTTCCGCCTCGATCGCCTGATCGATGCGTAGCGCCTGTCGCGCCTCGTCGAATCCGCTCAGATCCTCGCGGCGCACCTGGGGAACGAAGGCCGGGCGAACCTGTTGGCGAACCCGCCCGTTCTCTTCGACGAAACCGGTACGCAACACCTGGTGGCGTTCCACCAGCGCGGCGAAGGCGCGAATGAGCGCCTCGGTATCCAGGGCGCCGTGCAGGCGGACCGCGCTGGGCAGGTTGTAGGCGCCGCTGTCGGGGTCGAGCTTCCAGAGGAACCACATGCGCTGCTGGGCATAGGAAAGCGCTTCGCGCTCGGGCGCCTCGACGTCCGCCGGAATCGGCAGCAGGGAAAAATCCACGCCCTCGCGGTCGAGAACACCGAGGAACAGCTTGCGCTTGTCGGCCGGCAGCCCGATAAAACGCCGGGCCAGGTTCAGTGCGTCTTCTGCATTCATCTATCAGTCCATCCGGCCAAGTCAGTGGAAAGCCTTCGCTTCCCCGCCATATCCAGTTGAACGAAGCAGCCGCACGGTCATTTAGGCCTGCGTGGCCCGGCGCGGCGATGCCGCGCCCTGGCCGTTCACCCGGGCGAGCGCGGACGCACCCATCGGATGGACGGGCGAAACGAAGGCGTGGAAGAGTGCGCCCCGGGCCAGGGCGCACGACGAGCTCAGGCGCGCCGCAAGGCCGCCTGCAAAGCGCGGGCGAAACGCTGCACGACGTCGTCGATTTCTTCGGCGCTGATCACCAGGGGCGGCAGGAAGCGCACCACGCAGCCGTGGCGACCGCCGAGTTCGAGGATCAAGCCACGACGCAGGCACTCGTGCTGGATCGCCGAGGCCAGCTTACCGTCACCCGGCGGATGGCCCAGCGCATCGGCAACACCCCGCGGATCGACGATCTCCACACCGAGCATCAGCCCGCGCCCACGGATGTCGCCCAACTGCGGGAAGTCCCGTTGCAGCACGCGCAGATGCTCGGCCAGGCGCTCGCCCATGGCGGCGGCGTGGCCCGGCAGGTCGTGCTCGCGCAGGTAGCGCATCACCGCCGAACCGGCGGCCATGGCCATCTGGTTACCGCGGAAGGTGCCCGCATGGGCGCCGGGTAGCCACTTGTCCAGCCACTCGCGATAGACCATCACGGCGAGCGGCAGGCTGCCGCCGATGGCCTTGGAGAGCACCACCACGTCCGGCAGGATGCCGGCGTGCTCGAAGGCGAACATCCGCCCGGTGCGGCCGAAGCCGCTCTGGATTTCGTCGACGATCAGGGCGACGCCGGCCTCCTCGGTGATACGGCGCAGTCCGCGCAGCCAGTCCAGGTCGGCGGGGATCACCCCGCCCTCCCCCTGCACCACTTCGACGATCACCGCGGCGGGTGGCTGCACGCCGCTCTCCGGGTCCTTCAGCAGGTTTTCCAGGTAGTTCAGGTTCACCCTCACGCCCGCGTCGCCGCCAAGCCCGAACGGGCAGCGATACGCGTAGGGATAGGGCAGGAATTGCACACCATTGCCGAGCAACGCGCCCAGGGGTTTCTTCGGCCCGAGATTGCCCATCAGGCCGAGGGCGCCCTGACTCATGCCGTGGTAACCGCCCTGGAACGACAGGACGGTGCTGCGCCCGGTGGCGGTGCGCACCAGTTTCAGCGCGGCCTCCACCGCATCGGTGCCGGTCGGCCCGCAGAACTGGATCTTCGCCTCGCGGGAAAACGCCTCCGGCAGCAGGCCGAAGAGGTCCTGGACGAAGCGATCCTTGACCGGCGTGGTGAGGTCGAGGGTATGCAGCGGCAGCTCATCGTCCAGCACCTGGCGGATCGCTTCGATCACCACCGGGTGGTTGTGCCCCAGGGCCAGGGTTCCGGCGCCGGCCAGGCAGTCGATGAACCAGCGGCCTTCGACGTCCTCGACGCGGATGCCGCGGCCCCGCTTGAGGGCCAGCGGAAGGCGCCGGGGATAGCTGCGCGCATTGGATTCCTGTCGCTTCTGCCGGGCCAGCAAGGGCGACTCGTCGAACCGATAGAGCGTTTCCGCCGCCTCGGCAGAAGCCGGGACGGTCGGGTTTTCGACGACGCTGGAAACGACTTGCATAGCGGATTCCTCGATGGAGTGATGGTGCGCCGGGCCATCCGCCGCGCGGAAGCGGCGCGGCGGCGGCTCGTTCAGATGACGCACGGCCCCGGTGCCGATTTACACCGGCGGCGAGGGACGACGCGACAGGCGGGGCCGGCGCGCGGCGATAACCGCCGCGCGTCCCGGGCGGGCCTTACAAGGCTTCCAGTTGGCTCATCAGATCGTTCAGGCGCTCGGCTTTCTGCTCGGTGATGGCCGAGCCTTCCAGCGCCTCGATGTAGGCCGCCAGTTCCGCGACCGTCGCGCACTCGAACATCGCCCGCAGCGGGACGTTGCGCTGCAAGGCCTTCTGCACCCGTGACGCGATCTGCGTGGCCAACAGCGAGTGCCCACCCAACTCGAAGAAGTTATCGTGGATGCCGACCCGCTCGACCTTCAGCACCTCGCGCCAGATGTCCGCCAGGTCGCGTTCCAGCTCGCTGCGCGGCGCGGTGTAGTGCTGCTGCGCCTGTCCGATGTCCAGCCCCGGCAGGGCACGCCGATCCAGCTTGCCGTTGGCGTTGAGCGGCAGGCGCTCCAGCAGCAACCAGTGCAAGGGCACCATGTAGTCCGGCAGCTCGGCCCTCAGGTCCTGCTTGAGCCGTTCGCGATAGGCGCTCTGCTCGACAAGCGATTGCGCCGCGTTGGCTTCGTCCAGTTGCAGCAGGGCACTGTCCGCCGGTACCACGTAGCCCACCAGTTGCTTGCCGGTGGGGCCTTCCTGTACCGCGACCGCCGCGTCCCGCACGCCATCGTGCTGGTGCAGGCGCGCCTCGATCTCGCCCAGTTCGATGCGGAAGCCACGGATTTTCACCTGGTGGTCGAGGCGGCCGACGTACTCCAGCACGCCATCGGCGCGCCGCCGCGCCAGGTCCCCGGTGCGGTACAGGCGCTCGCCGGGTTCGCCATAGGGATGCGGCAGGAACGCCAGGGCGGTGCGTGCCGGATCGCCGACATAACCTCGGCCGACCCCGGTCCCCGCCACGCACAGTTCGCCCACCGCGCCGACCGGCACCGGCAGGGCCTGTTCGTCCAGCACGTACAGGCGATTGTTGTCGGTGGGCGTGCCGATGGGCAGGTAGCTGCCCTGGGTGGACGCCGGGTCCACCCGGAACAGCGCCACGTCGTCGGAGCACTCCGCCGGGCCGTAGGCGTTCACCAGGCCGATATCGGGGTAGCGCTGCAACCACTGCCGCGCCAGCTCCGGCGGCATGGCCTCACCGGTCGGCAGCATCCAGCGCAGGGCCGGCAACGGGTCCTGCTCTTCCGTCAGCAGCCCCTGGATCAACGAGGGCACGCTCTCCAGCACGGTCACACCACGCTCGCGGACATGCCTGAGCAGGACCGCCGGGTCGTGGGCGATGGCGTTGGGGACGATCTCGACCCGCGCGCCGCACAGCGCCGCGGTGAGGAACTGCCACACGGAAATATCGAAGCTCTGCGACGCGGTCTGGGCGATCACGTCGCGTTCGTCCAGGCCCAGATAAGGCACCTTGCTCAGTTGGTTGTTGAGCATGCCGGCCTGCTCCACCATCACCCCCTTGGGCACCCCGGTGGAACCCGAGGTGTAGATGATGTAGGCCAACCGATCCGGGCCGCTGGGCACGGCGGGGTCGTGCTCCGCGCCCGGAGTCCCTTGCAGCGTTTCCCACACCAGCAGACGGGGCCGCCGCGGCGCCTCCAGTTCGTCGAGCAAACGCCGCGCCTGGTCGCTGCACGCCTGGTCGCAGACCAGCACCGGCGCGCGGCTCAGGCTGAGGATATGGCTCAGGCGCTGGCTCGGGTGGCCGGGGTCGAGCGGCAGGTACGCCGCGCCCGCCTTGAAGCTACCGACGATCATGCCCAGCAGTTCCAGGCCACGCTCGGCCAGCAGCGCCACCGGCTGATCGGGCCGCACGCCCGCCTCGATCAAACCATGGGCGAGGCGATTGGCCTGGCGATTGAGCTCGGCATAGCTCCATTGCCGCTCCAGGCAGACCGCCGCGATGCGCTGGGGATGGGCCGCGACCCGGGCCTCGAACAGCGCCGCGTACCCCTGTTCCAGCGGATAGGCACGGTCGGTGCGGTTGCAGTCCTGCAAGAGGAAGCGGCTTTCATCCTCGCCCATCAGCGGCAAGTCGGCGAAGTCGCCCTGGAAGCCGTCGATCAAGGCCAGCAGCAGGCGCTTGAAATCGGCCAGCAGGCGCGCCACGGTCGGTTCGTCGAAGAACCGCTGGTCATAGGAAAGGTGCAGGCCCAGGTCGTCGCCCGGGTAGCAGACCACGGTCAGCGGGAAGTTGGTGTGGGTCCGCCCCGACTCCGAGCGCGCATTGAGGCTTTGCGCCTTGTCCAGCACCGAGACTTCCACCGGCGCGTTCTCGAAGACGAACAGGCTATCGAACAACGGCTGGCCCTTGGGCAGTTCGCTGCACGCCTGGATGTTCACCAGCGGCAGGTATTCGTGCTCGCGCAGCGCCAGGTTGCGCTCCAGCAGCTCGCGCAGCCAGTCGCCGACGGCGCGGCGCTCGCCCGCCGCCGGCATCGGCACCCGCAACGGCACGCTGTTGATGAACAGCCCCACGGTCCGCTGCATCTCCGGCATGCCCACTGGACGCCCGGCCACGGTGACCCCGAAGAGGACGTCCCGCTCGCCGCTGTAGCGGCGCAATACCAGCGCCCAGGCCGCCTGGGCGAAGGTGTTGGCAGTCAACTGGTGACGCTGCGCCAGTTCGCGCAAGCGGCGACCGTCGGCCGCATCCAGGCGAGCGTGGGCATCGGCCACGCGCATCGCACCGCTGTCATGCACGATCGGCCGGTCGCTGGGAACCAGGGTCGGCCGTTCGAAGCCGCGCAGGCTTTCCCGCCAATAGGCGGTGGCTTCATCGGCGTCCTGGCGCTGCAGCCAGGCGATGTAGTCGCGATAACGCGGCGCCAGCGGCAACTCGGCCTGTTCGCCACGGCCGAAGGCCTGGTAGATCTCGAGGAAGTCCCCCATCAGCAATGACCGGCACCAGGCGTCGATGAGGATGTGGTGGTTGCTCATCAGGAACCAGTAGCGCGCTTGGCCCAGGCGGATCAGGCGCAGGCGGAAAGGCGGTTCCCGCAGCAGGTCGAAGCCGGCCTGGCGTTCGTTTTCGAGCAGAGTCGCCAGGCGGGTTTCGTGGTCGTCCTCGGGCACCTCGCTCCAGTCCTGGTAATCCACCGGCACCGGGCCCGGTCGGTGGATGATCTGCTGCATGGTGTCGCCGGCGTCCCACCAGAAGGAGGCGCGCAACGCTTCGTGGCGAGCCGCCACCGCTTGCCAGGCGGCGGCGAAGCGCGACGGATCGATCTCGCTGTCCACCCGGTAGCGGTCCTGCATGAAATACACGCCCGAGCCCGGCTCCAACAGGGTGTGCAGCAGCAAGCCTTCCTGCATCGGGGTCAGGGGATAGATGTCGTCGATCTGGTCGAAGGCCACCGGCAGCGCATCCAACTGGCCTTGGTCGAGCCGTGCCAGCGGGAAGTCCGATGGCGTGATGCCGCCGACCTCGGGCTCAAGGCAATGGGCGATCAATCCCTGCAATTCCTCCAGATAGGCCTCCGCCAGGTCCTGCACGGTGCTCACCTGATAGAGGTCTTCGCTGAAGGTCCAGCGCAGCAGCAGTTCGCCGCCGTAGACCTGGCCATCCACGCTGAGCCAGTTGGGCAAGCGGCTGTCGGGGTCGTGGGCCGCGCCGGAGGCTTCGTCCACCGGACGGAACAGCGCGTCCGCGGCGAAGCTCTGGTCGAACTGGCCGAGGTAGTTGAAGGTGACTCGGGCCTGGGGCAGCGTCTCCAGGACAGCCCGCCGCTCGGCGTCCGCCAGGTAGCGCAGCACGCCGTAGCCGAGGCCTTTGTGCGGCACCGCGCGCAGTTGTTCCTTGATCGCCTTGAGCGACGTGCCAGGTTCGTCGGCCGGGGTCAGGCGCAAGGGGTAGGCGCTGGTGAACCAACCCAGGGTGCGGGTCAGGTCGATGGCGTCGAACAGCGCTTCGCGGCCGTGGCCTTCCAGCTGGACCAGGGTCGAGCGTTCGCCGGTCCAGCGGCACAGCACCCGCGCCAGGGCAGTGAGCAACAGGTCGTTGACCTGGGTCCGGTAGGCCGCGGGCGCCTGTTGCAGCAGCTCGCGGGTGCGTTGCGCGTCCAGTTTCACCGACAGGCTGCACGCGTGCCGTTGCAGGTTGAGACCCTGCGGATTGTCGCGGGGCGGCTCGACCGCGGGACCGGCCAGGTGGTCCCGCCACCAGTCCAGTTCCTCGCGCAGCGGCTCGCTGCCGGCATAGGTCTGCAGGCAACGGCCCCAGTCGCGGAAGGCGCTGGTTTTCGCCGGCAAGTTCACCTGCTCGCTCGCCGCGCACTGCCGGCAAGCGGTCTGCAAATCGTCGAGCAGGACGCGCCAGGAAACGCCATCCACCGCGAGGTGGTGGATCGCCAGCAGCAAGCGTCGCTGTTCACCGGGGCCCTCGGCGAGCACCGCGCGCAGCAGCGGACCGCGCTGGATGTCCAGGCTGCGCTGGGCCTCCTCGAACAGCGCGAGACGGTCCGCCGCGTCGTCGACGCGGCGTTGCCAGAGCAGGTCGGCGATTGGCGCATCGACCTCGCGATGCGTGGCGTGCCAGCCCTGCTCATCCCGGACGAAACTCAGGCGCAAGGCATCGTGATGGGCCACCAACGCGTGCAACGCCTGTTCCAGATGCCGGCCTTCGAGGGTCGCGACCGGCTCCAGCAACAGCGCCTGGTTCCAATGGTCGGGCCGCTGAGAAAGGCTGTCGAAGAACCAGTGCTGGATCGGCGTCAGGGGCGCGTCTCCGCTCACCGCTCCCTGGTCGATGCTCAGGCGCTCGCTGACTTGCGCCGCGGCGGCGAGGCTCTGCACGGTCTGGAAGCGGAAAAGTTCCTTCGGCGTGAAGTGCAGTCCGGCCTGGCGCGCCCGGCTGACCACCTGGATCGACAGGATCGAATCGCCGCCCAGCTCGAAGAAGTTGTCGTGCAGGCCGACGCGCTCCACGTTCAGCACCTCGCGCCAGATTCGCGCCAGCTTTCGCTCGCGCTCGTCGCGCGGCTCGACATAGGCCTGTCGCGCGCGCTCCAGGTCCGGCATCGGCAACGCCTTGCGGTCCAGCTTGCCGTTGGCGGTCAAGGGCAGGCTATCCAGTAACAGGATGTGCGTCGGCACCATGTAGTCCGGCAACCGGGCTTGCAGCTCACCCTTGAGGCTTTCCCGGAAGCGCTCCTGGCGGGCCTCGTCGGCCAGGTTCAGTCCTGTCTCGACGGCAGTCACGTAGGCCACCAGTTGCAGCCCGGAACCGCCTTCGACGGCGAGCACCACCGCTTCCCGCACCTCCGGGGATGCCTGCAGGCGGGCCTCGATTTCGCCCAGTTCGATGCGGAAGCCGCGGATCTTCACTTGATGGTCGATCCGCCCCAGGTATTCCAGCAAACCGTCGCGCCGGCGTTTCACCCGGTCGCCGGTACGGTACAAGCGTCCGCCCCCCGGCGTGCCGAAGGGGTCGGCGACGAAGCGTTCGGCGGTCAGCCCGGGCCGCTCGTGATAACCGCGGGCCAGGCCGGCACCGCCGACGTAGAGCTCGCCCACCGCCCCGGGCGCGACCGGGTTGAGGTCCGCGTCGAGAATGTACAGGCTGCGCGCCCCGACCCCCGAGCCGATCGGAATGCTGTTGGCCTCCTGGTCCAGATCGAGCGGGACCTCGCCAGCCAGCGGCATCACCACCGTCTCGGTCGGGCCATAGGCGTTGAAGAAGCGCTGCGGCGCGAAGGCCGCACGAATGCCATGCACGTGTTCCGGTGTCAGGGCTTCGCCGCCGGTGATGCACAGGCGCACCGGCAGTACCTCGCCACGTTCGCGCAGCCATTGGGCGAGCTGGCCGCCATAGCTGGGGGTGAAGCCGACGACGCTGACCGACTGTTCGCGGATCAGCCCGCAGATGTCTTCCGCCCCCCATTGGCCCTGCTCGCGCAACACCACGCGGGCACCGCAGAGCAAGGGGGTCAGCAGGCGCTCGCTGGCGGCGTCGAAATTGATCGAATAGAAGTGCAGTTCGCAGTCGTCGGCGCCCATGCCGAAGCGCTCGATCACCGCGCGGCAATGCATGGCGATGGCGCCATGGGCCACCGCGACGCCTTTAGGCTGGCCGGTGGAGCCGGAGGTGTAGATCAGATAGGCCAGGTGCGCCGGGTCGACCGGCAGATTCAGGTCGGCGGATTCATGGGCGTCCAGGGCGGCGGCGTCGCGCTCCTGGCACCAGGCGCCGACACCGGCCGGCAATTCCCCCAGGGCATCGAACAACGCCGCGTGGCCGAGCAGCAGGCCGATGCCGCTGTCCTCCACCATGTAACGCAGGCGCTCCGCCGGGTATTCGGGGTCCAGCGGCACATAGGCAGCGCCGGCCTTGAGGATCGCCAGCAGGCCCACGACCATCTCCAGGGAGCGTTCCAGGGCCAGGCCCACCCGGGCTTCGGCGCCGACGCCCCGCTCGCGCAGGTGGCGGGCCAGACGGTTGGCCCGCGCGTTGAGTTCGCGGTAGCTCAGGGTGGAACCCGCGAAGGTCAATGCCGGCGCCTCCGGCGTCGCGGCGGCTTGCCGCTCGAACAGGACGTGCAGGCATTCGTCGAGCGCCGACTCCGCCGGGGCGGGCGGGTCCTGGGTCAACAAGGCACGAAGTTCGTCGGCCTCGAACAGGGGCAATTCGCTGAGCCGCCGCTGCGGCTCGGCGAGCAGGCCGCACAACAGGGTTTGCCAGTGCCGGGCCATGCGCTCGATGGTGTCGGCGTCGAACAAATCGCTGCTATAGGTCAGGCAGCAGCGCAGGTGCGCATCGAAATCGGTAACCTCCAGGTTCAGGTCGAACTTGGTGGCCCGGGCGTCGTTGACCAGGTAGTCCAGGCGCAGGCCGCCGGCGATCTCCCGGGTTTGCTGGAATTCCCAGCGCTGCACGTTGCACATCACCTGGAACAACGGGTTGTAGGCCGCGCTCCGCTGGGGTTGCAGGGCTTCGACCAGATGATCGAACGGCAGATCCTGATGGGACTGGCCCTCCACCGCGACCTGCTTCACCTGCTCCAGCCACTCCTCCACCCGCATGTGGCCTGCGGGACGCAGACGCAGCACCTGGGTATTCAGGAAGGCGCCGATCAGGCCCTCGCTTTCCGGGCGTATCCGGTTGGCCATGGGCGTGCCGATGCGCAGGTCATCCTGCCCGCTGTAGCGATACAGCAGCAGGCCGAGGGTGGCGGTCATGGTCATGAACAGGGTCAGGCCCCGTTCGGCGTTGAATGCGCGCAACCGTTGCGCCAGATCGTCGTCCAGCTCGAAGCGGTACAGATCGCCACGGTGGCTTTGCACCGGCGGGCGTGGCCGGTCGAAGGGCAGTTCGAGCAAGGGCTGCTCGCCGCCCAGTTGATGCGTCCAGTAATCCAACTGCCGGCGCAACTCGCCGGCCTCGAGCCATTGACGTTGCCAGACGCTGTAGTCCAGGTATTGCACCGGCAGTTCCGGCAACGGCGAGGGCCGGCCCTGCAGCGCCGCCTCGTAGAGCGCCGCCAGTTCCCGGGCGAAGATGTCCATCGCCCAGCCCTCGGTGACGATGTGATGCAGGGTCACCACCAGGTAGTGTTCGCGGTCGGCTGCCTTCAGCAGGCAGACCCGCAGCAAGGGGCCCCGCTCCAGGTCGAAGGGCGCATGGGCCTCGGCCTCGGCGAAACGTCGCAGCTCGTCCTGGAAGGCCGGCGCCGCCAGGTTCGAGAAATCCAGCCGGCGCAGGCGTACCGGACTTTCGGCGGCGACCTTTTGCAGCGGGACGCCGTCGACGCTGGGGAAGGTGGTGCGCAGGGTTTCGTGACGCTGCATCAGTGCCTGTAGCGCCGCGTCGAAGTGATCCGCCTGCAGCGGACCGCTCATGCGCGCCACGCCGCCGACGTTGTAGGCGGGGCTGTCCGGCTCCAGTTGCCAGAGAAACCACATGCGTTGCTGCGAATAGGACAAGGGCACCGGCAGGCTGCGATCGATCCGGGCGATGGCGCCCTGACCATTGCGCTGGCCGGTTTCCAGGGCCTGCTGCACGCACGAGACGAAGGCTTCCAAGCGGCTGGCCTCGAACAGGCTGCTCAGCGGCAGCTCGACGTCACAGGCCTGGCGCACGCGGGAAACGATGCGCGTAGCCAGCAGCGAGTGCCCGCCCAGCTCGAAGAAATCGTCGTCCAGGCCAATGCGCTCGACCCCCAGGACCTCGCGCCAGATCGCGGCGATCCGGCACTCCAGGTCGCTGCTCGGGGCGCGCTGCGCCCGTTGGGTCCAGCGCGGCTCCGGCAGCGCGCGCCGGTCCAGTTTGCCGCTCGGCGTCAAGGGCAGGGTTTCCAGGCGCATCACGAGCGCCGGGACCATGTATTCCGGAAGGACCCGTTGCAACGCCTGGCGTACCCGCAGGCCCAGTGCGTCCTGGTCCTCCTGGCTTTCGCAGACGACATAGCCCACCAGTTGCTCGCCCGCCTGCCCGCGGTGCAGGGTCACCGCCGCCTGGCGGACACCTGGCTGCTCCAGCAGCCAGGTTTCGACTTCCTCCAGCTCGATGCGGAACCCGCGCAACTTGACCTGGCGGTCCATACGCCCCAGGTATTCGAGCGCACCGTCGGCGCGCCAGCGTGCCCGGTCGCCGCTGCGGTACAGCCGCCCACCGCGATCGTCGGCGGCCGGCACGAAACGCTCCGCGGTCAGTGCCGCGCGCCCCAGGTAACCCCGCGCCAGCCCGCTGCCGCCGATATAGAGTTCGCCGGCGACGCCGATGGGCACCGGTTGCAGGCGCGCATCGAGCACCTGGCAGACCACGTTGCCCAGCGGCCGGCCGATGGGCACCAGGGCACGATTTTCCGACACGCAGGGCCAGTGGGTGACGTTGATCGCCGTTTCCGTCGGGCCATAGCGGTTGTGCAATGCCACGGCCGGCAAGCGCTCCCGCACCCGGTCCTGCAATTCGCTGGAAAGAGCCTCGCCGCCGGAGAAGAGCAGGCGCAGGGTGACGCACTGCTCGACGCGCGCCTCCTCGATGAACAGGTGCAGCAGCGGCGGGACGAAATGCAGCACGCTCACGCCCTGCTCGATCACTCGGTCCACCAGGCGCCGCGGGTCGCGGTGCTCGCCCGGCGCGGCGAGCACCAGGCGGCTACCGGCGAGCAGCGGCAGGAAGCATTCCCACACCGAGACATCGAAGCTGACCGGCGCCTTCTGCAGGAAAACGTCTTCGGCGTCGAAGCCGTAGGTGTCCAGCATCCAGCGCAGCCGCTCGTTCAGGGCCCGATGGGTATTGCCGACGCCCTTGGGTTGGCCGGTGGACCCTGAGGTGTAGATGACGTAGGCGAGGTTGTCGCCGCTGAGGGCGACGTCCGGCGCCTGGGCATCGCCCTCCTCCAGGTTCAGCCGGTCCAGTTCCAGCACGGGCAGGCCGGCCGGCAGTGCCAGCGCGGGCAGGTGACTCTGGGTCAGCAGCAAGGCGAGCGCGCTGTCCTCGACCATGTAGGCCAGGCGTTCCGCCGGATAGTCGACGTCCAACGGCACATAGGCGGCGCCGCTCCTGAGAATGGCCAGCAGCCCGACGATCAGTTCCGGCGAACGCTCCACGGCGATGCCGACCCGCACTTCCGGGCCGACGCCGAGGGCGATCAGGCGATGAGCCAGGCGATTGGCACGGGCATCCAGGGTGGCGTAATCGAGGCTGCCGCCGTCGCTGACCAGCGCGATCCGCTGCGGCGCGCGACGAGCCGTTTCGGCGATGGCGTGGGGGATCAGGCTGGCCGGGTACGTCCGGGGCGCCCTCGCCCAGGCCTCCAGTTGCGCCCGCTCGCCGTCGTCCAGCAGTTCGAGCTCGCCGATGGGCCTCGCCGGGTGCGCCACGGCCTCGCGCAGGAGCGCCACCAGGTGCCGCGCCATGCGCTGGATGGTGCAGGCATCGAACAGTTCGGCGGCATAGTCGAAGGCCAGCGTCAGCCGACCGCGCTCGTCTTCCTCGCTCTGCAACTGCAGCTCGAACTTGGCTTCGCGACTGTGCCAGGGCAACTCCTCGGCGAGCAGACCGGGCAGGCGGCGCAATGCGCGACGGTCACGTTGCTGGTGGTTGAACAGGACCTGGAAGGGTCCGGCGGCGTTCGCTCCGCGAGCGCCCGCGAGGGCCTCCACCACTTGATCGAAGGGCACGTCTTGGTGCGCCTGTGCGCCCAAGGTCGCGCTACGCGCGGCGTCCAGCACCTGCTGGAAGGGGGTGCCGGCATCCAGCTCGCCGCGCAGTACCAGGGTATTGATGAAGAAGCCGACCAGCCCTTGGGTCTCCCACCGGGTGCGGTTGGCATTGGGCACGCCGACGCGGATATCGTCCTGCCCGCTGTAGCGATGCAGAAGGCTTTGCAGCGCCGCCAGCAAGAGCATGAACAGCGTGGCATCCCGTTCCCGGGCGAGGGCTTTCAGGCCCTCGGCCAGCTCTGGATCGAGCCCGAACGACAGGCGCTCGGCGCGATACTTGCCCCCGTCATGGCGGGGCCGATCGGTGGGCAACGCCAGTACCGGCTGGCTGCCGCCCAGGGTTTCCCGCCAGTACGCCAGTTGCCGCTCGCCCTCGCCCTGGGCCAGCCACTCCCGTTGCCAGAGGGCGAAATCGGTGTATTGCACCGGCAGTTCGGAGAGCTGCGCGAGGCGATCCTGGGCGAAGGCGGCGTAGAGGCTGGAGAACTCCTCGATCAGCAGGTTCAGCGACCAGCCGTCGGCGACGATGTGATGCAGGGTGACCAGTAACAGGTGCTCCTGGTCGTCCAGACGGATCAAACCGACCCGCAGCAACGGCCCTTCGCGCAAATCGAAGGGCCGCAGCGCCTCCTCTTCGCGCAGGCGCTGCGCTTGCGACTCGCGCTGCTCGGGCGGCCACTCGCCGAGATCGGTCCGTTGCAGCCGCAGCGGCTGCGCGGCCTGGACCTGCTGCAAGGCGATCCCGTCCTGTTCGAAAAAGAAGGTCCGCAGGCCGGAATGCCGGCTGAGCAGGTGGTCGAAGCTGCGCTGGAGCGCGACCTCGTCCAGATCGCCACGCAAGCGCAAGGCGCCGGGAATGTTGTAGGAGGCACCGAGAGGATCGAGTTGCCAGAGGAACCACAGCCGCTGCTGGGCCGGAGACTGGGGCGTGGGTTGCGTGCCGGCATGTCGCTCGATGGCGCTGCCAGCCACCTTGCCGGCCTGTTGCAGGCGCGCCACCAGGGCGGTGAACGCGGCGAAGGTCGGCGCTTCGAACAGATGCTGCGGCTCCAGGGCGACCCCGAGACGCTCGCGCAGGGCTGCGACGACCTCGACGGCACGGATGGAGTTGCCCCCCAGGCCGAAGAAATGGCTGTCCGCCTCGACGCGCTCGACGCCCAGGCGTTCGCGCCAGAGCGCCGCGATCAGGTGTTCGGGGGTGTCCGAAGCCGGGCTCGGCGTGCTTGAAGCGGTCGGGAATTCGTCCTGGCGATACAGCCTGTAGGCGTCGAGGCGCCCCTCTTCGAGGCCGATGCGGCAGGCCGAGCGTTGCAGCTTGCCACTGGAGGTCTTCGGCAAGGTGCCGGGATCGAGCAGCGCCACCAGTCCCGGCGCCTCGCCGTGCGCCTCGGCGACCGCCTGGCGAATGAGCGCGACCAGGGTGTCCGCCGGCACCAGTTTCTGCACGCGCCGGCCGATCTCGGCGGCGATGCCGATGCGTTCCTGCCCTTGGCTCTGAACGGCGAATGCGGCGACACGTCCTTTGCGTACCCCTTCCACCGCCTGCTCGATACTGCGTTCGATGTCCTGCGGATAGAGGTTCTGCCCGCGGACGATCAGCATGTCCTTGAGCCGACCGGTCACATAGAACTCGCCGGCGCGGCGGAAGCCCAGGTCGCCCGTGCGTAGCCAGGTACGCCCTTCGCGCTCGACGAAGCTGGCGGCGCTCGCCTGGGGATTGCGCCAGTAGCCGTGCGCGATGCTCGGACCGCTGGTCCAGATCTCGCCGACCCGGTCGTCCTCCAGGGTTTCGCCACTCACGGGATCGACCAGCATCAGCGCGTGGCCGGGCTGGGCATGGCCACAGCTGGCCAACGGCAGGCCCGCCCCTTCCTTGGCCCGGTGCTCGCTCAGCGCGCGCGCGTCCAGCTCCAGGGTGGAAATGCCCGCACCGCGCCGTCCGCCGGTGACGAACAGGGTCGCCTCCGCCAGCCCGTAGCAGGCGAAGAAGGCGGACGCCTGGAAGCCACAGGCGGAGAATTTCGCCGCGAACCCTTCCAGGCTGTCCGGACGGATCGGCTCCGAACCGGAGAATGCGACGCGCCAGCGGCTCAGGTCGAGCCGCGCCAAGGCGCTGTCGGCGATGCGCTCGGCGCACAGGCGGAAGGCGAAATCCGGTCCGCCGCTGACGGTGCCGCCGAAGCGGCTCACCGCGTCCAGCCAGCGCAACGGGCGTTCGAGGAAATACTGTGGCGACATCAACACCACCGGGACGCCGCTGAAGATACCCTGCAGCAAGCCGCCGATGAGCCCCATGTCGTGGTACAGCGGCAACCAGCTGACGATCACATCGTCATCCTGAATGCCGAAGCCGTGGCGGATCAGGCGCTCGTTGGCCACCAGGTTGCCATGGGTGACCTGCACGCCCTTGGGCGACGCGGTCGAACCGGAGGTGTATTGCAGGAAGGCGATGTCATCCCCGCATAGCACCGGTGCCTGGTAGGCGGCGACAGCCGATGGATCGAACTCGTCCACCGCGAGCAACCCGATCTCGGGCTGCCCTTCGCATAGCGGCCGCAGGCTCTCGCGCAGGCCCGAGGTGGTCAGGATCAGCCGCGGCCGGGCATCCTCGACGATGCCCAGCAAGCGTTCCCGGTGCTGGGGGCGGTTGGACTCCGGAGGATAGGCCGGCACGGCGATGATCCCGCTGTACAGGCAGGCGCAGAAGGTCGCCACGTACTCCACGCCGCTGCTGAACAGCAGCAGTGCGCGGTCACCGGGCTCGGCGGACTGGCGCAACGTAGCGGCGATGGCGCGGACCCGCAGGTCCAGTTCACGGTAACTGAGCGTTTCGCCGTCACCTTCACCCGTGAGGAAACGCAGGGCCAGCCGATCCGGCTCCGCAGCGGCGCGCGATTGCAAGGCGTCAGCCAGGGTTTCGAGGCGCGGGGCGCCCGGGAGATCGAATACTTCCTTCATGTCGTTACCTGCCTGGATCGGCTGCGTGCGTGGGTTCGGAGAAGAGCGGGATCAGGGGCTGGTGAGCGCCTGGCGACGGGAATCCAGGCCGCTGGCAGGCGGGCCGTACAGATGAAGTCGCGCGTGTTCCTCGACGGCGAGCAGCACTTCCCGTTCGCAGTCGTGGATGAAGAAGTGGTGGCCTTCGAACATATCGAGGGAGAAGGCCCCCAGGGTTTCGTCTTGCCAGGCGAGCAGGTCTTCGATGCTGACATCGTCCTGCTTGCCGCCCAGCACATGGATCGGCAGCCGCAGCGGCGCGCGGGGGGAATAGCGGTAGCCTCCGCAGAGCAGGAAGTCCGCCCGCAGGATCGGCAGCGCGAAGCTGAGCAACTCGGGATTGGCGAGGACCTCCTCGGAGGTGCCACGCAGGCTGCGTAACCGTTCGATCAACTCGGGGTCGCTTTTCGGCTCGGCGTAGTCGGAGAAGTCTCGCCTGGCCGGTGCCGAGGTCCCCGACGCGAAAAGCGCCAGCGGCGCGGGAACGCCCATTTCGCGCAACGCGTGGGCGGTCTCGAAGGCCAGCAGTCCGCCGAGGCTATGGCCGAACAGCGCATAGGGACGCTGTAGATCGGCGCGAATCTCCATCGCCAGGCGTCGTGCCAGCTCGATGGCGTCGGTCGCGAACGGCTGGGCGGAGCGTGCGCCGCGCCCAGGCAGCTCCAGCGGATGCACGTCGAGCCAGGCGGGCAGCTTGCGCCGCCAACGGGCGTAGACCATGGCGCTGGCGCCCGAATAGGGCAGGCAGAACAAGCGCAGCCGGGGCATGCCTGTCATCTCAAGCGGTCGCCTGGTCCATCTTCTGCCGCAAGCTCAGCGGGCGCATGTCGGTCCAGACCTCCTCGATGTAGGCCAGGCACTCCTGCTTCAGCCCACGCTTGCCGACGGCGCGCCAGCCATTGGGGATTTCCTTGTAGTCCGGCCAGATGGAGTACTGCTCCTCGTGGTTCACCACGACCTGGAACACAACGTCGTCACGATCGAAAACCATGTTCATCCCCTCGGTTGACCTGAGGCCGGGCCCCTGCCCGACCCATTACACAGAGAAGAACGGATGGGTTTCGAAAATAATTAGCCCGCTTTCAGACGGCCTTCGAACGAGGGGGAAGCTCGGGAACAGGTCCTCCGGTGCGGCTGCGCGTCACATGGACAAAACATTTTCGCGGCAGGCTGCCATAGCAGGCAGTCAGCAAAATGGCAATATTTCTCGATAATGATTCTCATTTGACAATGCGCATCAGTCGCCCTATTTTGTCCGGCGTCGTATGGACCAAGCCCATAGAAATTTGCCGTCACACCTCGTCGCACAGGTAACTTCCATGCAAAAACAAGGATCCGTTGATTTTCTGGCTACCGGGCTGCGCGCCCCATCGCTACAGGCTTTCGTCGAACATCGCTCTGTCCTGGTGAAAACCGCGGCGCGCATCACCGGATGTCATTCCCGCGCCGAAGACATCGTCCAGGATGCCTATTTCCGCTTGGAGTCAGCCCCTCTGGTTTCCCTCTCCTTCAAAGCCCAGGTCAGCTATATGTTCCGCACGGTGCGCAACCTGGCCATCGATCATTACCGCAAGCAGATCCTGGAAAGAAAGTATTCGGGGAGCGAAGCGGAAGGTTTGGAGGTGGAGACCCATGAAAGCGCTTCCCCCGAAGCGACCCACATCCATCAGGAAACCCTGGACATGCTGGATGGCGCGCTGGGCGAACTGCCGCGCCGAACCCGTTACGCGTTCGAGATGTATCGCTTGCACGGGGTGCCGCAGAAGGAAATCGCCAAGGAGCTCGGCGTGTCACCGACCTTGGTCAACTTCATGGTCCGGGATGCGTTGCTGCATTGCCGCAAGCGCGTAGAGAACGAAAGGCTTTCGCTGGAAAAGGCAAGCTAGGGGATGTGCGTCCCTGAACACAGAAACCGCCTGTACGAAAAATAACCGAACGCAGGTCAGGGAAAGCAAAACGGGCGAAGAAACGGAGTTTCTCCGCAGTAAATGAACATGCTGAGCCTGTTGTTAGCGCAACCTCACCGAGCGCAGATCCCTTTCGTACAGAGCCTGGCGCCTGGCAGGATGGGAGCGAGGGGGCGACACCCGCCCCACTTCGCCCAGGCCGATCATGGCTTGTCCGACTCCGACCGTTTCAACTGGGGCGTATGCCCCTGGCTGTCGTTGCGTCCGCCGGTCAATTTCTCGCTACGCCGCTCTTCGATGCCTCGCTCACGCTCGTCGGCGATATCCGCCGGATTCGCATGGGGATCATTCAACGTGCGTCTGGTGTCTTGCTGGCTCATGGAAAGACGTCTCCAAGCTGAATAAAAAAGCCCCGCACAAGGCGAGGCTTCTTCCATCCTTCGATCATTTTTTAGCGTCGGTCGCGCCGCCGGTAGTGCCGGTGCCCGCACCGGTTTCGGTGGTCACGCCCGAGCTTTCGCTGCCGACCATCGAATCGGTGCCGTTACCGGCATCGGTGCTCGCGCCAGTGGTGGTGCCACTGCTTTCGCCGTTGTTGGTGGTGGTCGCGTTGTTGGTTTTACCGGAAGAACTTTCGCTGGCCGAAGGCTGGCTGGTGGGCGAGCCGCTTGCGGAGGTATCAGCGAAAACGGGAAAGGACATTACTGCTGCAATTGCGAGGGCGCCGAAGCTCTTGATGGTCATATGTCTTTCTCCAAGTCTTGATGGGGATTACCTGGAATTGGGCTGCACCAGCGGGGGAAGGTGCTCGAAGCCTGACGAACGGTAGTTCTACCGGAACGACCTGCTATTTTTTCTCGTCATTCTGCGGCCCTGGCCCCTTCTGGCCATTGGGATCGTTGTGATAGGAACCGGGTTTGCCGGCCTGATCACGCTCGGGCGGCAACCGGGTGCCAAGGTCTTGGTCCTGTGTCGAAGGCGATTTGCTGCGATCCGTAGTCATCTTTTTACCTCTGGCTGGATTTCCTGGCCGATGCGACCCGACGGCCGTGATGGCTTCGCTGTTCCCGTCGCATCAGGTAGACGGTGAGAATGAAACGAGCCGGAATCAGCGACATGAGCCCGAGCATGCCGATGATCGCGACGAACGCGATGCCGGCGGGCGTCTGCCGAATATCGGTGAAGCCGCCCAGCAACATGGCGCTGAGCAATGCAGCCAATCCGAACCATTGGCCCCACCTCGCCCACTGGAACCATCGTGTATCGATTACGTTGTCGAGCGCTGACTTCGCCATGCTCACTCCCGGGGGTTCTTATCCGCCCGCAAAAAGCGGCCGGTACCTTATAGGGAGAAGCGAAACGCGCCCCAGGTTTCTTCGGCGGGGAAAAGGATGACGGATGGTCGATGCCAGCGCGCCGCCCTGCACCCTGGATAAAAGCTGAACCCATGGCCGGGCCGCGGTCTGAAAATCCAAGCCATCTGAAAGCGGAGTCCGCCATGTATAGCCTGGAGATCCTTCAGCAGTGCGTTCGCAGCGGGCTGATCGCCGCGCTCGTGTCTTGCTTCATCCTGTACGTGAAAACCGTCAAGCCCCATGATCTGAGTCCGTTCTGGTATTACCTGGTGCTGGTGCCGGCACTCTTGGCGTTGGCATTTTTCCCCCACGGTTGGGCATGGCTGCATCCCGCGGAAGCAGCGAGAACCGAGGGCGGCAGCTTGCCGACGCTGTTCCTGGCGGACGTCATAGGGACGTTGGTGGGTGGTGCGCTGGGCTGGCTCGCCGCACGCTTGCTGCGCCGGAGTTTGCGCGATCGGTTCTGAGCGATTCCTGCTCAGCGGGTACCGCAAAGTCGGTCGAGGATGTCGGTGGTGGTGCGCTCCGCCTTGGCTTCGGCGGAAAACGACTTGGCCAGCATGCCCAGCGCCACCAGCAGATCCTGCCGACTCTCCTCGCTCAGGGCGTCCCAGTCCCTGACCAATGCCTCGAACAGCAAGGCGCCGACCCGCGAAGGCAGGAAATCCGGAAGCGCTTCACGCTGCATGATCCGCTTCACCAGTGCCAGCAATTGTTGTTCGGTCATGGAGCGCCTTTGCAATCGATCCGGAGAACCCTTGGACTGCGCCATTCGTCCCAAGTTGGGCGTAGAGCGCGTGGGACGCGCCTGGCTCAACGCAAGGCCAGGGCGATCGCGCAGAGTAGAAGGAAACCACAGAACAGGCTGCGCAACAGGGTTTCCGACAAACCGTGGGCCAGACGAACGCCCCAACTGACACTCGCCAACCCACCGATCGCCAGGGGCACTCCCCTCATCCAGTCCACCTGGCCGTGCCAGGCATAAATGCCCAGGGTGATCCCGGTGCTGGGTGCGGCCAGCGCCAGGGACAAGCCTTGGGCCACCACCTGGCTGGTGCCGAAGAGACTGGTCAGAACGGGCGTGGCCAGCACCGCACCGCCGACCCCGAACAGGCCGCCGAGTGCGCCAGCGAATCCACCCAATACCGCGAGCCACGGCCAGGGATGACGCAGTTCGCGGCTGGGCGTCCCTTTGTCCATGAACATGCGGGCGAAGTTGTACAGCGCCAGCAGCGACAGGAAGACCACGAAGCCAAGGCGCACGTAGCTGCCGTCCAGACGCACCGCATATAGGGAGACCAGCCAGGCACAGAGGAAGCCGGCGACTCCGAGGGCCAGGGCGTGCCACGGATCGATTCGGTTGCGCTGGTGGTAGCGCCATAGCGCCATCAGCACGTTGGGTACCACCATCACCAAGGCGGTACCCTGGGCGAGCTGCTGGTCCAGCCCGAACAGCACGCCCAATACCGGGATGGCCACCAGGCCTCCGCCGATCCCGAATACCCCACCCAGCAAGCCAAGGGCGACGCCCAGGCCCAGGTTGATCAACATATCCCACGGCATGCGGTCGTCTCCTGAAAAGAACGCCTAGCCTAGACGTCCGCAGCTTTTCCGGAAACGCAAAGCCACGCACAATGGCTATGCATTATTCGCAAAAGAAACGTGTATGAATCCCGATGCGCTTACCGAGCACCTGTCACTGTTTCTCGATGTGGTGGAGTCCGGAAGCTTTTCCGCCGTGGCGCGGCGGCGCCCTCTCACGCCCTCCGCCGTTGCCAGACGCATCGACAGCCTGGAGCGCGCGCTGGGAAGCGCCTTGTTCATTCGGACGACCCACGCGGTACGTCCAAGCGCCGCGGGCTTGGCGTTCGCCGAGCGTGCCAAGCGCATCCTCGGCGAACTGCGCCAGGCGCGGGCCGAAGTCGTGTCCCTGAGCAACGCGCCGGAGGGTTTGATCCGCATCGATGCGCCCTCGCCGTTCGGGCGCCGCCACCTGGCCCCGGCCCTCGCCGATTTCCTGGCGGCCTACCCGGGTCTCGACGTCCAGTTGCGCTTGATCGACAGCTTCGTCGATATGCAGGGCGAGCATCTGGGCAAAGTGGACCTGATGGTGCGAGTCGGCCCGCTAGTCGATAGCCGCCTGATCGCTACGCCCCTGGCGCCGATAATTCGCATCGCCTGCGCCAGCCCGGCCTACCTGCGGCGCCGTGGGCACCCCGCAAGCCCGCTGGAGTTGAGCGATCACGATGGCCTGGATTGGGATGCGCTGGCGCCGCCGTTCGCCTGGCGCTTCGAGGTGGATGGGCAGTCGCGGCTGATCCGCCCGCGCCGGATGCGCATGGTCGCCAACAACGCGGAAACCTTGGTATTCGGCGCCCTGTCCGGCCTGGGAATCGCCCACTTGCCGACTTGGCTGAGCGGTGAATACCTGGCGCGAGGCGAGTTGCTCCCGCTGTTCTGCGAAACCGGCCTTCCGACCGCCGAACCGAGCGGCATCCACGCCTTGCATCTGGAGGGCGAAACGGGAACCCGGAGTCGCCTGTTGCTGGAATTCCTCAAGGACCGCTTCGGTCCCGTTCCGCCCTGGGATCTCGCCCTGCGGCTATCCCTGTCGCAGGCCTGAAGCCGTTCGCCCCTCCCAGGAACGAAGAAGCCCGGCATGGCCGGGCTTCTCTGGGTCTCGCGGGAATCAAGCCTTGATGCGGGACTTGTATTCGCCGGTACGGGTATCGATCTCGATCGAATCGCCGATTTCGCAGAACGCGGAAACCTGCAGTTCGGCGCCGTTGTTCAGGCGTGCGGTTTTCATCACCTTGCCGGACGTATCGCCGCGCACCGAAGGCTCGGTGTAGGCGATCTGGCGAACGATGGTGGTGGGCAATTCGACGGAAATGACTTTGTCGCCGAAGAAGATCGCTTCGCAGA
Source organism: Pseudomonas sp. RIT-PI-AD (assembly GCF_025642785.1). GTDB lineage: Bacteria > Pseudomonadota > Gammaproteobacteria > Pseudomonadales > Pseudomonadaceae > Pseudomonas_T. Next base: position 123,040 of record NZ_JANZKU010000009.1, read on the forward strand.
CGTCGGTCATGCCGTCTTCGATGAAGGTCAACACGGCTTCGAGGTCGTCTTTTTCGATTTCGTACTGGTTGAACTCGTTGTCCATGAAGACATACAGCGGATCAGCGAAGTAGGAGTAGGTCACTTCCTTGCGTTCGAGGATCACCGGCTCCAGCTTGTCATCGGCCTTGTATACGGTCTCGGTGGCGGAACCGTTGAGCAGGTTCTTCAGCTTCATCTTGACCACGGCGCTGTTACGGCCGGATTTGTTGAACTCGGCTTTCTGGATGACCCAGGGAGAACCATTGACCATGGCTACCTGGCCAGCGCGAAACTCTTGAGCGGTTTTCATACGAATATCCGATTTGGATTGATTGGGTAACGAAAAAACAGGCCGCACATCATAGCCAATTTGCTTGAGGGTGTAACCCTGCCCCCGGAAAGCGCGCGCCGAGCGGTTTGCGGCGGCGCACCGGGCGTCGTTCAAGGCGCTGCGGAGGTGTCCAGAAAGGCCACCAGCGCGGAGGCCAGATCGGCGCGCTCGCCTTGCGCCTGGCACCAACGCTCGGCATGCAGGCGCAAAAGGGCCAGATGGGGTTCGAGTCCGATCCAGGCTTCGGTGACGTCCGTTCCGGCATTCCAGCCGCGCCAGAAGGATTCGAAGGCCGACAAGACCGCTGGCGGCAGCTCCGCGCCATAGAGCTCGAGAAAGGCGTCCAGCTTGTCCCAATGAGCACCGTCCTCCTGGGGGTAGATGTGCCAGAGCAGCGGTCGCCCGGCCCACTGCGCCCGCAGGAACGAATCCTCGCCGCGCACCCCGTTGAAATCGCAGCTCCAGAGCAGGCGGTCGTAGTCGTCCTGGGCCAGGAACGGCAGCACGTGCAGGCTTAGGGCACCTCTCGAGTGGACGTCGCCGGGCTTCGGCCGCTCGCCCAGCCAGCGAGCGACATCGGCGAGGATGCGCCCTTCCGGGACCAGCAGCCGCGTTGACGTGGTCCCGGAACTCAAGGCTTCGAGCCAGCCGGGTAGCGCCGGATTCTCGTAGGCGAACAACGAAACCAGTCGCTCGCCGGGTCGTGGCTCCACGCCCAGCGCCCCCAGAAAGGCATCGCGCGCCAGGGGGTCCGCCTGGAACGCCCGTCGCCGTTCGAGCAATCCGTCCTCGCGCAGCAATCCGCCAGTGGCCGCGGAAAAGCCGGGAAAGAAAAAGAATTTCGGCAGGCCGTTTTCCTGTGGCGAAGGCAGGCCATGGCAGCCGGCCACCCAGGACTCGGCACTGAGATATTCCAGGTTGATCCAGCGCGGTGTCGGGCGGCGCTCGGCCATTGCCCGTCGATAAGCCTGCGGCAGCTCGCAGGCAAAGGCCTCGATCACCACGTCCGCCGGCTCTTCGGCCTGCCACTCCGTCGGCCACTGGCGCACTTCCACACCATCGATCCATTGCCCGGGCGTCGCCCCATCGGCTTGCGGACACAGGCGTACGAAGGCCGCCGGCTCGTCGAGCCAGAGGCGCACATGGAATCCATGTTCCCGCGCCAGTTGCCGTGCCAGGCGCCAGGTCACGCCGATGTCGCCGTAGTTATCGATGACCCGGCAAAAGATGTCCCAGCGGGCGGAAGCGATGGAAACCGACATGGGCATCCTCGTGGCGGGTAGGCGCCGATGATAAACGCCATAGGCGAAAGGGCGAAAACCGTTGGCGGAAAGCGGAAACGAAAGAGCCCGGCACTTGGCCGGGCTCTTCGTCTTTCTATCTGGCGGTGAAGGTGGGATTCGAACCCACGATACGATTTCTCGTATACACACTTTCCAGGCGTGCTCCTTCAACCGCTCGGACACTTCACCGGATCTCGCCGAACCAGTCTGGTCCGTCGAGGCGCGCTAATGTAGTCGAACATATTTCCAAAGGCAAATCTTTTTTCAGCCTATTCATGCATTTAAGCGCTGCACCGGCGGCTGCGAGTCGGGCGTGCCGCGGCTCCCATATAACAGCAGGCCAAGGGATGCGAACGAGCCGCTCAGCGACAACAGCGCGAGCCCATAGGGGTTGTGACTGGCCGGGTCCTGAGCCAGAACCAGCGAAGCGATCAGCATCAGGCCGACGAGAGCCGCGCAGGGCGACAAGGAAAGGTTACGCATGGCCGGCTCACCTCGAGAAAACGGGAAGCCCGATCCTCGCGCGTCGCCGGGCGCCCTACCAATTGGCTCTGCCAATGACGGCGATAGAACCGCGCCGTGGCCTGACCTGCCAGTCAGCCAAAGCGCTTTACCTCATGCGCCGGGCTGCGTAACGTCAGCGCTTTTCCAGCCAACGGGCAGACAAGGAATCCATCATGAGCGACCTGATCGGTTATCGCCTAGAAGACGGCATCGCCACGCTGACGCTGAACAACGGCAAGGTGAACGCCATTTCCCCCGACGTGATCGTCGCCCTCAATGCGGCACTCGATCGCGCCGAACAGGACAAGGCCATCGTCATCCTCACCGGACAGCCGGGCATCCTATCCGGCGGTTACGATCTGAAGGTCATGACCTCCAGCCCGCAGAACGCCATCGACTTGGTGGCCGCGGGATCGACCCTGGCACGGCGGATGCTCGCCCATCCCTTCCCGATCATCGTCGCCTGTCCGGGCCACGCGGTCGCGAAAGGCGCTTTCCTGCTGCTGTCGGCCGACTACCGGATCGGTGTGGAAGGCCCCTTCCATATCGGCCTCAACGAAGTGCAGATCGGCATGACCATGCACCACGTGGGCATCGAATTGGCGCGTGACCGCCTGCGCCGCTCGGCCTTCCATCGCTCGGTGATCAACGCCGAGATGTTCGATCCGCAGAGCGCGGTCGGCGCGGGCTTCCTCGACAAGGTCGTAGCCGCCGACCAGCTCCAGGCAACCGCCCTGGCCGCCGCCCAGCAACTGAAGAAGATCAACATGACCGCGCATCGCAATACCAAGCTGAAGGTGCGCCACACCCTGCTGGAAACCCTCGACAAGGCCATCGAGCTCGACAAGCGCCATCAGGTCTGAACACCCTCCGGAGCCAGCGTCGCCGCTCGGGCACGCTGGCCCTCCCTCATGTCACCGTGCCACTTCACCGCGCCTGCCCTCCCCCGTTCTAGACGGCTCCCCACTTACCGGCGAGAAAATCTGCTCGTCCGACGAGCGTTCTGCGCAACCTGTATTACTGTTTAGGAAAGCCTCACGGACGAAGGCCGAACGTCCTGTCCTTCCAGTGAACGCTGTTTCGGAGTCATTCCCCATGAAGATCGTCCATAAAGTCGGCATCGCCGCTGCCGCGGTGCTGTTCCTCACCACGGGCCTGCTGTCCCTGGCGCAGATCAGCCAGGTGCGCCATACCTTGCGCAGTCAGGCCGAAGCGAGCATCTCGGAGTCCAGCAACGCCTTGGCCCGCCAGATCGAGAACTGGCTGAACGCCAAGCTGCGCCTGATCGACCTGATGGGACAAAGCATCGACAACCAGTTCAGTGCGGAAGGCATCCAGCGGGTAATCGAACGGCCCATGCTCAAAGACGAATTCCTGCTGGTTTTCGGGGCCCTGGAAAGCGATGGCAAACCGATCAAGAACACCACCACCTGGCAGCCCAAGCCGGACTGGGACGGCCGGGTACGCCCCTGGTACGCCACCGGCAAGAACTCGAGCCAGGCGGTGCTGACCGAACCCTACGTGGACTCCACTAGTGGCGAGATCCTGATCTCGGCGGTGGCCAAGTTGACCAACGCCGGCGCGTTCCAGGGGGTCTTTGGCGGCGACATCCGCTTGAAGAGCGTGGCCGACGCGGTCAATACGTTGGACTTCAACGGCGCGGGCTATGCCTTTCTGCTCAGCCGCAACGGCAACATCATTTCCCACCCGGACGCCAAGCTGAACGGCAAGTCCTACAGCGAACTCTTCGGCGGCAAGAGTCCGGCGCTGGATAAGCAATTGAAGGAGGTCGACGGCAGCGATAAGGAGCTTCTGGTGTCCTTCACCCCCTTGCCCAACCTCAAGGGCATGGACTGGTACATCGGCGTGGTGCTCGATAAGGACGTCGTCATGGCCGAGGCGAACGCGCTGACCTGGCGCGCGGTGATCGGGACCCTCCTGGGTGTGGTGATCAGCCTGGTGGTGCTGGGCTGGCTGATGGGCCGGCTGCTCAAGCCCCTGGACCATCTGAACACCTCGCTGAACGAAGTGAACCGCGGCGGCGGCGACCTGACCCGGCGCCTGCCGATCCAGGGCAAGGATGAAATCGCCCTGGTTTCCCACGAATTCAACGGCTTCCTGCAAAACCTGCAGACGCTGATCAGCGAGGTGAAGGGCAGTTCGGGCCTGGTTCGCGAGAGCACCACGCTGACCTCACACGAAGCCCATCAGGCGGCGAGGCGCCTGCAGGAGCAGTTGCAGGAGCTCGACCAGTTGGCGACCGCCATGCAGGAAATGGCCTCCACCGCCGAAGAGGTCGCCCGCAATGCCCAGGCCGCGGCCCAAGCCGCGCAGGCCGCCAACCAGGAAACCGAGAACGGCGTGGCCGTGGTGTCGCAGTCGACCCAGGCGATCAAGCGCCTGGCCAACGAGATGGACGAAACCAGCCACGCCATCAACGAGCTGGCCAAGCTCAGCCACAACATCGAGTCGATCCTCTCGGTGATCACCAGCATCGCCGACCAGACCAACCTGCTCGCCCTCAACGCCGCCATCGAAGCGGCGCGCGCCGGCGAATCGGGACGCGGGTTCGCCGTGGTGGCGGACGAGGTACGCTCGCTGGCCTCGCGCACGCAACAATCGACCCAGGAAATCCGGCAAATGATCGACCAGTTGCAAACCGGGGTGAAACAGGCCGAGACCCGGATGCAGCAGAGCCGGGATACCGCCAGCCGCACCGCCGAAGATGCCGGCGCGGCCAATGAAATGCTCGGCCGCATCCGCGATGCGATCACCCGGATCAACGACATGAACCTGCAGATCGCCACGGCGGCCGAAGAACAAAGCGCCACCACCGAAGAGATCAACCGCAACACCACCAACATTCGCGACATCAGCCACGACGTCGCCGGCGGTGCCGACAAGCAGGTCGAGCAATGCGCCGTGATGGTCGAGCAGGTCAGCCAGCAGGATCGGCTGCTCGGTCGCTTCAAGGTCTGACGGCCGCATAGCCTCCGCCTTCCTGCCTCGACCGCATGAAGGCGGATTTCTTCTCGAAGTTTTGCCTCTCCTCCCGCAGGCGTTTGCTCATCCGAGTGCACGACCATACACTGGAACGCTTTTCCATCGGGTGCGTTCCCCATGCTCCATCTCTTCCGCATGCTCTTACTCGCGGTGCACTGCCTGCTCGCTAGCGTCCTGAGCCTTCTGTTGACGCTGGCCCGCCCGTTCCACCCCGACAACAGCCGCCTGTGCGCCCGGCTCTATGCCTGGCCCGCGCTCTGCCTGCTGGGCATCCGGGTCGAGGCCAGGCTCGATAGCCTGCCTACGCCGGAACAGAGTTGCGTGATCGTCGCCAATCATCAGTCCAACTTCGACCTGTTCGTCCTGGGCCGCATCGTGCCGGAGCGGACGGTCAGCATCGGCAAGCAGAGCCTGAAGTGGATTCCGTTCTTCGGCCAGGCGTATTGGCTAGCGGGGAATGTCCTGGTGGACCGGGGGAATCCACGCTCGGCGAAGCGGGCGCTGAAGATCACCCAGCAGACCCTTCGCCAACGCACCACCTCGATCTGGATATTCCCCGAGGGCACGCGCAGCCTCGGCCGAGGTCTGCAGCCCTTCAAGAAAGGCGCCTTCCAGATGGCGATCAATGCCGGCGTCCCCATAGTGCCGGTATGCGTCAGCAGCTATGCCGGGCGGCTTCAACTGGACCGTTGGCGCAGCGGGCGGGTATCGATCCAGGCGCTGCCGGCGATCCCGACACAGGGCATGGGCTCCCAGGACCTGTCGGCGCTGATGGAGGAATGCCGCGCGCAGATGCAGGCCTGCATCCAGCGCCTCGATCGTCGGCTGGAGGCGAATTCGGGCTAAGCTCGCCGAGCTGAACTTCGCCACCCGCCGCGCCTCACAACAAGCAGGAACCGGCCGGGTCGGCGTCAAGCGTTCAGCCGGTACCCTCCCGACGATAAGGAACAGGATATCCATGGGTCGAGTCATCGCTGCTGCTGTTTATGCCAAGGGCCGAAAAGTCACCGACATAGGGCTCGACCAAGGCCGCGAATGGGCCGCCAAGCCGGGCCATTTCGTCTGGATCGGCCTGCATGACCCCGAACCCGCCGAATTACTGCATTTGCAGAACCAGTTCGACCTCCATGAACTGGCTCTGGACGATGCCCTGGCCCAGCACACCCGTCCCAAGCTGGAAACCTTCGGCGACGCCCTGTTCCTGGTGGTGTATTCGCCCGTGATGGACGACGGCAAGCTGGCCTTCGTCGAGACCCAGTTGTTCGCCGGCAAGGGCTATGTGATCAGCGCGCGCTACGGCAAATCCTCGTCCTATTCGGTGGTGCGCCAACGCTGCGAGGCCCGTCCGTTGCTGCTGGAGCATGGCGAGGACTTCGTGCTCTACGCGCTGCTCAATTTCGTCATCGAGAATTACCGCCCGCAGTTGGAGCAATATCGCGCGGAACTGGAGCAGATCGAGCAACGGGTGCTGAACTGTCCGCTGACCCAGTCCGATGTCGAGCAGATCCACGGCTTGCGTCGCGACCTGCTGCGTCTACGCCGCTATGTCGCGCCTCTGGTGGAAATCTGCCAGGAATTGCAGCACCTCGAATTCCCCTTTATCGACAAGCATGTGAAGCCGTACTTCCGCGACCTGGCGATCCACGTCAACCGCCTGCTGGAAGACCTCACCGGCCTGCGCGAACTGGCCGACCACGCCATCGAGATCGGCTTGCTGCTGGAGTCGTCGAGGCAGAGCGTGGTACAGCGCAAGTTCGCCGCCTGGGCGGCGATCCTGGCGTTTCCGACGGCGGTGGCGGGCATCTACGGTATGAATTTCCAGAACATGCCGGAACTGGGCTGGCACTACGGGTACTTTACCGTGCTCGGCCTGCTGGGCGCCGGCTGCCTGGGCCTGTACCTGAACTTCAAACGCCTGAATTGGCTGTGATCGGCCGGCGCTGTCAGGCAGGCCGGCGAGAGATCAGGCGTCCTCGGTGAGGCTGCGGGGATTGGCCACGAAACGCAGCATCCACTCACCTACCGTCCTGCCATGGTGGTCGTGCTGCAGGCTGTCCACACCCTGGCGATACAGGTGCTCGCCCAAGTGCTGCTGACGCAGGTCCAGCAGCGCCCGCGAATAATCCTGGACGAACTCCGGGTGGCCCTGGAAGCACAGCACCTGATCCCCGATACGGTAGGCCGCGAACGGGCAGAACTCGCTGGATGCGATCACCGTGGCGTTCGCCGGCAAGGCGGTGACTTGATCCTGATGGCTGATCAACAGGATCAGTTCGTCGAGACTGGGGGTCATCCAGGGATTGCGTTCATCGAGTCGATAGCGATGGGTGCCCACGCCCCACCCCTGGCTGGCCCGCTCGCTCTTGCCGCCCAGCAGCAAGGCCAGTAACTGGTGGCCGAAGCAGATGCCGAGCAGCTTGTCGCCGCGCTTGTAGCGCTCGAGCAGATAGGTTTTCAGGGTTTGGATCCAGGGATCGTCGCCGAAGGAATCCGCCTTGCTGCCGGTGACTAGGTAGGCGTCGAAACGTTCGTCATCCGCCGGGTAATGCCCCTGCACCACGTTGTAAACGGAGAACCGCGCAGGAATGGGTTGGCCGGCGAAGAGCTCTTCGAACATGCGGCCGTACCCCTGGTATTGGTCGACCAGTTCGGGCCGGAGGTTGTCGGTTTCCAGAATGCAGATACGCAAAGACATGGGTATTCCTGAAGCGGGCGCGAGATGTGCGATTTATTTAACACAAGCGCGCGTATTCGCAAAGAGGCGAAGCGACTTCAAAGGCTTGCGTAGGCGTTAGCGTCCCGCTCTTCCCGCCGAAATAAAGGTGCCCGTCAATAAAAATTGACATGCCGTCGTGCCTGCGACCGCCCCCTCCTGTCGCCGGGCACCTTGCATCGCGTCCGCTTGGCTCGCCTACGCGACCCGGCCCACGCGACCCGCCGACAGGGGAACGGCCTCATGCAGTCCGCCCCGTCGAGCCGGGCCGTCTCAGACAAATGCCTCGCCACGGACAGCCCTTTCCAGCAGCGACACCGGCGGAGCGAAGCGCTCGCCGAAGCGCGCCGCCAGGTCGTGGGCCCGCGCGACGAACGCGTCCAAGCCGTATTGATTGATGAATTGCAACGCGCCGCCGGTCCAGGCGGCGAAGCCGATCCCGAGAATCGAGCCGAGATTGGCATCGGCAACCGAAGTGAGCACGCCCTCCTCCAGGCAACGCACGGTTTCCAGCGCCTGAACGAACAACAGGCGATCCCGTACGTCCGCTGTCGCCAGGGCGACGCCGGGGCGCTCGAAACCAGCCTTCAGGCCAGGCCATAGCTGTTTGCGGCCATTCGCCGGATAGTCGTAGAAGCCCGCGCCGGCGGCTTTTCCAAGCCGCCCCTGCTCCACCATCCGGTCGATGACGGCGAAGGCCGGATGCTCCGGCGGTCGCTTACCTTCGGCCTCGAAGTCCTTGGCGGTCTGGCTGCGGATATGGGTCATCAGGCTCAGGGACACCTCGTCGGAAACCGCGAGCGGCCCCACCGGCATGCCGGCCTTGCGGGCCTCGTTCTCGATCAGCGCCGCGCCAACGCCCTCGCCAAGCATGGCGATGCCTTCCTGGATGAAAGTGGCGAAGACCCGGGAGGTGAAGAACCCCCGGCTATCGTTCACCACGATCGGGACCTTCTTGATCTGCTGGACGAAATCGAAGCTGCGGGCCAGGGTTTCGTCGCGGGTGTGTGCGCCACGGATGATTTCCACCAGCGGCATTTTCTCCACCGGACTGAAGAAATGCAGGCCAACGAACCGCTCGGGCTCGGCCACCGCGCTCGCCAGACCGGTGATCGGCAGCGTCGACGTGTTCGAAGCCAGCACCGCATCATGGCGGGCAGCCACCGACGCCGCGACCATCACCTTGCCTTTCAGAGCCCGATCCTCGAACACCGCCTCGATGATCAACTCGCAACCCGCGAAATCCGCATCGTCGTCGGTGGCATGGAGGCGTGCCAGATAGGCGTCGCGCTGGGCCGGCGTGAGATGCCCGCGCGCGACCTTCTTTTCCCATGCCGCCGCCGCGCGGGCCTTGCCCTGCTCCGCCGCGTCGCGGCTCACGTCCTTGAGCATCACCTCTATGCCGGCCGCCGCCGTCACCTGGGCGATACCCGCGCCCATCATGCCGGCGCCGATCACGCCGACCTTGCGCACGCGCTGGCGCTCATGGCCCTGGGGCCGCGAACCGCCGGCGTTGATCGCGTTGAGCTGGAACCAGAAGGCACCGATCATGTTCTTCGCCACCTGGCCGGTCGCCAGCTCGGTGAAGTAGCGGGTCTCGATGAGCTGCGCCGCGTCGAAGTCCACCTGCGCACCCTCGACCGCGGCGCAGAGGATCTTTTCCGGAGCCGGGAAACAGCCTTTGGTCTTGTCGAGCAGCAGCGACGGCGCGATGGCAAGGGTCTGCGCCAGGCCGGGACTCGCCGGCGTGCCGCCCGGCATCCGGTAACCGCTGGCGTCCCAGGGTTGCTGCGCATCCGGCGCGGACAGAATCCAGGCACGCGCCTTGGCCAACATGTCCTCGCGGCTGGCCGCCAGCTCATGGATCAGGCCCGCCTTCAAGGCGGCAGCCGGCCGGACTTTCTTGCCCTCCACCAGGTAAGGCAGGGCCTTTTCCAGCCCCAGCAAGCGGACCATGCGCACCACGCCGCCACCCCCGGGCAACAGGCCCAGGGTGACTTCCGGGAGGCCGATCTGCACGCTCGCGTCGTCGAGGGCGATGCGTCGATGACAGGCGAGGCAGATTTCCCAGCCGCCGCCCAGGGCGGCGCCATTGATGGCCGCGACCACCGGTTTGCCGAGGGTTTCCAGGCGGCGCAGATCAGCCTTGATCTTCAGCACCATGCGATAGAAGTCCTCGGCGCCGGCCTTGTCGACCTTGACCAGCTCATTGAGGTCGCCGCCGGCGAAGAAAGTCTTCTTCGCCGAGGTCAAGACCACCCCGGCGATGGCCTCCTTCTCGGCCTCCAGCCGGTCGAGGACTTGGCCCATCGCCTCGCGGTACAGGGCGTTCATGGTGTTGGCGCTCTGGCCGGGCAGATCGATGGTCAGGATGACGATGGCGTCCGGGCCTTTTTCGTAGCGGATAGCGTCGGTCATGCAGAGGATTCCTTGATTCGAGAGGCGGTTCGAAGCGCCGGGCTACCGGGCCGCGCGGAAACCGGCCCGCAGCGCGCCTCAAATGCGTTCGATGATGGTCGCGATGCCCATGCCGCCGCCCACGCACAGGGTGGCCAGGCCATAGCGCAAGCGGCGCTTTTCCAGTTCGTCGAGCAGGGTGCCGAGGATCGCGCAACCGGTCGCCCCGAGCGGATGGCCCAGCGCGATGGCGCCGCCGTTGACGTTGACCCGGTCCTCGTCGATGCCCATGTCCCTGATGAACTTCATCACCACCGAGGCGAACGCCTCGTTCACCTCGAACAGGTCGATGTCGGAAACATCCAGGCTGGCCTTGGCGAGAGCCTTGCGGGAAGCCGGCCCCGGGCCGGTGAGCATGATCGTCGGCTCGGTGCCGGTGACTGCCGTGGCGAGGATACGCCCGCGCGGCGTCAGGCCGAGGGCTTCGCCCTTGGCGGCGGAGCCGATGAGCATGGCGGCGGCGCCATCGACGATGCCGGAGCTGTTGCCCGGGGTATGCACATGCTCGATGCGTTCGAGATGGCTGTATTGGCGCAGGGCGGTGGCGTCGAACCCCATCTGGCCCATCATCTCGAAGCTCGGCTTGAGCCGACCGAGGCCTTCCAGGGTGGTATCGGGGCGGATGAACTCGTCGTGGTCCAGCAGCAGGATGCCGTTCTGGTCGGTGACCGGCACCAGCGAGCGCGCGAAAGCGCCGCCGGACCGGGCACGGGCGGCCTTCTGCTGGGAGCGCAGGGCGAAGGCGTCGACCTCGGCCCGGGAAAATCCTTCCAGGGTGGCGATCAGGTCGGCGCCGATGCCCTGGGGAACGAAGCGCGCATGCAGGTTGGTTTCAGGATCCAGGGCCCAGGCGCCGCCGTCGCTGCCCATGGGCACCCGCGACATGGACTCCACCCCGCCCGCCACCACCAGGTCCTCGAACCCCGAGCGGACCTTCATCGCCGCCAGGTTCACCGCTTCCAGGCCCGAGGCGCAGAAGCGATTGAGCTGCACGCCGGCGACGCGCTGGTCCCAGTCGGCGACCATCGCCGCGCTTTTGGCGATATCGGCGCCTTGGTCGCCCACCGGCGTCACGCAGCCCAGCACGATATCGTCCACTTCGCGGGTATCCAGGCGATTGCGCGCCTGCAGGGCCCTGAGCAGGCCGGCGATCAGGTTGACGGGCTTGACGCTGTATAGGGCGCCGTCCTTCTTGCCCCTGCCACGGGGCGTGCGCACCGTGTCGTAGATATAGGCTTCGGTCATGGAATCCTCTAGCACAGGTTCTGGGCAGCGCCGTCGGCGCTGGAAAGCGTCGAGCCCGGATGCCGCTGGTCGTACACCATAGCGCGGCGGACTCCCGACTCAATGACGGAAGCGCTCGACGGCGTTGACCACGGCGCTCAGACGAACGGTCATGATCACGCCAGGCACTTCAATCGCCCTCGGCGAGGCGTCTGGCACAGGCCTTCGCCGCCTCCGGCGGGCGTTTCCGCGGCGCCCGTGCCAGCCATTCCGCGGCACTCGCCGGATTATCCGCGGGCCCAGGGATGACGGGGGCTGCGGAATTATCTAAACCTTACTGACTCGTACTCGATATGCCGCCGGGAATGCCGGGGCATCCCATCCATACATGGGCCGTCCGTCTTTCCGCCAAGCCGTCAGAGCGGACACCGACGACTCCTAACAAGAAGAAAAGGTGAGGCCATGTTCAAGCACCCCAAGCTGAGGCAAGCGAGCCTCATCCTGTTCGCCACCACCGTCGTCCTGATCCTGCCCAACCTCACCCGCTGGTTCACCTGAGCGAGAAACCCCGGCCATTCTCCCTGCTCCTGACGTGTCGTCCCGCGCGGCCGATACCGCCCGCAGCGCCTCGGTGCCACCCAGTCGAACGGAGCGGGTCCCGTCCGCTCGCCCCGCCGCCGCCCCCCGAAGGCCGCGCCCCGAGCGCCGTGGGGAGATGGCAGGGAACGGATGGGCACGGCGAGCGTCCTATCCCCTCCATGGAGCGCCTGGAGATCGAAATGCGTGGACTGCTGATCGCCTTGTTGTCACTCGGCCTGCTACCCGCCAGCGCCGCCGACTTGGTCATCGAGCGGCCCCAGGCCACGCGGACCCTGCACAGCGCCGAACTGCTGGCCGATCCTCGCACGGTAACCCTCGAGGTCGCCGACGACGTCTCCTACAAACGCCCGATGCGTTATCGCGCCATTCCCCTCGCCGTATTGCTGGAGGGCCTCAAGCCCGGGGACCAGTTGCAGGCGGTCGCCCTGGACGGTTTCGCCGCGGAGCTGGACGCCGCGCCCTTGCTGAACGAGCGGGGATCGCGGGCCTGGCTGGCCATCGAGGACCCCGCCCAGCCCTGGCCGCCCCTGGGCCAGGGCAAACCCAGCGCGGGGCCCTTCTATCTGGTCTGGACCGATCCCAAGGCGTCGCGCATCGTTCCGGAACAATGGCCGTTCCAGTTATCCCGGCTGCGCTACCTGGCGCCCCTGGCGCAGCGCTTCCCCGCCCTGCTGCCCGCCGCTGACGCGGACGCGGAGGTACGCGAGGGGTTCGCCCAGTTCCGTAAGAACTGCCTGGCCTGCCACCGCCTGAACGGTGCCGGCGATGCCGAATTCGGGCCGGACCTCAACCAGCCCTTCAATCCCACCGAGTATTTCGCCGGCGACTTCCTGCGCCGCTACATCCGCGACCCGCAAAGCCTGCGGCGCTGGCCGCAGGCGAAAATGCCGGCGTTCGGCGAGGGCATTCTTTCCGAACCCGAGCTGTCCCAACTGATCGCCTACCTGCGCCACATGGCCTCGCGCAAGCGCTGAGCCGAGCGAACGCATCCACCCCTGCCGGGGAACTATCGGCGCCGCCGGCAAACGAACTCCTATGCGTGGCCGGCCGGAGGCTCGGTCTTCCGAAAAGACAGCCGTGGAGGACGGTCTCATGGAGAACGGGGTCCTGGGTTTCAATCAGACGACACTGCTCGACACCTGCCTGGTGGTCGCCGTGGCGGTGGTCAGCTACCTGCTGCTGCGTGCCGCGTTCGGCCTGCTGAGCCGACGCCTCGCCAAATTCGCCAGCCATCACCAGAACCCCTGGTACGGCTTCGTCAGCGAAATCATCGGCAACACCAGCCGCTTCCTACTGATGGTCTTCTCGGTGCAGATCGGCCTCAAGCTGGTGGAACTGTCGCCCCGCTGGGAAAGCGCCTTCGCCCATGGCTGGTTCCTCGCCCTGGCGCTGCAGATCGCCCTCTGGCTGGACGCCGCCGTACGCCTGTGGACGGTGAGCTACATCAACGGCGCGCAACGCAACCCGGTGACCAGCGTCCTCGTCACCTACATGGTGCGCGGCACCATCTGGTCGGTCGTGCTGCTCGCGATCCTCTCCAACCTGGGCGTGAACATCACCGCCTTCGTCGCCAGCCTGGGGGTTGGCGGCATCGCGGTGGCGCTGGCGGTGCAGACGATCCTCAGCGACCTCTTCGCGTCCCTGTCCATCGGCATCGATAAGCCCTTCGAGCGGGGCGACTTCGTGGTCTTCGGCGATGTCGCCGGCAGCATCGAACACATCGGCATGAAAACCACGCGGATCCGCAGCCTGAGCGGCGAGCAGATCGTCTGCTCCAACGCCGAGCTGCTCAAGCAGATCCTGCACAACTACAAGCGCATGGCCGAACGGCGGATCGTCTTCGGCCTCGGCCTTTCCTACAAGACGCCGGTGGAAAAGGTCCGGGAAATGCCCGCGGTGATCGAGCGAATCATCAGGGCGACGCCGGACACCCGCTTCGACCGCGCGCACTTCCTCGCCTTCGAGCAGACCGCCCTGCGTTTCGAGGTGGTGTATATCGTGCTCAGCGCCGACTACAACCGTTACATGGACATCCAGCAGCACATCAATCTGGAAATCATGCAGGCGATGGTCGAGCGCGGCATCCAGTTCGCCTTCCCGACGCAGAACCTAGTGCTCAGCGAGCCCCTGGCCAGCAAGGACGAGGCGCCGCCGCGGCGGCAGGAAAACGCCCTGCGCAGCTCGCCGACCCTGCACCAGGGCGGCAGGCGCGACTGAGGAACGCCAGTCCGAACAGCGGCTGGATAACCCCTCAGGCAGGTGATCCTAGGCGAATGGGCCGCCGGGCGACGAGCCCAGCGGGCCGCGCGAAACCCACGACTCTCGCGCTGGCGCATCCTCTCGCCCGCCGCCCTGCGGGCTAGGCGCCGAGTCGCTCGCGGAACAACGCTTGATGCTGGCGACACTGCTCGGCACTGAGCATGAACACCCCGTGGCCGCCGTTCTCGAACTCCATCCAGGCGAAGTCCACTTCCGGGTACAGGGCCTCGAGGTGAACCTGGCTGTTGCCCACCTCGACGAACAAGAGTCCGGCATCGGTCAGGTGATCGGCGGCCTCGGCCAGCATCCGTCTCACCAGATCCAGGCCATCGACGCCGCAGGCCAGGCCCAGGGCGGGCTCGTGGTGATATTCCTCGGGCATGTCGGCGAAGTCTTCGGCGTCCACATAGGGCGGGTTGGAGAGGATCAAGTCGAAGCGCTGTCCCGGCAGGCCATCGAAGCCATCGCCCTGCACGGTGTAGACGCGGGACTCGAGCTCGTGCCGCTCGATGTTCAGGTTGGCCACTTCCAACGCATCGAACGACAGGTCGGCGAGCACCACTTCGGCCTCGCTGAAAACCTGCGCACAGGCGATCCCGATGCAACCGGAACCGGTGCACAGGTCGAGAATCCTCGCCGGATCGGCGGGTAGCCAGGGGGCGAAACGCTGCTGGATCAGCTCGCCGATCGGCGAGCGCGGCACCAGTACGCGCGGGTCGACGATGAATGACAGGCCGCAGAACCAGGCCTCTCCCAACAGGTAGGCACTTGGCACCCGCTCCTCGATACGGCGACGCAGCAGGAGGCTCACGTACTCGCGCTCGTCATCCTCCATCGCGCAATCGAGGTAGCTATCGGCCAGCTCATAGGGCAGGTACAGCGCGCCGAGCACCAGTTGCCGCGCCTCGTCCCAGGCGTTATCGGTACCGTGACCGAAGAACAGGTTTTCCTGATGGAAACGGCTGACAGCCCAGCGGATGTGATCGCGCAGGGTGCGCAGACGGGATTCGGACACGACGAGTACCTCCATGGACGGAAAGCGGATTCTAGCAGCCGCGCCACCTGGCTTCGATGCCTTGCACCGGCGGAAGCGACGCTCACGCCGATCTGCCGGCGCAGCCGTAGCCGCGGACCCTTACGCGGGGAATCGCCGCGCGCGGGGCGGAAAAGCCCGGCATGGTTCACAGAACGCTCCCGGCAGCGGAGAATGGCGCCAAAGCCGTATAAGGAGTCGTGCCCATGTCCGCCCCCAAGACCATGCTGCAACTGACCGGCCGCGGTTACTCGCCGGCGAGCCTCGCCCATGCCACCTTGCTGGTCATCGACGTCCAGGAGGAATATCGCAGCGGCGTGCTGAGCTTGCCCGGCCTGGACGCGGCGGTGGCGGAGATCGCCAGCCTGCTGGCCGCCGCCCGCGGGATCGGGTCGGCCGTGGTACACGTCAAGCATTTGGGCGTTCCCGGCGGCCTGCTCGATCCCCAGGGCGAACGTGGCCAGCATCTGCCGGAAGTGGCGCCCCTGGAGCGGGAAATCGTCGTGGAGAAGCGCCTGCCGAATGCCTTCGCCGGCACCGAACTGCACGACCGCCTGCAGGCCATCGGCAATCTCGATTTGATCGTATGTGGGTTCATGACCCACTCCAGCGTCAGCACCACCGTCCGCGCCGCGAAGGATTACGGCTACCGGTGCACGCTGGTCGACGCCGCCTGCGCCACCCGCGACCTGCCCACCCTCGATGGCGGCGTGATCAGCGCCGCCGACATGCACCGCATCGAAGTCATCGCCCTGGCGGACAACTTCGCCTGCGTGGTGCCCAACGCACGGGCGTTGTCCTGAAGCCTCCAGGCGTGAAGCGGTCGCCCGGCGCCATCCGACCGACGACAGCCGAAACGACATTCATCCCGGACCCTGCCGGAACCCGCTTACCCTGCCTCGGTCATACGCCGATTGATTAAGAGGACGTCCGGATGAAATTGTCCGATGGTTTCGACGCCCGCCGCCTGCGCCCAAAAGGCTCTTGCAGTTGGCGCTGGCGTTTCGGTGCGGCGCTGGCCGCACTGTTCGCCGGGTTCGGCGTACTGCTCACGATGGCGGGCGCCGCCATGTTGCTCGGCCACGCACCGGCCCTGGGCCAACTCGAGGCCACCCCCGCCAACGCTTCCGTTCTGTTGGTCCTGGGGGTGTTTTCGCTCTGGTTCGGCGTGCTCGCCTGGCGCCTCTGCCGCCGCCGCAGCCGACGTCGCAACGATCTGTGCCTGGCGCCCCACCTGATGAAGAAGGATTGAACGAGGCCCGAGAGACTGTCGGCCTGCCGTGCCCTTGGGTAAACTGCGCGCCCTTCGGAGGCCCCATGCAAGACGACGATTTTTCCTTGTTCAGCAGCGCCGTGAAGGGGGTCAAGCCCCTCCACCACGATCGCGCGGAAACCGGTAAGCCCAAGAGCGACCGTCACCAACTGGTCAGCCGCCGGCTGAACGCCACGGTGAGCACCGGCGAACTCAAGGTCGATGGATTGTCCGATCAGTTCGTGATCGACGTCGGGGGCGACGACGAACTCTACTGGGCGCGCGATGGCGTCCAGGACAGCCAGATGCGCAAGTTGAAAGCCGGGCAGATCGCCTTCGAAGGCAGTCTCGACCTGCACGGCATGAGCGTCGAGAAGGCCCGGGAGACCCTGTGGGAGTTCCTCGCCGAAGCCACTCGCTTCGAAGTGCGCTGCGTGCGGGTCACCCATGGCAAGGGCATCCGCCTGGACGGTCGACGTCCCTTGATCAAGAGCCACGTCAATACCTGGCTGCGCCAACACCCGCAGGTCCTCGGCTTCACCTCGTGTCTGCCCAGGCACGGGGGTGCCGGCGCCGCCTACGTCATGCTCAAGCGCAGCATGCTCGAAGGCCGGGACGAGTGACGGTCCGGTCGCGGGTCGAGCGCTCGGTCTCCCGACCGCGCCCTGCCTGAGCTCCGCGCCTCCAGTCATACTCGCCGGGCTTCGGCCCGATGCCGAATCCGCGCCTCACCTCGCCGCCCCCCCTTGGAGCCTTAAGGCAACTGCCTCCCCGGCGGCGTCTGGCGCTCGTCCTGCAAACTGAAGAAGGCGATCAGGCGTTGCAGGTCCTCGGCCTGGGCGCTCATCTGTTCGGCGGTCGCGGCCAGTTGCTCGGACGCCGCCGCGTTCTGTTGAGTGGCCTCGTTGAGCTGGCCGACCGCGCCGTTTATCTGGCCCATGCCGGTGGCCTGTTCGGATGACGCCGCGGAAATCTCCTGCACCAGATCGGACGTGCGCTGGATGCTCGGCAGCATGCCGCTGAGCAATGCACCGGCCCGCTCCGCGGTGGCGACGCTGCCGCTGGCCAGCTGGCCCACCTCCAGGGCGGCGACCTGACTGCGCTCGGCCAGCTTGCGCACCTCCGCAGCCACCACGGAGAACCCCTTGCCATGCTCCCCTGCCCTGGCCGCCTCGATGGCCGCGTTCAGCGCGAGAAGGTTGGTCTGGTAGGCGATGTCGTCGATGATTCCCACGCGCTCGGTGATGCGCCTCATGGCCAGCACCGTTTCCACTACCGCCGCACCGCCCTGGCGGGCCTCCTCGGCCGCGCGGGTGGCGAGGCCGTCGGTTATCCGGGCGTTCTCGCTGTTCTGGTTGATGGATGCCGCGGCCTGGGCCAGCGCGGCGTGGGTCTGCTCGAGGCTGGCGGCCTGTTCGCTCGCCGCCTGGCTGAGCGACTGGGTGGTGGCGCTGATCTGCGCCGACGCCCCGCCCAGGGCGGCAGCGGCATTGCGCACCTCGCCGAGGGTGTGGCCCAGGCGCTCCACCATCCGCGCCATGGCGGCGAGCAGGCGCCCGGTTTCGTCGCCGCGGCCGGGCGGGATGGCCAGGGTCAGGTCGCCATCGGCCAGCCGTTCGGCCACCGACACGGCGAAACCGATCGGCCGGGTGATGGAACGGGTGATCGACAGACCGATGAGCGCCGAGAGCAGGATCGCGGCGAAACTGAGCCCCATGATCAGGCGCTGGGTCTGGCCGAATACCTCGGTCGCCTTGTCGCGTTGCTCCTTCGCCACGCGCAGTTGCAATTCGATCAGTTCGGCGAGCTTTCCACTGATGGGGTCGACGCTCTTGTAGAGCGCGCCGTCGTAGTCGTTCAACTGGCCCTCCTGGTTGCCGTGGCGATCCCGCAACGCCGCTGAGACACGCTGGATATCGACGTCGGCGGCCTCGAACAGGCGCTCGGTTTCCGCCACCAGGCGGGATTCCTCGGCCGTGAGGCGGGTCGCGGTATAGGTCCTCCACTCCTCCTTGATGCGCTGCTCGGCCTGCTGGATACCGGCGTAGGCCAGCTCGGCGCTCAGCAGGCCGGCGTTGGCCTTGTTGACCGCGTCGATGACGTTCACCGCATAGGCGTCGGCGATCACCTTCAGGCCCCGTAACGGCACCACGCGATCCTGGTAGACGGTTTCCAAGCCTTCGTTGGTTTTATGCAATGCCTGCATGCCAACGATACCGTTGACCAGCAGGAGGATCGTCGACATCAAAAAAGCCAAGCCCAGCCGCAGGCCGATCCTCATATTCTTGAACATCCTTCAACCCTCTTCGCCGCACTTCGCGCACAGGCGATCGGGCCTATGCGCCATGCGAGCGGCTTGGTACGTGGGAGCTTCATGGTCATTACAGGCCTGGGCCGGGATACGGCCGAAGGACCAGCTTCGAGACGCCGCGGTCCCGTCGCGGTGGTCGCACACCGACCCCGCGGACGAGTCCTGCGCAAGCATAGCGGCTGCTTTGTCTTTTGCCGGCGAACGCTACCGGCAAGCGATGGCAGCCACTCGGGTCGTCCGGATGCAAACTGCCGAGGAACCGCGATGCCGGGCGCCCTCGCGGCCTTCGTCGAGCGGGGCGCGGGTTAATCCAACATGCCGACGTGGCGGGGATGGCTGGCGACCCGGTCGATCCACCGGCGAATGGCCGGGAAACCGCTCAGATCGAAACCGCCTTCGTGGGCGACATGGGTGTAGGCGTAGAGCGCGATGTCGGCGATGGAATAGCGATCGCCGACCAGATAGGGCGTGCGTTCGAGCTGCTGCTCCATGACCCGCAGGGCCTTGTAGCCTTCGACATGGGTCGCTTCGTATTCGGCGCGCCGCGCTTCCGGCAAGCCCTGGTAGAGCTGGATGAAGCGCGCCACGGCGATATTCGGCTCATGGCTGTACTGCTCGAAAAACTGCCATTGCAGCACCTGGGTGCGGAGGCGCGGCTCGCTCGGCAGCAGGTCGCTGCCATCGGCGAGGAAATTGAGAATGGCGTTGGATTCCCACAGGGTCGAGCCGTCCTCCAGCTCCAGCACGGGAATCTTGCCGTTGGGGTTCTTCTGCAGGAATGCCGGGCTTTTCGTCTCGCCCTTGACGATATCCACGGGAATCCATTCGTAGGCTTCGTCGAGCAGGTGCAGGGTGAGCTTGATCTTGTAACAGTTGCCGGAGCGGTAATCGCCATAAACCTTGTACATCCACTTCTCCTCAGGCTGCTTCGTCCGCCACGGCGGACCGTATGACAGTGGCCAGGCGGGCGAGCCCCTCGCTCAGGCGCTCCGGGGCCACATGGCTAAAGTTCAGCCGCAGGTGACCCGGGTGACGATCCGGCTCGATGAAAAAGGGCTCGCCGGGCATGAACGCGACGTGCCGCTCCAGGGCAGGCGCCAGCAAGGTACGGGTATCCAAGGGGCATTTAAGGGTCAACCAGAAGAACAGGCCGCCCTGGGGGATTTCCCAGGTGGCGAGGTCGCCGAAATGCGCCTCCAAGGCGATCTGCATGGCATCGCGACGTTGCCGATAGAAATCCCGCAGATCGGCCAGGTGCTGGCGATAACGATCGCTGCCCAGCCACTGCAACGCCTGCCACTGACCGATGCGATTGGTGTGCAGGTCGGCGGACTGCTTGAGACGCAACAGGTACGGGAAAAGCTCCGGGCTGGCGATCAGATAGCCTACGCGCAGCCCCGGCAGCAGAGTCTTCGAGACCGTGCCGGTGTAAATCCAGCGGGCCTTTTTCAGGCGGCCGACGATGGGGCTGGCGCTGCCCTCGTCGAAGACCAACTCGCGATAGGGTTCGTCCTCGATCAGCGTCACCTCGTACTCGTCAAGCAACGCGGCCACCGCATCGCGCTTCGCTTCGCTGTAGCGTACGGCGGACGGATTCTGGAACGTCGGAATGAGATAGGCGAACGCCGGCTTGTGCTGCTCCAGGCGCTCGCGCAATGCAGCGATTTCCGGACCGTCCGCTTCCTGGGGCACCGCGATGCAGTCCGCGCCGAACAATTGGAACGACTGCAAGGCCGCCAGGTAAGTGGGTGCCTCCACCAGCACCTCGGTACCCGGATCGATGAACAGCTTCGAGACCAGGTCCAGGGTTTGCTGCGAACCGCTGACGATCAGCACCTGGCTGGCCTCGCAGGCCACGCCCAGCGAACGGGCTTCGGCGGCGATCACCTCGCGCAGCGCGGGCTCTCCCTCGCTCATGCCGTACTGGCCCAGGGAGGCCGGCATCTCCGCCCACTCCAGCGTCGGCAACATGGACTCCGCCGGCAGCCCCCCGGCGAACGACATCACTTCCGGGCGCTGGGCGGCGGCCAGGATTTCGCGGATCAGAGAACTTTTCAGGCGGGTAACGCGTTCGGAGAAAGCCATGCGGGGGGTCACCAATGACAAGCGGGGAATGGACTCGAGTACCGACCGAAACTACGACGCCCCGCTCGGAACCGTCAACCTGAAACGCCCTGAAAACGCGCAGGCTCGGCGACTCGCCATGGAAGCTTTCCGTTACACCCCTCGGCATTCACCATCAAAATTTAAGCCCTGTCCCGAGCGCTGACGCCTCGGATTTCCCTCGTCATGCCCCGCGCCCTCATCGCCTCGGCATCGCGCCGCCAAGGCCGCCCAGGCCTTCGACGGATGGGTGTTCGAC
This sequence comes from Pseudomonas sp. RIT-PI-AD, assembly GCF_025642785.1. GTDB lineage: Bacteria > Pseudomonadota > Gammaproteobacteria > Pseudomonadales > Pseudomonadaceae > Pseudomonas_T. The sequence goes on from NZ_JANZKU010000009.1 coordinate 144,393, forward strand.
GGGCCGCCAAACGGGTCGGACGACGATGCGACCGGTCCATGGTGACGCAGGGGTGGCTATCCGAGGCACGCCCCATCCGGACAGTCCCGCCTCGGTGGAACGCATTTCGTACAGGGCCGCGATGTCGCCTCAAGATTGCTCAAGCAAAGGACTCGGTGGCGGCAATCATGCCTCGACGGATGACTCGATCCCCCGCCATCTCAGGCAATCCACCCCTACGGAAGCAAGACAGCTGGAGAAACGCACCGCGCCCGTCGAACTGTAATGCCCTTTACGCGCTTCGCTGTATGGCGACGTCCACGCGGAGGGCCGCTTAGGCTCCAGACATCGCTACGGAGTGACCCGCGTGAGTCTGCAGTTCCGCCTTTTACTGGTCTTACCCCCCTTCCGCCCGTCGAGCAGCCCTCGAGGCGAGCCTCGCACAGTCAGGGCATCGAGTGGCGTGCCGCACTCCTCCAAGGCCGCCGGATCCTGGTCGTTGACGCGATCCTCGTCGGCTCCCGTCCGCGAGGCTGCCATCGATCGAACCTCCATGGGCACCTCGAGGAATCGACCGGTCGCCGCCCTCCATGAAGCGGCCTTTCCCCTCACTCGCGCCGGCCGCAACGCCCCGCTCGCGCCCCCGCCGCAGAACTCAGGAACCGTCCGATGACCGATGCCACGCAGACGCGCCTCTCTTTCTTTTCCGACTCATCGCCCTCGGCGATCATCGCAGGCTTCATCGCCATGCTCACCGGCTACACCAGTTCGTTGGTGCTGATGTTCCAGGCAGGCCAGGCCGCGGGGCTGAGCAACGGGCAGATCTCGTCGTGGATCTGGGCACTCTCCATCGGCATGGCGATCACCAGCGTGGGCCTGTCGCTGCGTTTTCGCGCGCCCATCGTGGTGGCTTGGTCGACCCCCGGCGCGGCCCTGCTGATCACCAGCCTGCCAGGCGTCGCCTACGACGAGGCCATAGGGGCCTTCCTGGTCTGCGCCGCGCTGATCACCCTGGTCGGCCTGACGGGCGGATTCGAACGCATGATGCGCCGCTTACCCGCGCCGCTCGCCGCCGCGTTGCTGGCCGGCATCCTGTTCAAGATCGGCAGCGAGATCTTCGTGGCGGCACAGCATCGCACGGCCCTGGTGCTGGGCATGTTTTTCACCTACCTGGTCGTCAAGCGGCTGCATGCGCGGTACGCGGTACTCGCCGCGCTGCTGATCGGCACGGTAGCGGCCGGCCTGCTCGGCCTGCTGGATTTCAGCGGCTTCTCGTTCAGCCTCGCCTGGCCGGTCTGGACCACGCCCCGCTTTTCCTTCACCGCCATCGTCAGCATCGGCATTCCCCTGTTCGTCGTGGCCATGACCTCGCAAAACATCCCCGGTATCGCCGTGCTGCGTGCCGATGGCTATCACACCCCCGCCTCCCCGCTCATCTCGGTCACCGGATTCGCCTCGGTGCTGCTGGCCCCGTTCGGCTCCCACGGAATCAACCTGGCCGCCATCAGTGCGGCGATCTGCACCGGCCCCCACGCCGAGGAAGATCCGAGCAAACGCTACACCGCGGCGGTCTGGTGCGGCCTGTTCTACGGTATCGCCGGGGTATTCGGCGCCACGCTCGCCGCCCTCTTCGCCGCGCTGCCGCCGGAACTGGTGCTGTCCATCGCCGCCCTCGCCTTGCTCGGCTCGATCGGCAATGGCCTGACCGTCGCCATGCAACAGCCGAAAGAACGCGAAGCGGCGCTGATCACCTTCATGATCACCGCCTCCGGCATGACCCTGCTGGGAATCGGTTCAGCCTTCTGGGGCTTGATCGGCGGCGTGCTCACCCTCGCCATCATCAACGGGCGGAGCGCCTGACCGGCACCTGTCCGCGACAAGCCGAACAGGCCCACCAGCCCATACGACGAAGACGGAAACGGATGCCCATCCGCGATGGTCTGAAGAAGCATCATCCCCTGCAAGGAACCGCCATGACCGACAAAGCCACGTTCGCCATCTCCTACCTGTTGCGCGGCGAACCCATGACCCATCTTTCCCATGCCGAACAGCTGTCCCTGGAAGATGCCGCGGCCGAACTCTTCGAACTGCACGGTTTCGTGGTGCCCGAGCATCCGCTGGGTGGCCGCAGCGCCATCATCGAGCAATTGCCCACCACGGGTATTTCCGATATCCAGCTCCAGGAACTCTGACGCGCCGCCCAAACACCTCCCGAGAGAACGGCCGCTGCGGTCTCCGATGACCGCGGCGCTGGGGATAAAAGCCAACTTCCCCAACGACCTACGCGCCTTGCGCCCTGCTGGCGAGCTGTATATAGTCCTGCCCTCATTCGAGCCGGGCGCCTCCCGGCATCCACTTTCAGGCTCGAAGCGCTACCGCCCGGATGGCGAAATCGGTAGACGCAAGGGACTTAAAATCCCTCGGGGGTAACCCCGTGCCGGTTCGACCCCGGCTCCGGGCACCAGTCACGACGCAGCTTTCGCCAACAGCCAAGTCGCAATGCTTTTCCCGTCATTCCAAGTCGTTCCGCAATCGCCCTTTGGGCCAGTGCTGAATAGGCTTTGCGGACCTGAAAATATTCGGTTCTCGATTAGGTCATTCATAAGCCACTCCTTGGCCCGATCAGCTCGCCCATAATTGGACGATCGAGTCCAACTGCTGACCCTTTTCTTCGTAACCCTCCGGTCATGTCATCAAGCCAGGCCCGCAAAGCCAAGACATGGTATGCACTTAAATTTAAGTGCACACCCGTTCCAGCCTTTATAAGCGGGTATTTCATGCAGCCAATGCGCCGTTCCTATTCCAAGCCCCTAAAGGCCTCGTTCATTAAAGAAAGAGTGTGCCCAGCCCAGCGCTTCGGTTGCTAACGCCGCGCTCGGCGATTGTCTCAAGGCGAACCTCGTCCACAAATGGATTCGGCTGCATGCGCAGAAAAGGCCGGCGCTGCTACCTGCATTTATTCCGTTAGCCATGCCGCTCGCCGGGGCAGGCAAACACCCATCCAGCATCATCGCTATATGCGTTGAAATGCAGCACCCGCGCGGCACCATCGAAAATGAAGGCTAACGACTGCGGTGGTTTCAGGACGTTTCGATCAACACATCCAGGAAAGCGCGCACAGCCGGAGTGGTGCTACGACTCTCTGGCCATATGGCCGTGACGTTGTGTCGGTCTACCGTAAAGTCGGACAAAATCGGGATTAACTCTCGCGTCACCCCAGGGAGCGGCCATAAGGCTGGCTGCCATTCCGACGATAAGCCGCATTCGGCGCCCGCGATTACTGACCTGGCCGAACGTCACTCTTTAACCCTCTATTCGGCCCCAGTGTTCACATCTGCTGGCGGCCGGCCGCTCGATTCTGCCCATGTCGAAGCCGATGGCAATCTCAATGATGCCTTTTGTTTTGAAGAACGCGACAGGTAGGCGTTCTGCCAAAGAGCGCAGGGGTATCTATGTCGAGAAGGTGCGGGCGCGTTGGCAAAGCCATGAATCTGACGAAATGATCCATGGCCGGAAACGATCCAAGAGTTGCGGAAACGATTGGCTTTTATACGGGCAAAGAAAAAGCCCCGCAGACCTTGATCTGCGGGGCTTTCAATATGGAGGCCGATGTCGGAATCGAACCGGCGTACACGGATTTGCAATCCGCTGCATAACCACTCTGCCAACCGGCCTCAAACGAAAACGTCGAACCCGACCTCTTCGTTGCAAACTCGTGCCTGACGACTCGCTATTTCATCCTCAGGCGGGGTGAAGCTTCAGCCTTAGCGTTGCCGCCTTGGATGACGGGCCGAATTGTGTACTACTTTCAAAGGCTTGGCAACCCCAAAAACGGTCGACATTCCTTTTTCTCGATTCAGAGGGACGGCAGGGAATCCATGCCTGAAGGCATGCCCGATGGCAATGCCTACCCGGCACCGGCGATTCCGGAAAGCCCCCGCTCCGGCATCCGGTCATGGTCGACCCGGCACAGTCGACGTCACCCCCTGCGCCGTACGGCTGGCGCCCTCCTGGCCAGGAGGTTCGCGGCCAGGTCCAGGCTGGCGCAGAACACGAAGTACAGCAGCGCCACGAACAGGAAAATCTCGGTCGGGTGGACCATTACGCGGTTACTGATCTGGGTGGCGACGAAGGAGAGCTCGCCGACGCCGATCACATAGGCCAGGGAAGTGTCCTTCACCAGCGCGACCCATTGGTTGAGGAACGACGGCAGCATGATCGGCAACGCCTGGGGCAGGATGATCAGCCGCAGCACCTGACCGGGGCGCAGACCGAGCGCGCGCGCCGCGGCCCATTGTCCGGACGGCAGGCTGCGGATGCCGGCATGGACCGAATGGGCGAGGTAAGCGCCGCCGATCAAGGAAAGCGCGCAAACGACCGTGGCCAGGGCCGGCACATCCACCTGGAACAGGATGGGCAAGAGGAAATAGGTCCAGAAGATCAGCATCAGCACCGGCACCGCCCGGAAAAACCCCAACCCGGTCAGCAGCGCCCAACGCGTTCGACCACGCACCACCGTGAGGGCGATGCCCAGGCCAAGACCCAGGACTGCCGAGGCCAGCCCGGACAGCAAGCTCAACACCACCGTCAACGCCGCCCCGCCCAGGGGGCCATCGGGATAGGCACCCAGCAGGAAGTAGGAAAAGTTTTCCTGAATGACCGAAAAATCCATGCTCACGCCTCCCCTTGCCGGTAGCGCTTGCGCTGCTGGAGCAACTGCCCGGCCACTTCGATGAGCGCGATGCTGCCGATATAGAGCAAGGTTGCGATGCCGAAGGCCTGGAAGGTCTTGAAGGTCTCGGTTTCCACCTGCCGCGAGGCATAGGAAAGCTCGGCCAGGCCGATGGCCATGGTCAGCGAAGAGTTTTTCAGGGCATTCATGTATTGCCCGAGCAAGGGCGGCATGGCCGTGCGCAATGCCTGGGGGAGGATGACGTGGCGCCAGACCTGGGCGGGGCGCATCCCCAAAGCCATGCCGGCGGCGCGTTGTTCCTCGCGGACCGAGGCGACACCGGCGCGGAACTCTTCGGCGATGAAGGCCGTGGTGTACAGCGTCAGGCCCCACAAGCCGGCGAGGAACTCGAAGGCGGGCCACTCGAGCGTCCAGGGTCCCAACGCGAGGTCATGGGGCATATTGAGCCAGGTGACAAAGTCTTCCGGCAGCAACGCCGAAACACCGAAATACCAGAAGAACAGTTGCACCAGCAGCGGCGTATTGCGGAAAAACGCCAGGTAGGCGCGTGCCGGCCACGCGCAGACAGGCAGGCTCGACAAGCGCGCCATGCACAGCAGAAAGCCCAGGCCGGTCGCCACGAGGCAGGCCAGCGCGGAAAGCAACAGGGTGAGCAGGAAGCCGTCGAGCAGCCAATGCAAATACTGGGGTGCGAGCAGATCGCCGAACATGCGTGGAAAGCCCATGGTGAACGAACGCGCCCGCCCCGAACGAACGGGGCGGGCTCTGAACGGTGGAGCGAGGGTTAGTTCTTGTCGCCGATCTTATACAAGCGCGCCAGCGGCGTCTTGGTTTGCGGGCCGAACCAGGTGTCGTAGATTTTCTGCGCCTGGCCGTTGGCTTCGAGCTCCAGCAGGGTCTGGTCGACGAACTCCGTCAGCGCCGCCTCGCCCTTGGGCAGGCCCACGCCGATCAGGTCGTTGGAGATGGTGAAAGCCGGCACTTCGTACTTGTCGCGGTCCGGGACGTTGGCCAGCAGGCCGATCAGCTTGGGGCCGTCCTGGGTGATGGCCTGGACGTTGCCGTTGCGCAAGGCGGTGAAGGCGAAGGGCGTGTCGTCATAGGCGATCACCTTGGCGCCGGGGTACTTGGCCCGCAGCACGCCTTCGTTGACCGTGCCCTTGTCCACGCCGACCCGCCACTTGTTCAGGTCATCCGGCGACTTGAGCGTGCCCTTCTTGACGATGAACTGCTGGCCGGAAGCGAAGTAGGGAATGCTGAAATTGACCTGTTCGGCGCGCTCCGGGGTGATGGTGAAGTTGGCCAGGACCAGATCGACCTTGTTGGCCACCAGCAAAGGCACGCGGTTGGCCGGGTTGGTGGGTTGCAGTTGGAGCTTGACGCCGAGCTTGTCGGCGATGGCTTTGGCGTAGTCGACGTCGAGGCCTTCGATTTGCTTGCTGCTGGCATCGACGAAGCCGAACGGCGGGTTGCTATCGAAGGCCGCGACCCGCAGGACACCGGCTTTCTTGATGTCTTCCAGGCGGTCGGCGTGGGCCAGACTCGACATCACGACGAGTGCGAGGGCGCTGAGGGCAGTCAGTTTTTTCATGGTCTTCCAACTCTGGAGGGACGCTCTACGCAGCGGACATGGCGCATGGGCAGTAACGTTCCGCTTGTTATGAAAATGACGGCGCCCCGGATAGGGTCGCCTGTCGATCACCGCGAGGATGGCTCGTCGGTGTGCGCAGTCTTGCAGGCTTTAGGCCTGGTTTGAAAAGAACGAATAACGCTAGTTAATTCTTTAACGTTATAAAAATCCTACTGAAATACCCAGAGGAAATAAATCCAGTCCGCCGATCCATGTCGAGGCAAGGATCCATCGGAACGGTTCGCCCGCGGAATTCTCGAAACCTTCTGCAGCCGCTCGCGACCGAGGCGGCGACCTTCGTTTTGAATTTCCATGGATTCCAGCATGAAACGCACAGCCGATCCGACCTCAGCACCCCGCCCGGCCCCCGCGGTTTCCGGATTCGTGAGCGTCCGCGGCGCGCGCGAACACAATCTCAAGGACGTCGACGTGGACATTCCCCGTGACGCCCTGGTGGTGTTCACCGGTGTCTCGGGCTCGGGAAAATCCTCCCTGGCGTTCGGCACTCTCTACGCGGAAGCGCAACGGCGTTACTTCGAGTCGGTGGCGCCCTATGCGCGGCGGCTGATCGATCAGGTCGGCGTGCCGGACGTCGACGCCATCGACGGCCTGCCGCCCGCAGTCGCGCTCCAGCAGCAGCGCGGCACGCCCAACGCGCGCTCCTCGGTAGGCAGCGTGACCACGCTGTCGAGCCTGATCCGCATGCTCTACTCGCGGGCGGGCCTCTATCCCGCCGGGCAGCCCATGCTCTACGCCGAGGACTTCTCGCCGAACACGCCCCAGGGCGCTTGCCCGCAGTGCCATGGCCTCGGGCGGGTCTACGAAGTCACCGAGGCGTCGATGGTTCCCGACCCTTCGCTGACGATCCGGCAGCGCGCCATCGCCGCCTGGCCGACCGCCTGGCAGGGCCAGAACCTGCGGGACATCCTGGTCACCCTGGGCTACGACGTCGACATTCCCTGGCGCGAGCTGCCGGCGAAGGACCGTCACTGGATCCTGTTCACCGAGGAACAGCCCACGGTGCCGGTGTACGCGGGCCTTTCCCCCGAGGAAACCCGCGAGGCTCTGCGCCGCAAGCTGGAGCCAAGCTACCAGGGCACCTATACCGGCGCACGGCGCTATGTGCTGCACACCTTCGCCCATTCCCAGAGCGCGTTGATGAAGAAACGCGTGGCGCCCTTCATGGTCGGCAGTGCCTGCCCGCTCTGCGCGGGCAAGCGCTTGAAACGCGAGGCACTGGCGGTGACCTTCGCCGGCTACGACATCGGCGAGTTGGCGCGGATGCCATTGCTGCAGTTGGCCGAGGTGTTGCAACCGGTGGCCGAGGGCCGCTTCGAGGTCCAGGCGCAGGATGCGTCCGACACCCTCAGCCGCGCGGAATCCCGCGACACACGGCATCACCGGGTCGAGCGCGGCCAGTCCGGCCACCAGGCCGCGCCCGACGTACGCGTCACGCCGCACCTTTCGGCGGAGAAACGCCTGGCGGCTCAGCGCATCGCCGAGGATCTGCTGGCGCGGGTGACCACCCTGACCGCCCTCGGCCTGGGCTACCTGGCCCTGGAACGCAGCACGCCGAGCCTGTCTTCGGGCGAGCTGCAACGCCTGCGCCTGGCGACCCAACTGGGCTCGCAACTGTTCGGCGTGGTCTACGTGCTGGACGAACCCTCGGCCGGCTTGCACCCCGCCGATGGCGAGGCGTTGTTCGACGCGTTGCAGCGACTCAAGGAGGCCGGCAACTCGCTGTTCGTGGTCGAACACGACCTGGAAACCATGCGCCGCGCCGACTGGCTGGTGGACGTCGGCCCGGCGGCCGGCGAGCACGGCGGGACCATCCTCTACAGCGGACCGCCGGCGGGCCTGGAAGCGATAGCCGCGTCGCAGACCCGCACCCACCTGTTCGGACGCCAGCCAGCCGCTCGACGGGAACGTCGCGAGCCCCGGACTTGGCTGAAGCTGGCGGGGATCACCCGCAACAACCTCAAGGAATTGACGGTGGATTTCCCGCTCGGCTGCTTCACTGCGGTCACCGGCATTTCCGGCTCGGGAAAGTCCAGCCTGGTGAGCCAGGCCCTCATCGAGCTGGTGGGCGCCGCCCTGGGCACGCCGGTGGAACAAGGCGACCCGGAGGATGTGCAGGCGGATGAACAATCGCTACGAGCGAGTTCAGGCCATATCGCCGACGGCATGCGGCATATCCGCCGTCTGGTACGGGTGGACCAGAAACCCATCGGCCGTACACCCCGCTCCAACCTGGCCACTTACACCGGGCTGTTCGACAACGTGCGCAAACTCTTCGCCGCGACGCCGGAAGCCCGCAAGCGCCGCTACGATGCCGGGAGGTTTTCCTTCAACGTCGCCAAGGGCCGCTGCCCCACCTGCGAGGGGGAAGGCTTCGTCAGCGTCGAATTGCTGTTCATGCCCAGCGTCTATGCACCCTGCCCCACCTGCCATGGCGCCCGCTACAACCCCCAGACCCTGGAAGTCCTGTGGCAGTCGCGAAACATCGCCCAGGTGCTGGACCTGACGGTCGAGGATGCCTGCGAGGTCTTTGCCGCGGAACCGGGTGTCGCGCGCGCCCTGCAGGTCTTGCGCGATATCGGCCTGGGCTACCTGCGCCTGGGCCAGCCCGCCACCGAGCTGTCCGGTGGCGAGGCCCAGCGAATCAAATTGGCCACCGAGCTACAGCGCACCCAGCGAGGGGCGACGCTCTACGTGCTCGACGAGCCCACCACGGGCCTGCACCCCACCGATGTCGATCGCCTACTCGTGCAATTGAACGGCCTGGTGGACGCGGGGAACACGGTCGTGGTGGTCGAACACGACATGCGCGTGGTCGCCCAGAGCGACTGGGTGATCGATATCGGTCCGGGCGCCGGTGACCAGGGCGGCACCCTGGTCGCCCAGGGCACGCCGGAAACCGTGGCGGGTACTCCTGCCAGCCGGACCGCGCCCTATCTGCTGCAAGCGCTGAACGGATGACGTAAGGAATCGCCCCGGTTCGATGCGCTCGCGCAGCGATGCCCGCCTGTCCCGCGACCTCGGGTTGGCACTCGGCAACGCGTCGACGTCGCAGAAAATCCAAACTTAATAGAAACACCAGGGTCGGTTTTAGAGAGCGGAGTCGGATTACCGGCCTCGCAACCAGCCACCCATAAGCGAAGAGGTAATCCCATGGGGTTGTTCAGCAAGATTCTGGAAAAACTCGGTTTTGGCCACAGTCAAGCACAGGCCGGCACCACGCCCGACGATAAGACGGCGACCGCCGCGCCCTCTTCCCCGACGACAGCCGGGACCACCACCACCACCGCTCAGCCTCAAGCCATCGGCGTAGTGGACGTGGTCGCCAAACTGGAAGGACTGGCCGCCAACCATCCGGAAAAGCTCAACTGGAAAGTGTCCATCGTCGACCTGCTCAAACTGCTGGGCCTGGATAGCAGCCTGAGCGCTCGCCAGGAGCTGGCCAAGGAGCTGGGTTGCCCGCAAGAGAAACTCTCGGACTCCGCGCAGATGAATACCTGGCTGCACAAGACCGTCCTGCAGAAACTGGCGGATAACGGCGGTAACATTCCCGCCGATCTGCTGCACTGATCGAACCCGCTCCCCTGCCTGGCAGGGGAGCGATTTCGTTTCGACAGGCTCCGCCGCCCCCCGCGCCATCCCTTCCGCCGTTTCGATCCGAAACCACCGCGGCTTCCGTCCACAGGCTCCACCCGCTGCGAATCATCGCGCTCACTCGGTTATCCACGCACTCTTTATCTATCTCTTTCTATGCGTTCGCTCGATGCCCACCTGAGGGCTCGGCTCGATCCAGGTCTTCGACGTCCCATATCCGCACGGCAAGCCGCGCCCTCCGTTCAGCGCGATATACTGCGCGCTCAACGCACCAGGCCGACTCCGGTCAGCCTGCCCATGCTCTCCAGCAGGCCTCGCTCGCATGATTACCCGCCCGCAAAACCCTTCCATCTGGGTGCTCCTGTTTTCCCTCAAGGGTTCGATCATCCCGGTGATCTGGCGCAAGGTGGTCTTCACCATGCTGATCAGTTCGATCGTGGTGGCGACCCACGGCACCCTCTATCACTACAAGGTGATCCTCACTTCCACCCCCTTCACTCTGTGGGGACTGACCCTGGCGATCTTCCTGGGTTTCCGTAATACCGTGGCCTACCAGCGCTTCTGGGAAGCCAGGACGTTGTGGGGTGAACTGCTCATCGTGTCGCGCAACCTGACCCGGCAGGCCCTCAGCCTGCTGCCGCAATTGACGGGTAAGGAACGCCTGGAGCTGATCCATGGCCTGATCGGCTTCGGCTATGTGCTGCGCGACCATCTACGCGGAGAGGCTTCGAGCGAGGACGCCAGACGTCTGCTGGACCCGGCCCTCCAGGCCGCGCTGGCCTGGAAGAGCAACACGCCCAACGCCCTGCTCGGCTTGCTGGCGCAGCGCTTCATGGGCGCGGCGCGGCGCGTCGGCGCCAGCGACATCCTGCAGGTCGAGATCGACCAGCAGCTCACTCGCCTGTCCTACGTGCTGGGCGGCTGCGAGCGCATCGCCACCACGCCGATCCCCTACCCCTACATCCTGATGCTGCATCGGGTGGTGCACGTCTACTGCTTCTTGCTGCCGTTCTGCCTGGTGGATGGCATCGGCTGGTTCACGCCCTTCGCGGTCGGCGTGCTGGCTTACACCTTCTTCGGCCTCGATGCCCTGGGCGACCAGATCTCCGATCCTTTCGACACCCAGCCCAACGACCTTCCGCTGAACGCGATGTGTCGCACGATCGAAATCTCGGCCTTGGAGCTCCTGGACGAACCCTCCCCCGCTCCGCAGCAGCCCCAGGACGGCGTGCTCCTGTAGCGAGCGAACAGCGGCGAACATGGCGTTTAGCGCGCGACGGCCTTCGTTCGCCGGTCAGCCGTCTCACGCCTAGGCCACCCTGCTGCGGTCCACCGGAAACCGAGCCAGATTCAGCGCGACCAGCAACGCCAACACCGCCATCACCACCCCGGCCAGGAACCCGCCACCGTAACCGGCCTGGGCGGTCAGCCCGAGCAGCAGCGAAGACGACAGCATCTCCCCGAGGTCGCGGGTGCTCTGCACCGCCGTCATGTCGGTGCCGGCCTGGTCGCTTCGCGCGGCGAAGGCCATGGAGGCGGTCATGATCGCCACCGAGGTCGCCCCGGTCGCGAACGAGCCCAGGCCCACCGCCAGCCAGATCAGCCCGGCCTGGGGAGCCACCGCCCCGGTGGCTTGCAGCAGCCAGACCAGCGCGGCAACCCCGGCCACGCTCACCGCCAGCATGAACGCCGGCCACAGGCCCAGCACCCGGATCAGCCAGGCACCGCCGCCGCAACCGAGGACAATGGTCACCACCCCACCGCTGATGCCCAGTTGGCCAATGGCCTGCAACGACCAGCCGGCATCATTGAGGAAGAGTTTCGACAGGCCGAACCCCGAGACTGAGGTCATCGCGGACAGCAACGCCAGCGCCACCAGCGACAACGCCTTGGGCCGCTTGATGAACCGCGACAGGCTGGCGTGTGCCACGTCCGGCTGTATTTCCTTGGCCGGTGCCGCGTGCAGCCAGCCGACGCAGAACAGGCTCGCCAACGGCACCAGCGCCAACAGGCCGAAGGCGGTCGACTGGCCGAAGTGACCGCTGAGCAGCAATGCCCCGGCGCCACCGACGAAGAAGCCGACCATGGTGCCGCCGACCTGGACCGCGTTGATCCGCGCCAGCAGGGTGTCGCTGAAATATTCGGCGGCCATGCCGTCGGTGGCGATGTCCTGGGTGGCGCTGGCCAAGGAGGCGACGATCAGCAGGCCCACGGCCCAGCCGGCGGTGGCGACGCTAAGCCCGATGCCCGCCAGCGCGACGACGCACAGCAGCACCAGGATCTGCATCGGGATGATCCAGCTGCGACGGCGCCCCAGACGCGGGCTCCAGCGGTTATCGACCTGGGGCGCCCAGATGAACTTCGCCACCCACGGCAAGCCCACCAGCGGCAGGAATGCCAGGGCCTGCAGCGCCTCGCCGTCGTGGCGCAGGAGAGTGGGCAAGGCGTCCATGGCGATGCCGAAGCAGATGCCTTGGGACAGGTACAACAAGCCGAACGTCAGCACCATGCGCCAATGTTTCAACAGTTCCAGCATGGTAGTCTCCTATCAGTGAGCGTTGGCGTCGGCGGCCCTTGCCGTACGCGAAGAGGCTGACCCGCAATGGCCACGGGGCGCGCCCGGTGGCTGGTCAGAACGTGCCTCGCAAAGTCATGTTGAGGCTGCGGGGTTCGCCGTAGCGGTTGTTCCAGTTGGGGTTGGACAGACTCTGGTAGTACGTGCGGTCGGCCAGGTTGTTGCCGTTGAGCGAGGCGCTCCAGTGCTCGTCGATGCGATAAGCCACGCGGGCATTGAACAGCGCATAACCGCCTTGCTCCATCGACACCGCCCCCGATTGCGTGGAGAAATCGCTCTGCGCCTGCACGCCGGCCCCGACGCTCCAGCGCCGGTCCTGCCACGGCAGATCGTATTGGCTCCAGAGCCGCAACATGTGCCGCGGGGTGAACTCGGCGTAGCGGTCGCCCGAGTCGCTGCGGGTGTCCTTGAGGTACTCGGTGGTGGTGTAGGTGTAGCCGGCGAACAGGCTCAAGTCCGGCGTGATGTAGCCGGTGCTTTCCAGCTCGAAACCCTGGCTGCGAACCTTGCCGCCGCTGATGTAATAGGTGGTTTGCCCTACCCCGGGGTGGTCGGGGTCGACCTGCGGGTTGTTTTCCAGGTCGATGCGGAACGCCGCCAGGGACACATTCAGGCGGCCGTCCATCAACTCGCCCTTGATCCCGGTCTCGTAGGTCTTGCCCTCCACCGGTTTGAGCAGGTCGCCGCTCCAGGTCAGGCCGGTCTGCGGCTGGTAGACCTCGGCATAGCTGGCGTACCACGACCAGTTTTGCGCGAAGTCCCAGATCAGCCCGCCATAGGGCGTGATCTCGCGTCCGGGCTCGAGGCGATCGCTCGGTGCGTCCTGATCCCACCAGTTGGCGCGGGCGCCGACCACCAGGGTCAGCGGGTCGAGCAGCTTGAAGCGGGTCAGCGCGTAGACGCCCTTGGAGGTCGTCGTCGTGGAACCCGGCGACCTGTAGGTACCGATAGCCGGCTTCGGCACGCTGTGGGGGTCCCAGCGATAGACATTCACCGGCACGTTCAACGGGGTCGTGAAGTTCGCCGTGCGTTGCTCGGTTTCGCCCTGGCTGTAGTTGCTGCCCAGCAGTAATTCATGGCGGCGGCCGAACGCCGAATACGGCCCGCTGAGCGAAGCGTCGAGGCTTTTCTGGGTGCTTTCGAACCTGTACGCCGCGCCCATCAGGTGCGCGCCGTCGCCGGTGGCCGGATCGACCGCTCCGAAGGATCCGGCGTAGCGCAGGCTGGAGTCGGCGTCCTGGTATTCGGCGGCGACCTTGGCTTTCCAGTCGTGATCCAGTTGCTGCTCGAGAGAGCCGAACACCCGGCGGGTGGTCCACTCGAAGCGATCCCAGCCGACGTCCAGGTAGGTGGAGCGCGGCAGGTTCAGGCTCGAACCGTCCTTGGCCATCGGCACACCGGCCATGTTGGTCACCGAGTCGATGGTCTGGTACTGCGCGCCCAGGGTCAGGAGGGTGTCGGGGCTCAGGTCGAACTCGGTGATGCCATAGAGCAATTGGGTGTCTTGTTTGCCGACGTCGTAGAAGTAATCGCGGTCCTCATAGGCCGCGACCGCCCGCCCGCGCACGTTGCCGGTCTCGGTCAGCGGCCCGCCGACGTCCACTTCCCCCCGGTAACGGTCCCAGGTACCGCCACTGACAGTAGTGCTGGCGGCGAAGGTTTTCTGCGGACGCTTGCGCACCAGATTGACGGTGGCGGCCGGGTTGCCGCTGCCATGCAGCAAGCCATTGGAACCGCGCAGGATCTCGACCCGCTCGTACACCGCCATGTCCTGGGGTGAACTGGCCGTGTCGCCGAGCAAGGCCGGTACGCCGTCCAGTTCGAAGGCGTTGATCTTGAAACCGCGCACGTAATACGCGGTGGTCAGCAGTTGGAACGGCTGCACCGTGACGCCGGTGGCTTGCTGCATCACCTCGTCGAGGCTGAACAGGTTCTGCTGTTCGATACGCTCGTGGTCGATCGTACTCACCGATTGCGGGATTTCCCGCAGCTTGAGTGGCAGCTTGCCAATGGCAGTGACACCCGGCGCGGTCGCCGCGCCCGAAGTGGCATCACCGGTAACCTCGATGTTGCCCAGTTGCACCGCTCCGGCGCCGCTTTCGGCGGCAATCGCTTGTGCCAGGGGGCTTAAACCCAGTGCCAGTGCCATCCCCAAGTGCGCACCGCTGCGCGTCGAACCCCGTCCCGCTTTCGCTACTCCCCGGTGTGACATGTCCCCCGCCTCGTGATCGATAACAATTCTCATTAGTATCGTTCAAACGACCGGTCGGACTTTTCGATTTAGGGACTTTTTCAAACGATGGCGGGCAGGAATGGACCTACTCGCCCGCCTGCTCGGGCTCGACGAACTGCGCATACCACGGGTGCGTGGCGAGCAGTTGCTCATGGCGACCGCAGCCGCTCAAGCGTCCGCCCTCCAGCACCAGGATCTGGTCCGCCTCGCGCACCAGCGCCGGATTGTGCGACGCCAGCACCAGCGTCCGCCGGCCGTGCAGCGCCCGCAGGGCACGATTGACCCGCGCCTCGCTGCGCGCATCGAGGCTGGCGGTGGGCTCGTCCAGCAGTACGATCGGCGCCTCGGACAGCAGCGCCCGCGCCAGGCCGACCCGTTGCCGCTGGCCGCCCGACAACAAGCCGCCGCCCGGGCCGACGTCGGCGTGCCAACCATCCGGCAGGCTGTCGATCACCTCGTCCAGCGCGGCGGCCGAGGCGGCCTGCTGCAATTGCGCCGGTGTCGCCTCGGGCCTGGCCATGCTGACATTCCACAACAGGCTGCCGGCGAACAAGCCGCTGTCCTGGAACACCTGGGTCAGGTTCTCGGCAAGGGTCCGTTCGCTCAACTGGCGGATGTCCACCTGCCCCAGCCGCACTTCGCCGGCCTGCGGATCCATGCCCCGGCCAAGCAGCGCCAGCAGCGTGCTTTTGCCCGCGCCGGAAGGACCGACGATCGCAGTGAAGGTGCCGGGAGCACAGTACACATCGAGATCCTTGAGCAACTGCTCGCCGTTTTCGCCGTAACACTGCAAACCCTGGCCTTGCAGGCTGGCATCCAGCGGTTGTCTGCCAGGTTGCGGACTCTGCAACGCCGGCGCGCCCAGCACCGTCAGTACTTGGGACAAGGCCTGCCAGGCCATGCGCAACGCCTGGTCCAATTGCGCCAGTTGCGACAGCGGCTCGATAAAGCGCACCAGCAGCACCAGCACCGCCACCAGCAGCGCTCCCGGCAAATACCCGGCGGCCACCGCCAGTACTCCACCGGCCAGGACCAGCGAAAACATCATCTGCACGGCGGTGGCGAACCCCAGGCTGGCGGGCAATGCCCGCCGATTGAGCGAGCGCGTCGCCTGGTGTTGCGCGTGCAACGCCGTGCGCAATGCCTGCTGGCCCTGACTGGCGTCGCCGCTGCTGCGGATCAGCGGTTGCTGTTCGGCGAAGGCTTGCAGCAATTGCCCGGCCTGGCGATCCACCGCCTGGCGCTGCCGCTCCAGATCCAGGCTGCGCCGTCCGGCCCAGCGCAGCAGGGCGAACAGCGGCAGATAGGCCAGCGCCACTGCCCACGCCAGGCGCGGCTCGAGGGCGAACAGGCCGAGCACCACCACCGTCGGCGTGACCAATGCGGTAATCAACGGCGCCAACAGGTGCGCGGGAATCCCCATGCTGTTGAACACCGGACCGCGTACCAGCCCCTCCAGGTGCCGGCGCCGGCCCAGCGGCAGCCGTGGCAAGTGCTCCAGCAGACGCGCCACCAGGCCCGCCGCCAGCCCCGCTCCGGCCAGATAGCCGCGACGCTGCGCAGTGTAGCCGGCGATGGCCTGCAACAGCGTCAACCCGAGCACCAGCCACACACTCTGCGACACGGCGGCGCGGGAACCGTCGAACCAGGCCAGAATCAACGGCACCAGCGCCAGCCCCGCCAGGCCATCCAGCACGGCGGCCAGCACCATCCAGGCCAAGGCGCCGCGCAACGCTTGCCAGGCGACCTCCGGCAGGTGGCGAAGCGGCGAAAAGACACTCATGACAGGGCCTCCGGTCGATCGGCGCCAGGCATTTGCTCATGCCAGAGCTGGCGGTAAAGGCCTTCCACGGCCAGCAAGTCCTGATGGCGTCCGCGCTGCACAATCCGTCCATCACACAGCACCAGGATCTGCTCGGCGTGGCGGATGCTCTCCAGCCGGTGCGCGACGATCAGCCGGGTACGCCCGGCCGCGCCGTCGCGCAAAGCGGCGCGCAACGCCCGTTCGGTTTGCGGGTCGGTGGCCGAGGTCGGCTCGTCCAGCAGCATGATCGGCGCGCCGGACAGCAACGCCCGGGCGATGGCCAGGCGTTGCAACTCGCCACCGGAAAGCTGCACATCGTCGCCGGCAATGCTGGCGTAGCCCTTGGGCAGGGCCATGATCCGGCTGTCCAGGCAAGCCGCTCGCGCCGCCTGGCGAACCTGCGCGAGGCTGGCGTCGGGCCGGTACAACGCGATGTTCTGCGCCAGGGACATGCGCAGCGCGCCGGCATGCTGGAACACCAGCGCCAGGTGCCGTTGCAACTGCGGGCTGGCGATCCGGCGCACATCCACTCCGCCCACCCGCACCTGCCCGCTGTCCACGTCCATGAACCGCGCGATCAATCCGACCAAGGTGCTCTTGCCCGCCCCCGAGGGTCCCACCAGCGCCGTGGTGGTGCCCGGTTCCAGCCGCAGGTCGATCGCCGACAGCAGCGGTACCGAGCCATGGGTGAAGTATACGTCGAGCATTTCCACGCTGGCATCCTGCGGTGCCAAGGGCGCATCGGGCTCCGCCAGCGGCGGCGTACTCAACACCTCTTGCAGGCGCTGCGCGCTGATCCGTGCGCCGTGGAGCGCATCGAAGCCGTGCCCCATCGCCAGCACGGGCGCGGCCATGGCGCGCACCAGCAGCAGGAAGCCGCACAGCTGCGCCGCGCCGGCCTCGGCCATGCCCGCCAGCCATGCGCCGACGACCACCCAGGCCAGCAGCCAGGGCGCGCTGAGCAGCACCTGGATCAAGGCGGCGAGATGACCGGCGCGACGCACCCAGTGGCTGAAGCGCTGATCGAAGCCTTGCACCGCCTGCTGCAAGCGAGGGTGGATACCCGCCCCCGGGAACTGCCGCACCAGGCCCAGGTTGGCGGCGAACTGGCTGTAGTCGCTGAACAACTGCTGGATCGCCGCGTTGCGCCGCTCGACGTCTTCGCGGTAATGGGCCGAGCCCAGGCGACCGTATCCCAACACCCCCAAACCCAAGGGCAACAAGCACCAGAGCGCCAGCCCGCTGTCGCTCCACAGCAGATACGCCAGGGTCGCCAATGGAATCAGCAGCAGGTTGACCAGGTCCGTCGGCGCGTGCCCCACCAGTTGGTGCAGCGCCCGCACATCTTGCTCGGCGTAACGGGTGACGCCTTCGGGCCCCAACCGGGCGAACCAGTCCAGGGGCAGGCGTTGCAGGTGCTCGGCCAGGCGCACCCGCAGGCGGTCGCTCAGGTCGGCGTCCACCCCGTGGGTGAGGTGCAACGCCAGGGTCTGGCCAACCAGCCACAGGCCCGACCCGAGCACCGCCAGCAGCACCCAGCCCATGACCGAGGGCCCCAGCGGCGGCGCCTCGGGCAGGCGCTCCGCCAACTGCGCCAAGGCGATCAGCGGCAACAGCGAGGCGATCCCGGCCACCGCCTGCACCGCCACCGCCAGCCACAGACGCGCGCGAAACGGCTGCAGCAATGCGCGCAACTCAGGCCCGAGCACCTGCATCGGCACCCTCCAGCACCTGGGCCAGGCGGCCTGCCGGCAACGCCTGGGCGGGCGTCTCGGGAAAGCCGATGGCCGCGGTCACCCGTTGCCACAACTCGACCACCTCCAGGCTGCGCTGTTGCAGGCGCGCCAAACCGACACCGTCGATCAGCGGTTGCAAGGCGCTGGCCGCCGCCCGCGGCCAGACCTGGCGGTAGACCTGCGCCCAATCCGCGCAGGCTTCCCGCAACACCTCAGCGCAGGGCAAGGCGGCGTCCGTCGGCGCGAACAAGCCGTCCGCGTCTTCCCGGGGCGCACGCACCGCCGGCATCCACAGCAGCGGCCCGTGGGGCGACGCCAGCAGCAGCGTGCCGCTCTCGGTGGCCAGGCTGATGCGCTGCAGCAGCTGCATGCGGCCGTCATCCGCCGCCGCCAGCTCGTTGAGCACCCGCAGTGACACCGGCACCTCGGCCATCACCAGGCTCAAGTCACGCCACGGCGACAGGGCCGGCGCCAGATTGTCCAGCGACCAGGGGCCCACCGACTCCAGCAGCGCCGCCAGCAGGTCCAGGGTCGCATAGCTGACCTGCACTGCGCACTGAGCCTCGATGTGGCGAATCCCCTGTTGGCGGTGCAACTGCCGGCCGAGCTCGATGAAGCGCGCCACCCACGGCAGTTGCGGGTAGAAGCTGTTGAGCAGGCAGCGCCGCTGCAGGCGCGCCGCGCTGCGCAACAGGTCGTGCAGTTCCTGGGGCAACAGCGGGTGTTCGATCAACACATCCATGCCGCGGGCCATCAGTGCCTGCGCCAGTCGCGGGCCCTGCTCGCCACGTGCCGCGCCGCCCACGGCCACGCAGGCCAGGCGGGTGTCGCCGGGCACCTGCTCCAGCGCATCGAAACAGGCCACCTCCAGGCGCCGGGCCAGGGCCTGCGAACGGCGACTGCCCTGCCCCAGTACGCCCACCAGTTCGAGATGGTCGGCGGCGGCGACACCGGCAGCGTAGAACTGGCCGAATCGCGAACCCACCACCAGGGTTTTGACGGGGTTGCTCATGGGCGGTGCTCCTCCAGCAAGTGACGACTCAATCCGGCCAGGCAATCGAAGTGATTGCCGGCCAGGGCGTGCAAGGTGAGCGGCGCCAGCGATGCCGCCTGCCACCAGGCCTGCAGGCTGGCCTGATGATCGGCGATCAACGGGTTGCTGACGCTGGGCACGAATAGCCGCAGGGCGCCGGCATAGGGCGCGCCGTCGCTGTAGTGACTGGCCCGGACCGAATGGGCGAACACCCGATACAACTGCTCGTCGGCGATGCCGGTGGCGGCGGCCAGCACCCGGGACTTGAGCGACGCGGTGTCGACGTCCCGCAGCGCCGCAGCCAGGCTGCCCGCGGCCAGGTGGTGCGGCGAATCCACCAGCAACGGGGCCAGGGCCGCTTGCAGTCGCCCGGCGGATGGCAGGCCCAGCGCCTCGGTGTCCAGCCCCAGGGTGGCGGCGAAGTTGTAGAGAATCAGCAGCTCATCGTCCACCCGATACGGAATGCGGTAGCTGGACACGATGTCCACCTGCCGCACCTCGGCCCCCAGTTGCAGGAGCGCCTTGGCCAGCTCCAGGGTCACCAACCCGCCGGAGCAGTAGCCCAGCAGGTCGAAGCGGCGCCGGCCGCTGTCCCACAAGGCCTGGGCGTAGCGTTTGCCGAGGGTCGCATTCACCTGCGGCGGCGGCAGGCGCAGGTAATCTTCGCTGTGGTGGACCGCCAGCCCCAGCAGCGGGCCGCTGCCGGTCAGTCCGGCGATCAGCCCGCGGTACGGCAAGAGTGTGCCAAGACCCTCGTGCACCAACACCCGGGGGATGCCCTCGCCCCCCGCCAGTTCGCTCAAGGCATCCACCCGCACGCGCCCACCCAAGGGGGCGCGGGTGCCTGGCGGCATGGCCGCCGCCGGAGTCGCAGGAGGCGCCCCTTCAACGCCTGACGCGCTGCGCAGGCGCTGCGCCAGGCCGATCGGGGTCGGCTGGCTGAGCGCCCAGCGCAGCAGGCGATCGAAAGGCTGCCCGTGGGCCAGGGGTTCCTGTTCCCGCAGGCCGGCGATCAACTGCGCGATCAGCAGCGAGTCGCCACCGGCCGCGAAGAAATCCTGCTCAGCCGACAAGCCACGGCGATCCAGCACCCGTTCCCAGTGGCCGATCAGGCGCCGGACCAGCTCGTCGGCCACCTCGGTGCGTACCGGTCGAAGCGGTTCCAACTGGCGCTGCTGTGCCTGGGTGGTCAGGGCGCGGCGGTCGATCTTGCCGTTGGCGGTCATCGGCAAACTTTCCAGCACCCGAACCTGGGACGGCACCATATAGCGCGGCACACGCTCGGCGATGAACGCCAACAGGTCTTCGGCGGGCAGGCGCGGCCGGTCGGTTTTCATCCGCGCCACCAGCAGGTCGTAGCCCAGCAGTGCCAGCACGCTGCGGGATGACGCCAGGGACTGGGCCTGATCCCCCGCTTCGCTGTTGAGCCAATCCAGCCACTGGTGGGTGTGCACGAACAGTTGCCCATTGGCTGCGCGCGCGTCCTGGGGCGTCTCCATCATCAGGCTCTGGCTGATGCTGATTTCCCGGTGTTCGCGGGTGAGTTCCTGGATCACCAGCCAGGCGTCGGCCTGCAAGAGTCGACGCAACCCGCCCAGCAGGCGTGGTGTATCCAGGGCGTTGTTCAAGGCTCCGGAACTCAACACGAGGTCCAGCGAACCGGCGGGCAGACCCTGCTCGCAGGCGGGCTTGTTCATGTCGAAGTGCATGAAGCGCACCCACGGGTACTCGGCGAAGCGTTCCCGGGCGGCGTTGAGGAAGTAGCTGGACACGTCGGAGAACAGGTAGTCGACCTGCACACCGGCGGCCACCTGCGGGGCCAACGCCGGAATGACCGAGGCACTGGCGGCACCTGTACCGGCGCCCACTTCGAGAATGCGCCAGGAGCGCTGGGGTTCACGTGCCACGATCGCGCCGACCGCCTCGGCCATGGCCCGGTGCAGCACCTGCGCGTGCAGGCCGCGGCTGTACATGGCGTCGGCAATGTGCGCCGAGCCTTCGGGGAACATCAGGCTCGCCGGACTCAGGCGACCGTCCAGTTGCTCGGCCAGGCGCTGGGCGCTGCCACGCAGGTAATCCACCAGTTCCACCGGCCAGATGCCCGCCGGCGCCCGTTCGGCGAAGTGCGCCCAGGCGGCGGCCTGATCGAACGCGCCCGGGTCCACCCCGCAGCGCCAGCCTTCGCCCTCGCGTTGCAGGTAGCCGCTGTCGGTCAACAGCGTCAGCCAATGGTGCAACAGGCGGTGCTGGCCGGGTTGCAGCCCGAGGGCCTGGCACAGCGGCGCGAATTCCACGGTCCGGTCCAGCCCCAGCAGACCACTGCCCGCCAGCCAGTGCAGCAGCGATGCATCCGCGGCCCGGTCCAGTGCCGCCAGGGCGGCGTGAATCCCATCGCGCGGGCCGAAATCCGCCCGCTCCAGGGTCGCGCGCGCCTGGGCCAGGACGTGCTGCATGTCCTCGCGCACGCGCCGTGGATCCGTCGCCACCGCTTGCGCGGTGACAAAGCTGCACAACGAACGCTCATGGCGTTCCCCCACCAGCACCGTGGCGCTCGCGGCAATCTGCGGATGGGCCAGCCAGGCGGCGTCGATTTCCGCCAGTTCGATGCGATGGCCACGGATCTTCACCTGGTCGTCCTGGCGCCCGAGGAACTCGATCAGGCCGTCTTCATCCAGGTAACGCCCCTGATCGCCGGTGCGGTACAGCCGCCGCCCGCTGGCATGGGTGATAAAACGTTCGGCCGTGCGCTCGGGGTCCTCAGCGTAGCCCAGGGCAAGGCCGAGGCCGCCGATGTGGATCTCGCCGCGCACGCCCGGCGGGCATTGGCGGCCGAGGCTGTCGAGGACTTCCAGGGTCTGGTTTTCGAGCGCACGCCCATAGGGAATGCTCGGCAAGGCGGTATCGGCCGGGCGGATCGGATGCTCCACCGACCAGATCGCCGCCTCGGTGGCGCCCCCCAGGCTGAACAGGCGACTGTCGGGCCAGCGCCGCCACCAGCGGGTCGGCAGGGTCGTGGGAATCCAATCCCCGGACCACAGCACGCAACGGGGCCCGGGGATCGCCGCCGACTCGGTCTCCAGGTAGTCCACCAGCATCTGGCCCTGGGCCGGCACCGAGTTCCACAGGGTCACGCCGTGTTCGAGCATCAGCTGCGCCCAGTGGGAGGGATCGGCGCCGCGCTCGGGGTCCGGCAGCACCACCTGGGCGCCCGCTGCCGTGGCGCCGAAGAAGTCGTAGACCGACAGGTCGAAGCTCAGCTCCGCCAGCCCCAGCACCCGGTCTTCGACATCGACGCCATAGCGCCGGTTGATGTCGTCCAGGGTGTTGACCACCGCGCCATGGCTGAGCATCACCCCCTTGGGCGTGCCCGTGGAACCGGAGGTATAGATGATGTAGGCCAGGTCGTCGGCGCATACCGCCCGCGGTTCCCGGGGCGGCCAATGGCTGGCGGCGGCCAGGCGGTCGATGGCGATGCGTGGCAGCTCGAGGGTCGCCGGCAAGGCCTCGGCTTCCAGGCAGACGAGCGCGGCAATCCCGGCGTCGCGCAAGATGGCTTCGCGGCGCAGGGCCGGCTGACGGATATCGACCGGCACATAGGCCGCGCCCATCTGGGTGATGCCCAGCACCGCCATCAGTTGCCAGGCGCTCTTCGGCAGCAGCACCGCCACCCGGGCGCCGGGCGCCAAGTCGAGGGCCTCGAGGGCCGTGCGCACCGCTTCGGCATGGCGGGCGACCTGGCGATAGCTGTAGCGGCCGTCGCGGTCGCTGATCACCGGCGCATCCGGCGTGCGCAGCGCCTGCCGGGCGAAGCCGCTGGCGATGTTGCGGTCGGGCGCCGTTTCCGCCGGGGGCCGCGGCGCCTGCTGGCGCGGCAGAACGATATCGCCGTGTGCCTGCCACACTTGCGGGTCCTCGGCCAGGCGCCGCAGCAGGTCGACATAGGCCTCGAACATCTGCGCGGCCATGCCTGCCGGCAGCACGCCGGTGCGCACGTCCCAGCCGATCTGCAAATTGCCGTACTGGTCGCTGACCTGGCAATCGATCCACACCTGGGGCGTCTGGCTGATCATGTAGCTGGGCGGCTGCAACAGGTGCCCGGTATCGCCCAGCAGGCGCTCGACACTGCCGATGCCGCTGGTGAACACCACCGGCATCAGGTCGGCGCCGCGCCCCCGGACCCGAGCCAGTTCGCGCAGCACCTCCACCCCGGTGAAGCGGCCGTGGTCCAGGTCGTCGAACAACTGCGCGCCGATGCGCCGCGCGCGCTGCACGAAGCTCGCGCCGCTGCCGCCCTGCACCGCCAGCAGGCTCAGGGCGGTGAAATCGCCGATCACCTGGCCGAGTTGCGGGTGCAGGTCCGGCCGGTTGAGCACGGTGAGGTTCAGGCAGAAATCCGCGGTCTGGCTCCACCGTCCAATCACCTCGGCGAACGCCGCCAGGGTCACCCCTGCGGCGCTCAGGCCCTGGCCACTGGCCAGGGCACAGAGGGCGGTCCACTGGGCCGTGGTCAGCACGCCGTGGTGGTGTTCGAAGCGCGTCGAACCGATCCCCGCGTCGTCGCTCAGGGGCAGGTCCGGACGTCCGGGCAGGCTTTCCAGGCGCGCCAGCCACCAGGACTTGTCGCTTTGCCAGGCGGCGCTTTCGCGCATCTCGCGCTCGTATTGCAGGTAATCCCGGAAGGTGGCCTCCAGCACGGGCCACTGCCGCGTCGGCTCCCGGTAGCGCTGGGTCAACTCCACCAGCAACAGTTGCAGGCTGGCGTAGTCGAGCAGGGTGAAGTCCACGGAAACGTGCAGGATTGCCCGCTCGGCGCCCAGGCTGACTTCGGGCAGCAGGATCGGCCACCGGTCCAGGGCATGGCAGGCATGATCCAGCCGCTCGCGCACCTGTTGCAGGTGCGCCTCGAACGCCAGCGGCGTGGCATGGCGCAGGTCGTGCAGCGGCACGTGCAGCCACGGCACCTGGGCCTGTACGCACTGGCGGCTGTTGTCTTGCACCACCGCGCGCAACATCGGGTGGCGCTGCACCAGCGCATGCCAGGCGCGGTCCAGCCGCTCGGTGTCGAGGGGGGCCGGCCAGGGGTACTCGACATACAGGTGGCAGGCGTTGCCGCCGTAGTCGAACGCCGGGTTGCGCCCCAAGACGTAGGCACCCTGCACCGCGCTCAGGGCAAAGGGTTGGCATGCCTGCTCAGGCTGCGAGCACCACTGCACCTGGGGCGACAGACGCACCATCAGCGCTTCCCGCTGGGCGCGCAGGCATTCGGCCAGGGCCGGATCCAACGCGCCTTCCGGCGCACGGAAATGCAGCGTGCCGTCGCGGGTCCAGAGTTCGATCTGGCGTTCACGGCAGATATCCAGCAAGTCGTCCAGGCTCATAGCACGCCCTCCTCGAGGGCGGCACTGCGCGCCAGCAGCGCGGCCATGCCGGCCAGAGTCGGCTGCCGATAGAAATCGCTCATACGCAGGCTGACGCCCAAGCGTTCGCGCACGCTGGCCAGCAAACGGGTGGCCAGCAGGCTGTCGCCCCCCAGGCTGAAGAAGCTGCCTTGGGCGCTGAGCACCGGCCGCCCCAATATCGCCTCCCAGCACGCGGCCAGGGGTTGCAAGGCCGGGCTCAACTCGCCCGCCGCGCTGCTCGCCGGCTGCTGGCGTTGCGACGCCGCGGTCAGTCCGGCCTGCAAGCGGCCACGGTCGATCTTGCCGTTGGCGTTGAGTGTCAGGTGCGGCACGCACCACAGGTGTTCGGGGCACATGGCCAGGGGTAAGCGTTGCTGCATCCACGGCTGCAAGCTGTCGCCGTCCGGCGTTTCAGCCGCCCGCGCGCTGACCAGCAGCATCGCCGGGTTCCGCCACAGGCATTCCGGCTCGGCGAAGCCGCTCCGCCCCAGCGCTTGTGCAATCTGTCCGGTGTCAGGCAATACCGGCGCACGGTTCTCCAGCAGCGCAGCGCTGACCAGGCCCAGCGGCGAATCCCGCAACAGGTCGGCCAGCAGTAACCGACCGGTTGGTTTGAGCAGCGCCTGGGCCAGGTTCAGGCAGTCGCCAGGCTGCGCATGGCTGTGCAAGGCGGCGAAGCTGATCACCAGGTCATAGCGCGCCCAATGCTCGGCGGGCAACAGACCGTCCTGCAGCGATTGGCAGGCGACCCGCGCACGCTTGCCGGCGGCCGCCAGCAGGCCGGGACTGGTGTCGAACAGGGTCAGTCGCAGGTCGCCGTGGTTCAGCTGATCCAGCCATCGATCGAGCAACTGCCCGCCGCGCACATCCAGTACCGCCACCTCGAGCGGCCCGGCCTGGGCGGCGCATTGCTCCTGCACCGCGCGGCTCATCGCGTCCAGCACCTGGCGCCCGGCCGGCAGGTTCAAGGCCAGGGCCTGGGGCGCCAGCAGCGGATCGAACAGCACCTGGGAGATGCCGTCTTCGCTGCGCAACAGCGCCTGCAGCGCATTGACCATGGCGTGCAGGTCTGCCTCGCGCCAACCCAGTTGCGCCAGCGCGTCGCCGAGGCTCATCGACTCGGCGGGTTGCCCGTCCAGCCACTGGCGCCAGGTGTCGAACAGCGGCCGCTCCGGCAAGGGCGGCCCTTGCAACACACGCTGCAGCACTTCGCCCGCCACCCGCGCCTCGGCCGCCGGGGTGTCGTCGAGCAGGGACGGACCGTGCAAGGCATCCGCCGCGATATCGATCGGCGTTGCCCCCATCACCAGCACCGCGCCGAGGCTGGCGACAGCGCCGGGCAATACGGCGGCACACGCACTGTCGATCAGCGGGTGGGCCGTCAGCGCCGCCTCGATTTCCCCCAGCTCGATACGCTGCCCGCGCAGCTTGACCTGCTGGTCCATGCGCCCGAGGAACTCGATCGTGCCATCGCCCCAGAAGCGCCCGCGATCCCCGGTGTGGTACCAGCGGCCACGGTCATCGCAGCGAAAACGCTGGGCGGTGAGTCGCGGATCGTTGCGATAGCCCCGCGCCAGGCTGCCACCGCCGATGAGCAGGTGCCCCACCACGTGATCGGGCACATCGTGACCGCTGTCGTCCACCACCCGGTACGCCTGGCCGGCCAGCGGCTTGCCATAGGGGATCGACGGCCACTGTTCGGGCACCTCATCGATGCGTTGCAGGTTCGACCAGATGCCCGCCTCGGTGGCGCCGCCCAGGCCATACACCCGGCATTGCGGCGTGGCGTGCCGGCGCAGGCGCGCGGCGAGGTCCAGGGCGATCCAGTCCCCCGACAGCAACACCGCCCGCAGGCTCTGGTAGCGACAGTCGCGGGCGGCGATGCCCAAGGCCATTTCCAACAGGGCCGGCGCCGAATTCCACAGGCTCACCCGATGCTCGGCAATCAACTGCGCCCAGCGCGCCGCATCGCGGGTTTCCTCGGGGTGCAGCAACACCAGGCGGGCGCCCTGCCCCAGCACGCCGAACAGGTCGAACACCGACAGGTCGAAATCCAGCGCCGACACCGCCAGCAGGCAGTCGTCCTGGTCGATATCCAACTCGGCCTGCAAAGCGTCGAGGGTATTGAGCGCCGCGCCATGGCTCACCTCGACACCCTTGGGAATTCCGGTGGAACCCGAGGTGTAGATCACGTAGGCGCTGGCCTGCGGCGCCTGCGCGCGCGGGGCCGCCAGGGGCGCGGACCGTTCCAGGCGTGCGGGGTCCAGCCAGCGCAACGGCGGGCTGTCGGGGGTGAGCGCCGGCGCTTGCTCGGCGATCACCAGGGCGATTCCCGCCGCCGATTCGATCAGGCGGCGGCGCGCCGGCGGTTGCGCGGTGTCGACCGGCACGTAGCAGCCACCCGCCGCCAGCACGCCGAACACCGCGACGATCTGCTGAAGGCCCCGCGGCAGGCAGACTTCCACCGCCTCGCCCTGGCGCATCCCGGCCTCCAGCAACCCGGCGGCGACCCGCAGCGCGCGGGTGGCCAATTCGCCATAGGTGCAGCGCCGTTCGCCGCAGATCAGCGCAAGCGCCTCCGGGCGTCGGGCACTCTGGCGGAAAAAGTCCTCGAGCAAACCCCGCCCGCGGCCCGGTGCCGGGGCGCCGTTCTGCCGGTCGCGACGGGCTTGTTGCGCCACCGGCAACGGCACCGGTTGCGGCTGGTTCCAGTCACTGTCGGCGAGGCGCTGCAGCAGTTCGATATACGCCTGGAACATCGCCTCGAGCACGCCGTCGGCGAACAGCTCGGCGATGCTGTCCCAGGCCAGCAGCAGGCCGTCCTCGACCCGGTACAACTGGTGGTCGAGCCACACCTGCGGGGTTTGCGACAGCATGTCGTGCAGGTCGCCGAACACCTCGCGAAAGCTCTTCGGGACGAATCCCGACTCGCTCAGGTTGCTGGAGAACACCACCGGCGCCGAACGGGGATGGCCCTGGCGGCGGGCTTCGCGCAACACCTCGAGGGCCGGGAACGCCGAGCGGTCGATGGCCGCATGGAGGCCGTGCTGGAACAGTCGCGCCGCTTCGGCGAAGGGCAACTGCGGCGCGTCCTGGCACTCCACCAGCAGCAAGGTGGTGAAGTCGGCGATCACCTGGTCGAGGGGGAACTGGTCGTCGTGCCGGTCGAACAGCGGCACGTTGAGCAGGAAATTCGACTGTGCGCTCCAGCGCGCCAGCACCGCGTTGAACGCGGTGGCGAATACGCAGGACAAGGTCAGCCCGTGGCGGGTGGCCTGGTCTTGCAGGCGCCCGGCTTCGGCGACGCTGAGCACGAAGGCCTGGCGGCTGAAGCGCGGTTCGCGGATCGATTCCGGCGCGCGCGCCAGGGGCAGCGCCGGGCCGTCGGGCAACTGGGCCAGGCGTTGGCACCAGTATTCGCGATCCCGCGCATAGGCCTCGGCGCGACGTTGCCGGCGACGACTCAGGTAGTCGGCGAAATGCAAGGTCGGCGGCGCGGCCAGGGACGCCGGCGCCTGATAGGCGCGGCCCAACTCAGCCATCAGCAGGCGCAGGCTCTCCACGTCGGCGGCCAACAGGTCGACACTCAGCCAGACCCGGTCACGGCCGTCGGGCAACTGCACCAGGCCCACCAGCATCACCTGCCCCGCCTCCACCGCCAGGCATTGGTGCGAGCGCCAGTGGCGCAGTTCGGCCCAGGCATTCCGTGCGGCTTGTAAGCTGTGTTGGCGCCAGTCCTGATGATCGAACACCGGCACTGTCGGCGACGCCAGAATGCGTTGGCGGCCCTCGTTGAAACTGGCCCGCAGCATCGGGTGGCGGGCCTGCACCCATTTCACGGCGGCTTCGAGGCGCTGCGGATCGATGCCCTGGCAGTCGAATTCCAGCCAGGCGTGGCAACTGATATTGCCCAGCACTTCCGCCGACCCACGGCCCAGCCAGTAGGCCTGCTGCACCGCGCTGAGCTCGAAGCTCTCCTCGGGCGCCGGCGCCGCTGCGACGGCCGTCGCCGGCGTGGGTTGCAACCTCTGGCCGCGCAGCAATGCGAGCCAGGCGGCCACGCAGGGGTCGGCGCTCAGTTGGGCGAATTCGACCTGTAATCCGTGACTGCGCAGGCGTTCCTGCAGGTACATCAGGCGGATCGAATCCAGCCCGCAACCCAACAGGTTTTCCTCGTCGCCCAGGCTGTCGATGTCCTCCACGGTCGCGCCCAGCAATTGGGCGAGGTAGTCGATCAGCCAGGGGCGGAGTGGGTTCGCCGAGATCGTGTCTGCTGTTGTCAGCTCGCTCATGAAAAGCTTCCTGTGGCCCGTCGAAATGAAGTCTGTGGCTCACCAAGATGGAAGCCATTGTCAAATGAGACTTTATCTCAAGCGGGTTTTCAGGAAGCGCTCAGGGCTTTAGATGCACGGGCCTTTTCATTCGATTCAGAGGCAGTCGCCCGCGCGCTGGACCCTCTCAGCGGATCTCGCTGGGCGATACCCCGTAGCGTTTGCGGAAGGCGATGGAAAAATGCGCCGGGCTGTAGCCCACGCCATAGGCGACGGTCGACACGTTGCTCTCTTCATCGCTGAGCATGCGGTGCGCCTCGCTGAGGCGGTGTTCGTGCAGGTAGCCGAACACGCTGGTGCCGAAGACCTTGCGGAATCCCGCGGTGAGCTTGCGTGGGCTCATGCCGACATGGCTGGCCAGGTCGTTCAGGCTCGGCGGTTCCAGCAACGAGCGCACCAGACGATCCCGCGCGGCGTGCACCCGCTCGACATCGGATGAGGTGATGCGCAGCTTCTGCTCCGGTTGCCCCCGTTCATCCAGCAGGAATTGAGCGCTGAGGGCGGTCAGTTCCAGTGCCTTGCCGCCCAGGTACAGCGAGCGGCTCGGGCCCTGCATCGGGCAGGTCGCGATCTGCGTCGCCAGGGCCTGCATCGCCCGCGGCGCCGGGCGCACCATCATGTAGGGGTCCCCGGCGCCGCGGGCCAGCAGCTTGCGCGGTGCCATGCCCAGGTGGCGGTCGAGGGATTCCAGGTCCAGTTGCACGATGGTGTAGCGCAGCGGCGTCGAGGTGCCGTAGATCTGCGACGAAGTGAACTCGCCGTCATTGACGATGGTGCACAGGCTCGGGCCCCTGATCGATTGCTCGGCGTGCCCGGGAACGCGGCAGGACAACTCGCCACTCTGCACCAGGATCAACTTGAGCCCGCGCTCCAGCGGGTCCTCCACCCAGGCCTCGCTCTCGGACCACAGGGTGCCGGTGACCAGGGTCATGTGCGGTTCCAGGTAGACCGTTCCGGGCTGGTTGCCCTTGGGTTCGGCCGGCGTCTCTTGGTGGGTGGGGGCGATGATCGTAATAGTCATTGGGTTTTCCCTTGATCCTGAGGCCATTACGCGGGGGCCTGGCCTGAGTATGGGGAGGCTTTTAAACCCTAAACCTCCCTGTTTGAAGCCACTGCGTATTTCATCTAATGAAAAAGTCGCGGCACCGAAAGCCTTGGCGTTGAGAAGCACCAGGCAAAGTATAATGATAATGGATCTCATTTAGTTATTTGTAGCCGATTATTTCTACAAGTAGGAGATCCCATGTCATCGCTCACCCCTACCCACGATTCAGACGCTTTCGACGACGCGCCGGACTGGCCGCCAGCCTTCGCCGAGCGCTATCGCCGGGCCGGCTACTGGCAGGACCAGACATTCGCCCACGCCCTGGATGCCGCCGCCGCTCGCACACCCTCGGCGATCGCGATTACCGACGGCCCCCTGTACCTGAACTACCGCAGCCTGGCGGAACGCTGTCGACGCCTCGCCGGTGGGTTGCGCGCACTTGGCGTCCAAGCCGGTGACAACGTGGTCGTGCACTTGCCCAACGGCAGCGCCTTTATCGAGGTGTGTTTTGCCTTGTTTCGCCTGGGCGCCCGGCCGATTCTCGCCCTGCCCGCCCATCGCCAGCACGAGATCGGTGGCTTTTGTCGCTTTGCCCAGGCCACGACCTACATTGGTTGCGCTCAACTGGAAGGCTTCGATTGCCGGCAGATGGCGCGCCAGCTGCTCGCGGCCAACCCGCAGTTGCAATATGTCGTGATCGACGGTGGCGCCGAGGAATTCACCGCCCTGGACGAGCTGTATCGCAACGAACCGCTGGAGCAGGACGCCGGCCGCGCCGACGCGGTGGCCTGCTTCCAGTTATCCGGCGGCACCACCGGCACGCCCAAGCTGATTCCGCGCCGGCACGCCGAATACCTCTACAACGTGCGCGCCAGCAGCGCGGTCTGCGGCCTGGACGCCCGCAGCGTGTACCTCACGGCCCTGCCGATGGCGCACAACTTCACCCTGTGCTGCCCGGGCGTGATCGGCACCCTGCTGGCCGGCGGCCGGGTGGTGTGCACCCGGCGCTCCGACCCGGACACCTGCTTTGCCCTGATCAGCGCGGAGCGGGTCACCGTCACCGCACTGGTGCCGCCGCTGGCCATGCTCTGGCTCGATGCCCAGGCCCAGCGCCAGGCCGATCTGTCGAGCCTGCGGCTGTTGCAGGTCGGCGGGGCGAAACTGCTGAGCACCGCCGCGGCGCGGGTCGCGCCGACCCTCGGCTGCACCCTGCAGCAAGTGCTGGGCATGGCCGAGGGGCTGCTCTGCTATACGCGCCTCGACGACCGCGAGGACCTGATCCTGCACACCCAGGGCCGCCCGCTTTGCGCCGACGACGAAGTGCGCATCGTCGACGAACGGGGACAGCCGGTGCCCGACGGTGAGGTCGGCGAGTTGCAAGTGCGTGGGCCCTACACCATTCGCGGTTATTACCGCCTGCCCGAACACAATGCCAAAGCCTTCACCGCCGACGGTTTCTATTGCAGCGGCGACCGGGTACGGCGTACCGCCGAGGGTTACCTGGTGGTCGAGGGGCGGGACAAGGACCAGATCAACCGGGGCGGCGAGAAAGTCGCCGCCGAGGAAGTGGAAAACCTGCTGATCAACCATCCCCAGGTGCATGACGCGGCCCTGGTGGCGATGCCCGATGCGGTGCTCGGCGAATCCACCTGCGCCTTCATCGTCGCCCGCGATCCTGCGCCATCGGCGTTTGGCCTCAAGCAGCACCTGCGCAGCCAGGGCCTGGCCGCGTTCAAGGTGCCGGACCGCATCGAATTCGTCCCCCGCTTTCCGCAGACCGGCGTCGGTAAGGTCAGCCGCAAGGATTTGCGGGAAAGCCTGCGCCTGGCCTGGCTGGCCGCCCATCGCGGGGGCCTCGCCTCATGATGCCCCTGGACGAGCGCTGGGTGCGCCCCTATCGCCTCTCGCCGATGCCGCGCTGGCGCCTGGTGTGCTTCGCCCATGCCGGCGGCAGTGCGAGTTTTTTCCGCGACTGGGCCGCTGCCCTGCCCGCCGATATCGACCTGTTGGCCATCCAGTATCCGGGGCGCGAAGACCGCTTCTGCGAGCCCTGCCTGACCGACATGCACAGCCTCGCCGAGGCCGCCAGCCAGGCGCTACGGGGTTATGCCGATCGCCCCCTGGCCTTGTTCGGCCATAGCCTCGGCGCCGTGGCGGCGTATGAAGTGGCGATACGCCTGGAGCGGCAGGCGATCGCCGTCGAGCACCTGTTCATCTCCGCCCACCCGGCCCCGCAATGCCAACGCGGCGGGCAGTTGCACAGCGGGCCGGACGCCGCCTTGCTGGACGATGTGCGGCGCCTGTCCGGCCGTCCCCATCCATTGCTGGAAGACCCGGCCCAGCGAGAGCTGTTCCTGCCCAGCCTGCGCAACGACTACCGCATCGTCGAGACCTACCGCCGCGCGCAACCGCTGCCGCTCGACAGCCGGATCGAGGTGTTCTACCCCGAGCAAGACCCGGAGATCGACCTCGACGAAGCCCTCGCCTGGCAAGCCGCCAGCCTCCAGCCACTGCACCTGCGGCGCTGGGATGGCGAACACTTCTACCTGATCGAACAGCGCCAGGCGCTGTTCGACGCCCTGGCGACCGCCCTGCTCGGCCGTCGCCCGCTCACATCGCCCGCTCCCGAGGAACCCTGCCGATGAAAACCCCTGACGCTTGCGAAGGCCTGCCGGACATCCGGATCGCCATCGATTCACTGGACCACCAGATCGTCGAACTCATGCGCCAGCGCATGGCTTACGTCAAAGCCGCCGCCCGCTACAAACCGACGGAAAGCAGCATTCCCGCCCCCGAACGCGTGGAGCAGATGCTCCCGCAGCGGCGCCAATGGGCCGAGGAAGCCGGGCTGGACGCGCACTTCATGGAAACCCTGTTCGCCCAGATCATTCACTGGTGCATCGCCCAGCAGGTGCTGCACTGGCGCGCCACGAGAACCCTGGCATGAGCGCCTTTGCACGGTTGGACGAACACGTCGAAGGGTTGACCCAGGTGTTCGAGCAGGCCCGGCGACGTGCCGCCGCGCAAGACGCGCCGGTACTGGCCAGCTATGCCCTGACGATCAGCCCGATGGACCTGCTGGAACTGTTTTGCCGGGTCGACCGGCCTCATGCCGAAAGTCTGTTCTGGCGGGCGGCCGAGGGCGGCAGGAGCCTGTTCGGCTGGGGAGTGGCCGCAGAGCTGAGCGGCGCCGGCGAGCAGCGTTTCGTCGCGGTGGATCGGCAATGGCAGCAGTGGCTGCGCGGCGCGGTGATCCACGGCCCGCAGCCCCCCACCCTCTGCGGCGGCTTTCGCTTCGATCATCAGGCCAAGGCCGGCGGTGCCTGGCAGGGATTCGACGACGCCTCGATGCTGCTGATGACCCTGCTGCTGATACGCGAAGGCGATCGCTGTTGGCTGCTGTGCCAACAGCGGATCGGCCCTTCGGACGTGGCCAGTCTGCGCTGCGAACATGTGCTGAATGAATGGCACGGCCTGATGGATCGCTACCTGTCGCCGCCGGCTACCACGGCGGCGCCGCAGCATGTACGCGACCAGTTGCTGCCACAGGCCTGCTGGGAAAGCAAAATCGCCCAGGCCCTGGACGTGCTGCGCAACACCTCGATGAAAAAGGTGGTACTGGCGCGGGAAGTGGTCAGCGAGTTTTCCCACCCCGTCAGCCCTGGCCGGACCCTGGCGCGGCTGGCCAGCAACGACCCCTCCGCCTACCTGTTCGCCTTCCGCCGGCAGCAAAGCTGCTTCATTGGCGCCTCGCCGGAGCGCCTGGCCAAACTGCACGACGGCCATCTGCAAACCTTGGCGTTGGCCGGCACTACCCGCCGCAGTCCGGACCCAGGGCGAGACGCCGCGCTGGCGCAAGCGCTGATGGACTGCGAAAAGAACCGCCACGAACATGCACTGGTGGTGCAGATCATCCAGAGCGACCTGGCACCCTGGGTCAGCCAATTGCAGGTACCGGCGGCCCCTTCCATTCAACGCCTGAGTCGGGTTCAACACCTGAGCACGGTAATCGAAGGCCAACTGCGCGATCGAGCCAGCCTGCTGCAAGTGGTCGAAACGCTGCATCCAACCCCTGCCGTCGGTGGCCATGAGCGGCGGCAGGCCCTGGAACATATCCGTCAGTTCGAGGGCTTCGACCGCGGCTGGTATGCCGCGCCGTTGGGCTGGCTCGATGGGAGGGGCAACGGCGAATTCATCGTCGGTTTGCGCTCGGCGTTGCTGGATGGCAAGCAAGCCCGGCTATTCGCCGGCTGCGGCATCGTACGAACCTCCGACCCGGCCAGCGAATACGAGGAAACCTGTATCAAGTTGGCGAGCATGCACGCGGCTCTAGCCGTATAGAACGGCATTCCGACCATCAGGAAAACCGGTCCAAGTCGTTCACGCCTTACAAACGACGGCATGACTTCGCGCGCAGCCATCGGGCTTGCACATCGCCACCTAAAGAATGGTCCTGCTCGACTACTTTAGAGAACGCAGAGTGCGCCGGAGGTGATGCGGCCTGACATCGCCTTGAAGGCGTGCTCGGCGGCTAAGCCGATAGCGTGTCGTTCCTGCTTGCGGCGGGTCTTGAGACGGAAAGTTGCCGGCCGCTTGGCCTGGCGGACGACCGGGTAGGAGAAGCATCGTGGAGTGTCAAGGTTGCGACCCGGGCTCGACGTTCGTCATGACGCCCCTCGGCTCCAGCGACAATTTGCCCCACATCTTGCCCTCAAATCGAGGACTTGAAAAACGCTGGTCTAGGGCGGTTTCAGTACAAATCGCAGGAATAAAAAAAGGGCCTTTCGGCCCTTTTTTCAACAATCTACAGACATTTCGAGTATCTGCGGATCGTAATTTGGAGCGGGAAACGAGACTCGAACTCGCGACCCCGACCTTGGCAAGGTCGTGCTCTACCAACTGAGCTATTCCCGCGTCTTGGTGACGGGCGCCATTCTATAGGAACTCCGCGCGCCGTCAACCCCTTGATTCGAAAAAGTTATTTCTTACTGGATTCGCGGGTCAGATGGGGCCAGGCGGCCAGCAGGTATTGCAGCATCGACCAGAGGGTGAGCGCAGCGGAAACGATCAGCAGCAGATAGCCCAGAATCACCCAGATGCTGATCAACGGGGGATTGGCCAACAGAATCACCAGCGCCAGCATCTGCGCCGCGGTTTTCCATTTCCCCAGATTGGACACCGCGACCTGGGCGCGTGCCCCCAATTCGGCCATCCACTCGCGCAGCGCGGAGACCACGATTTCCCGGCCGATGATGATCACCGCAGGAAGCGTCAGCCATAGATTGGCGTGCTCTTCCACCAGCAACACCAGGGCCACCGCGACGATCAGCTTGTCCGCGACCGGGTCGAGAAAGGCGCCGAACGCGGTGCTCTGCCCGAGGCGCCGCGCCAGGTAGCCGTCGAGCCAGTCGGTGGCGCAGGCCAGGGCAAAGACCGCGCTGGCTGCCCAATAGCTCCATGGGAAGGGCATATAGAACAGCAGGATGAAAACCGGAATCAGCAGAACGCGCAGAACGGTGAGCAGGTTGGGAATATTCATCTGTACGGCTGGGCTGCGAGGTGAATCGGCATTCTACTCGCTGTGCAGGGCTGCATAAATCGACTCGGCGAGCTTTTTACTGATTCCCGGCGCCTTGGCGATTTCGTCGCTGCTGGCCCGGGACAATTCCTGCAGGCCACCGAAATGCTTGAGCAGTTCGCGGCGCCGCTTCGGCCCGATGCCGGCCACCTCCTCCAGGCTTGACGTGCGCCGTGCCTTTCCGCGGCGAGCACGGTGACCGGTGATGGCGAAGCGGTGGGCTTCGTCGCGCACCTGCTGGATCAAGTGCAAGGCGGGCGAGTCGGCGGGCAGGGTGAATTCGTGAGCCGCATCGTTGAGGTACAGCGTCTCGAAGCCTGGCTTGCGGGTCACGCCCTTGGCCACGCCGAGCAAGATCAGGTCCGGAACCGCGAGCTCCCTGAGAACGGCCTGGGCCATGGACAACTGCCCTTTGCCACCATCCACCAGCAAGATATCCGGAAGCTTGCCTTCTCCTTCCTTGAGCTTGCTGAAGCGCCGGGTCAACGCTTGGTGCATGGCCGCGTAGTCGTCGCCCGCCGTCACGCCTTCGATGTTGTAGCGGCGATAGTCGGACTTCAACGGCCCCTCGGGCCCGAAGACGACGCAGGAGGCGACGGTCGCTTCGCCGCTGGAATGGCTGATGTCGTAGCACTCGAGGCGCTGCGGCGGCT
The DNA here is from genome assembly GCF_025642785.1 of Pseudomonas sp. RIT-PI-AD. Lineage (GTDB taxonomy): Bacteria > Pseudomonadota > Gammaproteobacteria > Pseudomonadales > Pseudomonadaceae > Pseudomonas_T. The sequence goes on from NZ_JANZKU010000009.1 coordinate 180,694, forward strand.
CTTCCAGGCCCAGTGCGTTGGCCAACGCCTCGAACCGGGCGGCGAGATGCTGGCGATTGGCGAGGCGTGCGGCCATGGCCTGCTCGGCGTTGGTCACGGCGAATTGCTGCCAGCGCGCACGCGTTCCCCGCACTCGGTAGCCGATGGCCAGCTCGCGACCCCGGGTCGCGCTGATCGCCTCGATGAAGGTGGGGAAATCCTCATGCACGCTGTTGACGATCAACTCGCTGGGCAATTCGCGCTCATGGTTGCCCAGGTAGTACTGGGACAGGAAGGCCAGCAGCACTTCGCTCGCGTCTTCCTCGATGGCCACCTGCGGGAAGAAGTTCTTGCTGCCCAGCACGCGGCCGCCCCGCACGGTGATCAGGTGCACGCAGGCTCCCCCGGGGTTGACGATGGCGGCGATCACGTCGATATCGCCGGTACCGCCCTCCATGCTCTGCTGCTCCTGCACCCGACGCAGCAGGGAAACCTGGTCGCGCAGCTCGGCGGCCCGCTCGAAGTCCAGCTGCTGCGCGGCTTTCTCCATCGCCGCGGATAATTCGTCGTTCAGTGCACTGCTGCGCCCCTCGAGGAACATTGTCGAGTGGCGCACGTCCTCCGCATATTCGGCTGGATCGACCAACCCGACGCAGGGCCCTTTGCAACGCTTGATCTGGTATTGCAGGCAGGGACGCGTACGGTTGCGGAAATAACTGTCCTCGCACTGGCGCACGAGAAAGGCTTTCTGCAGCAGGTTGAGACTTTCGCGGATCGCTCCGGCGCTCGGATAAGGCCCGAAGTAGCGGCCTTTCCCCTTTTTCGCGCCGCGATGAATGCTCAGGCGCGGAAATTCCCCGGCCGACAGATAGGCGTAGGGGTAGGACTTGTCGTCGCGCAGCAGGATGTTATAGGGCGGCCGCCATTCCTTGATCAGGGTCTGCTCGAGCAGCAGCGCCTCTGTCTCGTTGGCGGTGACGGTGGTCTCGACCTGGGCGATCTTGGCCACCAGCGCCGCGGTTTTCGGCGCCAGCCCGCTTTTGCGGAAGTAGCTGGAAAGACGATTCTTGAGGTTCTTCGCCTTGCCGACGTAGAGCAGCTTGCCACTCTCATCGAACATCCGGTAAACGCCGGGGCGAACACTACAGGCGGCGAGCAAGGCGCCGGGATCGAAAACAGCAGGCATCGATTCAGTTGACAGCGTCGACCATCCCGTGACGCACCGCCAGCAACGCCAGTTCAACGTCACTGGTGATGGATAGTTTCTCGAAAATCCGATAGCGGTAAGTGTTCACCGTCTTCGGAGACAGGCAGAGTTTATCGGAAATGCTCTGGACTTTCTGACAATTAGCGATCATCAGCGCGATCTGGATCTCGCGCTCCGACAACAAATCGAAAGGAGAACCGCTGTTCTGTGGCTGGAAAGACTTCAGCGCGAGCTGTTGAGCGATCTGCGGGCTGATGTAGCGCTGGCCGACGAATACCTGCCGAATGGCCTGGACCATCTCTTCCAGGGCCGCGCCCTTGGTCAGGTAACCCGCGGCGCCCGCCTGCAGCAAGCGGGTCGGGAACGGGTCTTCCTCGCAAACCGTGACCGCCACGATCTTCAGGTCGGGGTTGGTGCGCAACAGCTTGCGCGTCGCCTCGAGCCCGCCGATGCCCGGCATCTTCACGTCCATCAGGATGACGTCCGGCTTGAGTTCGCGCGCTTTCTTTATCGCCTCTTCGCCCGAGTCGGCCTGCCCCACCACTTGCAAGCCATCGATATCGGCCAGCATACGTGTGATGCCGGTACGTACCAGATCATGGTCATCGACCACTAGCACCCTAATCAAGCGACACCTCGCTGTGCATCGCGAGCCGCGAGAGCGGCAATTCTGTGAAGGCTGGCTTCGATAAAACCAGCGAGATCAACGCGTGGCGGATGACGATTGGCTGTCGACGCCCCCCAAACGCTCTAGCCGGAAGGCGCTGAAACAACGCCATACAGGGGGAGATATTTAGGTCTGCTCGCCCCCTACTCCATGGCGCCCGCCTGCCTCGAATGGCTAGGCATCTTACAGACTCGGGCACATACGCGACAGCCCAGTTCAGAGGAGGAAAACGGCACAGATGCCCCAATGCTGGCACGGAAAACCTATCCAAAATGAGGATTTTCTCGGCGCTAGGCCTCTGCTACACAGGGCCTCCGACCTTCCAACGATTTCCCGATTGCGAGGCCCGGGCCGCTCGAGTAATACATAAAAAGAGGGCTTTGGACGCAAACGCTGCCGGCCGTCACGGAATCATCTGTCGTTTTACGTTAATCAATACACGGGGGTTCGTGCTCAACTGCAGGTCCCGTGGGACGTCTACAGGTTCAAGTGCCGAAACGGAGCGCCGGCACGTAGGGAAGCGGGTTTCACGTCATAGCCAAAGGGATAAGGGAATGTCTATCCACAACCTGAACCACATCAACATGTTCCTCCAGGTCATCGCCTCGGGTTCGATTTCCGGAGCCGCACGGATCCTGCGCAAATCGCACACCGCCGTCAGTTCCGCGGTGAGCAACCTGGAAATCGATCTGTGCGTCGAACTGGTTCATCGGGATGGTTACAAGGTGGAGCCGACCGATCAGGCGCTGCGCCTGATTCCGTACATGCAGAGCCTGCTGAACTACCAGCAGTTGATCGGGGACATCGCTTACAACCTCAACAAGGGGCCGCGCAACCTACGCATCCTGCTGGATGCCGCCATCCCCTCGTCGATCTGCGAAACGGTCGCCGAGATGCTGCTGGACAAGTTCAACGTCATCAGCCTGATGCGCGCCTCCCCGGCCGATACGCTGATGATGATCAAGCAGGACAAATCGGAAATCGATATCGCCATCACCATCGACGAAGAGCTGAAGATCGGCCGTTTCAGCCATTGCGTGCTGGGTTACACCAAGGCCTTCATCGTGGCTCACCCCGAACACCCGCTGTGCCACTCGACCCTGAGCAACGTGGCGACGCTCTCCAACTACCGCCAGATAAGCCTGGGCAGCCGCCAGGCGATCTACTCCAACCTGTTGCGACCGGTCAGCGACAAGGTGTGTTACGTGGAGAATTTCGACGACATGCTGCATCTGGTGGAAGCCGGCGTCGGATGGGGCATTCTTCCGCACTATTTCGTCGAAGCCCACCTGCGCGCCCAAAAACTGGTGGCCTTGAGCAACTTCTACGAACCCGCCGGCATCTCCACCAAGATCTATTGCTACTACAACTCGGCGCTGGAATCGGAACAGGGCTTCCTGAACTTCCTGCACAGCACACGGCAGCGCCTGCGGGCCTTCGAGCACAACCCCGGCGACAGCGTGCCGGCATGAGATATGTCCGCGCCAGGCGACGCAATCGCGCCGCCCGGCGAAGCGAGGCAATCCGGCCGCCCGAATTGACTTGGCGACGGCGGATACCGATGAGCCAGCAGCGCGCTTCGATCGCTGGCCACGGCCTTCCTTCAGGCCTGGCCGGCTCCGAACGCCAGGCCTTGCGCAGCGTCGTCCAAGGTTGCAGCCCCCTCGTGCTCCATCTCCGCCAGGGCGATCGCCAGGGTGTAGCGCTTCTGCGCATCGCGACGCAGCAATCCCCGCTGGTGCAAGCGACGCAGCACCTGGCTGACACAGCTGGGCGTGATGGGCACGTCGCAGCTCAGCAGGCGCGCGTGCAGCTCCGGGGCCGACACGCTGTCGCCGGTGCAAAGCGCATCGAGGATTTTCAGCCGCGGCAGGCTGCAGCGCAGGCCGACGCGTTGCATCAGGCGGCGTAATGCACGGTTGTCCACGGCCAGAGCCGGTGCCGCCAGGGTCATTTCGGCACCTGGAAAGAAAGAGTGGCGACATGCACCACGCTGTCGTAGCGCTGGCCGTCGACGGTGGCCTCGCCATTGACCTGGGCGGTGACCTCCAGCACGTAGCGACCGGGAAAGGGTGTGTCGAGGGTCACGCTGCCATCGGCGGCAGGCTTCAGGACTCGCGCCCATTCCGCGCCGGTATGGACATTGACCTGGGAGGCGGCGACCACGGAGCCCTTCCAGTGCAGGCGGAACTGGTTGCTCCCAGGCGCGACGGGGACCAACTCCAGGTCGTTCGCCGCGCGGGTCTCGTCGCGGCCTTCACGCGCCTCGTAGAGGGTCAGTCGTTTTCCATCGGATCGCTTGGCGGTGACCCGCAGATCGCCCGGGAACGGCCCCTGCAAGGTATAAGCGTCGCTGCTGGCTTGCAACGCGACCTCCTTGCCGGTGCCGAGCGCAGCCTTGGGTGCTTGCAGCCCTGCGAGAGGCAGATGCTCCCCTGGCTGGAACTCGCTCAGATAGGCGTACGCCGCGGGTTCGGAGCCGCGCTCCAGCCAAAGGTAATCGGCGTGTGCCAAGGGCAAGACGAACGATGCCGCACCGAACAGCACCGCCTGGCGAGGAAACAGGGACATGCAGAAACTCCTTTTATTCATGCAGCCGTATCTCGCGAGCGCGATCCCGCAAAAAATCGGATGCTTTCCTTACAAGACGTATGAAACCGGAAAAACCCGCACCCCAAGCGCCTCGAAGATTCGATTTGACGATGCATGGCATCGGACGCGGGACGAAAGATCCTGCCTGTCCGGAGCGGCTGCGCGGCCCTTTTCGGAGCGCTCGATCATCTTTCTCGAGCCCGTATCCCTGCACGGTGGAAGCTCCGGTGCCCGTGACGTTGCGGCAGCCTTGGAAAGCCGCGCTCCAACTCGCGTCGAAAAAAACGCGGCGCTCGAGCGGGATCGGACGGTAACGAAAAAGGCTCGCCAAGACCCTATGGAGGGGGCGATGAAGCCTGCCTCGTGGCAGCAGGAGCGGTTCGAGACCAAGACGCAGCGAAATCGCGCCGGGGGATGAATCGCTCCCACAGGGGCGAGCTTGACGCTGGCCAGCGTTCGGCCACTGGCATGGCCACTCGAAAGACGCCGGCTCGCCTCAGCCATCGCCGCTGAGGTTCCGAACGAGCGGCCGAGGAGGCATCGGACGCCAACCTTTCGAGCCGATAGGCGTTCTCATTAGCTTTTGGACACATTTTCTTGCATCTGCGCAGGCGCCTGTCCCCACCCTTCGTCCGTATCCTACGGCCCGGTCGTCCGGCCCGGTGAGGCATGTCCCGTTTCAGACCCGCGTGCTCGATACCGCGGCCATTCCTCGCCGCTTCCGTGAGGGCGACATTTCACCTCCACTTTGCCGGCAGAAGTCCTCCGCCCATGTCCAAGAAGTCCCGCTCGAAAATCTGGTTCCTCGTCCACGGCTGGCTCGCGCTGCCGATCTGGGTATTCGCGTTGCTGGTATGCCTCACCGGCACCCTGGCGGTGGTCAGCCAGGAGATCGTCTGGCTGGCCACTCCGCAGATCCGCGCCAGCGCGCCCTCGGACGACGCCCAGCCGCTCAGTTACCAGCGCATCCTGCAGGCGCTGGCCGAGCAGGAACCGACGATGGTCGTCGAAAGCCTGCGCAAACCGGAGGAGTCGCATTTCGCGCTGAGCGCGTCGGTGACTTATCCCGACGCGCGCTCCGCGGTGCTGTACGTGGACCCCTACACGGGGCGGATCCAGGGCAGCGCACCGGACTTCGATTTTCGCGGCTTCACCCGGGCGCTGCACGGTTGGTGGCTGGTGCCCTTCACTCACGGCTTCAGTTGGGGCTGGTACATGGTCTGCCTGCTCGGCCCGCTGATGCTCGCCTCCCTGGTCACCGGGCTGGTGGTCTACAAGCGCTTCTGGCGCGGTTTCCTCACGCCACGTTTGCGCTTCAACCAAGGGGCGCGGATCTTCTGGGGCGATTTCCATCGGCTTGCCGGCATCTGGTCGATCTGGTTCATCGCCGTCATTTCGATCACCGGTACCTGGTTCCTGCTCCGGGCGATCCTCTCGGACCTGGAACTGAGCGTCACGCCCATCGAAGCCCCGGTGGTGAACGCCCGCGAGGCGGTACCGACATCGGCGACAGGCGACGGCGTCGCGCGCCTCGACCTGGACCAAGCCACGAAACTGGCCGAACAGGCCATCCCCGGCCTGGAAGTCAGCTATATCGGCATGCCCGAGAACGCCTATGACGTGCTGCACGTCGGCGGACGCGACTGGTACCCGCTGATGTACCAATCCGCCTCCCTCGACCCTTACAGCGGTCGGGTGATGAATACCTACCTCAAAGGCGACAGGCCCCTGGCGGATTTCATCATCGACTCCATGTACCCGCTGCACTACGGCGATTTCGGCGGGCTCGCGGTCAAGCTGATCTGGTTCTTCTTCGGCCTGCTGCTGAGCCTGATGGTCCTCAGCGGCCTGCTGATCTGGACCAAGCGCACGGCGCTGGCCACCGCCAAGCCATTCAAGAAGGCGCGCCCGCCGCGCGAACCCCGTGCGCCTTCCGGCGCCCCGACCGCGGAGCACAGCGCATGAGCCGGAACAACGCCGCCCCCGTAGCCGAGCATCCGGCCAAACGCCTCTGGCAACGCTGGCGTTTTCATCTCAATGCGCTGCTGCTCGTCGTCCCGCTGGTGTTCATGTCCAAATACCTCCACGACCAGGCACGCTTCAGCGGCAAGCTCGGCCTCGGCGAGCGGGAGATCGGCGAACTGGCCGTCGGCCCCTGGACGCTGCGCCTGGCCGAGTGGGAAGTCGGCGACCCGGAGGACGAAGGCCAGGCCGGCTACATGAAGGCGTTCGTCGTGGCCCTGTGCGAAACCTGTAGCGGAGAAATCAAGGCCGCCTATCTACGCATCGGCCAACCCCGCAGCCTGCGTGCCGCCGGCGCCCTGCTCTCGGGCAATCCGTACCGCTTGATCGCCGAGGTGCCGGTTCCTCCACGCGCGAGTGCCGGGGACAGGTTATGGATCACCGTCGAGGGCTGGGACGGCGCCGTTCACCAGGCCACCCTTCCCCTCGAGCAAGCCTCGCCGTCCCTGATCGCCTGGCTCGGCAAAGGAGGAAACGCCCGATGAACCCCATCCTTCGGTATCGAGCCGCCCTTGGCCTGCTGCTCGTCGTGTCCGCCCCCCTGGCCTTCGGCCACGGCGCCTTCTGCACCTGCAAGGCGCTGGACGCCGCTCGGGTCCGCTGCACCGGCGGCTTCATCGGCGGTGGCGCGGCGCCCGGCGTGACCCTGGACGTGATCGGTCCAGACGAGACCATCCTCCTCCACGGCGAGCTGGGACCGGACTCGAGCCTCACCTTCACGCGTCCGGACGGTCCCTTCTATGTGCTGTTCGATGCGGGCCCGGGCTACGTGGTCGAAGTCGATCACACCGACATCGCGCCCTAGGGGCTGTGCGAAAAGCCGCCGCGCGAAGGTCAGGCAAGGCAAAGCAAGCGAAGAGGCGACCGGACACACCAGGGGCTGGCGGCACATCGTTCGTTTCGGTGCCCCCGCTGGGTAGCCGGTGCCCACGGCCAAGCGCTCAGAACAGCCCCATCTGCCGGTCCACCAGCGTGGCGAAGTCGTCCTGTACGAACGGCAGGATGGCGTCCGCCACCGGCTGGAGCTGCCGCGTGAGGTAGTGGTCGTAGTCGATGGCGGCCTGCCGGACTTCCAGCGGCTCCGGCCCGGCCAGCGTCATCACGTAGCTGATCCAGCCACCTTTCTGGTATTGGCGCGGACGGCGCTGCCGGTCGTTGTAATCGTCGGCGATGCGCGCGGCGCGCACGTGGGGCGGCACGTTGCGGGTGTAATCGTCCAGCCGGCGACGCAGGCGCTTGCGGTAGATCAGCAGGTCGTCGAGTTCGCCGGCCAGGGTCCTCCGCACGTAGTCGCGCACGTAGTCCTGATGAGGGCGCCGATGGAATATCCGCAGGTAGAGCTCCTGCTGGAAACGTTGGGCCAGGGGCGACCAGTCGGTGCGCACGGTCTCCAGCCCTTTGAAGATCATGTCCTCGCGACCGTCTGCGCGACGGACCAGGCCCGCATAACGCTTCTTGCTGCCCTCCTCCGCGCCACGGATGGTGGGCATCAGGAAACGCCGGAAATGCGTTTCGAATTGCAGCTCCAGTGCGCTGTCCAGGTCGAATTCACGCCGCAGGTGATCCCGCCACCACTGGTTGATGCGCAGCGCCAGTCCGTTGCCGATATGCGCCGCCTGCTCTTCCGAGCGCGCGTCCTTGAGCCAGACGAAGGTGGAATCGGTGTCGCCATAGATCACGGTGTAGCCCTCGGCCTCGATCAGTTCCCGCGTCCGACGCATGATTTCGTGGCCACGCAGGGTGATGGACGAGGCCAGCCGAGGGTCGAAGAAGCGGCAGCCGGACGAACCCAGCACGCCGTAGAACGCGTTCATGATGATTTTCAGGGCCTGGGACAAGGGTTTGTTGTGCTCGCGCTTGGCGGCTTCGCGCCCTTCCCAGACCCGTGCCACCATGGCCGGCAGGCAATGGCGAGTCCGCGAATAGCGCGCCCCGCGAAAACCCGGCACCGACTCCCCGTCGCCCGGGTGTCGCAAGCCCTCCACCAAGCCGACCGGGTCGATGAGAAAAGTGCGGATGATCGAGGGGTACAGGCTCTTGTAATCGAGTACCAGCACCGACTCGTACAAGCCCGGTCGCGAGTCCATGACGAAGCCGCCGGGGCTGGCCTCCGGCGAGCGGCTGCCGAGATTGGGCGCGACGAAACCCTGTCGGTGCATCAGCGGCATGTACAGGTGGGAGAAGGCGGCCACCGAACCGCCGCTGCGGTCGGCGGGCAGACCGGTGACGGTGGCCCGCTCCAGGAGGAAGGTCAGCAACTCGGTCTTGGCGAAGATCCTCGTCACCAGCTCGCAGTCCTTGAGGTTGTAGCGCGCCAACGCAGGCTTGTCCTCGGCGAACATGCGGTTGATTTCATCCATGCGCTGGTAAGGGTTATCGATGGCCTTGCCTTCGCCGAGCAGCGTCTGCGCAACGTTCTCCAGGCTGAAGGACGGAAAGCTCCAGGTCGCCGAGCGCAAGGCCTCGATGCCATCGATGACCAGCCGGCCCGGAACCGCCGCGAAAAAGTGGCTGCGGCTGCCATGTTCGCGCCAGCTCATGACTTCGCCACCGCGTCCGAGCCGCAGGGGCACCTGCAGGCGCTGCGCGTGCTCGTGCAACACGCGTAAATCGAACTGCACCAGGTTCCAGCCGATGATTGCGTCCGGGTTGTGCTCGGCCAGCCAGTCGTTCAACCGTTCGAGCAATTGTTCACGGCTGTCGCAGTAGTCGAGGCGGAAATCCACCGAGCCGCGCTCGCCGTTCGCCGGCCCGAGCATGTAGACCTGACGCTCGCCGCAGCCTTCCAGGCCGATGGAGTACAGCTCGCCGCGGGCGGTGGTCTCGATATCGAGGGAGACCAGCCGCAGCCGCGGCCGGTAATCAGGCGCCGGCTTCATGTGAGCCTCGAGCAGCCGGCCATCGCCATCCGGCTTACCGCCGAACCACACCGGCGCTGTGATGAAACGCTCCATCATGTAGCGTTCCGGCGGGCGGATATCCGCCTCGAACACCTCGATGCCCGCGCGCCGCAACGTGGTTTCGAGCTGCATCAACTGACGATGCTGGCGGCAGTACAGACCGAGCACCGGGCGGTGGGAAAAATCACACAGCTCCAGCGCCCGCAGCTCGACGCCAGGCTCGCCGCGCAACAGCGTCTCCGCCTCCGAGCGCTGCTCGGCGGGTATGAACGCCACCGAAGGCTGGTGCGGCAAACGAATGAAGCGCGGACCGGCGTCGGTCGCCAGCCAGAACTCTACTTCCGTACCGCTGGGCGTATCGCGCCATTGCCGGGTGAGCACGAAGCCCTGCTGTACATCCACGAATCCGAATCCAGACATTGTCGAGCGGAGGATTCTACGTGCCCCGAGCACTCGGCTGTCGTGCATCACCACTCCACCGACGCGCGAGGCGATGATCGGCGGCTTGCCAGATGCCTCGGTGCAGCAGGCTTTGAGTGACCGGAACAGCGTTAGTCTAAGAACCTGTCCACGATCTTCTGAGTAGTAGTGCCAGGAAGGCCAGATGGATGGGCTGCAAGCTGGTGTTGAGTTTGCGCTCGCAGTTTTTCCATAACCTTCGACTCTTCTCCAGCCACGCAAAACTGCGTTCGACAACCCAGCGCTTGGGCATAACCTTGAAGGTGTGCAGTTCGCTGCGCTTGCGATCTGTACCGTGACCTGCTCGCCCAAGCCCTCTCGCACGCCTTCGGCGAATGGTTCTCCAGCGTAGCCGCTGTCGCACAACAGGCTTTGTACTTGCCCCAAGGTCGGCTTGCAGCGATCCAGGGCTTGCAATGCGCCTTTGCGGTCGGTCACCTCTGCCGTTGTCACCGCGATGGCATTCGGGAAACCTCGGGTATCGACGACAATGTGGCGCTTGATCCCCGAGACCTTCTTGCCCGCGTCATAGCCCTCTGGCCCGCCGTATCCGTGTTCTTCACGCTCTGCGCGTCCACGATCAAGAACGTGCTGCAGGCGTTGCGCTCCTGTTTCTCGCGGGCCGCGCCAACCTGAGCGGGTCTGCTTGCGCTTGCCGGCACACTCGGCGTCGGAAGGTCATCTGCTTCATCGGGATACTCGGGCTGCGGGATCGGCTTATTTCAGCAGATTGGGGAAGTGAAATTCAGAGTTCCCTTAATACGGTAGCCTTCAAATATCCTCTACAGATCAGTTAGTTAAGCCCTTTACTCATATAATCATATCCGCACGACAAAAAAATCATGCTGCAATATACAGGGAAAACTTAAAAGTTAGGCAACGCATCCACTCTAGCCATATTATTATCTGGCACGATATTTTTCATATAGCTATCCACTAGAGAAAATATAAAACAATTTTCTATAGAAAAATATACTGCCCCAATAATTAGCTCTATGTCTTCAGACACATAGCTGGCCAGTTCGGCTGAACCAGTGATACGAATAACCTTTTCGAAAAAAGCCTTCCTATAATGTTCCTGGATAGATTCAATATGATTACCATCCGAAGAGTCTGCTATTTTCTCTGTCAAAAGTTTATCTATCTCTACCCATTCCGAATCGAATGAATCGGTATCACGTGAATCTAGGCATTCAATAATTTTTTCTTCATCATTATAACTAGATAAAAAATCCTTACTGAGCAGCCCCTTCAAAAACTTATCCAAACCATCATTAGTTAACTGCATAGCATACCTTTCTCTTTAAGCCATTCTTGCATTTTTTAATAGCATCTAAAGGTGTACAGTTTTCACGCAGCATTACCGACTCATCAGGAGACCTTAAATAAACTTTAATATCATTAATTGCTGGATCAGCATAGGTTTTTCGTAAGCTTCAAATAGCTCTTTGTCCGTTCCTTCGAATGGCCCTTGCCGCTTACCTACAGTTTTTCTTCAGCCTCATGCAACCTTTCATGTTCTAACTCTGGATCTTTTCCTTTGGGAAATAGTGTAGGCCAGCATTTATTACTCCGGCTCATTTCAAAAGGCCTACCTACTGATTTTCTAAACGAAGGTGCATGGTGTCCAGATTTACTTACCCCCCATCCTGCCCGCGAGGCCCAGTGGGTCAATCCACCCCAC